>NZ_JAGGPA010000069.1 GCF_018614035.1 Streptomyces sp. ISL-96
TTCGCGTTTCCCTTTCCGGCGGTTCCGACTCTATCAGATCCTTTCGGGCCTGACTCCCAGTCAGCGGGTTTGCCTTTCCGGCCGTTGGGCCGTTCTGGCATCCAGAACTCTAGCGGATTTCCCGGGCGGCTCATAATCGAGCCTCTCGAATAAATTCCGGCATACCGAAATTATCCCCGAGTGGGAGATCGTGCTGAGAGTTGGGTTTGCCGCGTTCGCGGCGAGTGGTTGTCGCAGAACCGTTCCGGCTCCGTGACAACTCGAAGAACCTTACGGATCGGAGGGGGCTGTGTCAAACCCCGGCCGATGGGCCGTCAGTACGGGCGTCAGTCCAGGTCCTTCAGGCGGCCGCCGGCGTCCGGCTGGGCGTCCTCGACCCTGCGCAGCAGGCGGATCAGCATCTCGCCGAGCGAACCGCGCTCGTCGGCGGTGAGGTCCTGGAGCAGGTCCTCCTCGAAGTTCGACGCCATGCGCATCGCTTCGAGCCACTTGGCGCGGCCCTCGTCCGTGAGCTCCACGATCACGCGCACCCGGTTGTTCTCATCGCGATCCCTGGTGACCAGGCCGTCCGCCGCCATCCGGTCGATGCGGTGGGTCATGGCGGCCGGAGTGAGGCCGAGGCGCTTCGCGAGCTCGCCGGGGCCCAGCCGGTAGGGGGCGCCGGAGACCACGAGGGTCTTGAGGACTTCCCACTCCGTGTTGCTGATGCCGAGTGCGGCGACCTGTCGGCCGTACGCCACGTTCATACGGCGGTTGAGGCGGCCCAGGGCCGAGACAACCTTCTCGACCTGCGGGTCCAGGTCGCCGTACTCGCGCTGATAGGCGGCGATCTGTTCGTCGAGGCTCGGCTCCTGGGGGCCGTGCGGCTCTGGGGTTTCAGGCATGCGGCGCAGTATGACACGGACTCGTTGGCGGTTAAGTCCTTCGACGTGTACTGTTCAATACCTAACTTTAGAGTTGAAGTCTTCGGACTTCAGGTCTTCTCCTTCGAAACCTTGAGCAGGTGAGTGTGACCAGGGCAATGGGCGCCGCGATGCGCCGGATCCAGATGGGGAACGCGCTGAGCGCGTTCGGTATCGGATTCACCGTTCCGTATCTGTATGTGTACGTCGCTCAGGTGCGGGACCTGGGCGCGAGTACAGCAGGTGTGGTGCTCGCCGTCTTTGCTGTGGCCGCACTCGTCGTCTTGCCGTTCACCGGGCGGATCATCGACCGGCGCGGGCCGCTGCCGGTGCTGGTCGGGGGTGCGGTCGCCGCCTCCGCCGGTGCCCTGTGCATGGGGCTCGCGAGCAGCGTGCCGACGGTCTTGCTGGCCGCCGCGCTGCTCGGCGCGGGTACGGCGGTCGTGCAGCCCGCGCTCGCCACGATGATCGTGTGGTGCTCCACGCCGACCACCCGTACGCGGGCCTTCGCCATGCAGTTCTTTCTCGCGAACCTCGGCCTCGGCATCGGTGGTCTGATCGGCGGCCAGCTCGTCGACGAGAGCCGGCCCGACAGCTTCCTGCTGCTCTTCAGCATTGAGGCCGTGATGTTCCTGGTCCTCGCCGGGATCGGTGCCAGTGTCCGGCTGCCGCGCGCGGCCGTCATCCCCGGCACGATGCCGCAGGACGACGCCGCTGCCAAGGGGGGCGGGCTGCGGGCGCTGCTGAAGCACCGGGCCATGGTGCAGTTGTGCGGGCTCGGGTTCGTGCTGTTCTTCGCGTGTTACGGGCAGTTCGAGTCGGGGCTCGCGGCTTACGGGACCGAGGCGGCGGGCATCGAGCCCTCGACGCTCGGGATCGCGCTCGCGGCCAACACCGCTGTCATCGTCATCGCGCAGTTCGTGGTGCTGCGGCTGGTCGAGCGGCGGCGGCGTTCGCGGGTCATCGCGCTGGTCGGGCTGATCTGGACCGTCGCGTGGGTCGTGGCGGGGTACGCGGGTCTCGGGCACGGCAGCCAGACGATGGCTACGGCCGCGTTCATCTCGACGTACGCGCTGTTCGGGCTCGGTGAGGCGATGCTGTCGCCGACCGTCGCGCCGCTGGTCGCCGATCTGGCGCCGGAGTCGATGATCGGTCAGTACAACTCCGCCTTCGCGCTGGTCAAGCAGCTTGCCCTGGCGGTCGGGCCGGCCGTGGGCGGACCGATGGGCGCGTCGCTGCACGCGCCGTACATCCTTACCTTCATCGTCTTCTCGCTGGGCATCAGCGTGCTGGCGTTGCGGCTCGGCAAGCAGCTGACTGCGGTGCAGGACCGGCCGGTGCCGGTGCGGTCGCGGGTCGTCGCTTCGGGCGTGCCGGTGAAGGATCTGGCGCCGGTGGAGTAGGGCGGGCGTCGGGTCCTGCGGAGGGGCATTCACCCGACCCGCCCCTCCGGCGTTTGTGTCAAGCCGTCGGGAGGGCGAATTCGCACCACACCGCTTTGCCGCCCCCGGGTGTGCGTCGGCTGCCCCACGACGAGGCGATCGTCGCGACGATCGAGATACCGCGGCCCGCCTCGTCCGCCGGTTCGGCGCGGCGGCGGCGCGGCAGGTGGTCGTCGCCGTCCGTCACCTCGATGATCAGGCGGCGGTCCGTGCGGCGAAGCCGCAGGCGCATGGGCGGGGTGCCGTGCTGGAGGGAGTTCGCGACGAGCTCGCTCGCCGCCAGTACGCCCAGGTCGCACAGCTCCACCGGGAAGCGCCAGGAGGCGAGAACCCCGGTGGCGAAGGCGCGGGCGCGGGGGGCCGCCTCGATGCCGCCGAGCAGATCCAGTGCCGCGTTGTGGAAGAGCTCCGCGTCCGGGCCGGTTCGCATGGGGTGCTGGAGGACCAGTACCGCCACGTCGTCGTCGTGGTCGGCCGTGACGCCCAGCGCGCGGATCAGCCGGTCGCAGACGACCTGGGGCGTGCCAGTGGCGCCGGACAGGGCGCGCTCCAGGGCGGCCACGCCCTCGTCGATGTCCTCACGACGGCGCTCGACGAGACCGTCCGTATAGAGGACAGCCGTGGAACCCGGCGGGAGGGCGATCGTGCCCGAGGTGTGCATCCAGCCGCCGGTGCCGAGCGGCGGGCCCGTGTGGTCCTCGGCGCGGCGGACCGTGCCGTCCTCGTCGCGCACGAGGATCGGGAGGTGGCCGGCCGACGCGTAGACGAGGCGGCCCTCGTTGGGGTCGTGCACGGCGTACGCGCAGGTGGCGATCTGGCTGGCGTCGATCTCGGCGGCGAGGCCGTCCAGGAGTTGCAGGACCTCGTGGGGCGGGAGGTCCAGGCGGGCGTACGCGCGGACCGCCGTGCGGAGCTGGCCCATGACGGCGGCGGCGCGCACCCCGCGACCCATGACGTCGCCGATGACCAGGGCCGTACGGCCCGCGCCGAGGGTGATGACGTCGTACCAGTCGCCGCCGACCGCCGCGTCCGTACCGCCCGGCTGGTACGTGGCGGCGATGCGCAGGTCGTCGGGTTGTTCCAGCTCCTGGGGGAGCAGGGAGCGTTGCAGGGTGACCGCCGTCTCGCGCTGGCGGCGCTCGCTGGCGCGCAGCCGCTCGGCGGCCTCCGCGTGGTCGGTGACGTCTGCGGCGAAGATGAGCACGCCACCGTCCCCGTCGGTGCCGGTCGCGGGCTCGATCGGCATGCAGGTGATGGTGTACGAGCCGCCCTTGGGCACCTTGCGGGACTTGACCGTACGGGGCGTACCGCTGCGCAGGACCTGGTCCAGGAGCGGGAGCAGACCGAGCTCGTCCAGTTCGGGGAGGGCGACGGCGGCGGGGGCGCCGGTCTCGCGGGGGCCAAAGGCGGCGGCGTAGGCGTCATTGACGTACGCGACGCGGTGCTCGGGGCCGTACACCAGGGCGACGAGGGCGGGGAGCCGGCCGAGGATCTCGCGGACGGAGAGGTTCGTCAGAGGGTTTTGGGGGTGCCGGGGGTGCAAGGGGTCGTCGCCGGGCGCGTCCTGGCCGTCGGGCGCGTCGGGCCCGTGCTCGGACTGCCGGCCGTACTCAACGCGGGCCGCCGGGACGGAGCCGCGGTCGGTCCGCGCTGCGGCGCGGCGCTGCGTTCCGGGTAGACGGGCGCTCCAGCGCGTGAAGTTCACTGACTTTCAAGCCTCATGGTGTCGCGTTGCGTTGTATTGCGTTGCTGACGCTGGGGTTGGTGGGGGGTGTGTCGCTACAGCGGGTCACTCCGTGCCGGTGTGAGCCAACCTATGGTCACACGCCCAGTGTGACCGACCGCACTGACAGTCGTCACTTGGTCTTGGGCGGCTCGCCGCCCGCGGCCAGTTCGAATTCGGCTCGCGGATGCTCCAGGGAGCCGAGCGAAACGATCTCGCGTTTGAAGAGTCCGGCGAGTGTCCATTCGGCGAGGACCCGGGCCTTGCGGTTGAAGGTCGGCACCCGGCTCAGGTGGTACGTGCGGTGCATGAACCAGGCCGGATAGCCCTTGAGTTTGCGGCCGTAGACGTGCGCGACGCCCTTGTGGAGACCGAGCGAGGCGACCGAACCGGCGTATTTGTGCTCGTAGTTCTTGAGTGGTTCGCCGCGCAGTGAGGCGAGGAGGTTCTCGGCGAGGACCTTGGCCTGGCGTACGGCGTGCTGGGCGTTGGGCGCGCACTCCTTGCCCTTTTCGTGCGCGGTGAGGTCGGGGACGGCTGCGGCGTCCCCGGCGGCCCAGGCGTGCTCGGTTCCTTCGATCGTGAGCCTTGCGGTGGCGGTGAGGCGGCCGCGTTCGTTCAGGGGAAGGTCGCTCGCCGCGAGGACGGGGTGCGGCTTGACTCCTGCCGTCCATACGACGGTGCGGGTGGGAAAGCGCGAGCCGTCGCTGAGGACGGCGACGCGGTCCGCGCAGGATTCGAGACGGGTCTCCAGGCGTACGTCGATGTTGCGGCCGCGCAGTTCACGGATCGCGTACTTGCCCATCTCCTCGCCGACCTCAGGGAGGATGCGGCCCGTTGCCTCGACGAGGATCCACTTCATGTCCTGCGGCTTGACGTTGTGGTAGTAGCGGGCGGCGTAGCGGGCCATGTCCTCGAGCTCGCCGAGCGCTTCGACGCCCGCGTACCCGCCGCCGACGAAGACGAAGGTGAGGGCGGCGTCGCGGATGGCCGGGTCACGGGTGGCGGACGCGATGTCCATCTGCTCGATGACGTGGTTGCGCAGGCCGATGGCCTCTTCGACGGTCTTGAAGCCGATGGCGTAGTCGGCGAGGCCGGGGATCGGGAGGGTGCGGGAGACGGAGCCCGGCGCCAGGACGAGTTCGTCGTACGTGATCTCGATGCCGCCGGTGCCCTCCTCCTCGGTGGCGAGGGTGGTGACGGTCGCGGTGCGCTTGGCGTGGTCGATCGACTTGGCCTCGCCGATGACGATCTTGCACTTGTCCAGGACGCGGCGGAGCGGGACCACGACGTGGCGCGGCGAGATGGAGCCGGCCGCCGCTTCGGGCAGGAACGGCTGGTACGTCATATAGGGATCAGGGGTCACCACGATGACCTCGGCCTCGCCACTTCTCAGCTTCCGCTGGAGGTGCAGCGCCGTGTACATCCCGACGTAGCCGCCGCCGACAACGAGAATGCGCGCAGGTTCTGTCACTGTCCCATGACGCAACGGCCGCACGACTTTGTCCACAGGCCCGGCAAATTGTGTGACCGGAGGGCACGCACGCGGTGAGGTGCGGGAATTCCGGCTCGATGGGGAAGGTTTGCAGGTCAGCGGGCGGGGAGGGGGTGCTGAGAGTGGCCGAATCAGGAAGGTTCCGGTCGATACTCCGATCGGGCGGGCGCTCCGTGCGGAACTACCCCCTTCTGTATCTACGCGCGCTCAACTATGTTCGTATCTCGTCGGGGCGGCCGGGTCTGCGGTCCCGGCCGACTATCAGGGCGGGGAGTCTCCGGGGGGAGACATCATTACCGGGGGAACGCTGATGCACATTCAGGACTCTCATTGGCAGACTGCCGTCGCATCCGACGGCAACGGGCGCGCGGGGACCGGAGGACCACGCTCCGCGCCGCTGCGTGTGGACGCACAGCGCAATCTTGAGCATGTACTGCGGGCCGCTCGCGAGGTATTCGGCGAGCTGGGCTACGGGGCGCCGATGGAGGACGTGGCGCGACGCGCCAGGGTCGGCGTGGGGACGGTGTACCGCCGCTTCCCGAGCAAGGACGTACTGGTGCGCCGAATAGCCGAGGAGGAGACCTCCCGGCTGACCGACCAGGCGCGTACGGCCCTGGGGCAGGAGGACGAGCCGTGGTCGGCGCTGTCCCGCTTCCTGCGTACTTCGGTGGCGTCCGGCGCGGGCCGGCTGCTGCCGCCGCAGGTGCTGCGGGTGGGCGTGGACGGCGGCGACGGTGGCGGTGGCGGCGACGAGTTGCCGCTGGTGGCGGGCGACGTGCGGGTGCCGCAGCAGCGGCAGGGCGTGGGTCCGGCGGCGGGTTCGGCAGCGGGTTCAGTGACGGCTTCGGCGGCGCCTGAGCTGCGGCTGGTCGAGCAGCGGCCCACGGGTGCCGGTCCCGAAGACCTGGGGAGTGACGACGCGGGTACCGCGGCGCTGCTCGAGGTCGTGGGGCGGCTGGTGGACCGTGCGCGGGCGGCGGGTGAGCTGCGTGGCGATGTGACGGTGGCCGATGTGCTGCTGGTGATAGCCACGGCGGCGCCTTCGCTGCCGGACGCGGCGCAGCAGGCGGCGGCTTCCGCTCGGCTGCTGGACATCCTGCTGGAGGGCTTGCGGTCCAGGCCGGTGTAGGCGCGTAGGTGCGTGTTCGGCCGTCGGTCCGCTTGTTACGCCACGTGGCGAACGGGCGGGCCGACGGTCGTTCCGGAGGCGTCTTTGAACCCGTCACCCTTCCCCGTTCGGGTGAAGGCTAGTGCCTGCATACGGGAAAGCTCCCCGGATGAGTGGTTGCCCGGCTGGAGCAAGGGGCCGTGATGCGCTCTGTGGGATTCTTGGCCGGTATTTCCGGGTCCGAGGGTGCTTACGGGGGCTTCCGCTATGGGTGTTGAGGAGCGGGACGAACCGCTCGACCGTGTCGGCATGGAGCCCGGTGGGCTGCCTTCGCGACAGGTGCCGAGCCAGGCGGGGCCCGGCCGGGCGGACAGCAACGGTGACAGCGGCAGCGGCGGTGAGCATGACGCTGACGGAGCGGGGTACGGAGCCGGCGGGACCGTCCTGCCTGGGCCGTGGCCGGCCGTGGACGGTGAAGACGCGAGTGTCCCCACGCAGCGCGAGGGCGGCAGCGCGCAGAATCCGACCTCCGACGCCGAGCTGATCCAGCGGATGCGCGGGGGCGACGACAGTGCGTACGAAGCGCTGTTCCGGCGGCACTCCGACGCCGTCCGCCGGTACGCCCGTACCTGCTGCCGGGATGCCCACACCGCCGACGACCTGACGGCCGAGGTCTTCGCGCGCACGTTGCAGGCGGTGCGCGGAGGCTCGGGGCCCAAGCACGCCGTACGGGCATATCTGCTGACGACGGTGCGGCGGGTGGCCGCGGCCTGGACGAAGACCGCCAAACGCGAGTACCTGGTCGAGGACTTCGCGCTCTTCGCGGCACAGTCCGACCGGTTGGCGGATGCCTCGGACGACGACACCCTGGACCTCGGGGCCGACGTACGGGCCATGCATGAGGCGGAGCAGACGCTGGCCATGCAGGCGTTTCGCAGCCTGCCCGAGCGCTGGCAGGCAGTGCTGTGGCACACCACGGTCGAGGAGGAGTCGCCGAGTGATGTGGCGCCGCTGTTCGGGCTGACCGCGAATGCCACGGCCGTGCTGGCGAGCCGGGCGCGGGAGGGGCTGAAGCAGGCGTATCTCCAGGCGCATGTGAGCACGGCGCTGACGGCGGGCGGCGACTGCGCGCGGTACGCCGACCGGCTGGGCGCGTATGCCAGGGGCGGGCTGCGGATGCGGGCCGAGCGGGGGCTGCGCAAGCACCTGGAGGAGTGCGCGAAGTGCCGGATGGCCGCGGGTGAGCTGAACGACGTCAACGCCGGGATTCCGGCGCTGCTCCCGATCGCGGTCATCGGGTGGTTCGCCGGTGGGTACGTGGTCAAGGCCGCCGGTCTGGTGGTGGGTGGAGCGGCGGGTGCGGCTGGTGCGGCCGGTGCGGGGGCTGCCGCCGCGGCGACCGGCGCGGGCGCGGGCGCGGGTTCGAGTTCGGCCGGGGGCGCGGCCGGTGCCGCCGGGGGTGAAGCCCTGGGTGCCCCCGCGAAGGTGGCCATCGGTGCGGCGGTGGCTGTGACGGTGGCCGCGGGGGCTGTGTTCGCGCTCGCAGGTGAGGACGCGAGGCCCAAGCCGAAGCCGGTGGCCAAGCCGCCGGTGTCGCGGCCCGTCGTACCGCAGCGGCCGAGTCCGGAGCCGCCGGTACGGTCTGCGCCGCCGGCGCCCAAGCCGCAGCCGGTGGCTCAACCGGGGCCGTCCGTTACGCCTACGCCTGCCCCTACGCCTGAGCCGACGAAGGCTGAGCCCGCGCCGACGCCGACGCCGACGCCGCCCGCGACCCCCCAGCCTCCTCCGCCACCGGCTCCGAAGCCCGCGCAGCCGCCTCCGGAGCCGACGCCTCCTCCTCCACCGCCACCACCGCCGCCGCCCTCGCCAGTCGTCTATCAGGTGCACCGACTGGATTACGGGACGTTCGGCGACCACACCGAGCCCGAGGTGCGGCTCGGCGAGAGCAGTTGGCTGTGGCAGCGCTACGGCATGTCGATCGGCGGGGTGCGGTACGGGAACGGGGTGACGGTGCACGCGCAGTCGTCCGTCACCATCGACCTCAACCGCGCGTGTACCACCTATGACGCGCTCGTCGGTATCGACGACATGACGATGGGCGTCGGGGCCGCGCGTTTCTCGCTGTACGGGGACGGTGCGCTGCTGTGGCAGTCGGGACTCGTTCGCGGTGGCGAGGCGGCTGTGCCGGTGCGGGCGGGCATCTCGGGGCGGGAGTCGATCCGGCTCGTCGTGGAGCCGGAGCATCCGCATGAGGCGATGGTGCTGGCGGACTGGGCTCAGTCGCGGATCAGCTGCGGGGGGTAGGGGAACAGCTCCCCGCAGGGGCGCCCGTCAGAGCGCTCGGCGTGGCGGGACTCCGCCTGCCACCGCGCGCTGGCGCGGGGCCGCCGTGCCCGTCCAGCAGGTTCCGCGGCGGGAGACCAGGCGGCGCAGCCACAGTTCCGTGGACACCAGGTCCGCCAGGCCGTCCAGGGGCACCGGCTCGCCGTCGGCCGCCGCGCGCAGGGCCTTGCGTACGACGCGGGCCTCGATCAGGCCCGCGTCGGCCAGCAGTGGCGCGTCGAAGAGGGCGATCAACTCGCTGACCGCGGCGCGCACTCCGGCCCGGGACGCCGCCGCCGATGAGGCGTGGGACGTGGCGCCCCAGCCGGGGGGCAGGTCCTTGATGCCCGCGCCCGACAGGACCGCGCGCAGGATCGCCGCCCGCGCGCCCGGCTGGACGCGCAAGGCTTCGGGGAGGGTGCGGGACGCCCGTACGACCTGGTTGTCGAGGAACGGGGCGTGCAGGCGCTGGCTGCGGACCTCCACGGCCTGCTCGAAGACCCGGTGGTCGGCCGCCGCCCGCGCCAGGGCGGCCCGCGCCCGGGCCTCACCGGGGCGCTGCACCGGCGACGGCCTGGTCGCCGACGCCTGGAGGCGAACCGATACTTCAGCCAGCGCCTCGCCCGTCAGCCAGCGCGCCGCAGGCCCCGGCCTGGTCCAGGCGAGCGCCGCGAGCGAGGCGTCCAGGGCGGTCGCCGGGCCGTTGCCCCTGCTCCGGGTGCCCGGTTCGTCGAAACGGCCGTCCATGAGGCGGGCGGCCGCCTCCTCGATGCCCGCGCGGTACGGCGTACGGGCGAGGCGGCGGGCGGCGCGGTAGACGGTCAGCGGGACGAAGAGCGAGTGGGCGGACGGCCCTTCGACTTTGGCGAGGGCGGCTACCGGGCGCAGCAGGTCGCGCCGTCTGCGGTCCATCAGGAGGTCGGCGAGGCGCGCCGGGTGGGCGTCCAGGACCTGGCGGGCGCCGTGCCCGGTGAAGTGGTCGGCGCTGCCCG
Source organism: Streptomyces sp. ISL-96 (assembly GCF_018614035.1). Taxonomy (GTDB): domain Bacteria; phylum Actinomycetota; class Actinomycetes; order Streptomycetales; family Streptomycetaceae; genus Streptomyces. The sequence goes on from NZ_JAGGPA010000069.1 coordinate 9,985, forward strand.
CGGCCAGGCGGCGGCGGTGGCGTTCGGCGGTGACCAGGGACGGGCCCGGTTCGTCGGTGAGCGGGCCGCTGTTCAAGTCGGCGTACGGGAGGGCTTCGGCGCCCGCGGCTACCACGACGTGGTGCAGGCGGGGGTTGGCGGCGATGGCGCCGGCCCGCGCCAACTCGGCCTCGGCTCCGGGGCCTTCGGCGGTCAGGTCGTTGAAGGTGACCGCCAGCAGCCGCTCCCCCGCTCCCGTGCCGTGGCCCAGGACCGTGCCCGGCAGGCCCGGCAGGCCCGCGGCGAGGAGGGCGAGGGTGGCGGAGGCGCTGCCGCCCGAGAGGTCGGCGCCGATGCCGGGGACGGGCGCGCCGCGGGCGGCCCGGCGATCGGCGGGGCCCATGCCGGGGACGGGCCCCGGGTCGGGCGGCACGGTCTCGGGGGCGTGGCGCGGTGCGGTGAGTCTCGCCCGTACCGCTTCGACGAGGGCCTCCCGGACGCCGTCCACGGCTCGCTCCGGGTCGAGTTGGGCTGCGGCTACGGCGAGGGAGGCCACCGGCTCGTACCCGGTGATCTCGCGCGAACCCTCGCGCAGGACCAGCGCGTGCCCCGGCGGAATGCGCCGTACGCCGGCGTACGGGGTGCCGTCGCGCAACGCCTCGGGTACGTCGGGGCAGGCGAGCAGCGCCGCGAGATGGCCGATGTCGAGCTGTGCCTCGATGAGGTCGGCGAGTGGGAGCGCGGCGGTCGCGTACGCGGTGCCATTGGCCCAGGGCGTATAGAAAACGGGGCGCGCACCTGCGAGGTCGCCGACCACGGTGACGCGGCGGCCGACCTGGACGACGGCCGTGTAGCTGCCGGACCACGCGGTCAGGTGCCGCAGTGCGCCGCCGCGCGCCGCGAAGAGGCCGACGCGCAGTTGTTCGTCGGAGGCGCCGCAGCAGCCGAGGACGGCGATCCGGGTAAAGGTGTCGACGCTGAGGGTACGTACCTCGTCGGGGCGCCAGTCGCCGACGGCCCACAGCGGGTCGGGGTCGCCCCACAGCAGCTGGGAGCCGACGGGATGCACGGTGAGAGATTCGGAATGGTCAGAGGAAGCAGAAGAAGGGGTGGGAGGCGTGGAAGGGGTGGCGCCGGCCCGGCCGACCGCTCCGACCGTCCCGAAGCTCGCGGCGACACTGCTCCACCCCACCAACCACCGCATCGCCGCCTCCACAGGCTGTGGGCAACCAAAAGCACGTACCGAAGTAGCTTCGGGACCATGCTGCCACGACAACGGCACGCAGGAGGGCCTACGGAGGGCGTACGGGCAAGTCAATGCGCCCGCCGCGCGCGGGACTTCGGCCGGTTTGGGCGACAGACGCCATTCAGCCATTCTGCGAGCACGGCGGTACCACGGGGGACGGAGGGGGAACGCACAGTCCGGGAGGCACTGTTCGCCTCCCGGACCGGTCCGCCGCCCGCGGGGATGAAGGCGGCGGTGTCCCCCAGCCCACTGGATCCAGTGCAGCGGGCCGACCCACGCAAGCCCCATGGAAGCGGCTCCCGGCCCGGCCCCACGAGAGCGCAGGGCGGGCGCACGGCCACACACACGGAGCACGGGGCGGAGCACGGGCGTTCGTGTAACTACACGAATCTCGCCATACGGACCACCGCCCCTTAACGGTCGGGAGGCGGAGAACTACGCTGGGTTCAACTGATGTCCTGCGCGGTCCGCATATTCCGGCTGGGCTGGCCGCATGGTTGTGCGGGCGGTAAGGCTGGGAATGTCCCCGCCGGACGGCCGTCTGTGTCGAGGGGTGGCGCATGTCCAGGGAGCAACGCGGGCCGAACGAAAAGCTCGGCACGGTTCTCGCCCTCGCGGGAATCAGCAATGCCGGCCTGGCGAGGCGGGTCAATGATCTCGGGTCGCAGCGCGGCCTGACACTTCGTTACGACAAAACGTCGGTGGCCAGGTGGGTGTCGAAGGGCATGGTGCCGCAGGGCGCCGCGCCCCACCTGATCGCCGCCGCCATCGGCGCCAAGCTCGGCCGTCCCGTGCCCCTGCACGAGATCGGCCTGGCGGACGCCGACCCCGCGCCGGAGGTGGGCCTCGCCTTCCCGCGCGACGTATCGGCGGCGGTGCGGTCGGCGACCGAGCTGTACCGGCTGGATCTGGCGGGCCGACGGGCGGGCAGTGGCGGCATTTGGCAGTCCCTGGCCGGTTCGTTCGCGGTCAGCGCGTACGCCACGCCCGCGTCGCGGTGGCTGATAACGCCCGCTGATTCGTCGGTCGCGCGGGACTCCACGGCGACGGCGTCCTCCGACGAGTCGGCGTCGGACGCGACGCCGCTGCGGGTGGGGCACGCGGATGTGGCCAAGCTGCGGGAGGCGGCGGAGGACGCGCGGCGCTGGGACTCCAAGTACGGCGGCGGGGACTGGCGTTCGTCGATGGTGCCGGAGTGCTTACGGGTTGACGCGGCGCCGCTGCTGCTCGGCTCGTACAGCGACGACGTCGGCCGCTCGCTCTTCGGCGCCACGTCGGAACTGACGCGGCTGGCGGGGTGGATGGCCTTCGACACCGGGCAGCAGGAGGCCGCTCAGCGCTACTACATCCAGGCGCTGCGGCTGGCCCGTGCGGCGGCGGATGTGCCGCTGGGCGGGTACGTTCTGGCGTCGATGTCGCTCCAGGCGACCTACCGGGGCTTCGCCGACGAGGGGGTCGATCTCGCGCAGGCGGCTCTGGAGCGGAACAGGGGGCTCGCAACCGCCCGCACCATGAGTTTCTTCCGGCTGGTGGAGGCGCGGGCGCACGCGAAGGCGGGCGACGCGCAGGCGGCGGGGGGCGCGCTGAAGGCGGCGGAGGGGTGGCTGGAGCGGGCGCGGGAGGGCGATCCCGACCCGACCTGGCTGGGTTTCTACTCGTACGACCGGTTCGCGGCGGATGCGGCGGAGTGCTACCGCGATCTGAAGGCGCCACGTCAGGTGCGCCGCTTCACGGAGCAGGCGCTGTCGCGGCCGACGGAGGAGTTCGTACGCTCGCACGGGCTGCGGCTGGTGGTGTCGGCGGTCGCGGAGCTGGAGTCGGGGAATCTCGACGCGGCGTGCGCGGCGGGGACGCGGGCGGTGGAGGTCGCGGGGCGGATCTCGTCGGCGCGGACGACGGAGTACGTACGGGACCTGCTGCACCGGCTGGAGCCGTACGGCGACGAGCCGCGGGTCGCGGAGCTGCGGGAGCGGGCACGGCCGCTGCTGGTGGCGCCGGCGTGAGGCGCTTCGTGCGGTGCTTCGTGCGGCGCGCGGTGAGGGGCGTGGTGAGGGGCGTCGTCCCGCGGGTTTGAAGGCGTTGTCAGTGGGTCAGTGCATCATCGGGAGTCCGGGGCGCGCTCTCCCCGGACGAGACGGCCGCGGCGGGAGGTGAAGCGATGACGTACGACTGCGATGTGCTGGTGATCGGTGCGGGGATCGTCGGGCTCTCGGCGGCGTACGCCATCACGCGCGCCGCGCCCGGCACGCGCGTGACGGTGCTGGAGAAGGAGCGGGGCCCCGCGCTGCACCAGACCGGGCGCAACAGCGGCGTGATCCACAGCGGCATCTACTACCGGCCGGGCTCACTCAAGGCGCGGTACGCGGTGCGGGGCGCGGCCGAGATGATCAAGTTCTGTGCGGAGCACGGCATCGCGCACGAAGTCACCGGCAAGCTGATCGTCGCGACCGAGCGGGAGGAGCTGCCGCGGCTGCACGCGCTCGTGCAGCGCGGGCGGGAGAACGGCATTCCCGTGCGGGAGCTCGGCCCGGCTCAGATCGAGGAGTACGAGCCGAATGTGCGGGGGCTGGCCGCGATCCAGGTAGCGACGACCGGCGTGTGCGACTTCGGGGCGGTCGCCGGGCAGCTGGCGGAGAGCCTGGGCGCGTCGGGTGCGGAGATCCGGTACGGCGCGGAGGTGACCGCGGTGGACCGGCGGCCGTGGGGTGTGGCGGTGCGTACGGCGGACGGGTCGGTGGTGCGGGCGCGGGTGCTGGTGAACTGCGCCGGGCTGCACTGTGACCGGGTGGCGCGGCTGGCGGGCGACGACCCCGGGATGCGGATCGTCCCCTTCCGGGGGGAGTACTTCGAGCTCGCGCGGCCGGAGCTGGTGCGCGGGCTGGTCTATCCGGTGCCGGATCCGGCGTTCCCCTTCCTCGGGGTCCATCTGACCCGGGGGATCGACGGCGGCGTACACGTCGGGCCGAACGCGGTGCCGGCGCTCGCGCGGGAGGGATACGCGTGGTCGGCGATCCGGCCGCGCGAGCTGGCCGGGACGCTCGGCTGGCCGGGGTCCTGGCGGATAGCCCGCCGGCACTGGCGTTACGGGGCTGGCGAGCTGCACCGCTCGATGTCGAAGCGCGCGTTCACCGACGCCGTGCGGCGGCTGCTGCCGGACGTCACGGCGGCGGATCTGCGGCCGGCGCCGGCGGGGGTGCGGGCGCAGGCGGTGCTGCGGGACGGGACGCTGGTCGACGACTTCCTGATCCGCGAGACGCCGCGCATCATCCACGTCCTGAACGCCCCTTCCCCGGCCGCCACGGCGTCACTCCCGATCGGGAGACGGGTGGCCCGGCGGGCGCTGGAGGTTTTGGGGGCGGGGTAGGAGTGGGGTAGGGGCGGGTGGGGAGTGAGTGCGGTGCGGCCTCCGGGCGCGGTGCAGGGGTGCGGCCGTCCGGTGCGGGAGCCTGCGGCGCTTTCCCCTACCCGCCCCTTCCCGAACCAGGGCGCTGCCCCAGACCCCGCTCCTCAAACGCCGGAGGGGCTGGTAGTGCCGGGCGGGGCCCCGGGGGGCTGCCGCCGCCGCAGGCACCCCCCACCCCACCGCGCCGTAGAATCGGGAGCACTGTGTCTGAGTTCTCCAGCGTCCACCCCGACGCCGCCGCCCCCCACATCTCCCCCTTCCACCGAGCCAAGGGCGAGCCCCGCTTCCCCGGCGGCCCCGCGCCCGACCCCGCCGGGTCGCACCACGAGCGGCGGATCCGCAGCTTCCAGCCGCGGCGCAGCCGCGTGACCACGGGGCAGGCCGAGGCGCTGGAGCGGCTGTGGCCCCAGTGGGGTCTCGACATCGACGGCCGGAGCGTCCTCGACCTCGACGAGCTCTTCGGCGGCCGCAGCCTGCCGGTCGTCCTGGAGATCGGGTTCGGGATGGGCGAGGCCACCGCCCAGATGGCCGCCGAGGAGCCCACCACCGGCATCCTCGCCGTCGACGTACACACGCCCGGCCAGGGCAATCTCCTCGGTCTCGCCGACCGCGCCGGCCTCACCAACGTCCGGGTCGCGAACGGTGACGCGATCATCCTGCTGCGCGAGATGATCCCGCCCGCCTCTCTCGCCGGCCTGCGCGTCTACTTCCCCGACCCGTGGCCGAAGAAGCGCCACCACAAGCGGCGCCTGATCCAGCCCGAGTTCCTCGACCTCGTCGCGCCCCGCCTCGCACCTGGCGCGATCGTGCACTGTGCGACCGACTGGGAGCCGTACGCCGAGCAGATGCTGGAAGTGCTCACCGCGCACCCCGACTTCGAGAACACCGTGCCGGACGGCGGCTACGCGCCGAGGCCCGCCTTCCGGCCACTCACCCGCTTCGAGGGACAGGGCCTCGACAAGGGCCATGTCGTGCACGACCTTCTCTTCCGCCGCCGCCAGAGCCTGTAGGCGCCATCGCCAGTTGTCAGTGCCCCTCGTTAGGGTCGACGGGTGTACGAGTCGCCTCCGCACCCCCGGCAGCACCCGGCGGTCCCGGACTGTGAGCAGCAGCCGCAGTTCGCCGCCGTACCACCGCCTGCGCGCTGGCGCTACAAGCCGCGCCGCACCTGGTGGCGCATCAGGGCGGTGCGCGCGGGCTCGGTGATCACGGTGCTCGCACTCTGCGCCCTGGTGATCCTGGCGATCGTCCGCGACCAGACCGGCACCCATGGCTTCCTGGTCGGGCTGGGCCTCGCGGTCCTGCCGGTGCCGCTGCTGCTCGCGGCGTTCCGCTGGCTGGACCGGGTGGAGCCCGAGCCCTGGCGGAACCTCGTCTTCGCCTTCGCCTGGGGCGCGTTCGCGGCCGCCCTCGTCGCGATCATCGCGAACAGTTTCGCGACCCGCTGGATAGCCACGGCCACCGCCGACCCGGCGGGGGCCGAATCCCTCGGCGCGACGGTGATAGCCCCGGTCGTCGAGGAGAGCGCGAAAGCGGCGGCCGTGCTGCTGATCTTCCTCTTCCGCAGACGGGACTTCACGGGGATCGTGGACGGAGTGGTCGTCGCCGGGTTCACGGCGACCGGCTTCGCCTTCACCGAGAACATCCTCTATCTCGGCAACGCCTTCGGCGAGGACCAGGAAGCAGGCGCCTCCGGCCTCGCGTCGGTGACCGCGGCGACCTTCTTCGTACGCGTGGTGATGTCGCCGTTCGCGCACCCGCTGTTCACGGTGCTGACGGGCATCGGCTTCGGCCTCGCCGCGCTCGCGCCGCCGCGCCGCCGGGGGCGGTGGCGGCGTATCGCGCTGCCGCTGCTCGGCCTGGTGTTCGCGATGGGCATGCACGCCCTGTGGAACGGCTCCGCGGTCTTCGGGCAGTACGGCTTCTACGCGGTGTACGCCGGCTTCATGGTCCCCGCCTTCGCCCTGCTGACCTGGCTGGTGGTCTGGACGCGCCAGCGCGAGCTGAGCACCATAGCCGCCGAGCTGCCCGCCTATGCCGCCGCCGGCTGGCTGCTGCCCGCCGAGCCGCTCGCGCTCTCCTCCATGCGGGCCCGCTCGCTGGCGCGGGACGCGGCGGCCCGTACGCACGGAGCACGTACGCACGGAGGCCGCGTAGGCGCCCGCGCCGCCGCCCGTGCCGTCGCCGAGTACGAGGCCTTCGCCACGTCCCTCGCCTTCCTGCGCCACCGGGCGCACCGCGGCGCGGTGGGCCCCGACTTCACGGCACGCGAACAGGAGCTGCTGCACCACCTGTGGCAGCGCAGGGAGGTGGCGGGGCCGGCCCTGGAGTACGCGGCGCGGGCGACGGGGCGGTGGCGGACACCACCGCCGTGGCAGCAGCCGTACGGGTACGGACCGCCGCACTCCCAGCACCCCGCCCCGCACCGGGACTACGCCGCGTACAACCCGTACCGGCAGCAGTAGGCAGCGATGGCGCGGACCTTGCCGAGGCGGCGCAGTACACACAGACCGGCAGCCCTGGCTCGGGGGGCGGGCGCCAGGACTGCCGGGGACTGTGGAGGCTGCTGTCGGACGGAGTGGTCGGACGGAGGGTCGGACGGAAAGGTCAGACGGAAAGGCCCTTGCCGCGCAGCCACGCCGCCGGGTCGACGCCGGCCCCGCCGGGCGTGTGCACCTCGAGGTGCAGGTGCGGCCCCGTCACATTGCCGGTGGCGCCCACGCGGCCGATGACCTCGCCCGTACCGACATCGCCGGACGTGACGGTCATCGAGGAGAGGTGGCAGTACCAGACCTCCGTACCGTCCGGGAGCTCCAGGACGATGCGGTAGCCGTACGAGCCCGACCAGCCCGCGGACTTGATCGTGCCGCCGTGCACGGCCTTGACCGGCGTGCCCGTCGGGGCGGCGAAGTCGAGGCCGGTGTGCTGGCCTGAGGACCACATCGAGCCGGACTGGCCGTAGGTGGAGGTGAGCGTGTACGACGAGGTGGGCAGCGAGTAGCTGGCGGCCAGCTTGGCGAGCCGCTCCTCCTCCGCCTTGCGCGCGGCCTCTTCCTCCGCCTGCCGCTTCTTCTCCTCGGCCTCGCGCTTCTCCTCGGCCGCCTCGGCCTCCGCCGCGGTCTGCTGCTGCTTCGCCTCGGCAGCGGCCTTCTCGGCGGCCTCCTTCTCGGCGGCCAGCTTCACCCCGGCGTCGGCGGCGGCCTGCTGCTGCTCGGCCTGCTGGAGGATGCGGGCGCGCAGGGCCTCGCCCGCGTCGGTGGTGCCCTGCTGCGCGTCGACGGTGGTGACGCCCGCGGTGGTGAGGGGGGCGGCGGCCAGGACCGCTTCGCCCGAGGTGCCCGCCCGCGAACCGGATCCGGAGTCGTCGGACATGAAAGGCCCGACGCCGGGAAGGGATTTGGCGTCGGGCAGCGAGTCCGTAAACGAGTCGGGAAGGTCGGGGAGGGAGATCGAGATGGCCGGCTTGTCCTGCGCGGTGGCGATGCCGCCAGCGCCGACCGCGGCTATGACGCCGACGCCGAGAACCGTGGAGCTGCGACCGAGTCCGCCGCGCTGCTTGGCGACGCGGTGGCGGCCGCGTACGGGCCGGACGGATTCCTCGGTGGGATTCCACTCTTCCCAGGTTTCTTCCCCATCGACGTGATTCTCGGTGTGATGGGGTACCCCGTAAGAGGGCAGGGTCGCTTGGGGGGCGGGCCTGTTGGACGCCACGGAGGCGTGCTCCTTTCCTTCCTTCTCGCCTACCGGGTTAGCTGACGGGTTCGGAGCAGGAAGGTCTCCTACGGGCCGCTTCGTTGGTACGAAATGGCCCGATTCACCCCAAGGAACGTGGTTCCCCGGTTCCCTTGCGGAATTCGGCGCGTGCGCACGGTGTCGTCTCTTGCGACGACTGGGACGACCGCGCTGCGTTATCGAACGTTAATAGACACCGGGCATGCTTTCCAAGCTGATCCTGTTGATCGTTAAGGGCGTTGGCCTGAACCAATCAGGACACAAACGCCCACAGCCGGACGAGTTGACCACCCCTCAGGAAACATCTTCACCATGATGGTTCGTCAATTGTTATGCGGAGGGGCATATCGCGATTACGCACGGTCGCGGCGTCGGATGTGACGCTAGCTTCGGCACATGGTTGTCAACAGCACGCAGTCGGTCGCCGATCGCTACCGCGAGTTCTCCGAGCAGCAGGCGCGCGGCGTTTCTCCCGTTTACGCCGAACTCACCGCCCGCATCAGCGAGGACCAGGACCTCTGCGCCCTCATCGCCGCCCTGCCGCCCGGCAACAAGCAGCAGCCCAATCTCCTCCTCGCCGCCGTCCGTTTCCTCGGCGGCCCGTACGACCGGTGGGCGCCCTTCCGCGCCTGGACCCTGGCCCACTGGGACGACGTACGCGAAGTCATGCTGGCCCGCTTCACCCAGACCAACGAGCCCGCCCGCTGCGCCACCCTGCTGCCCCTCCTGGCCGGGCTCCCCCAGCCGCTCGCCCTGATCGAGGTCGGCGCCTCCGCCGGTCTGTGCCTCCACCCCGACCGCTACGCCTACCGCTACAACGGCGGCCTCACCCTGGGCGGCGCCTCCCCCGTCACCTTCGACTGCCGTACAGAGGGCCCCGCGCCCCTGCCCACCGCGCTGCCCGACATCGCGTGGCGCGCGGGCATCGACCTCAATCCCCTCAACATCACTGACCCCACCGACGAGGACGACGTCCGCTGGCTCCAGTCACTGATCTGGCCGGGCCGGGCGGAGCGCCCGCGTCAGCAGCTCGCCGCCATCGAGGCCGTACGTACAGCACCCCACCCGCGCATCGTCTGCGGCGACCTCGTCGACGAACTCCCGGCGCTGGCCGCCGAGGCCCCGACGGACGCGACCCTGGTCGTCTTCCACACCGCCGTACTGATGTACCTGCCACTCGCCCGCCGCGAGGAGTTCGCCGCGCTCGTGCGCGCGCTGCCGGGCCACTGGATCTCCAACGAGCACCACACCGTGCTGCCCTGGCTCGACGCGCCCGCCCCCGACGACGAGCACCTGCTCACCCTCGCCATCGACGAACGCGCGGTCGCCTTCACGGCCCCGCACGGCCAGAGCCTGCACTGGTTCGGCCGTCCGGCAGATGGGCGTGGACCCGCCTGACCAGGCTCACGGTCCTGCGGCGGTCCTGCTGCCCCTCGGCGGGCCGCCCGACCGCCAGCAGGGCCATGTCGTCCGTGGCGGCTCCGGCCGTATGCAGCCGTACGTCGTCGGTGAGCGCGTCCAGCAGCTCCTCCGGCCCGGAGAAGATCCGCCCGCGCAGCCGCGCGGCGGGATCGTAGAAGACACCGGTGGCATTACGCGCCTCGGACAGTCCGTCGGTGTAGAGCAGCAGCGTGGCGCCCGGCGGGAACGCGTACTCCTGCGCCCGGTCCGGCCAGGCGCCCAGCTCGCCCATCCCCAGCGGCAGCGCGGCCTCGCCCGGCATGAGCTCCGCGACCTCCCCGTCGGCGTACAGCAGCAGCGGCTCGGGGTGCCCGCGATTGACCAGCCGCACCGACCCCTGCCCACGCGGGATCTCGGCGAGTACGGCGGTCGTGAACCCCTCGAAGGCGTCGAGCCCGTCCCGCCGCGCGCCCTCCCTCGTGAGCGCCCGCTCCAGCCGCTGCGCGACGCCTTCGAGCGATCTCTCCTGCTCGGCGGCCTCCCGGAACGCCCCGATGACGACCGCCACCGCCTCCACCGCGTCGAGCCCCTTGCCGCGTACGTCGCCGACCACCAGCCGTACCCCGCACGGCGTGTCCTGTACGGCGAAGAGGTCTCCGCCGATGAAGGCGTCCGCCTGTGCGGCCTCGTACCGCGCGGCGACGTGCATCCCCGCGATCCGCTCGGCGGGTACGGGGAGCACGGCGCGCTGGGCCGCCTCGGCGATGGTGCGGGCGGAGGCGAGCTGCCGGCCGCTGCGGCGTACGACGCGGTTGATGACGATCGCGAGGACGGCGACGGTGATCATGGTGATCAGCTCGGTCACGGACTCGACGTGCGTCGAGGTGCCGTTGTAGAGGTGCAGCGCGACGACGGCGGCAGTCGCGACGCCGCCGGTCACCAGGGTGTTGAGGAGCGAGAAGAGCGGGGCGGCGATCAGCGGGGCGGCGGCGAAGAGCGGCGACGCGGTGAAGTTCGGCGGCGTGGTGGCGTCGAAGACGCATCCGCCGGCGATCAGCAGCGCCGGCAGCGCCCGGACGAACCGCGAAGCCTTGCCCGCTCCGCCTTGCTTCCCCACCTGTGGTCTCCTGCTCGCCGCGCACCCGGCTGCGGACGGTACCGCGCCCAACCCAGGCTGGCCGTAGCCGCGCCGCACAGCCATCGGAGCTCGGCCACCCGGGTGACGACGGCCTCACGCCCGCCCGGACATACGACGAAGGCCCGGATCTCTTCCGAGATCCGGGCCTTCGTTTTCTTCTTCAGTAGCGGGGACAGGATTTGAACCTGCGACCTCTGGGTTATGAGCCCAGCGAGCTACCGAGCTGCTCCACCCCGCGTCGTTAAACCCAACTGTACGCCATCAGGGGACACCCCCCGACCACTCCCACCACGCCCACCCCTCACACCTGCGCGGCGATCACACGTGCGCACTCCGGGGCGTCGGTCCGCGTGGTGTCCGTCACCTGGACTGTCACGCTGCCACTGCAGGACGCCGGCCGCCCAAGCCCCCTCCCCCCAAGGGACGTTACTCAGCGACCTCCGTACGCTCCCACCACTCGTAGACAGTCAGGCGGCCCTGGTCGCTCTCCTGATGCCTCGACGTGACCTTGAAGTGTTCGTACCCGCCGCGGTGCGGAATCTTCAGCTCTTTTCCGGGAGGCGTGATCGGAACGATCCGCTCCCGCAGATCATCCGGCCCGCCTTCGAGGAGCGCCTTTTCAGTCATGCCCCCAGTCTTGCCACCCGACGGCTCGCCCCGCACCCCGGCACACTCACCCAGGTGAATCTGCCGCTCTCTCGCGGGTGGCGATGCTTCCGCAGGTTCAGGTGGCAAAACTGGTCGTACAGGCCGTCGTCCCGCAGGCGCCGAAGGTGCAGCATCGGCGACTCGTGCTGTCTCGCACCACGGCGGACGAGATCGTGCTCCAGGAGGAAGAGGTGACGGCGGCGTCCTGACAGTTCGCCGACATGCTCGTCTCTGAGCCCCTGCGCAGCCAGCCCCAGATCAGAGGGTCTCTGACCTGGGGCTGGGTTGGTAGGCCGTGTGGGACTCGAACCCACAACCAACGGATTAAAAGTCCCGGCAGGGTCCTGCCGGGACTTCTCGGCCGGTTCTCCGTCATCCGATTTTGCCTGTTCAGAAGCTTAGGCCGTGCTGCGTAGTCCCGTTCACAACGGACTGTGCCGCACCGTCCGCTCACGCATCGCTCACGCACTCCGGCGCGCTGACCACCGGGTTCAATGCAGCAGATGGATGCTCGACTGTTCCCCGTATGCGGCTCGATGGTCGGCCCGTGCCCCCGTTCCAAGCGACCGTCTGGGGTTCGAGGCGCTATGGGACAGGTACGGGTCACCCTGGTCCGTCCACAGGGGCACGGTCAGACTGGTCTGAGAGACCTGGACCGCATGGAGCAGAGAAATACAAGCATCCGCCTCCCGCGATCTTATTCACCGCATTGCATGAGACGCCTGAGAAGAATCCCAGCATGCCCAGCCGCACTGGCAGGAGTCCCGAACAGCGGAGACTACGACGCCTGGCACTCGGTCTCCGCAGGCCCACAGACTTTGGCCGCATTGCGACGACTCACGAGACCGTCCGCTGGCCCTTCGACGCGATGGCCGGGCTGCTGCGGACACGGCCGAGGCTGCGGTCGCGGTCATGCGCCGCTGGGAGGGTGACAAGGATCAGCACGACCTAGAGGCGCAGACGTCCTAGCCCACCTGCGCAGGCAATCCGGTCCTGGATACGGCGGCACCTAGGGCTATTGATGCACGGCTCAAGCAAGAAGGGCAGCCAGTACGCGCCGCAAGAGCTTGCCATCTCAGAGATACGCGAGGCCGCCGCCCTGATTCAAGAGTCTGATTATGCGTTCCGATCCCGCATCTCCATGCAACAAATCGAAGTGGGTTGCCAACTTACCTGTTATGTCGTCATAGCAGTCTTGGGCACAGAAGAGGACCATGCCAGCGTCAGGATGCCTATCGAGGGGGATTACGGGCAGCATTCCCATTTCGACAGCGAGTCGCAAGTAAACTCCCACCAGGCGTCTCCGACCCCTCTCGAGCAGGGGGCTATTTTCGAAGTCAAACGCAAGCGCGAAATGGCTTTCCAGAGGCTGCACGGCGCCCATCCACGCTTCATCCGAAAAGCCCTCCTCGCCAAGCGCGAAAGCGAATCCAGAGGTTCGATGAAGTAGTGGCTTTACGAACTCAGGGATGCACCCATCGGAACTGTCGAACGCCCGGTACTCGGATTCGCGGAACGAAAGCATGGCGAACTTCTTCAGGCTAACTCGGTCGCCCGTTCGGTGCGCAATGAGGGTACTTTCCCTCGCTGGCTCTGCGTCCTCCATGCCTCCCGAGACCTTTGCCATCCAGGCATAGAACCGTTGCGCCTTGAAGCATCCAAGAAGTGAACTCCAGGCTGCCTCTTCGCGAGCGGGATCGCATGGAATCCAGACAGACGAGACTCCGGCAAGCTCTCCGGACTCCAGGGAAGATACCAGGTCGCTTATATCTCCTTCTTTCCAATTACGCTGCCCAACTGCCGTGAACCTCGCGCTTGGTGACGACCCACCTGTTCCCTCCATCCTACTTCCTTCCTTGCTTTCCATACTGAGAGTCCATGTCACCATAATAGTAACTGTTCAGGGGTT
>NZ_JAGGPA010000070.1 GCF_018614035.1 Streptomyces sp. ISL-96
CACCCACCCCCTGCCCCTGCGCCCACCCTCACATCCTGGCCGACAGGCCGGACGGCACGGTCGTACGCCACCACGATGTCGTCGCCAAGTCCCACGCTCCCGACACGGACCTCGCCGCCCTCACCGCGCGGGTGGCCATCGCCGCGGACCCACTCCTCACCGGAATCCTCCTGTCACCCCTGCCCGTGCCGGCCGCGAAAGCGGGCGCCGCCCTCACCGTGCTGCACGGCCGGCCACTCACCCTGTGGCCGTACGGAACCCCCGTCGACCCCGAGGACCCAGACGCCGCCCCCTGGGAGGACGCCGCGACCCTCCTCGCCCGGCTGCACGCCGTCGCCCCCGGCGCGCTCCAGCTCCCCGCGCCGCTTCCGCCCATGCGCGGCCCCGCGAAGGCCGCCCGCGCCGTCGCGCGCATGAAGGCGGTAGAACCTCACCCCGCCACCCCCACCGTGCTCCGCGCCTGGACCCGCCTCCCCGCCTGGGCGCGGGACGAAGCCCCGGACGAAGCCCCCCGCCCGCCCGACCGCGCGGCCCTCTGCCACGGCGACCTCCACCTCGGCCAACTCGTCCGCCACCCGCCCAACCCCGCCGCCGAAGGCCACTGGCTGCTGATCGACGTGGACGACATGGGCGTCGGTGACCCCGCCTGGGACCTGGCCCGCCCCGCCGCCTGGTACGCCGCCGGCCTGCTCGCACCGGACATCTGGCACCGGTTCCTCGGCGCGTACCGGGCCGCGGGAGGCACGGCCGTACGCCCGGACGACGGCGGCGATCCCTGGCCCCAACTCGACGTACCCGCCCGCGCGCTGACCGTCCAGACCGCCGCTCTCGCCCTCGCCAAGTCCGCCGCCGAGAGCCGGCCGCTGGACGAGGTGGAGGAGATGATGATCGAGGCCTGCGCCCGAATCGCGGCTCTACCGGCCGAGTTGGAGTCCGAAGTCACGTCGTAGGGTGAACGGACCGTCGCCGGGCATGCATTCCGGCGATGCCGAACCGACGGCGAGGAGTTGACCCGACCATGCAGTGCCCCAAGTGCCATGCACCCATGCACACGTACAACCGCAATGGTGTCCAGATCGAGCAGTGCAGCGGTTGCCGCGGGATCTTTCTCGACTACGGCGAGCTGGAGTCGCTGACCCGTCTGGAGTCGCAATGGACCCAGCAGGCCCCGCCTCCGCCCCCGGCCCCGCAGCAGCCCTACCCCGCCGCTCCCGCACCCGCCTGGGGCGCCCCGCAGCACGGTCACCACGGGGGTCACCACGGCGGCCACCACGGCGGTCACCACCAGAAGGGCTTCGGCCGGATGCTCTTCTCGTCCTGACCATGAACACGAAGCAGCCCCGGCCGTGATTCACGGCCGGGGCTGCTTGCGGGTGGTGCGCGATACTGGGATTGAACCAGTGACCTCTTCCGTGTCAGGGAAGCGCTCTCCCGCTGAGCTAATCGCGCGGGGTGTTCAGTTGATCATGCGGTACTGCTGACTGCGGATGAACTGCGTGCGCGATACTGGGATTGAACCAGTGACCTCTTCCGTGTCAGGGAAGCGCTCTCCCGCTGAGCTAATCGCGCGGGACGGACACCCCGGTCAAGATACAGCCGGGAATCCAGTGGACGATACTGGGATTGAACCAGTGACCTCTTCCGTGTCAGGGAAGCGCTCTCCCGCTGAGCTAATCGTCCTTGGAGGTGGAGACGGGATTTGAACCCGTGTAGACGGCTTTGCAGGCCGTTGCCTCGCCTCTCGGCCACTCCACCAGGAGTGAATGACAGGGGTCGGGAAGATCCCCCACACCGAGCGGACGACGAGATTCGAACTCGCGACCCTCACCTTGGCAAGGTGATGCTCTACCAACTGAGCCACGTCCGCTTGTCTTGCCGGGGCGTTTCCATGTCCCGGCGACGTGTTGAACTCTAGCGGATTCCGGGGCCAGTACAAAAACGCGTTTGTGCAGCGTGCTGCGGTGCGACCGCCCCGGCGCAGGTCACGGCCGTCCGCTCTAGACTCGGGGCCGTGTACGACCTTCCCCCTTTGGCCCGCTTCGGCGGCCTTGTCGCCTCCGATCTGCGCGATGTGACCAGCGATCCGGCCGCACTCGACTCCGCCGGCTTCTGGGCCGTCACCGCCGACTTCGAGGGCCGTCTCGTCTGTGCCCGCTTCGGCGACGTACGCGCCGAGCCGGTCCCGGCTCCCGTGCCCGGCGCCTGGCGCGGCCCCGCCGCCGGTGACTGGACGTCGTCGATGGACCGCGCCGCGTACACGGCGGGCGTACGCCGCATCCGCGAGCACATCGCGGCCGGTGAGGTCTACCAGGCCAACCTCTGCCGCGTCCTGGCCGCGCCGCTGCCCGACCGCCCCGGCGCACGCGCCGACGTCGACGCGCTCACCGCCCTCCTCGCCCGGGGCAACCCGGCGCCGTACGCGGGAACGATCCGGCTCCCCGCGCACGGCGTGGAGATAGCCACCGCGTCACCCGAGCTCTATCTCCGGCGCGACGGGCGGACCGTCGAGTCGGGGCCGATCAAGGGCACCGGGCGCACCGCCGGCGACCTGCTGGAGAAGGACCACGCCGAGAACGTCATGATCGTCGACCTGGTCCGCAACGACCTGGGGCGGGTCGCCGTCCCCGGCTCCGTGACCGTTCCGGAGCTCTGCGTCATCGAGCCGCACCCGGGCCTCGTCCACCTCGTCTCCACCGTGCGCGCCGAACTCGCGCCCGACGCCGGCTGGGCCGAGCTGCTCGCCGCGACGTTCCCGCCCGGCTCGGTGACCGGCGCCCCCAAGTCGAGCGCCCTCACGATCATCGAGGCGCTGGAGACCGCGCCGCGCGGCCCGTACTGCGGCGGCATCGGCTGGGTGGACGCGGATCGCGTCACCGGCGAGCTGGCCGTCGGCATACGGACCTTCTGGATCGACCGCACCGTCCCCGGCGGCCCGGTCCTCAGGTTCGGTACGGGCGCGGGCATCACCTGGGGCTCCGACCCCGAGCGCGAATGGGACGAGACCGAACTGAAGGCATCCCGGCTGCTCGCGGTAGCGTCGGGCACGTACCGGGAGATGGGAAGGACCGCGTCATGAAACTTTGGGTCGACGGCGGGCTGCAGGATGCGGCGACCGCCAGGGTGTCCGCACTCGATCACGGTCTGACCGTGGGCGACGGCATATTCGAGACGGTGAAGGCGACCGCGGGACGGACCTTCGCCCTCACCCGGCACCTGGACCGGCTGGCCCGCTCGGCCCGTGGCCTCGGCCTGCCCGAGCCCGACCTCGACGAGGTACGCCGCGCCTGCGCCGCGGTCCTGGACGCCAACCCCATGGCGCTCGGACGGCTGCGGATCACCTACACCGGCGGCCTCTCGCCGCTCGGCTCCGAGCGCGGAGACACCGGCCCCACCCTGATAGTCGCCCTCGGGGAGGCCGGCCGCCGCCCCGACAGCACCGCCGTGATCACCGTCCCCTGGACGCGCAACGAGCGCGGCGCCCTCACCGGGCTCAAGACCACGTCGTACGCCGAGAACGTCGTCGCACTGGCCCGCGCCCGCGAACAGGGCGCCTCCGAGGCGCTGTTCGCGAACACCGTCGGACAGCTCTGCGAGGGCACGGGGTCGAACGTCTTCGTCGTCCTCGACGGCCGGCTGCTCACCCCTCCCGTCTCCTCCGGCTGCCTCGCCGGCATCACGCGCGCCCTGACCGTCGAATGGACGGGCGCCGAGGAGGCCGACCTGCCGCTGGACGTGCTGGAGCGGGCCGACGAGGTCTTCCTGACCTCCACGCTGCGCGACGTGCAGGCGGTGCACCGGGTCGACGGGCGCCAACTGCCGGGGGCGCCGGGCCCCCTGACGGCCAAGGCGATGCGCGTCTTCGACGAGCGGGCGGCGTCGGACCTGGACCCGTAAAAGCGCCGGGAATCTGGGATGACGGGTGGCCGTCCGGCGGGTACAACTCCCCTGATGACCACAACCCTGCGGCCCACAGCGCCGCTTCAGCAAGGCGCCGACGGCGCGAAGTCGCGTACGTACGAAGTCTGTGTGAACAGCCGCCCGGTGGGTGTCGTCGAGCTGTCCACGGACCCCCGCTTCGGAGCCGCCGTGGGCCGGGTCGCCGGACTGCGCATCGACGAGGCCGACCGGCGCCGGGGGAGAGCGACGGTCGCCGCGCTCGCGGCCGAGGAGGTGCTGCGCGGCTGGGGCTGCGGCCGTGTGGAGATCTCCGTCCCGGCCGAGGCGGCGGCCGCGCGGCGCATGGCGGCCGCTCTCGGCTACACCGAACGCGGCCGCAACATGACCAAACCCCTGCCCGCGCACCCTCCCGAACTGCCCGAAGGCGTCACGGGCAGGCCGATGAGCGAGAGCGAATTCGAGACCTGGCTCGCCCACACCAAGGAGGGTTACGCCCGCTCCCTGGCCGAGCGCGGACTCTCCGAGGAGGCGGCGCGGGCCACGTGCGACGCCGACCACGCGACCGCTCTCGCCGACGGAGTCGCCACCCCGGACACCTACCTCGGCGTCCTCGTCCGGGACGACAGGGTGGTGGGCACGCTCTGGCTGGCGCTGCGGCACCCGAACCCCGGCCAGAGCGGTGCGTACGTCTTCGACGTCGAGATCGCCGAGGAGTACCGCGGCCAGGGCCTCGGACGCGCGCTGCTGCTGCTCGCCGAGCGCAAGGCGCTGGCGGCCGGGACCGAGCGCATAGGCCTCAACGTCTTCGCGGACAACACCCCGGCCCTTCGGCTGTACGAATCACTCGGCTACGAGCCGGTGTCGTACCACCTCTACAAGCAGCTCCTGTGAGGGCGAGCGCGCGGGTCAGGCGAGCAGCCGGTCGACGATCTCCTCGATGCGCCGGCGCAGCCCTTCCTGGCTCTTGCCACCGTCCAGCCGCTCGCCGTCGATGACGTACGTCGGCGTGCCGGTGACGCCGATCGCCTTGCCCTCGGCCTGGTCGGCGTCGACGATCAGGAGGTGCCTGCCGTCGATCAGGGCGGTGTCGAACTCCTCGGCGTCCAGCCCCAGTTCGGCCGCGACCTCCAGCAGGACGGGCTCGCCCTTCGCCGCCAGCTCCTCGTTACGGGCGAGGACCGCCTCCACGTACGGCCAGCCCTTGCCCTGGTCGACAGCCTCCTCGGCGGCCTGCGCGGCGGCGTAGGCGTGCTTGTGCTTCTCCAGGGGGAAGTGGCGCAGCCGTACGTCGAGACGGTCGCCGTAGCGCTCACGCAGGGCGCGCACGTCGTCCAGCGCGGAGTGGCAGTCGGGGCACTGGAGCTCGCACCAGATGTCGAGGACGACGGGGCGGGCCGGCGAGGCGGGGGAGGAGTCGGTCATGGGCCCAGTCTTCCAGCCCGGTACGCCGCACCCCAACCGGGACCTGGGGAGGAGGGTGCCCCCGATATGTCCCTGAGGTCGTACGGGGGCGTGGCCCGGGTGGCCCCGTCCGGTGCAGGATGGAGGGGACCGTACCCCCGTACACCTGGCACTGGAGGACCGGATGCTGGCAGAGACGATCTGTTCCGCGGCGTCCGCGGCCGGTCTGGGCATCGCCGCGATCACCGCGTACCGCAAGCGATTCCTGGCTGCGACGCGCATCGCCGCCTATTCGCTCGTGCCGGTCGGCCTGGTGATGACCGGCGTCGTCGAGTGGGTTTCGGGCATCGCCTTCAAACCGGTGGTCTGGGCGGGCTTCGGCGTGCTCGCTCTCTCCTGGCTGCTCTTCGTGACGGCCAGGGCGGTGGAGCGCCGCACCGGCGGCACCCGCCAGGAGCGCAAGGCCGCGCGGGCCGCCCAGCGCGAAGCGGTCGCCCCGCAGGCAGGCAGGGCAGTCAAGCCGGCCACGTCGGCCAAGAAGGAACAGACGCGGCCGGAGGACTTCAGCGACATTGAAGCGATCCTGAAGAAGCACGGCATCTGACGGGAAACCTGGCAACTCGGACGCCTAAGCGGTCACTGGAAGATCGCGAACGGTCAAGATCCGGCGAACTCCCGTCGCAGGTGGGTGTGTTGGTCGTCACCGGTGGTCGCACTGCGTCATCATCGGCCCGAGATGCTGGACACAACCCGGGGCGAAGCCCCCGCACCCACCGAAGAAGAACCGCGCGGCTGCCTTTTCGCGCTCTCCCAGCCACCCCTGATGATCTTCCTCGCGCTCATCGGCTTCCTGCTGCTGATGGCGGCGATGCATGATCTTTTCCTGCTGTGAGGCGGGCGAGGTGTTTCAGCCGGCGGCCTCTTTGCGCCGTGCCCGGTACGCCGCCACGTGCAGCCGGTTCCCGCAGGTGCGGCTGTCGCAGTAGCGGCGGGACCGGTTGCGCGACAGGTCGACGAAGGCCCGCCGGCAGTCCGGCGCCTCGCAGCGCCGCAGCCGCTCGTGCTCGCCGGAGACCACGATGAAGGCCAGCGCCATCCCGCAGTCCGCGGCGAGATGGTCCGCGACCGAGGCGCCGGGTGCGAAGTAGTGCACGTGCCAGTCGAAGCCGTCGTGGTCGGTCAGCCGCGGTGTGGTGCCGGCCGCCGCCACGAGCTGGTTGATCAGCTCCGCGCAGGTGCGGGGGTCGGGCGCCGCGAACACGTCCGCGAAGCGCTCTCGCACGTCGCGTACGGCCCTCAGATCCGCCTCGGTGAGCCTGCCCACGTCGCTGATGTGATGGAGCCGCACAAAGCCGTACAGCGCCTCGATGTCTTCGAGCCGGTCGCCGCTCCGGTCACTCTCCGGCGCCGTGTTCACCAGATCGACGACGACGTCGAGGGCGCGCTTGGTGTCGTGGGGGATCAGCACGATTCGCTCCCTGGCCTGCTGCGGGCGGGCGCCCGCAGTTGCCGGTCGACTTTAGCGGCTCGCGCCCGGCGCGCACCGGCGCCGTCCCCGCGGTGAAATCCGCGGAGACGGCGCCGGTGCATACCGTGTTCCGTATGCAATTGTCCGCCCCACGCCGTCGCCCCGAGTCGGACGGCGGTGGGTGGCTCTCGGTCTGGCTCAGTTCTCCGCCAGGATGTGTGAGAGTTCCGTGTCGAGATCGAAGTGACGATGCTCGGTGCCAGGTGGTACCGCGGCGTCCGTCCGCTTCAGGAACGACTCCAGGGCCCGCGCCGGGGCTTCGAGCAAGGCTTCTCCTTCCGGGGAGCTCAGGGCGATGCACACGACGCCCTGGCCATGACTGCGGGACGGCCAGACTCTGACGTCGCCGGTACCGGTGGGCCGGTGAAGGCCCTCAGCGAGGAGATCGCGGGCGAACACCCACTCGACGGTTTCCTCGGCTCCGGTGTGGAAGGTGGCATGCACGGCGTAGGGATCGGCCGTGTCATACCGCAGGCCCGCGGGTACAGGCAGTGATGACTCGCTCGACACTACGAGGCGCAGGTGCAGCTCGCAGCTGACCGTGGTGTTCATAAGCGCCAGGGCCTTTCGCTCAGTGTGCGCTCGGGGATTCGCACGTCGGCGAAATCGACATGCCACCTACGGTGTCGTTGTAAACCCCTCTGACCTTTTTGCGGCTCTTCAGGTACCTCGTACGGCGGAGTGACACTTGAGGCAGTACGACCATTTCGGCGAGGTGATCCCGTCCGGTAGGTTGGGCCCTATGAATGCGGAGAGTAACGAGCGGGAAGAAGTCGTCGACCCGGCGGCGGCAGTGCCCGCCACGGGGGGCGCGACGGGGTCCGAGCGCGAGCTGGGCTCCCGGGCGCCGCAGGTCATCAAGCGCTACAGAACGTTGCACCTGAGCTGGCAGGTCGGTGTGTTCGTCATCGGCCTGGCGGTCGTGGCGGCGGGCGTGGTCATGCTGCCGCTGCCCGGGCCCGGCTGGCTGGTGATCTTCGGCGGCATGGCGATCTGGGCCACCGAGTTCGTGTGGGCGCAGCTCGTGCTGCGCTGGACGAAACGGAAAGTCACCGAGGCGGCCCAGAAGGCGCTCGATCCGAAGGTCCGGCGGCGCAACATCATCCTCACCACGATCGGCCTGGTGATCGTCGCGGTGCTGGTCGGGATCTACGTCTGGGAGTTCGGCATGGCGATGCCGTGGAACATCGACGAGTGACCGTCCGGTGACCGCGAATCGGTTCTGGGGACCCGCTGACATGGGGTAATGTTTGCGGAGCGCCGGGGCGATTAGCTCAGTGGGAGAGCGCTTCGTTCACACCGAAGAGGTCACTGGTTCGAACCCAGTATCGCCCACCCGGACCGAAGGCCCGGAAGACAAAAGTCTTCCGGGCCTTCGCCGTTCCCGTGACCGGGAACGGCCGGCCCTCAGCGCATCCGGCCCAGGGTGTCCCGCAGCCGTCGCGCGTCGCGCAGGCGCTGCTCGTACGTCGCCCCCACGGCCAGCAGGAGCAGGCCCGCCAGGGCCGGCGGCAGCCAGCGGGGGAGTGCGCCGACGACCTGGACGACGTACGGCGCGAGCTCGTGCAGCGCGACCAGGGTGAGCACCGCGGAGCCCAGCACCAGCAGGGCCTGGAGCCGCTGCCGGGCGCCCGTGAGGGTCACGGCGAGGGCGGCCGCCCCGAGGAGCAGCGGGCGCAGCCAGTGCTGGTCGCCCCAGGCCGCGATCAGGCTCGGCAGGAGGGTCGCGGCCAGCCCGGGGCCGTACGCCGCCCAGGACGAGGCCCCGGGGTCGCGCCGGCGCCGCAGCACACCGATCGCGAGCGCCGGGACGGTGACGGGCAGCGTGTACGCCTCGGGCGTGACCACGTCCGAGGCGCCGAGGCGGACCCAGGTGGCCAGTACGAACAGCGCGGCCGCCGCGTATCCGACGGGGCGACGGCCGGCCCGTACGGCGGTGCCCGCGGCGATGACGCCGGACAGCGCCAGGGCCAGGGCGAGGGTCGGCGCGTGGTTCACCGTGAGGCCGATCGCGAGCAGCCCCGCCGCGGCGCCCGTAACCTCCAGCGGCAGGGCGGTGACGTGGTCGCGGATCCGGGCGGCGAGCACGGCGGCCGCCGCCGGGACGGCGAGGATCACCAGCCCGGCGTGATGGGGCGCGAGTGCGAAGGAGGAGGCGGCGGCGCCGGCCAGCCCGGTCGCGTACACGACGGCCGCCCCGGCGGCGACCGGCGGCGTAACGGCTCCCCCGCCGAGCGCGGCGGACGCGCCGAAGAGGGCGAGCATGACGCCGAGCACGGCGAAGGTGGCGGCCTGCGCGGCCAGCGCCAGCAGCGAGACGGAGACCGCCGACGCGACGGCGCAGGCGAGCGCGGTGAGCGCGAGGGGCGAGCCGGGGGCCGTGGCGCGGACCGCCAGGGCCAGGGGCGCTGCGGCCAGCAGCACGTACAGCGTTACGGCCGCCGGGTAGCCGAGGTCCAGCGCGGCCCCAGTGGCGTACGCCGCGGCCCAGGACAGCGCGAGAGCCACGCATGCCGCCGGGGCGCGCCGGGTGGAGCCGGGTGCGGTCAGGCGGTGCGTCGTCGCGGCGACGGCGGCCACGGTGAGCAGCACCAGCGGGGCGGTGGACGTCCAGGACCAGGGGACCTCGGAGGCCAGCGCTTCCCGCACGCCCGCCGGGGCACCGGACCAGGCGCGCTCCGCCCAGGCGGCGGGGCCCAGCAGAGTGACCGCGACCAGCGGCAGCGCCCACAGGGTGGCCGCCGCCAGCACCGCACCGGACGATCCGGCCAGGCCCAGAACCATGGGGCGCGGCAGGTTCGCCCGTACGACGGCCAGCAGAGCCACCGCGCACAGCACGTACACGGGCACGGCCCAGGCGTCCGGCACGGCGGGCCGCAGCACACCACCGACGGCCGCGAGCACCGCGAGCCCGGCAACTGCCGAGGCCGCGACGGCGTGCGGCGACGGTGCGGCGGCCTGCGGCGCAGGGGCGCGCCAGGCGGCGAACAGGCCCAGCGCTGCGACCGCCAGCAGCAGTACGCCCGGGCGCAGCGCGTCGGTGGAGCTCGCCGCCGCCACCGACATGGCGGCGGCGCTGAGCAGCGCCCCCGCACCCGTCAGCCAGGCCCCGGCGCAGGCCAGCGGGCGTACCGCGCGGCCGGTGCCCCACAGGACCACGGCGACATCGAGCGCGGCCGTGGCCAGCAGCGCCCAGGTGAGCGTGAGCGGACTCGCGTCGGCCGCCAGCGCCCAGAGCACGAACGGGAGTTGAGCGGTGATCAGGGCGGCGGGCAGCGGAAGCCGCAGCCGGCCGAAGCCCAGACCGTACGCCGCCCAGAGCCCGGCCAGTACGGCCGAGCTGACCGCGGCGTACGCGAGACCGTCCGTGTCCGGCGCCGCGACGCGGTGCACCGCGTACGCGTCGAGCACCGTGAGAGCCAGCCCGAGCGCGCCCACCGACTCGGCGGTCGAGACGAGCCCGCGGCGCAGCAGCGGGGCCGGCGCGGCCAGCGCCAGGGCCGTCACGGCGCCCAGCACCGCCGAGCGACCGCCGATGCCCATGTGGCCCCAGCTGACCAGCGTGAAGGCGACCGCGGCGATCGTCAGCAGGATGCCGCCGAGGGTCAGCAGCACGTTCTGCGCGCTGCGCGGTGAGGCGTCGTTCCGCGGCGCGTGCTGCGGCGCGAAGGGATTCTGTGGGGCCACGGCCTGTTGCATGGCACTGAGCAGCCACGCCCTGCGGGCCAGCAACTGGGCGCGACGGGCTTCAATTTGTCCCAGTTCGCGGTCGAGGATCACCAATTCCTCGGCGGGTGGTGGCGCGTTCTCCATGGTTGAGGAGTGTGGTGCCCGACACACGGCACGACATGGGTGCGGATACTCATATCCGACGTGAGTACGCATGGACACGCCTGCCGCGCGCAGACTTGCGGGATGGACTGGAACCATTACCGCTTCCGCAGTGTGTGGGACCTGCACGCCCCGCCCGGCGCGGTCTGCGCCGCCCTGGAACAGGTCGACGCGTACCCCCGATGGTGGCCACAGGTGCGGAGTGTCACGCGCCTGGACGACAGCACCGGCATCGTCCGGGTGCGTTCTTTCCTGCCGTACGAACTCGTCTTCACCCTTCACCAGAAGCGGCGCGCACCGGAAGCCGGCGTACTGGAAGTGGCCATGACCGGCGACATGGAGGGCTGGGCGCGCTGGACCGTGCGCCCTCACGGCAACGGCACACGCGCCCTCTACGAGCAGGAAGTGCGGGTGCACAAGGCGCTGGTGCGCCGGCTCGCCGTACCCGGGCGCCCCCTGCTCATCGCCAATCACGCGCTGATGATGCGGGGTGGGCGGCGCGGGCTGGCGGCCGCTCTCGCGGTTTGAACCAACCCGGTGAGGGCCTGTATGGTTCAGTCCGTTCCCGGGCGATTAGCTCAGTGGGAGAGCGCTTCGTTCACACCGAAGAGGTCACTGGTTCGAAACCAGTATCGCCCACCCGGGGAAGGCCGGTCCGTCACCGACGGACCGGCTTTTTTGTGTTCCCGTGCGCCGGGCCGCTCTGGCCGCTCGGGGCCCGCTCAGGCGGCCGCCGCCGGAATCTCGGGGCGCAGCGGCCATGCCGGATTCACGGCCTCCTCCGACCCGTTGCGCGCGAACCACGCCTGCAGGCCGCGCGCCTGCGCCGCGTGCCACACCGCCTGGAGCGAGTGCAGTTCGGCCGGCGAGAGCGCGTCCAGACGCGCGGCGAAACGGCGCCCCAGCGCGCGTACGACCTCCAGTGAGGCCGTCGCGTCGGCGGCCGCGTCATGCGCGCCGTCCAGCTCCACCTCGTACTGCGCACACAGGTCGGTGAGCGTACGGCGGCCCTTGCGGTAGCGGTCCAGATGCTTGTCCAGTACGCGCGGATCCAGCACGCACAGCGGGCGGCTGTCCAGGTAGCGCGTCAGCGACGACGCCCGGTGGCGCCTCAGCTCGCGGTCCAGCAGCGTCAGATCGAACGGCGCGTTCATCACCACCAGGGGCCGCCGGGCGATGCTCTGCTCGGCGAGGCCCCTGGCTATCTCCTCCATGACCGGCGCGGGCCAGCGGCCGTTGCGCTGAAGGTGATCGTCCGTCAGCCCGTGGATCGCGGCCGCCTCCGCGGGCACCGGAACGCCCGGATTCACCAGCCAGCGCGTCACCCGCACCCGTCCGCCCGGCGTGTCCTGCACGACCAGCGCGGCGGAAACTATGCGGTCCACCTCGACATCCACGCCCGTGGTTTCGGTGTCGAACGCGGCCAGGGGCCCTTCGTACCAGCACGTCATGGCGAACTCCTCTTGCTCCCTTGGCAGATGGCGTGCGTCCCCTGCCCGAACCGGTGATACCCGGCTCGTTTGTGCGGTACGCCGTTTGCGGGGCAGCCAGAACGGAGACAACACAGGTAGCGGGCCGTGGAATTGACGGCCCGTCGTGGGGAACCTGATCGGCACAGCCCGGAAGGCACAGTCAGCCATGGCGCTCGCGCAGCCCGAACCGGGCGGGCTGCTGCCCGAGCGGATCGCACCGCTGCGCGGCGGACTCGCCACCACTGCCTGCATGGAGACTCTTCAGGTGGGCTATCTGCACGCGGTCGCGGCGGCCGCGGGATGTTCTCTCTCACAGCCGTTTCCGGACAACGGCATCGACTGGCACGTGAGCCACAGCGCTCCCGAGCACACCGTCGATGACGAAGTCACCATCAAAGTGCAGCTCAAATGCACCTACCAGATCCCGCCGCACCCGGCCGGGGGCACGTTCTCCTTCACGCTCGACAACGCGCACCTGGAGAAGCTCGCCCGCAGCCCGGTGTCGGTGCACAAGATCCTGGTCGTGATGCTCGTACCGCGGGCCCAGGACGACTGGCTGCGCGCCGGTCACGACCGCCTCGATCTGCGGCACTGCTGCTACTGGACCAACCTGGCCGGACACCCGGTGACGGGCAGGCGCAGGACAACTGTGCGGATCCCGACCTCGCGGATATTCGACGACCGAGCACTCTGCGAGATCATGACCCGGGTCGGGGTGGGAGGGAGACCCTGATGCAGCACCGGCCGATCGACGAGCCCGTACGACCACACCCGAGCACGGAGCCCCAGCCCGACAGCGGCTTCGCCACGGGTGCCGGTGTCTGGGACGCCGGTGCGGGGCCCGACCCCGCCAAGGTGGACCCCGCCGTGCTCGGCGTACTGCTCGCCCGGCACGGGTGGCGGCGGCGCGGGGGAGCGGCGGGGCGCTACGCGCGCTGGACCGCGCCCGGACCGTCCGGCGCCGGTACGAGCCTGCTCGTACCGGAGAGCAGGGCGTTCCCCGACAGCGACGACCTGCTCGGCGAGGCACTGACCGCGCTCGCCCGGTGCGCCGCGCCCTCCGCCCGCGAGGTGCTGGTCTCACTCGCCGTCCCGAGTGATGAGATCCGCTGGTGGCGCGACGTACCGGAAGGACCGTCCGGAGCCGCCTCGTGGACCGCGCAGGAGCAACTGCGCTCGGCGGCACGCCAGATGCTGCTCGCGGCGGCGCTCGCCGCGCGCGGGCGCGCCGGGTACTACGGCGCGCGGCACCGGCGGCAGGCGCAGGCGTCGCTGGAGGGCGTGCTGGTGGGGCCGGCGCCCGGTGGGCGCGCGCTCACGGCGTTCGTACCGGTGGAAGCGGGGCGCGGCGTTGTCGTGCGGCTGCACCACGCCCTGCACGCGGCCCGCGAGGCCGTCGACTACAAGCGGGCGACGGGTGGCATGGAGGCCTTCGACTCGGCCGTTGAGGCCGGTGTGAGCCGTGAGCTCACGGACGCGGTGATCGCGCTGGTGCACGGCTCGGAGAGCACCCGGATCGGGCTGGAGTGGTCGCCGGCCGCCGGGGTGCCGGAGGGGTGCGCGGCGCATCCCGAGGCGGTGGAGTTCTCGCCGGGCGATCTGCCGGCGCTGCGCGAGGCGGGTGCCCGGTACACCCTGGGCGAGCCGTCCGTGGCGGTACGGATCACCGGCACGGTGGTACGGATGCGGCGCTCGGGACCGGGCGGGCCGGGCACGGTGCGGCTGCGGGTCCTGGCCGGGGCGGAGGTGCCGTACGTACGGGTGGTGCTCGACGAGGAGGCGTACCGGATCGCCGGCCACGCCCATCTGGTCGGGCTGCCGGTCAGGGTCCACGGGCAGCTGGAGAGCCGGGGCGGTTTCCGGCGGCTCACGGGGGCGGAGAGCGTGGTGCCGGTGCAGGTGGACGACGCGGAGCGGGACCGGCTGATGAAGTCGCTGCAGGAGAACCTGGACTTTTTCGAGGAGGCGTGCGGCGGGGAGTAGCGGCGGGAAATAACCGTTTAGCGATGTGGCCGCCGGGCTCGGTACGATTCAGGGGCGCGCAGTCTCCTCTGTCGCGACCCCCTCAGTCAGGAGTGACCGGTGTCAGACGTCCGTGTGTTCATCCAACGCGATTCCGAGCGGGAAGAGCGCGTGGTGACCACGGGCACTACGGCGGCGGAACTCTTCCCCGGTGAGCGCACCATCGTGGCCGCGCGCGTGGGCGGCGAGCTGAAGGACCTGGCGTACGTCGTCGCCGACGGCGAGGAGGTCGAGCCGGTCGAGATCTCCTCCGAGGACGGCCTGAACATCCTGCGCCACTCGACCGCGCACGTCATGGCGCAGGCCGTGCAGGAGCTCTTCCCCGAGGCGAAGCTCGGCATCGGCCCGCCGGTCAAGGACGGCTTCTACTACGACTTCGACGTCGAGAAGCCGTTCACGCCCGAGGATCTCAAGGCCATCGAGAAGAAGATGCAGGAGATCCAGAAGCGGGGCCAGCGCTTCTCGCGCCGCGTCGTCTCGGACGAGGCCGCGCGTGAGGAGCTGGCGGACGAGCCGTACAAGCTGGAGCTCATCGGCATCAAGGGCTCCGCTTCGACCGACGACGGCGCGAATGTCGAGGTGGGCGGCGGCGAGCTGACCATCTACGACAACCTGGACGCCAAGACCGGCGACCTGTGCTGGAAGGACCTGTGCCGTGGTCCGCACCTGCCGACCACCCGGAACATCCCGGCGTTCAAGCTCATGCGCAACGCCGCCGCCTACTGGCGCGGCAGCGAGAAGAACCCCATGCTCCAGCGCATCTACGGCACCGCGTGGCCGTCGAAGGACGAGCTGAAGGCGCACCTGGAGTTCCTCGCCGAGGCCGAGAAGCGCGACCACCGCAAGCTCGGCTCCGAGTTGGACCTCTTCTCGATCCCCGAGCAGATCGGCTCGGGCCTCGCGGTCTTCCACCCCAAGGGCGGCATCATCCGCCGGGTCATGGAGGACTACTCGCGCCGCCGGCACGAGGAGGAGGGGTACGAGTTCGTCTACACCCCGCACGCGACCAAGGGGAAGCTCTTCGAGACCTCGGGTCACCTGGACTGGTACGCCGACGGCATGTACCCGCCCATGCAGCTCGACGAGGGCACGGACTACTACCTCAAGCCCATGAACTGCCCGATGCACAACCTGATCTTCGACGCGCGGGGCCGGTCCTACCGTGAACTGCCGCTGCGCCTCTTCGAGTTCGGGACCGTGTACCGGTACGAGAAGTCGGGCGTCGTGCACGGCCTGACCCGGGCCCGCGGTTTCACGCAGGACGACGCGCACATCTACTGCACCAAGGAGCAGATGGCGGAGGAGCTCGACCGTACGCTCACCTTCGTCCTCGGTCTGCTGCGCGACTACGGCCTGACCGACTTCTACCTGGAGCTGTCCACCAAGGACCCGGAGAAGTTCGTCGGCTCGGACGAGATCTGGGAAGAGGCCACCGAGACCCTGCGCCAGGTCGCCGAGAAGCAGGGTCTGCCGCTGGTCCCGGACCCGGGCGGCGCGGCCTTCTACGGCCCGAAGATCTCGGTCCAGGCCCGCGATGCCATCGGCCGTACGTGGCAGATGTCGACAGTCCAGCTCGACTTCAACCTGCCTGAGCGCTTCAACCTGGAGTACACCGGCCCCGACGGCAGCAAGCAGCGTCCGGTGATGATCCACCGCGCACTGTTCGGCTCCATCGAGCGGTTCTTCGCGGTGCTGCTCGAGCACTACGCGGGTGCGTTCCCGGTGTGGCTGGCTCCGGTGCAGGCGGTCGGCATCCCGATTGGCGACGCGCACATTCCGTACCTTCAGGAGTTCGCCGCCGAGGCGAAGAAGAAGGGGCTCCGGGTCGACGTGGACGCCTCCTCGGACCGTATGCAGAAGAAGATCAGGAATCAGCAGAAGCAGAAGGTTCCGTTCATGATCATCGTCGGTGACGAGGACATGAGCGCGGGCACGGTGTCGTTCCGGTACCGCGACGGGTCCCAGGAGAACGGCATCCCGCGTGACCAGGCGCTGGCGAAGCTCGTTGACGTGGTGGAGCGCCGGGTGCAGGTGTGACATGGTCCCCGCGTAAGCGGGGGTGATCCGGACGCTATCGGTCGCACATGACAGATGCCGACCAGTTCCCCGCACGCGCGGGGGTTTTCGAGGGGCGGTCCCATCCGGGGCCGCCCCTCGCCGCTTGTCCTGCCGCCCCAGGGAATATGCTGGCCCGCATGACGATTGAGCCGGAGCAGCAGATCGGAGTCGGGACGCCGGACGCGTTCCAGCGCCTGTGGACGCCCCACCGGATGGCGTACATCCAGGGGGAGAACAAGCCGACCGGTCCGGGGGCCGAGGACGGCTGCCCGTTCTGCTCGATTCCGGCGAAGTCCGACGAGGACGGGCTCGTCATCGCGCGCGGTGAGCAGGTGTACGCGGTGCTGAATCTTTACCCGTACACCGGCGGGCACCTGATGGTCGTCCCGTACCGCCATGTCGCCGACTACACGGACCTGGACGACGCCGAGACCGCCGAGCTGGCTTCCTTCACCAAGCGTGCGATGACCGCGCTGCGGACGGCCTCCGGCGCCCAGGGGTTCAACATCGGGATGAACCAGGGTGCCGTCGCCGGGGCGGGTATCGCGGCGCATCTGCACCAGCACCTCGTGCCGCGCTGGGGCGGGGACACGAACTTCATGCCGGTCGTCGGGCACACCAAGGTGCTGCCGCAGCTGCTGGGGGACACCCGCAAGATGCTGGCCGATGCCTGGCCGGCCGCCTGACCCACGGGCGCCCCCGCCCCCGGCCCTGTATTACGCGTCGTAAACGTCGGCCTGCCTCGGCGCCGCGTCCTGCACCAGGCCGCTGAGGATCAGCGAACGGTTGCTGAAGCGGTCGGTGTCCACGCCGTGGTCGTCGAGCACGCGGATGGCCGCCGCGTGGACGACGCGCAGTACGGGCGTGGCCGCGCGCATCGCGTCGTCGGCCATGAAGCGGTGCCGCCAGGGCTTCTCCGCCCAGGCGTGCCGCAGGCCGAAGGGCTCCGGGAGCACGATCTTGCCGCCGAAGTAGTCGAGGATCGGCGGGAACCAGGTGAACGGTGCGCGGACGGCCAGGCGTACCACTTCGTTCGCGTCGACGAGCGGCAGCTTCTTGTCCACCGTCTCCCAGAATTTGACCGGCTTGCTCACGGTCACCGTCTTGGCCGCGGGCTTTGTGGTGAAGAGCGAGTGGACCGGCCCCAGCGCGTGGCCCGTGACCTCGATGCGCAGCGTCTCGTGCAGCACCGTGACGGTGATCAGCATGGTGATGATCAGCTGGCCGTCCCAGAGTGTGAACTGCACGCCCAGATAGTGGCGGTTTCCGGCGCCGAACTGCTGCTCGTTGCAGATCCGCTGTATCTCGTGGCCCTTGGTCTGGAACGCGTCGACGTCCTGCCCGTCGGGCCGGGTCACCTCGGCCGCGTTCTCGCCGATCGGGGCGACGATCCAGTGCCGTACGGACGGCTTCGGGAAGCCGCCGGTGTGCAGGGGGCCGCGCTCCAGCATGCGCAGCTGGTCGTGGATCGCGCGTATGACGTCCCAGCTGCGGAAACCGTGGATCTCCTTGCCGGGGTCCCGTGAGACGAGCTCTTCGGCGAGCTGCCAGCTGCCCCATCGGGTGCCCATGCCGAGTATTCCCTTGGGCCCCGCGTAGAAGACCGAGTTGCTGTACTGCTCGGCGGTGAGCTTGGCGAGCGACTGGCGCAGCTGCTCGGCGGCCGACTCGTTGGGGTCGCGCGGTACGGCTTCCGGGATCTTGGCGCCCACGCCGCCGCCCGACAGCAGGGCCTCCCAGCGGGCCCGCATGTCGTTGGCCGTGGACTCGCTGATCTGCTTCGCCCACAGCCAGCCGATGATCGGCGCGACGAGCATCGCCCGCAGGTAGATCGCCCAGAAGCCGCCGAAGGGCAGCTTGACGAGGGCGATCACGGCGAGTCCGCCGACGGCGACCAGGGCGGCGGTGGCGAAGGCGCCGGCCCGTTTGTCCTTGGAGCCCGCGATCGTACGGCGCAGCTGGAAGACGCCCAGCCAGATGAGCAGACCGGGCAGGAAGGCCAGGCCGAAGAGTGCCATGACGCCGGTGAGTTTCGCGTCCCGTTCCTTGCGGATGCGGGTCGCGGCGAGGCAGTGCTCGACGACGGTCTGCGGTTCGGTGCCGAAGGACTGGATGAGCGCCTTGCGGGCCCCGCCGAGCATGCGTACCTGCACGGCGCGTGAGAAGGCCTCGCCGAGGTTCGGTTCGAGGAGGGAGAGCTTGCCCTTCTTCACCTCGGACTTGTGCCATTCGCTGTCCGCTTTGAGGATCTCGGTGACCGGGCTGTCGCGGTACGCCGCCGAGGCGAGGGCCTGTGTCGCCGCCGTCTGGCCCGCCGATCCCTGGAGCGGGACCTGCGCCCCCGGTGAGAAGTCGAACCCGTCATCCGCCACTGCTGCCCCCATCGCCGCACGTAACCGCCCCTGCGGCCTGTTCCCAACTGCTTGTCCAGTAGTGTCCCTGCCCGTCATGGGACAGTGAAATGCCGCCCGCCGCAAGAGATTTGGGCGGGCGGCCTGTCAACTATGGGCCTATGTTCCCTTTTCGGCCTGTTCGCGTATTTTGCCCGCGAGCTGGGGCGGCATCGGTTCGTGGCGGGCGTACGAGCGGCTGAACCGTCCGGTGCCGTGCGAGACCGACCGCAGGTCCAGGGCGTACCTTCCGAGTTCGATCTCCGGAACCTCGGCCCGTACGAGCGTGCGCCCCTGCCCGCCCGCCTGCTCGGTTCCGACCACCCGGCCCCGCCGTCCCGACAGGTCGCTCATGACCGGCCCGACGTACTGGTCGGGCACCAGCACCAGCACCTCGGCGACCGGCTCGAGGAGATGGATCTTCGCGTCGGCCGCCGCCTCGCGCAGCGCCAGCGCGCCCGCCGTCTGGAACGCCGCGTCGGAGGAGTCGACCGAGTGGGCCTTTCCGTCGAGCAGCGTGACGCGTACGTCCACGAGCGGGTAGCCGGCGGCGACCCCACGTGCCGCCTGGGCGCGTACGCCCTTCTCGACGGACGGAATGAACTGGCGTGGTACCGCGCCGCCCACCACCTTGTCGACGAACTCGATGCCGCTGCCCGGCGGCAGTGGCTCCACCTCGATCTCGCAGATCGCGTACTGGC
Organism: Streptomyces sp. ISL-96; assembly: GCF_018614035.1. Classification (GTDB taxonomy): domain Bacteria; phylum Actinomycetota; class Actinomycetes; order Streptomycetales; family Streptomycetaceae; genus Streptomyces. The sequence continues at coordinate 19,301 of NZ_JAGGPA010000070.1, forward strand.
CGTGGCCGCCGGACTGCTTCACATGCCGCCCGCGGCCGACCGCGCCGGCGCCGAACGTCTCGCGCAGCGACACCTTGTGGGGTACGACGTCCACCCGCACCCCGTACCGGCTGCGCAGCCGCTCCAGCGCCACGTCGCGGTGCGCCTCGCCCAGGCACCACAGCACCAGCTGGCGGGTGTCCTGGGTCTGCTCCAGGCGCATCGTCGGGTCCTCGGCGACCAGCCGGGCCAGCCCCTGGGAGAGCTTGTCCTCGTCCGCCTTGCTGTGCGCCTGGATGGCGAGCGGCAGCAGCGGGTCGGGCATGGTCCACGGTTCCATCAGCAGCGGGTCGTCCTTCGCGGACAGGGTGTCCCCGGTCTCCGCGCGCATCAGCTTCGCGACGCTGGCGATGTCGCCCGCGATGCAGCGGTTCAGGGTCCGCTGGTGCTTGCCGAACGGGGAGGACAGCGCGCCGATCCGCTCGTCCACGTCGTGGTCCTCGTGGCCCCGGTCCGTGAGGCCGTGCCCCGACACGTGCACCGTCTCATCGGGCCGCAGGGTCCCGGAGAAGACCCGCACCAGGCTGACCCGCCCGACGTACGGGTCGGACGCCGTCTTGACGACCTCGGCGGCCAGCGGCCCGTCGGGGTCGCACGTGACCGCCGGGCGGGGCCTGCCGTCGGGGGTCGTGACCACCGGCGCCTCGCGCTCGACAGGCGTCGGGAAACCACCGGTGATCAGCTCCAGCAGCTCGATCGTGCCGATGCCCTCGCGGGTCCCCTCGGCCGCCGGCGCGGCGGCCAGTACCGGATGGAAGGTGCCGCGCGCGACGGCTCGTTCCAGGTCGTCGACGAGCGTCTTGTAGTCGATCTCCTCGCCGCCGAGATAGCGGTCCATGAGGGTCTCGTCCTCGCTCTCGGCGATGATCCCCTCGATCAGCCGGTCGCGTGCCTCCGCGATCCGGGGCAGCTGCTCCCCGTCCGGCGGGGTGTCCTTCCGCTCGCCGGAGGAGTAGTCGAATATCCGTTGCGAGAGCAGGCCGACGAGCCCCTTCACCGGGGCGTGCCCGTCCGGTCCCTTGGGCCCGTACAGCGGCAGATACAGCGGCAGTACGGCGTCGGGGTCGTCGCCGCCGAAGGTCTGCGCGCAGACCCGGGTCATCTCGTCGAAGTCGGACCTGGCCGCTTCGAGGTGGGTGAAGACAATCGCCCGCGGCATGCCGACGGCGGCGCACTCCTCCCACACCATCCGGGTCGAGCCGTCCACGCCGTCCGATGCCGAGACGACGAAGAGGGCGGCGTCAGCCGCCCGCAGACCGGCCCGGAGCTCCCCGACGAAGTCGGCGTATCCGGGAGTGTCGATCAGATTGATCTTTACGCCGCCCCACTCGACGGGGACCAGCGACAGCTGCACCGAACGCTGCTGCCGGTGCTCGATCTCGTCGTAGTCGGAGACGGTCGTGCCGTCCTCGACGCGGCCCGCCCGGTTGACCGCTCCCGCCGCCAGCGCGAGGGCCTCGGCCAGGGTGGTCTTTCCGGATCCGCTGTGGCCGACCAGCACGACGTTGCGTACGGACGCGGGCCGGTCGGCCGCTACTGCCCTGCCGGCGGCCCCGGGGTGTGAATGCGTCTTGTCGCCCATGATTCTGCCTCCCATTTCGAGCACGGTGAGGAGAGGGGGCGCGGACATGTGGGAGCCGCAGTGGCGAGGCGACACCAGTGACGCCCGCGGTCTTTCGAGCTTTCCACTCGCGCCACGGCACGTCCATACGTAGTACGCGACCGAGAGGCGCCAGGAGGCCCTGTGACGGCCCGGCGATGCCCCGGCAGTCTCCCGGGACCATCGTCGCTACGATGGGCCAGCCGGTAGCCATAGGGGCCACACGGCCACCGAACCCTCGGGAAGGCCATGCTGAACAAGTACGCGCGTGCATTCTTTACGCGTGTCCTCACACCGTTCGCCGCGTTTCTGCTCCGCCGTGGGGTGAGCCCCGACGCGGTGACGCTCATCGGTACGGCCGGAGTGATGGCGGGTGCGCTGGCCTTCTTCCCCCGGGGAGAGTTCTTCTGGGGCACGATCGTCATCACGCTCTTCGTCTTCTCCGACCTCGTCGACGGCAATATGGCGAGGCAGGCGGGGGTTTCGAGCCGCTGGGGCGCGTTCCTGGACTCGACGCTCGACCGGGTCGCCGACTCGGCCGTCTTCGGGGGCATCGCGCTCTGGTACGCGGGCACCGGCAACGACAACGTCCTGTGCGCGGTCGCCATCTTCTGCCTGGCCAGTGGACAGGTCGTCTCGTACACCAAGGCACGGGGCGAGGCGATCGGCCTGCCGGTCGCGGTCAACGGCCTGGTGGAGCGCGCCGAACGGCTCGTCATCACGCTGGTCGCCGCGGGGCTCGCCGGATTCCACGACTTCGGGGTGCCCGGCATCGACGTACTGCTGCCCATCGCCCTGTGGGTCGTGGCCGTGGGTAGCCTGGTGACGCTGGGCCAGCGCGTCGTGACCGTACGCCGGGAAGCGGCGGAGGCCGACGCCGCTGCCACGCCGGGAAGTGAGGCGACGTCGTGAGCGGCGCCAGGGAACGACTGACGGACACCCTGTACGGCCTCGGCTGGGCAACGGTCAAGAAGCTGCCGGAACCGGTGTCCGTCGCCCTCGGGCGCACGATCGCCGACACGGTGTGGAAGCGGCGCGGCAAAAGCGTGCTGCGGCTGGAGTCCAACCTCGCCCGGGTCGTGCCGGACGCGGGCCCCGAGCGACTCGCCGAGCTGTCCAGGGCCGGCATGCGCTCGTACATGCGCTACTGGATGGAGTCCTTCCGGCTGCCCGCGTGGAGCCCGGAGCGTGTGAAGAACGGCGTCCAGGTCGAGGACATAGACCGCCTCACCGACGCGATCTCCTCCGGGCGGGGCGTCATCATCGCGCTGCCGCACCTGGCCAACTGGGATCTCGCGGGCGCCTGGGCCACCACCAAGCTGGAGATTCCCTTCACCACGGTCGCGGAGCGGCTCAAGCCCGAGACGCTGTACGACCGGTTCGTCGCGTACCGGGAGGGCCTCGGGATGGAGGTCCTGCCGCACGAGGGCGGCAGCGCCTTCGGGACGCTGGCGCGGCGGCTGCGGGCCGGGGGCCTCGTCTGCCTGGTCGCCGACCGCGACCTGTCGGCGTCCGGCACCGAGGTGAAGTTCTTCGGCGATACGGCGCGCATGCCCAGCGGGCCCGCACTGCTGGCGCAGCAGACCGGGGCGCTGCTCCTGCCCGTGACGCTCTGGTACGACGATTCGCCGGTGATGCGCGGACGGGTCCACCCGCCCGTCGACGTACCGGAGGCGGGGACGAAGGCCGAGAAGACGTCGGTGATGACCCAGGCGCTGGCGGACGCCTTCGCGACCGGTATCGCCGACCACCCCCAGGACTGGCACATGCTGCAACGGCTGTGGCTCGATGATCTCGAGCCGCGTCAGGAGAGCTCGTGAAGATCGGCATTGTCTGCCCGTACTCGTGGGACGTGCCGGGCGGCGTCCAGTTCCACATCCGTGACCTGGCCGAGCATCTGATCCGGCTCGGGCACGAGGTCTGTGTCCTGGCTCCCTCGGACGACGAGACGCCGCTGCCGCCGTACGTCGTGTCCGCCGGCCGGGCTGTGCCCGTGCCGTACAACGGCTCGGTCGCGCGCCTCAACTTCGGCTTCCTGTCGGCCGCGCGGGTGCGGCGCTGGCTGCACGACGGCAGGTTCGACGTGATCCACATCCACGAGCCGACCTCGCCGTCGCTCGGGCTGCTCGCGTGCTGGGCCGCGCAGGGTCCGATCGTCGCCACCTTCCACACCTCGAACCCGAAGTCCCGGGCGATGATCGCGGCGTACCCGATCCTGCAGCCCGCGCTGGAGAAGATCAGCGCGCGTATCGCGGTGAGCGAGTACGCGCGGCGCACGCTGGTCGAGCACCTAGGCGGGGACGCGGTCGTCATCCCCAACGGTGTCGATGTCGACTTCTTCGCGAAGGCCGAGCCCGAGGCCGACTGGCAGGGCAACACCATCGGCTTCATCGGCCGCATCGACGAGCCGCGCAAGGGCCTGCCCGTCCTGATGCGCGCGCTGCCGAAGATCCTGGCCGAGCGCCCGGACACCCGGCTGCTGGTCGCGGGCCGGGGCGACGAGCAGGAAGCGGTCGCATCCCTCCCCGAGGAGATGCGCGACCGCGTCGAATTCCTCGGCATGGTGAGCGACGAGGACAAGGCGCGGCTGCTGCGGAGTGTCGACCTGTACGTCGCGCCGAACACCGGCGGCGAGAGCTTCGGCATCATCCTCGTCGAGGCGATGTCGGCGGGCGCGGCGGTGCTGGCCAGCGACCTGGACGCGTTCGCGCAGGTACTGGACCAGGGGGCGGCGGGCGAGCTCTTCGCCAACGAGGACGCGGACGCGCTCGCCTCGGCGGCGGTGCGGCTGCTGGGGGACCCGGAGCGGCTGGTGGAGCTGCGGCTGCGGGGGTCGGCGCACGTACGGCGCTTCGACTGGTCGACGGTGGCGGCGGACATCCTGTCGGTGTACGAGACGGTGACGGACGGGGCGGCGTCGGTGGACACGGATGAGCGGGTTGGGCTGCGGGCACGGTTCGGGCTGGCCCGCGACCGGGACTGACCGTGCGGTGGTGACGGTTCAGCTTTGCCCACCGGCCGGAGCGGCCCGCCCCCGGCACCCACAAAGGGCCCGGCACCGCCCAGGTAACGTGGCCGCCCGTGACCGTAACCCTCATCTGGATCGTCGTAGCCATCCTCGCCATCGGGCTGTACCTCAGCTGGACCGCGGGCCGGCTGGACCGCCTGCACGCCCGTATCGACGCTGCCCGCGCCGCGCTCGACGCCCAGTTGCTGCGCCGCGCGTCGGTCACCCTGGAGCTGGCGACCTCCGGTGTGCTCGACCCCGCCGCGTCGATTCTGCTGTACCAGGCCGCGCACGCCGCCCGGCAGGCCGAGGAGGACCACCGGGAGGTCGCGGAGAGCGAGCTGAGCCAGGCGCTGCGGGCGGTCTTCGGGGAGGCGGCGCAGGTGGACGCCGTCAAGGAGGCGCCCGGCGGCGAGGAGGCCGCGGAGGAGCTGGCGGCAGCCGTACGGCGCGTACCGATGGCCCGGCGCTTCCACAACGACTCCGTACGCGCCGCCCGCGCCCTGCGCCGCCACCGCAAGGTCAGGTGGTTCCGGCTTGCGGGCCACGCGCCGTTCCCGCTGGCCTTCGAGATGGACGACGCACCTCCTGTGGCGCTGGCCGACCGCCCCGGCAGCCAGTAAAACGATCCACCGGCTACACATTGGCCCTTGCGGTGGACTGGTCGGGCGATGTTCTCTCGGAGTAGCAAGAACCTTCTTTCTTCGAGTGAGGTCCATCCGTGTCCAGCACCAGCAACTTCCAGGCCCCCGAGACCGGCACCGCACGCGTGAAGCGCGGCATGGCGGAGCAGCTCAAGGGCGGCGTCATCATGGACGTCGTCAACGCCGAGCAGGCGAAGATCGCCGAAGACGCGGGCGCCGTTGCCGTCATGGCGCTGGAGCGCGTGCCCGCCGACATCCGCAAGGACGGCGGCGTGGCCCGGATGTCCGACCCCAACATGATCGAAGAGATCATCGAGGCCGTGTCGATCCCGGTCATGGCGAAGTCCCGCATCGGCCACTTCGTCGAGGCCCAGATCCTCCAGTCCCTCGGCGTCGACTACATCGACGAGTCCGAGGTCCTGACCCCGGCCGACGAGGTCAACCACTCCGACAAGTGGGCGTTCACCACCCCCTTCGTCTGTGGCGCCACCAACCTGGGTGAGGCCCTGCGCCGTATCGCCGAGGGCGCGGCCATGATCCGCTCGAAGGGCGAGGCCGGCACCGGCAACGTCGTCGAGGCCGTGCGTCACCTGCGCCAGATCAAGAACGAGATCGCGAAGCTGCGCGGCTACGACAACAACGAGCTGTACGCCGCCGCCAAGGAGCTCCGCGCCCCGTACGAGATCGTCAAGGAGGTCGCCGAGCTCGGAAAGCTTCCGGTCGTGCTGTTCTCCGCCGGTGGCGTCGCCACCCCCGCCGACGCCGCGCTGATGCGCCAGCTCGGCGCGGAGGGCGTCTTCGTCGGCTCCGGCATCTTCAAGTCCGGCGACCCGGCCGCCCGTGCCGCCGCGATCGTGAAGGCCACCACCTTCTACGACGACCCGAAGATCATCGCGGACGCGTCGCGGAACCTGGGCGAGGCCATGGTCGGCATCAACTGCGACACCCTCCCCGAGTCCGAGCGCTACGCCAACCGCGGCTGGTAGTGCCTGACATGAGCAACCCTGTGATCGGAGTCCTGGCTCTCCAGGGCGACGTACGGGAGCACCTGGTCGCCCTGGCCGTGGCGGACGCCACGGCCAGGCCGGTCCGGCGTCCCGAGGAGCTCGCCGAGGTCGACGGCCTGGTCATTCCCGGCGGCGAGTCCACCACCATGTCCAAGCTGGCCACGCTCTTCGGCATGCACGAGCCGCTGCGTGAGCGCATCAAGGACGGCATGCCGGTCTACGGCACGTGCGCCGGCCTGATCATGCTCGCCGACAAGATCCTGGACCCGCGCTCGGGTCAGGAGACCTTCGGCGGCATCGACATGATCGTGCGCCGCAACGCCTTCGGACGGCAGAACGAGTCGTTCGAGGCGGGGGTCGAGGTCGCGGGCATAGCGGACGGTCCCGTCGAGGGCGTCTTCATCCGCGCCCCGTGGGTGGAGTCGGTCGGCGCCCGCGTCGAGGTGCTCGCCGAGCACGACGGCCACATCGTCGCCGTACGTCAGGGCAACGCCCTCGCCACGTCGTTCCACCCCGAACTGACGGGCGACCACCGGGTGCACGAGCTCTTCACAGAGATGGTGCGCGCCGTAGGCTGACGGGATCCCGGTAGGATCTCTGCCGAACGCAGCAGTATTTGGTGACGCGAAGGAGACAGGCGGATGTCCGGCCACTCTAAATGGGCTACGACGAAGCACAAGAAGGCCGTGATCGATGCCAAGCGCGGCAAGCTCTTCGCGAAGCTGATCAAGAACATCGAGGTCGCGGCCCGCACCGGTGGCGCCGACATCGACGGTAACCCGACCCTCTTCGACGCCATCCAGAAGGCGAAGAAGAGCTCCGTCCCCAACAAGAACATCGACTCCGCGGTCAAGCGCGGTGGCGGTCTCGAGGCGGGCGGCGTCGACTACGAGACCATCATGTACGAGGGTTACGGCCCCAACGGTGTCGCGGTGCTCATCGAGTGCCTCACCGACAACCGCAACCGCGCCGCCTCCGACGTGCGGGTCGCCATGACCCGCAACGGCGGCTCGATGGCCGACCCCGGCTCCGTCTCGTATCTCTTCAACCGCAAGGGCGTCGTGGTCGTCCCCAAGGGCGAGCTGACCGAGGACGACGTGCTAGGCGCGGTGCTCGACGCGGGCGCCGAGGAGGTCAACGACCTCGGTGAGTCCTTCGAGGTGCTGAGCGAGGCCACCGACCTGGTCGCGGTCCGCACCGCGCTCCAGGACGCCGGCATCGACTACGACTCGGCGGACGCCAACTTCGTCCCGACCATGCAGGTCGAGCTCGACGAGGAAGGCGCGCGGAAGATCTTCAAGCTCATCGACGCGCTGGAGGACAGCGACGACGTGCAGAACGTCTTCGCCAACTTCGACGTCTCGGACGAGGTCATGGAGAAGGTCGACGCGGCCTGATTCGCTGATCAGCACGTCGACAGTGCTTTATACCCGCTGACGGGCCGACGGGACACGCTCCCGGCGGCCCGTCCGTGCGTTGTCAGAGCCAGCCGCTACTGTGCTGATCAGTCGAAAGAGTGAGGGGGCGGTCGCGATGCGCGTACTGGGCGTGGACCCGGGGCTGACCCGGTGCGGCATCGGCGTCGTCGAAGGTGTCGCCGGCCGTCCCCTGAAGATGCTCGGGGTCGGAGTCGTGCGCACGCCGTCGGACGCCGAGTTGGGGGAGCGTCTGGTCGCCATCGAGCGCGGCATCGAGGAATGGCTCGACGAGTATCAGCCCCAATTCGTGGCCGTGGAGCGGGTGTTCAGTCAGCACAACGTCCGTACGGTCATGGGTACGGCCCAGGCCAGCGCGGTCGCGATGCTGTGCGCCGCCCGCCGCGGGCTGCCCGTCGCCCTGCATACGCCCAGCGAGGTCAAAGCGGCGGTCACCGGCAACGGCCGGGCCGAGAAGGACCAGGTCGGCGCGATGGTCACCCGGCTGCTGCGGCTCGACGCCCCGCCCAAACCGGCCGACGCCGCCGACGCCCTCGCGCTCGCCATCTGCCACATCTGGCGCGCCCCCGCCGCCAACCGCCTCCAGCAGGCGCACGCCGCGGCCCGCACGCCCCGCATCCCCGTCGTACGGAAGGTCACGCGATGATCGCGTTCGTCAGCGGCCCGGTCGCCGCACTCGCCCCCACCACGGCGGTCATCGAGGTCGGCGGCATCGGCATGGCCGTGCAGTGCACGCCGAACACCCTGTCCACGCTGCGCCTGGGCCAGGACGCGAAGCTCGCGACCTCCCTGGTCGTACGGGAGGACTCGCTGACCCTCTACGGCTTCGCCGACGACGACGAGCGGCAGGTCTTCGAGCTGCTCCAGACCGCCAGCGGCGTCGGCCCCCGGCTCGCCCAGGCCATGCTCGCCGTGCACTCGCCGGACGCGCTGCGCCTGGCGGTCTCGACGGGTGACGAGAAGGCGCTCACCGCCGTCCCCGGCATCGGAAAGAAGGGCGCCCAGAAGCTGCTCCTCGAACTCAAGGGCCGCCTCGGCGAGCCGCTCGGTACCGGCGGCCACGTCGGCGCCCAGCGCGTCGCGTCGGGGCCCGCGCCGTGGGGCGAGCAGCTCCAGGCCGCGCTCATCGGCCTCGGGTACGCGTCGCGCGAGGCCGAGGACGCGGTCGCCGCGGTGGCCCCGCAGGCCGAGGCGGCCCTGGCAGGGGGCAGCCAGCCGCCGGTGCCGCAATTGCTGCGCGCCGCGCTCCAGACCCTCAACCGCGCCCGCTGACCGATTCGAGAGATCCGTACATGAACTGGGACGACACCGGACCCGACACCGACCAGCGGCTGGTCGACTCCGGCCCCGACGGCGAGGACCAGGCCGTCGACGCCGCGCTGCGCCCCAAGGACCTCGACGAGTTCGTGGGCCAGGAGAAGGTCCGCGAGCAGCTCGACCTGGTCCTGAAGGCGGCCCGCGCGCGCGGCGCCACCGCCGACCACGTGCTGCTCTCCGGTGCCCCCGGGCTCGGCAAGACCACCCTCTCGATGATCATCGCGGCCGAGATGAACGCCCCGATCCGCATCACCTCGGGCCCCGCCATCCAGCACGCCGGCGACCTCGCCGCGATCCTCTCCTCCCTCCAGGAGGGCGAGGTCCTCTTCCTCGACGAGATCCACCGGATGTCCCGCCCGGCCGAAGAAATGCTCTACATGGCCATGGAGGACTTCCGCGTCGACGTGATCGTCGGCAAGGGGCCCGGTGCCACCGCCATCCCGCTGGAACTGCCGCCCTTCACCCTGGTCGGCGCCACCACCAGGGCCGGCCTGCTGCCGCCCCCGCTGCGCGACCGTTTCGGCTTCACCGGCCACATGGAGTTCTACGAGCCCGCCGACCTGGAGCGGGTCATCCACCGCTCCGCGCGCCTCCTCGACCTGGAGATAGACGTGCAGGGCGCCGCGGAGATCGCCGGGCGCTCCCGCGGCACGCCCCGTATCGCCAACCGCCTGCTGCGCCGCGTCCGCGACTACGCCCAGGTCAAGGCCGACGGCGTCATCAACCGTGACATCGCCGCCGCGGCCCTCAAGGTGTACGAGGTAGACGCCCGCGGCCTCGACCGCCTCGACCGGGCCGTGCTCGGCGCGCTGCTCAAGCTGTTCGGCGGCGGACCCGTGGGTCTGTCCACGCTCGCGGTCGCCGTGGGGGAGGAGCGGGAGACGGTCGAAGAAGTGGCCGAGCCGTTCCTCGTACGGGAAGGTCTGCTGGCCCGTACACCGAGGGGCCGGGTGGCCACACCCGCCGCCTGGGCACATCTCGGGCTCGTACCGCCGCGGCAGGGTAACGGAGGAAGCGGACAACCAGGTCTATTCGGGACGTGACGGACGTGACGGCGCGGAGGCTCGCCCGGTCAGGAACCACGGTGCGATGCTGGGCGTTGTTCCAATGATGCGGACTCGCTTAGACTCCGCCGATGCCGTCCTTCCAGGGTCGGCGTGCCCACCCCCGTAGATCAGGCCGCCTCCCAGCGCGGTCGTGCGAAGGAATTTCGTCCCGTGGATATCTTGACCTTCCTCCCCTTCATCGTGCTCATCGGGGCCATGTTCCTGATGACCCGGTCCGCCAAGAAGAAGCAGCAGGCGGCTGCGCAGATGCGCAACGAAATGCAGCCCGGCACCGGCATCCGGACGATCGGGGGCATGTACGCCACCGTCAAGGAAGTCCACGACGACACGATCCTCCTCGAGGTCGCGCCCGGCGTGCACGCCGTCTACGCCAAGAACTCCGTCGGTGCCGTCCTCGACGACGAGGAGTACAACCGCATCGTCCACGGCGAGAGCGTCGACCTGAAGGTTGACGCTCCGGTCGTTCCCGACGACGCCTCGTCGCTGACCGAGTCTGCGACGGACGCGGACGACGCCGCGCGCATCGACCTCGGCAAGAAGCCCGAAGCCGACAAGGGCGACAAGGCCGACGACGTGACCGCCGCGGCCGGTGACGAGCCGAAGGACAAGAAGACCGACGGCGAGACTGACGCGAAGTAGTCACGCAGGGGGACCGCGGCGCGCCCACCGGCGTACCCCGGTCCCCGGAGCGTGTCGACTTCCGCGGGGCTGGGCCCCACATACTTCGTGGCCGCCTTGGCGCTCACCCGGCGCGGGGGCGGTTGGACAGGGAGAAACGAGAAGGTGGCAGCACCGAAGAAGGGCCGCAGGCCCGCGGGGGCTCCGGGCAGGCCAGGGCGCGCCCTGGCTCTGATCGTGATCGCCATGGTCGCGCTCACCAGCGGGATGTTCGCGACCGGTGAGCTCACGCCGCGTCTGGGCATCGACCTCGCCGGCGGCACGAGCATCACGCTCAAGGCCGTGCCGGAGCCGGGCAAGCCGAACGCCATCAACAAGACCAACATGGATACCGCGGTCGGCATCATCGACCGCCGTGTCAACGGTCTGGGCGTTTCCGAGGCTGAGGTTCAGACTCAGGGCAAAGAGAACATCATCGTCAACATCCCCAAGGGGACGAACGAGAAGCAGGCCCGGGAGCAGGTCGGCACCACCGCTCAGCTCTACTTCCGGCCGGTGGTCACGTACACCACCGGTACGCCGATGCCCGACGCCACGCCCTCCCCGAATGCCTCGACGAGCGGCAAGGACGGCAAGTCCACGCCGACCGCGACGCCGTCGGCCAGTGCCACCACCCAGGGCCGCGCCGTGACGGACGGCCTCAAGAAGGCCCCGACGCCGACGCCGACGCCCACGGGCAGCGCTTCCAAGAGTCCGGACGAGACCGGGAAGCCGCCGGCCACACCGCCGGCCGATCCCGCGACGTCCGCGCTGGAGAAGAAGTTCGCGGCTCTGGACTGCACGAAGAAGACCGACCGCGTCCAGGCCAACCGGGGCGTCAAGCCCGAGGACCCGATGGTCGCCTGCGGGAAGAACAACGCCGGTGAGTGGGAGAAGTACATCCTGGGCCCGACCGAGGTCAACGGCAAGGACGTCGACGACGCCCAGGCCACGATGGACCCCAGGCGTGGCATCTGGATCGTCACCATGGACTTCACCGACGGTGGGTCCAAGAAGTTCGCGAAGATCACCAGCAAGCTGTCGCAGCAGCAGCCGCCGCAGAACCAGTTCGCCATCGTCCTCGACGGCGAGGTCGTCTCGGCCCCCACGGTCAACACGACCCTGAGCGCCAACGCCGAGATCTCCGGCAGCTTCACCCAGGAGTCGGCCCAGGACCTGGCCAACATCCTTTCGTACGGCGCGCTGCCGCTCACCTTCACCGAGGAGACCGTCACCACGGTCACCTCCGCGCTCGGCGGCGAGCAGCTCAAGGCCGGCCTGATCGCCGGCGCGATCGGTCTCGCGCTGGTCGTCATCTACCTGCTCGCGTACTACCGCGGCCTGGCGTTCGTCGCCATCGTCAGCCTCATCGTCTCGGCGGTCCTGACGTACACGATCATGACGCTGCTCGGCCCGGGCATCGGCTTCGCGCTGAACCTCCCCGCGGTGTGTGGTGCGATCGTTGCCATCGGCATCACCGCGGACTCGTTCATCGTGTACTTCGAACGCATCCGTGACGAGATCCGCGAGGGCCGTACGCTCAAGCCCGCTGTGGAGCGTGCCTGGCCGCGCGCTCGGCGCACGATCCTGGTGTCCGACTTCGTGTCGTTCCTCGCCGCCGCGGTGCTGTTCGTCGTGACCGTCGGCAAGGTGCAGGGCTTCGCGTTCACGCTCGGCCTGACCACCCTGCTCGACGTGGTCGTGGTGTTCCTCTTCACGAAGCCGCTGATGACGCTGCTGGCGCGCACGAAGTTCTTCGGCCAGGGCCACACGTGGTCCGGTCTGGACCCGAAGCGGCTCGGCGTACAGCCTCCGCTGCGCCGTACCCGTCGCGTCTCCGCCCCCATCGACCCGAAGGAGGCCTGAGATGTCCCGACTCGGCAGTCTCGGCGCCCGCCTCTACAACGGTGAGGTCGGCTACGACTTCGTCGGCAAGCGGAAGATCTGGTACGGCCTCTCGATCCTGATCACCATCACGGCCATCGTGGGCCTGGCGGTGCGGGGCCTGGTCATGGGCATCGAGTTCGAGGGCGGCGCCGTCTTCACGACGGACAAGACGAATGTCTCCGTCGCCCACGTCCAGGAAGAAGCCGAGAAGGCCTCCGGGCACGAGGCGATCGTCCAGGAGCTCGGCAACGGCGGCATGCGCATCCAGATCAGCGGTCTGGACACCCAGACCGCCAATCCGGTCAAGGACGAGCTCGCGAAGGACCTCGGCGTCGCGCCGGACGACATCACCTCCGAGCTGGTCGGTCCCAGCTGGGGTGAGCAGATCGCCAACAAGGCCTGGACCGGCCTCGCGATCTTCATGGTGCTGGTGGTCATCTACCTCGCCATCGCCTTCGAATGGCGCATGGCCGTGGCCGCCCTCATCGCCCTGATCCACGACCTCACGATCACCGTCGGTGTGTACGCACTGGTCGGCTTCGAGGTCACACCGGGCACCGTGATCGGTCTGCTGACGATCCTTGGTTACTCCCTCTACGACACCGTCGTCGTCTTCGACGGTCTCAAGGAGGGGTCGAAGGACATCACGAAGCAGACCCGCTGGACGTACAGCGAGATCGCCAACCGCAGCCTCAACGGCACCCTGGTGCGTTCCATCAACACCACGGTCGTCGCGCTGCTCCCGGTGGCGGGCCTGCTGTTCATCGGTGGCGGTGTGCTGGGCGCGGGCATGCTCAACGACATCTCGCTGTCGCTCTTCGTCGGCCTGGCCGCCGGTGCGTACTCCTCGATCTTCATCGCCACTCCGCTCGTCGCCGACCTGAAGGAACGCGACCCGCAGATGAAGGCCCTGAAGAAGCGCGTGCTCGCCAAGCGGGCGGCCGCGATGGCCAAGGGCGAGTGGCCTGACTCCGACGGATCCGTCGGCTACGACGGCCCGGACGAGGCGCAGCACCACGCCGGGGACGACTCGGCGCCCGCCGGGGCGGTCGTCGGCCGGCCCCGTGGCGGCAGCGGTGGCCGCGGCAGGCCTTCGGGCAAGCGGCGATGACGATCACCACGCAGGAGCTCCTGCTCAGCCGCATCCGTGACGTACCGGACTATCCGAAGCCCGGTGTGATGTTCAAGGACATCACCCCGCTGCTCGCGGACCCGGTGGCGTTCACGGCGCTGACCGACGCTCTCGCGGAGCTGTGCGTACGCTGCGGCGCCACGAAGATCGTCGGTCTGGAGGCGCGCGGCTTCATCCTGGCCGCGCCCGTCGCGGTCCGCGCCGGCCTCGGCTTCATCCCCGTACGCAAGGCGGGGAAGCTGCCGGGTGCGACGCTTTCGCAGGCGTACGAGCTGGAGTACGGCACCGCCGAGATCGAGATCCACGCCGAGGACCTGGCCGACGGCGACCGCGTCATTGTCATCGACGACGTCCTCGCCACCGGCGGCACCGCCGAGGCCTCGCTGGAGCTCATCCGGCGGGCCGGAGCCCAGGTCGCCGGGGTCGCGGTCCTCATGGAGCTCGGGTTCCTGGGCGGCCGCGGCCGCCTGGAACCGGCGCTCCAGGGTGCTCCGCTGGACGCCCTGATCACGGTCTGACGGGGTCTGACCAGCACGGCTGTACGTGAGAGGCGGGGCCCGGAGGAATTCCGGGCCCCGCCTCTCACGTTGGCTCAGGTAACAGGCCCGGGGGCAACCAGAGGCCAGGCATCGTTACCATGGGCTTTCCGGGCCTGACCGGGGGACCCGGACCCGCACGAGGAGCGCTCTTGCCAGACGAGGCCCAGCCACTCTCCCCCAGCTCCCGTCCGGGGGACCCCGCAGCCGCGCAGCCCGACCAGCGGCAGTCGGCCGCCGAGGCCGCGGCGAGCCCGGTCACGCCCGCGACCGGCCCCCCGGTAAAGCCCGCGAAGAGCGGCATCCCCGCGAGCGGCCCGCCAGCCGCCGGGGCGAAGAGCGGCGCCGCCGCCAAGAACCCCGAGCCCACCGGCAACGAGCCCGCCGGCAAGCCGAAGACCGCCCCCGAGCGGGCCGCCGGCGACGCCACGGACTCCACGCCGCCCGTTTCCGCGCCCAAGCCGGTCCAGGGTGCCACCCCGCGCACCACCGGTGGCTCCTCCAACCGCGTACGGGCCAGGCTCGCCCGGCTGGGCGTACAGCGCTCCAGCCCGTACAACCCGGTCCTCGAACCGCTGCTGCGGGCCGTGCGCAGCAACGACCCAAAGATCGAGACGTCGACGCTGCGTCAGATCGAGCGTGCCTACCAGGTCGCCGAGCGCTGGCACCGCGGCCAGAAGCGCAAGAGCGGCGACCCGTACATCACGCACCCCCTCGCCGTGACGACGATCCTCGCCGAGCTGGGCATGGACCCGGCGACGCTGATGGCGGGGCTGCTGCACGACACCGTCGAGGACACCGAGTACGGCCTGGACACCCTGCGCCGCGACTTCGGTGACCAGGTCGCGCTCCTCGTCGACGGTGTAACCAAGCTCGACAAGGTCAAGTTCGGCGAGGCCGCGCAGGCCGAGACCGTACGCAAGATGGTCGTCGCCATGGCCAAGGACCCGCGCGTCCTGGTCATCAAGCTCGCCGACCGCCTGCACAACATGCGCACCATGCGTTATCTCAAGCGGGAGAAGCAGGAGAAGAAGGCCCGCGAGACCCTTGAGATCTACGCGCCCCTGGCTCACCGCCTGGGCATGAACACCATCAAGTGGGAGCTGGAGGACCTCGCCTTCGCGATCCTCTACCCCAAGATGTACGACGAGATCGTCCGGCTCGTCGCCGAGCGCGCGCCCAAGCGCGACGAATACCTCGCCATAGTGACCGACGAGGTCCAGTCCGACCTGCGAGCCGCCCGCATCAAGGCCACCGTCACCGGCCGGCCGAAGCACTACTACAGCGTCTACCAGAAGATGATCGTCCGCGGCCGTGACTTCGCGGAGATCTACGACCTGGTGGGCATCCGTGTACTCGTCGACACAGTCCGCGACTGTTACGCCGCCCTCGGCACCGTCCACGCGCGATGGAACCCGGTCCCCGGCCGGTTCAAGGACTACATCGCGATGCCGAAGTTCAACATGTACCAGTCGCTGCACACGACGGTCATCGGCCCCAGTGGCAAGCCCGTCGAACTCCAGATCCGTACGTTCGACATGCACCGCCGCGCCGAATACGGCATCGCCGCCCACTGGAAGTACAAGCAGGAAGCCGTCGCCGGCGCCTCCAAGGTCCGCACCGACGTACCCAAGAACACCGGGCGCGGCCAGGACACCGTCAACGACATGGCGTGGCTCCGGCAGCTCCTGGACTGGCAGAAGGAGACCGAGGACCCCAGCGAGTTCCTGGAGTCCCTGCGCTTCGACCTCTCCCGCAACGAGGTCTTCGTCTTCACGCCCAAGGGCGACGTCATAGCGCTGCCGGCCGGCGCCACACCCGTCGACTTCGCGTACGCCGTCCACACGGAGGTCGGCCACCGCACGATAGGCGCGCGGGTCAACGGGCGGCTCGTACCGCTCGAATCGACCCTCGACAACGGCGACCTGGTCGAGGTCTTCACCTCCAAGGCGGCCGGCGCGGGCCCGTCCCGCGACTGGCTCGGCTTCGTCAAGTCGCCGCGCGCCCGCAACAAGATCCGCGCCTGGTTCTCCAAGGAGCGCCGCGACGAGGCCATAGAGCAGGGCAAGGACGCCATCGCGCGGGCCATGCGCAAGCAGAACCTGCCGATCCAGCGCATCCTCACCGGCGACTCCCTCGTCACGCTCGCGCACGAGATGCGCTACAGCGACATCTCCTCGCTGTACGCCGCGATCGGCGAGGGCCACGTCACGGCCCAGAGCATCGTCCAGAAGCTGGTGCAGGCGCTCGGCGGCGAAGAGGCAGCCACCGAGGACATCGCCGAGAGCGCGCCGCCCTCGCGCGGCCGCGGCAAACGCCGCTCGAACACCGACCCTGGCGTCGTGGTCAAGGGCGTCGACGACGTCTGGGTCAAGCTGGCCCGCTGCTGTACGCCCGTGCCCGGCGACCCGATCATCGGGTTCGTCACGCGCGGCAGCGGCGTATCGGTGCACCGCGCCGACTGCGTCAACGTCGACTCGCTGTCGAAGGAGCCGGAGCGCATCCTCGACGTCGAGTGGGCCCCGACCCAGTCCTCGGTCTTCCTGGTCGCCATCCAGGTCGAGGCACTGGACCGGTCCCGCCTCCTCTCGGACGTCACGCGCGTCCTGTCCGACCAGCACGTCAACATCCTTTCCGCGGCCGTCCAGACGTCCCGCGACCGGGTGGCCACCTCACGCTTCACCTTCGAGATGGGCGACCCCAAGCACCTGGGGCACGTCCTGAAGGCGGTGCGCGGCGTGGAGGGCGTGTACGACGTCTACCGCGTCACCTCGGCCCGCCGGCCGTAGGGCTCGTACGCACGAGGGCCCCGGTA
>NZ_JAGGPA010000071.1 GCF_018614035.1 Streptomyces sp. ISL-96
CACCCGATCGTGAAGATCAACTGGTCACGACCGATCGCCGCTCAGTCCGGTCCGCAACGGCGATCGCAATGCCGGTCCGATCCGGTCGGGTTCGGACGCCGAAGAGCCGCTGCGGCGAACCTTTTCAGCGACCCGCGAAGTCCGGGCCTAGAGCTCATGCGCCCCACCCACACACCCTCGGGCGGCGACGGTGAACGGCCAATCGCCGGACCTCCCCGTGGGCTCCCCCCGGGGGCCGCCCCCCAGAAGCATTGCGGCGGAGGGGCGACGGTCAAGGGTGAAGCGCAGCGCAATCGCCGCAGGCGACGCGACGCAGGAGCGCCCTTTACCGGCGGGCCTCCGACGCCACACTTACGAGTGGCGGCCCCCATCGCAGAAGCAATCACCGCCCCGGGGCCGCCCAAAGCCCCCCTCAGAACCCCGGCGGCTCCGTGTAGACGCCCCACTCGTCCCGCAGTACGCCGCAGATCTCGCCCAGCGTCGCTTCCGCCCGTACCGCCGTCAGCATCGGCTCTATCATGTTCGAGCCGTCGCGCGCCGCCGCCAGCATCGCGTCCAGCGATGCCCGTACCTTCGCGTCGTCCCGCGCAGCCTTACGTTCCACCAAGGTGCGCACCTGCACGCGCTCCACCTCGTGGCTCACCCGCAGGATCTCCAGGTCACCCGTCACCGACCCGTGGTGGCAGTTCACGCCCACCACCCGCTTGTCGCCCTTTTCCACCGACCGCTGGTACTGGAACGCCGACTCGGCGATCTCGCCCGTGAACCAGCCGTCCTCGATGCCGCGCAGGATCCCCGACGTCATCGGACCGATCGGATGGCGGCCATCCGCGTGCGCGCGCGTACCCCGCTCCTTGATCTGGTCGAAGATCTTCTCCGCGTCCGCCTCAATGCGGTCCGTCAGCTGCTCGACGTACCAGGAGCCGCCCAGCGGGTCCGCCACATTCGCGACGCCCGTCTCCTCCATCAGCACCTGCTGCGTCCGCAGCGCGATCTCCGCCGCCTGCTCGCTCGGCAGTGCCAGCGTCTCGTCCAGCGCGTTCGTGTGGAGGGAGTTCGTGCCGCCCAGCACCGCCGCCAGCGCCTCGACCGCCGTACGGACGACATTGTTGTACGGCTGCTGCGCGGTCAGCGAGACGCCCGCCGTCTGCGTGTGGAACCGCAGCCACTGTGCCTTGTCCGTCTGAGCGCCGTACACATCCCGCATCCACCGCGCCCAGATCCTCCTCGCCGCGCGGAACTTCGCGATCTCCTCGAAGAAGTCCACGTGCGCGTCGAAGAAGAACGAAAGACCCGGTGCGAAGTGGTCCACGTCCATGCCCCGCGACAGGCCCAGTTCGACGTAACCGAAGCCGTCCGCCAGCGTGTACGCCAGCTCCTGCGCGGCCGTCGCTCCCGCCTCGCGGATGTGGTAACCGGAGACCGACAGCGGCTTGTACGCGGGAATCGAGCGCGCGCAGTGCTCCATCAGGTCGCCGATCAGGCGCAGATGCGGCTCCGGCTGGAAGAGCCACTCCTTCTGCGCGATGTACTCCTTGAAGATGTCCGTCTGAAGCGTGCCGTTCAGCAAGGCGGGGTCCACGCCCTGGCGCTCGGCCGCCACGATGTACATGCAGAAGACGGGGACGGCCGGGCCGCTGATCGTCATGGATGTGGTGACGTCGCCCAGGGGGATGTCCTTGAACAGGACCTCCATGTCGGCCGCGGAGTCGATGGCGACACCGCAGTGTCCGACCTCGCCGAGCGCCTTCGGCTCGTCGGAGTCCCGGCCCATCAGCGTCGGCATGTCGAAGGCGACCGACAGCCCGCCGCCGCCGTTCGCCAGGATCATCTTGTAGCGCTCGTTCGTCTGCTCGGCGTTGCCGAAGCCGGCGAACTGGCGGATGGTCCAGGTCCGGCCGCGGTAGCCGGTCGGGTGCAGGCCACGAGTGAAGGGGTACTCCCCGGGCCACCCGATCCGCTCGAAGCCCTCGTACGTGTCACCGGGGCGCGGGCCGTACACGGGGTCGACCGGGTCTCCGGAGAGCGTGGTGAAGTCCGCGTCGCGCTTGCGGGCCTTGTCGTAACGGGCCTGCCAGCGGCGGCGGCCTTCCTCAATCGCTTCAGCGTCCATACCTTCGAATTTACTAGGACGTCCTAGTAAATGTCGATGGCTGACCGCCACAAGCCACGCTTGTGGCGGTCGGAACGCCATCACAACGGGTGAGTCGTTACGCCTTCGCCGTCGCCGGGCGCGCGTCCGTGATCAGCAGACGGGACTCGCGGGTGATCTTCGGCTCGACAAAGAACGAGGCCAGAGGGATGCAGCCGGCCGCCAGCACCCACAGCAGCTTGCCGAACGACCACTTCGCCTTGGTGCCGAGATCGAAGGCGAAGACGACGTAGATGATGAACAGCACACCGTGGATCTGCGAGATCAGCATGGTGTCGCCGACGTGGAACACGTACTTCGCGATGATCGCGACGGTGAACACCAGCAGCCACACGGCGGTGATGTACGCCATCACCCGGTATCGGGACAGCACATTCGACTTCATGGCGTCGAGCGTAGCGGGGCCAGACGGGCGATCTTCGCGCGGGTTGCCGCTTCTCACCCGTTTCGTCGCCTGCTTCTCGTCGAAGCCGTGCGCCTACTTCTCCTCGAAGTCGTGCGCCGCCACCCGCAACGGCCGCAGCATCGCGAAGATCTCCGCGCACTCCTCGTCGTCGTACACGCTCAGCCCGAAGTCCATCGCCATCAGGTCGCGCGTCGCCGCCTCCACCACCTCGCGGCCCTTCTCGGTGATCGACGCGAGCGTGCCGCGGCCGTCGTTCGGGTTCGGGCGCTTGTCGACGAGGCCGGACTTCACCAGCCGGTCGACGGTGTTCGTGACGGACGTCGGGTGGACCATCAGCCGCTTGCCGATCTTGGACATCGGCAGCTCGCCCTGCTTGGAGAAGGTGAGCAGCACCAGCGCCTCGTACCGCGCGAAAGTCAGCCCGTACGGCTTGACGACGGCGTCGACCTCGGCCAGCAGGATTTGGTGCGCGCGCATGATCGAGGTGATCGCGGCCATCGAGGGGACGGGCCCCCAGCGCTGCTGCCAGAGTTCGTCGGCTCTGGCGATGGGATCGAACGGGAGGCTTAGCGGCTTCGGCACGTCATCGACCCTACCGGCCGGTCATATCGCGAACATCCCCGTCTCGCGCTTCGGTCGCCTTCGACCCGCCGCTGCCGCCCTCGCGGACTTCGGTACGCCGGATCTCCGCCAGCAGCACCAGCACAGAAGCCGTCCCCACGACCCCGAAGCAGGCCACGACCTGGTGTACGGGAAAGAACTCCGCCGCCGCGCCCGCCGCCGCCATCCCCACCCCCTGAACCGTCATCATGCCCGCCGTCATCACGGTCATGGCGCGCCCGCGCAGTACCTCCGGCACGGCTTTGACGAACCACTGGTCCAGGCCGAGCGTGTACGCCGATGCCAGCCCCGTCAGGACCAGCGCGAGCAACGCGAGCGGCACCCCGGGGCGTACGGCATACAGCGCCAGCGGCAGCAGGCACACCGCCGCCACCGGTACGACGATCCGCTCCCGAGTGCGGGGGCCGAGGGCCGAGCCGGCCCAGATCTCCCCCGCGATGTGCCCCACCGGCATCGCGCACATCAGCAGCCCCACTGCCGCGGTGCCGACGCCGATCTGGTCGGCGTACGGCGCGGCCAGCGCTTCCGGCGCCACGACGAACATCGGCGGCACCCAGAACATCAGCATCAGCGCACGGATGCGGCGGTGCGCGAACACCGCGCGGGCGCCGGCGAGCGAGTCGCCCAGCAGGGTGGCGCCGCCGCCCCGGTTGCCGCGGGCAGGGCGGCGCCTGGTCCCGAGCCGCAGCACCACAGCCGAGCCGAGGAAGGTCACGACGGTGATCCCGATGGCCGCCCGCGCGGGCATCAGCGCGAGCAGCACCCCGCCCGCACCGAACCCGACGAGCAGCGCGCTCTGCGACACGATGCGCAGGAGTGAGCGCCCGAGGACGAACAGGTCGCCGTCGCCGAGGATGTCGGCGAGGGTCGCGATCCGGGTGCCGTTGAACACGGGCGAGACGGCGGCGACCGCGCAGCGCAGGGCGAGCAGCGCGGCGACAGGGGTGGCGGGCAGCACCATCAGGGCGGCGCAGCCGGCGCAGATCAGGTCGCATACGACGAGTACGCGCCGGGCGGGGTAGCGGTCGGCGACCCCGGCGAGGAGCGTGCCGCCGAGGAGGTAGGGGAGGAAGCCGACCGCGAACGCGAGCGCGCTCATGAGCGGAGACCCGGTGAAATCGTACACGAGGACGGTGAGCGAGATCTCGCAGACGACGACGCCGAGGAGGGAGGCGAGGTGCGCGGCGAAGACGGCGCGGAACTCCCGGACCCGGAAGACGGCGCCGTAGCCCGACGGCGGCATGGGTGGCATGGGGGCAGCCTGGCCGGGGCCCGGCGGCGTCCATAGACTTTCGGCTGCCGCCGAATGTTGTGTCCGGCGGGACCGTACGGGAGAGGCATGGCGTACCGACTGCACTTCGGTGAAGCCGATCTGCTCCGCTGCCGGTTCGCCGTCTCGCCGCTCTGGGAGACGCAGGAGGCGGTACGGACGCTCGCGCGGCCCGAGCGGCACGGCTACCAACTGCCCTGGCTGCGCCGCATCCGCCAGGCCACCGCCGGTCTCGACCTCACGCCGCTGTGGCTGCTGATGCCGCAGCGCGGGCACACCCCGGACTGTCTCGGGCCGCCGCCGATCGGGCCGTCGGCCACCTTCGAGGAGGAGATCGCGGCCGTACGGGCGGCCGATCCGGTGGCCGCGCGGGCCGACATCGCGCAGTCGCTGGCGTGTACGCCGGGAGCGTCGGACAGCCCGGCCGGGCGGGCGATGCTCGCGGACCCGGCGCGCGCGGTGCGGGAGATGGCCGCGCTGCTGGAGCGGGCGTGGCGCGCCCTGGTCGAACCGGACTGGCCTCGGCTGCGCGCGCTGCTGGAGGCGGATGTGGCGTTCCATTCGCGGCGGCTGGCGGAGGTCGGCCTGGAGGGGCTGCTGGGGGAGCTGAACCCGCGGCTCGCATGGTCCGGCGACGGCCGTACGCTCACGATCGACCGGCCCGGCGAGCACGAGCGGACGCTCGGCGGCCAGGGGCTGGTGCTGATGCCGAGCGTGTTCTGCTGGCCGGAGGTGGTGAGCGGCTTCGACCCGCCGTGGCAGCCGACCGTCGCGTATCCGGCGCGCGGGATCGGCGGGCTGTGGACGCGGGCGGCGGAGCGTACGCCGGAGTCGCTGGCGCGGTTGCTGGGGCGGGGGCGGGCGGATGTGCTGTGCGGGCTGGACGAACCCGCGTCGACGTCTGCGCTGGCGCACGGATTGGGGCTGGCGCCGTCGACGGTGTCGGAGCATTTGTCGGTGCTGCGGGGGTCGGGGCTGGTGGTGTCGCGAAGGTACGGCCACCAGGTGCTGTACGAGCGGACGCCGCTGGGTATCGCGCTGTCGACGGCGCTGTAGGCCTAGACCCTGCTCCTCAAGCGCCGGACGGGCTGGAGGGGTGCGGGAGCATATCCAGCCCGTCCGGCGATTGAGGACACGCCCGCAGGGCGTCACAGGGGTCTGGGGGCTTGCCCCCAGTTTCGGGAAGGGGCGGGTAGGGGAACAGCGCCGCAGGCAACCCGCACCCGCCACACCACCCGCACCCCACCGCACCCCACCGCCACCGCACCACCCGGTGTCGCAGCCCAAGGCGATATGCGCACTATGCAACGATTGCCCGGTCCACCTAGTCGACCAGTCGAACCGTCCAAGGGGGCTGGATGTCCGGCCGCAGACCGACCCGCTCGCTCACCGCCGCAGCCATCGCCATCCTGGCGCTCATCACCGCCGGCTGCTCCAGCGGTTCCGGATCGGAGGCCGAGCCTCGGCCCGAGGGATCCGCCGGCGCGCAGAACCAGGGCCAGACTCGCGACACCTCCCCCTACTGGGTAGACCCGGAAAGCGACGCCGCCCGCCAGGTCAAGGCGTGGGACGCCCAGGGCCGCACCGCCGACGCCGACATCCTGCGGCGCATCTCCGAGCGCCCGGTCGCCGACTGGCCCGCCGGGGACGACCCGGCGCCCGGCATCAGGAACGCCGTACGCGGCGCCGCCAAGGACGGCAGCACCCTCGTACTCGTCGCGTACAACATCCCGCACCGCGACTGCGGCCAGCACTCCGCCGGCGGCGCAGCCGACGCCGACACCTACCGCCGCTGGATCGGCTCGTTCGCCGACAGCATCGGCTCCGCCCCGGCGATCGTGATCCTCGAACCCGACGCCGTACCCCACATCGTCGACGGCTGCACCCCACCCGAAGAGCACGACGAGCGCACCGAACTCCTCTCCGAAGCCGTCGACCGGCTCAAACAGCAGCCGAAGACCAAGGTGTACGTAGACGCCGGCAACCCCGCCTGGATCGACGACCCCGGCAAGCTCGTCGAGCCCCTCAAACGGTCCGGCGTGGACCGGGCCGACGGCATCTCGCTCAACGTCTCCAACTTCCAGACGGACGACGCCGTCAAGGCGTTCGGCGCCAAGCTCTCCACCCTCCTCGGCGGCACCCACTTCGTGATCGACAGCAGCCGCAACGGCAACGGCCCCCTCTCCGGCGGCCGCACCGACGCCTGGTGCAACCCCACCGGCCGCGCCCTCGGTACGCCGCCCAGCGACCGCACCGGCGACCCGCTGCTCGACGCGTACCTGTGGATCAAGCGGCCGGGCGACTCGGACGGCGAGTGCCGCGGCGGCCCGGCGGCCGGCACCTGGTGGCCGGATTACGCCCTCGGCCTCGCCCGCCGCGCCAAGGCGTAAGTCAGCAAGCTCACCGCACGTGGATCCACTTCGCCTCCGACGGCGTCCCCTCGCCGTCCGTGACGAAGAGCATGTACCAGCCGGGCGGCACCAGCGACTTGTCGCCCGGCACCTCCACCGTCACCTCGCCCTTGCCCTTCTTCAGTCCGAGCTCGATCGAGCGCTGCTCCACATCCGTCGTATGCGTGACCGCGCTCGGCCGCATCAGCCTGGCCCGCGCGATCCGCTCCGGATGCGCGGTCTTGTACGTCGCCCTCCCCGACGCGGCCAGTTCGCGCGGCCCCGCCCCCAGCGCCGGACGCATCGACTTGTCCCGGAAGAGGTACGGCGGCGTATAGATCTCCATCCGCTGCTCGAACTTGCCCAGCTTGGTGTTGTCCTTGTCGCCGAACAGCGAATCCGATCCGAAGGTCACCACCCGGCCGTCCGGCAGCAGCAGCGCCTCGGAGTGGTAGTTGCGGCCCACCGTCGGCTCGGCCGCCTCCTTGAAGGCGTTCGTCTTCGGGTCGTAGAACTGCGCCTTGAGGATGTTGCTGGCGCCGCGCCCCCGGTAGTCGGTCGAGCCGCCGCTCGTGAAGATGGTGTCGTCCGGCATGATCACGCTGTTCAAGTACCGCGTGCCCTGCGGGAGTTGCGGACCGCGCTCGAACACCGGGCTGTCGCCCTCGTCCAGGTCGATGATCGCCGTACGCCCCGTCGCCTTGTCGGACTCACCGACGCCTCCACCCCCCAGGATCATCACCCGCTGGTCCTGCGCGGGCGGCAGCACCAGTGAGGCGGCGGTCTCCGTCTGGTCGAGGTCCGTAAGCCCCCCGACCTTCTTGAAGGTGTTCTTCTTCAGGTCCCAGATGCCGGGCTCGCGGCCCTTGCCGGCCGGCCCGTAGCCGGCGTTCGCCCCGGAGTAGAAGAGTTTGCCGCCCTTGGTGAGGAAGAGCGCCGGGTACGTCGGGAAGTACCGGAAGGGTGCCTTCGACCACTTCTTCGTCTTCGGGTCGTAGTACTCGTTGTCGCCCGCGAGGATCGCGCCGACGTCGTCGAGCCCGGAGACTGCGAGCACCTTGCCGTCCTGGAGGGTGACCAGCGTCGGGTACCAGCGGGCCTCCTTCATCGGGTCGACGGGTATGTACCTCTCCGCCTTCGGGTCGAACTCGTAGGCCGCCCTGATCCCCTGGAAGTCCTGCTTGTCCATGGTTATCGCTTCGGCGAGACCGTACGCGTTGTCGGCGTCCTCCCCCTTCAGCCCTTCTATCTCGTACTGCGCGGACTGCTTCGTGACCGCCTTCGGCCCGTCCTCCACCGCCTCGACGAAGACCCGCGCCTCTGCCGCCTTGACCGTGGTCTTCCAGGGCAGCATGCGCCCGCTCTTGGCGTACGAGATCTTGAATTCGCGCTTGGCCTTCGGCACGGTCACGTCGAACTTCGACACGTACACAACCCCGGACGGCGAGCGGAAGCGGGTGCCCTTCTTGAAGGTGATGGGCTTGTCCGGGTTCTCGTTCTTGACGCGCATCCCGCCGCCGGCCCGCATGACCTTGTCGCCCAGCACCTCGTAGCGCGCGGTGCCGCCCGCCACCAGCAGCCGCCCGTCGGGCAGTTGGGCGTGCCCGGCGCAGAAGAAGTCCTCGGGGGTGGGGACCAGTTTGAAGGAGTTGTCCTTCGGGTCCCACAGCACGGTCTCGAAGGTGCCCTCGTCGAACTTCTTCTCCTCGTTTCCCGAGCCCGCGATGATGAGCACTTTCCCGCTGTTGAGCAGGGCCGCGTGAATCGCGTTCGTACGGTATTCCTCCGGAATGTCGACGGTCGACCAGGACCCGTACTGCGCCTTGTAGCCGGGCTGGGCGATCTTGTACGCGTGGTACTTCTCCTCGGCGAAGGTCAGCGCCGCCGGTGCGTTGAGCCCCGCGAGCACGACGACAGCTCCGCCGCCCAGCAGCGTCTTCTTGAACTTCTTCGTCGGCCGGTAGGCCATGGGTCAGTTCCCTCCGGTCGTCGTGGCGAACGCGGGCTCCGGCTCCTCACCCGGCACCGTGCTGCCGGCGCCCGCCGCCTTGGCGGGCCTGACGGCCCTGGCCGCGGCGCGCCGCTCCCGCGCCGAGGTCCAGCACCACACCGCGACCGGCGAGAGCGCGATGACCAGTGCCAGTACGGACCAGGTGCGCATCGCCGCATGGGTGTGACCGAGGTGGAACGACGCGACCAGGGAGACGATCAGCACAGCCGCCCAGAACAGGTGGATGCGGAACGTCAGCAACCGGTCGGGGCTCGCATCGCCGCCCTTGGGCGTGACCACGAATCTGCCCCGCGTACGCAGCACCGCCGAGCCCAGCGACTTGGCGTAGATCGGCGCGCAGAGCGCGGACATCGCCATGCCGGCGAGGCCGCCGGAGCCTGCCGGCTCGTGGGGCGAGACATTGTGCCGCCTGTTCCACAGGTACAGCCCGATCTGGAGGGCCGCCGCGTCGCTGTAGAGCATCAGCCACACCGACGACGACACCTGGGTGCCGGAAGCCCCGAACCACAGGAACAGGACGCAGCTGAGGATGCCGAGCAGCCAGTTGACGGCGGTCATCGGGTAGTAGACGAGCATCAGCGTGTACGTGAGGAACCGGCCCGGCGGCACCCGCAGCGGCGCCTTCCAGAACTGCTTGAACAGCGTCTCGTACGTCCCGCGCGACCACCGCAGCTGCTGGGTGAAGAAGTCGGTCCAGGAGGCCGGTCCCTCTCCGACGGCCAGCACGTCCGGGGTGTAGACGGACCGCCAGAACCGCCCGGTCTCGCGGTTCTTCCTGCGGTGCAGCTCGAAGCCGGTGGCCATGTCCTCGGTGATGGAGTCGTACAGGCCGCCGACCTGCTTGAGGGCCCTGACGCGTACGACGTTGTTGGTGCCGACGAACATGGGCGCGCCGTAGCGGTTGCCGGCGCGCTGGATCAGGGCGTGGAAGAGGAACTGCTGCGACTCCGCGGCCTTGGTGACGCACTTCTCGTAGTTGCCGTACACCTGCGGCCCGACGACGAAGGCGATGTCCGGGTCGCGGAAGTAACCGAGCATCCGCTCAAGGAAGTTGGTCAGCGGCACGTGGTCGGTGTCGACGGAGGCGAAGAAGTCGTAGGCGTCGCCGTGCATGGCCAGCCAGGCGTTGTAGTTGCCGTGCTTGGTCTTCGCCCGGTGCGGGCCCTTCTTGGTGTTCCACTCCGGTACACCGCTGCGGCTGAAGTGCCGTACGCCCAGCTCCGCGCAGAGCGCCCGGGCCTGCTCGTCGTTGCCCTCGTCGAGGAGCCAGATGTCGAGCGGCCCGTCGTGGCGGAGTGCGACCGCGCCTTCGAGCGTGGCCCGCACCATGGACAGGGCTTCCTTGCCCGGTACGTACGTCGTGAGGAACGCGACCCGGGTCCCCGGCTCGGGCGTCACCGGCACCGGGTCCCTGGCGACCATCGTGGCGTGTGCGATCGACACCACGTTGACCAGCATGAAGAACATGATCAGGCCGATCGAGACCAGCATCACCATGTCGAGATGGACCAGCCACCGGTCGCCGCCCTCGCGTTCGGTCCAGTGTGTGGGCCAGACGAGGTAGACCAGCAGGAGCGCCGAGAGCAGCGGAGCCAGCGTCATCAGCAGGACGGCGCGTATTCGGTGCGGTTCCTGCGCCATCAGGCTCCGGTACTGAACCCGGTACGGGCGGGTGCCGGGGTCGGTCATCGGCCCGGCGAGCCGGCTGTGGGTGTCGTAGTCGTAGTCGTAGCCGTCCGGCCGCACTGTGCCTCCCGCAGTCGAGGGCGTTCGATACCCCCACATAAGAGGACATTTGGCGGCGTGTCGAACCGGGTCGTCCGAGCGGGCGGTTTTTGGCGTCCGGCCGTTTGAACGACGAAGCCCCCGACCGCGCGGTGGCGGTCGGGGGCTGTCGGCACATCAGGTCAAGACCGAACCGGGCGCCGGATCAGGCACCGAGGTGGCGCTCCACCGTCTCGACCTTGGAGGTCAGGCCGTCGGTGACACCGGGCCGGATGTCGGCCTTCAGGACCAGCGATACGCGCGGGGCGCGCGCCTCGACGGCGGCGACGGCGCGCTTGACGACGTCCATCACCTCGTCCCACTCACCCTCGATCGAGGTGAACATGGCGTCGGTACGGTTGGGCAGCCCGGACTCGCGCACCACGCGCACCGCGTCGGCGACGTACTCCCCGACATCCTCACCGACGCCCAGCGGACTGACGGAGAAGGCGACGATCATGCGCCGACCACGCCCTCCTTGCGGGCGCGGGCGGCAATGACGCCCGCCTCCTCGTCACGCTTGAGGAGCTTCTCGCCGTACAGGCCGCCGAACGGCAGCACCGCGAGGACGACGAAAAGAGCGACGCGGGTGACCGGCCACTTCGCCCGGTACCACACGTCCGCGAGCAGCACGAGGTACAGGATGAACAGCACGGCGTGCAGGATCCCGAGCGGCATCACCAGGTCGATGTCCGAGATTCGACTGAGCAGCGACCCGAAGATCAGGAGCGCGGGGAACGAGAGCGCCTCGGGCAAGGAGATGAGGCGGAGCCGGTGGAGAGCGCTGGCGGTCTTGATGTCCACGGAGGGGCAACCTTCGTCGTCGCGGAAACAGTCGTCGATCTTGTGAATGGAAGCACAAGCTCACGCCCATTGTGGCAGCCCGCTCTGCGACCCCTTTGTCAGGGTCGGGGTCCCAGGTACCGTCACCCACGTGGCTCAGTTCCGACTCCAAGGCAGCAAGGTGCTCGCCGTCGACATGACCGGCGACGCCGTCAAAGCGAAAAACGGCTCGATGGTCGCGTACGACGGCCAGATGGCCTTCAAGAAGATGTCCGGCGGCGGTGAGGGCATGCGCGGCATGGTGACCCGCCGCCTGACCGGTGAGCAGCTGACCGTGATGGAGGTGAAGGGCCACGGCACGTGCTATTTCGCCGACCGGGCGAGCGAGATCAACCTCGTATCGCTCCACGGCGACAAGCTGTACGTCGAATCCAGCAATCTCCTGTGTACGGACGCGGGCCTGCGCACCGGCACCTCCTTCACCGGGCTGCGCGGCGGCGCGACCGGCAACGGCCTGTTCACCACGACCGTGGAAGGCACCGGCCAGGCGGCGATCATGTCCGACGGCCCGGCGGTCGTCCTGCGCGTCTCGGCCCAGTACCCGCTCCAGGTCGACCCCGGCGCGTACATCGCGCACCAGGGCAACCTCCAGCAGCACTTCCAGTCAGGCGTGAACTTTCGCACGCTGATCGGCGAGGGCTCGGGCGAGGCGTTCCAGATCCGTTTCGAGGGCGAGGGTCTCGTCTACGTGCAGCCGAGCGAGCGCAACACCGTCGGGGGCGACGTCTGATGCCGTTCCGCGAGATCAATTCGAGGATGGTCGAGGCGCGGGTCGCGCCCGGCCAGAAGATGTTCAGCCAGCGCGGCGCGATGCTCGCGTACCAGGGCGACGTCTCCTTCACCCCCAACATCCAGGGCGGCCAGGGCGGCGTGATGTCCATGATCGGCCGCCGGGTCGCGAACGAGTCGACCCCGCTCATGACGGTCGAGGGCTCAGGCACGGTGATGTTCGGCCACGGCGGCCACCACATCCAGGTGATCAACCTGACCGGCGACACCCTCTGCGTGGAGGCGGACCGCCTGCTGGCCTTCGACGGCACCCTCACCCAGGGCACGATGTTCATGGGCTCGCAGGGCGGCGTCATGGGCATGGTGCGCGGCCAGGTGACCGGCCAGGGCCTGTTCACCACCACGCTCAAGGGCCACGGCGCGGTGGCGGTCATGGCGCACGGCGGAGTGATCGAGATCCCCATCACACCCCAGCGGCCGATTCACGTCGACCCGCAGGCGTACGTCGCGCACCACGGCGACGTACGCAACAAGCTCTCCACCGCGCTCGGCTGGCGAGACATGGTGGGACGCGGTTCGGGCGAGGCGTTCCAGCTGGAGCTGTCCGGCAGCGGCGCGGTGTACGTACAGGCCTCGGAGGAAAAGCTTTGAATCCTCCCCTTCCTGAAGGGAGGGGGATTCCTGGCTCAGGCCGCCTTCTGGAGCAGCGCTCCAGGAGGTCTTCCGCCATCAGCACCAGCCGGGTTGAGACCAGCCCGGACGAGCATTACGCGTGCGGAGTTCTTGTCCCGTGGGGACACGGTTCCGCACGCGGTGCAGGTGTAAGTGCGCTCACCCAGCGGCAGTGCGTGCTTGGCTCTCGCATCGCATTGGCCGCAGTCCATAGTGGTGTGCGCGGGGTGTACGAGACGGATGTCCCGCCCATGCTTACGGCCCATCTCGGTCAGAGCGGCCTTGGTGGCGCCGATGGCGGCGTCAGCGGCCTTGCGGGCCATGGTGGTCTTGGCGAGGAACTTCGGACGGAAGTCCTCGACAGCGATGGCGTCGTGGTCGCGGACAACCTTCTTGGCCCACTGGCGGCCGGTGTCCTCACGCTGCCTCGCGACTTTTTTGTATGCCTTCGCCCGCAGTTTCTTCGCCTCGCGGTAGCCCTTCGATCCGGGCCGGCCCTTCTTCGGCATGCGACGGGCCATCATCCGGTCGTACCGGGTCAGCTTCATCTGGGCCTTCTTGCCATGCTCGGCGTGCGGCAGGTCGTGGGCGTCGGACGTGGTGGTCGCGGTCTCCTTCACGCCCCAGTCGACGCCCAGTGCGTGGCCGGTCTCCGGCAGGGGCTGGACCTGGGCGGGGACGA
Source organism: Streptomyces sp. ISL-96 (assembly GCF_018614035.1). GTDB lineage: Bacteria > Actinomycetota > Actinomycetes > Streptomycetales > Streptomycetaceae > Streptomyces. The sequence goes on from NZ_JAGGPA010000071.1 coordinate 13,541, forward strand.
CGAACGAGCAGTACCAATGCCCGAGGCTGTCCTGGTACAGGCGCACCGAGGACGGCTCAGGCGGCAATTTCCGCGACCACACCACCGCCACGACGATGCCACCCGCCAGGTGCAGCCGGCCGTCCTTCAACCGGAACCCGCGCTTGGTGTAGTCGAGGGTCGGCAGTGCCTCGCGTTTGGATTTCCACTTCGGCATCCCGGCCCGGCGCGCCATGGGCAGGCGCTCTGTGATGTCCTTCTGCGCCTTGGCGCGAGAGCGGCCGAAGTCGCGGATGATCTGCTGCTGAGGAACCGATGAGCCCTCACGCAGCCACGGCGTACGGGCGCGGGCTTCGGTCAGCATCCTGTCGAGCTGAGCCGGGCCGCACGTGGCCTTCTGGCCGGTGGACTTGTTGTGCAGGTGTACGGCCTTGGACTTGGCGACGCATTCGTTCCACACCCAGCGGCATCGGTCCCACTCCGCCGCCAGGGCGGCGCGGGCGGTGGACGACACGCGCAGCCGGTAGGTGTATCGGGCATGCCCGGCCTCCGCAGCCGCCGTCACCTGCGCCATCTCGCCCCCTCGCGACCCCGACCGGGACACTGTGCCGTCCCGAACCCCCTGAAGGACCCTATGTACGACAGCAGCACAAACGCACCCCGATTCCACGGCCACCACCCCGACCAGCGATCACAGGCACACGTGTTCGGATCACCTCGGCGATGGTGACAGCAGTACGGGCGCTCCGCGCCCTGAACCGGACGCGGCGACGCTCCGCGTCGCGATACCCGGATGCGACTCCTCACCGGCGTGAACGCCGGGCCCTCCTCGCAAGAAACAGGTGAACCCCCATGCCCGCAGGCCCTGTCGTCTTCGACCCGCACACGCTCCCCTCCGACGACAATGTCAATCCGTACACCTTCTGCGTGGAGCTCAAGGGGAGCCAGTGGTTCCTGCAGAAGGGGAAGATGATCGCCTACTACGGGCGCATCGACTTCAACGGCATCGGCCACGGCCGCTTCGACCGCCTCCTGCGCACCAGCTTCCACTCGCCGCTGCACGCGAGCGACTGGGTGGTGGCGGAGGGCCAGGGCAAGATGCTGCTCGCGGACCGGGCGTTCGACGTCAACAGCTTCGACCTCGACAACGGCAACCTCACCATCCGCTCCGGCAACCTCCTGGCGTACGAGCCGACGCTCGCGCTCAAGCAGTCGATCGTCCCCGGCTTCCTCACCCTCATCGGTACGGGCAAGTTCGTGGCGGCCTCGAACGGCCCGGTGGTCTTCATGGAGCCGCCGATCCGCGTGGACCCGCAGGCCCTGGTGGGCTGGGCGGACTGCCCGTCCCCGTGCCACCACTACGACCACCAGTACATGGCGGGCGTCATGGGCGGGATCAGGTCACTGACCGGCATCGGCGGTACGTCGGGCGAGGAGCACCAGTTCGAGTTCGTCGGGGCCGGCACCGTGCTGCTCCAGTCCACCGAACTCCTCATGGCCGAGCAGGCCACGGGCGCCGTCCCGTCCCAGGCGGGGGTGCCCGGCGGGCATGGTGCGGGGCACGGTCAGCAGGGGGGCGCACCGCGTCTTCCCGGTCAGCTGGGGGACCTCCAGCGTCGCTTCGGGCTGTGAGCGGTAGTCTGCGGAGTGTGACGTCGAACGTCTGCGCCCTTGTCGCGGGCTGGGCGTCACATCCCGTAACTTCGTCCAGCATTCAACTTCTTAGGTAGAATCCATACATGGAGACCGAGACGGCCACCCCCTGGCTGACCGATGCCGAACAGTGCGCCTGGCGGACCTACCTGGACGCCAACAGGCTGCTGACCTATCAGCTCGAAAAGGATCTTCAGCCGTACGGGCTGACGATCAACGACTACGAGATCCTGGTCAATCTTTCGGAGTCCAAGGAGCGCCGGCTGCGGATGAGTGACCTGGCCGCAGCCACACTCCAGTCCAAGAGCCGGCTCTCCCACCAGATCACCCGCATGGAGAACGCGGGACTGGTCCGCAGGGAGAACTGCGAATCCGACCGCCGCGGCCTGTACGCCGTACTCACCGACCACGGCAGCGAAACGATGCAGCAGGTCGCTCCGCACCACGTGGAATCCGTACGCCGCCACTTCATCGGCATGCTCTCCCCCGAGGCACTCGCCGACATGAAGGCCGCCCTCACCCCGGTGGTCGAGCAGCTGCGAGGCAGACGAGGCAAAATCTAGGCAACCGCAGCCGGCAGCCGCAAAGTGAAGAGAGCACCGCCGCCCTCTCCTTCACCCACCCTCAGTGAGCCGCCGTGCCGCGTCGCCACATCGCGGGCGATCGCCAGCCCCAGCCCCGCGCCACCGTCGTCGCGGGCACGGGCGTCGTCCAGTCGTACGAATCGCTCAAAAATCCGCTCGCGCTCCCCCACCGGCACCCCCGCACCATCGTCGGCGACCTCCACGATCACCGCACCACCACCCACCCCCCGCAACCGGATTCCGACCGAACTCCTCGCATGCCGCTGCGCGTTGTCCAGCAGGTTCCCGAGCACCCGCGCCAACTGCCCGCGCGACCCGGTCACTTCGAACACGCCCGAGCCCTCGACGGCCACCGGCACCCGGTCGGCGGTCCGCTGCGAGACCTCCTCCCGCACCAGCGCACCCAGGTCCACGCGCCCCTGCCCCGGCCGCTCCCCCGCGTCCAGCCGCGCCAGCAGCAGCAGATCAGCGGCCAGCCCCTGGAGCCGTACGGTGTCCCGCACCGCGCCCTCGACATCGAGCAACTCCGGGTGCGCGGCGCCCACTTCCAGCTGCGTCCGCAGCGAAGCGATCGGGCTCCGCAGCTCGTGCGAGGCGTCGGCGACGAACCGCCGCTGCCGCTCCACGGAAGCCTCCAGCGCCGCCAGCGTCTCATTGGTCGTCACGGCCAGCCGCGCCACCTCGTCATGCGCGTCGGGCTCCGGCACCCGCCGCGACAGATCCTCGGAGGCCGTGATCGCGGCCATCTCGCGCCTGATCCCCTCCACCGGCCGCAGCGCCCGCCGCGTCACCAGCCAGGTCACCCCGCCCACCACCACGAGCAGCGCCGGCAGCCCGATCAGCATGGCCTCCCGCACCGTCCCGACGGCGGCCTGCTCGGCGGCCAGCGGCGCACCGGCGTACACCGTGACGGTCCGCCCCCGGGGCGTCGTCGCCTCGACGGCGGCGAACCGGTAGTCGGCCCGCTCGCCATCCACCGTCGCACTCCCCGACGACAGCGAAGGCGCGTCGCTCGACACTTCCCCCCGGCCGGGGTCGTCATCGTCGTCGTCCTCGCCCGACCCGTCCGACCGGTCCGGCCCACCGCCGCCGACCCGGACCCCGGAACTCCCCGCCCCCTGGATCGCCTCCAGGTCCTCGCTCACGGCCAGTACCTGCCCGTCCTCGCCCACGACCTGCACCGGACGGCCGTCGGGCCACTCCAGATCCCCGTACGGGCGCCCCACAGCCACCTGCGAGGCGACATTCTGGGCGTCGACCTCGGCCTGGAGGTCGGCCTGGTCGATCAGGTTGGCCCGCAGCACCAGCAGCACGGCCAGCCCGGCGGCCACCAGCGCCACCGCGACGACCACGGTCGCCCCGAGCGCCGCCCTGGCCCGTACGGACCCGAAGAGCCGCCTCATGCCGCCACCAGCCGATACCCGGCGCCGCGGACCGTCTGAATCCGCCGGGCGCCGAGCTTGCGCCGCAGGGCGCTCACGTACACCTCGACGATGTTCGGATCACCGTCGTACGCGAAGTCCCACACATGCTCCAGAATCTGGGCCTTGCTGACGACGTCACCGGCCCGCACCGCGAACTGCTCCAGCACGGCGAACTCCTTGGCGGTGAGCACGACTTCGTCCTCACCCGCGTACACGCGCCGACTGCCGGTATCCATCCGCAGATCCCCCACAACGACGACCGGCGAGGCCCCGGCGCTCGCCCGCCGCCGCAGCAGAGCCTTGACCCGCGCCACGAGCACCACATACGAGAACGGCTTGGTCAAATAGTCGTCGGCGCCCGTATCGAGCCCCTCCGCCTCGTCGTACTCCCCGTCCTTCGCCGTCAGCATCAGAATCGGCACGTCATTCCCAGCGGCCCGCAGCGCCGCACACACCCGATAGCCGTTCATGCCGGGCAGCATGATGTCGAGAAGGACGAGATCGTACGAGCCCTCCCCGGCCCGGTGCAGCCCTTCGAGCCCGTCGTGCACCACGTCCACGGCGAACCCCTCGGCGGTGAGGCCCTTGGCCAGGGCCACCGCGAGCCGCCTCTCGTCCTCCACGATCAACAAACGCATGCGCCCAGGTTCGCAAACCGGACCTGAAGAAGCCTTCAGCAGGCTCACCAGTCTGATTAGCGAAACGTAGTGATCCTGTGGCAGAGTGTCACGCGCACGCCCGACGCCCAGGCGACGTCGGGCACCCTCCTCGATGAGGTCGCAAGACCGCATCGACCAGCGTCCGGAGGGACGTGCCACGAGGGCTGGCGGTCCCGCCGTTCAGTACCAGGGCACGAAGGCGATCGGCTCGCATCCCCGAGCAGCACTGGGGATCGCTAAGCCAATCAGAGACGCTTCAGGTCACCTTCAGCATCACTCAGCGAGATTGATCCCCGTAGCAACCAACCGCTCGGGAGGAACCCTCATGAAGCGCAAGCTCGTCATTGCCACCGCCGCTGCGGCCATGCTCATCGGCGGCGGCACGGCCACGGCGTTCGCCACCTCGGCCGACGACACGAAGCCGGCACCGACCACGAGCACGGTCACCCTCGAAGAGGCGAAGACTGCGGCCGTCAAGTCCACACCGGGCACGGTCACCGGCGCCGAACTCGACGACGACGAGCCCGTCTGGGAGATGGACGTCTTCGGCAAGGACACGAAGTGGCACGACGTCGACGTGGACGCCAGGACGGCAAAGGTAGTGAGCGCCCACACGGACGACGACGACCGTGACCGCGCCCCGCGGAACACGAAGGTCACCATGACCGAGGCGGCGGCAGCGGCCCTCAAGGCGCAGCCGGGCACGCTGACGTCCATCGACCTGGACGACGACGAGGGCTCCCACGCCTGGGAGGCCGAAATCCACGGCAAGGACGGCAAGCAGCACGAGCTGAACGTGGACGCCGCGACGGCCAAGGTGACCGCGGACCAGGACGACGCGGACGACGACAACGACTCCGACTAGTAGGTCCTGCAAGGCGGCAGGTTCTTCGCCGAGGTCTGGAGCCCCGCGGTGTTCGCGGGCGTCCAATTGACCGTCGTCAGCAGCTTCTTCGAATTCGCGGCGTTGTACGCGGCGACCACATCGGCCCGCAGGCTGCCCACCGGCGCGAGGGGGCGGGACGCGCAGGGGGTGGTGTTCGGGACGTAAAGCGTGATTTGTGGGCAGGGCGCGGGTTTCGCATGCCGGGGCCACCGCCCGCGCCTAAATCATGCAGTCCCGAACGCCGCCCCCGGAGCGGCCCGCCCCCGCCCCACAGCCGACCCGCCTACCCCTCCGTGATCCCCGCCACCAGCTCGTCCGCCGCCGCATAAGGATCGAGCTCCCCCGCCACGATCCGCTCCGCCAGCGCCCCCAGCCGCCGGTCCCCCCGCAGGTCACCGATCCGCTCCCGCAGCGCGGTAACGGCGATCGTCTCCACCTCGTGCGAGGCCCGCTTCGCCCGCCGCTCCGAGAGCACCCCGCGCTCCTCCATCCACGCCCGGTGCTTCTCCAGCGCCTCGACCACCTCGTCGATACCCTCGCCCCGCGCCGCCACCGTCTTCACGATCGGCGGCCGCCAGTCGCCGGGCCCCCGGGACTCCCCGAGCCCCAGCATGTGATTGAGCTCCCGCGCCGTCGCGTCGGCCCCGTCCCGGTCGGCCTTGTTCACGACGTACACGTCACCGATCTCCAGGATCCCCGCCTTCGCGGCCTGGATCCCGTCCCCCATCCCCGGCGCCAGCAGCACCACGGACGTGTCCGCCTGCGAGGCGATCTCCACCTCCGACTGCCCGACCCCCACCGTCTCGACCAGCACCACGTCACACCCGGCCGCATCCAGCACCCGGATGGCCTGCGGCGCGGCCCACGCGAGCCCGCCCAGATGCCCGCGCGTGGCCATGGACCGGATGTAGACCCCCGGATCCGACGCGTGCTCGGACATCCGCACCCGGTCCCCCAGCAGCGCACCGCCACTGAACGGCGACGACGGGTCGACGGCCAGCACCCCGACCCGCTTCCCGGCCCGCCGGTACGCCGATACCAGCGCCGACGTGGACGTCGACTTACCGACCCCGGGCGACCCCGTGAGCCCCACCACGTACGCGTTGCCGGCGAGCGGAGCCAGCGCCGCCATCACCTCACGCAGCTGCGGGGACGCCCCCTCGACCAGCGAGATCAGCCGGGCAACGGCACGCGGCCGGCCCTCTCGCGCCTGAGCCACCAGCTCGGGGACGTCCTGCATCACAACTCCGCTCCTCGATCAAGCACTACGGAAGGGTTACGGGGTTTACTTGCCCGCGACCTTGATGATCAGCGCATCACCCTGGCCGCCGCCGCCACACAGCGCGGCGGCGCCCACGCCGCCGCCCCGCCGCTTCAGCTCAAGGGCGAGGTGCAGCACGACCCGCGCACCGGACATCCCGATCGGATGCCCCAGGGCAATCGCGCCACCGTTGACGTTCACCTTTTCCGGGGACACCCCGAGGTCCTTCATTGACTGGACCGCAACCGCCGCAAAAGCCTCATTGATCTCAATGAGGTCGAGATCCTCAACCCCGATCCCCTCCTTGCTCAGCGCGTGCGCGATCGCGTTCGACGGCTGCGACTGAAGCGAATTGTCAGGGCCGGCCACGTTCCCGTGCGCCCCGATCTCGGCGATCCACTCAAGCCCGAGAGCCTCAGCCTTGGCCTTGCTCATCACGACCACAGCGGCCGCACCGTCGGAGATCTGCGAGGCGGTCCCGGCCGTGATCGTCCCGTCCTTCGCGAACGCGGGCCGCAGCTTCCCCAGCGACTCCGCCGTCGTCTCCGGCCGGATGCCCTCGTCCTTCGAGAAGAGAACCGGGTCGCCCTTGCGCTGCGGGATCTCGATGGGCGTGATCTCCGCCTCGAAGAGCCCGTTCTTCTGCGCGGCGGCGGCCCGCTGGTGCGACTGCGCGGCGAACTCGTCCTGCGGCCCGCGGGCGATCCCGAGCCGGGTGTTGTGCTTCTCGGTCGACTCCCCCATCGCGATGCCTTCGAAGGAGTCGGTCAGCCCGTCGTGGGCCATCGAGTCGAGCATCTCGATCGCGCCGTACTTGAAGCCGTCACGGGACTTCGGCAGCACGTGCGGAGCGTTGGTCATGGACTCCTGCCCGCCGGCGACCACCACGTCGAACTCACCGGCGCGGATCAGCTGATCGGCCAGGGCGATGGCGTCGAGCCCGGACAGACAGACCTTGTTGATGGTCAGAGCGGGCACGCTCATCGGAATGCCGGCCTTCACAGCCGCCTGCCGGGCCGGGATCTGCCCGGCGCCCGCCTGCAGCACCTGGCCCATGATCACGTACTGGACCTGGTCACCGCCGATGCCGGCCCGCTCCAGGGCGGCCTTGATGGCGAACCCGCCGAGGTCCGCGCCGGAGAAGGACTTCAGCGAGCCGAGCAGTCGGCCCATGGGTGTACGGGCACCAGCGACGATGACTGACGTAGTGCGGTTCGTTCCAGGCATGAGGCACGGCCCCTTGGGATGAGGAGTGAACGAGGGTTTACCTCAATGTACTGAGCGGTACGGGCCCGGTCACCGGGCAGCGAGTGTGATCGCGCGCACGTTGCGTAACCACCACCAATAGCGCTGCACTGGTCCCATGCTGACGCGAATCGACCACATCGGAATCGCCTGTTTCGACCTCGACAAGACCATCGAGTTCTATCGCTCGACCTATGGCTTCCAGGTGTACCACTCGGAGGTCAACGAGGAGCAGGGCGTACGTGAGGCCATGCTCAAGATCAACGAGACGTCCGACGGCGGAGCCACCTATCTCCAGCTCCTGGAGCCCACCCGCGAGGACTCCGCGGTCGGAAAGTGGCTGGCCAAGAACGGTGAGGGGGTCCACCACATCGCCTTCGGGACACCGGACGTGGACGCCGACGCGGCGGACATCCGCGACAAGGGCGTACGGGTCCTCTACGACGAGCCGCGCATCGGCTCGATGGGCTCGCGCATCACGTTCCTGCACCCCAAGGACTGCCACGGCGTACTGACGGAACTGGTCACTTCGGCACCCGCCTCAACCCCGGAGCACTGACCGGAACACAGTCCCCCGTATTCCACGCCGGTAGAGTGGGCGGTTCCGGTCCGGGGCCGGACCGGGGCCGGACCGGGGGCTGTGACCCATGCCTCACTGTTGATCTGAGACCATTCCCCCGGGGGCCGCCCGATGTCGGGGCGGTGCTTGTTCGGAGTATTCGGAAGAGTTGCGACCAGGGGACGGATGGGACCGCGCAGTGCGGGGCTACGAACGCCAGGAGAGCCAACAGCGGGGTGAAACCGACCATCTCTCGCGGTTCGAAGCCGAGATGGACCGGCTGAAGACCGAGCGGGAGAAGGCGGTTCAGCACGCCGAGGACCTGGGTTACCAGGTCGAGGTGTTGCGCGCCAAGCTCCACGAGGCGCGCCGCAACCTCGCGTCCCGTCCTGCCTACGACGCGGCGGACATCGGCTACCAGGCCGAGCAGTTGCTCCGTAACGCCCAGATCGAGGCCGATCAGCTGCGCACCGACGCCGAGCGCGAACTGCGCGACGCCCGGGCGCAGACGCAGCGGATCCTCCAGGAGCACGCCGAGCATCAGGCAAGGCTCCAGGCCGAGTTGCACACGGAGGCGGTCACCCGCCGCCAGCGGCTCGACCAGGAGCTCTCCGAGCGCCGGCAGACCGTCGAGGCGCACGTCAACGAGAACGTGGCGTGGGCCGAACAGCTCCGCGCCCGTACCGAGTCGCAGGCCCGCCGCCTCCTGGAGGAGTCCCGCGCCGAGGCCGAGCAGGCACTGGCCGCCGCCCGCGCGGAGGCCGAGCGGGTCACCCAGGAGGCCCGCCAGCGCCTCGGCTCCGAGGCGGAGAACGCCCGCGCCGAAGCCGAAGCGATCCTGCTGCGCGCCCGCAAGGACGCCGAGCGCCTGCTGAACGCCGCCTCGAACCAGGCGCAGGAGGCGACGACCCACGCCGAGCAGCTGCGTACGTCGACGACCGCCGAGTCCGAGCAGGCACGCCGGCAGGCCGCCGAGCTCAGCCGCACCGCCGAGCAGCGGATGCAGGAGGCCGAGACGGCGCTGCGCGAGGCGCGCGCCGAGGCCGAGAAGGTCCTCACCGAGGCGAAGGAAGCGGCGGCCAAGCAGCTGACGACGGCCGAGTCCGTCAACGAACAGCGCACCCGTACGGCGAAGTCCGAGATCGCCCGCCTGGTCGGCGAGGCCACGAAGGACGCCGAGGCACTGAAGGCGGAGGCCGAGCAGGCCCGCGCCGACGCCGTCGCCGAGGCCGAGCGGCTGGTGGCCGAGGCCGCCGAGAAGGCCCGTACGGTCGCCGCCGAGGATGCGGCGGCCGCGCTGGCCAAGGCCGCCCGTACCGCCGAAGAGGTCCTCACCAAGGCGTCCAACGACGCCAAGGAGACCACCCGCAAGGCGTCCGAGGAGGCCGAGCGGATCCGCCGCGAGGCCGAGGCGGAGATCGAGCGGCTGCGCAGCGAGGCGGCGGCCCAGGCCGACCAGCTCAAGGGCGCGGCGAAGGACGACACCAAGGAGTACCGGGCCAAGACGGTCGAGCTGCAGGAGGAGGCGCGCAGGCTGCGCGGCGAGGCCGAGCAGCTGCGGTCCGAGGCGGTCGCCGAGGGCGAGCGGATCCGCGGCGAGGCCCGCCGCGAGGCCGTCCAGCAGATCGAGGAGGCGGCCAGGACCGCCGAGGAGCTGCTGACCAAGGCGCGGGGCGACGCCGATGAGCTCCGTACGTCCGCCTCCGCCGAGAGCGAGCGTGTGCGCGGCGAGGCCATCGAGCGCGCCACGACGCTGCGCAAGCAGGCCGAGGAGACCCTGGAGCGCACCCGCGCCGAGGCCGACCGGCTGCGCAGCGAGGCCGAGGAGCAGGCGGCGAGCACCACCGCCGACGCCGAGGAGGCCGCCCGCGCCCTGCGCGAGGAGGCCGAGCGCGCCATCGCGGCCCGCCAGGCGGAGGCCGCCGCGGAACTGACCCGGCTGCACACCGAGGCCGAGCAGCGCGTCACCGCCGCCGAGAAGGCGCTGGGCGACGCGCGGACCGAGGCCGAGCGGCTGCGCCGGGAGGCCGGCGAGGAGATCGAGCGGCTGCGGACCGAAGCGGCCGAGCGGGTACGTACGCTCCAGGCGCAGGCCGAGACGGAGGCGGAGCGGCTGCGGGACGAGGCTGCCGCCGACGCGTCGCAGTCGCGCGCCGAGGGTGAGGCCGTCGCCGTACGGCTGCGCAGTGAGGCGTCGAACGAGGCCGAGCGGCTCAAGTCGGAGGCGCAGGAGAGCGCGGACCGGATTCGCGCGGAGGCCGCGGCCGCGGCCGAGCGCGTCGGGAACGAGGCCGCCGAGGCGCTGACCGCCGCCCAGGAGGAGGCCGCGAGGCGCCGCCGGGAGGCCGAGGAGACGCTGGCCGCCGCCCGCGAGGAGGCCGAGCGGGAGCGTACGCAGGCCCGCGAGCAGAGCGAGGAGCTGCTGGCGTCCGCCCGCAAGCGGGTCGAGGACGCGCAGACCGAGGCCCAGCGCCTGGTCCAGGAGGCGGACTACCGGGCGACCGAGCTGGTCGCGGCCGCCGAGCAGACCGCGCAGCAGGTACGGGAATCCGTCGCCGGGCTGCACGAGCAGGCCGAGCAGGAGATCGCCGGGCTGCGTTCCGCCGCTGAGCACGTGGCGGAGCGTACGAAGACCGAGGCGCAGGAGGAGGCGGACCGGCTCCGCGCCGACGCGTACGAGGAGCGGGAGCGGGCCACCGAGGACGCGAACCGGCTGCGCCGCCGGGCGCAGGAGGAGACGGACGCCGCGAAGGCGCTCGCGGAGCGCACGGTCGCAGACGCGATCACGGAGGCGGAGCGGCTGCGTTCGGAGTCCTCCGAGTACGCACAGAGGCTTCGCACGGAGGCTTCCGACGCGCTGGCTTCGGCCGAGCAGGACGCGGCGCGTTCGCGCGCCGAGGCCCGTGAGGACGCGAACCGCATCCGTAACGAGGCGGCGGCGCAGGCGGACCGGCTGGTCGGTGAGGCGACGGGCGAGGCCGAGCGCATGGCGGCCGAGGCCGTGCAGTCGCTGACGGCGGCCGGGCAGGACGCGGCCCGCATGCGGGCCGAGGCGGAGCAGATCAAGGCGGACGGCGAGGCCGGGGCCGAGCGGCTGCGGGCCGAGGCGCGCGAGGAGGGCGAGCGGGTTCTCGACGAGGCGCGCAAGGCGGCCGACAAGCGGCGCGGCGACGCCGCCTCCCAGGCGGACAAGCTCGTCTCCGAGGCGAGCGGCGAGGCGGACAAGCTGATCGCCGACGCGAACGCCGAAGCGGAGCGGCTGCGCGCGGAGGCCGAGCGGGTGCACGCCGAGGCGCGGACGGAGTCGGACCGGATCCTGGACGAGGCGCGCAAGGCCGCCGACAAGCGGCGCGGCGACGCGGCGGCGCAGGCCGATCAGCTCATCGCCGAGGCGAGCGGCGAGGCCGAGCGCCTTCGTGCGGAGGCCGCCGAGATGGTGGGCTCCGCCCAGCAGGCGGCGGAGCGCATCAGGTCCGAGGCCCAGAAGGTCAAGGCGGACGCCGAGGAAGCGGCGGAGCGCATGCGCGGCGACGCCCGCACCGAGGCGGACCGGCTGCTCGACGAGGCCCGTCAGGCGGCGTCCAAGCGCCGCTCGGACGCCGCCGAGCAGGCCGACCAGTTGATCGCGAAGGCCCAGGAGGAGGCGCTGCTCGCCGCGACACGGGCGGAGGAGCAGGCCGACACGATGGTCGGCGCGGCCCGCAAGGAGGCCGAGCGGCTGGTCGCGGAGTCGACCGTCGAGGGCAACTCCCTGGTGGAGAAGGCCCGTACGGACGCCGACGAACTGCTGGTCGGTGCCCGCAGGGACGCGACCGCCATAAGGGAGCGGGCGGAGGAGCTGCGTACCCGCATCGAGAGCGAGATCGAGGAGCTGCACGAGCGGGCCCGCCGGGAGACGTCCGAGCAGCTGCGGACGGCGGGCGAGCGCGTCGACAAGCTCGTGAAGGCGGCGACGGAGCAGCAGGCCGAGGCCGAGGCGAAGTCGAAGGCGATGATTTCCGAGGCGAGTTCGGAGGCCGGCAAGGTCCGCATCGCCGCGGTCAGGAAGGCCGAGGCGCTGCTCAAGGAGGCCGGTCTGAAGAAGGCCGAGCTGGTACGGGAGGCCGAGCGGATGCACGCGGAGGCCAAGGCCGAGGCGGCGCGCATGGTGGAAGAGGGCCAGCGCGAACTCGATGTGCTGGTACGCCGCCGGGAGGACATTCAGGCTGAAATCTCCCGTGTCCAGGACGTACTCGAGGCGTTGGAGTCCTTCGAGGCACCTTCCGCGGGCGGCAAGGCGGCATCGAACAGCGGCTCCGGGGCAGGCGGGGTCAAAGCGGCCGCCGCGGCGGGCGCAACCCGTTCGGGTGGCAAGTCATCCGACGGTTAGCCACTCAAAAGGGGTGTCATTCTCCAGATCAAACGGGCATTGACTCGATGACACGCCGCTTAGGCCCCTAGGATTCCCCCTAACACCTCACCGGTCACATTCGACAGGAACCCAGGAACCCCATGAGCGACACTTCCTCCCCCTTCGGCTTCGAGCTCGTGCGGCGTGGTTACGACCGCGGTCAGGTGGACGACCGCATTACCAAACTCGTCGCCGACCGTGACAGTGCTCTGGCCCGAATCACTGCTCTGGAAAAGCGGATCGAGGAACTCCACCTCGAGACGCAGAACGCCCAGGCCCAGGTGAGCGACGCGGAGCCGTCGTACGCCGGACTCGGTGCGCGCGTCGAGAAGATCCTCCGGCTCGCCGAGGAGGAGGCGAAGGACCTGCGTGAGGAGGCCCGTCGCGCCGCCGAGCAGCACCGCGAGCTCGCCGAGTCCGCCGCCCAGCAGGTGCGCAACGACGCCGAATCGTTTGCCTCCGAGCGCAAGGCGAAGGCCGAGGACGAGGGCGTTCGTATCGTCGAGAAGGCCAAGGGTGACGCCTCTACGCTGCGCAGCGAGGCCCAGAAGGACGCGCAGCAGAAGCGTGAGGAGGCGGACGCCCTCTTCGAGGAGACCCGCGCCAAGGCCGCCCAGGCCGCCGCGGACTTCGAGACGAACCTGGCGAAGCGCCGCGAGCAGTCCGAGCGCGACCTGGCTTCGCGTCAGGCCAAGGCCGAGAAGCGTCTGGCCGAGATCGAGCACCGCGCGGAGCAGCTGCGCCTGGAGGCCGAGAAGCTGCGTACGGACGCGGAGCGCCGCGCCCGTCAGACGGTGGAGACCGCGCAGCGCCAGGCCGAGGACATCGTGGCCGACGCCAACGCCAAGGCCGACCGGATCCGCAGCGAATCGGAGCGCGAGCTGGCGGCGCTCACCAACCGCCGCGACTCGATCAACGCGCAGCTGACCAACGTCCGCGAGATGCTGGCCACGCTGACCGGTGCGGCCGTCGCCGCCGCCGGCGCGCCGGCCGACGACGAGCCGATCACGCGCGGCGTCCCGGCCCAGCAGACCCGCTAGGCCCGAAGCGGAACCAATCAGGCCGTAAGTGCCGCGAAAGCCCCCCGTCATTCCAGTGGCGGGGGGCTTTGCGCGCCCTTAGCGTGGCGGGATGATTGAGCTGACGGGGCTGACGAAGCGTTACGGCGAGAAGGTGGCCGTCGACCAGCTGACCTTCACCGTACGGCCGGGCATGGTCACCGGCTTCCTGGGCCCGAACGGGGCGGGCAAGTCCACGACCATGCGCATGCTGCTGGGACTGGACAGCCCGAACGCCGGTGACGTCCGCATCGACGGCAAGCACTACGCCGACCTCAGGGATCCGCTGAAGTACATCGGCGCGCTCCTGGACGCCAAGGCGATGCACGGCGGCCGCAGCGCGTACAACCACCTCCTCTGCCTGGCCCAGAGCAACGGCATCCCGCGCAGCCGGGTTTCCGAGGTCCTGGACACGGTGGGCCTGACGCCGGTCGCGAAGAAGCGCGCGAAGGGCTTCTCGATGGGTATGGGGCAGCGGCTGGGCATCGCGGGCGCGCTGCTGGGCGACCCCGAGATCCTGATGTTCGACGAGCCGGTGAACGGGCTCGACCCCGAGGGCATCCACTGGATCCGCAACCTGATGAAGTCGCTGGCCTCCCAGGGGCGTACGGTCTTCGTCTCCTCCCACCTGATGAGCGAAATGGCGCTCACCGCCGACCACCTGGTCGTCATCGGCCAGGGCAGGCTGCTCGCCGACACGTCGATGGCGGGCTTCATCCGGGAGAACTCGCGCAGTTACGTACGCCTGCGGTCCCCGCAGCAGGAGCGGCTGCGCGATGTCATGCACGAGGCCGGCATCACGGCGGTCAGCGCGGCCAACGGGTCCCTGGAAGTGGACGGTGTGACCTCGGAGCAGCTCGGTGATCTCGCCGCCAGGCATCAGCTCGTACTGCACGAGCTGAGCCCTCAGCAGGCCTCGCTGGAGGAAGCGTTCATGCGGCTGACCGCCGGATCCGTCGAGTACCACGCGCATTCCGACGGCGAGAGGCCCGGTTCGCCAGGGGCCGGCTGGGGCGCCGGCGTGCAGCAGCCGAAGACGAAGAAGAGGGGGGCCTGAGTCATGGCGGTCGCACAGGTGCTCAAGTCGGAATGGACCAAGATCAAATCGGTTCAGTCCACAGTATGGACACTCAGCCTTGCCGCCATCGTCACCATCGGCCTCGGCGTACTGATCAGTATTCTTTCCAGGAACGAATTCCAGAGGATGAGCGCGGAGGACAAGCTCGCCTTCGATCCGACCTTTGTGAGTTTCGCGGGGACGAGTCTTGGGCAGCTCGCAATGATCGTTTTCGGTGTGCTGGTCGTGTCGAACGAATACAACACCGGAATGATCCGCATGTCGCTCGCGGCGGTCCCGCAGCGCGGCACCTTCCTCTTCAGCAAGATCACCGTCGCCACGACCCTCGCACTGGTCGTCGGAATGGCCACGAGTTTCCTCTCCTTCTTCCTCGGCCAGGCGATGCTCGGCGACCTGAAGGCGAGCATCGGCGATCCGGGCGTACTGCGCGCGGTCATCGGCGGCGGCCTCTACATGACCCTGATCGCGCTGTTCTCGATGGGCGTCGCCTCGATGCTGCGCAGCCAGGTGCTCTCGCTCGGCGTCCTGATGCCGTTCTTCTTCCTGCTCGCCCCGATCCTGGGCAACGTCTCCGCGACCAAGAAGGTCGGCCAGTACCTCCCCGACCAGGCGGGCAGCAAGATCATGCAGGTGGTTCCGCCGGTCAATGACGACGCGCCGTACGGCCCCTGGGGCGGGCTGCTGATCATGGCGCTGTGGGTCGCGGCGGCCGTGGTGGGCGGATATGTCCTGCTGAAGAAGCGTGACGCGTAGCGCCGGCGCCCCGCGTACCGCCTTAGCAGGAACCGTCAGCCGCTGGTTATCCTCCTAACCCTTACGGGGGCGCGTTCGGCCAGACGGTCACAGCCCCGACCACCCGACCTGTCGATGGGGCTTCAGACAATGATCGAGGCAGTCGGCCTGACGAAGCGCTACGGCGCCAAGACAGCCGTGTACAACCTTTCCTTCCAGGTGCGCCCGGGCATGGTGACGGGCTTCCTGGGCCCCAACGGCTCCGGCAAGTCCACGACCATGCGCATGATCCTCGGGCTCGACGAGCCCACCGCGGGTCATGTCACCATCGGCGGCCATCCCTTCCGCAAGCTGCCCAACGCCCCCCGCCAGGTCGGCGCCCTGCTCGACGCCAAGGCGGTGCACGGCGGACGCAGCGCGCGCAACCACCTCCTGTCGCTGGCGCAGCTCTCCGGCATCCCCGCCCAGCGCGTCGACGAGGTGCTGGGGGTCGTCGGCCTCCAGGACGTCGCCAGGCGGCGCTCCAACGGCTTCTCGCTCGGCATGGGACAGCGCCTGGGCATCGCGGCGGCGCTTCTCGGCGACCCGCAGGTGCTGCTCTTCGACGAGCCGGTCAACGGCCTCGACCCCGAGGGCATCCTCTGGGTCCGCAACCTCATGAAGACGCTCGCCGCCGAGGGCCGTACGGTCTTCGTCTCCAGCCACCTGATGAGCGAAATGGCGGTCACAGCCGACCACTTGATCGTGATCGGGCGCGGGCAGCTGCTCTCCGACATGAGCGTCAAGGACTTCATCTCGGCGAACTCCGCCGACTTCGCCCGGGTGCGTACGCCGCAGACCGAGCCGCAGCAGCGCGAGAAGCTGTCGTCGGTGCTGACCGAGGCCGGCGCACACGTCATGACCGAGCAGGACGGCGCGATGCGCGTCACCGGGCTGCCGCTGGCGCGGATCAGCGACCTCGCGCACGACGCCGGCGTACGGCTGTGGGAGCTCTCGCCGCACCAGGCCTCGCTGGAGGAGGCGTACATGCGGATGACCCAGGGCGCGGTGGACTACCGCTCCACGGCCGACCAGCTGGCCGGCTTCGAGCAGCCCCAGCAGTTTCAGCACCCCGGCGGTTACGCCCAGCCCCTGCCGCCGCAGAACGGCTGGTACGCCCCGCCGCCGCCCCAGGCCGGCGGACAGCCCTTCGCGGGCGTCCAGCTGCCCGGCGGCCCGGCACCCGCCCCGGGCTACCCGGCCCCCGGCCAGAACCCGTACGCGGCGCCCGCTGCCGCCCCGGCGGCGCCTCCCGTACCCGCAGCCGCGCCCGCGCCTGCCCCCGACCTGACCAAGAGCGACAGCGACCGCGACACCGACAGCCCCGAGGACGCCCGATGACGACCCCGCACCAGCAGCAGGCCCCGCAGCACTACCAGCAGCAGGGCGTCGCGTCGTACGTCTCGCCTATCCCGGTGCGCAGGGCGACGCTCGGGGACGCGCTCACCTCCGAGTGGACGAAGATCCGGTCGGTGCGCTCCACCGTGTGGACGCTCGGCGTGATGATCGTGCTCGTCCTCGGCATCGGACTGCTCTCGACGGTGGCCGTCAGCTCGTCCGGCGCCGAGCTCGGCGAGACCCCGGTGCTCAGCCTCGGCTTCTTCGGTGTGCTGCTGGGCGCCATCCCGGTGATCACGCTCGGCGTGATGACCGTCGCGTCCGAGTACGGCACGGGCATGATCCGTACGACCCTCACGGCCTGCCCGAGCCGCTCCCGCGTGCTGACGGCCAAGTCGATCGTCTTCTTCGTGCTGGCCTTCGCCATCACGCTGGTGACCACCGCCATCGTCGGGGCGATCCAGACGGCCGCGCTGGACGGCGGCACGCCCACCGGCGCGGACTGGCTGCGCGCGACGATCGGCGTCAGCCTCTACATCGCGACGCTCGGGCTGCTGTCCCTCGCCGTCGGCTCGCTCATCCGGCACTCGGCGGGCGCGATCACCATCATGATCGGCGTGGTTCTGCTGCCGCTGGTGCTGGCGATGTTCATGTTCTCCGAGACGCTGGCCGACCTTCAGAAGGCGCTCTTCGAGTACTCGATCCCCAACCAGCTCAGCGCCTTCTACGACGTCTCGGTCACCGATTCCGGGCCGGCCGGCTGGGAGCCGCTGTGGATCCTGCTGGGCGTGACCGCCGTGGTGCTCGGCGGCGCGTTCCTCGCCCTGGACAAGCGCGACGTGTGACGGCGCGGGCCGCGCGCGCCGCGCCGGTCAGTAGCGCGGGGCATTACGGGACCGCTGCACCTTCGTGGTGCGGCGGTCCCGCGCGTTCCAGCAGGCCTTGTGCCAGTGCCTGCGGTCGTCGACACCGCCGTACTCCGACCAGGCCACCAGGTGCGGGACCCCGGACGGGATCTCCTGGTCGCAGCCCGGACAGCGGTAGCGCTTGCCCGCCGCGCTCGCGCCGGCGACGTGGCGCAGCGACCACTCCTCGCCCTGCCACGATTCGGTGCTCTGGACCCCGAACCTCTCTCCTGCCACGCCACTTGGGGACTCGGTCGGATTCTCGCGGCCCTTGGGGCGGTTGCGACGCGGGGACACCTGAAACCTCACGGGTCGGACGGGCAGTGGTTTCACCCAAGCCTAGGGCCATCGGGCAGGGGTACACGTACCGCAGCGCGTGCGGGCCGCCCTCCCCCGGGCGCGGCTTACCGGAAAATCGCAACAACTTCACGCGCACCCGTGCCTTTGGCACGTGTCAGACGTTGTTGCCAGTAAGGGGGAAGCCGCGTCGGCCGTAAGGAGGCAGAAGGCGATGCGTGTCGGAACGTTTGTACTGGCGGCCCAGTTTCCGGGCCAGGGCCAGGGGGAGGCGCTGCACCGCGCGGTGCGGTCCGCCGAGGTCGCCGAGGAAGCCGGGCTGGACTCGGTCTGGCTCGCGGAGCACCACTTCGTACCGTACGGCGTGTGCCCCTCCGCTGTGACACTCGCCGCGCTACTGCTCGGCCGCACCCGGCGCATCCGCGTGGGTACGGCGGTCAGCGTCCTGCCGACCGTGCACCCGGTCGCCCTGGGCGAGCAGGCCGCGCTGCTGCACCTCACCTCCGGCGGGCGGTTCACGCTCGGCGTCGGGCGGGGCGGGCCGTGGGTGGACCTGGAGGTGTTCGGACAGGGTCTTTCGGCGTACGAGCACGGGTTCCCCGAGTCGCTGGACCTGCTGCTGCGCTGGCTGCGCGAACCGCGCGTCGAAGCGCGGGGCGAGCGGTTCGACTTCCGCGAAGTCGCCGTCGTACCGAGGCCGGACGAGCTGCTGCGCGAGACGCCGGCCGAAGGAGAGGAAGCGGGCGGCCCCGAGGTCGTGCTCGCGTGCACCTCCCCGAAGAGCGTACGGATGGCCGCCGAGCGCGGGCTGCCGATGCTGCTCGGCATGCACTGCGGTGACGAGGACAAGGCGGAGATGGTCGCGCTGTGGCGCAGGCTCGCGCTGGCCGCCGGACATGAGCCGGAAAAGGTCGCGCGGGCGGGCCATGTTTCGGCCGGAGTGGCTCAGATCGCGAGCAGCGCGGCCGACGGCACGGAAACGCTGACCAAGGCGATGCCCGGCTGGCTCAAGCAGGGCCTCGACGCCCATGTGACGGTCGACGGGCGGCACCGCGCGATGCGGGACCCGGTCGCGTACACGGAAATGCTGTGCGAGCTGCATCCGGTGGGTCCGCCCCGGCTGGCCGCCGACCGGCTGGCGGCGACCTCGGAGCGGACCGGCATCACACGCTTCGCGCTGCTCGTGGAAGGCTCGGGCGACCTGGCGGCCACCGAGGAGAACGTACGACTGCTGGGGTCCGAAGTGCTGCCCCTGCTGTCCTGACCGTGCTGTGCTGTGCCGTGCCGTTCTGTGCCGTGCCGTTCTGTGCCGTGCCGGCGGGGTCGCCGCCGCCCCGCATCAGTGGACCTCCCGCGATGCGGAGCGGCAGCAATGCCTCAGCAGTCCCGAAGTTCCGGCGACTGGTTGAGAAGCTGACCCCTGATCGAGGTGAAGCGGCCGAGCCGCTCGTCCGACGAGGAGTCCAGCGGGAACACCGCTACGCGGTGGCAGTTCTGGAATGCAAGACGTACGCCGAAGTGCCGCTGCAACGCACCGCGAATCGCGTCACTCGCGAGTGCACGCAGCAGCTGACCACGTGCCTGCTCGTCCGGCGGCGGCGTCTGGTTGTCGGCGAACTCTCCACCGTCGACCTTCAGCTGTGCCACCAGAGAGCTGATCATCTCCCATGCGAAAGGCAGGGAGGTCCGGACGCAGTCGACGAATGCGGCTTCGTCGACATCGCCTCGCTCGGCCTGTTCCAACAGTGCCGGTGAGACGTCGAGCGACATGGGTTCTCCTCTCGCGACCCCGGGGCCGGGGTCTTACGGGCAGGGAAGACGGACGACGACGCAGAGTGCACGTACGACGACCTCCTGCATCCAAGTTAAGCGTGCGGTCCGGGCCGCACCAGGAGATTGGGACACAACCAGCCAACAACGAAGGGGGTCTTACTGGGCGAATCGCGTAGAGCACGGGTCGTCGAGTAGCGTTGCGCCCCATGCGTCTCGTCATTGCCCGCTGCTCCGTGGACTACGCGGGCCGGCTCACCGCCCATCTGCCCTCCGCTCCCCGTCTGATCTTGGTGAAGGCGGACGGCAGCGTCTCGATCCACGCCGACGACCGGGCGTACAAACCGCTCAACTGGATGTCGCCGCCGTGCACCCTCAAGGAGGGCACAGGGGACGATGCCGGCACCTGGACGGTGATCAACAAGGCGGGCGAGAAACTGATCATCACGATGGAGGAAGTCCTCCACGACTCGTCCCACGAACTGGGCGTCGACCCCGGGCTGATCAAGGACGGCGTGGAAGCGCACCTCCAGGAGCTGCTCGCCGACCGCATCGACACACTCGGCGAGGGCTATTCGCTGATCCGGCGCGAGTACCCCACGGCCATCGGCCCGGTGGACATCCTGTGCCGCGACGCGGACGGCGCGACGGTGGCGGTGGAACTGAAACGACGCGGCGACATCGACGGCGTCGAGCAGCTGACGCGCTACCTGGAACTCCTCAACCGGGATCCGCACCTCGCGCCGGTGAAGGGCATTTTCGCGGCGCAGGAGATCAAGCCGCAGGCGCGCGTACTGGCGACGGACCGCGGGATCGGGTGCGTGGTCCTGGACTACAACGCGATGCGAGGCATCGAGGACGACAAGCTCCGTCTGTTCTGACCGTCCTCAATCGCCGGAGGTGCTGAATGGTTGCCGCAACGCGGCACTGTCCAGCCCCTCCGGCGATTGAGGAGCGGGGTCTGGAGCAGAGCCCCAGCCACCCCGCCCTCCTACGAAGCGCTCGTGGACCCAGGGGCGCTGTTGCTGGGGCTGCTGCCGCCCGTGGTGGTGCCACCGTCCGTGGTGTCTCCGGTGGTGGTGCCCCCGCTGTCCGTGGTCCCGCCGTCGGACGAGCCACCGTCAGTCGTACCGCCGTCGGACGTGCCACCGTCGGTCGTTCCGCCGTCGGACGTACCCCCGTCAGAGGTGCCACCATCGGTGGTCCCGCCATCGGACGTACCGCCGTCGGAGGTTCCACCATCGGTGGTGCCACCGTCGGACGTACCCCCGTCGGAACTCCCGCCGTCGGAGGTCCCGCCGTCGGACGAGCCACCGTCGCTGGAGCCCCCGCCGCTGGAGCCGCCCGTCGTCGGGCTGCCAGAGGTTGGGCCACTCGACGTCGGGTCGTCGGAGGCCGGCGGCTTGCTCCCCGGCGAAGACGAGTCGTCGTCCTTCGGCGTGCCGCTCTTCGACGGATCACCCGAGGCCCCAATGCCACCGCTGTGCCCCGGCCGCGGCAGTCCCGACGTACCGGGCCCCGACGGACGGCCCGGGTCCCCCGGACGCCTCGTCGAGCCCTGGGTCGGCTCGTCCGCGATCAGCCCGTCCTGCCCGTCGTCCTCATTGGCCGACTGCTCGGACGTCACCCGGTTCGGCGGCTCCTCGCCGTCCGAGGCCGCGCCGAGCGTCACCACAGTGCCGAGTACGGCGACGAGCAGCGCGCCCGCGCCCGCCGCGACCATGTTGCGCCGGGCGCCGGTGAGTACGGCGAGACGGCCACCAATGCCAGCACCGCCACCCGCACCGGCCTCCGCCGAGCGGTGGGTGACCAACGTGCTGTCGCCACCCGCCCCTTCCCCCGGCCTGGCCGACAGCGACAGGGGTACGACCGCTGCCGGTACGCCACCGGGCGGCGACGCCGACTCCTCGTACCGAGCCGTCGGCACCTCCTCCCCCGCGGGCGTACGTCCGCCGAGCAGGAGCCCGCCGGCACCCGCGCCGGAGCGGTCCTCGACCAGCGCCAGCGCCCTGCGTCCGGCGACGGTGCCGCTCTTGTCGGCCACGGCGCCGCGCATCGCGATGGACGCCTCCAGCTCGGCCCGGGCCCGGTCCAGACTGCCCGTACAGAGCGCGAGGACGCCCAACTCGTGGTGGAAGTACGCCTCTTCGGCGACCTCACCCGCGATGCGCGCGGCCTCAAGACCCGCCCGCAGCGCCCGCTCCCACGCGCCCCAGGAAAGCCCGGCGGCGAAGGCGGGCGCCGCCGTACGGGCCAGCAGGACGGCGGCGCTCGGATGCCCCGCCTCCGTGCCCGGCACCAGGGCGCCCATCGCCGCGAGCATCGCGTCCGCCTCAGCGGTCGCCCGCTCGGGCGACACCGAGGGGTGCCCGGCCCACCAGGTGTAGTGCTGAGCGGCGGTGTGCGCCTGCTCCGCCACCTCGTCGGCGAACCCGGCGGCCTCCAGCTGTACGGCCACACCGGCCGCCAGCCGGAAACGCGCCCCGACCGGCGAGAGCAGCCCGCAGCTCATCAGCTCGCCGAGCGCGGCGTCCGCGTGGGTGTCGCCCACCAGGGCGGGCAGGTGCGCCTGGTGCGGCACCTCCCCGCCGAGCGCGATGGCGAAGCGCAGCGTGGCCCGCGCCGACTCGCTCAGCCGGGACGCGAGCAGCGCAGCCGGCATCGCGCCCTCGGCGAGCGACGGCAGGGGTACGTCGTGGCCGTCCTCCGCGTCGAAGGGCGCGTCGAACGGCTGCTCGCTGAAGTACCCGTACTCGTCGAAGGCGTTGGGGTCGGCGCGCAGCCGGTCGCGCTGCCGCAGCAGCGCACCCGCCTGCGTGAAGCGCAGCGGCAGTCCCTCGGACTCGAACCACAGGTCGCCCGCCCAGTTCGCCTCGTCCTCGGTGAGGGGCCGCTCCACGGCCCGCTCCAGGAGTTCCAGGCTGGCGCTGCGGCCGAGACCGCCGAGGAAGACCTCCTCGATGTGCGAGTCGGGCGAGGGAGCCGCGACGCCGGGCGTCGCCGCGAGCAGGAAGGCGCACTCGGGCGTGGCCTCCAGCAGCTCGTCCAGGGCCGCCCCGCCGAACTCCAGGTCGTCGAGGACGACGACCGCGCCGATGGCATGAACGAGGTCGAGCAGCCCCGCCCGGTCCGGGCGGTGCAGCGGCGCGCTGTACACGGCGGCGAACAGGTCGTGGAGCAGCTCTTCGGGCGTGCGGTGGGCTCCGCTGAGCCGTACGACTCCGTCGGGCGCGAGGTCCGCGCAGTCGTCGGCGACGGCATCGAGCAGCGCCGTACGCCCGGATCCCGACGGCCCGGTCAGCCGCACGGATCGGCCGCGTGCGAGCAGCCGTACGAGCCTTTCACGCTCCTCCTGCCGCTCCAGGAGCGGCAGCTCGGGAACGACGGGCCCCGGCGGTACGGGCGGCCTGGACGCCCGCAGCAGTTCGGCGCGGTCGTCGGCGCTGTGCCTGACCGGCCGCGCGGGACGCTCGCCGGGCGGGCAGACTTCGATCTCGCTGCCGTCGACGGGGTTGACGGTGAGCAGGAAGTCGCCCGCGACGACCTGCACGGTGCGGGCGGGTGCCGAAGAGGCCTGCCCGCTCCCCTTGCCGGGACCACCCGGACTGCCGGGGCTGCCGGGACCGCTCTGGGCAAGGGTTGGTGGCAGCGCGTCCCGTGGCGGCCGGCGCGATCCGTCACCGGTGCCGCTCTCGCCGAGCAGGTCGTTGTCGTGGCCGTGCTCTTCCGGCCCCTGGTTCATCGGGTTCATCGGGTTCATCGGGTCCATGGTCAAGCCCCCCAGATGCGTCGCGTGCGGATGCCCCTCCCGGCCTTTCCCACGCGCGCTGTCGCTTCTGGTCCGGTGCCCGCCGTACTCGGGTTCGTCAATCAGCAGGCGACCGAACCCTAGACCTTCGCACAGTATTCGGGAACCAGAGGGGTGCCACCCCGTCCGGGACGTCACAGTCTCGTGAGGAATGTGCGCCCGCCGTACGGATCGCGCCGCTTCGCGCCGTACGCCGTACCGCTCAGACCCGCGGCAGCGACTCGGCGGCGAGACCGCCCTCGATGGCGAGGATGCGGTGCAGCCTGGTGGCCACCAGCAGGCGCTGCATCTGGGCCGGTACGCCGCGCAGCACGAGCCTGCGGCCGGCCCGTCCGGCCCGCCGGTGGGCGCCCATGATCACGCCCAGTCCGGTGGCGTCCCAGGAATCCAGCTCGGTCAGGTCCAGCACCAGATCGCCGACACCGTCGTCGACGGCCGAGTGCAGGACCGTACGGGCGTCCGCCGCGCTGCGGACGTCGAGGCGGCCCCCGACGACCAGCTCGACGTGGTCGCCCCTGATGTGCATATGCGCTCCCTGAGAGTGCGTCAGTTCTCCGTGTCGTGTTTCTTTCCCTGCACCCAACTGACTGCCTTACGGGTCAGGAAGTTGCCGTCCGTAAGCGAACCGATACCGAATTCACTCCTGAGGGTGACCCAGAAGCTGACACGGCATCAGTGGTGCTTGTAGAAGCCCTGCCCGCTCTTGCGCCCGATGTCACCGGCATCAACCATCCGGCGCATCAACTCCGGCGGGGCGAACTTCTCGTCCTGCGACTCCGTGTAGATGTTGCTGGTCGCGTGCAGCAGGATGTCGACGCCGGTCAGGTCCGCGGTCGCGAGCGGGCCCATGGCGTGCCCGAAGCCCAGCTTGCAGGCGATGTCGATGTCCTCGGCCGAGGCGACGCCCGACTCGTACAGTTTCGCGGCCTCGACCACGAGGGCCGAGATGAGGCGGGTGGTGACGAAGCCGGCCACGTCGCGGTTGACGACGATGCAGGTCTTGCCGACGGACTCGGCGAACTCCCGCGTGGTGGCGAGCGTTTCGTCGCTGGTCTTGTAGCCCCGTACGAGCTCGCAGAGCTGCATCATCGGTACGGGCGAGAAGAAGTGCGCGCCGACGACCCGCTCCGGACGCTCCGTCACGGCAGCGATCTTGGTGATCGGGATGGCGGAGGTGTTGGACGCGAGGACCGCGTCCGGCCGGACGATCTTGTCGAGCGCACGGAAGATCTCGTGCTTGACCTCAAGCTTCTCGAAGACGGCCTCGACGACGATGTCGGCGTCGGCGACCGCGTCGAGGTCGGTGGTCGTGGTGATGCGGCCGAGCGCCGCCTCGGCGTCCGCGGCGTCCAGCTTGCCCTTGGACACGAACTTGTCGTACGAGGCCTTGATGCCGTCACGGCCGCGGGTCAGCGCGGCATCGGTGACATCGCGCAGAACGACGTCCCAGCCCGCCTGCGCCGAGACCTGCGCGATACCGGACCCCATGAGTCCGGCCCCGATGACGGCGAGCTTCCTGGCCACGACACACCCCTTGATTCCTTATGCCTTAACGCCTGTTTACTTCAGGCTCTCCGGCGGAGGTTAGCGCCCGTGAGGGGCCGTATGGCGGCGAAGAGATGCGCGTCACGTCTCGGATGACGGACATCACACCGGTACGCGTCATTCGGTGGCCCGCACCGCGTAGTTGAGCGCCTTTTCGCTCAGCAGTTCCTCCATCCCGTCGAGCAGGACCAGAGCTTCGCGGGAGACCTCCACGGCCTTGCGGCCCTTGACCATCTGGCCGCCGATCCATCCCATCAGGGTGGACTGGAGCCAGGCGAGCTGGCCGGCCATCAGGGTCGGCAGCGGATCGTCGGCCGCCGCGCCCGTCTCCTCGCGCAGGGTGAGCTCCAGGCTCTCGACGACCTCCTGCTGGATGGCCCACAGCCGGGAGCGCAGGGCCTGCGCCTCCAGCACGACGCGCATGAAGTTCGCATATCCGTCGATCAGTCCGATGGACGGGGCGACCTCCTCGACCTCGCGGTTCAGTTCACGCAGGACGGCCCGGGCCGCCGACTCGCCCTTGTCCCGGCCGCGGACATAGCGCGGCAGCCGGTCGACGATGCCCTTGCTGCGGTCGAAGAAGAGGTCCTCCTTGGCGGGGAAGTAGTTGTAGACGGTGTTGACGGAGACGTCCGCCGCCTCGGCGATCTCGGCGATCGTCACGGCGTCGAAGCCCCGCTCCAGGAACAGACCCGTGGCCACATCGGAGATGTGCTGCCTGGTCTGCCGCTTCTTGCGCTCTCTGAGTCCCTCGGCCATGCGCCCATCGTAGCTTCGGTGGGAGCTACACAAACTTGGGGTCATTGCAAATTTTAAGTGACTCTGCTTTTCTGGGGCGCATGGCAATCATCAGCACGGCCGGACTCACCCGGACCTTCACCACCAAAGCGGGCCCTGTCGAAGCCGTCCGCGGCATCGATCTGACCGTCGAACCCGGCGAGATCCTCGGCTTCCTCGGTCCGAACGGCGCCGGCAAGACGACCACCCTGCGGATGCTCACCACGCTCCTCGCACCGACCGGCGGCGCCGCCACCGTCGCGGGCCACGACCTGCTGCGGGACCCCTCGGGCGTACGGCGGAAGATCGGTTACGTCGCCCAGTCCGGCGGCCTGGACCCACAGGTCTCCGTACGGGAGGAACTGATCACCCAGGGCCGCCTCTACCGCCTCACCAGGACCGAAGCGTCCGCCCGCGCCGACGAGTTGGCGCGCGACCTAGCGCTCACCGAACTGATGGACCGCAGGTGCGCCGCACTGTCGGGCGGTCAGCGGCGGCGGCTCGACATCGCCATGGGCCTCACCCACCGGCCCGAGGTGCTGTTCCTCGACGAGCCGACCACGGGCCTGGACCCGGGCAGCCGGGCCGACCTGTGGGACCTGGTGCGGCGACTGCGCGACGAGTACGGCACCACGGTCTTCCTCACCACCCACTACCTCGACGAGGCGGACGCGCTCTCCGACCGGCTCGTCGTCGTCGACAAAGGGCTGGTCGCGGCCGAGGGAACGCCGAGAGCGCTCAAGCTCCGGTACGGCGGCTCCATCGACGCCACCCTCCAGGACACCTTCCTCGCCATCACCGGGCGCGTCCCCGCGCCCGCGGACGCCGCCCCCGTCGCCGTCTAGGCCCGGACTTCGC
>NZ_JAGGPA010000072.1 GCF_018614035.1 Streptomyces sp. ISL-96
TCGGGCCGTCCCGGGCGCTCGAGTGTCGGTGGGCCGGGGCGGCGCGTCAAGGGCGCTCCTGCGTCGCGTCGCTACGCGATGTGCCTGCGGCCCACCCTTGACCCACCGCCCCGGCCCACCGCTAACGCTTTCCACGGGGACGGCCCAAAGAAAAACGCCCTGCACGGGGGCTCGGGGAGTGGCGCGGGTCGGTTCGGTGGCTGTCGGGTGAGTGGGGGGGCGCGGCAGGTTGAGGTGGTGGCGCGGCCCCTGGCTCGGCGGGTGCGGGGACGGCCGTTGGTGCGACATCCCCATTCCCACGCACACAAGCACGCACGTGAGCGGCGGGTTGGCCGGTCGGGTCGACGTGCGGACCGGCCGGTCCGCAGGTGTGACGCATGAGTTGAATGGGGTGACTCGGGTGGGTGTGGCGTCCGCCCCGTTCGGTGGTTGGTTGGGCTGCCAGCAGGTTGCTGGTGTGGGTGGGTGGAGGGGCGTCCAGGAGTCGGCGGTCCTGCCGATGGTGCGGCCGGACGGGCGACGACGCTCGCAGGCGGTCGACTCGACACTCTCGGCCGGGGCGTGGTGGGACGAACCCCGCACGTGACGCACATGGTTGGGCTTTTCGTCCCACTTTGAGTGATTGGGGAGCTCTCGGCCTGCGTCATGTGCGGGGTTAGTTGCACGCCAGTGGCCCGACGTAGGCGTCGAACGGCGATGAACCCGGCACTTGGCGAATCACATCGCCCCCCGGTCCCATCTGTCTCACCCCTTTCGCCTCTGGTCATCATGGGAGCGTTTCGACCCACGTCAGTTCCGCACGTCCGTGCGGATGGTCGGCTGGAGTGGCTCGTGTGGCTGACGGGCTGGGCGTGACCGCTCACCGGCCGTCGGCTAGGCGGCATGACGGGAACAGTGCACTCGGAGGACTCGGACAGGGAGCCGAGAAGTCGATTTCGACGCAGTGTGGGGCCAAGTGGCGCCTGAGCTGCCGCTCTTGGGTCGCTCCAGCAGCCCGGTTCTGGGCTCGGAATGCGACTAACCCAACACCTTATGAATCTCAACGCCCCTTCAGTCCCATCCGTCTCCGCTGTGTCGCTCCCAGCCGTCGCGGGAGTGTTTCGGCCCACGGCCAGGGAGGGGGGTGGTGTCGGTCGCCTCAATCGCCTCAATCGCCGTGTTCGAGGCGTCGGAGCGCGCGACTAACCCAGCACTTGGCGAATGACATCGCCCCTGCGGTCCCACCCGTCGCATGCGCAGCGCCTTCGGCCACCGCGGGAGTGTTTCGGTTCATGTGGGCCCCGAGGTGGCCCTTGCCGGCTGCGCCACCACCCACCCACATCAGCAACGTGCTTGTAGGTCAACCGGTCACCGGCCGGGGTGGGCGCCGAACCGGCCCGAGTCCCCCCATTGAACTGTCGCGCCCGACCCGCCACGACCATGAGTCCGCAGGTCGACCGGAGACTTCGGCCGCCCTCCGGTGTGGGTGGTCGTGTGCGTGGGAATGGGGATGTTGTACCAGCGGCCGTTCCTGCAGTCGCTGAGTCTGGGGCCGAGTCGCCCCCTCAACCTTCCGCGCCCCACTCACCGAGCCTGCCACCCGGCAACGGTGAACGGCCACTTGCCGGAGTTTCCCCGTGGGCTCCCCCCGGGGGCCGCCACACTTACGTGTGGCGGCCCCCGTCGCAGATGCGATCAACGCTCCGGGCCGCCCGAAGCACCGGGCAACGCAGTAGGGCCCTGGCCATGGCCAGGGCCCTACTCCAAACAAACAGTGGCAGACGGTCAGACGGTTAGACGTTGACGCCGAAGTCCGACGCGATGCCCGTCAGGCCGGACGCGTAGCCCTGGCCGACCGCGCGGAACTTCCACTCCGCACCGTTGCGGTAGAGCTCGCCGAAGACCATCGCCGTCTCGGTGGCGGCGTCCTCGCTCAGGTCGTAGCGGGCGATCTCGGCGCCGCCGGCCTGGTTGACGATGCGGATGTACGCGTTGCGCACCTGGCCGAAGTTCTGGCTGCGGGTCACCGCGTCGTAGATCGAGACTGGGAAGACGATCTTGTCGACGTCGGCCGGCAGGCCCGCCAGGTTGACGTTGATCGCCTCGTCGTCGCCCGCGCCTTCGCCACTGCGGTTGTCACCGGTGTGGACGATGGTCTGGTCCGGCGTCGCCTTGTTGTTGAAGAAGACGAAGTGGCCGTCGGAGTAGACCTTGCCGGTCGGGTTGACCGCGATCGCGGACGCGTCGAGGTCGAAGTCGGTACCGGTGGTCGTACGGACGTCCCAGCCGAGGCCCACCGTGACGGCGGTCAGGCCCGGGGCCTCCTTGGTGAGCGAGACGTTGCCGCCCTTGGACAGACTTACAGCCATCGGGATGTCCTCTTCCTTGAAGTCGTGCGGGCCGGTCGGACCCGTGGGGTCCGAAGCTACCCTCACCCGCTCTAACGCCAACAGGCCGCCGCAAGGTTCCAGGTCTCCACGGGAATCCGGCTCCACGGAAATGTCTCCCCGGAAAAATGGGTGACGCGGTGGGCGTGAACACGGGATCATTGGACGCATGTCCGGGCCTCATGTCATTCGCGGTGCTGTCTCCCTGCCGGAGGCAGAGCTCATGTGGCGTTTCTCCAGGTCCTCCGGACCCGGCGGACAGCACGTCAACACCACCGACTCCCAGGTGGAACTCCGCTTCGACCTGGCGAAGACGGAAGCGTTGCCTCCGGTCTGGAAGGAGCGCGCGCTGGAGCGGCTCGCTCCCCGGCTGGTGGGAGGCGTCGTTTCCGTACGGTCGTCCGAGCACCGCTCCCAGTGGCGCAATCGCGAGACCGCGCTCGTCCGGATGGCGGCCCTGCTCGCCGAAGCGACAGGCCCGCCGCCCAAGCCGCGCCGGGCCAAGAAGATTCCACGGGGCATCAACGAGCGTCGTCTGCGGAACAAGAAGGCGCGCAGTGAGACCAAGCGCGGCCGCTCGGGCGGCGGCTGGGACTAGCCCAAGTGCCGGTAGCGGCCCTTGAAGTACGCCAGCGGGCCCGCGTCTCCGCTCGCCACGCCCACCTCCAGCACCCGGCCGATCACCAGCGTGTGGTCCCCCGCCACGACCCGTTGCTCCGTCCTGCACTCCACCACCGCGAGCGCCCCGCCGATCAGCGGGGCCCCGGACGTGGCGCCGCGCGTGTGGGGGATGTCCTCGAAGAGCAGGCGGTCGCTCAGGCGGCCCTTCATCGCGAACCGCCCCGCGATGTGCCGCTGGCTCTCCGACAGGAGTGAGACAGCCCACAGCGGCTGTTCCGCCAGCAGGTCGTCCATCCGTGAGTCGTTCCGTACGCTCACCAGCACCAGCGGCGGGTCCAGCGACACCGACATGAAGGCCGTCGCCGTCATGCCGACGTCCTCACCGCGCGCCCCACTTTCCGGATCGTGCGCGGTCACGAGGGTCACTCCCGCCGTGAAACGGGACATCGCGGCCCGGAACTCTTCGCTGCTCACCCCCTCAGGATGGGGGATGGAGGCAGCCGGCTGGGCGGACTGGGCGGACTGAGTGGAGGGCCTCGTCTGGAACACACAGGGAACGCTATGCCCGCGGCTCCCCTCGCCACCATCGGGCATGGGGACCAGTACGCTCCCCTTCCGGTCCTAGGACCGGCATCGGGTCAGCCAGCAGTAGCGTCCGTATTCGCGTCCAAAATTTGCGTTCAAAAAAGCTTAGGAGCGCTCCCACTCACCCCACCCAGCCATCACAGCCCTTCATCAACTGACGTGACTTGAGTCACACAGCCGAGTAATTGCTGACCCTGTGTACCGGGTGGGCAGCTCGCTGTGATTCAGTGGCCGTGATACTGCAACAAAGTGCGGCGATGAGAATCCTGGAGTTGCTGTCGAGGTCTCGGGGAGAGCGAACAATGGAGGCCGAGTCCGAGCCGTACGTCCGCCTGGCGACGCTGCGGCAGCTGCACCAGGTGGTCGCCGACCTCAATCGGGCCACCAGCCTGGCTGACACCTTGCAGGCCGTCGCCGACGGAATAGTCGCCGGTCTGGGATACGAGCTGGCCTGCGTAAACCTCGTCCAGCCCGACGGCGACCTGGTCATCGCCGCCTTCGCGGGCAACCCCGCGGCCGAGGCCCTGATCACCGGCCGCGTCGGCTCCCGCGCCTCCTGGGAACGCCGCCTCTCCATGGGCGAGGCATGGGGTGACCTGCACTTCATTCCGCACACCGAGGGCTGGGTCCTCCTTGAGGACGACGTACCCCAATGGCACACCGACGGCCCCGAGCCCCGCTTCGCCGACGAGTGGCACCCGCAGGACCGCCTCTACGCCCCGATGTACGCGTCAGGCGGCGGGCAGGAGCTCCTCGGCGTCATTTCCGTTGACCGCCCCCGCAATGGACGCCACCCCGGCGCCTGGGGCCAGGAAGCGCTCCAGATGTACGCGTCCCAGGCGGCCATTGCGATCAGCAACGCCCGGCTTCGCGCAAACATGCAGCGCGCCCTCGTCCGCCTGGAGCGCGAGCAGCAGGCCCTGCGCGCCAGTGAGGAATCCTTCCGCCAGGCCTTCGAGTACGCCCCCAGCGGCATGGCCATCGCCGAAATGGGCGGCGACCAGCACGGCCGGCTGCTGCGGACGAACGACGCGCTGTGCCGGCTCCTCGGCCGTCCCGCCTCCGCGATGCGCCGCTATTCTTTCGCCGATCTCGTCCACCCCGAGGACATCGGCACGCTTCTCCGGACCTCCGCCGAGGGCGGGCGCGCCGAGCTGCGCCTGGGGCGGCGCGACGGGACGTACATCTGGGTGTCCCTGCGCAACTCCGTCGTCGCCGACACCACCGACGGGCCGCGCTTCCTCCTCACCCACGTCGAGGACATCGAGGAGCGCAAGCGCCACGAGCTGCACCTGGCCCACCGCGCCTCGCACGACTCGCTCACCGGCCTGCCCAACAGCGCCGAGCTGCGCTCGCGCCTCGCCGCCCGGCTGTGCCGCCGCCCGCACTCCGTGCGCGCCACGGCGATCGAGGCCCTGGACGCGGCGTACGGCGAGCCGGCCGCGCCCGGGAGCGCCGTGCCCGAGCACGACTTCGACTACAACCCGCACACGGACGCGGGCTCCTACGACCACCACGTCCACATGTTCGCGCCCACCTCGGACGCCGAGGGAGGGGGAGGCGGCGGCGCCGTCGACGACGGCACGAAGGGTCTGGCCGTGCTCTTCTGCGACCTGGACGGCTTCAAGTCGATCAACGACCGGTTCGGGCACCACACCGGCGACGCCGTCCTGATCGAGGTCGCCCGCCGCCTGACGACGTGTGTACGCGACGGCGATACGGTCGCCCGCCTCGGGGGTGACGAGTTCGTCGTTCTCGCCGACGGTCTGGGCAGCGCGGACGCCGCCGACCTGGCCGTACGCTTGCGAAACGCCATCATTCCGCCGATCCGGGTGGACGGCAGGGCGGTCCGCGTCGGGGCCAGTTTCGGCATCGGCTGGGCGAGCTGCGGGATGTCGGCGGAAGAGGTGTTGCAGTCCGCTGACCAGCGGATGTACGTGGAGAAGCGCTCCCGTGCCAAGGTTCACAGGCGAGCGGGCTGACGGACGCCCTATTACCGCACTGTGTTGTACGCCAAACCTTCGGGTTGCCCATTCGGGGTAGGCTCGCCCGGTCGGCGACGGCTGGCGAACATGGTGAGGAGTGACCAGGGATGACTGCCGCGAACAACGGCACGAGCACGCCTGAGGACGACGATCCGTTCGGCTACCTCTACGAGGACGGACAGGCAGCGGGCGCGGTCTCGCCCCGCTCGGGAGGCTACGGCTACCCGGGTCCGGCCTCGCAGCCAGGGGTGCCCAGAACCTCGTACCACCAGGTGGGAACGGTCGGCCAGCGGCAGTACGGGCAGCAGCAGTACGGCCAGCAGCAGTACGGCCAGCAGGTGCCCCCGCAGCAGGCGTACGGCCAGCAGGCCCAGCAGGGTCAGCAGAACTACAGCCAGCCCAACGCCCACTACGCGGCCCCCGAAACGCAGCCCGGCGGCGCACCCACCCGCCAGGTCTCGTACAGCGGCGGCATTGGTGGTGGCGGTGGCCGCGGTGGCGGGCCCAACACCAAGGGTCTGCTGATCGGCGCGCTGGCGGTGGTCGCGGTCGTCGTCATAGGCATCGGCATCGCCCTGTTGACCAGCAACAACAAGGACGACAAGAACCCGCAGGCCGGTGACACCGGCGGCGGCGGCTCCAGCGCCGGTCAGACGGTCAAGCCGAGTGAGGACCCGAAGGACAAGCCCGAGAAGGAGGCCGTCGAGCTGCCCAAGAAGGACGCGGCTCTTCTCCAGCTCTCCGGTTTCTCCACGGACACCACGATCCCCGGCGCCAGGTCGTCGAGCGGCGCGTACGTCCCGCTGAATACGCCGGGCGCCTCGGCGACCTGGACGGTGAAGGTGCCGAAGGCCGGGGCGTACACGCTGTCGATCGACTACGGCGTGCCCGGCAAGGACGCGAAGACCTCGCTGACCGTCAACGGGAAGCCGCACAGCGGTGGCCTGAACATGAAGAACTTCGCCCACGCCAAGGAAGGCGCCTGGGACAAGGGATGGACGAACACGTACGCCTGGGTCAACCTCGCCGAGGGCGACAACACCTTCGTCATCTCCTGCGGCGCGGGCGACCAGTGCGAGGCCAACCTCGACCGGCTGGAGCTCAAGGCGGGCCACATCCAGTAACCCCCGTTTTCTTCAAGGGCGCATCAGCCCCAGGAAGTGCCGCACCGTCCCGGTCATCGCCTCGCGAGCCGGGGCGATGTACTTCCTGGGGTCGACCGTTGTCGGGTTGGCGGCCAGGTACTCCCGTACCGCGCCCGTGAAAGCCGTGTTCAGGGCCGTGCCGACGTTGATCTTGACCATGCCCGCCGCCACCGCCCGCCGGATCTCCTCGTCCGGTACGCCCGACGAGCCGTGCAGCACCAGCGGAACCGGTACGGCCTCGCGCAGGGTGGCGATCAGGTCGTGGTCCAGGGCCGCCGTGCGGTCCGTCATCGCGTGGGACGAGCCCACGGCCACGGCCAGGGCGTCTACGCCCGTGTCGGCCACGTAGGCCTTCGCCTCCGCCGGGTCCGTGCGTACGCCCGGCGCGTGCGCGTCCAGCGGCGGCTCGCCCTCCTTGCCGCCGACCTTGCCCAGCTCCGCCTCGATCCAGATGCCGCGCTCGTGGCCCCAGCGGACCGCGTCCGCCGTGGCCTTCACATTGTCGCCGTACGTCAGCTTCGACGCGTCGAACATCGCCGAGCTGAAGCCCGCCGGGTGCGCCGCGCGCAGCAGCTCGACCGACTCGACGTGGTCGAGGTGGAGGGAGAGCGGCGCGGAGGAGGCGCGGGCGACGGCCGTCACGGCCGCGGCGATGGCGGTGAGGCCGCCGCCGTGGAACTTCACGGCGTTCTCGGAGATCTGGAGGACGGCGGGCGCGCCCGCCCGCTCCGCGCCGGCCGCGATCGCCTCGGCGTGCTCCAGCGTGATGACGTTGAAGGCGGCGACGGCGTGGCCCGATTCCCGGGCGGCGCTGACGAGTTCGCCGGTGCTGACTAGTGGCATGCGATCCCCTGGTGCTGGTGGGTGGGCATAGGGAGTAAGCGTGGGTGTGGTTACGCCGCCGTGGCGGGTGCCGTGATTTTGATCTGTGGGAGCAGGGCTTCGTACGTCGTGACGTCGAACTCGCCCGCCGCCGGCGCCAGCACCGTCGCCGCCGACAGCGCCACCGCCCGCGCCAGGCGGTCCGGCCAGGGCAGCCCTTCCACCAGCCCCGAGAGCAGCCCGGCCACCGCCGAGTCGCCCGCGCCGGTCGGGTTGCCCTTCACGCGGGCGGGCGGGGCCGCCTGCCAGAGGCCCTCGGGGGTGGCGGCGAGCATGCCGTCCGCGCCGAGGGAGGCGACCACGGCGTGCGCGCCCCGGCGGCGGGCCTCGTGGGTGGCGCGCAGGGGGTCGCGGGAGCCGGTGAGCTGCGCGAGTTCGTCGGCGTTGGGCTTCACGACGTCGGGGCGGGCGGCGATGCCCCGGCGCAGCGGTTCGCCGCTGGTGTCCAGGAGTACGGGGACGCCGGCGGTGCGGGCGCGGCGTATCAGATCGGCGTACGCGCCGACATGGATGCCGGGGGGCAGGCTGCCGCACAGGGCCACCGCCCGGGCCCCGCGCAGGAGTTCGGCGTACGAGGAGAGGAACGCGGCCCACTCGTCGGGAGTGATGGCCGGTCCCGGCTCGTTGAGCTGGGTGGTGTCGCCGGTGGTGGCGTCGACGACGGCGATGGTGCGGCGGGTGTTGCCGCTGACGGGGACGAGCGCGTCGGTGGGGGCCAGAGGCGCCAGCAGGTCGCGGAGTACGGCGCCGCAGGGGCCGCCCGCGAAGCCCGTCACCACCGTGTCGTGGCCCAGCGCGGCCAGCACGCGGGCGACGTTGAGGCCCTTGCCGCCGGGGCGTTCCGCGACATCGGTCACCCGGTGGGAGGCGTGCGGTGTGAGGGCCGGCACGCGGTAGGTGATGTCGAGTGCCGTGTTCAGCGTGACCGTCAGGATCACCCGCGGAACCCCCGTAGAGACCGGAGAGAGCGCTTACCGTTTCGCTCCCTTCGGGGCGATCATGCCAAAAAGAAAGCGGTTGGCCCAGGGCCCGGGCCAACCGCTGCCGGCTGCTTACGGCTCAATCACCCAGGCGCCCTTGCGCATCACGCCCTTGAGCGTGAAGTCCGCGTCCAGGACCACCAGGTCCGCGTCCTTGCCCGGCTCCAGCGAGCCGACCCTGTCGTCGACGCCGAGCAGGCGGGCGGGGTTGGCGGAGACCGACCGTACGACGTCCTCGACCGGCAGCCGGTCGATGGTCACCGCACGCTTGAAGGCGGTGTCGAGGGTGAGCGTGGAGCCCGCGATCGAGCCGCCTTCGGCGAGCCGCGCGACGCCGTCCCTGACCTCGACCTCCAGCGGGCCGAGCAGGTACGTACCGTCGCCGAAGCCCGCCGCGTCCATCGCGTCTGTGATGAACGCGACCCGGGCGGAGCCCGCCCGGTGGTAGGCCAGTTCCAGCGCGGCCGGGTGCAGGTGGGTGCCGTCGTTGATCAGCTCGACCGTGACCCGCTCGTCTTCGAGCAGTGCGGCGATCGGACCGGGTGTGCGGTGACCGAGCGCCGGCATCGCGTTGTAGAGGTGCGTGGCGACCGTCGCGCCCGCGTCGATGGCCTCGACGGTCTGCTCGTACGTCGCGTCCGTGTGGCCGATCGCGGCGATCACGCCGTGCTCGGCGAGCAGCCGCACCGAGTCGATGCCGCCGGGCAGTTCGGTCGCCAGCGTGACCATCTTCGCCGTGCCGTGCGCCGCGTCGATCAGCTTGCGGACCTCGGCCGGGTCGGGGTCGCGCAGCAGGTCCTCGCTGTGCGCGCCCTTGCGGCACGGGGAGATGAACGGGCCCTCGAAGTGGATGCCGGCCAGGTCACCCTGCTGGACCAGCTCGGAGAGCAGCGCGGCCTGCCGGGTGAGTACGTCCATCTCGCCGGTCACGGTCGACGCGGCGATGGTCGTGGTGCCGTGCTCGCGGTGCGTCTGTACGCCCTTGAGTACGTCCTCGGCGGTGCCGGAGGTGAAGGACGCGCCGCCGCCGCCGTGCACGTGCATGTCGACGAAGCCGGGCACGATCCAGTGGCCGGAGAGGTCCAGGGCCGGGGTGTCCGCCGGGGCGGCGCCGGCGATGCGGGTGCCCTCGATGATGACCCGGCCGTTCTCGACGGTCCCGGTGGGCAGCACCACCCGGGCGCCGGAGAGAACCTTGCGTGCAGCGCGTCCGGCCATCAGGCGGATACCTCCGTGGCTTCCTGGGATCCGTGGGATTCGAGGGATTCCGTGGCGAGAAGATCCCAGGCGAGGAGCCCCGCGCCCAGGCATCCGGCGGTGTCCCCGAGGGCCGCCGGAACGATCGAGGGCAGTTTCTGGAACGTGACGCGTTCCGCGACGGCCGCCCGCAGTGGTGTGAACAAGGTTTCCCCCGCCTCGGCCAGTCCGCCACCGATGATCAGCGTGCGCGGGTCCAGGAGGGTGAGCGCGGTGACGAGCCCGTCGGCGAGCGCGCCGATGGCTTCCAGCCACACCTCGCGGGCTCGCGGGTCACCCGACTCGACGGCCTTCGCGCAGTCGGCCGCGTCGGCGTCCGGGTCGCCGGAGGCGGCGGCCCAGGCGGCGGACACGGCGGAGGCGGAGGCGAAGCGCTCCAGGCAGCCGCGCTGGCCGCAGCCGCACAGGGCGCCGCCGGGACGTACGACGATGTGGCCGATCTCGCCGGCGCAGCCGTGGGCGCCGGACTCGATGACGCCGTCGATGCCGATGGCGCCGGCGATCCCGGTGCCGAGCGGTACGAACAGGAACCGGTCCGCGCCCCTGCCCGCCCCGATCCGCCCTTCGGCGAGGCCACCGGTGCGTACGTCGTGGCCGAGCGCGACCGGCACGCCGTGCA
This sequence comes from Streptomyces sp. ISL-96, assembly GCF_018614035.1. Lineage (GTDB taxonomy): Bacteria > Actinomycetota > Actinomycetes > Streptomycetales > Streptomycetaceae > Streptomyces. The sequence goes on from NZ_JAGGPA010000072.1 coordinate 10,441, forward strand.
GCTTCTCGCTGAGCAGTTCGCGCATGGGTACGTCGCGCCAGCCCAGGTTGGCGGCGTACACCGCGATCCCGTTCTCGGCGTCGACGATGCCGGGCACGGCGACGCCCGCGGCCGAGGCGGTTTCGCCGTACCGCTCCTCGCCGTACGCGCGCAGCTCGGCGGCGAAGCCGGTGATCGTCTCGACGACGGCGTCCGGTCCCCGCTCCCTGCCGGTGGCCCGGCGGGCCTCGTGCAGCAGTACGCCGTCCGTGCCGACCAGCGCGGCCTTCATCCCGGTGCCGCCCACATCGAGGGCGATGACGTGTTTCACAGGGACAGTCTCGCGCGTAGACCCTGGAAAGGTCTAGTCCACTTCGCCCGCAGGTGTTGCACAAGTGAGACCGCACTGGTGTAGACCTCACGGCACGGACTGGGAGAAAATCGCAGCTCACACGCATGTCGGACAACGAATAAACGAATCAGTAGGTGGAAAAGAGCTGTGCACCGGCGCTTCTTGGATTTGGCCGCGACAGTGGTGGCACTGGGCATGACAGTGGCCCTGGCGGGATGCGGAAGCTCGGAAGGCGGTGACGTCACGCTCAAGTTCGTCGCGGCGGACTACGACCCCGAGGGCGGCGACAGCACCAAGCAGTACTGGGACGGCGTCGCCACCGCGTTCGAGGCCGAGAACAAGGGCATCAAGGTCGACGTCTCCATCTACGACTGGAAGGACGTCGACCGCAAGGTCGCCGAGATGGTCGAGGCCGGCAACGCGCCCGACATCGCGCAGATCGGTGCGTACGCCGACTACGCGGCCGACGACGCGCTCTACTCCGTCGACGAGATGCTCTCCATCCCCGTACAGGCCAACCTGCTCGCCCCGCTCGCCGAGGCGGGCGAGGTCAGCCGGGTCTCGTACGGCATCCCGTTCGTCGCCAGCACCCGTCTGCTCTTCTACAACAAGGCGCTCTTCACCCAGGCCGGCCTCGAACCCCCCAAGTCGTGGGACGAGATCGAGAGCAGCGCCAAGGCGCTCAAGCAGCGCGGCGTGACGTACCCCTTCGCGCTGCCGCTGGGCAACGAGGAGGCGCAGGCGGAGGCCATGATGTGGATGCTCAGCAACGGCGGCGGGTACACCGACCAGGTCGGTACGTACGCGATCGACTCCGCGCAGAACATCGAGGCCTTCAGCTGGCTGAAGGACACCCTCGTCGACGGGCGGCTGACCGGTCCCGTCGCGCCGGGCAAGCTCGACAGGAAGCCGGCCTTCACGGCGTTCGCGAACGGCCAGGTCGGCATGCTCAACGGCCACCCCTCCCTCCTCCAGCAGGCCGCGAAGAAGGGCGTCGAGGTCGGCATGGTCCCGCTGCCGGGGCCCGACGGCAAGGCGAGGTCGAGCATGGGCGTCGCCGACTGGATGATGGGCTTCAAGCAGCACGGCCACGGCAAGCAGATCGGCAAGTTCCTCGACTTCGCGTACAGCGACGAGAACGTCCTGGAGTTCGCCGACCAGTACGACCTGCTGCCGGTCACCGTCTCGGCGTCCGAGACGATGGCCGCGGACCCGGCGCACAAGGAACTGTGGCCGTTCCTGGAGGCGCTGCCCCAGTCGACGCTCTACCCGGTCGGCAAGACGTCGTGGGCGAAGGTCAGCGAGAGCGTCAAGAAGCAGATCGGGTCGGTGGTCGCGCCCAACGGCGACCCGGCGGGGACGCTTGGGGCGATTGGGCGGGACGCGGCGGCGACGGAGAACGCGGAGTAAGGATGAGTGAGGCGTTTTGACGCCGTCCTAGACCCGTACTTCGC
>NZ_JAGGPA010000073.1 GCF_018614035.1 Streptomyces sp. ISL-96
AGGTGGCTTCGATGGCGTCGCATTGGCGGTCAGTCCGGCGGAGGTGTCGTGGCCCATGGCGTCGAAGACGGCCAGGTGGGCGGTGTCGCCGGCCAGGGCGTAGTCGAAGGCGTCGCCGGCGGTGGCGTAGGCGGGTTCCATCGCCGCGGCGATGGTCACCCGTTTGTTGGCGAACGTGCGTGGCGGCATCAGCGTCCACTGCATCTCGGCGGAGACCGACTACCGAAGGAGGCACCCTCTGGGTCCGAGACCAGAGCCGCCCGCCCGCGCGGCGGAAAGGAGACGGGTCCGACTCCGACCGTGCCTCCGCGCTCCCTGGTACGGGCGACTGCCACATCGGCGTCGGCGACCGAGAAATACACCGTCCACGCCACCGGCACGGCAAGCTCCCCTGCCATGGCTCCGATGCCGGCCACTGCGACGCCATCCACCTCGGCCACGCAAAACGCCCGCCCGAAACCGCCCCGCCGAAACGTCCAGCCCAGTACGGCGCCGTAGAAGCGCTCGGCGGCCGAAAGGTCGCGTGCCATGAGACTCAGCCAGCACGGCCCGCCCAGTGAGTCCTCCGCCATCACCACGGCCATCCCTCCTCTCCCCTCCGCGCCATCAGCATGTGCCGAGCAAGTGGGAACCGGTCAGCCATGGAGACCCTGGACACACAGTCCCAGCATTGAGTGCCCCATGACCTGCGGCAACCCGGAGGCGGTGTTCGCGCTTCAGGGCTCGCTCGAGCACGTATCGCCCATGCCCACGGTTGCCTCATGGGCCCGGCTTCCGCCCTGGGGATCAAGGGCCAGCACTTGCACCATTTCAGCCTGCGAGCGGATTGAGGCGATCACCTCGACCAGGTGCTCGCGCAGCATCTGACAGATACGGGATTCGGTCGCCGCCGCGGCCGAGGACGTCCTCTCCGCATCACACATGCCGCCTCAACAGGGTGCCCCGAGCAGATCCGCATACGGCACAGCAACGTCATCATTCAGTTCCACAGCACGTCCAACGCGGGATCAGGCGCAACGACACCGGCACGAAGGCCGCGAACACACGCTTGACCCAACCGCGGTAAGCCTCACCACGTCATGACGCGTACGGACGCGGTGCGGCGCTTCGCCCCTCGTTGACACGCCAAGGCGCGCATTCTGAGCTGTGCAGAGCGGTGCGGTGATGATGAGCGCATGGATGTCACCGAGGTACTCCTGCCCGGGGTGGGGATCCGGTACGAGTTCACCAATCATGAGGGGCACCGCGTGGGCATCGTCGCGGAGCGGACCGGTGATTTCGAGCTGGTCGTCTACCTGCGTGGTGACCCCGACGAGGGTCGGCCTCTGGTTCGTCTGAACAGCGCGGAGGCCGACGCGGTCGCGGACATCCTGGGGGCGCCGCGGATCGCCGAACGGTTCGCCGACCTGACCAAGGAGGTCCCCGGCCTGGTGTCCGGGCAGGTCGAGGTCCGCTCTGCCAGCCCCTACGCGGGTCGACCGCTGGGCCACACCAAGGCAAGATCCCGGACGGGCGCTTCGGTCGTGGCGATCGTCCGGGGTGAGCAAGTGATCGCATCACCCACGCCGGACGAGACACTCCAGGCGGGTGATGTCCTGGTCGTAATCGGAACGCGTGAGGGAATCGCCGGCGTGGACCGGATCATTCAGGGCTGAGGGTGCGCACCCCTGTCACGCTGCTGTTGGAGCTCGGGCTCATTTTCGCCGCCCTCAGCGTGCTCGGCGCCGTGGCGCGGCGTCTCACGCTCTCGCCGGTCCCGCTCTATCTGCTCGCGGGGCTGGCCCTGGGCGAGGGGGGTGTCGCTCCCGTTCCGGCCGCCGGTGAGTTCGTCGAGACCGGGGCTGCCATCGGTGTGGTGCTGCTCCTGCTCATTCTCGGCTTGCAGTTCTCCCTGACCGAGTTCACCGTCAGCCTGCGTCGGCACGTGCCCTCCGCCGTGGTCGACCTGGTGCTCAACGCGGTGCCGGGCGCGGTGTGCGGATGGATTCTCGGTCTGAACGGCGTGGGTGTCCTGGCCCTGGCCGGCGCGACGTACGTCTCCTCCTCGGGCATGGTCGCCCGGATCCTCGGCGACCTGCGGCGACTGGGAAACCGCGAGACTCACGCCATCCTCTCGGTGCTCGTGATCGAGGACGTCGCCATGGCCGCCTACCTGCCCCTGCTGGCCGTCCTTGCCGTCGGCGGCCCCTGGTGGCAGGCCGTACTGGGTGTCCTGGCGGCGGTGGGAGCAGTGCTGGCAGCCTTCACCGCCTCCTACCGGTGGGGCCATCACCTCGGCCGGCTGCTGTCCCACCCTGACGACGAACAGCTCATGCTGAGGGTGCTCGGGCTGACCCTGATCGTTGCGGCACTCGCCGAACTCATCCACGCCACCGCAGCGGTTGCGGCGTTCATCGTCGGGCTCGCCCTCACCGGCGAGACCGCTGACCGGGCCCGGGCCGTACTCAGTCCCCTGCGGGACCTCTTCTCCGCGGTCTTCTTCCTCGCCATCGGTCTGTCGGTCGGCCCCGACGATCTCGTGCCGCTCCTCCCTGCGGCCTTTGCGCTGGCCGCGGTCACGGCCACGACCAAAGTGGTCACCGGCTGGTACGCCGCTGCCCGTGACCAGGTCGGACGCCGCGGTCAGCTGCGCGCCGGAACGGCACTCATCGTGCGCGGTGAGTTCTCCATCGTCATCATCGGCCTGGTCGGCACCATGAACGACGATCTCGCCCCCCTGGTCACGGCCTACGTCTTCGTCCTCGCCCTCGCCGGGCCGCTCCTCGCGCGCCTGGCGGGAGCCCTTCCGCGCCGCTTGGACAACGGCGGGCACTGAAGAACCCGCCCGATCGGGCGTGATCAAGTTCCGGCACAGAAGCGATCTGGTGGGAATTGACACGACCCGTAGCAGGTTTTCTCATGTGGCCAGACTGAAGTGCGAGTGGAGGTGTCGAATGATCCCTGTTGCCTCTTCCCTCATCTCGGCTGTCAGCCGAAGACAGCGCCCTGCCTCGGCGCGGGCCGCCAGGCCGCACGCGTTTTTCGTGGAGGGCCGCGCCACAGGTCTTGTGCCGGTGACCGTGGCCTACGAGCGGCTCGGCGACGGGGAGCCACTGGTGCTGCTGCACGGTGTGGGACACCACCGTCAGGCATGGGATGCGGTGGTGCCGTCGCTGACCGGACACGAGACGATCGCCCTGGACCTTCCGGGCTTCGGGGAGTCGCCCGATCTCGATCCGGCGGTGCCTCGTGATCTGGAGACGACAGTTGCCTGGATGGGCGCGGTGTTCGACGCCCTGGGGGTGGAGCGGCCTCACGTGGCGGGACATTCGCTGGGCGGGCTGATCGCGCTGCGCCTGGCCCAGGCCGGACTCGCGCGCAGTGTGACCGCGCTGGCGCCGACGGGGTTCTGGAGCGACGCCGAACGGCGGTACGCGTACGCGGTGCTGAACATAGCCCGGCAGGGTGCACGGCTGCTGCCGGAGGCGCCCGTGGCATGGCCGGCGTTGAACATCTCCAAGCGGGAGGCCCCTGCCGACGGCCTCGACGTCCGGCCCACACCGTGGCTGCCGGAGGTGTCCGCGGCGGATCTGCGCATGCCGCGGGACGCGGCGCCGTTCAAGGCCATACTGCGGGCCGGCCGGGCGCCTGGCTTGTTCAGCGGGGACATCCCCGGTGTGCCGGTCACCATCGCCTGGGGTACCCGGGACCGCCTCCTGCCGCCCAGGCAGGCGGAGCGGGCCAAGGCAATGATCCCCGGTGCGAGGCTCGTACCGCTGCCTGGTTGCGGCCACGTACCCATGGCTGACGCACCTGACCTCGTCGCTCGCGTCCTGCGGAGGCAACGGGCTCACGAGTGACTGCGGCAAGGCAGAAAATGAACTAGGAACAGCACCACCGCAGGAGGAGCTGTGGAGTGGTTCTCGGACGGCGATTACTGGCTGGGCCGGATGGTGTTCCAGCGGGGCCTGGCCCTGGTGTACTTCGTCGCCTTCTTGAGTTCGGTCAATCAGTTCCGGGCGCTCATCGGCGAGCACGGCCTCCTCCCGGTGCCGCGTTTCGTGGCCGCCGTGCCATTCCGGCGATCGCCCAGCATCTTCCACCTCCATTACTCCGACCGTTTTTTCGCGAGCGTGGCGTGGACGGGTGTGGCGCTCTCCGCCACTGTCGCGGCAGGAGCGGCGGACAGCGTGCCTCTGTGGGCATCGATGCTGATGTGGGCAGTGCTCTGGGTGCTGTATCTGTCGATCGTCAACGTCGGGCAGACCTGGTACGGCTTCATGTGGGAGTCGCTGCTGGTCGAAGCGGGCTTCCTGGCGATCTTCCTGGGCAACGAGGACACGGCGCCGCCGGTCCTGGTGCTGTTCCTGCTGAGCTGGCTGCTGTTCCGCCTCGAGTTCGGCGCCGGGCTGATCAAAGTGCGCGGCGATCCCTGCTGGCGCGACCTGACCTGCCTGTACTACCACCACGAGACCCAGCCGATGCCGGGTCCGTTCACCTGGTTCTTCCACCACCTGCCCAAACCGCTGCACCGGGTGGAGGTGGCGGCCAACCACGTCGCCCAGCTCGGCGCCCCGGTGTTGCTGTTCGCCCCCCAACCGGTCGCGAGCGTGGCCGCCGGGTTCATCATCGTCACGCAGCTGTGGCTCATCGCTTCGGGCAACTTCGCGTGGCTCAACTGGCTGGCCGTCCTGCTCGCGGTGACCGCGATCGACGGCGCGCGGGCCGCCGCGGTCCTGCCGCTTCCCGAACCTCGGGCCTTCGCCGCCCCACCGGCCTGGTACCAGGGCGTGGTCATTTCCGTCACGGTACTGGTGGCCGTGCTCAGCTACTGGCCGGTCCGCAACCTCCTCTCCCGCCACCAGGTAATGAACTACTCCTTCAACCCCCTCCACCTGGTCAATACCTACGGAGCCTTCGGCAGCATCGAACGGGTCCGCCACGAAATCGTCATCGAAGGCACCGACGAGCCGGAGATCAGCGACGACACCGTGTGGAAGGAATACGAATTCAGGGGCAAACCCGGTGACGTGCGCCGCCTCCCGCCGCAAGTGGCTCCCTATCACCTGCGGTTCGACTGGATGATGTGGTTCGCCGCGATCTCACCCGCGTACGCGGTGCCCTGGTTCGCGGCGTTCCTCGTCAAGCTGCTCGACAACGACCCGGTCGCCCTCAAGCTGGTGCGCGGCAACCCGTTCCCCACCGCCCCGCCCACTTTCCTGCGTGCCCGCCTCTACCGCTACCGCTTCACCGACCGCCACGAGCTGCGGCGCAGCCGCGCGTGGTGGCAGCGCACGCTCGTGGGGGAATACGTCCCCGCGGTCATGAAGGCGCCTCCGGCTCAGAACTGGTCCGGCGGGGAGGGGCCCGGATAATGGGATGGAGAGTTCCGGTCGGCCGGAGCTGTGACGTCAAGGACTGGCGGTCCCGGAACAAGGAGGGGTGATCGACATGATGCTGCACGCCGTGAGTCATCCGCCACGCGGTGGGATCTGCTCCGGGAGTTCCAGGATCTTTCCGAGCGGATGGGGCGGCTGTGGGCCTCCGCCGTTCCCGGGGGCGGTGGGCTGGTCCCGGACGTTCCATGGGAGCCGGCCGGCGACATCGAGGAAACCGACGACGCCTACGTACTCGAACTCGACCTGCCTGGCCTGCGCAAGGATCAGGTGAGCGTGGAGGTTCTCGACTCGGAGCTGGCCGTCCACGGCGAGGTCAAGGAGAAAGAACGCACCGGCGTTGTTCGCCGGCAGACCCGTAGGGTCGGACAGTTCGACTACCGGATGAGCCTGCCTGCCGACGCCGACGCCGAACGCATCAGCGCCGAGCTGACCAACGGCGTACTCACCGTGCACGTCCCCAGGGCCGAGAAGGCGAAGCCGCGCCGTATCGAAATCACGAGCTGACCCAACGGGCCTTCAGCGCACGGTCTGTTCCACCCAGGCTCTCAGGGCGGGGGCGGGCGCCGCGCCTGTCCTTCGGGCAATGACCTTTCCCCGGTCGAGAATGAGAAGCGTGGGTACGGCCTGGACGCCGAAGCGGGCGCTGAGCCCTGGGCTGCGGTCGATGTCGACCTTGACGAGTTTGATACGGCCGGCCATTTCCGTGGCGATCTGCTCCAGAGCGGGGCTGACCATGCGACAGGGCCCGCACCAGGCGGCCCACAGGTCGACCAGGACGTAGGGCGGGCCCTTCTCCGCTATTTCGGCGAAATCGTCGTCGGTGGCTTCGGCGATCCAGGGCAGCGGCGCCTCGCAGTTGCCACACCTGGGGCGTCCATCGGCGGCAGCGGGCACCCTGTTGCGGCGCCCGCATTCCGGGCAGCCGACGATGTCACCGCTCTGACCGGCTGCGCTCATGCCGCCTCCACCGGAGTCTCGGGTACCGGTTCCTCGGCGCTCCACATGACGGTCAGGTGGTCGTCTGTGACGTCACCGGTGACCGTCGACCCGTCGGCGATGTCACCCGAGAGCAGGGCGCGTCCGATGCGGGTTTCGACTTCGCGCTGGATGAACCGGCGCAGCGGCCGGGCCCCGTACACCGGGTCGAATCCTTCGGCCGCGATGTGACGGCGGGCCGCTTCGGTGAGGTGCAGGCTGAGGCGGCGGTCGGCCAGCCGGTGACGCACGTCTTCGGTCAGCAGGTCGACGACGCGTTCGATCTCCGGGAGCGTCAGTGGCTTGAAGAGGACCACGTCGTCGACGCGGTTGAGGAACTCCGGCCGGAAGTGCCGGCGCAGTTCCCCCATGACCGCGGCACGCGCCTCTTGCTTGACCTCGCCGTCCGGCGTCACTCCCTCCAGCAGGTGCTGAGAGCCGATGTTGCTCGTCATCACCACCACGGTGTTACGGAAGTCGACGGTGTGGCCCTGGGCGTCGGTGAGGCGGCCATCGTCGAGCAGCTGCAACAGGGTGTTGAACACGTCCGCGTGGGCCTTTTCCACCTCGTCCAGCAGCACCACGGAGTACGGCTTGCGGCGTACCGCCTCCGTGAGCTGCCCGCCTTCCTCGTAGCCGACGTATCCGGGTGGGGCGCCCATGAGGCGGCTGACCGTGTGACGTTCCTGGTACTCGCTCATGTCGAGGCGGATCATGTTGTCCTCGGTGTCGAACAACGCCGCCGCCAGCGTGCGGGCCAGCTCGGTCTTGCCGACTCCGGTGGGCCCCAGGAACAGGAACGACCCGATCGGCCTGCGCGGGTCCTTGACGCCGGACCGGGCGCGGATGACGGCGTCCGCCACCAGCTGGACGGCCTCGTCCTGGCCGATGACCCGCTCGTGGAGGATCTCGTCCAGCCGCAGCAGCTTCTGCCGCTCACCCTCCAGCAGGCGGCTGACGGGGATGCCGGTCCAGCGGGCCACGATGGAGGCGATCTCGTCCTCCGTGACCACCTCGCGCAGCAGCCGGTGACCGCCCTGCTTGGTGGCCAGCTGCTCCTCCTCGGCCTGCAGCCGCCGCTCCAGTTCGGGCAGCCGGCCGTGCCGCAGCTCGGCCGCGCGGTTGAGGTCGTAGGAGCGCTCGGCCTCCTCGGCCTCGTACCGTACGCGTTCGAGTTCCTTCCGCAGCGCCTGGACCTTGCGCAGGGCCTGGCGCTCGGCCTCCCACTGGGCGCGCAGCGCGTCCGCCCCGGCGCGGGCGTCGGCGAGCTCCTTGCGCAGCTCCCCGAGGCGGGCCTGCCTGGCGGGGTGGTCCTCCTCTTTGGCCAGGGCGGCCTCCTCGATCTCCAGGCGCCGTACTCGCCGTGTGAGTTCGTCGAGTTCGGCGGGCATCGAGTCGATCTCGGTACGCAGCATGGCGCACGCCTCGTCGACGAGGTCGATGGCCTTGTCGGGCAGGAAGCGGTCGGAGATGTAGCGGTGGGAGAGCGTGACCGCGGCGACCAGGGCGCTGTCCCGGATCTTCACGCCGTGGAAGATCTCCAGGCGTTCGCGCAGGCCGCGGAGGATGGAGACGGCGTCCTCCTCGCTCGGCTCGTCGATCAGCGGACGACGATATCGCCGCCCTCCAGCACGACCCGTGCCATCGCGTTTCCTTCTATCAGGAACAAAGTTGATCAACGGCGCGCGGCGTCCCGCGGCGATGCCCATGGACGATTGGCGCGAGGACGGGTCGGTCTGGCGATGAGCATCGGGCGGCCCTGCGGCTGACGCCAGGCCGCAGGGCTCACGCATGCTCTAGTCGCTCAGATCGGGCTTCCCGAACAGGACTGCGTAGCCGGAGGGAAGCTGGCTGATGATCTGGTTGAGCTCGCCGGGTGAAACCGCTTCGGCGAGCGTGCTCAGCAGCGCGCTGGCGTCCCACTGAGCGGTGCGAGGACGAGCCCCGGTCCGCTCTGCCACACGTCGGTAGAACTCCTCGACACCGTAGGACTCGGCTCGCCTCTCCCCGTCGGTCTGCAGCGCCCCCTTCAGCGGCGCCGGCAGCTGGGCGGCCAAATCCTTGACCTCACCGGGCGTGATGCGGTGGGCGAGAACCTCCAGTACGGCCGTCGTAACCTGTGCGGCCTCGCCCTGATTCGCGTACTCGCCACGCTCGCGCACCCGAGCCAGGAATTCGTCATGCCTCACTGATCTCTCCCTCATCGCAGGACCCACGACCGTGCCGCGCCAGTGCGCACGCACACATTGCCCCCCTTTGTGCCCTTTTCTCCCTCCGGGCCGGATGCCAGGTGACGCACGAGGCGCTCGGGTACTGGCCCGGACACGTGGGCCGACACACAGCTTCGCTCGGAAGGTGGCCGGGTCGGCTGACACAAAGGTGAGCGGGCCCGTACACACCAAGGCGCGAGGTGTGTACGGGCCCGCTCAGGAGCCGGGCCGCCGGGGCGGTCAGACGGTGGTCTTCACCGGCTCCTCGTCTTCGTCGGCGTCGCTGATCTCGCCTGCCTTGCGGGCGCGGACGAACTCCAGGAAGGAGTTCAGTTCGCGCTTGACGACCGGGGCGAGCAGGTACAGGCCGATGATGTTGATGACCGCGAGCATGAACAGCACCGCGTCGGCCATGTCGATCAGGGTCTGCAGCGTCAGCAGGGAACCGGCTACGGCGAACAGGGTGTAGATCACCTTGTAGGTGAGTTCGCTGGCCTTGCTGCGGCCGAAGAGGTACGTCCAGGCCTTGAGGCCGTAGTAGCCCCAGGTGAGCACGGTGGAGATGGCGAAGAGCATCACCGCGACGGTGAGGACGTACGGGAACCAGGGCATCACCGTGCCGAAGGCGTCGGAGGTGATGGTGACGCCTTCGATGGTCGCACCCGGCTTGCGGGCCTCGGCCCAGCTGGCCGGGTCGGCGATGACGATCGTCAGCGCGGTCATCGTGCAGATGACGACGGTGTCGATGAACGGCTCCAGCAGGGCGACCAGGCCCTCGCTGGCGGGGTGCTTGGTCTTGACCGCGGAGTGGGCGATCGGCGCGGAGCCGAGACCGGCCTCGTTGGAGAACGCGGCCCGCTTGAAGCCGACGATCAGGGCGCCGAGCACACCACCGGCCACACCCTGCGGGTTGAAGGCGCCTTCGATGATGGTGCTGATGGCGGCGGGCAGCGCGGTGACGTTGACCAGGATGACGACCAGGCAGGCGGCGATGTAGAGGCCGGCCATGGCCGGGACGAGCCTGCTGGTGACCGAGGCGATGGATCGGATGCCGCCGAGGAGCACGATGCCGACGAGCGCGGCGACCAGAATGCCGAAGAACAGCGCGCCCGCGGACGAGCCCATGAGGCCCTCATCGCCGCCGGTGACGGAGACGAGCTGCGCGTAGCTCTGGTTGACCTGGAAGAGGTTGCCGCCGAAGAGGCCGAAGAACAAGATCATGAAGGAGGCGAGGACCGCGAGGACCTTGCCGAGGGTCTTGCCGTTCTTGCCGAAGCGTTCGGCGAGGCCCTTGGGCAGGTAGTGCATGGGGCCGCCGGAGACAGTTCCGTCGGCGTGCACCTCGCGGTACTTCACACCGAGGGTGACCTCGACGAACTTGGTGGCCATGCCGAGCAGGCCGCACAGGATCATCCAGAAGGTGGCGCCGGCGCCGCCGATGGACACGGCGACGGCGACACCGGCGATGTTGCCGAGACCGACCGTGCCGGAGACGGCGGCGGTCAGGGCCTGGAAGTGGTTGACCTCACCGGCCGACCCCTTCTCGTCGTACTTCCCGCGCACCACATCCACGGCGAGGCGGAACTTGCGCACCTGGACGAACCCGAACCAGCCGGTGAAGACCAGACCGGCGACTACGAGCCAGGCGACGATGAGGGGCAGATCGGTGCCGCCGACAGGGGTGGCGTAGAAGACGACTTCCACGAGCCAGTTGGCTATGGGCTCGAAAAAGCCGCTGACGGCTTCGTCGACGGACTTGGTGATGGAGTCGAGTGACACAGTGGCTACCTCGATGGCGCAGGGCCGGAGCACGGGAGGAGTGCACCGGTTGGTGCTGGCTTGAGCGAACGCCGTTGTCCGATCGGCGACCCTGGATGAGACGTCCGCGGACCCGGACGGTGATCACCCTGGTCATGCTGCCGGTGCGTGCCGGCACTCCGCAGCGCGGCGAGGGGGGTGCCACCTGCGGAGTTGCGCAGTTCTACCACGCCTTTACAAGATCTTTAGTGACTCAAATCACATAACAGTGAGTAGCAGTCGAAAGTCCCAGCGAACGAAACAAGACCGTTATCTGGAATTGAGCCTCCGCTGAACGAACAGAACGGTGCCGCGCCGACGCGGCAGGTCGACGGCAATCGGCCGGTCTGGCCGGAACCCGATGTCTGCGGTTAGGGTGCCGAGGACGCGTCGACACGACGCGGGGTGTGCCGGGAAGTCTGGTCGGCGATTAGGGGCCCTATGCCCAAAAGCCGATGCACCGGAGGCCCCTTTCCCATGGCTGATGCCCCGCGCGACCGTTCCCCCTTCCTCGGCCTGCTCCCCCTGCCGGAGCGCATGGCGGTCACCGCGGCCCTGCGGACAGAGACCGTGGGCGGGCTCGTACTGCTCGCCGCCGCCCTGGTAGCGCTCGTCTGGGCGAATACGCCGTGGAGCGACGCCTACGAGCACATACGCCACCTCCATTTCGGCATCCCCGCCCTCGGGCTGGACCTGTCCATCCAGCACTGGACCGCTGACGGACTGCTCACCATCTTCTTCCTGGTCGCCGGTATCGAGCTCAAGCGCGAGCTCGTGGTGGGCGAGCTCAAGAAACCGGCGACCGCGATCCTTCCCGTGGTCGCCGCCGCGTGCGGCATGGCAGTACCCGCCGCCTTCTACGCCGTCACCGCAGCCGCGGGCGGCGGCAGCCTCAACGGCTGGGCGGTGCCCATGGCCACCGACATCGCCTTCGCCCTCGCCGTACTCGCCGTACTCAGCACCCACCTGCCCGCGTCGCTGAGGGCATTCCTGCTGACCCTGGCCGTCGTCGACGACCTCGGCGCCATCCTGATCATCGCCGTCTTCTTCACCAGCGACCTCAACCTGACCGCACTCGCCGGTGCCTTCGCGGGCCTGCTGGTCTTCTACCTGCTCCAGCGCAACCGCGTCACGGGCTGGTGGTGGTACGTACCGCTCGGCATCGTCATCTGGGCCCTGATGTACAACGGCGGCGTGCACGCCACCGTCGCCGGCGTCGCCATGGGCCTCATCCTGCGAGCCACCCACGACCCGGGTCAGCGGGAGAAGACTTCCCCCGGGGAACGCACAGCCCATCTCCTGCGCCCCGTTTCCGCAGGTGTCGCCGTGCCGCTGTTCGCGCTGTTCGCCGCGGGAGTGGGCCTGTCGACCGCATCGGTCGGCGAGGTCTTCACCCAGCCGGAACCACTCGGTGTCGTCCTGGGCCTGGTCGTCGGAAAAACCGTCGGCGTCTTCGCCGGTACCTACCTGGCCGCACGCTTCACCCGGGCCCGCCTGAATCCAGACCTTGCCTGGGCGGACGTCTTCGCGGTCGCCGTGCTGGCAGGGATCGGCTTCACCGTCGCCCTGCTCGTCGGCGAACTGGCCTTCCCGGATCCCGCCGAAGCCGAACGCATCAAGGCCGCCGTACTCATCGGCTCACTCGTCGCAGCCGGCCTCGCCGCCCTCCTCGTCATACGCCGCAACGCCCTCTACCGGCGCCTGTACGAAGAGGAGAACCGCGACGACGACCACGACGGCATCCCGGACATCTACCAAAAGGCCCGCGCGACGACCACCTGACAACCCTGAGGGTGGTAGGGATCACGCCGACGGCCTGGCATCAGCCCCGCCGGATCCCGCCGGACGCCCGGTTCCCGCGGCGGCGTGACAACGACGAATCCCGCACCACCAGCTCGGGCTGGAGCACGATCCGCTGGTGCTGGTGCGTGTCCGCCGCGTCGCCGGTCTCCTCGATGAGCAGGTCGCTGGCCATCCGCCCCATCTGGAAGGCCGGCTGGCGTACGGAGGTCAGCGGCACAGCGGCCGCCGAGGCGAACTCGATGTCGTCATAGCCGACCAGGGCCACGTCGTCGGGAACGCTCACCCCGGCCCCGTACAGCGCCTGAAGCACCCCCAGCGCGAGCAGATCGTTCGCACAGAACACCGCGGTCGGGCGGGACGCCATGCCCAGCAGCCGGGCGCCCGAGTCGCGCCCCGCCGCCACGTCGAGCCGCTCGGCCTCGATCACCCGCAGCCGGCCGGCCGGCAGACCGGCCTCGGCCAGCGCCTGAAGTGCGCCGGCTTGCCGGTCCTGGCACTGGCCCAGGTGCAGGGGCCCGCTGACGTACGCGATCTCGGTGTGGCCCTCGGCGATGAGATGGCGTACGGCCAGGGCTCCGCCCGTGACGTCGTCGACGGAGACGGAGCACCCCTCGGTGCTGGGGGCCACCCGGTCGACGAGCACGTACGGGATGCCGTGCCGTTTGAAGGCCCGCAGATTACGGCCGGTGGGGTCCACGGGAGTGATCAGTACGCCCCGCACCCGCTGCTCACTGAAGAGGCCGAGGTACTCACTCTCCTCAGCGGCGCTCTGGCCGCTGTTGCACAGCATCACCCCGAGCCCGGCCTCCCGGGCGGCGCGTTCGGCGCCGGCGGCCACGTCCACGAAGAACGGGTTGGCCATGTCGAGCACCAGCAGGGAGATGATCCGGCTGCGCCCCGCCCGCAACTGGCGGGCGGACTCGCTGCGTACGTAGCCCAGCTGGTCGATGGTGGCCAGGACACGCGCCCGCGTCTCCTCTGTCACCGACTCCGGCCGGTTGATGACGTTCGATACCGTGCCGACGGACACCCCGGCGAGCCGGGCGACGTCCTTGATACCCACCGACTGTGCCATCAGGCAGAGACCTCCACGAGCTCCAGTCCGGTCAGACCGGCCAGCGCGCGCAGGTCGGGCAGAAGACCGCCCCTGGCGAGCGCCCAGTGGTGGGCGACACCGCTCGCGCTCCACGCGTCGGTCCGTTCACCGGGGTCGCAGCCGAATTCGACGCGTGACGTCGTGTTGCCGGTCTTCAGCAGCGGGCCGCCGACCACTTTACCTTCGGAGGCGATGAGCCGGTACTTTCCGTCCCTGGTCCGGCCGGGACCGCCGTCCCGGAAGTTCAGCGCCTGCAGCTCGGGGAAGGAGCCGCCGGCGCCGAGACGGTCCGCACTGACCGCCGGGGCGGGACCGGCCGCCTGCGCTGTCGTACCGGGCAGGGATACGGCGGTGAACACGGCGTCGGCTGCCGCGACGGTCAGGGGTCGTCTCATCGGTCTCTCCGGTTCTTCGAGGGGTCCGTCAGGCGAGGTGGAACACTTCGGTGAGCGGTGTCATGGCCTCATCGGGCCGGTCGCCGTCGAGCGCCTCGAAGAACTCACCCATCTCCGCCTGCCAGCGGGCGTTGACGTCCGTGGCGGCCATGGCGGCCCGGGCCCTGGCGAAGTCCTCGGTCTCCAGGTAACCGACGAGCAGACCGTCGTCGCGCAGGAAGAGCGAGTAGTTGTGCCAGCCGGTGGCCGAGAGAGCTTCGAGCATGCCGGGCCAGACGGCCGCGTGCCGTTCGCGGTACTCGTCGATGCGGTCCTGACGGACCTTCAGCAGGAAGCAGACGCGCTGCATGTGCTCGTACCTTCCTGTCCCGTCTAGAAGTCGAACTCGTCGATGTTCTTCTTGTCGAAGACGGCCGGCGAACCGAGGATGACCTCGCCGTCCTTGCCGACCTCGTACTCGCCGAGCCTGCCGGCCTTGAACTTCTCGCCCTCGGCGCCGGTGATCTGCCCGGAGGCCAGCGCCGCCGCCGCGTACGCGCCGAGGTAGCCGAGGTAGCCGAGGTCCTTCGGGTTCCACAGCGCGAACTGCTCGACCGTGCCGTCCTTGACGTACTTGCGCATCTGGTTGGGCGTGCCGAGGCCGTTGACGACGACCTTGCCCTTGTAGGAGGAGGAGCTGATGTAGCGGGCGGCGGCCGCGATGCCGACGGTGGTGGGCGAGATGATGCCCTTCAGCTTCGGGTGCGCCTTGAGCAGGCCCTGGGTCTCCTGGAAGGACTTCTGGTCGTCGTCGTCGCCGTACGCGACCTTGACCAGCTTCATGTCCTTGTACTCGGGCTTCTTCAGCTCGTCCTTCATGAAGTCGATCCAGGCGTTCTGGTTGGTCGCGTTCTGCGTGGCCGAGAGGATCGCGAACTCGCCCTTGTGGCCGAGCTGCTTGGCGAGGTTGCGGACCTGGCTGCGGCAGGGTCCTGCGCCGGCATCGGGCCGGTGCACTCCGGCGAGGGTCTTGATGAGGGTGGACTTGCCGGCGCCGTTCTCTCCGGCGAGCGCGTGAGCCTCTCCGGCGAAGAGCTGGAGGGACACGTCCTGCAGGGCCCGCACCGCACCGAAGGACTTGGAGACGTCCTTCAGTGCCAGGACGGGCACTGCGCCCTTGTCGGGCTGGTTCATGGGGAGCTCCTCAACGGCGGCTACAGCGGCCAGGCCGTGAAAGGTTTCAACGAGGTTCTCGGAAGCTAGACGTGCCGTGCGGACTCCGTCAATGGGTCTGCACCGGAAAGCATCCCCGCTTGCTCAATTTGTAATGTGAGCGCCGTTATCCCATTTCAGGCCCTTGACAGGCAATGCCACTCCCCATAACTTCTCGCTCAATGAAACGATTCACACATCCGTGCGGCACACAGGAGCGCTGACGATGACGACCCGACCGGACGTCTCCACCGTGAAGGCAGCCCTCAAGACACAGGCCATCGAGACGCCGTCCTGGGCCTATGGGAACTCGGGCACCCGCTTCAAGGTGTTCGCGCAGCCCGGCGTCCCCCGTACCCCGCGGGAGAAACTGGACGACGCCGCCCGCGTCCATGAACACACCGGAGTGGCCCCGACCGTCGCCCTGCACATCCCCTGGGACAAGTGCGACTCCTCCGACGGATACACGGAGCTCGCCAAGTACGCCGAGGAGCGCGGCCTGCGGCTCGGGGCGATCAACTCCAATGTCTTCCAGGACGACGACTACAAACTCGGCAGCGTCTGCAACCCGGACCCGGCCGTGCGCCGCAAGGCCCTGGACCATCTGCTCGAATGCGTCGACATCATGGACGCCACCGGATCCCGCGATCTGAAGCTGTGGTTCTCCGACGGCACGAACTACCCGGGTCAGGACGACATCCGGGCCCGTCAGGACCGGCTCGCGGAGGCGCTGGCCGCCGTCTGCGAACGGCTGGGCGAGAACCAGCGGATGCTGATCGAGTACAAGTTCTTCGAGCCCGCCTTCTACACCATGGACGTGCCGGACTGGGGCACGGCGTACGCCCACTGCCTGAAGCTGGGCGAGAAGGCGCAGGTGGTGGTCGACACCGGGCACCACGCGCCCGGCACGAACATCGAATTCATCGTCGCCCTGCTGCTGCGGGAGGGAAAGCTCGGCGGTTTCGACTTCAACTCGCGCTTCTACGCCGACGACGATCTGATGGCCGGGGCGGCGGACCCGTTCCAGCTCTTCCGGATCATGTACGAGGTGGTGCGGGGCGGCGGCTTCGACTCCGGCTCCGGCGTGGCCTTCATGCTCGACCAGTGCCACAACATCGAGGCGAAGATCCCCGCGATCATCCGCTCCGTGATGAACGTCCAGGAGGCCACCGCCAAGGCCCTGCTGGTGGACGCCGGCGCGCTCGGCGAAGCTCAGGCGGCGCGAGACGTGCTGGCCGCCAACGCGGTGCTGATGGACGCGTACAACACCGATGTCCGGCCGCTGCTCGCCGAGGTGCGCGAGGAAATCGGCATCGATGCCGATCCGATGGCGGCGTACCATCGCTCGGGCTGGGCCCAGAAGATCATCGACGAGCGCGTGGGTGGGACCCAGGCCGGATGGGGAGCGTGATCCGTATGGCACAGCACCATGAAGCGCAGGCAGCGGTCGATGGGCTGCTGGAGCGCTCGCACCGGCTGGGAGCCGATCCGCGCAACACCAACTACGCCGGCGGCAATACGTCGGCCAAGGGCACCGCCGTCGATCCCGTGACCGGTACCGGCATCGAGCTGATGTGGGTCAAGGGTTCGGGCGGCGACCTGGGCACGCTCAAGGCGGAAGGGCTCGCCGCGCTGCGCCTCGACCGGCTGCGCGCGCTGACGGGGGTGTATCCGGGCGTCGACCGCGAGGACGAAATGGTCGCCGCCTTCGACTACTGCCTGCACGGCAAGGGCGGCGCGGCCCCCTCGATCGACACCGCGATGCACGGGCTCGTCGACGCCGCCCATGTGGACCACCTCCACCCCGACTCCGGCATCGCCCTGGCCTGCGCCGCCGACGGCGAGAAGCTCACCGCCGAGTGCTTCGGCGAGCAGGTGGTGTGGGTGCCCTGGCGGCGGCCCGGCTTCCAGCTCGGCCTGGACATCGCCGCGGTCAAGGAGGCCAGTCCCCGGGCCATTGGCTGCGTCCTCGGCGGGCACGGCATCACGGCCTGGGGTGCGACGTCCGAGGAGTGCGAGGCGAACTCGCTGCACATCATCCGCACCGCCGAGGCATTCCTCGCCGAGCGGGGCCGGCCCGAGCCCTTCGGCCCGGTGTCGGCGGGGTACGAGCCGCTGGGCGCCACCGAACGCCGCGAGCGGGCGGCCGCGCTCGCCCCGCACGTTCGGGCCATCGCGTCCGCCGACCGGCCGCAGGTCGGCCACTTCAACGACTCCGACACCGTCCTGGACTTCCTCTCCCGCGCCGAGCACGGACGGCTGGCCGCGCTGGGTACCAGCTGCCCGGACCACTTCCTTCGTACGAAGGTCAGGCCGCTGGTGCTCGACGTACCGGCGTCCGCACCCCAGGAAGAGGCGATCGCCCGGCTGAAGGAACTCCACACCGCATACCGCGAGGAGTACCGCGCGTACTACGAGCGGCACGCGGAGCCCGGCTCGCCCGCGATGCGGGGCGCGGACCCGGCGATCGTACTGATTCCCGGTGTCGGCATGTTCTCGTTCGGCAAGGACAAGCAGACCGCGCGGGTGGCGGGCGAGTTCTACGTCAACGCGATCAATGTCATGCGGGGCGCGGAGTCGGTTTCGACGTACGCGCCGATCGAGGAGCGCGAGAAGTTCCGCATCGAGTACTGGGAGCTGGAGGAGGCCAAGCTGCGGCGGATGCCGGAACCGAAGCCCCTGGCCACGCGGATCGCGCTGGTCACGGGCGCCGGATCCGGCATCGGAAAGGCGATCGCGCACCGGCTCGTGGCGGCGGGCGCGTGCGTCGTGGTCGCCGACCTGAACGCGGCGAACGCGGCGGCGGTCACCGAGGAGCTGGGCGGGCCGGACAAGGCGGTCGCGGTCGCGGTGGATGTGACGGACGAGGAGCAGATCGCCGCGGCCTTCCGGGAGGCGCTGCTCGCGTTCGGCGGGGTCGACCTGGTGGTCAACAACGCCGGAATCTCCATCTCCAAGCCGCTGCTGGAAACTTCGGCACGGGACTGGGACCTCCAGCACGACATCATGGCGCGCGGCTCCTTCCTGGTCTCGCGGGAGGCGGCCCGGGTGATGATCGCGCAGGGTCTGGGCGGCGACATCGTCTACATCGCCTCGAAGAACGCCGTCTTCGCGGGCCCGAACAACATCGCCTACTCCGCGACCAAGGCCGACCAGGCGCACCAAGTGCGGCTGCTGGCTGCCGAGTTGGGTGAACACGGCATTCGGGTCAACGGCGTCAACCCGGACGGGGTGGTGCGCGGGTCCGGGATCTTCGCGTCTGGCTGGGGTGCGCAGCGGGCCGCCGTGTACGGCGTGGAGGAGGCGAAGCTCGGCGAGTTCTACGCTCAGCGGACGCTGCTGAAGCGGGAAGTGCTGCCGGAGCATGTGGCGAACGCTGTCTTCGCTCTGACGGGTGGTGAGCTCACACATACGACGGGGCTGCACATCCCGGTGGACGCGGGGGTCGCGGCGGCGTTCTTGAGGTAACGACGCGGCCGCCTGCGGCGGGGCCCTGCCGAAGCCGGGGCTCCGCCCCAGACCCCACCCCACCCGCACTTCACGAGGAACTCATGCCACCCACCCCCACCCACACCTTCGCCGCCGTCGATCTCGGCGCGTCCAGCGGGCGCGTCATGGTGGCCACGGTCGGACCCGAGTCCCTGCACCTGAAAGAGGTGCACCGGTTCCCGAACAGGCCGGTCCGGGTCGGCGGCACCCTGCACTGGGACATCCTCGCCCTCTACCGGGGCGTACTCGACGGCCTGCGGGCGGCCG
Source organism: Streptomyces sp. ISL-96 (assembly GCF_018614035.1). Taxonomy (GTDB): domain Bacteria; phylum Actinomycetota; class Actinomycetes; order Streptomycetales; family Streptomycetaceae; genus Streptomyces. Next base: position 18,602 of record NZ_JAGGPA010000073.1, read on the forward strand.
GAGCAGTGGCGGGCGGGCGGCTCGCAGGGGTCGGGATCGACAGCTGGGCGGTGGACTACGGGCTGCTCGACGCCCACGGGACCCTGCTCGGGAACCCCGTGCACTACCGGGACACCCGCACCGACGGCGCCCCGGAGAAGGTCGCGGCCCTACTGCCGCCCGAAGAGCTGTACGCCGCGACGGGGCTCCAGCATCTGCCGTTCAACACCGTCTTCCAGCTCGTCGCGGCCCACGGCACGCCGCAACTCGCCGCGGCGAAGCAGCTCTTGCTGATCCCCGACCTGATCTCGTACTGGCTGACGGGCGAGGCCGGTACCGAGATCACCAACGCCTCCACCACCCAGCTCGTCGATCCGCGCACCCGCGCCTGGTCCCCCGTCGTCGCCGCACGTCTCGGTATCGACCTCGGCCTCTTCCCGCCCCTGCGCAGCCCCGGAGACCCGGCGGGGTTTCTGCGGCCCGAGGTGCTGGCCGAGACAGGACTTGCCGCCGGCGGCCGCGTCCCGGTGACCGCCGTGGGATCGCACGACACGGCGTCGGCGGTGGCAGGTGTTCCCGCGAACGGTGACGACTTCGCGTACATCGCGACCGGCACCTGGTCCCTGGCGGGGCTCGAACTCGGCCGCCCCGTGCTCACCGAGGCGTCCAGGGCTGCGAACTTCACCAACGAGCTGGGCGTGGACGGCACCGTCCGCTACCTCCGCAACATCATGGGTTTGTGGCTGCTCCAGGAGTGCCTGCGGACCTGGGAGGCACAAGGCGATCCGCAGGACCTCGACACCCTCCTCGAAGCCGCAGCGCACGCGACGCCGCTGCGCTCGGTCGTGGACGCCGGCGACCCCGCCTTCCTCGCGCCGGACGACATGCCACGGCGTATCGCGCAGGCCTGTGTCCGCACCGGACAGCCGGAGCCCCGCACACCGGCCGCCATCACCCGCTGTGTGCTGGACTCGCTCGCCCTGGCCCACCGCAGGGCCGTGGAAGAGGCCCAGACACTGTCCGGCCGGGCGGCGAACACGGTGCACATCGTCGGCGGCGGCGCGCACAACACACTGCTGTGCCGGCTGACCGCGGACGCGACCGGCCTGCCGGTCGTCGCGGGCCCCGCCGAGGCGGCGGCCCTCGGCAATGTTCTGGTCCAGGCGCGCGCGGCCGGTGTGGTCGGCGGGGGACTCGCCGACCTGCGGGCGCTGCTGCGCGCCACGCAGCCCTTGCGGTACTACGATCCGGCGGGCGATCGTACGGCGTGGGACGAGGCCGCGGCCCGTATCGGCAAAGACACAGGCACAGGCACACGTACAGGAAGGAGGGCGTGACGTGCGCGTAGCTCTCTTCGTCACGTGCGTGAACGACACGCTCTATCCGCGCACCGGACAAGCCGTAGTGCGGCTGCTGGAGCGGCTGGGTGTGGAGGTGGACTTCCCACAGGCCCAGACGTGTTGCGGGCAGCCGCAGTTCAACACCGGCTACCGCCACGAGACGGAGCCGCTGGTACGGCGCTTCGACACCGCCTTCGCCGACTACGAATACGTCGTCACGCCGTCCGGTTCCTGCGCCGCGATGGTCCGGGACAACTACCCGCGCATCGGCGCGAAGGCGGCCGCCGAGGGGCGCGGCCAGGCGCTGGCCGAGGCTGCGGCGCGGGCCGTGCCGAAGACGTACGAGCTGACGGAGTTCCTGGTCGACGTCCTGGGGGTGACCGATGTCGGTGCCTGGTTCCCGTACGCCGTCACCTACCACCCCACCTGCCACGGACTGCGCATGCTGGGCCTGGGAGAGCGGCCGCGCAGACTGCTGGAGCAGGTCAAGGGCCTGGAGCTGCGCGAACTGCCCGGCGCGCAGGAGTGCTGCGGTTTCGGCGGCACCTTCGCCGTGAAGAACGCCGCGGTGTCGGCGGCCATGGGCGCGGACAAGGCGCGCGACATCGAGTCCACGGGCGCCGGGGCGGTGTGCACGGTCGACAACTCCTGCCTCATGCACATCGGCGGCACGCTCGCCAAGAAGGGGTCCACGGTACGGCCCGTGCACATCGCGGAGATTCTCGCCGCGACCGAGGAGGATCCCTACACATGAGCGGTACGAGCGACACGTATCTGGGGATGCCGGCGTTCCCCGCAGCGGCGCGGGACGCCGTACGGAACGAGACGCTGCGCGGAAACCTCCGCCACGCCACGCACACCATCCGCGACAAGCGCGCGAAGGCCGTGGCGGAGCTGGACGACTGGGCGCAGCTGCGTGCGGCCGGCAAGGACGTGAAGGACCGGACGCTGCGCCATCTCGACCACTATCTCGTCCAGTTGGAGGAGTCGGTCACGGCGGCCGGCGGGACCGTGCACTGGGCCGCCGACGCCGAGGAGGCCAACCGGATCGTCACCTCTCTGGTGAAGTCGACCGGTGAGAGCGAGGTCGTCAAGGTCAAGTCGATGGCCACGCAGGAGATCGGGCTCAACGAGGCACTGGAGGCCGAAGGCATCCGCGCCTACGAGACCGACCTCGCGGAGCTCATCGTGCAGCTCGGCGACGACCGGCCGTCGCACATCCTGGTGCCCGCCATCCACCGCAACCGGGGCGAGATCCGCGACATCTTCGAGGAGAAGATGGGGAGTTGGGGCAGGGCTGCCCCGGCCGGGCTGACCGACGACCCGGCCGAACTGGCCGAGGCGGCCCGCGTGCATCTGCGGGAGAAGTTCCTGCGCGCCAAGGTCGGCGTCTGTGGCGCCAACTTCATGGTGGCGGAGACCGGCACCCTGGTCGTGGTCGAGTCCGAGGGCAACGGGCGGATGTGCCTGACCCTCCCCGAGACGCTGATCTCTGTCGTGGGCATCGAGAAGGTCGTTCCGACCTGGCAGGACCTCGAAGTGTTCCTGCAGACCCTCCCGCGCTCCTCGACGGCGGAGCGGATGAACCCGTACACGAGCATGTGGACGGGTACGACGGACGGCGACGGGCCGAGCACCTTCCATCTGGTGCTGCTCGACAACGGCCGTACGGACACGCTCGCCGACGAGGTGGGGCGCCAGGCGCTGCGCTGCATCCGCTGCTCGGCCTGCCTGAATGTGTGCCCGGTGTACGAGCGGGCGGGCGGCCACGCGTACGGCTCTGTCTACCCGGGGCCCATCGGCGCGATCCTCAGCCCGCAGCTGCGCGGGACCGGGAGCGCGGTCGACGCCTCACTGCCGTACGCGTCCTCGCTGTGCGGGGCCTGCTACGACGTGTGTCCTGTCGCCATCGACATCCCGGAGGTGCTGGTGCATCTGCGGGAGCGGGTGGTGGAGGGCGGCGAGGTGACCAGGAACGGTGAGCGGGTCACCATCAAGCCCGCGAAGGGGCACGCGGGCGAGCGTGCGGCGATGCGCGCGGCACGCTGGGCGCTGGACCACCCGGGCGCGCTGCGGGCCGGGCAGCGGCTGGCGTCCCGTACCCGCCGCCTTCATCCGAAGCGGCTGCCGGGGCCGGGGCGCGCGTGGAGCGACACGCGCACGCTGCCCGAGATGCCGGCGGAGTCGTTCAGGGACTGGTGGCAGCGCACCCGTGGAGGAGCCCGATGAACAGTGGCAGGGAACGGGTGCTGGCACGGGTGCGCCGGGCGCTGGCGGATGTGCCGCGCGACGAGCGGCCGCAGGATGTGCGGGTGGAGCGCGGCTATCTTCGCGTGCACGGCGACCGGACGAGTGAGCAGACGGTCGACCTGCTCGCGGAGAACCTGGCGGACTACCGCGCTCTCGTGCACCGGGTGGACGCCGCAGGGCTCCCCCAGCTGCTGAAGCGGCTCCTGGCCGCACACGGCTCGCAGTCGGTGCTCGTACCGCCGGGCCTCCCGCCCCGGTGGCTGGCCGCGGACGGCCCGGCCCTGGTGCACGACCGGGAGGCGAACACGGCGTACGAACTCGACGCCGTGGACAGCGTGGTGACCGGCTGCGCGGTCGCGATCGCCGAGACCGGCACGATCGTCCTGGACGGCGGCCCCGACCAGGGCAGGCGCCGGATCACTCTGGTGCCCGACCACCACATCTGCGTCGTACGGGTGCCGGACCAGGTCGTCGGCTCCGTACCGGAAGCGCTCGAACGGCTGGAGCCCGGGAAGCCGCAGACGTGGATCTCGGGTCCGTCGGCCACCAGCGACATCGAGCTGAACCGGGTCGAGGGCGTCCACGGCCCGCGTACGCTTGAGGTGATCCTGGTCGGCGGCGGGGTCGGCGGGCAGGGCTGACGTTTGCGGAAGCCGGCGGCGACAGCGGAACCCCGGTAGGGTGCCCGATGCCCCAGTTCGAGTTGATCACCTTTGGTCACAGCACCGCCGGTCGGACGGCACTGACAGAGCTGCTGCGCCGGGCTGATGTCGTGGCCGTGGTGGATGTGCGGACCGCTCCTGGGAGCCGTCGCGACCCGGACCTGTCGCGGCAGCGGCTTGCCCAGTGGATGCCCGAGGAAGGCATCGCCTACCGATGGGAACAGCGCCTGGGCGGGTTCCGTAAGCCGTCGCCGGACTCACCCGACACGGTATGGCGCAATACGTCCTTCCGCGGCTACGCCGCTCACACCCGTACCCCGCAGTTCATCGCCGCGATGGACGCTCTGATGCGGCAGGCGGCGCAAGAGCGCACAGCAGTCATGTACAGCGAAGCGGTGTGGTGGCGATGCCACCGTCGCCTCATCGCCGATTTCGCTGTCCTCGCCCGTGGCGTGCCCGTCTGTCACCTGATGCACGACGGACGCCTGGCGGCGCATTCCCCGACGCCTGGCGTGCGCCTGCGGACCGACGGCCTCCTCATCTACGACGACGAAGCTTCGCCCCCGCCATGAACGGGCAACGAGCAGCCCGTACACCGCGATACGTGCCTCCCGACGACGTTCCCCCGATACTGGGCTCAGCCGGCCCGTCCCAGGACGCTCACCAGGAGGTACCCATGAGGATGCTCATCAACGTGGCGGAGACGGTCGTCGCGGACGCGTTGCGCGGGATGGCCGCCGCGCATCCGCGGCTCACGGTCGATGTCGACAATCGTGTCGTCGTACGGTCCGACGCGCCCGTAGCGGGCCATGTGGGGCTCGTGTCGGGTGGGGGCAGTGGACACGAGCCGCTGCACGCTGGGTTCGTCGGGCCCGGAATGTTGTCCGCCGCTTGTCCCGGCGAGGTGTTCACGTCGCCCGTACCCGACCAGATGGTGCGGGCGGCGGCCGCGGTCGACAGTGGGCAGGGGGTCCTGTTCGTCGTCAAGAACTACACCGGCGACGTACTCAACTTCGACATGGCCGCCGAGCTCGCCGAGGACGAGGGCATCCAGGTCGCCAAGGTCCTCGTCAATGACGATGTCGCCGTGACCGACAGTCTCTTCACCGCCGGCCGGCGCGGTACGGGTGCGACGCTCTTCGTCGAGAAGATCGCGGGCGCCGCCGCCGAGGAGGGGGCGCCGCTGGAGCGGGTGGAGGCCGTCGCGCGGCAGGTCAACGAGTCGTCCCGGAGCTTCGGCGTCGCCCTCAGCGCCGTCACCACGCCCGCGAAGGGTACGCCGACCTTCGATCTGCCGCCTGGCGAGCTGGAGTTGGGCATCGGTATCCACGGCGAGCCGGGGCGGGAGCGGCGGCCGATGATGACCTCGGGCGAGATCGCGGACTTCGCGGTCGACGCCGTACTGGAGGACCTGCGGCCGACGCGGCCCGTGCTCGTACTCGTCAATGGGATGGGCGCCACCCCGCTGCTGGAGCTGTACGGCTTCAACGCCGAGGTGCAGCGCGTGCTGTCCGAGCGGGGGGTCGCCGTCGCCCGTACGCTCGTCGGTAACTACGTCACCTCGCTGGACATGGCGGGCTGCTCGGTGACGCTCTGCCAGGTGGACGAGGAATTGCTGCGCCTGTGGGACGCACCGGTCGAGACTCCCGCGCTCCGCTGGGGACGTTGAGACTCACATCCGTAACGACCGTGTGAAGGGGATCTTGTGCTCGACGCCGAATTCTTCCGTCGCTGGATGTCGGCCATGGCAGCCGCCGTGGACCGCGAGGCCGACCGCCTCACCGAGCTGGACTCGGCCATCGGCGACGCCGACCACGGCAGCAACCTGCAACGCGGTTTCGCGGCCGTCGCCGCCACGCTGGAGAAGGAGCCGCCCGGCACGCCCGGCGCCGTACTGGCGCTCGCGGGGCGGCAGCTGATCTCGACCGTGGGCGGTGCGTCCGGGCCGCTGTACGGGACGCTGTTGCGGCGTACGGGCAAGGCGCTCGGCGACGAGGGCGAGGTTACGCCCGAGCAGCTCGCCGAGGCGCTGCGTGCGGGCGTCGACGCGGTGGCGCAGCTGGGCGGGGCGAAGGCCGGGGACAAGACGATGCTGGACGCGCTGATCCCGGCGGCGGGCGCGCTCGCCGAGTCGCTGTCGTTCGGTGCGGCGCGGGCGGCGGCCGACGAGGGGGCGCTCGCCACCGTACCGCTGCAGGCGCGCAAGGGCAGGGCCAGCTATCTGGGCGAACGGAGCATCGGGCACCAGGACCCCGGGGCGACGTCGTCGGCCCTGCTCATCGGTGCGCTCGCCGACACGGCAGGCACAGCAGGCGCAGCGGACACAGGGGACGCCGGGGAGGCGGGCGCGTGAGCGGGGACAAGCTCGTCGGGATCGTCCTCGTCTCGCACAGCGCGTCGGTCGCGGCCTCCGTCGCCGAGCTGGCCAAGGGCCTCGCGGGTGGCAAGGAGACCGCTCCGGTGGCCGCCGCGGGCGGCACGCCCGACGGTGGGCTGGGCACCAGTTCGGAGCTGATCTCGGAGGCCGCCAGGTCGGTCGACGGGGGCGCGGGGGTCGCTGTCCTGGTCGACCTCGGCAGCGCGGTGCTCACGGTGAAGGCGCTGCTGGCCGAGGGCGACGAACTGCCGGACGGGGCGCGGCTGGTGGACGCGCCCTTAGTGGAGGGTGCGGTGGCCGCGGTGGTCACCGCGTCGGCGGGCGCGGACCTGGACGCGGTGGAAGCCGCGGCCAAGGAGGCGTACGACTACCGCAAGGTGTGAGGAGCGGGCGTCGCGGGCGTGTGAGCGTGCGGCTCATGGCCCTTGCCCGCAGGGTGCGCGGCAGGCAAGGGCCATGAGATCTATGCGCTTTGCGTGACTTTCGCCGTGTCGCCGTCCCCCTCCGCCGCGATGCGCACTTCCGTCCGCTGTGTCGTGCCGTTGACCGTCACCGCGAGCGTGATCGTCCCCGGTCGTAGTGCCGTCAGGATTCGCGTCGCCGGGTCGAAGGCTGCCGTGTGCCGTGGCCGGGCGTCCTTCGCCGGGCCGATGTGGAGGTTCGGGGAGCCCGTCCAGTCCGCGCTCAGCGGGAAGGCGACCGGGATCCGTCGCGCGCCCTGGGTGACGGTCGCCGCCACCGCCGCGTGGCCGCCGGGAGGCAGTGCTGACGGGGCGTCGAGCGCCAGGGCGTCCACGTGGGCGCGCGTCTGGACCGACACCCAGTCCGGGTGGCCGGCCCACGGGCGTCGGCGAGCCGCCGCCTGTTCGGTGAGTGAGACCTTGTCGACGCCCACCAGTGACCAGCCCGTGAAGCCTCCTTCGGCCGCCGGGCCCGCCGGAGTCTTCCCGGAGTTTCCGTTGATCAGGTACGGAACACCGTCCACGTGCGCGGCGTGGAAGACCCCTACGTGGCTGCCGATGAGACCGGCGCCCTTCCCGGTCGTACGCCGGAAATCGGCCAGCCACCCCTCGATCAGCGCGGCCTCCTTGCGGTCGCCGAGCTGGCTGCCCTTCTGTGCGGTCGGGTCGCGCGGCGGGACGTGTTCGATCAGCATGACCGAGCCGATACGGTCGTCCTCGGACGCCGCTTCCAGTTGTGCGCGCAGGTTCCTGATCTGCGCGAAGCCGCCGCCGCGCAGGCTCAGGCTCGATGTGTCGAGGGTGATGAAGCGGGTGCCTTCGTGGTCGAACGTCCGGTGTGCGGGACCGAATTCGGCGACGAAGTTGTCGATCCTGCCGCCCATCACCTCGTGGTTGCCCGGCACGTAGTACCAGGGCAGGGCGTCCCCCAGCTCCTCCGTCAGTATGCGGCGGGCGAAGGCGAGATCGGCCGGTGATCCCTCGTCGACGAGGTCGCCGTTGATGACGAGGAAGTCCGGCTTCGCCGCCTTGATCTCGCGCAGCGTACGGCGCGCCTGCGCCACAATCGCGCTGTCCGGCTCGCGGGCGACGAACTGGGCGTCGGACATCACCGCGAACTGCCAGTCCCTGCCCTCCGTTTCGGCCGCCGGATCGATGAGCGGGTCGACGGGCGCGGGCCGGTCGGGGAGTACGACGGTGGGTGGGACCTGGGCGGTCAGCGTGTCGATGACGATCTCGCCCGTGTACTGCTTGGCGGCCGCCGTCTCGGCCAGGTAGAAGCGGTGGACGGCGAGCGGCATCGCCGCGCCCGGCGGTACGGCGAAGGTGACCTGCCGCCAGCCGGTCCAGGTGACGAACGGGCCGCGCAGGAGCTGGTCGGAGCCTGCCGCGTCCTTCAGGTGCAGGGTCGGCCAGGCGCCCTTGCCGTCACCCTTGATCCACAGCTTGAACGACTGGGGCTGCCCGGCCACGGCGACCGGTGGCCGCGGCGGGTTGGCGTAGGCGGCGCGGGTCGCCGTCGACTGCGTGAAGTCGTACGTGAGTTTCAGCCCGGTGCCGGTGTGGCCTTCGGGCGTCGCCGCGACCGAGCCGCTCGCGCGGGCCTGGGTGAAGGTCCAGGACGCGGCGTCGTCGAAGGCCGAAACCGCCTGTTCGGTCAGTCCGACGCTGACGGCGAGCGCGGTGACCGCGCCGTTTACGGTGGCCTTGACCTGGCCGGCGCCGCCGCCGCCCGTGAGGGAGGTGACGGTGAAGTTGCCCCGGCCGTCGTCACGGATGCCGAACAGCGAACGGTCGTAGTCGAGCCGCACGTCGCGCGGTTCCACGGGGGCGCTGGTGCCGTGCGCGTCGTACCCGACGATGCCGAACGTGCCGCTCGCCGCCGCGTCCGCGAGCCCCACGCGCCGCGTGGTGGGTTCGACGCGGGCGAGCTCGTCGAGCACGGTCAGCCGCGTGGCCCCCTCGGCGGGACCGCGGTGGGCGCGTACCTTCACGGTGCCGCTGCCGCGCGCCGTGAACAGCCCGTCGCCGTCGACGCGGCCCACGGACGCGCGGGCGCTCCGCCAGTGCGGGTCGCCCCGCGCCGGACCGTAGGTCTCGTCGTAACCGGCGGCCGTGAGCTGCCGCGTCAGGCCGGGGAATACCCGTTCGGGGTGGCCGCCCCTGACCGGGTCCGCGGTGGGTGCGCCACCGGCGGGCGTACGCGTCACTACCCAGTAGCCGCGCAGTTCGCCGCTGCCGTCGGGGGCGGTGAGGGCGAGGCCGTTGGGTACGGTGCGTTCGCTGCCGTCGGACGGGCTGTTCTCCACCTGGAGCGCGTCGCTGCCGGGTTCGCGCGCGATCAGGGTCGACGAGCCGCCGCCGTCGAGATTCAGCGCGCTGTGCGATCCGGCGCGCTTCATCATCACGGCGAGCTCGGTGAGGGTTACGCCGCCGCTGTCGGCCTGGCGGCCGTCGACGGTGAGCACCTGCATCTCGCCGCCGTCCTTGGAGAAGCCGACGGCGGTGCGGGGCGCGGCCGTGTTGTTGCTCTGGCCGTCGTGATTCTGCGGTATGCCGTCCACGACCAGCAGTTCGCGACCGCCGACGGCGGTGCGCGGCAGGGGTCCGCCGTCGTCGGTGCGGACCTTGTACTCCATCGCTACCGGGTCGCCGGGCTTGAGCGAGGTGAGGACGGCTGCGCCTGCCTCGCGGCCGACGAGGACCGTTGTGCCCTCGGGGATGGGTCCGGTGCCGGGCCGGTCGCTGACCTCGACGACCTTTCCGTCCCGTACGGCCGCTTCGGCGACGGGAGTCGCGGCGTCCACCGTCAGGGCTCGGTCGGCCACGCCCCAGCCGGAGTTGTACGCCCCCACTCCCCCGGCCGGCACATTGGCCGCGTTGTACGACGCCAGGGGGTGCGTCCCGGTGGGGAGCGTGAGCGTGCCTTCGAAGTACAGCTGGAGTACGCGGCCGGCGCTGCCGGGGCCGATGCCGATGGCCCGGTTGAGGCCGGCGGCCGGAGAATGGACGGGCTTGCCGTCCTTGACGCCGGGGCCTTGGGGGGCGCCGGTCTGGTTGATGTCGAAGAAGTCGGCGTTGATGGCGGCGACGGTACGGCGGCCAGGGCCGGGGTCGTGCGCGGCGGCGAGATCGGAGACGGAGCGGCGGTCGGAGACCTTGCCTGAGTGAAGGTAGTCGGCTTGCACACCGCCGCCGCCGCTGCCGCCGCTGCCGTCGTGGTCCAGGTCGACGGAGAGCGCGTCCACGCGAAGCCACTTGTCGGATTCGAGGCGGTCGTACGAGCTGAGGCGGACGCCCGGGGCGACCGGGCGGGCGCTGCGGGCGGTCTCGATGCCGTCGCCGTCGACGACGGATCTGGGGCTGCCCGCCGGGGCGCTCGCGGGTGGTGGCGCGACGGGTCTGAGGATTTCCGCCGCGTTACGGGGACGGGGATCGGGGGTCGTATCGGCGGTCGCGGGGGCGATCGCCCCAGCCGTCAGCGCGGTGACCGTCGCGAGAAGCACGACGGGCCGCCTGAGGGTGCCACCAACTGTGCCAAGGCCCACAAGTCCTCCTGGGAAACGGCTGGTTGAGCGGGCAGCGGGCAGTAAGCGCTGTCGCCACAGCATTGCCGCGCGCGCACCAACGCACCAGGGGTTGGCGGAGGCCTCGGGGGAAACCCGCGGCGCCGGTGAGGTGACAGGGGGGCGGGTCCGCGCCGCGGGTTGCGCGGAGCGCACGGGCCTACGTTAGGGCGCGGTGCGGGTTTGGCGCGGGCAGCGACTGGTCGACCGACGCGTCACCCATCCGTTCGGCCTTGCGGTGCGCCGGTACCTGACTCCCCGTCGGGTGGGGCTGCCCTGCGGGGCTGTTCCCCTACCCGCCCCTTCCCGAACTGGGGCTCCGCCCCAGACCCGGACACCCATGGGCATGGCCCACCATCCGGGTCTCCCCGCTCGACACGGCGCTGCTGCGCCGGGCGCACGCCCTGGGCTGCCGCACGCTGGACGGCGGCGGCATGGCCGTGTTCCACCGGACGCGGAGCGCCCGACCCGGTCAGGACGCTCGCCCACATGGCCGCCCCCGTCGGCCGCCCAGGCAGGAGCCCAAAATGCGCAAGTCCATCGCCACCGTCTCCGTCAGCGGATCCCTGACCGAGAAGCTGGAGGCCGTCGCCCGAGCCGGGTTCGACGGCGTGGAGATCTTCGAGAACGATCTGCTGGGCTGTCCGCTGCCGCCTGAGCAGATCCGCGAGCGAGCGGAGGAGCTGGGGCTGCGGATCGACCTCTATCAGCCGTTCCGCGACTTCGAGGCGGTCACACCGGACCGGCTCGCGGACAATCTGCGGCGGGCCGAGCACAAGTTCCGGGTGATGGAGCGGCTCGGCGCCGACATGCTGATGGTCTGCTCGAACGTCTCCCCCGGCGCCGTCGACGACGACGCGCTCGCCGCCGAGCAGTTGCGCCTGCTCGCCGAGCGGGCCGCGGAGCACGGCATCAAGATCGCGTACGAGGCGCTGGCCTGGGGCCGGCACGTCGACACGTATCTGCGTGGCTGGCGGATCGTACGGATGGCGGACCATCCCAATCTCGGTACGTGCCTGGACAGCTTTCACATCCTGTCGCGCGGTTCGGACCCCGGCGGCATCGAGGCCATCCCCGGCGACAAGATCTTCTTTCTCCAGCTCGCCGACGCCCCGCTGCTCGCCATGGACGTACTCCAGTGGAGCCGCCACTACCGCTGTTTCCCGGGCCAGGGCGGCTTCGACCTCGCCGGGCTGCTCGCTCACGTCCTGCGTACCGGTTACGCGGGCCCCCTGTCGCTGGAGATCTTCAACGACAGCTTCCGGCAGGCGGACGCCGGGCGTACGGCCGTCGACGCGATGCGGTCCCTGATCGCGCTGGAGGAGTCCGTCGCCGACGTGCTCGGCACCGGTTCGCCCCTCCCGCGGCCCGCGCAGCCCGAGGGGTTCGCCTTCGCCGAGCTGGCCACGCGGGACCACAGGCGTCTGGGCGGGCTGCTCGGTGCGCTGGGATTCGCCCGTACGGGCCAGCATGAGACCAAGCCGGTCGAACTGTGGGAACAGGGCCGGGCCAGGATCCTCCTCAGCCGCATCCACCCCGACAGCCCGACCGACACCTCGCTGGTGGCCATCGGCCTGGAGTCACCGGACCCGGCACTCTCCGCCGCGCGTGCCAAGTCCCTGCTGTCGCCCGTACTCCCCCGTCACCGCGCCGCCGACGAGGCGCGGCTCGCCGCCGTCGCGGCTCCGGACGGCACGGAGCTGTTCTTCTGCGACTCCGCACAGCCGCGCTGGCGCGACGACTTCGATCCCACCGAACCGCCCCGTGGCCACATCGGCCACATCGACCACGTGGCGCTCGGGCATCCCTGGGACCGCTTCGACGAGGCGGCCCTGTTCTACCGGTCGGTCCTCGGGCTGCGGCCGCACGAGAGCGTCGAAGTGGCGGATCCGTACGGCCTGTTGCGCAGCCGCGCCATGTCCAACGCCTCCGGTACCGTCCGCCTCGCCCTCGACATGGCGCACGTCGGCGCGGCGTCGCGGGAGCAGCCCGGGCAGCACATCGCCCTCGCCGACGACGACATCGTCGCGACCGCGCGCCGGCTGCGGGCCCTGCCCGACGACGTACTGCTGCCGATTCCCGACAACTACTACGACGATCTGCGGGCCCGCTTCGACCTGGGCGAGGCGCGCCACCGGGAGCTGCGGGAGCTCGGGCTGCTTTACGACCGGGATGAGGAGGGCGGCGAGTTGCTGCACCTCTATACGGTCACCGTCGGCCGGGTCTTCTTCGAGATCGTGCGGCGCGTCGGCGGCTACCGCGGCTTCGGCATGGCCAACACCCCGGTACGGCTCGCCGCCCAGCACGCGCACGCCCCGGCCCCGGCCCCGGAGCGTGATTAGCCCGGGTGAGGTGCGCCCAGATAGGGGAAGTCGAGGAGCAGGTCGGTGTGCGGGCCGATGTGGTCGCTGGCGACTTTCCCGCCCGAGATCATGGCCAGCCGGGCAGAGGTGACGTCGTCGGTGAGAGTCCGGCCGTTCGGGTAGGCGGCGGGGCGGTTGCGGTCGTAGACCAGGATGTCCGGCAGGACCGTACGCAGGACCTCTTCGGCGGCGTGTGCGTCGTAGCCGCCGGTGTGGCGGAGCACCTCGGTCCACGGCCCGCTGTACGTCGCCCAGTCCTCGGCGGGATCGCCTTCGTTGTAGGCCTCCTTCGCCTCCTCGGGGTTGAAGTACGCCGTCAGCGACGGGTGGGCCCCGCGGTCGACGGACTTCAGCCGGCCGTCCTGGCGCAGGCTCACCCGCGCCCACACCCCGATGACCGGGTCCGGGCAGAGCTCGTCACTCGGAACCTCCAGCACGATGCCCAGAACGTTCTTGTCGGCTCCCCAGTCCACGCCGGTCCACTGGAAGTCCTTGACGATGCCGTCCAGGTCGGCGAAGAACGGGTCGCTGCGCAGACCGGCCGAGAAGAGGTACGGTCCGGCCTCGACCACTTGGGCCTGCGCTCCGAGGGCAACCGGCGCGTCGGTGAAGATCTCCTGCCCGCCGGGCTCCTCGCTGCGGGCCTGCGCCCCCGTCGCCCAGTACACGGTCGCCGTCTGCCGGCCGTCGACGGGCGGGGAGAAGACGAAACTGAACGCCGCGTCGGCGTGCTCGTCACCGTCGATGTCGACATTGATGCGGTAGACCGCGTCCGGGTGGAACGCCGCGCCCACGGCCGGGGCGACCGGGTGGACGTTCATGATCAGCACGGTGCGCCCGCCCGGCACCGTGAACGCGAACAGGTCCGTCAGGTCCAGCCGCGCGTCGTCCATGGGCGACCGCAGATTCGGCCCGCTGAGGTGATGAGACATGTCACCCACCCTCGGCCCCCGGCCCCATCCGCGCACGGTGGCGCCCGCCATACGTGGACCCCTGTCTGCGTACGGCGCGGGCCCGTCGCCGTACACACGCACCGGCGCCCACGGCGCCGTCTGACGCCGGCCGCACTGGATGGCGGGCCCGTCCATGCGGCGGCGGTCGTACCGAAGAAGCTGATCCGCGTGGTGCGGGCGGCGCCCGGCTACAAGTCGGCGCACCTCTGGTACGGCGACGGGTGCGAGATCGACTATCCGGAACAGAACCGGACCGACACGATCACCGCCTTCACGCACCCGTGCGACTACGACGGGGAGCGCGAGGGCGGTGAGATCCGGCACGGCGGCACCACGCTGCGGAGCCCGCGAATTCGGCTACAGGCCGCTGAGCTCGCGGACCGTCGCCATGTCGCTGAACGGGATCAGCTGCTCACCGACGATCTGGTACGGCTCGCTGCCCTTCCCCGCCACCAGCACGATGTCGTCCGGCCCGGCGGCGGACAGCGCGTACTCAATGGCGCTGCGCCGGTCGGCGAACCGCTCGAAGGGCGTGCCCGTACCCGCGAGACCCGGGGTGATCTGGTCCAGGATCTCCTCGGGGTTCTCGTTCCTCGGGTTGTCCGAGGTCAGGACGCACAGGTCGGAATGCGTCCCGGCGATCTCGCCCATCTCCGCGCGCTTGGTGATGTCACGGTCGCCGCCGCAGCCGAAGACGGTGACGACCCGCCCCTTGGCGAAGCCGCGGATGGTGGTCAGGACCTTTTCGAGCGAGTCCGGGGAGTGCGCGTAGTCCACGATCACGGACGTGCCGCCCGGCGTCTCGAAGCGCTCGAAGCGCCCGGGGGCCGTCGGCATCCGGTCCAGGGCCGCGACCAGGCGGGCCAGATCGTGCCCCAGCACATGGCAGGCGGCCACGGTGGCGAGCGCGTTGGCGACGGAGAAGCGGCCGGGCACGGGGATCGCCGCCGGGTACTTGCGGCCGTCGTGGTGGAGGGTGAACCGCGTGCCGTGGCCGTCCATGCTGAGGTCGGTGGCCCGGTAGTCCGCCTCCGCGTCGATGGCGTACGTCGTCACCGCGCCCGGCATCATGGCCACGATCGAGGCACCCACCTCGTCGTCCACGTTGACGACCGCGCGCCGGCAGAGCCCCTGGAAGAGGCGCAGTTTGGCGTCCCGGTAGTTCTCCATGGTGCCGTGGTCGTCCAGGTGGTCCTGGGAGAGGTTGGTGAAGACCCCTACGTCGATGAACGCGTTGTCCACCCGGTGCGTCAGCAGCCCCATCGAGGTGGCTTCCAGGACCACGGTGGAGACCTCGCGGTCGCGCATGCGCCCCAGCAGGTACTGGAAGTCCGGCGACTCCGGCGTCGTCAGGACCGACCTCGGCATGGGGATCATCTCGTCCCCGATGCGGCTGCCGCCCGTCCCGATGACGCCCACCTCGGCGCCCTCGGCGATCCGCAGCAGGGACTCGACCATGTACGAGACCGAGGTCTTCCCGTTGGTGCCCGTGACGGCCACCATGTCCATGCCCCGCCCCGGCTCGCCGTAGTAGCGGGATGCGACGGCCGCCGCGGCCTTCCTGGTGTCCGGTACGCGCACGACGCAGACGCCCGCGGGCGCCGGGGAAATCCTGTCCCCGCTGTCACCGTCGACGAGCACCGCCACCGCGCCGCGCGCGAGCGCCGGCCCGACCGCCTCGGGGCCCCCACCGACGTGCCCGGGTACGGCGATGAAGAGCGTGCCCGGTGATGCCCGGTGGGCGTCGAAGCAGGTGCCTGCGGTGATCACCGTGTCCGGATTCCCCTGAAGGACCTCGTGGTCATGGCCGGCCAGCAACTCGCTCAACTTCACAGGGGTCCTCTCGGGGGGCGGGGTATGCGGGGTATGCGGGGCACGGCAACGGCCAGGTCGTGCAGTGCGGTGCGGTGCGGCAAAGCGGCACCCACCCCGGCAAGGGGTGGGTGGGGGAAAGCGCCACAGGTGGAGAAGCCGGATCAGAAACCGGTGGTAAGCACCCGGACTCTGCCGGGAGGAGATGTCGCTAGCCGTGGCCGTGCAGGGCCCGGCACAGGGCATGAGGAAGCCGGCTCAGGCACTCCCCGGCTCCACGTGTGCTGCGACTCATACTCTGGAGTGTACGGCCCCGAAGGGGGCCCGGAGCACCCCTGTGAGAGGCGGCCGGCGGGCCGGTGGCACACTGGCCGCCGATTCGCCGAAGGAGCACTCCATGCCGTTGATCCGCACGCTCAGCCGGGCGGTACGCCGCGCCTACCGCCCGAGCGTGGATCTCAGCCACCCCACCCGGTCCCCGCTCGGCAGTGCGGTCGTCAACTGCGTGGTGTACGAGGACGGTGCGCGGCGGCCCGGCGACTGTCCGGCGCAGGAGGCCCTTGCCCGGGTCCGCAAGACGGGCCAGGGCTTCGTCTGGATCGGTCTGCACGAGCCGTCCCAGGAGGAATTCGCCGGGCTTGCCGCCCTGTTCGGGCTCCATCCGCTGGCCGTGGAGGACGCCGTACAGGCACATCAGCGCCCGAAGGTGGAGCGGTACGACGACGTGCTGTTCGCTGTCTTCAAGACCGTCCACTACGTCGAGCACGCCGAGCTGACCGCCACCAGCGAGATCGTGGACACCGGCGACCTGATGGTCTTCACCGGCCCCGATTTCGTCATCACCGTCCGGCACGGCGGCCGCGGCTCCCTCGGACCGCTCCGTGAGGCCCTGGAGTCGGCGCCCGATCAGCTCTCCATGGGCCCCGCCGCCGTGCTGCACGCCGTCGCCGACCACGTCGTCGACGACTACCTCGTGGTCACCGAGGCCGTGCAGCACGACATAGACGCGGTGGAGAGCGCCGTGTTCAGCGAGCCGGCGGGGCGCGGCGACGCCGGCCGCATCTACCAGCTCAAGCGTGAACTGCTGGAGCTGAAGCGGGCGGTGGCGCCGCTGGCCCGGCCGCTGAACGTGCTGGCCACCGAGCCCATGCCGAGCGTCGGCCCGGAGATCCGGGCGTACTTCCGCGACGTCGCCGGTCACCTGACCAGGACGGCCGAGCAGATCACCGCCTTCGAGGGACTGCTCGACTCGATCCTCCAGGCCCATCTGGCGCAGGTGACGATCACCCAGAACGAGGACATGCGCAAGATCACCTCATGGGCGGCGATCATCGCCGTACCGACCATGATCTGCGGTGTCTACGGCATGAACTTCGACCACATGCCCGAGCTCCGCTGGACGTACGGCTATCCGCTCGCCCTCGCCGTCATGGCGGTCGCCTGCTTCACGATCCACCGGGCGTTCCGGCGGAACGGCTGGCTGTGACCACCACTTCGCCGCCCACGACGACGGTCTCGGCGACGGTGCCGGGGATGTCCTCGGGCGCGATCCGAAGGATGTCGCGGGAGAGGACGACGAAGTCGGCGAGCTTGCCGACGGTCAGCGAACCGCGTTCGTGCTCAAGGAAGTTGGCGTACGCCGAGCCCATGGTGTAGCCGTGTACGGCGGTCGCCACGTCGACCGTCTCGCCGGGCATCCACGGCTCGCCGCCGTCGAGGGGCCGCCGGGTCACGGCGGTGTAGATGCCGACCATCGGGTCCATCTCGGCGACGTTCCAGTCGCTGGAGAAGGCGAGCACGGCGCCGGCCTCGTGCAGGCTGCGCATCGGCCACGCCTTGTGCCAGCGCTCCTCACCTACGTTCCGCGCCCAGTCCTTGCCGGGGCCGGCGATCTCGGGGGCGCAGTGGCGCGGCTGCATGCACGCGACCACGCCGAGTTGGCTGAAGCGCGGGGTGTCCTCGGGGTCGAGGCATTCGACGTGGACGACCTGGTGGCGGGCGTCGCGCGGGCCGTTCGCGGTGCGGGCCCGCTCGACCGCGTCGAGGACGGTACGGATGCCGCGGTCGCCGGTGGCGTGGACGAAGCACTGGAAGCCGCGCGCGTCCAGCCGGGTCAGGAGGTCGGCGAACTCCTCGGGCGGGTAGAAGGTCTCGCCCCGGTGGTGGCCGCAGCCTGTGTAGGGGGCGAGGAGGGCGGCGGTGCGGGGCTCGACCACATCGTCGATGTAGAGCTTGAGCGGGCCTACGTTCAGCCGGTCGTCGTCGAAGGTGCGGGCGGCCGCCGCGAAGTCGTCGAGGTCGGCTTCGGTGGTGCCGCGCGGGTGGAAGAGGGCCGCGACGATCCGGGAGCGGAGCCGGCCCTCGGTGCGGGCCCGCTCGTACAGGGCCAGGTCGTCGAGGGAGTTCTGCGGTTCGACGACGGTGGTGATGCCGTACGAGATCGCGTCGTCGAGGCTCTGGGCCAGGCGTCCGTACCGGCGGTCGGGCGACGCCCAGGGTACGCCGAGCGCGCGCAGGGCTCGGTGGCCGTCGCGGGAGAGGCCCTTGACGGCGAAGTCCTTGATGAATCCGGTGGGTTCGCCGGTCGCGGGGTCGGTCTCGGCCTCGCCGAAGGGCAGGCTCGTACGGTCGCGGTCGATGCCGAGGCGGCGGAGAGCCGCGGTGTTCAGCCAGGCCGTGTGTACGTCGTAGCTGAGGACGAAGGCGGGGGTGTCGCCGGTGACGGGGTCGAGGTCGCAGGCGCGTGGCATCCGGCCGACGGGGATCGCCGAGTAGTCGAAGGCCTCGGCCTCGATCCACTCGGCGTCGGGGTGGGCGGTGTGCCAGGCGCGGATGCGCTCGTGGATGCCGGCGAGCGTACGGACTCCGGCGAGCTGGACGCAGGCGTCGTCGGAGCCGAGCCGGACGTGGTTGTGGGCGTCGATGAAGCCGGGGAGTACGAGGCGGCCGCCCGCGTCGACGATCTCGGTGTCCGGTCCGGTCCACTGTGCGGCGTCGGAGTCCGCGCCGAGCCAGGCGATGCGCCCGTCGCGTACGGCTAGTGCCTCGGCTTCGGGCAGAAGGGGGTCGACGGTGTGGATGCGGGCGTTGAGGAGGACCAGATCGGCCGGGGTGGTGCGGGTCATGAGGGTGAACTCCTGGGGTGCGGTGCGTTTTGCGGGGGCGTGGGGTCGGTGCCGCGCCGGGGCGTCTCCTCGGGCGTCGAACGTTCGGGTACTCGTTTTTGTATTCGGGCGCGTTGCGTTCAACGCCCTGCGGGGAGCGCCCCGGCACGTCCCCTCCCGGCACCGTGACTCGTGAGGCGGGGTCAGGCGGTACGCACGGGCCTGCGGGCGGCCAGCGCCCAGTAGGTGAGCGCGGAGACGACGGAGCCGAGGAGGGTGAGGTCGGCGCCGCCCAGCGGTGCGACCAGGGGGCCGGTCCACAGCTCCGAGTCGGCGGTGAGACCGGCGAAGACGATGCCGGTGAGGAGGGCGGCCATGCCCGCCGGGTGGTAGCCGGCCCGGTACCAGTACGCGCCGCCCGGTCCGGCGTGCAGGGCCTCGGCGTCGTAACGGCAGCGGCGCAGCACCATGTCGGTGAGGAAGACGCCGCTCCAGGGGGCGAAGACGATGATCAGGAGGGAGAGGAAGGACAGCAGCGACTCGGTGAAGTCGGCGAAGAAGAGGGCCCAGAGGGAGCCGGCGGCGGTGACGGCGGCGCTGATGAGGATGGCCCGCGACCGGCTCCACGGGATGCCCAGCACCTGGAGGTTCAGGCTGGACGAGTAGAGCGTGATGATCGAGTTGGTGACGGAGCCGAGGAGGACCAGGGCCAGGAAGACCGGCTGGAACCAGCCGGGCAGGAGCTTCTCGGTGCCCGCCACGGCGTCGGTCATGTCGGTCTGGGTCGCGGCGGCGACACCGGCGACACCGAGCGCGACCGAGGAGAGGAAGCCGCCGAGGGCTCCGCTCCAGGTGATGGAGCGCAGGGTGGTGGTCTTGGGGAGGTAGCGGGTGTAGTCGGCGGGCATCGGTACGTACGAGAAGGGGCTGGACAGCATGATGACGAAGGCCAGGCTCCAGCCGGCTGCGCCGGGGCCGATGGCGGGGACTGTGGTGTCGGCGCCGGGCAGGACGAAGACGAGCAGCGCGGCGAAGCCGGCGGCCAGGGCGTACGCCATCCAGCGTTCGGCGAACTGGACTGTGGCATGACCCCACATGGCTACCGCGAAGGTCAGGGTGAGGGTGATCGCGAGCGCCAGGGCGCGGGCTGTGTCGCCTCCCTGCCAGCCGATTTCGGCGAAGAAGACTTCCAGGGCGAGGGTGCCGACCACCGTGTTGACGATGGTGTAGCCGATGCTGACGATCCAGTTGAGCACTCCGGCGGGCCAGTTGCCGCGCGTACCGAAAGCGGCCCGTGAGATCACGAGGGTGGCGGTTCCGGTACGGATTCCGCTGAGGCCCGCGGCGCTGATGACGAAAAAGGCCAGGCCGCCGACTACTACGACGGTGGTCGCCTGCCAGAAGGACAGGCCGAAGGCGACGGCGAGCGCGCCGTTGATGACGTAGGTGAAGGTGAGGTTCGAGCCGAACCAGAGCCAGAAGAGGTCCTTGGCGCTGCCGTGCCGCTCCTCGTCGGGGATGGGATCGATGCCATGGGTCTCGACGTGGAAGACCTCGTCGCTCTTTGGTTGCTGCTCCGCCGTGTGCGTTGCCATGCCACTCCCCAGCCAGACCTTGAATGCCGTTCTAAGAGTTAGAACGGCATTCAAGATGCGGTGCCGGTCCCCCACCCGTCAAGACCTCGGCGCGAATCCGCCGCTAAGGTCGTGGCATCGGGTACGAACGGTGGAGGCGAAACCGGTGGCAGGAGCGGCGCGACGGCGGGACGGGCACATCGCCCAGGAGCGGATGCTCGAAGAGGCCATGGCGTTGATCGCCGAGCACGGCCTGGCCGCGCTCACCATGTCGGCGCTGGCGGAGCGGCTGGACACCAGCGGCGGCCACATCCTGTACTACTTCGGCAGCAAGGACCGGCTGCTGCTGGAGGCGCTGCGCTGGAGTGAGACCGACCTGGCGGGGGAACGCCGCCTCCTGCTGGCCCGGCGGACGACGGCGGAGCGCAAGCTCGACCAGTTCCTGGAGCTGTACCTGCCACGCGGACCGCGCGACCCGCGCTGGATGCTGTGGATCGAACTCTGGGCCCGTACGCCCGCGAACGAGACCCTGCGCCAGGCCCAGGAGGAGATGGACCGGGGCTGGCAGGAGGACCTGGAGGCGCTGCTCGCCAAGGGCGTGGCGCGCTCGCGCTTCGCGCCGATGGACATACCGGCGCACGCCTCCGAGCTGCTGGCGCTGCTGGACGGCCTGAGCACGCGCGTCGTGCTGGGCCAGCCGGGCAGCGACCGCCGCCGGGCTCTGACGGCGGCGAGATCGGCGGCGGGCCGGCTCATCCCCCGGGTTGGTTAGCCGGGGAGCTCAGTAGCCGGCCGGGCGTACCAGGCCCGTCTCGTACGCGAAGACCGCGGCCTGGGTCCGGTCGCGCAGGCCCAGCTTGACCAGGATCCGGCTCACGTGGGTCTTCACGGTCTGTTCCGCCAGCACCAGCCGACCGGCGATCTCCGCGTTCGACATGCCCTGCGCGATCAGGGACAGCACCTCGGTCTCGCGCTCCGTCAGGCCGCCGACGCGGTCCTTGAGCGGGACCCGGGGCGCGTCGGTCAGCCGGGAGAACTCGGCTATCACGCGCTTGGTGATGCTGGGGGCGAGCAGGGCGTCGCCGGCCGCCACCACCCTTACGGCCTGGGCGAGTTCGGCGGCGGAGGCGTCCTTGAGGAGGAACCCGGACGCGCCGGCGCGCAGCGCCTCGTACACGTACTCGTCGAGGTCGAAGGTGGTCAGGACCAGGACCTTGACGGTGGCGCCGGGCGGGTCGGTGATGCGGCGGGTCGCCTCGATGCCGCCGAGCTGGGGCATGCGGATGTCCATCAGGACGACGTCGGGGGCGAGTTCGGCGACCTTGGCGACGGCATCGAGGCCGTCCACGGCCTGGCCTACGACCTCGATGCCGGGTTCGGCGTTGAGCAGCACCGTGAAGCCCTGACGGACCATCATCTGGTCGTCGGCGATCAGCACGCGGATGGTCATGGACTGCCCTCCAGGGGAAGCGTCGCCAGTACTTCGTAACCGCCGCCGGGAAGCGGCCCGTTGGCGAACTCACCGCCCAGCATGGCGGTGCGTTCCCGCATGCCGAGCAGGCCGTGGCCGGCGCCCTGCGAGGGCTCGGCCGACGCGTCCGGCGCGGTGTTGGTGACCCGTACGGTGAGACCGGTCGCGTGGTATCCGATCTCCACCCGCGCGTCGGCTCCCGGCGCGTGCCGCATCACGTTGCTGAGCGCCTCCTGCACGATACGGAACGCCGAGAGCTCGACGCCCGGCGGGAGCGGTTGCGGCTCTCCGGTGGTCCGGACCAAGACCGTGAGCCCGGCGCCGCGCACATTGCCGACCATCTCGTCCAGCTGGTCGAGGGTGGGCTGCGGGGCGTGCCGTACCTCCTGCGACACGGCGTCCTCGGAGCGCAGTACGCCGAGTACGCGGCGCAGTTCGGTGAGCGCCCCGACGGCGTTCTCCCGTATGCCGACGAGGTTTTCCTTGAGCTCGTCGGACGGGTTCTCGACCAGGTGGGGGGCAACCTGCGCCTGGATGGAGATGACCGACATGTGGTGGGCGACGACGTCGTGCAGCTCGCGGGCGATCCGGTTGCGCTCCTCCAGGAGGGTGCGCCGGCCCCGCTCCTCGGCGGTCATCTCTTCCTGCACGACCAGCTCCGTGCGGGCCACCTGGCGACCGCGCAGCGAGCCGCCGACCACCACCGCGGCGGTGAGAATTCCGGCGGCGCGGGCGACGCCGGTGAGGTGACCCTGGAGAATGAGCGTGCTGCAGACCAGGCCCGCCAGCAGACTGATCGTCAGGGCCTCGACCGCGATGCGGGGGCGGACCCGCAACGCCAGCATGAAGAGCACGCCGGCCTGCGCGGCGATCCCGGGGCCGGTCCAGGGGAACAACGGGTCCCAGGGGAACTGTGAGCCCGGGAGGCCCGCGGCGATCCCGGGGGCGGTCCAGGGGAACACCTCGTCCCGGGGATACCGGGAGCCCGAGAGCCCCGCGATGACGACCATGGCGACCGTCACCGTCCACCACGCCGGCAGCGGCCGGAACGCCGCGATGACGAGCGCCACCGACTGGGCCCCGCCCAGCAGCAGGGCGTACCTGGTGCCCAGCCCGTGGCCCCAGTCGAAGGCGAGATCGTTCACGCTTACCACTCCGAGGAGTGCCGCGCAGATCAGCAGCAGCAACACGATGACCGGCTGCCACACCAACCAGCCGGGCCGTCCGCTGGGCGGCAGCGGGGCGGCTGCCCCGGTCCACAGGTCATCGCGCAGGTTGCGCGGCACCGCCCGCACAGCCTTCACCAGCCGCTCCACCACCGTGCTCTCCCCCCTCGCAAGATCCACCCTAGGCATTCCGCACCGCCGTCTCTCGGGCGGGACGCCCCTCGTACACGACCCGGCTGGTCTTTCGCGGCCGCCCTTGTTCGTACGTGTGAAACGCGGCCCAGCACACCCCCAACGCCCCCGCGAACACCGGCAGCCAGAGCAGCCGGGCGAGGACCCAGCCGGGGCCGTCGGGGACGGTGTGCAGGCCGGGCAGGGCGTCGCCCGCGAGGAGGCCGGTCGCGGTGACCGCCATCATCGCGGTCTGGTGCCAGAGGAACACCGTCATCGCGGACAGATTGACCAGCGCCACCGCCGCCCAGGCGGCCGGCCGCACGAGCATCCGCCGCAGCGGACCGAGCAGCAGCATCGCCGCGCCGCACTGGGCGAGGCCGAAGGTCACGGCGGCGAGGGTGGGCGGGTCGAGGTTGGAGATTCCGGCGCCGGGCACCCCGACCATGGCAGCGGGGTAGCCCGCGAAAGCCACGAGCAGCGCGGTCGCGATCGCGCCCCCGCCCAGCAGCACCCAGCCGGTCGTGCGGCCACTCAGGCCGCCCCGGGCCCAGGCCGTGCCTACGCAGTACGGGACCAGCCATCCGGCGGCCACATTGATCCAGCCGAGCCACGACGGGCCACCCAGGCCGAACCGCACCAGGTCGACATGCAGCACGACCGCGATCGGCCACAGCGGATGCAGCTTCGCCACCAGCGGGGTCACCGCCGTAAGCGCCGCGAAAACCAGCAGGAACCAGAGCGGCGACAGCACGAGCTTGCACAACGTGCGTACGGTCTCCACGCCGGCCCCGGACACGAGCATCACGCCCGCCGCCACGGCCCACACCACCAGCACGGCGGCGACCGGCCGGCTCAGCCGGGACGTCCGGGCGGCGAGCCATTGCCCGTACGTCGCGCCCCGGGCGCGGGCGGCGGCGTAACTCTTCGCACCCACCAGCCCGCCCACCAGGAAGAAGACCGCCAGGGTCTGAAACACCCATGAGACGGCAGTGAGTTGGGGCATGTACCGCAGAGGGCTCGCGGCGCGCACCGTGCCACTGTCGGAGATCAGGGCGGTGACCAGCCAGTGGCCCAGCACCACGCCCAGGATGGCAAGGGCGCGCAGCGCGTCGACAGCGCGGTCACGGTCGGGCTCAGTCGCGGAGTCGATCCGCCGGACGAGGTCACGCATGACGGGCCTCCTGGGAAGGAAGCTGTCCGGAGACAATCCGGGCCATGTTCTCCAGCGGCACGGAACCGGGCTTGAGGTAGTCGCTGTGGCCGCCGTCGCCTGCCGCGAAGACCCTGGCGCCGAACTCCGGCGACATCGGGTCGGCCCCCAATCCCACTTGCAGGGAGGTTAGTTGTAGGCGCCCGTGCGGTAACGCGGCGATCCAGTCGTCGGTGCCCAGGCCGGCCCAGACGGTGGCGCGGGTGCGCAGTGCGGCGGTGTTGTCTCTGCCGGTGCCGGGGCTGCCGTACAGGACTATGTTCTCGACGTTCGCCATTTCCGTCCCGGAGGCGGCCCGGCCGCAGACCACGGAGCCGTAGGAGTGGCAGAGGAGAGAGGTACGGGCGGCCGGTCCGGCCGCGCGCAATTCCGCCATGAACCGCCGCAGTGCGGGGGCGGCTTCGTCCGCGCGGCCGGGTGTCAGCACCTCGGGGCTCACCGTGCCCGGCGTCTTGTACCCGAGCCAGGCGACGACGGCGGACCTGCCGCCCAGCTCCTGCTGGAGCGCCTCGGCGCCGGCCCGCAGTCGTCCGTACCGGTCGAGGCTGGTGTCCGAGCCCGGGACCACTACGGCGATCCGCACGGCGCGCGACAGGTCACCGAAGACTTCGGCGGCGCGGCCGCCGTCGCGGCCGTCAAAGGACAGGAAGTGGCGCGCCGGCTCCGCCATGGCGCGCAGCGCGGCGGCCCGCCGGTGATCCCCGTGGCCGGCGGCCGCTCGCTCGGCGGCGCGGATGCCGGCGCGGTTGGCGGCGTACCGCTCGGCGAGGGCGCCGGGGGTGGCGGCGCGCAGCGGGGCCAGGACGGCCGGGGCGGGCGCCGGGACAGCGGAGGGGCGGGCCGCACCCGACACCGGCACGGCCACCGAGGCGGCGACGAGGGCGGCGAGCAGGGCGCGGCGCGGACGGCTGCCGCCGCCGCTGGTGCTGCTGCGTGGGCGGGACGCCATGGGGGGTCCTTCCTTACCGGATGTCTTTCGTGCTTCCGGTAAGGAAGTTATGGATCACACCTCGTGGTCGGCGTCCCGCCGGGGAGCGCACCTTGCGCGTAGCTCTCCAGTACTACGGGTAGGGGGCCGCAGGTTCCTCAGTGCGCGTTCTCCGTCGGGCGGAGGTCCTTGGGGATCTTCGCCCACGTCAGCGCCGCCGCCGCGAGCGGCAGTACGGCGGCGAGCAGGAAGGTCGGGGTCATGCCGGCGGTGAAGGCCGCGGAGACCTTTTCGAGCAGTGCGGCGCCCGCCGGACCGCCGGCCTGTCCGGCCAGGTGCGCGGCTTCGCCCACGGAGTCGCGTACGGACGCCGTCGCCGTGCCGTCCAGGCCGAGCTCGGGCAGATGCGCCCGGTACAGGGCGGACGCGATACTGCCCAGGATGGCCACGCCCATCGCCGCACCGAGCTCGTAACACGTCTCCTCGATGGCGGCGGCGCCACTGACGTCGTGTGCGGGGGCCGAGGCCATCAGGGTCACCGAGGCGACCGTGGTCGCGATGCCCACACCGCAGCCGAGTACGGCCAGCGCGAAGGCTATCGACGGGTAGCCGAGGGTGCCGGTCCGCTGGAGGATCCAGGGCAGTGCGAGGCCCGCGGTCATCAGCAGCAGGCCGCTGCCCAGGACGTGGCGGATCGGGAGCCGGTGCATCAGGGCGGGCGTCACCAGGGAGGTGACGACCAGTCCGAGGGGCGCGGGGAGCAGCCGGATGCCGGCCTCCAGCGGGGTGTAGCCCTCGCCGTACTGGAACCACTGGGTGATCAGGAACAGCGCCGAACCGAGCGCGATCATCCCGAGGAAGATGGCGGCGGCGGCGATGCTGAACGACCGGCTCGCGAACAGCCGTACCTGCAACAGCGGCTGGCTCAGCGTCAATTGGCGGCGTACGAACACGGTCAGCGCGACCGCGGCCAGGACCAGCAGCGTCCAGGCGACCGGGTCCGCCGGGCCGCCCTTGCCGAGCTGCTTGATGCCGCCCGCGAGGGCGAGCATGCCGACGATCGACTGCCCGACGCCCCACCAGTCCCAGCGTCCCTCCCTCGGCTGACGCGATTCGGGCAGCAGCCACAGGCCGAACCCGATGACGGCCAGCGCGACCGGGATATTGAGCAGGAACGCGGACTGCCAGCCGTTCTTCTCGACGAGCAGACCGCCCACCACCGGGCCGAGCGCCATGCCGCCGCCGAAGACCGCGGCCCAGACGGCGTACGCGAAGGCGCGCTCGCGGGCGTCGATGAAGACGTGCCGCAGGATCGACAGGGTCGTCGGCATGATGGCCGCGCCGCCGACTCCGAGCAGCGCGCGGGAGGCGATGACCTGCCACGGCGCGGTGGCGAAGACGGCGATCAGCGAGGCGAGCGCGAAGACGCTGAAGCCGATGAGCAGCATGCGCTTGCGTCCCCAGCGGTCGCCGAGCGCACCGGCGGTGACCAGCACACCGGACAGCGCGAGCGCGTACACGTCGATGATCCACAACTGCTGCACGGAGCTGGGCTGCAGATCGGCGACGAGGGAGGGGAAGGCGACGTTGAGGATCGTGGTGTCCATCGCGATCAGCAGCAGGCTGCCGGAGAGGATCGTGAGGACGGCCCAGCGCCGGGGATCGAGCTGGGCCCGGGAGTCTGGCCGGGCGGGGGCGGGGTGCATTGGGTTCCTGTTCGGGGTCGTGCCGGAGGGTGCCTGCTGACACCGCACGGTCTCGCTTGAGACGTCAGTGTCTCAAACAAGACGGCGATGCGCACATCCATTCCCCCGGCGCGACCTTATGTCGCTTTTACGCTCTTACGTCGCCGCCGCGTCCCGGAGCGCGTCGAGCAGGCCTTCGGGATGGTGGTTGCCCAGCCCCATCCGCGGCATCAGCCCGACACGTGAGCAGGAGGAACCCGCCACCGAGCACCGGCTAGAGCCGGCTGCGGTGGACACGTCATGAGGGTCGGTGCGGTGCGTGCGGTGCTGTGGGGAAGCATCTGCGAAGTCCGGGAGGCCTCGGGTGTCCCGGGCGGCCCGGGGAAGCCCTGGAACCCCCGGGCCCGCTGACACGACGTACAGAAGCCGGGTGCTCCCGATTGCAAAGCAATCGCCTGATCGGGTGCCGGACCTCTTCCGGGTGATCGAACGCCGGATAACAGCCGGGCGTCCCGGTGCGCACCGGCGGGCACGCCGGAATCGAATCTCTGGCCGAGAGTTCGCCCGGCGCCTCCCGTTACGCGCCTTTGATCAGGCGCGTTGTCCGACCGCCAGTCCGCGTGCACTGCGATCCAGGAGGAACCATGTATCCCGTACCCGCTCCCGTTCGTGACGTCGGCGGACATTCCGCGTTCGAGTGCGGCCCCGCCGTGCTCACCCGCCTCGTGCGCCTGGTTGACGCGACGGACGCCCTCGCATGACCGCGACGCGCTACACGAGCGTCGTCGATGTCCTCATTCTGCTCCAGCGTGCGGACGGCCGCGTTCTGCTCGTGCGCCGCGCCGAGACCGAGTACGCCGGCGGGCTGCTCAGCATCGTCGGGGGCCACTTGGAGCGCGGCGAGTTCGCCGACGACGGGGCACGGCGTGAGGCCCACGAGGAGGTCGGCGTCGAAATCGACCCGGCGGACACGGAGTTCTGCGGCGCGGCCCACTACTGGGGGCCCGAGGGCGAGCGACGTATCTGCTTCGCCTTCACCGCCCAGCGCTGGCGCGGCGAACCGTACAACCGGGAGCCTCACAAACACACGGCCCTGGTGTGGGCGGAGCCCGGCAATCCGCCGCCCGACTGCCACGCGTACTCGACCGCCGTGCTCCGCCAGTTCGTCGTCGGCGGCTCGTTGTACGCCAACATCGCCCACCCGAGGAGGCCGCGTTGAGCAGGACGGGAAGCAGCACCGACGCGGGGGCGGTCTGGGGCAGCGCCCCGGTTCAGTCCCGCGCAGCGGCTTGGAGGGGTGCGGCATAGAATGACCGGATGATCTTCATTGTCGTCAAGTTCCCCGTAAAGCCCGAGTACGCCGAGGAGTGGCCGGAGCACGTCGCGGCCTTCACCAAGGCCACCAGGGGCGAGCCGGGCAACCTGTGGTTCGAATGGTCGCGCAGCGTCGAGGACCCGAATACCTACGTGCTTGTCGAGGCGTTCCAGGACGACGCGGCCGCGGCGCACGTCAACTCCGACCACTTCAAGGCCGCGTTGGACACGATGCGCCCGCTGGTTCGCCGTACGCCCGAAATCGTCAGCACGACCGTCGAGGGCGCCGACGGGTGGAGCGCGATGGGTGAACTCAAGATCGACGACTAAGGGCTTGCAGATGATTTACC
>NZ_JAGGPA010000074.1 GCF_018614035.1 Streptomyces sp. ISL-96
GGGGGGGGGGGGGGGGGGGGCGGTGGGGGGGGGGCCACCGCGCGGCCGGGGGGGGGGGGCGCGGGGGGGGGGGGCGGGGTGGCGGGGGGGGGGGGGGGGGGGGGTGGGGGGGGGGGGGGGGGGGGGGGGGGGTGGGGGGGGGGGGGGGGGGGGGGTGGGGCGGCGGCGGGGGGGGGTGGGCGGTTGGGGGGCAAGCAGGTTGCTGGTGTGGGTGGGGGGAGGGGCGTCCAGGAGTCAGTCGCAGTCGGCCGGCTCGACACTCATGGCCCGGTCGACGGGTTCTCAACGGGGCTGGATGGAGTGAACCCAACAGAAGGCGGATGCGATCCCTACGGCTGAGGGGTGCGGTGAGGTTGCCTGGGCAGTGAGGCTGGTGACGTGAACGGGCGGCCGAGACATGATGGTGGTGGGGCCGTACAGGCGGCCACTGCGCCCGCGTTGTGGGCTTTCGAAATGCGACGAACCCGGCACTTGGCGAATTCCTTCACCTCTGCAGTCCCACCCGCCTCAGCCGTTTCGATTCCGGCTATCAGGTGAGCGTTTCGGCCCGCCTTGGCCCGACGAGCCCCCTGGACTCGCGGCTCGTGCGGCCGGTGTGACGGTTTGCCGACCGACGGCCTGGGGACCTGACCGGATCGAAAAACTTGGGGACGTGAGGCAGGCGAGTTTTGTCCTTGGTGGGGTTAGGGCATTCCAGCAATCCACCAGCTATGTAGATGGTCGGCCGGCAGCCTCGAGGGTCGAGGAGATCCGGGGTGCGTTCGGGCCGCGCTGCTGGATTCAGCATGTGCCGTATGGCTGAGGTAGGGGGCAGCCAGTGATGTCTTCCCACTCGGTCGACGATTCCGCCGAAGGACAACCAGAGCGTCAGTCAAGGGTCGGGTCAGACCACCCAAGCAGTGCCACCCACATCCTCACTGTCAAGGGTGAAGCGAAGCGCAATCGCCGCAGGCGACGCGACGTAGGAGCGCCCTTGAGGGGCGGGCCTCCGCCGCCACACTTACGTGTGGCGGCCCCCGTCGCAGACGCGACCAACGCCCCGGGGCCGCCAGAGCCCCGCGCCCCCTCAACGCCCCCGGCCCCGCCTCTGCCCCCGCTCGTAGCAGTGCGCAGGGCACAACATCCGATGAGTTCGTGGAATCCTGTCAAAGAATGCCGAACTATTGCCTCAACTGCCCCTCCACTTCTAGTTTCGGCTCGCCAGTCATCCGAGCTCTAGTGTGTGCTTGTTGAGGAGTGGGTTCGTTGTCACGGAAGTACACCAGGAGATCGGTCATCGGTGGAGGGACCTCCCACGCTGCCCCCACCGCCGGTCCCATCGCAGCCCCCAATCCCCAATCGAACGCCCCCGCCCTCCTCTGGTACGACAAGCCCGCCGCCAGCTGGGAGCGGGAAGCCCTGCCCATCGGTAATGGCGCCATGGGCGCCAAGGTCTTCGGTGGTGTGGCCCGGGACCGGCTTCAGCTCAACGAGAAGTCCTTGTGGACCGGCGGACCCGGCAGCAAAGAGGGGTACGACCACGGCAACTGGCCGCAGCCGCGGCCGGGGGCCATCGCCGACGTACAGAAGATCATCGACGAGAAGGGGGCGATGGACCCCGACGAAGTGTCCCGGCGGCTCGGGAATCCGGCGTACGCGACCGTCGGCAAAGTCCCCGGGTTTGGCGACTACCAGAACTTCGGCGATCTCTTCCTCGACATGCCCGGCGCCCCCGCCTCGCCCGTCGGCTACCGCCGCGGCCTCGACATCGCCGACGCCGTCGCCACCGTCTCGTACAGCGACGGTCAAACTCGCTTCACCCGCGAGTACTTCGCCAGCTACCCCGCCGGCGTCATCGCCGGACGCGTCTTCGCCGACCGGCCCGGCCAAGTTTCGTTCACGCTCAGCTTCAAAAGCGCGCAGGCCGGGGCCTCCGTTACCGCCAAGGACGGTCGGCTCCTCATCCGTGGCGCCCTCGCCGACAACGGGCTGAGGTACGAGGGGCAGGTGCACGTCCTCACAAGCGGCGGAACCCTTACCGACGGTCACGACGGCAGTGGTGACGGGCGGGTTGTCGTCGCTGGCGCGGACAGTGCCACCTTCGTGTTCTCCGCCGGGACGGACTACGCCGCCGCCACCCATCCGCACTACCGGGGCGACGACCCGCACGCCCGTGTCACCGCTGCCGTCGACCAAGCCGCCGAGCAGACGTACAGCGAGCTGCGTGAGGTCCACGTGGCCGACCATCGCGCTCTTTTCCACCGAGTACGGCTGGACATTGGGCAGCATGACGAAGCCGCCCCCGACCCAGCCTCTGCCCCGCCCCCCGAAGTGCCCACCGACCAGTTGCTCAGTTCCTACACCGGCGGGGCCTCGTCCGCCGACCGTGCGCTGGAAGCGCTCTTCTTCGCGTACGGGCGCTACCTGCTCATCGCCTCCTCACGGCCCGGCTCCCTCCCGGCCAACCTCCAGGGCGTCTGGAACAACTCCAACACCCCACCCTGGAACGCCGACTACCACACCAACATCAACGTCCAGATGAACTACTGGCCCGCCGAGTCGGCCAACCTCGCCGAGACCGCCCAGCCCTACCACCACTTCATCGACGACCTCCGGGCGCCGGGACGCAGTACCGCCCAGTCGATGTTCGGAACGGACGAAGGGTGGGTGGTGCATCAGAACACCAACCCGTTCGGCTACACCGGCGTACACGACTGGTCCACCTCCTTCTGGATGCCGGAGGCCAACGGCTGGCTCGTCCAGCAGCTGTACGAGCGCTACCTCTTCAGCCGGGACAGGGACTTCCTGCGCGAGCAGGCCTATCCCGCCATGAAAGAGGCCGCCCAGTTCTGGCTGGCGAACCTCCATACCGACCCGCGCGACGGCAAACTCGTCGTGTCGCCCAGCTACTCGCCCGAGCAGGGGAACTTCACCGCGGGCGCCTCCATATCCCAGCAGATCGTGCACGACCTGCTGGTGAATGTCGTCGAGGCGAGCGAAGTCCTCGGATCCGGTTGCGATGAGGAGTTCCGTACGACGGTCAAGGCCGCCCTCGTCGACCTCGACCCCGGACTGCGCATCGGCTCATGGGGGCAGCTCCAGGAGTGGAAGGCCGACCTCGACAGCCGTACCAACACCCACCGGCACGTCTCCCACCTCTTCGCGCTGCACCCGGGACGCCAGATCGAGGCAGGTTCGGCGTACGCCGACGCTGCGCGCGTCTCGCTCACGGCGCGCGGCGGCGGTGGCACCGGGTGGTCGAAGGCATGGAAGATCAACTTCTGGGCGCGGCTGCGCGACGGCGACCACGCCGCCAAAATGCTCGCCGAGCAGTTGAAGTCCTCGACCCTCCCGAATCTTTGGGACACCCACCCGCCGTTCCAGATCGACGGCAACTTCGGTGCCACGTCCGGGATCGCGGAGATGCTGCTCCAGAGCCACGCACGCGTTGCGGGTGCGGGTGCGGGTGCGGGTGCGGGTCCGGGGGCGGTCGTTGATGTGTTGCCCGCGCTGCCCTCCGCCTGGGCCGAGCGGGGTTCGTACGACGGCCTGCGCGCCCGTGGCGACTTCACCGTCGGGGTGGACTGGCGGCAGGGCGCCGCCACGGAGATCCGGATCGCGTCGGGCAGCGGCGTGACCGCGAAGCTGCGCAGTCCGCTCTTCGCGGGTCCCAGCCCCGGCCCGTTCCGTGTCGTACGAGCGGACGGGAACGGGGGCGGGGACGGGGGCGACGAGGAGCCCGTCGGCCACACGGTGCAGGACGGGGTCCTCACCTTGCCGACCCGCGCGGGCGAGCGCTACCGGATCGTCGCCAGGCAGGGATGACCGTCGAACTCCCCGGACTCGCTCACTCCGCCCGCCCGCCCGCAGGCGGCGCGGGCCGGTTCACCGTCCGTGCGACCGCCGGTACCTCCGACTGGTCGGTCTCGGCCACGCGCAAGGTGCTGGTCTTCGACGCGCCGGAGGCCGGGGCGCGGGTCGTCGACGCGGGTACGAACGCCAAGGCCAAGACGCGTCGCCCTGTATTGGGTGGACGGCCCGGCCGACGGAAATTACCCCGCCCGGACCGCCTCCGCCTCCGTCTCTCCCGTTCGGGAACCGCTTGTGCACTGTGTCAAATTTGATCACCGGCCACCCCTTGCCGGGGCTGTATATAGTCATGCAGAGTTCTTGGTGTCTGAATAGTGATGTCAATGGGCGGGCAGAGCCTCCCGGTCGCCGCATCCTCTTGCACGCGTCTACGGCCGCTTCACCGGAGTCGGCGCCAACCGCTCCGAGGCCTTGCCCACCGAGGCCGTGCCCACTGAGGCGGTTGCCGACCACGGCCTGCGTCTGCTGCGCAGCCATGACGCGGTGTTCGATCCTGACCCTGTGGACCGCCCGCTCACAGATGATGTGACTGCGGCGGCCGCGCTGCTCGACCAGTTCACGGACCTTTGAGGGGGATGGCATGAGCGACAGCCCTGCCGCACGACTGCAGCAGCTCTTCGACGGGCATCGGCTGACGCCGACGCAGCGGCGTATCGCGCACTGCATGGTGCGCAAGGCCGCCGATGTGCCGTTCCTGTCGAGCGTCGAGCTCGCGGAGCTGGCCGGGGTCAGCCAGCCGTCCGTCACGCGTTTCGCGGTCGCGCTCGGCTTCGACGGCTACCCGGCCCTGCGCAAGCACCTGCGCGAGGTCGCGCCCACCGAGCCGTCGCCGGGCGAGGACGACTACAACGAGTACCAGCAGGCGGTCCTGGCGGAGATCGAGAACCTCAAGCACCTCGCGGAGCTGCTGGCCGACCCCCGCCCGGTCGAGGAGGCGGGCCGCATCCTGGCCGCTTCCAGCCCGCTGCCGGTGCTGGGCCTGCGGGCGGCGTCCTCGCAGGCGCGTGGCTTCGCGTACTTCGCGGCGAAGGTCCATCCCGACGTACGGCTGCTCGACGAGAGCGGGTCGATGCTCGCCGACCGCATCGACGGGGCCCGCCGGGCGGGTGCGACCGCGCTGCTGTGCTTCGCGCTGCCGCGCCATCCGCGCGAGGTCGTGGACGCGCTGGCGTACGCGCGGGAGCAGGGGCTGACGGTGGTGACGGTCGCCGACTCCGCCTTCGCGCCGGTGGCCGGGCACAGCGACCTGCTGATCCCGGCGGCGGTCGGCACTGGCCTGGCCTTCGACACGGCGTGCGCGCCGATGCTGCTGGGGCGGGTGCTGCTGGAGGCGATGTGCGACGACTTGCCGGACGCGCAGGCGCGGCTGGAGGAGTTCGACGCGAGGGCGGCGGCGCGGGGGCTGTTCGTGGAGTAGGTCCGGCAGGCGATGGTGCTCGGCTCATGGCCCTGCGGGGCTTTCCCCTACCCGCCCCTCCCCGAACTGGGGGCAAGCCCCCAAACCCCCGAGACGCCCTACGGGCGTTTGAGGAGCGGGTCTGGGGGAGCGCACCGCACCGACGCCCGTCAAACGTCCAGTTCCGCCTCGATCCTCCGCAGCTGGTGGCGGGCCATCGCCAGATTCGCCCGCGCCTTGTCCAGCGCCAGGTAGAGGAACAGCCCGTTGGTGCCGCGCCCCTTGAGAAGCCGGATCAAGTGGTACTGGCCGCCGAGCGTGATCAGGATGTCCTCGATCTCGTCCTTGAGGCCCAGGTGCTCCATGGTGCGTACCTTGGCCCGCACCACATCGGTGTTGCCCGCGGCGGCCACTGTCAGGTCGAGGTCCTTGCTGCCGCCGAGCGTGCCCAGCGCCATGCCGCTGGTGTAGTCGACCAGGGCGACGCCGAGGGTTCCCTCGATGCCGGTCATCGCTTCCTTGAGCGCGGTTTCGGTGTTGGCCATGGGGCTCGCACTTCCTTTTCGTCCGGTGGTGTTCCTGGTTGCTGCTGTCGTGCGTTTCGGTACGGTCATGCCTTCTCCCGGGCGCTGTCGACCAGGGCGCCGATGCGGACACTGGCCCGGCGGGCCTCAAGGTGGAGCCGGCCCACGTTGATGCGCGGCCCGGCGAGGAGCGTGAGGACGGCGGAGGACCCCGCCGCGTAGGTGGCGACGTAGCCGTCGTCGCCGCGCACGAGCAGTTCGCGGAAGGCGCCCTGGCCGGTCGCCTCGCTGAGCCGCACGGCGACGCCGAGCGCCGCGGCGGTGAGCGCCGCCACCCCCTCGGGCTCCACGTTCGTGGTGTCCTGGGCCAGTACGAGGCCGTCGACGCTTGCCGCGAGCGCGCCGGTCAGCTGGGGAACCCTGGCTCTCAACTGCCGCAGCTCGTCGAGCACTTCGGGTTCAGCCGCCATCATTTTTCTCCTTTCCGCGCGTTGTCTCAGGGACATCACAGGCTTGCCTCCAGGGCGTCGCGGAGCCGGCGCAACAGGGCGGTGTCCGGGTCGTCGGCGACCCGCCCGACCCAGGCGGGCACGGGAGACGGGGGCGGTGGCGCGTCACGCGGGGTGGCGACCGTGCCCGCCGCCGCGAGCCTGCGTACGTCGATCAGCGTGTGGAAGGCCGGCCGGCCCAGGGCCCGGGCGATGTCCCCCGGCGTGCGTTCCCCGTCCGCCAGGTCGAGGACGGCGCGCTGCCTGCGGGTGACCGGCTGCCCCGATGGGGTGGTGCGGCGTACGACGGGTGCGGTGTCGGTGTCCGGGTACGGCCAGAGCTCGTCCAGCAGCTGTCTGCGCCGCCGCGACTCGCGCTCCACCACGGCGGCGGAGACCGGGCGTATGCGGCCCAGCCAGTGGGCCGCGCCGTACCGGAAGCGGGTCGGGCCGCTGCCGGGGGCGAGGGCGAAGAAGGCGGCGTCGAACAGCGCGCTCAGATGGCACAGTTCCAGCTCGCCGCCGGCCAGCCGGCCGCTGTCGACGAGGAAGCGCCCGACCCGGCCCCGGGTGCCCGCCCGGTCGACGGCCTCCTGCCAGTCCTCGGCGGGCAGCCGCCCGGTCGAGGTCAGCAGTACGTCGATGCCGGGCGCGGCGGGGCTCTCGGCGTGCACGACCTGGCCGTCGACGAGGTACAGGGTCCCGTGGTCCCGCAACAGGGCGCCGGTGGCGCGCTCGGCGGCCAGCCGGTCCAGCATCGGGGACACGGTCCCGGTCATCCCAGGACCAGCCGCTCGGCGAGGCTGCTCAGGCGTAATCGGGCCAGCGCCAGATTGCCGTGCTCGCGGTCGAGCCACAGGTGCAGGAAGACGCTGCTGTCGAAAGTGGTCTCGACGAAACGCAGCAGGTGGTAGCCGCTCGGCGTGGTGATGATGACGTCCTCGACGGGCAGGCCGTTCGGGGAGAACGCCCGCTGCTCGGCGGCCATCCGGGCCAGTTCCGCGGTCTCCGCCGCGGTGGCCTCGTGGTCACCGTTCGGCGACTCCCCTTCCGTGCCCAGCGCGAGTCCGCTCGTCCAGTCCACCAGGGAGGCTCCGAGAGCGCCGGGCAGAGCCATCGCCGCGCGCAGACATTCGTCGATTCCGGGCATGCGGAACCCCCCTTCCGGTGTGGCACACGGATGCGGACTGCCGGACACGCGTTCTGTGGCAGTGACGAGGAGATTACGTAAAGGGAGGTGCGCAGGCAGGTAGTTCTGGCATTTTCCACGTGCACATGCCAGCTAGCTTTCGTTTCGTGCCTTCATTACTGCTTTATTGATCGCCCATAGACCGATTCCGATCAAAAGTAGGACGCCTGCGCGGATGTAGACGTCCGCCGGCCGGTCGGCCAGCGGACTGGCGAGGACCAGGGCGGTGATCGCGCCCAGCACCGGCAGGACCGTCGGCGTACGGAAATGCTGGTGCGCCACGCGGTCCCTGCGCAGGACCAGCACCGCGACATTGACCACGGCGAACACGCACAGCAGCAGAAACGCCGTCGTGTCGCCGAGCCCCTCGATCTCGCCGGTCGACACCAGGCCGATCGCCAGCAGCGACACGAACACGATGCCGACGACGGGTGTACGGCGCCGGGAAAGGACCCGGCCCATGGCGCGCGGCAGGATGCGTTCGTTCGCCATGCCGTAGCAGAGCCGTGAGGCCATCATGATGTTGATCAGCGCGGAGTTGGTCACGGCGAACAGCGCGATCAGGGCGAAGAGTCGGGGCGGGAAGTCGACGCCGCCCGCCTTCACGACCTCAAGCAGCGGTCCGCTCGATTTCTGCAGCGTCGTGTAGTCGACGAGCAGCGACGAGACCAGCGCGACCAGGACGTAGATGGTGCCGGTGACCGCGACGCCGATGAAGATGGCCTTGGGGAAGGTGCGTTGCGGATTCTTCGTCTCCTCCGCCATGTTGACGGAGTCCTCGAAGCCGACGAAGGCGAAGAAGCCGAGCGCGGTGGCGCCGAGGACGCTGGTGAGCAGGGTGTAACCCGTACCGGACGCCTGGAACTCGCCCAGCCGCGCGGGCTCGCCGTCGCCCGAGAAGACGGCGTACGCACCGATCGTGAGGATGATGGCCAGGCCGGTCAGCTCCACCAGCGTCAGCACCACATTCGTCTTCACCGACTCCGACACGCCCCGCAGATTCAGGGCGGCGAGCGCGACGATGAACAGGATCGCGACGAGCGTCGGCGGCACGGCGTCCGTGAACTCCGCCAGATAGTCGCCGCTGAAGGCACGGGCGGCCGCGCTCGCGGACGACAGGCCCGAGCACATCACCATGAAGGCGATGATGAAGGTGAAGAACGGGACCTTGAAGGCCTTCTGCGTGTAGAGCGCGGCGCCGGCGGCCTTCGGGTACTTGCCGACGAGTTCGACGTACGACGCCGCCGTCAGCAGCGCCACGACGAAACCGATGGCGAACGGCAGCCACAGCGCGCCGCCGACCTTCCCCGCCACCTTGCCGGTGGTGGCGTAGATGCCGGTGCCCAGGATGTCGCCGATCACGAACAGGATCAGCAGCTTGGGACCGAGCGCGCGCTTGAGCGGTGTGTCGTCGACGGCTGCGGGTGCTCCTGGCGATCCGGGCACTTCGGAACTGGTGGTCATGGGACCTCCCCCGATGTCGGTGTGGGGGATTCTCTGCCCGGTGGAACCCGAGTGATGCCCGCGAGTCCGTTCGCGGCGACGGCTCCAGGGCCTCCGCCTTCTCCTCGCCGCTCAGTTACAGGACGTCCTGGAGGAGCGCGTCCGGGTGTTTCCCGCCCGACTCCGCGACGATCTCGGCGAGCGTCTGCGGCGGCCGTACGACGCTGAAGCGGACCTCGTCAGGAGTGGCGGTGAAGCCGTGGATCGGGGCCCTGGCAAGGCTGTTGTAGGCGTAGTGCGCGGCCATGTAGTACGCCCCGGTGTCCAGCACCGCCGCGTAGTCGCCCTGGTCCAGGAGCGGCAGCAGCCGGTTCTCGGCGAGCAGGTCGCCCGCGAAGCACGCGGGGCCCGCCACGTCCTGCGCGACCGGCGGGCCCGGCTTGGGCAGGCCCTTCGCGTCGTACGCCGCGATGCGCAGTGGCCAGGACTCGGGGGCGTACACGGTCCGGGTCGCGATCTGGACGCCCGCGTGGGTGACGGCGATCGGCCGGTCCCCGGACCTCTTCGCGTACTCGACGCGGGCGAGGACCGTGCCGTGCTTGGCGAGCAGCGAGCGGCCGAACTCGGTGACCAGGCCGTAGCGCCCGTCCAGCAGGCCGGGGACGTGCTGCTTGAGGAGCCGGGCGTAGTCGGCGTACGTCGGTGCCTCGGCGTCGGAGGTGAAGTTGACCGGGAGGCCGCCGCCGATGTCGACGGTGTCGATCTGCTGCCGGCCCGCAGCCGCGTTGATCTCCTCGGCGAGGTCGTACGCCGCCGCCACGCCCCGTGCCATCAGCTCCAGCGGCAGGCCCTGCGAGCCCGAGTGGGTGTGCAGGCGGGTCATCCACGGCCGGTCGAGGTACGTGCGTACGACCCATTCGCGGGCGCCGGGGTCACGCAGCGCCACGCCGAACTTGGACGTCGCGGTGGCGGTGGAGAGCGCGCCGATGGAGCCGCCGCCGATCTGCGGGTTGACGCGCAGGCCGATGGGGGAGGTGGTCGGGGCTGATGCGGCCAGCGCGTCGATGCGCGCCAGCTCCTGCGGATTGTCGGCGTTGACCGCGATGCCCAGCGCGAGGGCTTCACGCAGCTCGGCGGGGGTTTTGGCAGGGGAGTCGAGCACGGTGTGCGCCGGGCGTACGCCGGCGGCCCGGGCCAGGGCCAGCTCGCCGGGACTCGCGACTTCGGCGCCGATGGCGGCGTGCTCGTACAGCAGCCGCAGGACCGGGACCAGCGGCGTCGCCTTGACGGCGAACGCGTGCAGGACCGGGGTGCCGGGCGGGGTGACCCCGCCGAACGCGGCGCGCAGGGCGGCGGCCGAGGCGCGGATGCCGGTGACGTCGAGGAGGCCGGCGATGGGTGCGTCGGGGCCGACGATGCCCTGCTCGACGGCAGCGCGTACGGCCTGCTCGCGCCGCTGGGGCGCACTCATGTCCGGGCTCATGTCCGAAGCCATGTGTTCCAGCCAACCACTGCCTTGAACCCCGCGCAGGCGGCCGGGTGTATTGACTAGCTCTATTCATCCAGCCAGGATGTGAATAGACCCCAATGCAGTAGTCGCGAGGAGGCACACCATGTCAGGACCCCGACCCGTACGGGCGCCGCGCGGTACGGAGCTGAGCGCCCTGGGATGGCAGCAGGAAGCCGCCCTGCGCATGCTCCAGAACAACCTCGACCCCGAGGTCGCCGAGCACCCCGACAAGCTCGTCGTCTACGGCGGCACGGGCAAGGCGGCCCGCGACTGGCGCTCGTTCGACGCCATGGTGCGCACCCTCAAGACCCTGAAGCAGGACGAGACGATGCTCGTCCAGTCCGGGCGTCCGGTCGGCGTCATGCAGACCCACGAATGGGCGCCGCGCGTGCTCATCGCCAACTCCAACCTGGTCGGCGACTGGGCGAACTGGGAGGAGTTCCGCCGCCTGGAGGCGCTCGGCCTGACCATGTACGGCCAGATGACCGCCGGGTCGTGGATCTACATCGGCACCCAGGGCATCCTCCAGGGCACTTACGAGACCTTCGCGGCCGTAGCGGCGAAGAAGTTCAACAACACCCTCGCCGGCACCATCACCCTCACCGCCGGCCTCGGCGGCATGGGCGGCGCCCAGCCGCTCGCCGTGACCATGAACGACGGCGTCGCCATCTGCATCGACGTCGACCCGCGCGCCATCGAGCGCCGCATCGAGCACCGCTACCTCGACGTCAAGGCCAACAGCCTGGAGCACGCCCTCCAGCTCGCCGTCGAGGCCCGCGACGCCCGGAGGCCCCTCTCCATCGGCCTCCTCGGCAACGCGGCCGAGCTCCTGCC
This sequence comes from Streptomyces sp. ISL-96, assembly GCF_018614035.1. Taxonomy (GTDB): domain Bacteria; phylum Actinomycetota; class Actinomycetes; order Streptomycetales; family Streptomycetaceae; genus Streptomyces. Next base: position 11,234 of record NZ_JAGGPA010000074.1, read on the forward strand.
GCGCATGCTCGCCGAGGGCGCGCCGATCGACATCGTGACCGACCAGACGAGCGCCCACGACCCGCTCTCGTACTGCCCGCTCGGTGTCGACTTCGACGACATGGCGTCGTACGCCGCCGAGAAGCCCGCCGACTTCACCGTGCGCGCCCGCGAGTCCATGGCCAAGCACGTCGAGGCGATGGTCGGCTTCATGGACGCGGGCGCCGAGGTCTTCGACTACGGCAACTCGATCCGCGGCGAGGCCCAACTGGCGGGCTACGCGCGCGCCTTCGACTTTCCCGGCTTCGTACCTGCGTACATCCGCCCGCTCTTCTGCGAGGGCAAGGGCCCGTTCCGCTGGGCGGCGCTGTCCGGCGAGGCGTCGGACATCCACAAGACGGACAAGGCGCTGCTCGACCTCTTCCCCGAGAACGAGTCGCTGCACCGCTGGATCAAGATGGCCGGCGAGCGCGTCCACTTCCAGGGCCTGCCGGCCCGTATCTGCTGGCTGGGCCAGGGCGAGCGCGACAAGGCGGGCGCCCTGTTCAACGACATGGTGGGTGACGGCACCCTCGCGGCCCCCCTCGCGATCGGCCGCGACCACCTCGACTGCGGCTCCGTCGCCTCGCCGTACCGCGAGACCGAGGCCATGCTCGACGGCTCGGACGCGATCGCCGACTGGCCGCTGCTCAACGCCATGGTGAACGTCGCCTCCGGCGCGTCGTGGGTGTCCATCCACCACGGCGGCGGCGTCGGAATGGGCCGCTCCATCCACGCGGGCCAGGTCTCGGTGGCGGACGGCACGAAGCTCGCGGGCGAGAAGATCCGCCGCGTACTGACGAACGACCCCGGCATGGGCGTCATCCGGCACGTGGACGCGGGCTACGACATCGCGGAGAAGACGGCCGACGAGCAGGGCGTACGGATCCCGATGCGGGAGGGCGAGTGACCTCCGTGGCGCGCACAGACGGCCCGCCGCACACCTCCACCTCGTTCCACGAAATGTGGGCGGACCTCAAGCCCATCGGCCGTAACGCCACCTCCGGCGGCTACCGCCGCTACGCCTGGACGGCAGCCGACCAGGACTGCAGGGCGTGGTTCCGTGCCCAGGCCGAATCCCGCGGCCTGACCTACGAGGTCGACCGCAACGGCAACCAGTGGGCCTGGCAGGGCGACCCCCTCGCCGGGGACGCGGTCGTCACCGGCTCCCACCTCGACTCCGTCCCGGACGGCGGTGCGTTCGACGGCCCGCTCGGCGTCGTGTCCTCCTTCGCCGCGCTCGACGAACTCCGCCACAGGGGGGTGGAGTTCACCAAGCCGCTCGCCATCACCAACTTCGGTGACGAGGAGGGCGCCCGCTTCGGCCTGGCCTGCGTGGGCTCCCGCCTGGCGGCCGGGCAGCTCACGGTCGCCAAGGCCCACGAGCTGCGTGACGCGGACGGAACGACCCTCCCCCAGGCCATGGAGGCGGCCGGCTACGACCCGACCACCATCGGCCCGGACCCGGACCGCCTCTCCCGTATCGGCGCGTTCGTCGAGCTGCACGTGGAACAGGGCCGAGCCCTGGACCTGACCGGTCACCCCGTAGGCATCGCATCCGCCATCTGGCCGCACGGCCGCTGGCGGTTCGACTTCCACGGCGAGGCCAATCACGCGGGCACCACCCGCTTGGAGGACCGCCGCGATCCGATGCTGACGTACGCGGAGACGGTCGTCGCGGCCCGCCGCGAGGCGCAGCTGGCCGGGGCCCTCGCGACGTTCGCGAAGATCACCGTCGAGCCGAACGGCGTAAACGCGATCCCCTCCCTCGTACGCGGCTGGCTCGACTCGCGCGCCGCTGACCAGGCGACTCTCGACCAGGTCATCGCCGGCATCGAGCAGGCGGCCCGCGAGAACGCCACCCGCGCGGGCATCGACCTGCGCATCACACAGGAGTCCTTCACTCCGGTGGTGGAGTTCGAGCACGCCCTGCGCGACGAACTGGCGAAGCTCCTCCAAGGCGGTCACGGCGACATTCCCGTCCTCGGCACGGGCGCGGGACACGACGCGGGTATTTTGTCCGCTTCGGTCCCGACCGCCATGCTGTTCGTACGGAACCCCACGGGTATCTCGCACTCCCCGGCCGAGTACGCCGGCGAGGACGACTGCGTCGCGGGGGTCATCGCACTCGCCGACGTACTGGAGGGGCTCGCGTGCACGTGACCTACTGGCTGGAGCACGCCTGGCTGCACACCTTCGTCGAGCAGGGCGTGGTCCTGGACGTGGCGGACGGCCGCATCACGGCCGTCCGCAAGGACGTCCCGGCCCCGCCGCCCGGCGCCACGGTCCTGCGGGGCCTGACCCTGCCGGGCTTCGCGAACACCCACTCGCACGCCTTTCACCGGGCGCTGCGCTCGACGGTGCAGGTCGGCTCGGGGACGTTCTGGACCTGGCGGGAGGTGATGTACGGCGTCGCCTCCCGCCTGACGCCCGAGACGTACTTCGACCTGGCGAAGGCGGTGTACGCGGAGATGGCGCTGGCGGGGATCAGCGCGGTGGGGGAGTTCCACTACCTGCACCACGCACCCGGCGGTACGCCCTACTCCGACCCGAACACCATGGGCGAGGCCCTGATCGCCGCCGCCGACGAGGCGGGCATCCGCATCACGCTCCTGGACACGGCGTACCTCGCGTCGGGCTTCGGTACGCCGCCGAACCGCCAGCAGCAGCGCTTCTCCGACGGCACGGCGGACGCGTGGGCGGAGCGGGCGTCGCTGCTGAAGGACCGCGATCACGCTCGTATTGGCGCGGCGATCCACTCGGTACGGGCCGTACCGGCGGACCAGCTGGCGACGGTGGCGGCGTGGGCGCAGGCCCGGGTGACGCCGCTGCACGTGCACCTGTCCGAGCAGACCGCCGAGAACGACGCGTGCCTGGCCACGCATGGCTGTACGCCGACGCGCCTGCTGGCGGACAACGGGGTCCTGGGGCCGCGTACGACGGGCGTACACAACACGCACCTGACGGATGAGGACATCGCCCTCCTGGGCAGCACCTCCACCGGCACCTGCATGTGCCCGACGACGGAACGGGACCTGGCGGACGGCATCGGCCCGGCGACCCGACTCCAGAAGGCGGGCTCCACCCTCTCGCTGGGCAGCGACAGCCACGCGGTGATCGACATGCTGGAGGAGGCGCGGGCGATGGAACTGAACGAACGCCTGCGCTCGCGTACGCGCGGCCACTGGACGGCGGCGTCCCTGCTCCGGGCGGCGTCGGCCGACGGGCACGAGGCGCTGGGGTGGCGGGACGCGGGGGTGATCGAGCAGGGTGCGCTGGCGGACCTGACGACGATCGCGCTGGACTCGGTCCGGACGGCGGGGCCGCTGCCTCGGCTGGGCGGGGAGACGGCGGTGTTCGCCGCGTCGGCGTGCGACGTGCGGCACACGATTGTGGCGGGACGCCACATCGTGAAGGACGGCACCCACACGATGATCCCGGACGTCCCCCAGGCCATGGCGAAGGCGATCACCGCCGTTTATCGATAACGGGTCCCGAACTGGGGGCAAGCCCCCGGCCCCCAGTCAACACAGACGCCCTCCGGGCGTGTCCTCAAACGCCGGACGGGCTGGAAAATCCAGCCCCTCCGGCGTTTGAGGAGCGGGGTCTGGGGCGGAGCCCCAGTTCGGGAAGGGGCGGGTCGGGGAACAGCCCCGCGCAGCGGCCCGCCCCACCCCGCGCGCCCAGCCCACCGCACCGCACCGCACCGCACCGCACCCCCGGAGAGGACCCCGTGACCACCACCCTCATCACCAACATCGGCACCCTCGTCACCAACGACCCCACCCGAGCCACCGCCACAGATCCCCTCGGCCTCATCTACGACGCCGCCGTCCTCATAGACGGCGCCCGCATCGCCTGGACCGGCAAAGCCCAAGCCGCACCCCCCGCCGACACCGCCCACGACGCGCAAGGCCGAGCCGCGATCCCCGGCTTCGTCGACTCCCACTCCCACCTCGTCTTCGCCGGCGACCGCACCGACGAGTTCAACGCCCGCATGTCCGGGCAGCCGTACGCCGCCGGCGGCATCCGCACCACCGTCGCCGCCACCCGCGCCGCGACCGACGAGGCGCTCGAAGCGAACCTCACCCGCTACCTCCGCGAGGCCCTGCGCCAGGGCACGACCACCTTCGAGACGAAATCCGGCTACGGCCTGACGACCCACGACGAGGCCCGCGCCCTCCGCATCGCCGCGGCGCACACCGACGAGGTCACCTACCTCGGCGCCCACATCGTCTCCCCCGACTACGCCGACGACCCGGCCGCGTACGTCGAACTCGTCACCGGCGAAATGCTCGACGCCTGCGCCCCCCACGCCCGCTGGATCGACGTCTTCTGCGAGAAGGGCGCCTTCGACGGCGACCAGGCCCGCGCCATCCTCACCGCCGGCAAGGCGAAGGGCCTGCACCCCCGCATCCACGCCAACCAGCTCACCTACGGCCCCGGCGTCCAGCTCGCCGCCGAGCTCGACGCGGCGAGCGCCGACCACTGCACCCACCTCACCGACGCCGACGTGGACGCCCTCGCGAACAGCGACACCGTCGCCACGCTCCTCCCCGGCGCCGAGTTTTCCACCCGCGCCACCTGGCCAAACGCCCGCAGGCTCATCGACGCGGGAGCAACGGTCGCACTCTCCACGGACTGCAACCCGGGCTCGTCCTTCACCAGCTCGATGCCGTTCTGCATCGCACTCGCCGTACGCGACATGGGGATGACCCCGGACGAAGCCATCTGGTCGGCCACAGCGGGCGGCGCGGCAGCCCTGCGCCGTACGGACATCGGCCGCATCGCCCCCGGCGCCCGGGCCGACCTGGCCCTCCTCGACGCCCCGTCGCACGTCCACCTCGCCTACCGCCCCGGAGTCCCCCTCGTATCCGAGGTCTGGCAAAAGGGTGTGCGTACGACGGGACACGCCGGGTAGGCGCCACAACGTAGAGGAGGGCCTGCCCCGGATAGCGCCTGGGGCAGACCCTCACTCACACACACTTCGCGCCGTACGCCGAGGCGAGGCGACACGACGCGAGGTATTACTCCTCCAGCGTCAGCCCCTTGCGCAGTTTGTTCAGCGTGCGCGACAGCAGGCGCGACACGTGCATCTGCGAGATGCCGAGCTCGTCGCCGATCTCCGACTGCGTCATGTTGGCGACGAAGCGCAGCGAGAGGATCTTCCGGTCCCGCGAAGGGAGTTCGGCGATCAGCGGCTTCAGGGACTCGACGTACTCGATGCCTTCGAGCCCGTGGTCCTCGTAGCCGATCCGGTCGGCCAGCGCGCCCTCGGAGTCGTCCTCCTCGGGCTGGGCGTCCAGCGAGCTCGCGGTGTACGCGTTGCTCGCGGCCATGCCCTCGACGACCTCTTCGTTGCTGAGGTCGAGGCGCTTCGCGAGTTCGCCCACCGTCGGGGCGCGGTCCAGCTGCTGGGAGAGCTCGTCACCGGCCTTCGCGAGGTCCAGGCGCAGTTCCTGGAGGCGGCGCGGGACGCGGACCGACCAGGACGTGTCACGGAAGAAGCGCTTGATCTCGCCGACGATCGTCGGCATCGCGAAGGTGGGGAACTCGACGCCACGGCTGAGTTCGAAGCGGTCGATCGCCTTGATCAGGCCGATGGTGCCGACCTGGATGATGTCCTCCATCGGTTCGCTGCGGGAGCGGAACCGGGAGGCGGCGAACTTGACCAGGGCCAGGTTCAGTTCGACGAGTGTGTTGCGTACGTACGCGTACTCGTGCGTTCCCTCTTCGAGGATTTCGAGGCGCGCGAAGAGCGTCTTCGACAGGGCTCTGGCGTCCAGCGGCCCCACCTCGTTGTACGGGGGGATCTCCGGGAGGCCTTCGAGGCCCTCGGCTCTGGTCTCGATCTGCTCGGAGAGGGCGGGTGGGGCGGGCGGGGGTGTCGACGGCGCGGTCTGCTGCACGGGGAGCGCAGGGAGCGCAGAGAGCGTTCGCGTTTCGTCGAGCCGGGGTGACATGGTCTCCTCCATCGTTCTCGGCATATGGCTGCCGATGCCGATACGTCTGCGTGCGATGTGCGGCGCCTCCAAAGCCGGTCGTGTTGGTTGTGTCCCTACTAGGCCTACCCGCTCTTGACCAGCACTTGCAAGTCCCTTATGTCCGAATTGGTCAGTATTGCAGGGGTCTTCGGGTACCGATCGGCGTGGAGAAGGCGTAAGGTTCTGGCACGTTAATGACAGTCACGACTGCGAAGAGGGACGAGACGGACATGGAGCGCGGGACGGTCGGCAGCGCGAACCGGGGTCGGCTCCGGGTCGCAGTTCGGACCGAGGGTCAGAGCGAAATTGTCACGCCGGCGGGTGAGCTCGATCACCACACCGCCGAGTTGCTCCGTGAACCTCTGGAGAATGCCCTTGAAGCCGGGCGTGCGCGCCTGGTCATCGACTGTTCGGCCCTCGATTTCTGTGATTCCACCGGGCTCAATGTGCTGCTGGGTGCTCGCCTCAAGGCCGAAGCGGCCGGGGGCGGGGTTCACCTGGCCGGGATGCAGCCAGTGGTGGCCAGGGTCTTCGAGATCACGGGGGCCGAGGCCGTCTTCACCGTCCACGAGTCACTCGAAGCCGCGATGGAAGAGTGAATTCCGCCTCAGTGGCACCTCCTGCTGACCGGTTTGGTAACCCGTGTCACACGTCCGTACCGAAAAAGTGGGTGTTCTCACCGTTCGGCCGGGCAGGAGGTCTCTGACCCTGTTGACCCCAGGGGGCCCGGATGCCCCCGCCGTCCTTGCAGCGATGAATTGATGAATTGGCGAATCGGTGAGGTGAAGCGCTGATGGGCACCACCCGGCAGCCTCGGTCGGGCGGCCTCGGCCCGGACTCGGCGAGCCACGGCTCTGCCTCGGCCCCGGCCTCTGCCGTGTCCGCCGCCGGTCAGGGGCGTTCCCTGGCGCTGACCAGTGCCAGCGGCATCGTGCCGCTCGCTCGCGACTTCACCCGCCAGGCGCTGTACGACTGGGGCTGGCTCCCCGCTTCGTCGGCCGACCGGCGGGCCGCTGCCGAGGACGTCCTGCTCGTCGTCTCCGAGCTGGTCACCAACGCCTGCCTGCACGCCGAGGGGCCCGAAGAACTGCGCGTCGCGTGCGACGGCAAAGTGCTGCGCCTGGAGGTCGTCGACCGTGGCACCGGCCAGCCTGCCCCGCGCACGCCGCACCGGGCCGGGCGGCCCGGCGGCCACGGCATGTTCATCGTGCAGCGGCTGTGCCTGGACTGGGGAGTCGAGCGGAGCCAGGAGTCCACAGGCAAGACCGTCTGGGCGGAACTCGCCGCTCCGGCGTAGTAGTCCGTAGTCACGCAGTCCACCGCACGGTCCCTCCCCAGGCGTTACCGGCGGTTCGCGGTCATTCAGGTGCACGTCTATCCGGCGTGCACTTTCTCTTCCCCCCGCAAGGCCTCAGGCGTACCTTGACGCCCAATCTGATGTGTCGTCAGTAACCTGAAGCTTCCGGCATAAGGGGACTCGAGGTGTCGTACCAGAAGCGGACAACTCTCGCGCTGGCAGCGGCGGTCGCGGGCTCGGTGGTGCTGCTGGCCGCCCCCGCGGCCCATGCCGACGTCGTGGACGTCAACTACCAGTGCAAGACGCCGATCGGGAACAAGGGAGCCGTCTCCCCGATCGACATCAAGGCCGTCAAGAGCGGCAGCGCGTACAAGCTCACCATGTCCTTCCAGAAGGGCGTCTCGTCCAGCCCCGTGGAACTGGGCAAGGGGGCGATGAATCCGAGCGCCGTCATCAAACTGGGCGGTGCGGACAGCGGCACCGTGCCGGTGTCGGGCCCGCCGAACCCGGCGGCCATCCCCGCCAACACCCCCATCAAAATCAGCGACTTGACGGGTACGTACACCCCTGCCAAGAGCGGCAAGGTCACCTTCACGGCGTCCGTCCTGACCATCAAGGCGCTCGGTACGACCACCACCTGCACCCCCTCCAACAACCCCAAGCCGTCGCTCGAACTCGACGTCAAGGGCGCGGGCGGCGGCGGCTCCTCGGGCGGTACGTCGCAGAACGCGTCCGGCGGCAGCCCCGGCGAGCTGCCGAAGACGGGCCCGCTGGACTCCGCACTGGCGCTCGGCACGCTCGGCGGCACGGTCCTGCTGACCGGGGCGGCCGGGGCGCTGTGGCTGACCCGGCGCGGCCAGCGGCCCACGGGCTGAAGCCGCCCGTGCAGCCGCCGCGCAGTGTCCGTCACGCCGGCCACCGCCGCCGTCTCGCCGTCGCGGCCGTGGTGCTGCTGTGCGCCGCTGCCGCTGCCGTGCTGCCGCCGTCCGCCGCCGCGGCGGACGGCGGGCCACCCTGGACCGCGGCCCCGAGCGGCGACGGCAGACCGTACTTCTACCTGGAGGGCGTGGCCGGCACGGTCTTCGAGGACACCCTGTCGCTGACCAACCCGGGCAGCGAGCCCCGCACGGTCGGGCTGCGCGGCACGGGCAAGGGTGCCGGGGCATGGATCGTGCTCGCCACCCCCGAGCTGAAGATCCCGCCGCGCACCCGCGCGGAGGTCCCCTTCACGGTGACGGTGCCGCCGGGTGCGGCGCCCGGCGACCACACGGGCGCGATCGTCGCCTCGGGAGCGGGCCGTGAGACGGACGTACGCGTTCATCTGCGCGTCAGTGGCCCGAGGCTGGCGGCGCTGACGGTCGAGGACGTGACGGTCAGCTCTCAGGGCGACGGCGCGGTCATCGCATACGCACTGGTCAACCGGGGCAACACCACGCTCACCCCGCGCCTGGCCGTCCGCGCCGAAGGCCTGGCCGGCGGCGATCTCCTGCACCGCGCGCCCCGCACCCTCCCGGAGCGCCTCGCCCCCGGCGAACGCGTGGAACGCACCGAACCCTGGCCCGACGCCCCCGCGCTCGACGCGGCGACCGTACGCCTCACCGCGACCGCGGCAGGCGGCGCACGCGGCGAGGCGACGGCGTCGGCGTCCTTCGTGCCCTGGCCCACGGTGACGGGCGCGGCGCTGCTGGTACTGGCCGCCGGGGGAGCGGCGGCACGACACGTACGCCGCCGCCGAACCCCGCCAACGACGCCCACGGCCCCTCCAACGACCCCCGAACGGCACCTGGCGCAGGCAGGAGCGACAACGTGACCCCCGCCACCCCCGACTGCCTCCGACCTGGCGCCCGCTCCGACACCCGAGGCCGCCCTGCGGGAGCGACCCCTGCTTGCGCACTGGGGGCCGTAGCGTTGCTGCTGGGCCTGGTCCTTCTCCCCGCCAGTGCCGCCGCCAGTGCCGCCGCCAGGGCCGACCCGCCCCCCGTGGTCACGCTCTCCCAGCAGGAGGCCGGCAAGGGCGGTGACATCACCGTCAGCGGGACAGGGTGGCGGCCCAAAACGCTCCTCATGATGCTGATCTGCGGCCAGTCCGCCCCCGGCAGAGGCGTGATCGGTGGCACCAACTCCTGCGCGAACTCCGACGGCCGCGCCGTGACCACCGACGCCCAAGGCGCCTTCCGCAAGAAGATGCCGGTGGCCGAGCCGCCGAAGCCCTGCCCGTGCGTCGTGCACGTCGCGACGGTCACCGGCAGCGAACCAGCCGCAGTGGACGCCGAGTTCAAGGTCGCCGGCCACCCCGTCGCACCGCTCCCGCAGCCCGGCGAGGGCGGAAAACTCGCCGTGCTCGCGGCCGCCCGGCTCGATGGTTCGGGCTCCGTACTGACCTGGTTCGGCGCCCCGCAGACCCGCAGACTCGTCGTCACCGTCGGCAATCTCGGCTCCGACCCCGTGAAGGACCCCGTCTTCCAAGTCGGCACCTCGCACGGCGTGTTCGCCCCGCAGTGGGAGGAACGCCAGTGGCGGGGCACCATCCAGCCCGGCAAGAAGGCCCGCGTCGCCCTGGACGTCCAGCTGTCGGCCGGCGCGCACGGCGACTACCTCGTGTCACTCAAGTACGGGCAGAAGGTACTGGCCGAGCAGCCGTGGGGCGTGGGACGGCCGTGGGGCGTCACGCTCTTCTGGGTCCTGCTGTGCGTCGTCGTCCCGGCGGCGGTCTTCCGTATCGGCATGGCGGCAGTCGACCGGGTCCGGCCGGTCCGGCCGCGTACGCCGGGCCGCCACCGCCCGGCGCGCCTCCAGACCCGACCCCCTACACCACGACGGAACGCGACAAGCGCCCCGGCCCTGCCGTGGTTCACCCCGGACAACGCGCCGGGCCCGCACACCCAGATCTCCGCACCGTCCAAGTCCCAGAACAGTCCGACGACGAAGGGAAATTCGTGACCACGCAACGGAGGATGAGCGCGGCCGGCGTCGCGCTGATGCTCGGCGGCGCGGGAATCCTGCTCGCGGCGAGTCCCGCGCAAGCAGCCGAAGTCTCGTTCAAGACCGAGTGCATACCCCCGCCCATCTCCGGCATGCCGCCCGTACAGGGCACCACGAAGGTGCAGATCACCGCACCCGCGGAGGCCAAGGTGGGCGACGAGGTCGAGGTGGTGTGGAAGACGGTCGAGGCCGCTTCCAAGAACCCCGACGTCATCGATCTGGAGAAGGACACCGTCAAGCCGACCGGAACCATCAAGGTGACCGGCGCGGCGACCGCAGACCTGAAGATGGAGGGTCCGCGGCAGAACCCGCCGATCCCCAAGAACAGCCCGATGGTGCTGTCCGACATGAAGGGCAAGCTGAAACTGGAGAAGGCCGGCGAGGTCACTCTCACGCCCGACGCGTACAACATCAACGTCAGCAAGCCGATGTCCACGGACACCAAGTGCACGCCGAAGGAGACGGTCAAGGCCGCCGCGACCATCAAGGTCACGGAGGCCGGCGGCGGTACGTCGGGCGGCACGACGTCCGGCGGCAGCGATACGGGCGGAACCGCTGCCGGTGGTACGGCCTCGTCCGGCGGCAGCACGACGTCCGCCGGCGGCACCACGTCCGGCGGTGGTGACGGCGGGCAGAGCGACTTCCCCGGCAAGGAGGTCACCGTAGCCTTCGAGTGCAAGTCACCGGGCCCGGCGAGCATCAACTCCAAGGTGGCGATCAACGCCAAGAAGAACAACGGCAGTTACGACCTGATCGTCAAGACCGCCAAGGGCGTCATGGACAGCCCGGCCGCACTCCCGGCCGGCGCGCTCAAGCCGTCCATGGCGATCCCGGTCGGCGGCGCAGACAAGGGCACGGTCCCCGTGACCGGCCCCGCCAACAAGGACCCACTGGAACAGGGCAAGCCGGTGGATCTACCGGACATGACAGGGACGTACAAGCCGGGAGCCACCGGCAAGTCCACCCTCAGCCCGGGCACGCTAACGATCGAGGTGACCCTGGGCGCCCAGAAGATCACCATCCCCTGCACCGTCAAGGGCAAGGCGGAGGTCTCCCTGGAGCTCGACACCTCCGCCCAGCCCGGCGGCGCGTCGGGCGGCACCACGTCCGGCGGTACGGCCGGCGGAGGCACAGCGACCACCGGCGGCGGCCTGGCCGACACCGGCGCAGCCGACAACGGCGGCCTGCGCGCCCTGGGCCTCGTAGCGGGCACGGTGATCCTGCTGGGCGGCGCGGTGTTCACGTTCACCCCGTGGCGCCACTTGCGCGGCAGCCGCTGAGCCGTTGCGCAGAGCGGGTGCCGGGACAGCTCGCGCTTCCCGGCACCCGCGGTACGTCCGCCGTCGCTCGACACCCGCGCTGTGGGTGCGGGGCCGCATTCTCGACGAGGCGGATGCGATGAACCCCCCACTTAACGAATCGCAACGCCCCTTCAGCCCCACCAACCCCAGCCGTGACGCTTCCCGCCCCTTCGGGAGCGTTTCAACCCGCTCCACCCCCGGCGACACCACCACTCACCCACACCAGCCACGTGCTTGAGGCTCCACCGACCACCGCTCGGGGGTGGGCGCCGAACCGGCCCGAGTCACCCCATTCAACTTTCGCGCTCAGCCTGCAGACTGTCCGGTCCGCAGGTCGACCCGACTGCGCGGCCGTCCACCGGGCGTGGGTGATCTGTGCGTCCGGAATGGGAGTGTCGCACCAGCAACCGTCGCCGCACCCGCTGAGACTGGGGCCGAGCTGCCCCCTCAACCTTCCGCGCCCCACCCACACACCCGCCGCTCGGCAGCGATAGCCGGGCCAGCAGCTCAGCTTGCGCCGGGCCCGCCCCCGGGGGCGGCCCCTCACCCCAAACAACCAACGCCCCGGCCCCGCCCAGCGACGCGGCAAAGGCCGGGGCCCCCACGCAACAGCGTGGCGGCCCCGGCCTCCGGAACGACAGCTACTCAGTGCACCAGCCAGTGCACCCCCGTCAGTGCACCCCGCCCATAAGCGGCTGCACCTTCCTCCGGTACATGAAGATCGCGAACCCGCCCAGCATCGCGATGGCGCCCTGGCTGGCGAACCACCACTCCGTGTCCGTCGGCGCTCCGATCAACTGCAGCAGCGCGATCACCGAGGATCCCGCGGTCACGGCGAGGAACCAGACACCCATCATCTGCGACGCGTACTTGGCCGGAGCCAGCTTCGTCGTCAGCGACAGGCCGACCGGCGAGAGCGTGAGCTCACCGACGGTCTGGATCAGGTAGACCGAGCACAGCCACAGCGGAGTGACCTTGACGTCGCCCCCGGACGCCGTCTGGGCCAGCATCATCACGAAGAACGAGGCGCCGATCATCACCAGACCGAACGCGAACTTACTCAGCGTGCTCGGCTCCTTGGCGCGGCGCGAGAGCGCCACCCACAGCCAGGCGAAGACCGGCGCGAGCGCCATCACGTACAGCGGGTTCAGCGACTGGAACCAGCTCTCCGGGAAGGCGAAGCCGAGCATCGAGCTCGCGGTGTTGTCCTTGGCGAACAGGGTCAGCGTGGAGCCGGTCTGGTCGTAGATGCCCCAGAAGGCGGCGGCGGCCACGAAGAACCAGACGTACGCCGACACCCGCGACCGCTCGACGGCGCTCAGGTCGCTGTCGCGCTTGATACGGATGATGTAGAACGCGGGCAGCACCAGACCAAGGATGGTCAGCGGCCACAGCACCCAGTCGATCGTGAACTGGCCACTGAGACCGACCACCGTGTACGCGACGCCCGCGACGGCAAGCCACACCAGCGCCTTGCGGACAATGCCCACGCGGTCCGCGTCCGACAGCGGCGCCGGCACCTCATTCGACTCCGGCGCCAGGTTGCGGAAGCCGAGGAAGTAGAAGGCGAGGCCGATGGCCATGCCGACACCGGCCATGGCGAAGCCGTAGTGCCAGTTGACCTTCTGGCCGACCCAGCCGATCGTCAGCGGGGCGACGAAGGCGCCGAGGTTGATGCCCATGTAGAAGATCGTGAAGCCACCGTCACGACGCGGGTCGTTCTTGTCCCGGTACAGGTGGCCGACCATCGTCGAGATGTTGGCCTTGAGGAGACCGGAACCGGCGGCGATGAACGCCAGGCCGATGAAGAACGACACCACCGTCGGCAGCGCCAGCAGGAAGTGGCCGATCATGATGATCGTGCCGGAGACCGCCACGGTCTTCCGGGCGCCCCAGACACGGTCGCCGAACCAGCCGCCCGGCAGGGCGAGCAGGTACACCATCGCGTTGTACACGGAGTAGATGGCGATGGCGGTGCCCGCGTCGAACCCGAGGCCGCCGTCGGCCACCGCGGCCGACAGGTAGAGCACGAGCAGGGCGCGCATGCCGTAATAGCTGTAGCGCTCCCACATCTCGGTCATGAACAGGTTGGCCAAGCCGCGGGGGTGGCCGAGGAAGGTCCTCTCGACGCCAGGAGTACTGGCCGAGTCCTTCGTCAGGCTGGACGCCATGGTGGATCCTCGCTCGCTCGGGACGCGTCCGCCTCGTGAGCGGGTGCGCGCCCGGTGTGGGGGTGGCCGACGGCACGCGACGGCCCGGCCGACAGGTCATTCACTGTCCGGGCAGGCGATGCCATGGCGGGCGATGCCAATCCCGCACAGAAAAGAGCCCTTTGGTGTGTTTCATCGCCAAAAGGTCTCTCGGTCCTGCTACAGACGACTCGCCACGATACGGCACGACACCGGTACATATGGAAGGACTTGAGATATGGATCACAGGGTGTACCGGAACCAGCGAGCCTGATTCGAAGGTCGATACCAGGATCGCATCCCACAGCCGCAGGACAGCACGAGGACGGCACGAGGACAGCGCAAGGACGGCACGAACACAGCACGAGGACAGCACGAGGACGGCGCGAGGACAGAACGATCACTCGGCATCGAGACCCCTCCCCGTACCCCACGCGGACTACCATCACCCCATGACCCGTGTACTGCTGGCCGAGGACGACGCATCCATCTCGGAGCCGCTGGCCCGTGCCCTGCGCCGGGAGGGCTACGAGGTCGAGGTGCGCGAGGACGGCCCGTCCGCGCTGGACGCCGGTCTCCAGGGCGGCGTCGACCTCGTCGTACTGGACCTGGGACTGCCCGGCATGGACGGCCTTGAGGTCGCCCGCCGGCTGCGCGCCGAGGGCCACGCCATCCCCATCCTGGTGCTGACCGCCCGCGCCGACGAGGTGGACACCGTCGTCGGCCTCGACGCCGGCGCCGACGACTACGTCACCAAGCCCTTCCGTCTCGCGGAGCTCCTCGCCCGCGTACGGGCCCTCCTGCGGCGCGGCGCCAGCGAGCCCGCCCCCCCGCCCGCCACCCACGGCGTACGGATCGACGTCGAGTCGCACCGCGCCTGGATGGGCGAGGAGGAACTCCAGCTCACGGCAAAGGAGTTCGACCTGCTCCGGGTCCTCGTCCGGGACGCCGGCCGCGTCGTCACCCGCGACCAGCTGATGCGCGAGGTCTGGGACACCACCTGGTGGTCGTCGACGAAAACCCTCGACATGCACATCTCCTGGCTCCGCAAGAAACTGGGAGACGACGCCGCCAACCCGCGCTACATCGCCACCGTGCGGGGCGTCGGCTTCCGCTTCGAGAAGAGCTGACGTACACACACAGCCATGCGCCGCCGCCTGATCAACTCCACGCTCGCCGTGGTGCTCGTCGTCATCGCCGTCTTCGGCGTCTCCCTGGTCCTCGTCGAGACGCGGACCATCAGCAACAGCGCCCAGGAGAGCGTCGACTCCGAGGCGCTGCGCCTGATCAGCGTCGTGGAGAGCCGCATCCTCGGTGAGGAGAGCGTCAACCCGGGTGTGCTGGAGGAGCAGATCCACCCCGAGCGGTACGCCCGTATCGAGATCCCGGGCCGCCCCCCCATCGAGATCGGCGAACGCCCTGAGGGCAGCCTCATCACGGGCGTCGCGCGGAGCAAGTCGGGCGAGAAGGTCACCGTCCAGGAGTCCCGCTCCACCGTCACCGACGAAGTCGGCCGTACGCTCATGATCATCGGGGCGGTGGCGCTGCTCGCCGTGATCGCCGCGGTACTCCTCGCCGTACGCCAGGCGAACCGGCTCGCCTCCCCGCTCACCGACCTCGCCGAAACCGCCGAACGCCTCGGCTCGGGCGACCCAAGACCCCGCCACAAGCGGTACGGCGTACCGGAGCTCGACCGGGTCGCCGACGTACTCGACTCCAGCGCAGAGCGCATCGGCCGGATGCTCACCGCCGAGCGCCGCCTGGCGGCCGACGCCTCCCACCAGCTCCGTACACCCCTCACAGCCCTCTCCATGCGGCTGGAGGAGATCACCCTCACCGAGGACCTGGACACGGTGA
Source organism: Streptomyces sp. ISL-96 (assembly GCF_018614035.1). Classification (GTDB taxonomy): domain Bacteria; phylum Actinomycetota; class Actinomycetes; order Streptomycetales; family Streptomycetaceae; genus Streptomyces. Next base: position 26,862 of record NZ_JAGGPA010000074.1, read on the forward strand.
AGGAGGAGGCGACGATCGCGCTGACGCAGGTCGAGCGGCTCACCGACGTCGTACAGCGGCTGCTCACCAACTCCCGCGACCCGCGCACCGGCTCCGCCGTCGTCTTCGACATCGACGAGGTCGTCAAGCAGCAGATCGAGGAGTGGCGCCCGGCCTACCGCAGCGCGGGCCGCGCCATCGTGCACTCGGGCAAGCAGGGCCTGCGGGCCGTCGGCACACCGGGCGCGGTCGCTCAGGTGCTGGCCGCGCTGATCGAGAATTCGCTGATGCACGGTGGCGGTACGGTCGCCCTGCGCACCCGCGTCACCGGCAATCAGGCCGTCATCGAGGTGACCGACGAGGGTCCCGGCGTACCGGCGGACCTCGGCGCGCGGATCTTCGAGCGCAGCATCAGCGGCCGTAACTCGACCGGGATCGGGCTGGCCGTGGCGCGCGACCTGGCGGAGGCCGACGGCGGCCGGCTGGAAATGCTCCAGCAGCAGCCGCCGGTGTTCGCGCTCTTCCTGAGCAGGGTGGCGCGCCCGAAGCAGGAGCCGGAGCCGACGGTCAGGTGACGCGGTCGATTCGGGCGGCGTCCCGCCGGTCGTCCAGGAAGGGCTCCGCCGTCTCGGCGGCATCACCGCCGACGCCCGGCAGCTTCTGGAAGACCCAGGTGCGGTACGACCAGAACCGGAAGACGGTCGCGATGCCGATTCCGAGGAACTTGAAGAGGTTGCTCTGCAGCGGGCTGTCCCAGCCGAAGCCGTACGTCGCGGCGTACAGCACACCGCTCTGGATCACCAGGCCGATCACACTGAACAGCAGGAAGAGCGTGAGCTCCCTGGTCCTGCGGTTCTTGTCGCGCTCCCGGTAGGTGAAGTAGCGGAAGCCCAGGTAGTTGAAGCCGATCGCGACGACCGTGGCCACGATGCTCGCCCGGACGACGGGGAGGTCCGTGAGGTGCCGCACGAGGTTGAAGACGCCGAGGTCCACCAGCAGCCCCAGTCCACCGACCGTGCCGAACTTCGCGAACTCGCGCCCGATCTGTGCCAGGCGCCTTCGCAAGGGGCCGCCGTCCCGTCCACTCATGGTGTTCGCAGCCCCGTTTCGGTCGATGTCGTCAACGATCGGTCATGTCGTCAACCCAGCCATGCTAACCAGGCGCCCCCGGCACATGCCTGCGGGCACCGTCGACGCGTATTGACCGGTGTATCGAGGTGTATCCAGGTGTGCCGAGGCATGGCGGGGCCGTGACATTGTCCGCGCGGAACGCGCGGACAAGGGGCCGCGGGCCTGCGGATATCCTGGGGGCGTGACGTTCCCCGTAGTTGGCATGGTCGGTGGCGGTCAGCTCGCCCGTATGACCCACGAGGCGGGCATCCCCCTCGGCATCAGATTCAAGCTCCTCAGTGACACTCCCCAGGACTCGGCGGCCCAGGTCGTCAGCGATGTCGTCATAGGCGACTACCGCGATCTGGACACACTGCGCGCCTTCGCGCGTGGCTGCGACGTGATCACTTTCGATCACGAGCATGTCCCGACCGAGCACCTGCGGGCCCTGGAAGCGGACGGTATCCCCGTCCGGCCGGGGCCCGACGCACTGGTGAACGCCCAGGACAAGGGCGTAATGCGAGCGAAGCTCACGCAGATCGGAGCGCCTTGCCCGCGCCACCGCATCGTGAGCGACCCGGCGGACGCGGCGGCGTTCGCCGCCGAAACCGGCGGCTTCCCAGTGATCCTCAAAACAACCCGCGGCGGATACGACGGCAAGGGCGTCTGGTTCGTACGCAGCGAGAAGGACGCCGAGGAGCCCTTCAGGGCCGGCGTCCCGGTCCTCGCGGAGGAGAAGGTCGACTTCGTACGGGAACTGGCGGCGAACATCGTCCGCTCCCCGCACGGCCAGGCCGTCGCCTACCCCGTCGTCGAGTCGCAGCAGGTCGACGGCGTGTGTGACACCGTGATCGCCCCCGCGCCCGGCCTCTCCGAAGAGCTCGGCGGCCAGGCACAGGCGCTCGCACTGCGCATCGCGGGTGAGCTGGGCGTCGTCGGCCACCTCGCCGTGGAACTCTTCGAAACGACAGACGGCCGGATCCTCGTCAACGAACTGGCGATGCGCCCGCACAACTCCGGCCACTGGACCCAGGACGGCGCGATCACGTCCCAGTTCGCGAACCACGTCCGCGCCGTTCTCGACCTCCCGCTCGGGGACCCGCGCCCGCGCGCCAAGTGGACGGTCATGGCGAACGTCCTCGGCGGCGACTACCCGGACATGTACCAGGCGTACCTGCACTGCATGGCCCGCGACCCGCAGCTCAAGATCCACATGTACGGAAAAGACGTGAAGCCCGGCCGCAAGGTCGGCCACGTCAACACCTACGGCGACGACCTCGACGACGTGCTGGAGCGCGCCCGTCATGCCGCCGGCTACCTGCGAGGAACGATCACCGAATGACGACGACCCCTGCCGCAGCCCCCGTAGTCGGCATCGTGATGGGCTCGGACTCCGACTGGCCCGTCATGGAGGCGGCGGCCAAGGCGCTGGACGAGTTCTCGATTCCGTACGAGGTCGACGTCGTCTCGGCGCACCGGATGCCGCGCGAGATGATCACGTACGGCGAGGACGCGGACGCCCGCGGCCTCAAGGTGATCATCGCGGGCGCGGGCGGCGCGGCCCACCTCCCCGGCATGCTGGCGTCCGTGACGCCGCTGCCGGTCATCGGCGTACCGGTCCCCCTCAAATACCTCGACGGCATGGACTCGCTCCTGTCCATCGTCCAGATGCCGGCGGGCGTGCCGGTGGCCACGGTCTCGGTGGCGGGCGCGAGGAACGCGGGCCTGCTGGCGGCGCGCATCCTGGCCACACACGACAGCGACCTGCTCTCCCGCATGCGGGAGTTCCAGCAGGAGCTGAACGACCAGGCGACGGAGAAGGGCAAGCGGCTGCGCGCGAAGGCGCAGGGCGCGGACGCGTTCGGCTTCGGCAAGTGAACGAACCGCCCCAGGAACTGTCCCGGGCGCGCGAGCTGCTGGCCACCCACCCGGTGGTCGACGGCCACAACGACCTGCCCTGGGCGCTGCGCGAGCAGGTCCGCTACGACATCGGCCGGCGCGACATCGCCACCGACCAGTCGGCGCACCTCCACACGGACATCCCGCGCCTGCGCGCGGGCGGCGTGGGTGCGCAGTTCTGGTCGGTGTACGTACGCTCCGACCTGGCCGGGGACGAGGCGGTGAGCGCCACCCTGGAACAGATCGACGCCGTGACGCAGCTCCTGGCCCGCTACCCGGACGACCTGGTGCGAGCCCTGACAGCGGACGACATGGAGGCGGCACGGGCGGACGGCCGGATCGCCTCCCTGATGGGCGCCGAGGGCGGCCACTCCATCAACAACTCCCTGGCCACTCTCCGTGCGCTGCACACGCTGGGCGTCCGCTACCTGACCCTCACCCACAACGACAACATCGCGTGGGCGGACTCGGCGACGGACGAGCCGGGGGTGGGCGGCCTGTCGCCCTTCGGCCACGAGGTCGTCCGCGAAATGAACCGCATAGGCATGCTGGTGGACCTGTCCCACGTGGCGGCCACAACGATGCGAGCGGCCCTGGCCACCACCGTGGCCCCGGTGATCTTCTCCCACTCGTCAGCCCGTGCGGTCTGCGACCACCCGCGCAACATCCCGGACGACGTACTGGAACTCCTCCCCGCCAACGGCGGCGTGGCCATGGCGACGTTCGTACCGAAGTTCGTGCTGCCGGAGGCGGTGGACTGGACGCGGCGCGCGGACGAGAACATGCGCGCGCACGGCTTCCACCACCTGGCGATGACGGGGGAGGCGATGAAGGTCCAGCGCGCCTTCGAGGACGCGAACCCGCGTCCGATCGCGACGGTGGCCACGGTCGCCGACCACCTCGACCACATGCGCGAGGTCGCCGGCATCGACCACATCGGCATCGGCGGCGACTACGACGGGACGGCCTTCACCCCGGCCGGCCTGGAGGACGTGTCCGGCTACCCGAACCTGATCGCGGAGCTGCTGCGGCGCGCGTGGTCGGATTCCGACGTAGCGAAGCTGACCTGGCACAACGCGGTACGGACCCTACGCGACGCGCAATCAGTAGCCGACACACTCCAACACCGCCCCCCATCCAACGCAACGCTGCCCGAACTGGACACATAACCGCGCTTGCACCGTTCGGCCCTTGGGGGCCTCTCGGGCTTCGTGCGGCTGCGCCGGACTCCGTCCGTCGGCCGGTGGTCGTCCTGCGCGGGCTCTGGGGTCGGTGCCGCGCCGTGGCGGCTGTTTTGGACGCCGCGCTTGCACCGCTCGGCCCTGGGGGCCTCTCGGGCTTCGTGCGGCTGCGCCGGACTCCGTCCGTCGGCCGGTGGTCGTCCTGCGCGGGCTCTGGGGTCGGTGCCGCGCCGTGGCGTCTGTTTTGGACGCCGCGCTTGCACCGCTCGGCCCTGGGGGCCTCTCGGGCTTCGTGCGGCTGCGCCGGACTCCGTCCGTCGGCCGGTGGTCGTCCTGCGCGGGCTCTGGGGTCGGTGCCGCGCCGTGGCGTCTCCTCGGACGTCGAACGTTCGGGTACGGCGTTGTTTCGTTCGCGTTCGTTGCATTCGACGCCCTGCGGGGAGCGCCCCGGCACGTCCCCTCCTGGCACAGTGACAGGTGAAACGGGGTGGCGCGCGCCCTGCCCCGGCTGCGGCTGTGGCTGCTGTGGGCGGGGGCTTGCATCGTGATCCACTGCGCCGACGCGCGTCCTGCTGTGCGCGACCGCCACCGGGCGGGTCGGCCCCGTGTCCGGGGGTCTGCGGCTTGCCGGCCTCGTTGGGCGCGGGGCAGGTCCCGCCCGGCCTGGCCTCGCGGACCACCGTGCCAGGAGGGCACGTGTCGGGGCGCTCCCCGCAGGGCGTCGAACGCAACCCGCCCGGGGACTCCCAGTGCCCGAACGTTCGGCGCCCGAGGAGACGCCTCGGCGCGGGACCGACCCCAGCGTCCCAGGCTTCCGCCCCCCGTGGGGCCGCACCTCCGCCGCACGCACACCCCCCGTACCCCGAACGCACCACCCGCCGTGAACCCTCGCCGCTCCCGTGTCACCGTGGCCGTACCGTGTCCATGAATTCGGAGCCCCGTCATGGCAGATCTGCAGGACGACCCGCAATCCTCGTCCACCGCCGCGGTCGGCGAGCTCGACCGAATGGCGCCTGCGGCTGTCCCGAAGCGCACCGAGCCCGCGTCGGCGGAGTCCGTGTCCCGGCCGACGCCGGCCGCAGAGCCAACCGAGCCCGAGTTTGCCGAGCTCGTGCCCGACCCCGGCCCCGACCCCGAGCCCGACCCCGAGCGCAGTGAGCCCGAGGCCGCCGAGCCGCAGCCCCCCGAGCCCCAGGACAGCCTCAGCCGCGCCCATGCCCTTCTCGCGGCGCACCCCGTCGCCGACGGGTACAACCGTCTCGCCTGGACCCTCGGCCAACGCCAGTGGCACGACCTCGAACTGGGCGAGAGCACCCTGGACACCGACATCCCCCGCCTGCGCACCGGCGGCGTAGGCGCCCAGTTCTGGTCCCTGCTCGTGCCGGCGGAGTACGCCGGCGACCGCGCCATCAGCGTCACCCTCGAACAGATCGACCTCGTCAAGAAGGTCGTGGCGGCCTACCCCGAGGCCCTCCGCCTCGCACTCACCGCCGGCGACATGGCCGACGCCCGCAACTGCGGCCGCATCGCCTCCCTCCTCGGCCCCGTCTCGGGACACGCCCTCGGCGAGTCCCTGGGCACGCTTAGGGCGTACCACGCACTCGGCGTGCGCAGCGTCGCGTTCGCCGGCACGCGCTGGGCGGGCGCGAAGGGGGAGGGGCTGACCCCGTTCGGTCAGGAAGTCGTACGGGAGATGAACCGCCTCGGCGTAGTCATCGACCTCACCGGCGCCCCGCGCGAAGCCGTGCACGGTGTGCTGTCCGTCAGCCGCGCCCCGGTCCTGCTCTCCCACTCCGGCGCCCGCGCCCTCACCGACACCCCTGCGAACGCCTCCGACGACGTACTCCGTGCACTCACCCCCGACAAGGGCGTCTGCATGGTCGGCTTCGCCGCCGAACAGACCGTGCGCCGGGTGGCGGACCACCTCGACCACGTGCGGGAGGTGGCGGGCCCGGAGTGCGTGGGACTCAGTGGGATGTACGGGGCGGACGTGGCGGACGTACCGCACGGGGACGACCTCCGGGACGTCTCCTGCTACCCGCATCTCATCGCGGAGCTGCTCGACCGCGGCTGGAGCGAGGCCGACATCGCCCTGCTGACGTGGGGCAACGCGGCGCGAGTGGTACGGGACACGGAGTTCACGTCCCGCGCCACCCGCCGACGCCGCCCCATCCCCACCGCGCCGTGACGCAAGAACGCGTGCCCCTCAAGGCCCGCGAGGCGGAGGACCGGCGGGGGCCTACGACGGCAAACCGCTACGCCTTCGGCCGCCCCATCGCCCGGTACGTCCAGCCCGCCCCACGCCACAGCTCCGGATCCAGCGCGTTGCGCCCGTCCAGGATCAGCCGTACGGAAGCCACCTCGCCCAGCTCCTCCGGGTCCAGCTCCCGGAACTCGCGCCACTCCGTCAGGTGCAGCACCACATCCGCGCCGCGCACCGCGTCGACGGCGGTCGGGGCGTACCCCAGGGTCGGGAAGAGGCGCTGCGCGTTCTCCATGCCCTTCGGGTCATAAACCGTCACCTGGCCACCCTGGAGGTGGATCTGCCCGGCGACATTGAGCGCCGGTGAGTCCCGTACGTCGTCCGAGTCCGGCTTGAACGTCGCGCCCAGCACCGCGACCCGCTTCCCCAGGAAGCCGCCGCTGCCGCCCACCGCCTCGCGCGCCAGCTCGACCATGTGCCCGCGCCGCCGCATGTTGATCGAGTCGACCTCGCGCAGGAACGTCAGCGCCTGGTCGGCGCCCAGCTCACCGGCCCGCGCCATGAAAGCCCGGATGTCCTTGGGCAGGCACCCGCCACCGAAGCCGATCCCCGCCCGCAGGAACTTCTTCCCGATCCGCTCGTCGTACCCGATCGCCTCGGCCAGCTTCACGACGTCGCCGTCAGCCGCCTCGCACACCTCGGCCATGGCGTTGATGAACGAGATCTTGGTCGCGAGGAAGGAATTGGCGGACGTCTTCACCAGCTCCGCCGTGGGGAAGTCCGTCACCACGAACGGCGACCCTTCCTCGATCGGCCCGGCGTACACCTCGCGCAGCAGCTTCTCCGCGCGCTCGCTCTCCACGCCGGCCACGATCCGGTCGGGATGAAGCGTGTCCTGTACGGCGAACCCTTCCCGCAGGAACTCCGGATTCCAGGCGAGCTCCGCGTCCGCACCCACCGGCGCCAGCTCCGCCAGCAGATCCGCGAGCCGGGCGGCGCTGCCGACCGGGACGGTCGACTTGCCGACGACCAGCGCCGGCCGGGTCAGCTGCGGCGCGAGCGAGGCGAAGGCGGAGTCGACGTAACTCATGTCGCACGCGTACTCACCGTGCTTCTGCGGCGTGTTCACACAGACAAAATGGACGTCGCCGAAGGCCCCGACCTCCTCCCAGGAGGTCGTGAAGCGCAGCCGCCCGCTCGAACCCTCGATCCCCGCGACGTGCTTGCGCAGCAGCTCCTCAAGCCCGGGTTCGTACATCGGGACCTTGCCGGCGGCCAGCATCTCGATCTTCTCGGGCACGACGTCGAGCCCGAGCACGTCGAATCCGAGCTCAGCCATGGCCGCGGCGTGGGTGGCGCCGAGATAGCCGGTGCCGATCACGGTGATCTTGAGGGCCATGTAGTGAGCTCCAGAGAGGTGCGGGCAGACATCCGGCCCGAGCATAGTCGGGCAAGCCGGAGCGGACCTTTCCCTGTGCCTCCCCGTGCCGCTCCCTGTCGGCAAGCTCACGTATCCCTACGACCGCCCAGCCCCCTAAAATTAGGGTTACTTAACGGTAGTTAGCATCCTTGGGGAGTGAGAGACCTTGGCAGGCTCGCCTGATTTCGACATGTACCGCCCGTCCGAAGAGCACGACATGCTCCGTGACGCGGTGCGCTCGCTCGCCGAGGCGAAGATCGCGCCGTACGCCGCCGAGGTCGACGAGGAGGCCCGCTTCCCGCAGGAGGCGCTGGACGCCCTGGTCTCCTCCGACCTCCAGGCCATCCACGTCCCGGAGGCCTACGGCGGCGCGGGCGCCGACGCGCTGGCCACGGTCATCGTCATCGAAGAGGTGGCGCGCGTCTGCGCCTCGTCCTCCCTGATCCCGGCGGTCAACAAGCTCGGCTCACTCCCGCTGATCCTCTCCGGCAGCGAAGACCTGAAGAAGAAGTACATGACGCCGCTCGCCAAGGGTGAGGGCATGTTCTCGTACGCCCTGTCCGAGCCGGACGCGGGCTCCGACGCGGCAGGCATGAAGACGAAGGCAGTCCGCGACGGCGACCACTACATCCTGAACGGCGTGAAGCGCTGGATCACCAATGCCGGTGTCTCCGAGTACTACACCGTCATGGCGGTAACGGACCCGACGAAGCGCTCCAAGGGCATCAGCGCCTTCGTCGTCGAGAAGTCCGACGAGGGCGTTTCCTTCGGCGCCCCGGAGCGGAAGCTCGGCATCAAGGGCTCGCCGACCCGCGAGGTCTACCTCGACAACGTCCGCATCCCCGCCGACCGCATGATCGGCGAGGAGGGCACCGGCTTCGCCACCGCGATGAAGACCCTGGACCACACCCGCATCACGATCGCGGCCCAGGCCCTCGGCATCGCCCAGGGAGCCCTCGACTACGCCAAGGGCTATGTCCAGGAGCGCAAGCAGTTCGGCAAGCCGATCGGCGACTTCCAGGGCGTGCAGTTCATGCTCGCGGACATGGCGATGAAGCTGGAGGCCGCCCGCCAGCTGACCTACGCGGCCGCCGCCAAGTCCGAGCGCGTCGACGCCGACCTGACCTTCTTCGGCGCCGCGGCCAAGTGCTACGCCTCCGACGCGGCCATGGAGATCACCACGGACGCGGTCCAGCTCCTCGGCGGCTACGGCTACACCCGCGACTACCCGGTCGAGCGCATGATGCGCGACGCGAAGATCACTCAGATTTATGAAGGCACGAATCAGGTTCAGCGGATCGTGATGGCGAGGAACCTGCCGTAGCAGGGTTTCCGCAGGTCAGCCCCGTTCTCGGGTGATCCGGGAGCGGCGATCGGCTTCCGGTCCGTTCGGGTCCGTTCCGGACTGTTACTGGGCGTCATGCTGGGGGAATCCTGGGCGGACCATGGGCGCAGAACAGGTGCTGACCTGCACAAACAAGAAGGCCCCCGGCGTGATGCCGGGGGCCTTTCGCATGGGCAGGGTCAGGCGACTTCGTCTCGCTCGGTGGGGTCGTCCGCGTCCGGGGTCAGCATGGTCGCGATGGCTGCGCGCCCGCGCTGCTCGGCCCCTTCGAAGATGTAGTGATAGTGCTCGCGGAGCACGTCCGTGCTGCTGTGCCCCATCCAGTCGGCCACATCGTTCTCAGGGACGCCCGCGTACAGCAGCCGAGACCCGTAGTAGTGCCGCATCGAATGCGGCTTGCAGTAGGCCACCTCGCCCTTCGTCAGGGAGACCAACCAGATTTGCCGGTAGAAGTACGAGGCGTAGAGGTACCCCGTCCGGGTCACGTTCGGGAACAACAGGCGCTCCGGCCCCCACACGCCGTGGTTCTTGATGTGTTTGCGCAGCTCGAACGCCACGTTCGGCGGAAGTGGCACGACGCGCCCCGGCTCCTCCTAGTCACGGGCCTTGATGTGTCGCCGCTGTAGCGCGCTGTTTTTCCCCGACTCGGATTCGCCGTCCTCCGCGATCTGGAAATCCACGCGTAGAACCTCGGCCTGGAAGTCGATCTGATCGCGCGAGACTGCCATGGCCTCACCGATGCGGAGACCGCATCCCGCCATGAGCCAGAGCATCGCCCGGTATCGAGACGGGGCCCCGTCCAGCATGGCCAAGACTTCCCGAGTCGTCAGCCGACGGGCATTGCTCTTGTGTTCGCGTATCTCCTTGGCGCGGCTACCCGCATGCCTGACCTTCTTGCACGGATTGCGCCCGATGATCTCGTTGACGACGGCCCAATCCATCATCCCGGAGAAGAACGAGAACCGCTGACGACGTGTGCGGGCGGAAAGCTTGCGGTCCTGCTCCATCCACAAGAGCCACTGCTCAATGTCTGCGACCTTCAAGGACACGATGGAGCGAGCCTTGAAGAACGGTTCCAGCGTCGTGTTCTGGATCGAGCGGTACTGCTTCTTCGTGCTGTTCTCCAGCCTTCTTTGACTGGTCCACTGCTCCCACACCGCCGTCACGGGCTGCTTCCCCAGCTTGTCGTCCAGGTAGGTCCCAGCGTCTAGCTCCTGCTCCTTCCGCTTCCGGTGGTCGTCGGCGCGCTTCTTGGTCTCGAACGACTGCTGACGCTGCTTCCCGTCCGGGTCATACCAGAAGGTCGTCCACTTCTTCGCGTCGTCTTTAGAGCGCGCAACCCATGCCCTTGCCACGTCTGACCTGGCTTCCCTTGATGGCCCCACCTGCTGTGGCTAGCCCCTGGCCACAGTGTGCGCATGACCCACCCTGGGTTGTCAACCTAGGGTGGACCACACCCGGTGGTGTATGGTCGGGGTATGCGAGAAGACGAGAGTGGATTCGAGATCACCCAGCAGCAGGGAGGCTGGGTGATCCGAATGTGGTGGCCTGAAGGCCCGATTACTGGAGGCCCGCAGCGCATGACGGTGGAGCCGGCCGAGGGCGCCGAATCGCGTGACATCGTGCGCGGCATCTCCACGACCGTGCTCCGCAGACTCGACCTCGCGGCTGCGGTGAACTTGGCCAAGATGGCACCGCAGGCGCAGCAGACCTTGGGGGACGTCACGCGGGAACTGGACGCCTCGGGGGAGGCTGCTGGCCGCCTCCTGGCGGCTGAAGGCGTCTCGGACCGCTACCTGGCGTTGCTTGCGGCGACGTATGCCGCCATGGCCGAGAGTGGCGCCCCGGCGCCCGTCCCGTGGCTCGCGCGACTGATTGAGCGCCGCCCAGAAACGATTAAGGACCACCTCAAGAAGGCGCGGCGGGATGGCTACCTGGGCACCGTGGCGGGCAAAGCCGGGGGAGAGGTGACCGAGAAGGCCAGGGCAGCGCTGAAGTCCCTGACGAGCGCCGAGAGTTAGCCACTCCGTAGTTTTCGAAATTCATATCTCGATGGCCCCGAGGCGACTCGGGGCTTTCTCATATACGGAGCCTTTTCCAACCTCATGCTGAGGCGTGATGAAGGACGAGGATGGCCTGGATGATCGCGGTGACGCGGTTGGTGCTGCATCGGAGCTGCCGTAGGAGGCGCCAGCCCTTCAGCGTGGCCATGGCCTGCTCTCCGAGGCAGCGGATCTTGGCGTGTGTGCTGTTGTGCCGGCGCTGCCACCGCTTGAGGCGGCGGCCGCGGAAGGGCACCCGGATGGAACCACCGGCGCCTTGATACGCCTTGTCGGCCCAGCACTTGAGGTCGGCCTCGGTGAGTGCGTCGATGATGCCGTGGGTGCGGGCGGCGGTGAGGTCGTGGGTGGAGCCTGGCAGCGCGGGCGAGGCCCACAGCAGCCGCCCGAAGGGATCGGTGAGAACCTGGACGTTCATGCCGTGACGTTTGTGTTTGCCCGAGTAGTACGGGGTGTCGGCGGCGATCCGGTCGATTGGCAGCAGAGTGCCGTCCAGGATCACGAACGCCTTGGTCCGTGCGATGTGCATCACCTCGGCCAGGGTGGGCGCGAGGCCGGCCAGTACCTCGACGGCCTCGCGTATGTAGCGGTATACGGTCGCGATGCCGATACCGAAACCCGTGGCGAGCTGGGCGTACGTGTCACCGCATCGCAGATGAGCCAGGGCGAGGAGAGCCTGACGGCTCGCGGTCAGACGTCGCCATCGGGTACCGATCTCCCCTTGCCGGGCAGCGAGTCGTCCGGTCAGATACCGCAGGGTGCGACTGGACAGGTCGATCGACGACGGGTAGACAAGCACGCGAAGCTCCTGGTGGCCACGGGCGATCTTGGTCGAGAACCCGTCTACCAGGAGCTTCGTCGTTCCGCAGATCTGTCCAACACGCGGCCAGAACCGTCAGGTTGGAAAAGGCTCAGTGCTTGCGCTGCCTGGTCGGCGCTCGGGTGGCAGCGTCACGCCACCACCACAAGCCCCGGCAGCCGGGCTCAGAGAGCCCGGAGTGAGCCCCGCACTGCGGGCACCAGGGCAACCCGCTCTCGGGGTCTATCAGGCACGCAGCAGCGCACCGGGGGCACTTGCGCACGGGGACCTTCTCTCAGGCGCTCAGATCGAACTCTCCGCCCTTGATCGCGGCGGTGAGCGTCGCCCAGTCGGCGGGCGTCATGGTGACGATGGTGTCCGGTCGCTGACTGTCCCGCAACGCAACCACCCCCGGCCGGTTCAGGGCCACCTCGGGGCAGTTGTTCACTCGGGCGTCGCGGCACGCCGCCGCCTTGACGAACTCGAATTCGGGCCGTTGGGTCATGGTGTCAATTCCCTTCGCCGAACAGCGGGGAGTCGGTCCCCGCACCGCCATGCGACCCGCCCCGGCTGCTCGACCTGTCCAGGGTTTCCACCGCCGGGGCGGGAGCTGATCCCAAACGGGCACCCCTAGATCAACCTGGGGGCGTCTTTGGGAAGATCAGAGGGGAGCGGCCGTGTGTCTTCCGGGTGGCCGTAGTTCTTGTGTGCTCGCATCGCTTCCGTGGTTCTCACGGCCTCGGCGCGATTTCCGGAACGGGTGGCCCTCCGCACCTGCTTACGCAGTGATGCGCATTGAACGCATGAGGCTGGGTCCACTTGACCGCTTCGCGGCGCAACCAAGTTCAGCAACTCTTGCACAGACATAGCTAGTTGCCCCCTTAAAGCTTGCCGGTCGCGGCAAGCGTGATGATCGTGCCGCAGGATGCGGCGACCAAGAAAATGAAGGACAGCCAAGCCATACGGCCGAGGAAGCGCCTCACCGTGCTTCGCGGGATTCGTCGCGCACGACAAAGGCGAACGACGTGCAGACTCGGCGGAACGACCGGTGATTACTCCGGGCCGTGTGGCTCATGCATTCCACATCAACCGCCGCCGTGTCCGTGGAGGGCGACGCCTCCCAGGCACAACTAAGGCACTGCGCTTCGTAGGTAACATCCGTGTCCGGGTGTTGAATGATCCGGTGCAGGACGTGCCGGTACGCGGCTCGAATGGCACCCATCACTTACGCCCCGTGCGGCGGTGGCTCCCCGTCGTCGGGTGAGCGGTCAGTTCGATATTCGCATCGCTCGCCGCCGAGAAATCCCCACGCTCCCGTGCCTCCGCGCGCTGCTTATCCAGCGCCGCACACACCCGGCATCCCCTGGCCGGTTGCGGGGGGTCGGCGGGAAGCGACAGGTGGACGGGATCTCCCATCGTCGTCTTTGTCGCGCTCATTGCTGATTGCCTCCCCGACTCGGGTTCCTGTGGCAAGCAATGATCCGCCGGAGGCGTGGCTACCTCTAGCCGGTTTCCTGTTCATGCAACAACTCGTTCCGGATGCCTTCGAGCATGGAACGCATGGCATCACCAGAAAGCGCCATGGAGGCGAACCTCTCGAACTTGTGGACGTACAGCGCAACGTCTCTGGGGTCGGTTACCACGACTTCCGCGTGAACCGTCTCAACGCTGACCATCCTGTCATCCCGGATGACGAACGCGTGATTCGCTATGTCCTGCTGTCGCGCCGACAAGGGCACGATGCGAATGTCGATGTTGGGCAGCCGCGAAAGAGAGACGAGCCTGTCTACCTGTTCTGCCATCTTGGTGGATGACACGATGCGCCACCGTAGTACAGGCTCAGTGATGACGAAGTGGAGTTCCTTGGTCGAGTCGTAGAGAGCCTGTTGGCGCTCTATACGGGCACTGATAGTGCGGTTAAGCACGTCCTCGCCCAGGTCGTGCCGCGAGAGAATCGACCGGATGTATTCGGGGGTCTGTAGCAGGCCAGGGATCAATGCCGGCTGGAAGAGCCGCAGCAACGTCATCTGAGCCTCTAGTGCTCTCGTCTGTTGCTGGGCTTTGTGCACGCCCAAACGACGAATGAGGCGCCAAGCCGTTGTCTCCGTTGCCGCTGCTCTGACCGCTTCTAGATATTCGGTCTTGACCTCATCGGATACTCCGATGGCTGTAAGGATGCGCTCAACGTCCGTGACGGACGGAGCGACCTTCGCCGTTTCAATTTTGCTTAGCTTGCTTGCGGACATGACAGCACTGCGGGCGACGGCCTTTGCTTCCTTCCCGGATGCCTGCCGAAGCGCCCGCAGTGCGGCCCCTAGCTCCCCTCTGTTCACTCGCCGTACTTCGCCCACCATTCGGTGAACGGCACGGCGTGAGCCATAGCCGTATCCCGGTAGGCGCGGAACTCTCCTGCCCGCTCGTCGGGGAGCACTTCGGCTCCGAGGAAAGAACCGTCTTCTGTGTAGCTCATGACACCCGTGGCGGTGTTGTCGAATTGCCAGAAGTCCGGAACCCCTTGGAGGGGGTTCGGACTCTCGGTGGTGTCGAGGATGAAGAATTCTTCACCGCCTGTCGCGTTCTTCTGGTAGCCCCATCCGAGTTCGAATCGCAGATACGGAGTGAGAGGCCGAGAGAGGATATGCACGCGATAGACGCGCTTGCCATTGCTGGTGTGGGAACGGAGTTCTGACACCCAGGCTTCGTTGTAGTCGGCCGGTTGAGGCTCCCCGGCGAGGAACGCCCGGTAGGCGTGCACATTTCCCGACTTGCTGTAATCGTCCAGCGTCTCTAGCCGGAATGCCTCTCGCTCGAAGGTTTCGAAGAGCTCGCCCAGGTTCTTAGGCGCCACGGAGACCCTTCCGAATGAGATCGAAAAGCAACTGCTCCGGAATCTCGACCACGGTTTCGTGTGCGGGAATCTGAAGGCCGTGGTCGGCAGGAGTCTCCCCCTGCACTAGCAGCGTGCCCCTGTCGGTCGCGTAGATCGTCGGGCAATCCTTGAGGTCGCAGGTGCTCACAAGCTTGGTGACCTTCACGGGGTTCCCTCCCTGGCCTGCTCCGTCATGTCCTGGTCGATGCTTCCGACCAACTGCCCTGACACGCAAGGGGTTCGAGATTCCAAGACAGGAAACCGGGCAAGCCTCCTAGATGTTGCGGGACATGACGTCGGTGACACAGGTCAATGCCGTTGAAACGAAGGTGCCTCGACGGGTATCAGTCGGGTACCGTGCGAGCCATGTCGAGTCCTGAGTCAGACAAGGTGGGGGCTTTCGGTCACGCCGTCAGCCCCCTGAAGCCCTGAGCTTGTAGCCCTGTCGTTGCGCCGCATTCTGTGGTGGGACGAGTGTGCCCGTGGGGCTGGCCGCGGTGACGAGATGACCTTCTCGTGCTTCTCCTCACCTCGGAGCCTTCGATGCCTCTCCCGCTGTACCTGCTTGCCGTGGCGGTCTTCGCCATGGGCACCTCGGAGTTCATGCTCGCCGGCCTGTTGCCGGACATCGCCTCAGATTTCGACGTCACAGTCGGGACAGCAGGCATGCTCACCTCGGCCTTCGCGATCGGCATGGTCGTCGGCGCCCCCTTTGTGGCCGCGCTTGCCCGCAACTGGCCCAGGCGCTCCAGCCTTCTCGGATTCATCCTTGCTTTCGCGGCAGCTCACGCTGTGGGCGCCGTCACCACGAGCTTCCCTGTCCTGGTCGTTACCCGGGTCGTTGCCGCGCTCGCGAACGCGGGGTTCCTTGCCGTCGCTCTGACGGCTGCCGCCGCGCTGGTGGCGCCCGCCAAGAAGGGACGTGCGCTGGCCGTGCTCCTGTCGGGTACGACGGTGGCCACGATCGCCGGTGTCCCTGGCGGTTCGGTACTCGGCACGGCACTCGGCTGGCGGGCCACATTCTGGGCTGTCGCTGCTCTCTGTCTGCCTGCGGCTCTCGGAATCCTCAAGGGCATCCCAGCGGGACGTGTGAAGGAAGAGGCGACTGGCGGGCCGGCCTTGCGAGTGGAACTCGCCCTGCTCACAAGGCCGCGGTTGGTCCTGGTGATGCTGCTCGGCGCGCTGGTGAACGCGGCAACATTCGCAAGCTTCACCTTCCTCGCCCCCGTTGTGACCGGCACTGCCGGGCTGGGCGAGCTGTGGATCTCTGCCGTTCTGGTGCTCTTCGGTGCCGGTTCCTTCGTCGGCGTCACCGTCGCCGGCCGACTGGCCGACCAGCGTCCCGGTCCGGTCATCGCAGTCGGTGGTCCGCTGCTGCTCGTCGGCTGGCCGGCCCTGGCGGTACTGGCCGACAAACCGTTCGCCCTGTGCACCCTCGTGTTCGTGCAGGGCACGCTGTCGTTCGCACTGGGCAGCACACTGATCACGCGGGTCCTCTACGAGGCAGCGGAAGCCCCCACCATGGCCGGCTCGTATGCGACCGCGGCACTCAACATCGGCGCCGCCGCCGGCCCCCTCGTCGCCGCGACCACCCTCAGTACCGAGGCCGGGGACCTCGGACCGCTGTGGGCGAGCGGGCTCCTGGTCGCTGCCGCGCTGCTCATCGCGTTCCCCCTCCGCGCGGTGGTCGCGGTCGGCCGAAGCGCCGAGGTGCTCCAGTGACACATGCGAACGCTCCCTTGAACATCGAGGGACGCCGAAGGCTCGTGGAGCGCTGCCGCAGCCGTCCGATCGCCCACGTGGCAGCCGAAGCCGGCGTCTCCCGCGCCTGCCTGTCCAAGTGGAAAAACCGATACGACACGTACGGCGAGGCCGGGTTGCAGGACCGCTCCAGCGTGCCGCACTCCTCACCGACCCAGACCTCACCCGAGGTTGTCGAACGGATTGAGCAGCTGCGGCGGGACAACAAGTGGTCCGCCCGCAGGATCGCGCTCGAACTCGCGAACCAGGGCGTGCAAATCAGTGAACGCACCGTGGGCCGGTGGCTGGCCCGCCTGGGCATCAACCACCGCCGGTTCCTCGACCCCGATGGGTCCATCAACCGGCGCCCGTCACAACGGATTGTGGCCCGCTACCCAGGCCACATGGTCCACCTGGACGTCAAGAAGGCCGGACGCATCCCCGACGGCGGCGGGTGGCGGGCCCACGGCCGCGACTCCGAACAGGCCAGGACCGCCCAGCGCGCCAAGACCGCCGGCGCCAAGGGCGGGTACGTCTACCTGCACTCCGCCGTCGACGGGTTCTCCCGCCTGGCCTATACCGAGCCCCTTCCCGATGAGAAGGCCGCCACCACCGTGGCGTTCTTCAGCCGCGCCCGCGCGTTCTTCGCCGCCCACGGCATCCACCGAATTGTGCGTGTGGTCACCGACAACGGCGCCAACTACCGCGCCGCAGTCTTCGTGCGCTCCGTCACCTCGGGGGCTCTCCGCCACCAGCGGACCAAGCCCTACACGCCCCGGCACAACGGCAAGGTTGAGCGTTACCAGCGCATCCTCGCTGAAGAGCTGCTCTACGCCCGTACCTGGAGCTCCGAAGCAGAACGAACCCGGGCGATCGCGGTCTGGAACGTCCACTACAACTACCACCGACCTCACACCACCGCCGGGAACCGTCCTCCAGCCTCACGCCTCCCCACAAGCGTCACCAACGTCATGGCCAGCAACACCTAGACTCGGCCGAGGACCAGCAGAGCCTGGGCAGGGGCGCGGAGACTGATGATCATGGGGGAATCCTGGGGGAGGCCCCCGTCAGAGGGCATCCGTGCAGGTAGAGACCATTAGAGCTGTAGACCACTCAGATCTACGAGGGCACGAACCAGGTCCAGCGGATCGTCATGGCCCGCAACCTCCCGTAGAACGCAAGTGAAGAACGCCTCTGCCGGGAAACGGCAGGGGCGTTCTTCGCTGTCCGCGGGGTGCTCGGCGACCCGGTCGCCGGATCGGGTGATTCGGCCCCGCGCCCTGCGTCCCCCGGCGACCGGGTGGGTAGATCAGGAGCCTGACCCAGTGGAGAGGTGAGGACCGGCATGACCGCCGTACAGCTGCCGTCCTCGCGGCTTCCGCGACGGCATCGAGGTGTGAGCCCCGGAGCGGGCCGGCTGGATATGGTGAATTACTGACTTCTGCAATCGGAAGTGGTTGAGCATGGCGGCAGCGCAGAGGCCCGGCATTCTGACGGCGGCGGCAGACAACGCGGCAGACAATGATGCGGCCTCGACCGCGAACGCTGCCGCGGAACCTCTCGTTTCTCCGGTGAATTCACACAACGAGTGGGACCCGCTGGAGGAGATCATCGTCGGGCGTCTCGACGGCGCGACGATCCCTACCAACCATCCGGTCGTGGCCTGCAACATCCCGCCATGGGCCGCGCGGTTGCAGGGGCTGGCCGCCGGTTTCAAATATCCGCGCATTCTGATCGAGCAGGCGCAGCTTGAGCTCGATCAGTTCATCGCTCTCCTGGAATCCCTCGGCATCACGGTCAGGCGCCCGGACGCGGTCGACCACAAGCAACGCTTCGCCACGCCCGACTGGTCGTCACGCGGTTTTTGCAATACCTGTCCGCGTGACAGCATGCTCGTGATCGGTGACGAGATCATCGAGACCCCCATGGCATGGCCGTGCCGATATTTCGAGACCCATTCCTATCGCGGAATCCTCAAGGATTACTTCCGGCGCGGCGCGCGCTGGACGGCGGCGCCGAGGCCGCAGCTCACCGACGAACTCTTCGAGGCGGATTTCCGTATCCCCGAAGCCGGCGAACCCATGCGGTACATCCTCACCGAGTTCGAGCCGGTGTTCGACGCGGCGGATTTCGTGCGCGCGGGACGCGACCTGTTCGTTACGCGCAGCAACGTCACCAATCAAATGGGGATCGACTGGTTGCGCCGCCATCTCGGACCCGGTTATCGCATCCACGAGATCGAGAGCCGCTGCCGCACGCCCATGCACATCGACACGACGTTCCTCGTGCTCTCGCCCGGCAAGGTGCTCGTCAATCCTGAATACATCGACGTCGACCGCCTGCCCGACGTCCTGCGCTCGTGGGACATCCTGATCGCCCCCGAGCCCAACCCGATCGACGAGCGCCTGCTCAAGATCACCTCGATGTGCGGCAAGTGGCTCAGCATGAACATTCTGATGATCGACGAAAAACGGGTGATCGCGGAGCGGCACCACACCAACATGCTGCGCGCCCTCGAAAAATGGGGATTCGAGCCGATCCCGTCCGACCTGCTGCACTACGCGCCGTTCGGTGGCTCATTCCACTGCGCGACACTCGATACGCGGCGTCGCGGCACGCTCGAATCGTATTTCGACTGACAATCGTCAGTTGCCCTTGACCGTGACCTTTTCGTCGTTCTTGAGCTGCTGCACGAGCTGCGCGACCTTCGCCTTGTCCCAGACCAGGTTGCCGCCGCTGCTGCCCGAGATCGGGATGTTCATCGACGTACCGTCGCCGCCCGTGACGCCCTTCATCGCGAAGAACATCTGGCTCAGGGACCACAGGCTCATGTCCTTGTCGACGATGAGCGTGTCCAGGCCGGCGCCCATGGTCGGGTAGAGCTTGAACGGGTTCAGGACCGTGCCCGGCGTCGCCGTCTGGCTTGCCAGGGCCGCCAGGAACTTCTGCTGGTTCTTCGTACGGTCCAGGTCGCTGCCCGCGAAGGCGTAGCGGGTACGGACGAAGGCCAGGGACTGCTCGCCGTTGAGGGTCTGCTTTCCGGCCTGGAAGTCGGCACCCGACTTCGCGTCCTTGAACGCCTTCGGGATGTCCATCTCCACCCCGCCGATCGCGTCCACGATGTTGGCGAAGCCGGCGAAGCCGATCTCGACGTAGTGGTCGATGCGGAGGTTGGTGTTGTGCTCGACGGTACGGACCAGCAGCTCGGGACCGTCCTCGGCGTACGCCGCGTTCAGCTTCACGCGCCGTCCCTGGGCCGGGAACGTCTTGCCGGACTCCGATCCGACGAAGGACGGGATCTCCACGTCCGAGTCGCGCGGCAGCGAGATGAGGGTCGGGCCGTTGGAGCCGTCGTGCAGGATCATCATCGAGTCGGTCCGCTTGCCCTCGGCCGACCCGGTGTGCAGCTTCTTCTTGTCGTCGGCCGTCATGCCCTCGCGGCTGTCGGAGCCGACGATCAGGTAGTTCGTGCCGTCACCGGCCTCGGGCCGCTCGATGACCTTCGCCAGGTCGACCTCGCGCTTGAGCTTGCCGTCCGCCCAGAAGTACGTACCGATGGAGACGGCGAGGAGCACGACGACCAGCGTCAGTGATCCGAGCTTGATACGGCGTCTCCAGTCCGGCGCCGGGCCGACGCGCGGCCCGCGCGGCGGCCGGCCGCCACCGCTGTAGACCTGGCCGGTGTTGTATCCGTCACCGTGGGAGCCCTGACCGTAGCCGTCGTCGTAACCCTGCGGCTGCGACGGCACCGGGCGGTGCACCGGAGGCACCGGGGCGGCAGGCGGCGGGACCTGGCCGCGCTGCACGTGCCTCATCACCCGCGCGCCCTCGGGCTGCGCGCCGCCGCTGCCGCGTCCGTGCGGGTCGCTGCGGTCGTTCCATCCGTCCGGCCAGTCGCTCATGCCGAACAGTGTGCAGGTAAGAGGGGGGCGCCTTACAGGGCGGGTAGGAAATCGGGGCAGGGCTGTTGCAGAGCTGATGCAATGCGGCCCGCGCATAAGGTGGAGGGCATGACAGATCAGCCCCTGCACCCGGAAGATGACATTCCGGGCAAGCCCACCGCAGCCTCCCGCACCACGCTCAGCCACATCATGACGGGCAGCGACACCAACCTCCTCGGCACGGTGCACGGCGGCGTGATCATGAAGCTGGTGGACGACGCGGCGGGCGCCGTCGCGGGCCGCCACTCCGGCGGGCCGGCCGTCACCGCCTCCATGGACGAGATGGTCTTCCTGGAGCCGGTCAGGGTCGGGGACCTGGTCCATGTGAAAGCCCAGGTCAACTGGACGGGCCGGTCCTCGATGGAGGTCGGCGTACGCGTCCTGGCCGAACGCTGGAACGAGTCGACCCCGGCCACCCAGGTCGGCAGCGCCTACCTCGTGTTCGCCGCCGTCGACGCGGACGGCAAGCCCCGCCGCGTCCCCCCGGTCGTACCCGAGACGGAGCGGGACCGGCGCCGCTACCAGGAGGCCCAGATCCGCCGCACGCACCGCCTCGCGCGGCGCCGCGCGATCAAGGAGCTGCGGGACAAGCGCGCCGCCGAGGGCCTGGACCTGGAGAACTGACGCGGTCCGGCAAAGGCCCTACGGGCATACGACCTGGTCGCCGGTGACCGTGCCGAACTCACCCTGGTACGGATCGTCCGCCCGTACCGCCCGTACACCCTTGAAATCCGTACCCGCCAGCACCTTCAGCAGCGCCCCCTGCCCCTCCACCGCCCGCAGCTCGCACCCCGGCAGCGCCGCCTGGAGCGACTTCGCCGAGCGGTCCCAGCGCGGGTCGTACGTGACTAGGGTGCGCCGCACATCGTTGCGGTCCGCGTCCTCGGGGGAGCGGGTGGTCTTGAAGCCGGTGGACCGCAGCGCGTCGTCCACGCGCTTGCCCAGTCCCCGGGTCAGCGTCCCGTTGTAGACCTGTACGGAGACCTGCTGCGGCGCCACGTCGACCAGCGTCGCTCTCTTCTTGGGGCGCGGCGGCGCGAGCGGCTTGTCGTCCCGCAGGTTCTGGAACAGCTTCTTGGACTTCGCCTCGTCCCACTTCACGGTCGAGCCGATGCCCTCGATCGGCGGATTGACCCCGGCGATCGGTACGGACGTGAACTCCGACGACGCGGGGGTGAACCCGCGCATCGCCTGCCCCAGGGCGAGGATCTCCTCCGTACCGAAGCCCTTGTCCGCGCGGACCGAGCTGAGCAGCGTGGACGTCACCTGCCGGAACTTCACCGGGTTGAGCAGGACGCCGCTGGTGCCGGCCTTGGCGATGAAGGCGGCGAGGAAGCGCTGCTGGCGCTGCATGCGGCCGAAGTCGGCGGCTCCGTCGATGTGGCGGGAGCGGACGTACTGGAGGGCCTGGCCGCCGTTCAGCCGGTGGGTGCCGACGGGCAGGTCGAGGCCGGTGTAGTTGTCCTTGAGCGGGCGGACCGTGCAGATTTCCACCCCGCCGATCACGTCCACCGTCTTCATGAAGCTGGTGAAGTCGACCTCCATATAGTGGTCGATCTTCACCTTCGTCATGTGCTCCACGGTCCGCACCGTGAGCCCGGGGCCGCCTTCCGCGTACGCCGCGTTGATCTTCGCCGGGTGCGCGCTGTGGCGCTTGCCCGTGGAATGGTCGGTGTGCTCGGGCACCTCCGCGTAGCTGTCGCGCGGCAGGCTCACGATGCTGGCGCGCTCCTTGTCGGCGGAGAGGTGCACCACCATGATCGTGTCGGTGCAGTGGCAGGGTTCGCCGCCCAGCCGGTACTTCCGCTTCTCCTCCGGCGTGATCTTGCCGCGCCGGTCGGTGCCGACGAGCAGGATGTTCGTGCCGTCGCCGGCCGCCGGACGGTTCTTCATGTCCTTGAACGGATCGACCCGCTCGATGCCCGTTTCCATCCCGGTGACCACCGCGTGACCGATGCCACCGGCGCACAGCACAAGGACCGAGATCGTGGTGAACAGCCGCATCGACCACTGCGGGCGCTCGTCCTGCCTTCGACTGCGGCCCGGCTGTGGACGGGGCGACTTGGGCACGTGGGACACCTCCGCGAAGGCAAGGGGGGATCAGCAGCAACGTAGGCCCATACGATCAACGACCTGGGCAGCGACGCGGCCGCCGTGCGTCCGTGTCCCCCGTTCGCGGTAACGTGACCCCCGATATGAACGCCACACCCGCAGTCTCCGTGATCATGCCGGTCCTCAACGAGGAGCGGCATCTGCGCAACTCGGTCCGTCACATCCTGGAGCAGGAGTACGACGGCGAGATGGAGGTGGTGATCGCGATCGGCCCGTCCTCGGACCGGACCGAGGAGATCGCCGCCGAGCTGGTACGGGAAGACCCTCGTATCCATACCGTCCCGAACCCCACGGGCCGTACCCCCGCAGCGCTGAACGCGGCCATCAAGGCCTCCCGGCACCCCATCGTGGTGCGGGTCGACGGCCACGGGATGCTCTCGCCGAACTACATCGCGACCGCCGTCCGCCTCCTGGAGGAGACCGGCGCGCAGAATGTCGGCGGCATCATGCACGCCGAGGGCGAGAACGCCTGGGAGGACGCGGTCGCGGCCGCGATGACCTCGAAGATAGGCGTCGGCAACGCGGCGTTCCACACGGGCGGCGAGGCCGCACCGGCGGAGACCGTATACCTGGGTGTCTTCCGCCGTGAGGCCCTCGAACAGCAGGGCGGGTACAACGAGGAGTTCATCCGCGCCCAGGACTGGGAGCTGAACTTCCGGATCCGTGAGGCCGGCGGCCTGATCTGGTTCTCGCCCGAGCTCAAGGTCCAGTACCGCCCGAGGCCCTCCGTCAAGGCCCTGGCCAAGCAGTACAAGGACTACGGCCGCTGGCGCCACGTAGTCGCCCGCTACCACGCGGGATCCATCAACCTCCGCTACCTCGCACCGCCGACCGCCGTCTGCGCGATCGCGGCGGGCATCGTCGTCGGCGCCGCGCTCACGCCGTGGGGCTTCGTGGTCCCGGCCGGCTACCTGGCCGCGATCGTGGCGGGCTCGGTCCCGGCGGGCAAGGGCCTGTCGCTCAAGGCACGGGCGCAGATCCCGGTCGCCCTGGCCACCATGCACATGTCGTGGGGCTTCGGCTTCCTGACCAGCCCGCGCTCGCTCGCGAAGAAGGTCATCGCGAGCCGCCGCCCGGCGGTCCGTACGACGACCGTATGACCTCAAGTCCCCTGCTTGGGCAGGGGACTTGACCTTCGCGGCGGTGGTCGCCCGAGTCAGTCGGACCAGGTGAAGCCGGGCTGCACTTCCATGCAGGCGTCGGCCTTGGCGCCGTTCAGGGCCCGGGCGGACTTGAGAGCTTCGTCCTTGTCCTTGTCGTCCTTCGCCGCGGACTTGGGGTAAGTGCTGCCGCTCCGCCAGTCCGCGCCCACGACAAGAGTGACGCCTGAGACGTCGGTGGACCGCTTCGCCGAACTCAGCGGCAGGCCGAGGGACTTGGCAACCGCCTGGGCGTCACCCTCCAGGTCGACGCTCGGGAAGTAGACCGTGGTGCGCTCCTGCGGGTTGCGCTGCGTGTCGGCCCGGGCCTGGGTGAAGCCCTTCCCCGTGAGTACGCCGGTGACCTCGCGCGCACGTCCCGTCGCCGCCCCGAGGGCGTCCGTGTAGGTGCCGTTCTGCACCATCACGCCGATCTCCGCGTCCGGCGCGGCCGGGTCCTTGGAGACCTTCGGCTTCTGCTTCTTCGAGGCCTTCCCGTCCAGCGGCGTGTCCTCGCCGACCATCTTGAAGAGCAGTTCGGCTTCGCCCGGCTTGGGAAGGACCCGGTTGTTGTCCGCCGAGGGCACCGACGGCATGGTGGTCATGGTGATCCGGGCCGTCGGGACCTTCTTGAGTTCCTCGCCGAGGTCGTACAGCTTCTTGACGGTGTCGAGCCGGTCGTCGACGGTGAGCGCCCGGGTGGCGGCCTCGGCCAGCTTGCGCAGCTTGTTCGGGTCGCTGAGCTTGGTGTTCTTCTTCAGCTCGCGGACCATCGAATTCATGTACATGTGCTGGGCGTGCGTACGGGCGAGGTCGGTGCCGTCCTCGAAGCCGTAGCGGGTGCGCAGCCACTGGAGGGCCTGCTCGCCCTTGATGTACGTCTCGCCCTTCTTGAGCTCCAGGCCCGAGCCCTCGCCCTTGCTGTTGCGCGAGCGGACGTTGTCCGTGACACAGACCGGGACGCCACCGATGGCGTCCGCCATGGAGACGACACCCGAGAAGTCGATCATCATGAAGTGGTCGATGGTGATGCCGGTCAGCTGGTACCAGGTCGCGACCGTGCAGCCCGGACCGCCGCGTTGGAGACTCGCGTTGGTCATGCGCAGATTCGTCGTCGCCGGGTGGACCTCGCCGGTTTCCGGGTCGGTGCACTTGGGCATCTTCAGGAGCGTGTCGCGCGGCATGCTGATCACTGAGATGTTGCTGCGGTCGGCGGAGACGTGGAGCAGCATCTGTACGTCGGCGAGCGGCGGGCCGTCGAAGGTCTTCTTGGCGCCCCCGAGCCGCTTGTTCGCGTCGGAGTTACGCGCGTCGGAGCCGATGAGCAGAATGTTCAGCGGGGTCTGGCCCGCGGCGTTGACCTTGTGATCGACCATCGGCTTGTCGCCGAGGTTGAGTTCTTCCTTCTTCAGGTTGCCGTTGAGGTGGCGGTAGTAGAGGTATCCGGCGCCGGCCGTGCCGAGTATCAGCAGGGACAGCACGGAGGCGACCCAGCGCAGTACCCGCCGCTTACCGCGTCTGCCGCGCGGATGTGGGCCGCCGCGCCGCCGGGGCGGCCCGGCGGCGTCGCCCTCGTGCAGGCTGTCGTCCCAGCCTCTTCCGTCGGCGGCCCGGACGCCTCCCCGCGTCCGCGCCTCACGCACGGTGTTCTGTCCCACCCCTGGCCCCCCTGTTGTTCAGGCGCGCCGCATCATCCGGTGACCCGGTTTCACTTGGCGCAGATCTTCTGGTCTGCTTGGACCTTCTCCACCTCGGGCGGCTTCACCGGACCGCTGATGGGCACCCCTTCGCCCTTGAAGTCGGCGCCGAGAGTCAGGACCATCGGCTCCATCTCCCCTGCGTCCGCGCTGCCCTTCTTGAGCGCCGCGGCGGGCAGGCCCATCAGATCCGCGAGCTTGCGCGCCTGGTCGGCCTGGTTCGGTGCGTACTCAAGCCTAGTCTTAGCGATCTTCTCCGGGGCATTGCTCTTGTTCGTGGACTTGAGCACGCCCTGCTCGAGCTGGAGCCAGTTGAGGGTCGCCTGCGCGGCTCCGGCTGTGTCGCTGCCGTTGTAGACGTCGACACGAACCTCGGACGCTTCGGACCTGGGGCCCTTGAGCAGTGCGGCCTGCTTGCTCTTGGCGGCCTTCTCCCTCTTCTTCACGTCGGTGAAGGAGACGTCATTCTGCAGGGCGTTGAACACCTGCGGGGCCTTGACGGGGTCCAGAACGACGGTCGCCTTGACCGTCTCGGCGGGGTTGTCTCTCACGGGGATCGTCGTGAAGGCGATGTTCTTGATGTTGATCCGGCCGAGTTCCTCGGCGAGGGCCTTCAGCTTCGGGAGGTCCTCGATCTCCTTGTTCACCGTGAGCGCCTTGGTGGCCGCGTCCGCGAGGTCGAGCATCCTCTTCGGATTGCCGAGGGTGTCTTCCTTCATCTTGCGGATCATCGAGGCGATGAACTGCTGCTGCATCTTGATCCGGTCGAGGTCGCTCTCGTTGCCGAGACCGTGCCGGTTCCTGACGAACGCGAGCGCCTCCTCGCCCTGGATGCGGTGGTCACCGGCCGACAGGTTGAGCTGCGAGTACTTGGTGTCCTTGATGGGCTCGGTAAGACAGACGTCCACGCCGCCGATCGCGGTGGTCAGCGTCTTGACCGCGTTGAAGTCGGCCATCATGAAGTGGTTGATCGGGAGACCGGTGATCTGCTTGACCGTGCGCATGGTGCAGCCCGGATCCCGGCCGCCCACGCCGAAGCTCTCGTTGAACCTCGTGTACGGCGTCCCCGGGATGACCGTCTCCGTGCCGTCCGCATGCTTGGTGGGGCAGTCGGGGATGTCGGTCTTCAGGTCGCGGGGGATGCTCAGAGCGGTCGCGTTCGTGCGGTCTGCCGAGACATGGAAGAGGAAGGTCGTGTCGGCGTGGCCGGTCGAGTTCTTCCTGTCCCCGTAGCCTTCGTTGCCCGCGCCGGTGCGCTTGTCGGTGCCGATGATCAGGATGTTCATCGGCCCGTCCGTCGAGGCACCGTTGGCCGCGTCACCGACGTCCACCGAGTCGATGTTCCCGTTGAGGCGGTCGTACACGACGTACGCGCCGACCGAGACGCCGACGAGCACGAAGCCCATGACGCCGCCGGTCCACAGCAGCGCCTTCTTCTTGCCGGACTTCTTCGCCTTGCGCTTTCGGCGGCCGGCCTGCGGCGCGCCGCCGTCGCCGCTGCCGGAATCGCGCGAGATGCCCGCGCTCCGGGAGCCGTTCGAGGCACGTCGGCTGCGCTGGACGGGGACTTCGCGCCGGGGGCCGGCGGCCCGCTCACGGGTGTTCGTTCTCGACGAAGTCCTCCGGGGAGGGGCCGCCGCCGGCGATCGCCCAGCGGAGTGGTCCAGTCGCAATTCGTAATGACCGGTGTCCGGGTTGAGGACCCACTGGTCTGCGGGGTCGATTTCTTCCGCCCGCCCACGGTTTTGCGCATCCACGGTTGCTTGAGTCCTCCGTCGGGTGCCACATGAGGCGCCTCCCCCAGGCCCTCTGGCGTTCGTTCCAGCAGTGCGACCTCAGGGCCGGAAGCACCGGATCGCGTCACACTATCTGCCCAGTTCAGCGTGGGGCGACGTCCGTGACAAATTCCACTGGCCTTACAACTGGGCAATCCGCCCAATCCGTTCTGTTGCTGGTCAGGCTTTGGCTATCGCTTTACTCGCACTCGTCGGTGGCCGCATTGCTGCCGGTGAAAGTCGGCGTCGGGGCCGGGCTCGCCGATCCCGTGTCGTCGGGCTTCTCGTCGGCCGGGGATTTGTCTTCCTTGTCCGGCTTCTCGGAGCCCGCCGGTACGACGGAAACGGGCGCGTCCTCGCGCAGCTGCTTGAACAGACGGCTGGCGTCCGGCTCCACGAGCTCGTCCCGGTTCGGGTCCTGAGCGTAAGGCTGACGGGGCACCGTCATGAACTGCACCTGGTCGGTGGGGATGTTCCGCATGCCGCGCACCAGGTTGTACAGGTCCTTGAGCGAGTCGAGCCCGGCATCGGTCGTGAGGGACTTCGTCGCCGCGTCCAGCACCGGGTAGAGCCTGGTCGGATTGAGCAGTACGCCGTTGCTCTGCACCTTGTTCACCAGCGCGCCGAGGAATCGCTGCTGGCGTTCCATGCGTTCGGTGTCGCTGCCGTCGCCGATGGTCTTGCGGGCCCGTACGAAGCCGAGGGCCTGCTCACCGTTCAGCTTCTGGCGGCCCTTGTCCAGCCGGAGCAGGGCGTCCTCGTCGTCGATCGGCTCCTTGAGGCAGATCTCGACGCCGTTCACCGCGTCGACCATCCCCTTGAAGCCCGCGAAGTCGATGACCATGTGGTGGTTCACCCGGACGCCGGTGAGCCGCTCGACCGTACGGATGGTGCACGCCGTACCGCCGAGCTCGAACGCCGAGTTGAACTGGGTGGATTGCTCGTTCGTGCGCGTGCCGTCGGGCTTCCGGCAGCTGGGGATGTCCACCATCAGGTCGCGCGGCAGCGAGACGGCTGTCGCGCTCTTACGGTCCCCGGCCAGGTGCAGCAGGATCGTCGTGTCGGAGCGCTGGGTGCCCTTGTCGGGCCCGTACTTGCTGTTGCCCTTGCCGGAGCGGGTGTCGGACCCGATGAGCAGGATGTTCTGGGCGTGCCGCGCGATGGGTGTGGGGCGCTCTTTCTCGTACTCTTCGAGCTCGGCGGCGGCGCTGGTGTCCGTGGTGATGTTGCCGTCGAGCTTCCGGTAGAGCCACCAGCCGACACCGGCGGCGAGGAGGAGCGCGAAGGAGGCGCCGAGGGCGGTCCAACGAAGCCAGCGCGGATGTCCGTTGGCGTCGCCACCTTCCCCCGAACCCGAACCCGAACCCTCACCCGCACCCTCCGCGCTCAGATCCTCGCCATCCGCACCTTCCGTGGCAGCCAGGTCCTTCGCCTCGTCCTCCTCGGCCGGGGTGTCCGGTCCGGAGGGCGTGCCAGCACTGTCGGTCACGTCTGCGTCCATCCTTCACGGAGTCGGCGGCGCGCTGTGGCCGCCGGTCGCAGGGGTAGACGGCTGAACCTCGCGCTTGGTTGTGCGGTGCTTACCGTCGATCATCTACCGGAGTTGACGCTCCGGGGGGAGGGCTCGGCAGCCGGTGGGCCGGACGGGTGGCTCTCAGGGCGCTTGTAGTACCGCCGTGTTGGTGACCCGTTCGCTCTCGATCCGCTTGGCGAGGCCTTCCTCCGAGAGCTGACCGAGATTCCGGCACAGCACCACGGAACCGCCGACGGCGAGGGGCGCGAACAGACCCGAGGACAGCCCCTCCCACGTGTCGTACTCCAGCCCCGACAGCAGCCGCGCCCCGGATCCGAGCCCGAGGCTCTCCGCGTCCGCGCGTGCCCGCTCGACCAGCTGGGCGCCCGTGAGCTCCGTACCGCCGACCCGCAGCGCGGGCTCGTCCGGATCCACGGGGGCGTACGGCGCGAAACGGTCGCCCTGCCCCGGCACCTCGACGGCGTAGTCCGCGAATCCGGCGGGCGGCTGCGGGAAGCGGCCGCCCAGCGGCCGCAGGGCGAGCGCCACGCGCTCCCCGCCGCAGGCCCGCGCCTCCTCCAGCGTGTCGGGCCCGCTGACCACCAGATCGGCGCCGGCCGGGTCCCCGCCCACATCCGCGACCACACCGACGGACGAACAGGCGAGCAGCCAGACGGCGGTCTGCCAGTGCGCGGGAAGCAGCAGCGCGAGCCGGTCGCCGGGCGCGGCGCCGAGGTCGCCCTGGAGCAGGTTGGCGGTCTTCGCCACCCAATTGGCGAAGGTGGCGACGGACAGTTCTACGCGCTCGCCGGTGGCGTCGTCGTAGAAGGTGACCAGGGGCTGGGCGGGGTCCGCGGCGAGCGCGGATCGCAGCAGGTCGGCGGGGGTGCGATCGGTGGCGTTCACCCGCGCAAGAGTACGCCGGTGCCTTCGCGCGGGGGCCGTGCGGCCCGGGCGCGGGAGGGCCGCCCGTACACCGGTTCGGCCGACGCCCCGTCAATTCCCCAATGGACATATTTATCCACTTATGCCCAAGATCTACTGCATGCGTGCATTCCTTGCTTCCGCGATCGGAGTCGCGTGCACCGCCGCTCTGGTCCTGCCCACCGCTGCCAACGCCGCCCCGGCTCCCGCTGTCCCCACGAATACGGCGCCACCGGGCTCCACTCAATCCCTGCCACTCGTGCCACTCCCACCACACAACGACCCCGGGACCGACCGGGCCGCGGGCACCGCGCCACAGGGCCGGTCGGAGCGCGACACCAGACCGTTCTCGCTGGTCGGGGTCGTCTGGGAGGACGCCGAAGCCGAACTCCACGGCACGGTCCAGGTCCGTACCCGCGCCACCGCGACAGGCGCCTGGACCGGCTGGCAGTACCTCGAAACGCACAACCACGAGCACGCCGCCGACTCCGGCACGGCGGAGCGCGAGACGGGGAAGGTCCGCGGCTCGACCGCGCCCCTGTGGGTGGGCGACAGCGACGGCGTAGAGGTACAGGTACGGCCCGAGGGCGCCGCAGCCCTTCGCGGCGCCACCCCCCTCCCGTCCGGACTGCGCCTCGAACTGGTGGACCCGGGCGACGACCCACCCGCGGGCACGTCGGCAACCGCCACCGAAGCCGAAGCGGCCGGCGAGACCGTCGGCGAGGCCGCAGACAGCAACGCCGACAACAACGCCGACGACACCGCGGCCCAGGCCGCCACCGGGTACGACGCGGACGACCCCCGCACCACGGTCATGACCGCGGAGGACGCCGCGGCCTCGGCCGTCAACGCCGACCTCGCCCCGCTCGGCGCCACCGAAGTACCGGCCCTGAGCAAGGCGGAGACGGAGGAGCAGACCTTCGTACTCGGCGGCGGAAAGCCCCGCATCGGGCCGCGCCCGCGCATCGTCACACGCAAGGGGTGGGGGGCGAACGAGCAGCTGCGCGAGCGCAACTTCGTCTACACGCACCGCGTCAAGGCGGCCTTCGTGCACCACAGCGCGACCGGGAACAACTACAGCTGTTCGCAGGCCGACTCAGTCCTGCGCAGTATCTACCGCTACCACGTCAAGAGCAGTGGCTGGCGCGACTTCGGCTACAACTTCGCCGTCGACAAGTGCGGGAACATCTACGAAGGCCGGGCAGGGGGTGTGGCCAAGCCCGTCCTGGGGGCGCACACTCGCGGTTTCAACAGCAACAGCACGGGCATCGCCGTCCTCGGAAGCTACAGCAAGGTCAACCCACCCGCCGCCGTAGTCAACGCTGTTGCCCGCCTCACCGCCTGGAAGCTCGGCCTGTACGGCGCCAACCCGCGCGCCACGACAACGCTCAAGTCCGGGGGCGGCAACCGGTACAAGAAGGGCACCATCGCCAAGCTCAAAGTCATCTCCGGACACCGGGACGGATACGCCACCGACTGTCCGGGAGGCCGCCTCTACAGCAAGCTCGACGAGGCCCGGGACGCCTCGGCCCGCCTTCAGGGCCGCTGACGGGCCGGGCCGGGGCGTATCGAACGGTCTGCATACACTGGCCTGCCCGTACCCGGCCGGCCCCAGCAGGAAGCAGAGACGACAAGGTGACTGAAGCGATCCTCCTGGTCGGCGGCAAGGGCACCCGGCTGCGCCCGCTCACCGTTCACACACCGAAGCCGATGGTCCCGGCGGCAGGCGTCCCCTTCCTGACCCATCAGCTGGCCCGCGCGCGGGCGGCCGGAGTCGAGCACATCGTCCTCGCGACGTCGTACCTCGCCGAGGTCTTCGAGCCGTACTTCGGCGACGGCTCCGCGCTGGGCCTGCACCTGGAGTACGTAACCGAAGAGGAACCGCTGGGCACCGGCGGCGCGATCCGCAACGTCGCGTCACGACTCCACTCGTCGCCCGACGACCCGGTCCTCATCTTCAACGGCGACATCCTCACGGGCCTCGACATCGGAGCCCTGGTCTCCACGCACACCACATCGGGCGCGGACGTCTCGCTGCACCTCACCCGCGTCGAGGACCCCAGAGCCTTCGGCCTCGTCCCCACCGACCCCACGGGCCGGGTAACGGCATTCCTGGAAAAACCCCAAACGCCCGAAGAAATCGTCACCGACCAGATCAACGCGGGGGCGTACGTCTTCCGCCGCTCGGTCATAGACACGATCCCCGCAGGCCGCCCCGTCTCCGTGGAACGCGAGACGTTCCCCGGCCTGCTGTCCTCCGGAGCGCACCTCCAGGGCATGGTCGACTCGACGTACTGGCTGGACCTCGGCACCCCGCAGGCCTTCGTCCGTGGCTCGGCCGACCTGGTCCTGGGCCGGGCCCCGTCCCCGGCGGTGCCCGGCCGCTGCGGCGACCGCCTGGTCCTGCCGACGGCGTCCGTGGCGGGCGACGCGAAGCTGACCGGCGGCACGGTGGTGGGCGAGGGCGCGGTCGTCGGCGAGGGCGCCCGCATCGACGGCAGCGCACTCCTGCCCGACTGTGTGATCGGGGCGGGCGCGGTGATCACCGACTCCCTCATCGGGGCGGGCGCCAGGATCGGCGCTCGTACGGTCGTGTCCGGCGCGGTGATCGGGGACGGCGCGACGGTGGGGGCGGACAACGAGCTGCGCGACGGCGTACGGGTGTGGTGCGGCGCATCGCTCCCCGACGCGGCGCTCCGCTTCTCGTCGGACCAGTAACCGCACGCACGCGCATCGGCCCCCGGCCCCGTAGGCTCGAACCCAGCACGTCCCACCCACCGACCCACTGCCCCGCCAAGGACCGCACCCGTGTCAGGCCGCTTCGCGCCCCGCCCCGTCATCCGCACCACGGTGCGGGGCGGCGACGCGGCACGACCGCCGGCCGTCCCGCACCAAACCGCATCCACCGCACGCACCCGGACGTGGACACCGCCGGGACCGCTGGACCTCGCCCTGGTACTCGGCCCACTCCGCCGCGGCCCGGCCGACCCCGCTTTCCGTACGACCCCCGACGGAGCCTTCTGGCGTACGTGCCGCACGCCGGCGGGCCCGGGCACGCTGCGGATAGCGGCGCGCGACGGCGCGGTGGAGGCGAAGGCCTGGGGCGAGGGCGCCGACTGGCTCCTGACCCAACTCCCGCCCCTGCTGGGCTCGTTGGACGACCCATCCACCTTCGTGCCGCGTCACCGCATCGTCGCCGAGACGTGGCGCCGCCGCCCCGGCCTGCGGCTGGGCCGCACCGGCCTGGTCCTCGAATCCCTCATCCCCTCCATCCTGGAGCAGAAGGTGACGACGGACGAGGCGTACCGGGCGTGGCGCCTGCTGCTCCGCAAGTACGGCGAACCGGCCCCCGGCCCGGTGGACGGCCGT
The DNA here is from genome assembly GCF_018614035.1 of Streptomyces sp. ISL-96. Taxonomy (GTDB): domain Bacteria; phylum Actinomycetota; class Actinomycetes; order Streptomycetales; family Streptomycetaceae; genus Streptomyces. Next base: position 59,937 of record NZ_JAGGPA010000074.1, read on the forward strand.
ATGCACGTCATGCCGTCCGCCCGAACCTGGTCCCTCATCCCGTCCTGGGAGTGGCACCGCGCGGGCGTCGACAGCAAGCGCTCGGCGACGATCCTGCGGGCGGTACGGGTGGCGAGGCGCCTGGAGGAGGCGTCCAAGATGTCCCTCGACGACGCCTCGGCCCGCCTGCAACTGATCCCGGGCATCGGCCCCTGGACGGCGGCGGAGACCCTGCAGCGCAGCAACGGAGCCGCCGACGCGGTGTCGGTCGGCGACTATCACCTGCCGAGCACGGTCGGGTACGCCCTGGCGGGCGACCGCGAAGCGGACGACGCGGCCATGCTCGAACTCCTGGCCCCGTACGCGGGCCAGCGCCACCGGGTGGCCCGCCTGATCCTCATCTCAGGCCAAACCCCACCCCGCCGCGCCCCCCGGATGACCCCCCGCAACATAGCCGCCCTGTAACTCCGGCCCCCCTTGCCACCGGCCCCTGCTGCCGCCGGCGTCGAGGGGGCTGCGCCCCACCCCGCTTCGTGTGTCGCGGTGGCAGGAGGGGACGTGCCGGGTCGCTCCCCGCAGGGCGTCGAATGCAACGGGCCTGAACAAGTCCAGTGGCCGAACATTCGGCGTCCGAGGAGACAGCCCGGCGCGGCACCGACCCCAACGGCCCGGGCGTCGAGAGGCTGCGCCCCACCCCGGTCAACCCAGCGCCCCCCTCAGCGCACCTCCACGAACGCCTCAGCGTCCCGCGCCGGCCGTTCCTTCGGCGGGGTCGCCGCGTGGCCCACCGCGACCGCGCCCATCGGGTCCCACCCCTCCGGCAGCGCCAGCACCTCCCGCACCACCTCACGGCAGAACATCGTCGACGAAACCCACGCCGACCCCAGCCGCTCACCCGCCAGCGCCACCAGAAAGTTCTGCACACCCGCACCGGCCGCGACCACGAACATCTCCCGCTCCGCCGCATCCCGCCGAGCGTCGCCGTACACATGCGAGCCGTCCATCACCAGGCACGGCACCACCAGATACGGAGCCCGCCGCAGCACATCCCCCCGCCGCACGCGCTTCGCGATGGACTCCTCCGACTTCCCGTCGGCCCGCAGATCCGCGACCCACGCGTCCCGCATCGCATCGAGCAGAGCCACCCGCGCCCCCTGCGACTCGACCAGTACGAAGCGCCAAGGCGTCGTATGGTGCGGCGCGGGCGCCGTGACCGCCGCCGCGACCGCGCGCCGTACCGCCGCCGGATCCACCGGCTCGGCCGTGAAGTCCCGCACCGTACGCCGCAACGTCACCGCTTCCCGCACAGCCTCCGAGGTCCCGAGCCGGAACATGTCGTCGGCCGCCGACCGGACCAGCGCCCGCCCGCCGGCGTCCTCCACATCAGATCCACCCGCACCCGCACCCCCACGCGCACCCCCACCCACGACCCGCGAAAGCCCCCGCACCACCGCGACCGGCAGTCCCTCCGTCTTCCCCTTCACGAGATCACCGGCCGCCGCGAGTTCATCCCCCACAGCGACGACAGTGGCGTTCAGCGGATTGCCGTACGCATCGCTCCCGCCCCGCAGATCCTCCAGGACCCGCACCCCAGCCGCCCCGATCGCGACATCAGTCAGCCCGTTGCGCCAAGGCCGCCCAAAGGTGTCCGTGACGACGACCCCCACGTCCACGCCCAGCGCGTCCCGCAACCCCTCCCGGATGCGCCGGGCCGAAGCATCCGGATCCTCCGGCAGCAACAGCACGGTCCCGGCCGCGGTGTTGGACGCGTCGACCCCGGCCGCGGCCATGACGAGCCCCTGCCGGTTCTCGACGATACGAAGCGTGCCGCGCCGCGCGACCACCCGTATCGTCTCCGCGTCGATGGCCGCCTCGCGGTCGGCCGCCTCCACGACGCGGCCCTCCGCCTTGCTGACGATCTTCGAAGTGACCAGCAGGATGTCCCCGTCGACGAGCCCGGGCCCAGTGGCGGCGATCAGCTTGGCGAGATCGTCCCCGGCCCGAACCTCCGGCATCCCGCCCAGCGCCCACACCCGAAAGGCCGGAACTGACGGGACGCCAGCCCCACCCCCACCCCCACCCCCAGACCCGCTCACGCCCGTACCTCCTCGGCGAGGACCAGCGCCTCCCGGGCCATCGCCGCCGTGGCCTCGACGTCGGTCATCATCAGCGGAACGGCCCGGCACCGGATCCCCGCGCTCTCCACCTCTTCCACCACACCCGCGTCGACGGTGTCGACGAGCCACCCGTCGAGCAGCCCGGACCCGTAATGCCGGGCGACAGCGGCCGCGGTCGACTCGACACCCACCGCGGCCAGCACCTTGTCGGCCATGCCCCGCACAGGCGCGTCCCCCACGATCGGCGAAAGCCCGACCACAGGAACCCCCGCATCGGCGATCGCCTCACGAATGCCGGGCACGGCCAGGATGGTCCCCACGCTCACCACCGGATTCGACGGCGGAAAGAGAATCACGTCGGCCGAACCAATGGCCTCAAGAACGCCCGGCGCCGGCTTGGCCTGCTCCGCCCCCACCGGCACGACCGCCTGCGCGTCCACCGACGCACGAAGCTTCACCCAGTACTCCTGGAAGTGAATGGCCTTCCGCTCCCCGCCGACATCAACAGCGACATGCGTTTCGATACGGTCGTCGGACATCGGCAGCAGCCGCACCCCCGGCTGCCACCGCTCGCACAGCGCTTCCGTCACCGCGCTCAGCGGATAACCCGCGCCGAGCATCTGCGTACGGACGATGTGCGTCGCGAAGTCACGGTCGCCGAGCCCGAACCACTCGGGCCCCACGCCGTACGCCGCGAGTTCGCTCTTCACCTGGAAGGTCTCGTCCGCACGCCCCCAGCCCTGTTCCTCGTTGATGCCACCGCCGAGGGTGTACATCACGGTGTCGAGGTCGGGGCAGACCTTGAGCCCGAACAGATAGATGTCGTCACCGGTGTTGCCGATGACGGTGATGTCCGCGTCAGGCGCGGCCGACTTGAGGCCGCGGAGGAAGCGAGCGCCACCAATACCGCCTGCCAGAACCACAATGCGCATGCACAGCAGTCTGTCAGGCCGGTACGACATCCTGGGCCCGGGCGGCCGGGGAGCACTGAGCCGCATGCTCCGAGTGCATCGGCATCTCGGTGAGTCCGGGGAAGTAGACGTGCAGGCTGACCGCCGGCTCCAGCGCGTCGTTGACGACCTCGTGGACGTACCCGGGCGCGAACACCCGCTGCGACCCCGCCCCCAGCGCCCGCTGCACACGTCCCGCGCGCTCGGTCAACTCACCGTCGAGCACGGTCAGTACGCCGGACGAGGGCCCGTGGTCATGCATGCCGCTGCCCTGACCGGGCACCCAGCTGAGCAGCCAGACCTCATATCCGGGTCCGGTACGCAGCCGGTGGTACCAGCGGCTGGTGGCGTCGTACGAGACGAGGTGCTCCCACTGCGCACGGTCGGCGGCGATGGAGCGGGCGAGGCCGGCGAACTCGGCGACGGTGGCCGGGTGCTCACGGGCGGGCTGGAGGAGGTGCTGGACGGCGAGGATGTCGCCGGCGATCTGGAGGTCGCTGTCGCTGCTGTTCATGATGCGGGGGTTCCTCGGCATGAGTGTCGGGGTGTCGCAAGGCGAGAGACGCAAAACAAGAAAGGCGTAGCGAAAAGCTACAGAGAGTCAGCTGGAGCGCGGCGGCTTCAACAGCTGGAACAACAGCAACAGCAACAGAGAGCCTGGACAGCGCGACGGAACCCACGTGTGTGGGTCCGGGGGAGCACTGCGGTCACTGGCATGTGTTCAAGGAGACCCGCTTGCTCACTCCCTGTCAACCTCGTGACCGTTTTGGGGGTAATGTTTCACCTCATCCGGTTAATGGATGCGGAGAAAGGTTTGTGCAGCCCACTCTCCGGAGAAGTGGCGCATCAACCGCGCAAGCAAACGTCGTTGAGGCGTCGCGACCGGACTGTGATCCGGATCGCTTCCGCGGATCAAGTGCAACAAGATCGAACCCTGCTGCATCTCACTCTGATGAGGGGCGCGGATGAGCCAGCGGCAAGTGTCACCATTTTTGCCGATTTGAACACTTTCCGCATAGCTTTGGTTCCGCAGAGTGAATAACCGGCTCAATAGCAGATCTCGGCTTGACTGCCCCGGATCCGCGCACTTGTAATTTCACTCGTGTCGTTCGGCCGAAAACGGCAACGACTACATCACGGGGAAGCAAAGACAGACGAGGGGCGCACATGACCGAGCTGTTCCAGCAACTGCTGGTCGAGGACGCGGACGAGGAAATCGGCTGGCAGGAGCGCGCTCTGTGCGCACAGACCGACCCTGAGTCCTTCTTTCCCGAGAAGGGCGGTTCCACCCGCGAGGCCAAGAAGGTCTGTCTCGCCTGTGAAGTCCGCTCCGAATGCCTTGAGTACGCACTCTCCAACGACGAACGATTCGGCATCTGGGGCGGTCTGTCCGAGCGTGAACGCCGACGACTGAAAAAGGCCGCGGTCTGACCACCGCGCCTGACTGGCCCACCCAGTCGCACGCCACATGGCCAATTGGCCAAATAACACAAGCGTGCACGTATCAACCGGTCCGTCGCCCGGCCCCAGGCCGCAGGCGGCGGACCGTTGTGTTGCCCAGCCGTTAGTGTGGGGCGCTGTCCGAGACGCATCAAAACCCCCAAGGGTCGCGCGCGTCCACGCAGTCAGACAGCAGCCTTCCGGGGGACGACCCCCGGACCCCGGCCGGAGGGCCCGTACCCCGATGTCCGTGCACAGCCAAACGTCGGCGCCGTACGCGGCGGCCGCTCCCGAGTTCCCCCGGCATGTCGTCACCGCCGTGCTCGTCTCCCACGACGGCGCGCGCTGGCTGCCCGACGCGCTCGCCGGGCTCCTGGGACAGGAACGCCCCGTACAGAACGTCGTCGCCGCCGACACCGGCAGCGCCGACGACTCCGCGGAACTCGTCACCGAAGCGATCGGCGCCCAACGCGTGCTGCACCTCGCACGCCGCTCCGGCTTCGGTACCGCCGTCGACGAGGCGGTCCGTACCGCCCAGGTCCTGACACCCGAGGAACTGCCCTACCTGAAGCGCCCCAGCGGCTGGGACCCGGTGAGCAGGTCGTGGCGCGACGACGCGTACGACATGCCCGAACTCCCGCACGGCGAACCCGTCCAGTGGCTGTGGCTGCTGCACGACGACTGCGCGCCCGAGCCCGACGCGCTCGCCGAACTCCTGCGCGTAGCCGACTCCGACGAGCACGCCGCCATCATCGGCCCCAAACTCCGCGGCTGGTACGACAGGAAGCAGCTGCTCGAAGTCGGCGTCTCCATCGCGAACAGCGGCCGCCGCTGGACCGGCCTCGACCGCCGCGAGCAGGACCAGGGCCAGCACGACCAGGTCCGCTCCGTACTCTCCGTGTCGACCGCCGGCATGCTCATCCGCCGCGACGTATGGGAAGAGCTCGGCGGCTTCGACCGCAGGCTGCCCCTCATGCGCGACGACGTCGACCTGTGCTGGCGCGCGCACGCCGCCGGCCACCGCGTCCTCGTCGCACCCGACGCCATCCTGCGGCACGCCGAGGCGTCCGCGCGCGAGCGCAGGCCCATCGACTGCGCCGGGCGCTCGGTCGCCAACCCGCACCGCGTCGACAAGGCGGGCGCCGTCTACGCGATGCTCGTGAACGCGCGCGGCGCCGCCCTCCCGTACGTCATGCTGCGCCTGATCGTCGGCACCCTGCTCCGCACGCTCGCCTACCTTCTCGGCAAGGTCCCGGGCCAGGCGGTCGACGAAGTCACCGGCCTGATGGGCACCCTGCTGCGCCCCGGCAAGATCCTCGCGGCCAGAAAGCGGCGCGGAAAAGGACAGGTCGACGCGAGGGAACTGCGCCCGCTCTTCCCCCCCACCGGCGCGACCGTCCGGGCCACCTTCGAGCAGGTCGCGGGCAGCTTCGGCTCCCGCTCCGAGCCCGACTCCGCCTCCGGCTCACGCCACGGCGTCGTCGAGTCGGGCCCCGGCGGCGACGACGCCGACTACATGGAGATCGAGCAGTTCGCGCGGCTGAAGCGGATCGCCCGCAAGCCGGGCCCCATGCTCTTCGTCCTGCTCCTCTTCGTCTCGCTCATCGCCTGCCGCGGCCTCCTCGGCGGCGGATCCCTGGCAGGCGGCGCCCTGCTGCCGGCCCCCGCCGACGTGTCCGGCCTCTGGTCGCGGTACGCCGATGTCTGGCACCCCATCGGCACCGGCGGCACCCAGACGGCGCCGCCCTACCTCGCCGTACTCGCCGCCCTGTCGGCCGTCTTCTTCGGCTCCACGGGCCTCGCGCTCACCGTGCTGCTGGTCTGCTCGGTGCCGCTGGCCGGTCTCACCGCGTACTTCGTCTCGCGTCCGCTCGTCGAGTCCCGGCTGCTGCGCGCCTGGGCGGCCGTCGCGTACGCGTTCCTGCCCGCCGCCACCGGAGCCCTCGCGACCGGCCGGCTCGGGACGGCCGTCCTGGCGGTCCTGCTGCCGCTCATCGCACGCTGCGCCGTCGCCGCGAGCGGTTTCAGCGCCGGGGGCGCGCGCTCCAGCTGGCGCGCCGTCTGGGCGTACGCGCTCCTGCTGACCTTCGCCATGGCGTTTACGCCGATCATCTGGCCCATCGCCCTGGTGCTCGGCATCGGCGTACTGGCGCTGCGGCGCGGCGACATCACGGCGTACGGACTGCGCTTCATCGCCTCCCTCGGCACCCCCGTGCTGATGCTGGCCCCCTGGTCGCTCTCCCTCTTCACCAGCCCCTCCGGCTTCTTCCGTGAGGCGGGCCTCGACTTCGGTACGGGCCCGGCCGGCGCACTCGACCTGCTCGGCATGAGCCCCGGCGGCCCCAAGGCGGCCGGAGGGCTGCTGCTCATCGGCGTCGTCCTCACGGCGCTGGCGGCCCTGCTGCGCGGCGAGCGGACGTCTCCCATCCGCGCGGCGTGGGTCGTGGCAGTCGTGTCCCTCCTCTTCGCCGTCTTCGCGAACAACTCGGACGGCGGCTGGGCCGGTCCCGCGACCCTCGTCTACGGTCTCGCGCTCATCGGCGCCACCGTCCTCGGCGCGGACGGCGCGCGCGAGCGCGTCGCCACGCAGAGCTTCGGCTGGCGCCAGCCCGTCGCCGTACTGATCGCCTTCGCGGCGGCCGCCGGACCGCTGCTCGCAGCGGCCGGATGGATGATCGGCGGCGCGGCGGGACCGCTGGAGCGGCGCGACCCGGTGCAGGTGCCGGCGTTCGTCGCGGAAGAGAGCGGCACGCGGGATCAGGCACGCACCCTGGTTCTCGGCGGTACGTCGTCCGCGAAGGTCTCCTACACGCTCGTACGCGGCTCCGGCGCCCGGCTGGGCGACGGGGAGCTCGCCGAGGCGGGCGCCAGCAGCCCGCAGCTCGACAAGATCGTCTCCAACCTGGTCGCGGGCTCCGGCGCCGACCAGGCCGACCAGCTCGGCGGATACGCCGTCCGTTACGTCCTCGTACGCGACGGGGCGCCGCGCGCCATGAGCCGCGTCCTGGACTCGACGCCCGGCCTGAGCCGGCTGAGCCAGCTCGACGGCAGCGCGCTGTGGCGCGTCGACCGGCAGGTCGCGCGGGCCACGATCGTCTCCGGCAAGGAGGGCGGCGAGCCGCTGTCCGTCGCGTCGAGCCCGGTCGAGGCGCACACCAGGATCCCGGCGGGCGAGGCGGGCCGCATCCTGCGGATCGCGGACTCGGCGGCCGAGGGCTGGCAGGCCACGCTCGACGGGACCGTACTGGAGAAGAAGACCGTCGACGGCTGGGCGCAGGGCTTCGTACTGCCCTCCGACGGCGGCAGGCTCGACCTCACGTACGAGGCCCCCGTCACCCGCACCGTGTGGGTCTGGACGCAGGCCGGTCTCGCCCTGCTGCTGCTGGTGCTCGCCCTTCCGGGCCGCCGCCGGGAGGTCGACGACGACCTGCCGGAGGAGGAGATCGACGTACCGGAGCAGCCGGTGGCGGGCGAGGGCCGCAGGGCGCGCAGGTTGCGCGCGGCGGCGCAGGCGGAAGCGGCGTACGCCCCCGACGCGGACGCGGACGCGGGGGAGGGGGCCGGGGTACAGCCCCCCGCCCCGCCGGTCGCGGACCCGTACGCTCAGCTGCCCCCGGAGCAGGACCAGACCGCCGTGTACGCGTCCGTACCGGAGCAGCAGCAGCCGTACGGCGAGTGGGACGCGCAGTCGTACGCGGGCGCGGAGTACGGCCAGCAGCAGGGTTACGGCGGCGAGCAGTACCAGGGCGACCCGTACCAGGCGGGCCAGTACGGCGGTGGCCAGCAGTACCAGCAGCCGGACCCGTACCAGGAGGGCCAGGGCCAGTACCAGGCGGCTGACCCCTACCAGGAGGGCCAGTACCAGGCAGGCCAGTACGACCCGTACGGCTACGGACAGCAGCCGCAGCAGCCCTACGACGACGAAGGCAACGAGCCCGAGCAGCGTCCCGACGGGAGCAACAACCGATGAACCGCACCACCCTCTCCCTGATCGCCGCCGCCACCGCGCTCGCCGCTGTCACCGGATTCGCCGTCGTGTCCGCGCCGGACGGCGGCGGTACGACCGAGGCGGCCGCCGACGCGAGGACCCCGGGGCGGATGCCGGTGGAGCGCTCCAGCCTGCTGTGCCCCGCGCCCAGCGCGTCCGACCTGGCCGAGACGGCGTACACGTCGTTCACCCCGGCCGGAAAGGGCGACGCGGACGCGAAGGCGGGCTCCGCCGAACTCGTCCCGACGGACGCCACGCTGGCGGCCCCCGACGAAGGCGGCAAGGACGGGAAGAAGGACAAGAAGAAGGACGCGGACGAGCCGGGCGCGAGCAAGCCGGTCCTCTCCCTCAAGGAGCCGGGCAAGCCCGTGACGGCCGAGGCGAACACCGCCGAGGCCCCCGCCCTCGTGGGCTCCGCCGACGGCCGCCTGGCCCCCGGCTGGTCCGCCCAGCAGACCACCAAGGTCACCGCCGGCCAGGGCCGGGGCGTACTCGGCGTCAGCTGCACCGCGCCCGACACCAGCTTCTGGTTCCCGGGCGCGAGCACCGCCGACGAGCGGCAGGACTACGTACACCTCACGAACCCGGACGACACCGCCGCCGTCGCCGACATCGAGCTGTACGGCAAGGACGGCGCCATCGAGTCGGATTCCGGGGAGGGCATCACGGTCCCCGCGAGGTCCAGCGTGCCCGTACTGCTGTCGACGCTGAGCGCCGACAGCGCCGAGAACGTGAGCGTCCACGTCACCACCCGCACCGGCCGCGTCGGCGCCGTGGTCCAGGCCGTGGACGAGGAGGCGGGCAGCGACTGGCTGGCCGCGTCGGCCGAGGCGTCCGGCACCGCCGTGCTCCCCGGCATCCCGGCGGACGCGACGTCCGTACGCCTGGTGGTGTTCGCGCCCGGTGACGACGACGCCGACCTGAAGGTGCGGCTCGCGGGCCCCACCGGCTCGATCACGCCGGCCGGCCACGAGACCCTGCACGTCAAGGCGGGGATGACCACGGCCGTCGACCTCAAGGACGTCACCAAGGGCGAGGCGGGTTCACTGCTGCTGAGCCCGGCCGCGCAGGGCCGCCCGACGCCGGTGGTCGCCGCGCTGCGCGTGGTGCGCGGCAAGGGCGCCGCCCAGGAGGTGGCGTACATCCCGGCGACCGGGCAGGTGGGCGAGCGGGCGACGGTGGCCGACAACAGGGCGAAGGGGTCGGTGCTCTCGCTGACGGCGCCCGGCGCCGCCGCCGAGGTCAAGGTGACCGCGTCGGCGGGCAGCGGGGGTGGCGAGCCGGTCGTCAAGACGTACCAGGTCAAGGCGGGTACGACGCTCGCGGTGAAGCCGCCGGTGCCGTCCGGGCTCAAGGGCTCGTACGCGCTGACGGTCGAACCGCAGTCGGGCGGCCCGGTCCACGCGTCGCGCGCCCTCGAACTGCCTGAGGACGGCATCCCGATGTTCACCGTGCAGACGATGCCGGACGACCGGGGGATGGTTTCGGTGCCGGAGGCGGAACAGGACCTGTCGGTTCTGGACGACTGACGCCTTTTGGGACGCCTTTTGCCGCTCCTCGTCCGACCGGGGTCAGTCCTGCTCGTCTCCGTACCGGGGATCGACCGACTCCGGTGACAGGCCGAGCAGTTCCGCGACCTGCTCCACGATGATCTCGTGCACGAACATGGCGCGCTCGTCCCGGCTCTTGGTGCGGATCTCGACGGGCCGCCGGTAGATGACGATCCGCGCCGGATGGGCGCTCGTCGCGGCGATCATCCCGCCGAGTGGTACGGACTCGGCGGCCCACGCGTCGGAACCGTCGCCACCACCACGGCCGCCGCCCGCCGGCGGCACGTCGAGCACCAGGAAGTCGACCTCGGCGAGCTGCGGCCACCGCCGTTCGAGGCGCTCCACGGAGTCCTGTACGAGGTCGCCGAAAGCGGCGGCCCGACTGGTCGAGAGGGGCACCTGGGGCGGGGCCACCGGGCCACGCATGCCGCGCCCGTGGCGGTCGCGCCGCCGGGGGCCGGGGCCGGTGGGGAGGGGAGGTACGGGACTGTCCATCACTGACGCAGGGTAGCCCTCATCGGGGCGGTTCAACCGCGCCGGAGGGGCGGCAGCGGGCATGTCGCATCTTGAGCATTCCAGCCAAGATTGGGCTCGATTTCACGCCCGTACGCGACCGCCGATCTCGCATCGGTTGACGGCATTTGCCCCAAGTGGCGACTGGTCACGGCCCGGTCACCGCCTGTGCCCACCGGTCTCCGCGCAGGTCAGAGTAGTTACGCAAGGGGCCACCGGGACACAGGGGGACCCGCGACACGGTGGAGTGACGTGGGGGAGAGTCGTCGCGGCCCGGTCAAGAGTGCGGTACCGTCCAACGTCGTGAGCCCTGTACGTCGCTGTTCGCGCACCGCGTGCGGCCGCCCTGCCGTCGCGACACTGACGTACGTCTACGCGGACTCGACCGCAGTCCTCGGCCCGCTCGCCACCTATGCCGAGCCCCACTGTTACGACCTGTGCGCCGAGCACTCGGATCGGCTGACCGCGCCACGCGGCTGGGAGGTTCTCCGGCTCGTGGACGGCTCGGCCCCGTCCCACCCCAGCGGCGACGATCTCGAAGCGCTCGCCAATGCCGTACGTGAGGCCGCCAGGCCGCACGAGCGCGCGGCGGAGGCCGGCGGCGGGCCACGCACCGCGGACCCGATGGAGGTCGCGCGCCGCGGACATCTGCGCGTACTGCGCTCCCCGGACTCCTGAAGCACAGGCCCTGACGCCGTACGGGTAGTTTTAGTGCCGACCTACAGGACTTCAGGAGGGCCGGCCGTGGCTGCTGATCTGTCGCAGATCGTCAAGGCGTACGACGTGCGCGGAGTGGTCCCCGACCAGTGGGACGAGTCGCTGGCCGAACTGTTCGGAGCCGCGTTCGCGCAGGTGACGCAGGCGGAAGCGATCGTCACCGGGCACGACATGCGGCCGTCGTCGCCGGGACTCTCGCGGGCGTTCGCGCGCGGGGCGGCGGCGCGGGGGGTGAACGTGACGGAGATCGGCCTGTGCTCGACCGACCAGCTGTACTTCGCCTCGGGGCAACTCGGTCTGCCGGGCGCGATGTTCACGGCGTCGCACAACCCCGCGCAGTACAACGGCATCAAGATGTGCCGGGCGGGAGCGGCGCCGGTGGGCCAGGACACGGGCCTGGGGGAGATCCGCGCACTGGTGGAGACTTGGCTGGATCACCGGATGCCACTGGCAACAGGGACCGGAACCATTACGCAGCGTGACACGTTGACGGACTACGCGGCTCACCTCCTCTCGCTGGTCGACCTGTCCTCGATACGCCCCCTCAAGGTCGTGGTCGACGCGGGCAACGGCATGGGCGGCCACACGGTCCCGACGGTCTTCGCCTCCCTCCCGCTGACCCTCATCCCCCTGTACTTCGAACTGGACGGCACGTTCCCCAACCACGAGGCGAACCCGCTCGACCCGAAGAACCTCGTCGACCTCCAGGCGAAGGTCCGCGAGACCGGCGCCGACCTCGGCCTGGCCTTCGACGGCGACGCGGACCGCTGCTTCGTCGTGGACGAGCGCGGCGAGGGCATCTCCCCATCGGCGATCACGGCGCTGGTAGCGGCGCGCGAACTGGCGCGCAACGGCGGCAAGGGCATGATCATCCACAACCTGATCACGTCGTGGTCCGTCCCGGAAGTCGTCCGGGAGCACGGCGGCACGCCGGTCCGTACCCGCGTGGGCCACTCCTTCATCAAGGAGGAGATGGCCCGAACCGGCGCGATCTTCGGCGGCGAGCACTCGGCGCACTACTACTTCCGGGACTTCTGGAACGCGGACACGGGCATGCTGGCCGCCCTCCACGTCCTGGCGGCCCTGGGCGGCCAGAACGGCACTCTCTCGGCCCTGGTCGCCGAGTACGACCGGTACACGGGCTCCGGGGAGATCAACTCCACCGTGGACGACCAGGCGGGCCGCATGGCGGCGGTCAAGGCGGCGTACGCCGGCCGCGACGGAATCACCATCGACGAACTGGACGGCCTGACGGTCACGGCGCCCGACTGGTGGTTCAACCTCCGCCCGTCCAACACGGAGCCGCTGCTGCGCCTGAACGTAGAGGCAAGGGACGAGCGCACGATGACGAAAACCCGAGACGAGGCCCTGACCCTGATCCGCAGCTAGCGAACCGTGCGGGGACTCCGTCCCGTCTGGAGCGGCGGCACCCCCTGCCTGCGGCCGGCACCGGCTGCCCCGTCCGATCACGGTCGCGACGTACCGCGGCGTCCTGCGCGTGACGGGCCGCGCCGGTCGGGGCGGCGCCTGCGGCGCGAAGCTGCCGCATCCGGGTGTGGGTGGCGTACGCCCCACCCACCCGGGGGGTCTGGGGGCGCGCCCCCAGTTTCGGGAAGGGGCGGGGAGGGGACAAGCTCCGCGCAGCGGCCCTCACCCGCCCCCCAATCCACCGCACCCCGCCCCACCGCGAGAACACCCACGCACGCCATCCCGCGCCGCTCCCCACCCGGCGGTAGGCTGACCTGGCCCAATCCGTACCCGTATCCGCATGTTCGAAGGGACCCGCCCCATGCCGCTCGAAGCCGGCCTTCTGGAGATCCTCGCCTGCCCCGCCTGCCGCGCGCCCCTCAGTGACGCGTCCGCCGCGGACACCCCCGAGCTGATCTGCACCAGCAAGGCCTGCGGCCTGGCCTACCCAGTGCGGGACGGCATCCCGGTCCTCCTCGTCGACGAGGCCCGCCGCCCCGCCTGACCCAGGCGGCCCGCACGTCTGAACGCAGGCCCGCGCTCAAGCAAGCAAGCCCGCAGCGCACTGCACGCACCGCACCGCACACACGCCGCACTCCCCACCACCCCCGCGCAGCGCCCCACCACAGGCCAAAGCGCCCGGCGATCGGAGGCCCGCACCATGCTCGACGAGTCGTTGCTGGACGACCCGGAGTCCCTGGCCCGCGCCGACCGCCGCGGCCTGCTGCGCGGCGCCGCCGAGGCCGGCGCCCGCGTACGCACCGCCGCCCGGCACGCCACAGAAGCCGGCCTAGCGGAGATGAAGCCGGAGGGCCGCCCCCGCGCCGTACTGATCGCGGGCCCCGGCACCGCCGCGAACGGCGTCGCCGACCTCCTCGCCACCCTTGTCGGCGCCGCCTGCCCCGTCACCCGGCTGCACTCCACCGGAGTGGCCCCGGCCGCCGGCGCCCTGCGCTGGGCGCTCCCGGGCTGGGCGGGCTCAGTTGACCTCCTCCTCCTCGTCACCCCGGACGGCGCCGAACCCGGCCTCGCCGTCCTCGCCGAGCAGGCGTACCGCCGCGGCTGCACGGTCGTCGCCGTGGCCCCGCAGCGTTCCCCGCTGAGCGAGTCCGTCAACGGCGTACACGGCCTGGTCGTACCGATGGCGACGGCCCCCTACGAGGAGTACGACGAAGGCACCGCCACCGGCCCCGCCGCGCTCTGGGCGCTCCTCACCCCCCTCCTCGTCCTCTTCGACCGCCTCGGCCTGATCACCGCACCCCCGGACACCCTCCGCCTCGTCGCCGACCGCCTCGACCGCACCGCGGAACGCTGCGGCCCGGCCATCGCGACGTACAGCAACCCGGCCAAGACGCTCGCCTCCGAGCTCGCCGACTCGCTCCCGCTCATCTGGACGGAGGGCGCGTACGCCGGCCCCGTCGGCCGCCGCTTCTCCGCCGTACTGGCCGAGCTGGCCGGCCGCCCCGCCCTCTCCGCCGAGCTCCCGGAAGCCCTGCCCGCCCACGGCGTCCTCCTCTCCGGAGCCTTCGCCGCCGGCGCCGACCCCGACGACTTCTTCCGCGACCGCGTCAACGAGGCACAGGCGCTGCACGCCCGCGTGGTGCTCCTCCGGGACCGCCCGACCGGCGGAATGACCGCGGCCCCCGCCGCCCGCGAGCTCGCGCTGAGCCACGACACGGCCATCAGCGAGATCGAACCGGAGGACGGCAGCGACTTGGAGAACCTCGGCGAGATGCTCGCCATCACGGATTTCGCCGCCGTTTACCTGGCGCTCGCTTCCGCAGGACGATCATGAACACCAGCACCTGACGGCGATCACCAGGTCGCACGGGGGCCACCACACCAGAAAGTCACCACACGCAGGGGAAGCCTCATGGACCGCCTCTCGAACACCGTGCGCCCCTACGCCTGGGGCTCCGCCACCGCCATCCCCGCCCTGCTCGGCACCGCCCCCACCGGCGAGCCCCAGGCCGAGATGTGGATGGGCGCCCACCCGGGCGCCCCCTCCCGCATCAACCGCGGTGGCGCCGGCGGCGAACAGCCCCTCTCGGCCGTCATCGACGCCGCCCCCGAAGCCGAACTGGGCGAGGCCGCGGTCGCGAAGTTCGGCCCCCGCCTCCCCTTCCTCCTCAAGATCCTCGCGGCCGGCGCCCCCCTCTCCCTCCAGGTCCACCCCAACCTCGAACAGGCGAAAGAGGGTTACGCCGCCGAGGAGCGCGCCGGGGTCCCCATCGACGCCCCGCACCGCACCTACAAAGACGCGAACCACAAGCCCGAACTGATCTGCGCGCTCACCCCCTTCGAGGGCCTCTGCGGCTTCCGCGCCCCCGCCGAATCGGCCGACGTACTCGCCGCACTGGAAGTCGACTCCCTCAAGCCGTACGTCGACCTCCTGCACGCCCACCCCGAAGATGCCGCCCTCCGCGAAGTCCTCACCGCCGTACTCACCGCGGACCGCACCGAAATGGCGGAGACCGTGACATCCGCCGCGGCCGCCGCGGACCGCCTGGGCGGCGCGTACGCCCCCTATGCGACCCTCGCGCACCACTACCCCGGCGACCCGGGCGTCATCGCCGCGATGCTCCTGAACTACGTACAACTCCAGCCCGGAGAGGCCCTCTTCCTCGGCGCCGGTGTCCCGCACGCGTACCTCAGCGGCCTCGGCGTAGAAATCATGGCGAACTCGGACAACGTCCTGCGCTGCGGCCTGACGCCCAAGCACGTGGACGTCCCCGAACTCCTCCGCATCGTCCGCTTCGAGGCCCGCGACCCCGGCATCCTGCGCCCGGAACCGACCTCCCCGGCCGACGAGGAGGTGTACGACACCCCGATCGACGAATTCCGCCTCTCGCGCTATGTCCTGGCACCGGGCGCCTCCCCCCGCACTTTGCCCTCCGCCACCCCGCAGATCCTCCTCTGCACGGCAGGCAAGGTCCGCGCCGGCGAACTGACCCTCGCTCCGGGAGAGTCCGCCTTCGTACCCGCAGGCGAATCAGTCGAATTGTCCGGTACGGGCACACTCTTCCGCGCCACAGTGGTCGCCTGACGTACCGTCCGCACGGGCTGCCGCGGCAAGCTGCAACAATGACCGGCCGTACGGCGGCGCCAGGGCCGCGGCACCAAGGAAGGGACATCCGGCACCCATGAGTGCGTCAGGCGGAACCAAGGCGATCGTGGCGGCACTCGTCGCCAACCTCGCGATCGCAGTAGCCAAGTTTGTGGCGTTCCTCTTCAGTGGCTCGTCCTCGATGCTCGCGGAGAGCGTGCACTCGCTCGCCGACTCGGGCAACCAGGGCCTGCTGCTGCTCGGCGGCAAGAAGGCCAAGCGAGAGGCAACCCCCCAGCACCCCTTCGGCTACGGGCGCGAGCGTTACATCTACGCCTTCCTGGTCTCCATCGTGCTCTTCTCCGTCGGTGGCATGTTCGCCATCTACGAGGGCTACGAGAAGATCAAGCACCCGCACGAGATCGAGGCCTGGTACTGGCCGGTCGGCGTCCTCGTCTTCGCGATCATCGCGGAGACCTTCTCCTTCCGTACGGCGATCGTGGAGTCCAACCAGACCCGCGGCAACCTCTCCTGGAAGGAGTTCGTACGCCGCGCCAAGGCCCCCGAGCTGCCGGTCGTCCTCCTGGAGGACCTCGGCGCACTGGTCGGCCTGATCCTGGCGCTCATCGGCGTCAGCCTCGCCATCGTCACGGGCGACGGCGTCTGGGACGGCATCGGCACCCTCTGCATCGGCATCCTGCTGATCATCATCGCGATCATCCTGGCCGCCGAGACGAAGTCGCTCCTCCTCGGCGAGGCGGCGGGCACGGAAGAAGTCGACAAGATCAAGGCGGCTCTGGTCGACGACACGACGGTCACCCGCATCATCCACATGCGTACGCTCCACCTCGGCCCCGAGGAACTCCTGGTCGCAGCCAAGATCGCGGTCCAGCACCACAACACGGCCACGGAGATCGCCCAGGCGATCAACGCGGCGGAGGACCGCATCCGCGCGGCGGTCCCGATCGCCCGCGTGATCTACCTCGAGCCGGACATCTACAACGAGGCGGCGGCAGAGGCGGGCACGAACCCGGCCGGCACGCAGGGCGGCCCGTCCGCACACTGACGTCCGTACGCCCCGCACGACGAAGGCCCCCGCCACCACAGGCGGGGGCCTTTCGGCTAGAGACGACGGCGGTACGGACACCGGGGGCCCTGCGCCCGCACCAGCACGCGCGCCCGCACCAGCAACGGGGTCCGGGCCCAAAGTCCGGAAAGCCCGCCCCCTGACCAGGGCGGCTGGGGATCACTGGGCCGATCGGTGTAGATTCGTGACCTAGCCAGACGTCGCTGCTGATGGCGGTCGGGCGGTCCCGTGGGCCGGCCGAGGGAGAGAGGGCCTCCGACGGACTGCGCTGCGAGCGCCCGGGCACTCGTATGCCCGCCGCCGCAGAGTCAGCCGTACCCACCTCGACCCACATCACGAGGAGCAGCCCGCATGACGACTGTCGCCACCGGTCAGGACTTCAAGGTCGCCGACCTCTCCCTTGCCGCCTTCGGCCGCAAGGAGATCACTCTCGCCGAGCACGAGATGCCCGGCCTGATGTCGATCCGCAAGGAGTACGCCGCCACCCAGCCGCTCGCCGGCGCCCGCGTCACCGGCTCGCTGCACATGACCGTGCAGACGGCCGTGCTCATCGAGACGCTGGTCGCTCTCGGTGCCGACGTCCGCTGGGCCTCCTGCAACATCTACTCCACCCAGGACCACGCCGCAGCCGCCATCGCGGTCGGCCCGAACGGCACTCCCGACGCCCCCGCCGGCGTCCCGGTCTTCGCCTGGAAGGGCGAGACTCTGGAGGAGTACTGGTGGTGCACGGAGCAGGCCCTGACCTGGCCGAACACGCCCACCGGCGGCCCGAACATGATCCTCGACGACGGCGGCGACGCCACCCTCCTCGTGCACAAGGGTGTCGAGTTCGAGAAGGCAGGCGCCGCCCCGGACCCGTCCACCGCGGACAGCGAGGAGTACGCCCACATCCTCACGCTCCTCAACCGCACCCTCGGTGAGAACCCGCAGAAGTGGACCCAGCTGGCCTCCGAGATCCGCGGCGTCACGGAGGAGACCACGACCGGTGTCCACCGCCTCTACGAGATGCACCGCGACGGCACCCTCCTCTTCCCGGCGATCAACGTGAACGACGCCGTCACGAAGTCGAAGTTCGACAACAAGTACGGCTGCCGCCACTCCCTGATCGACGGCATCAACCGCGCCACCGACGTGCTGATCGGCGGCAAGGTCGCCGTCGTCTGCGGCTACGGCGACGTGGGCAAGGGCTGCGCGGAGTCGCTGCGCGGCCAGGGCGCCCGTGTGATCGTCACCGAGATCGACCCGATCTGCGCACTGCAGGCGGCGATGGACGGCTACCAGGTGGCAACGCTCGACGACGTCGTATCCACGGCCGACATCTTCATCACCACGACCGGCAACAAGGACATCATCATGGCCGCGGACATGGCCAAGATGAAGCACCAGGCGATCGTCGGCAACATCGGTCACTTCGACAACGAGATCGACATGGCCGGCCTCGCCGCTGTCCCCGGCATCGTCAAGGACGAGGTCAAGCCGCAGGTCCACACGTGGAAGTTCCCCGACGGCAAGGTCATCATCGTCCTGTCCGAGGGCCGTCTGCTGAACCTGGGTAACGCGACCGGCCACCCCTCGTTCGTGATGTCCAACTCGTTCGCGGACCAGACCCTGGCCCAGATCGAGCTGTTCACCAAGCCCGAGGAGTACCCGACCGGCGTCTACGTGCTGCCCAAGCACCTCGACGAGAAGGTCGCCCGCCTCCACCTCGACGCCCTCGGCGTCAAGCTCACGACCCTCCGCCCCGAGCAGGCCGCCTACATCGGCGTCAACGTCGAGGGCCCGTTCAAGTCCGACCACTACCGCTACTGAGCCCAAGCTCAACCCGCAGCAGTAGCAGTAGCAGTAGCTGTCAGGCAGGCCCCCGCACCCCCGTGCCGGGGGCCTGCCCCATGTCGGACCCGAAGAACCGGACAGACCATGCCCCGAGGCCGCTACTCACTCCACGACCCCCACGACCGCACCCCCCTCGGTGAAGAACACTTCCACTGCGCCCCCGGCCCCTCCGGCTGGCGTTACGTCTCGCAGATCACCACCCCCTCCGGCGACCACGCCGGCTCCGTAGACCTGGCCATCGACGAACTCGGCCGCCCCATCCGCCTGGAACTGCACGCCTCAAGCTGGCAGGTCCGAGGCGCAGCCATCGACGGCGTCACCTGGGTCCGCACCGACCCGACCGGCACTCACGCCACCGAAGGCAACGTCCCCGCCCACACCTTCACCGGCACATCCCCCGCCTTCCTCATCGCCACCACCCGCCTTCTGCGCCTCACCCCCGGTTCCCCCGCCACCCGTGTCCGCCTGGTCGCCTTCACCGACCCGGTCCTGGCGCCCCGCACCGTCGACCAGTCCTGGGCCTTGCTGAAGAGTGAAGCGCATGCCACTGACAATGGCCCCCTGATGGTGGACGAATACCAGGTCAACGCCCTGGACACCGGCGAACAGCACCAGATCCACATCGCAGGCGACGTAGTCCTCTCAGCCCCCGGCATCGAACTGGAACACCTGGAAACCCCACCCTCAACCTTCCCCTGACACCAGGACCTGCCTCCCGGCACGCGAAAGGTGAGGCACGGTACGCCCCACCCCGAGCGGAGTGAGCGACCTCAGTCACCCTGCCGAGCAACTCCAGCCTGTCCGGCGTTTGAGGACCGGGGTCTGGGGCGGAGCCCCAGTTACGGGAAGGGGCGGGGTAGGGGAAAAGAGCCCGCGGCCCTAACCCGGCGGCGCAAACCCCGTCCCGGACGAAGTGCCCTCCGCCTCCGACCCAGCGCTCACCCGCACCGAACCGTCCACGGGACCCGGAGCCGCACCCGGACCCGGACCGGGAACAGAACCCGAAGCGGGAACAGAACCCGCACCCCCACCCACCGCACCAGACGCCCCGCCCCCCACAAACGCCCGCCGCGCATCCCGCGCCTGCCGCTCGTTCACCACAGCCGCCAGATACGCCGCCGCCGGTACCTCCCGCGGAGCCGGCACCCCCGTACGCGCCGCCAGATCCCCGGCCAGCCGCTCCGCCATCGCCGCACCCACCTGCGGATCCAGCTGCCCCATCCGCGTCAGGTACTGCCGTATCGCAAGCCAAAGCCCATCCGGCACCCCGGACAGATCGAGCCCGGCGAACCGCCCCACCAGCCACGGCGGCGGAGGCGGCACAGCACCCACCCGCCCCGCGGACACCCGCTCCCGTACGACGAGAGTCCCGGCGAACACATCCCCGATCCGCCGCCCCCGCTCGGACACGAGCGAAGCAATACACGCAACGACCCCGAACGTCATCAGAATCTCCACGCCCCCCACCGCCCCCCGCACCAGCGCATGCCGGAACCGGATCGGCCCCCCGTCGTCCCGCACCACCCGCAACCCACAGGCCATCTTTCCCAGCGACCGCCCATGCGTGAGCGTCTCCACCGCGATAGGAGCCCCAACCAGCACCAGCACGAACGACGCCACCGCGATCGCCATACCGGCCGCCTCGTCGAGCGAGGCAGTCGCTATCGCCAGCCCAACCGACACGCTCAGATAGACCGTCCACACCACCGCCATGTCGATCGCCAGAGCAAGCGCCCGGCTGGGCAGCCTCGCCGGCCGCAGCCCCAGCACAACCGCGTCGCCCGTAACAAGCTCACTCACCGGAAACCCACCCTCCGCCGCCATGGCCGCCCTTCCCTGCCCCTGAATTCCCCAGTCTGCCAAGCTGGCCCGCAGCGCGCGCCGCGCAGTACGGACCGTACGGACTTAGTGCCTGGAGCAGCAGCCGACCATGGACCTCGACGTCTTCGTCACCGCCCACCACGCAGAGTGGGACCGACTGGACCACCTCCTGCGCCGCGGCCGCCGCCTCACCGGCGCCGAAGCCGATGAACTGGTCGCTCTCTACCAGCGCACGGCGACCCACCTCTCGCTGATCCAGTCCAGCGCCCCCGACCCCGCCCTGACCGCGCGTCTCACCCAGCTCGTGGCCCGAGCCCGAGCCACTGTGACGGGCACCCGCCGCGCGACCTGGCGCGACGCGACCCGCTTCCTGACCTCCGGCTTCCCGGCCGCGATGTACCGCACCCGCCACTGGTGGGTCCCCACGGCCCTGCTCTCCATCGCCGTGGCCGCCGTGATCGGCTGGTGGATCGGCACCCACCCCGAGGTCCAGTCAGCCATCGCGGCCCCGGCAGAGCTACGCGACATGACCCGCCCGGGCGGCCAGTACGAGACGTACTACTCCAGCCACCCCGCGGCATCCTTCGCCGCCCAGGTCTGGACGAACAACGCCCAAGCGGCAGCCATGTGCCTGGTCCTGGGCGCCTTCCTGTGCTTCCCGGTGCTCTGGATCCTCTTCCTCAACATGCTGAACCTGGGCGTAGCCATCGGCCTGATGTCCTCGGCAGGCCGCCTCGACGTCTTCCTGGGCCTGGTCATCCCGCACGGTCTCCTCGAACTCACCGCGGTGTTCGTAGCCGCCGGTACGGGGCTGCGCCTCGGCTGGACCCTCATCGACCCGGGCCCCCGGACCCGCCGAGCTGCCCTCGCCCAAGAAGGCCGCGCGGCCCTCGGCATGGCAATCGGCCTGGCCCTGGTCCTCTTCGTCTCCGGCCTGATCGAAGGCTTCGTTACGCCGTCGGGCCTGCCCACCTGGGCTCGCATCGCGATCGGGGTCGTCGCCGAACTGGCATTCCTTGCCTACGTCTACATCCTGGGCGGCCGAGCAGCCCGAGCCGGCGACCGCGGCGACGTCGAACAGACCGACCGCAGCGCCGAGCTCCCCACCGCCGCGTGATGTGCGTACGACCCCTCTGACCTGGTACTGTCCTGTCCACCCCACGAAACCGTTGACACGGCTGGAGTGGGGAGGTAGATTTGAACAGTTGCAACGGGGTGGACATACCCACTGGCAACGGTTAGTGTCTGTCTCGCCCTGCGGGAGATCATCTCCTGAGGGTCTCTCGATCACATGGGAATCACGAAGCCGATTACGTCGGCGGAAATGATTCTGATAAAGTCGGGGACACGCCGAAAGGCAAAAGGCCACTTCAGCGGCCACCAGAAACAAACACCGAGCCGGAAACGGAACGGAAAACGGATCTGGTAAGGTTGGAAACACGAAATACCGAACGAAAGCCCGGAGGAAAACCCGAGAGGGTGAGTACAAAG
>NZ_JAGGPA010000075.1 GCF_018614035.1 Streptomyces sp. ISL-96
AAAGGACCCCCCCCCCCCCCCCCCCCGGCCGACGCTGGGTTGGTGCGGGTCCGGGTGCGCGCGGGGCCGTGCGATGCGCCTGCGGCGGGCTTTCCCCTGTCCGCCCCTTTCCGAACTGGGGGCAAGCCCCCAGCCTCCAGTCAACACAGACGCCCTACGGGCGTGTCCTCAAACGCCGGACGGGCTGGATTTTGGTTCCTGCGCGGGCGCCTTCCCCGAGGCGACCACGCGGGAGCGGGACGACGCCGGGGCCCGGTCCAGCAGCCCCGCCGTGACCGCGATGCCGAGGCCCGCCGCCGCCAGTACCGCCCCCACCAGCGTCGGGGACATCCAGCCCCAGCCCGCCGTGATCGCCATGCCGCCGAGCCACGCGCCACCCGCGTTGGCGAGGTTGAACGCCGAGTGGTTGGAGGCCGACGCCAGCGTGGGCGCGTCCTTTGCCTTGTTCATGACCAGCATCTGGAGCGGGGTCGTCGTCATGAAGCCCACCGCGCCCAGCACCACCACACTCACCAGCGCCGCCCACTGAACGTGCACCGTGTAGTTGAAGGACAGCAGGACCACCGCCAGCGCGCCCAGTGAGCCGTAGAGGGTGGGACGAAGCGCGCGGTCGGTCAGCGGGCCCGCCGCCAGTGCGCCCAGCGTCATTCCGATGCCGAAGAGGGCCAGGACCACCGTCACCGAGGACTCGCCGAACCCCATGACCTCGGTCGTCATCGAGGCGAGGTAGGAGTACACCGCGAAGACTCCGGCGAAGCCGAAGACCGCGGTGAGCAGGCCGAGCAGGACCTGGCGGTTGCCGAGAGTGCGCAGTTCGCGGCGTACGCTCTGCCGCGAGTCGAGCGGGACGTACGGAACCAGCCGGGCCAGCGCCGCCATCGCGACCAGCCCGATCGCCGCCACCACCAGGAACGTCGCGCGCCAGCCCAGGTGCTGGCCGAGGAGAGTCGCTGCCGGTACGCCGACGATGTTCGCGACCGTAAGGCCCAGGAACATCGTCGCGACCGCCCGCGCCTGCCGCCCGTCCGCCACCAGCCGCGCCGCGACCACCGCGCCGACGCCGAAGAACGCCCCGTGCGGCAGCCCGGCGAGCACCCGGCCCGCCACCAGCCAGCCGAAACCGGGAGCCAGCGCCGAGGCCAGATTGCCGACCGTGAAGAGGGCCATCAGGAGCAGGAGCATGCGCTTGCGCGGGATGCGCGAGCCGAGTGCGGTGAGCAGCGGAGCGCCGATCACCACACCGATGGCGTACGCCGAGACCAGGTGCCCGGCGGTCGGTACCGAGGTGCTCAGATCGTCCGCGACATTGGGCAGCAGGCCCATCATCACGAACTCGGTGGTGCCGATGCCGAAGGCGCTGACGGCGAGGGCGAACAGGGCTACGGGCCGGGGCGGCCGGGGCATGGGAGACCTTTTCCGTGGGCGGGGGGACTACGTGCGAGTGCGCGTGAGTACGTTCCCGTACTGAACAAAGTCTCTCAGGGGAAATGTTCCGCGACGTGAACGCGGGGTTGCCAGAGGGCGTGCGCGCGCTAGAACGCGCGTCAGATTTCCACTCGCGCCGCGATCGGCAGGTGATCGCTGCCCGTCTCCGGCAGTGCCCACGACGACACCGGCTTGATCCCCTTCACCATGATCTGGTCGATCCGCGCCATCGGGAACGACGCCGGCCAGCTGAAGCCGAAGCCGTCGCCCGCCGCGCCCTGCGTGGACCGCATCTGTGAGGTGACGGCGTTCAGGGCGCGGTCGTTCATGGTGCCGTTCAGGTCGCCCAGCAGGGCCACCTTACCGAGCGGCTCACGGGCGATCGCCTCGCCGAGCGCGTCCGCGCTGTCGTCGCGCTGCCCGGCCGTGAAACCGGCGTTGACCTTCACCCGTACCGAGGGGAGGTGGGCGACGTACACCGCGACGTCGCCCGCCGGGGTCGCCACGGTCGAGCGCATCGCGCGCGTCCAGCCCATCTTGATGTCCACGGGGCGGGTGTCGGTCATGGGGTACTTGCTCCACAGTCCGACCGTGCCCTGCACCGAGTGGTACTTGTACGTACCGGACAGGGCGCTCTCGTACGTCGGCACCTCGCTCGCCTTGAGCTCCTGCAGCGCCACCACGTCCGCGCCCGAATCGGCCAGCTCGCGGCCGGTACCCGCGGGGTCGGCGTTGTCGGCCTTGACGTTGTGGGTGGCGACCGTGAGGTTGCCGCCGGGGCCCGTCTTGTCGGTGAGCAGGCCGCCGAAAAGATTCAGCCAGACGACCGCGGGCAGCAGAAGGGCGACCAGCGCGGTCGCCGAGCGGCGCAGCAGGCCGGCGATCAGGAGAAGCGGAATGCCCACGCCGAGCCAGGGGAGGAAGGTCTCGGTGAGGCTGCCGAGGTTGCCGATCGTGTTGGGGATCTCCGCGTGGAAGACCATCAGGAGTGTGAGCAGCACCGCACAGAGCGCCAGGAGGATGCCGCGCCGCCAGATGCCGCGGTCGTGACGCAGGTTTCCGAGGCGGCGCCGGAGCCGGGATCCGGAAGCCTCAGGCCCTGAGCTGCCGTTCCCTGTGTCCGTCATGTACGCCTGCGCCATTCCGCTGCCCTCACTGACTGCCGTGCCGTGCACACCGCCCCGCCGTCTGACCCTAGGGGATGGCCGGTGTCTTTCCCCGCCGCCGAAACACGGCGGCCGTACTGCCACGAGGACGAAGGCGCGGCGAGCGGGGTTCCGGTTCGGGCGCGTCGGACGGTCCCTGTGACGAAACGCGCACAAACCAGCCAGTGTGTGCGGACCGCTGCGAGCCCCCACTTCCCGTGAGCACCGCCGGGATGCCACCATGGACGTGGTCCGGGGACGCCGTCAGGGCGCCTCGAGATTTCGAAGGAGCCGTTGGTCATGACGCTTCAGGCTGCCCACCCGACTTCCGCCGACAGCAGCAAGGCGCTGTACGGCGGCAAGGGCACTCGCCGCATCACCGTCCACGACATCGCCGCCGCCAAGGAGCGGGGCGAGAAGTGGCCCATGCTCACCGCGTACGACGCGATGACCGCGTCCGTTTTCGACGAGGCCGGGATTCCGGTCATGCTCGTCGGTGACTCCATGGGGAACTGCCACCTTGGCTACGAGACCACCGTGCCCGTCACGATGGACGAGATGACCCTGCTGTCCGCCGCTGTCGTACGGGGCACCAAGCGCGCCCTCATCGTCGGCGACCTGCCCTTCGGCTCGTACCAGGAAGGCCCGGTGCAGGCCCTGCGCAACGCGACCCGGCTGATCAAGGACGCGGGCGTGGGAGCGGTGAAGCTGGAGGGCGGCGAGCGCTCGCACGCCCAGACGGAGCTGCTGGTGAAGGCCGGCATCCCGGTCATGTCGCACCTCGGCCTGACGCCGCAGTCCGTCAACACCATGGGTTACCGGGTTCAGGGGCGCAGCGACGAGTCCGCGCACCAGCTGCTCCGGGACGCGAAGGCGGCGCAGGACGCGGGTGCCTTCGCGGTCGTGCTGGAGCTCGTACCGGCCGAGCTGGCCGCCGAGGTGACACGCTCGCTGCACATTCCGACGATTGGCATCGGCGCGGGTCCGGACACGGACGCGCAGGTGCTGGTGTGGACCGACATGGCGGGTCTGACGGGCGGCAAGGTGCCGCGCTTCACGAAGCAGTACGCGAACCTGCGGCAGACGCTCGGGGACGCGGCCAAGGCGTTCGCCGGTGATGTCGTCGGAGGAACGTTCCCGCAGGAGGAGCACACCTTCCACTAGTCGTCACAAGCCACTGCCGCACCACAAGACAGCCCGCCGACATCCCCCATCGGCGGGCTGTCGGCATTCTGTAGGTGCGTTGTCAGTGGCGGCTGCTCTCATGGTCGGCATGACGCGATTCGACAAGAACCCCACAGGCGGCGCGGCCAACGCCGTCGAGGTAAGGGGACTGGTCAAGCACTACGGCGAGACCAAGGCACTGGACGGCGTGGACCTGGACGTACGGGAAGGCACCGTGCTCGGTGTCCTCGGGCCCAACGGCGCCGGCAAGACCACTCTCGTACGCTGCCTGTCCACCCTGGTCCAGCCGGATGCCGGCACGGCCGTCGTGGCCGGGTACGACGTGGTGAAGCAGCCCCGGCAGCTTCGCCGCACCATAGGCCTGACCGGGCAGTACGCCTCGGTCGACGAGAA
This sequence comes from Streptomyces sp. ISL-96, assembly GCF_018614035.1. Classification (GTDB taxonomy): domain Bacteria; phylum Actinomycetota; class Actinomycetes; order Streptomycetales; family Streptomycetaceae; genus Streptomyces. Next base: position 4,149 of record NZ_JAGGPA010000075.1, read on the forward strand.
GCTCGCGGGCTGGGAGAACCTCTACATGATCGGGCGGCTGCTCGATCTGTCCCGCAAGGACGCGCGCCGGCGCGCCGACGAGCTGCTGGAGCGGTTCTCGCTCACCGAGGCCGCGAAGAAGCCGGTGATGCAGTACTCCGGCGGCATGCGCCGGCGCCTGGACCTCGCTGCTTCGATGATCGGGCAGCCCGCGGTGCTCTACCTGGACGAGCCGACGACCGGACTCGACCCGCGTACCCGCAACGAAGTGTGGGACGAGGTGAAGCGGATGGTGGGCGAGGGGGTCACCGTCCTGCTCACCACCCAGTACATGGAGGAGGCCGAGCAGCTGGCGAGCGAGCTGACGGTCATCGACCGCGGCCGTGTCATCGCGGGCGGCAAGGTCGACGAGCTGAAGGCCAAGGTCGGCGGCCGCACCCTCGAGGTCCGTCCGGCCGACCCGGCTCTGCTGCCTGCCATGGCGCAGGCGCTGGGTGAGGCGGGGCTCGACGGCATCGCGGGGTCGAAGGTCGATGCCGGTGAAGGTCTGCTGTACGTACCGATCCTGAGCGACGAGCAACTGACCGCGGTCGTGGGGCTGCTGGGCGCGCGCGGCTTCGGGATCGCGCACATAGGGACCCATCTGCCCAGCCTGGACGAGGTGTTCCTGGCCATCACGGGCGAGAAGACGAGCGATGCGGCGGCCGAGGCCGTCGAATCCCCCGCGGACAACCAGCACGCGGACAACAAGCATGAGGAGGTCGCGGCATGAGCGCGGCTACGACAGTGACTTCGACGCCGGCGCCGGCGCCCGTGCCGCCGCCCGTGAAGGCGCACGACGGCGAAGGGCGGATCGGTCTGCGGGCCAATCTGCGGCACATCGGCGCGCTCGCCCGCCGCAACACCCTGCAGATCAAGCAGGACCCGCAGTCGATGTTCGACGTCCTGCTGATGCCGATCGTCTTCACGCTGCTGTTCACCTTCGTCTTCGGCGGCGCGGTCGCGGGCAATGGCAACCAGGACGAGTACGTCAGCTATCTGGTCCCCGGTCTCATGGCGATGATGGGCCTGAACGTCTCCATGGCGGTCGGCACAGGCATCAACGAGGACTTCCAGAAGGGGGTCATGGACCGGTTCCGTACGATGCCGATCGCCCGGTCCTCCGTCCTCATAGCGAAGATCGTCGTCGAGGTCGGCCGGATGATGGTCGCGTTCGCGATCCTGCTGGCCGTGGGCTTCATGCTGGGTCTGTCGGTCTCGACGTCACCACTGCACATACTGGGCGCGACCGGGCTCTCGCTCCTCTTCGGCGCCTCGCTGATGTGGATCTTCATCCTGATCGGGCTGTCCGTGAAGACGGCGCAGGCCGTGCAGGGGATGGCGATGCTCGTGCTGATGCCGCTGCAGTTCGGCTCCTCGATCTTCACCCCGCCGTCGACGATGCCGGGCTGGCTCCAGACCTTCACCGACTACAACCCGCTGTCGAGCCTCGCCGACGCGGCGCGTGGGCTGTTCATCGGCGGGCCTGTCGCCCGCGATGTGTGGATGGTGGTGGGGTGGGCCGTGGCCATCACGCTGGTGACGGCGCCGCTGGCGATATCGAAGTTCCGCACGAAGAGCTGACGTCGCGACGCTCAGCTCGTGGCCCCTTCAGAGGCCGACGAGGGCGGCGGCCTCCTCCAGAGTGAGGCCGCCGCCTTCAGCGTACGCCGCCTCGTACGCGGTGTCGCCCAGCGCGGCGCGGGCCGCCGCCTCGGCGTCCGCCACGGCTTCGCGCTCCTGGGCCGTGGCGAAGTGGCCGGCCGGCAGCAGCGCCTGAGACCCGCCGATCAGCCGCGCGGCGTCGCGGGCCCGGTCCGGGCTGCCCAGTCCCGCGAGGGCGCGGGCCGCCGTAATCATGTGGACCACGGGCATGTGCGGGGCGACCATCCGGGACAGCGGCTCGCGTGAACGCTCCAGCGCCTGGCGGGCCTGGCCGAGCGCCTCCTCGTAACGGCCGTCCAGGTTGTCCATCCAGGCGAGGAGGCCGACCACGTAGCCTTCGAAGATGGCGAGGTTGGACCGGTTGAAGGAGCGGCGCATCAGCTCCAGTTCCCAGCGCCCCTCGTCGGTACGGCCCGTGCGGGCCAGCCACATCGCCAGATACAGGCGGGCGGCGGGCTCCGACTCGTGCCCCTGCTGTTCGACCTTGGAAAGGATGTCGCGCAGCATCACCTCGGCCTTCTCGCCGTCGCCCGTCTCCACGAGTACGCCCGCGAGCCTGGCCCGCAGCAGCAGCACCTGTGTCTGGGCGCCGAGCAGGTCCGCGTGGCCGATCGCGGCGCGGTAGTCCTCGGCGGCGAGAGCGAATTCGCCCTTGCGCTCACGTGCCTCCGCGCGTGCGGCCAGGGCCTCGGCCGCGCCCCATGCGTCGCCGAGCCGGGTGAAGATCTCCAGGCTCTCGTCGGCGTCACGGCTCGCGTCGCCCGCCCAGTCGCTCCGGTTGGCGAAGATGCTGGCCCGCAGCTGGAGGGCGGAGGCGAGCTCCCAGGTGTAGCCGTACTCCCGGCAGGCGTCGACGGTCTGGTTGACGACCTCGTGCAGTTGCCCGGGGTTACCGGTCAGGATGATCGCGTAGAACCAGAGTGTGCCCGGGGTGCGGCAGGTCTGCGGCAGGCCTGGACTGTAGACGTCGACGACGCGGCGCAGCCATGCCGTCGCCTCGTCCGTGGTCCATTCGTCGAGCTCGTGGTTCATGCTCGCCAGATGGATCAGCCAGGCTCCGCGTCTGGCCTCCAGCAGCTGTTCGGGTGCCATGGGCGGCGGCGCGTCCGTACACCGCTCGTGCAGAGGGGGCGCGGGGACGGCCGGCGGGGCGAAGGGGTCGGGGCCGAGCTCGGCCGCGGCGAGGGACCAGTGGCGTGCTTCGGTGCGCAGGCCGCGGATCGTCCAGTACCAGCCGAGTGAGTGGACGAGGCACAGTGCCTCGTGTTCGTCGCGGGCGGCGACGGCACGGCGCAGGGCGGTGCGCAGGTTCTCGTACTCGACCTCCAGGCGGCCGAACCAGGCGAGCTGTTCGCGGCCGCGCAGCAGGGGTTCGGCGTGGCGGGCCAGTTCGCGGAAGTGGACGAGGTGGCGGCGCTCGGCGGTGGGCCGGCTCCCTGCTTCGTCGAGGCGTTCGGCGGCGTACTCGCCTACGGTCTCGAGGAGTCGGTAGCGCATACCGCCGTTGTTGTCGCCGTCGGCCGAAGGGGCCGCCACTACCAGCGACTTGTCGACCAGTGAGCCGAGCAGTTCCAGCGCGTCGGGGCCGATCACCGCTTCCGCTGCGGCCAGGTCGCAGCCGCCCGCGAAAACGGACAGGGCGCTCAGGGCCGCCCTCTCGTTCTCGTCCAGCAGGTCCCACGACCAGTCGACTACCGCGCGGAGGGTCTGCTGTCTCGGCAGTACGGTGCGGCTGCCGCCGGTCAGGAGCCGGAAGCGGTCGTCGAGGCGGTCCGCGATCTGGCGCGGGGTCAGCATCCGGAGGCGGGCGGCGGCCAGTTCGATGGCGAGGGGCAGTCCGTCGAGGCGTCGGCAGATCTCGGTGGCGGCGGCCGGGTCGTCGTCGACACGGAAGCCGGGTTTCGCGGCCGCGCCGCGTTCTGCGAGCAGGCGCAGGGCCATGGGGTCGGGCAGGGGTTCTACCGGGCGGACTGTCTCGCCGGGTACGCCGAGGGGTTCGCGGCTGGTGGCGAGTACGGTCACGCCGGGGCAGCGGGCCAGCAGTTCCTCGGCGAGGCGGGCGGCGGCGTCGACGACGTGCTCGCAGTTGTCCAGCAGGAGCAGCATCTGGCGGCGGGCGCAGTGCTCGACCAGGCGTATGAGCGGGTCGTCGCCGTGCCGGTCCGCGGCGCGCAACTCCTCGGCGCCGGCGCCGCGCAGGACGGTTTCGCGTGCGCCCAGCGCGACGAGCACGGCTTCGGGGACGGTGCCGGGGTCGTCGACGGGGGCGAGCTCGGCGAGCCAGACGCCGTCCCGCCAGCCGTCGTTGGCGGCCTCGGCCGCCTCTTGCGACAGTCGCGTCTTGCCGGCGCCGCCGGGGCCGAGCAGGGTGACGAGGCGGGCTTGCCCCAGGTCGGCGGTGATGGCAGCGATGTCGCTCTCGCGGCCGACGAAGGACGTCAGACGAGCGCGCAAGTTGCCTTGCGTGGAGACCTTTTCGGGTGCGGGGGTTTTCGGCGCGGGGGTTTTCGGGGCGGCGTTGGGGTCGGTGCCGCGCCGGGGCGTCTCCTCGGGCGTCGAACGTTCGGGTACTGGTATTTGTTCGGAGTGGTTGCGTTCAACGCCCTGCGGGGAGCGCCCCGGCACGTCCCCTCCCGGCACCGTGTCCTGCGAGGCGGCGGGCGGCTCGTCCCGTGCGGCGGTGGGCTTCGTTCGGGGCGGGGTTCGGGGCGGGGTGAGCAGTTCCGTGTGGAGGGCTTGGAGTTCCGGGGACGGGTCCGCGCCCAGGCGGGATGCCAGGTCGCGGCGGAGTTCGTCGTACGCCGCCAGCGCCTGTGCCGTACGGCCCGTGTCGCGCAGGGCGCGCAGGCGGAGCGACTGGAGGTGTTCGTCTATCGGGTGGTCGGCGCAGAGCTCCGCGAGCTCCGGCAGGGTCTCCTGCGCGCGCCCCAGCGTGAGCAGGGCGGTCAGGCGGGCGCGGCGGGCCGTGAGGCGGCGGGTTTCCCAGCGGGCCGCTTCCGCCGTACGGTCCGGGAGGCCGGCCAGCACCGGGCCGCGCCACAGGCCCAGCGCCTCGCCGAGCAGTTCCGCCGACTTGCCCGGGTCGCCGTCGTCCAGGGCCCGCGCGCCCTCCCCCGCGAGCCGCTCGAAGCGGTACAGGTCCACGTCCTCCGGGTCGGCGCGGAGGCAGTAGCCGCCGTCGGTCGAGTCGATCGCGGCGCGGCCCAGGGCCCGGCGCAGACGGGCGACCAGGGCCTGGAGGGCGCCCGTGGCGTCGGCGGGCGGCTCGCCGTTCCACACTTCGTCGGTGAGGGCGCCGGTCGTGACCGTACGCCCGGGCCGCAGCGCCAGCACGGTGAGGAGCGCACGCAGGCGTGCTCCGCCGACGGTTACGGGCGTGCCGTCGTCGCGGAGTGCTTGCGTGGGGCCGAGGATGCGGTAGCGCACCGCTCTATTCTCCGGGACGCGCGGGCGACGCCGGGCCGCCGGGCGTCTCCAACTCGACCAGGACCCCGGTCTCGTCGCGCCGGTAGCCGCGACCCCGGCGGTCTGGCCGCGCCTCGTCGCTGAACCATTTGGGGCAGGTGCCGACCGCCCGCAGCCACCGCTCCCCCGCCACCGGCTCGTACGTGCGCGATCCGGGGCGCGTCTCGGCGTACCCCTCGGTGACGACCTGGATGGAGCGGACCGTACCGACGGTCTCCGGGACGTCGCCCGGTCCCGGTCCGTGCGTCTCCACGGCGAGGAGTCCGACCGGGCGGGTGACCGGCTTCCCGGCGTACAGGGCCGTGACACCGGGGCCACGCAGCAGCCTGCCGTCACCGGCCGCGCGCTCCAGCTCGCTGTAGCTGTCCTCCCACGTCTCGGGCTCCGCCCCGGCGTCCGGGCCGCGCAGCGCCAGCCGCCACCGCACTTCGTCGCCTACGGAGAACGGTTCGCCGCAGCATTCCATCTGCCAGTCGTCGTACTTGATTCTCCAGAGCGCCATGGATCCAGCTTTGCCGGAACTACCGTTGCCGCGCGAGACGTTTTCGTAGTCCTGCTGTCCTCCATCCCTGGAGCCCCGCCCATGACCACCGCCCTCACCCGCCGCGACCGGCGGATCAGTCCCGTCTTCCTGGGGATCGTCGCCGTCATGGCGGTCTCCGGCTGGGCGGTGTGGACGGAGTTCTCGGCGAGCACCGGATTCGCAGTCTTCCTCTTCGTCACGTCCGCGTGGATCGTGTCGCTCTGTCTGCACGAGTACGCGCACGCCCGCACCGCACTGCATAGCGGGGACATTTCAGTCAGCGCGAAGGGGTATTTGACTCTTAATCCGCTCAAATACACGCATGCGCTGCTCAGTATCGTGCTGCCGGTGCTTTTTGTGATCATGGGGGGCATCGGTCTGCCGGGCGGCGCGGTCTTCATCGAGCGGGGCCGCATCCAGGGCCGCTGGAAGCACAGCCTCATCTCGGCGGCGGGGCCGCTGACGAATGTCCTGTTCGCGATCGTGTGCACCGCGCCGTTCTGGCTGGACGCGCTGGCCGGCGTCCCGGACGTGTTCCGTTACGCGCTCGGGTTCCTCGCCCTGCTCCAGGTCACAGCCGCGATCCTGAACTTCCTGCCGGTACCGGGGCTCGACGGTTACGGCGTGATCGAGCCCTGGCTCTCGCACAAGATCCGCCGCCAGGTCGAGCCGCTCGCACCGTTCGGGCTGCTGCTGATCTTCGCCGTGCTGTGGATTCCCGAGGTCGGCGGGCTCTTCTTCGACGCGGTCGACGCCGTGCTGCGCGGCCTGGGGGTCGACGACTGGAGGACGGGCCGGGAGTTCTACCAGTTCTGGGAGGGCGAACCGGAGATCGCGTCGACGGTCAGCCCGTGACGGGCCGGGTCTCGCGGCCGGTCTTCGCCTTGCGCATGTAGTACCAGGCCATGTTGGAGGCGACGCCGGCCAGCAGGATCCAGACGACCCCGAGCCAGTTGCCCTGGACGAAGGACACCACCGCGGCGGCCACGGCGAGGACGCAGACGAGGAGGGCGTACAGAGCGAGGCGGGGCATGGGGGTCGGCTCCTGTCCGGGTGCGAATGCTTGCGGTCCAGTGTCCACCATGCCCCGATCGTGCTTATACGTCGGTCACGCGTAGGCCGGCATGCGCCTTGTAGCGGCGGTTCACCGAGATCAGGTTGGCGACCAGGGACTCCACCTGGTGGGCATTGCGCAGCCGGCCCGCGAAGACGCCGCGCATGCCGGGGATGCGGGCCGCCAGAGCCTGCACGATGTCGGTGTCGGCGCGGACCTCGCCCAGCACCATCACATCCGTGTCGATCTCCTCGACCGACTCGTCCTGGAGGAGGACGGCCGACAGGTGGTGAAAGGCGGCGGTCACCCGCGAGTCCGGCAGCAGGGCGGCGGCCTGTTCGGCGGCGCTGCCCTCCTCCGGCTTCAGGGCGTACGCGCCCTTCTTGTCGAAGCCGAGAGGGTTCACGCAGTCGACGACGAGCTTGCCGCTCAGCTCCTCGCGCAGCGCTTCCAGCGTCTTGGCGTGGCCTTCCCACGGCACGGCGACGATCACGATGTCGCTGCGCCGCGCGCACTCCGCGTTGTCCGCGCCCTCGACGCCGTGGCCCAGCTCGTCGGCGGCGCTCCGCGCGCGGTCGGCGGCGCGCGAGCCGATGATCACCTTCTGCCCGGCCCTGGCCAGGCGGTACGCGAGCCCGCGCCCCTGGTCGCCGGTCCCGCCGAGCACGCCGACGACCAGGCCGGATACGTCGGGGAGGTCCCAGGGATCCTTGGCGGCCGGCTTCGGTGCGCGTGCGCTGCCGGGGCTGTTGTCAGTGGAAGTCATGCGCCGACCCTACTTGCAGGTAGCACGCTCGTACGGGTGAGGCGGGAGCATTCGCCTGCCGGCGGCGCGGGCGTACGGCAGGATGCCGCCGCATGGATGCCGTGCGTGTCGCCCTGCTGCGTGAAGTCCTCGACGGGACCGAGTGGTTGCCGGCCACGCGGCGGTTCGCCGGGGCGCTGCGGTCCTCCGTCGTGCCGCAGGGCGGTGGGCTGCTGCTGGTGGGGACCGAGGTGTACGAGCCGTGGCATCTGGCCGCGCATCTCATCGACGAGGCGGCCTGGTCCGGGCTCGCGGCACTGAACCCCACGCTCGTACGCCACCGGGTGCGGCCAGGGGAGCCGGCGCACCTGTCGGTGGGGCTCGGCAGGATCGAGGCGGCGGGCCGGGGCGAGACGCTGCTCGTGGTGGCTCCGGAGCGGCCGGGCACCGGATTGCTGGAGCGGGTGCATGACGCGCGGCGGGCCGGGGCGACTGTGCTCTCGCTGGACGGCGGGGACCGGGAGATCCGGGGGCTGGCGCACGAGGCGCTGTCCGTGCCGGCGGGTGGGGACGTGGACCTGGATACGGTCCAGCACCTGGTGAGTGCGGCGGCGGGCGAGAACAGCCTGCCGGCGCCGCGCGGGCCCCGCCGGTTCCGTGACCGGCTCTCCCGCCTGGCCGACCAGCTGACGGCGCCGCCGCCGGGGCGGTGGTAGTGCGAGGGGTACGGGCGCACCCGCACCCCCCGCACCGCCGCCGCCGGGCGTAAATCGGTTGTCCGGGGGTGCAGGGGCGCGGACCATGGCCGGTCGTGACCTCCAAGCTCGCCGCCGTACTGCCGGATCTCGCCCCCTGGCACTCCTCGCGCGACTTCCGCCTGCTCTTCGTCCAGGGGCTCGTCACCTACTTCGGCAGCTTCATGGCCATGGTGGCGATGCCGCTCCAGATCAAGGACCTCACCGACTCACCGCTCGCCGTCGGCGCGATGGGCGCCGTCGAGCTGGTGCCGCTGGTCGTGTTCGGGCTGTACGGCGGGGCGCTGGCCGACTCCGCGGACCGGCGCAAGGTCATCCTGCTCAGCGAGGCCGGGCTCGGCGTGCTGGCCGTCCTGCTGCTCGTCAATTCGCTGCTGCCGGAGCCGCTGCTCTGGCCGCTGTACGTCGTCGCCGCCGGAGTCTCCGCCCTCGCCGGGCTGCAGCGCCCCGCGCTGGACTCCCTCATGGCGCGCATCGTGCCGCACGACCAGCTCACCGCCGCCGCCGCGCTCAACTCCCTGAGGTGGCAGACCGGCGCGGTCGTCGGACCGGCCCTGGCGGGCCTGGTCGTCGCGTACGCCGGTCACCCCAGTGCGTACGCCGTCACAGTCGTCGGCTTCGCCGCCTCCGTGATCATGTGTACGCGGCTCGCGGCCGCACCGCCCTCCCCCGGCGCGCCCAAGCCCTCCCTGCGCGGCATCGCGGAAGGCGCGCGCTACGCGTGGAGCAGGCCCGTACTGCTCGGGACGTACGCCATCGACATGGCCGCGATGTTCTTCGCGTTCCCCAACGCGCTCTTCCCGTTCCTCGCGGACGACCTCGACGCCGAGTGGGCGCTCGGGCTGATGTACGCCGCCGGGTCCGTCGGGTCGGTCCTCGTGAGCCTGACCAGCGGCTGGGCCTCGCGCGTCAAGCGGCACGGGCAGCTGGTCGTGTACGGCGCGGCGGGCTGGGGGCTCGCGATCGCCGCCGCCGGGTGGTTCAGCAGTGTGTGGGCGGTGCTGGTGTGCCTGGTGTTCGCGGGCGCGGGCGACATGCTCAGCGGGCTCGGGCGGTCGACCATCTGGAACCAGACCGTCCCGGAGGAGCTGCGCGGCCGTCTCGCGGGCATCGAGGTGCTGTCGTACAGCGTCGGCCCGCAGCTCGGTCAGGTGCGGGCCGGCGCCATGGCGGGCTGGTCCGGGACCCGGCCCGCCATCTGGAGCGGCGGCCTGGCCTGCCTCGCCTCCGTCGGTCTGCTCGCCGCGGCCCTGCCCAAGCTCATGACGTACGACGCCGATACGGACGCGGACGCCCAGCGTCGCCGGGCTCAGAAGGGCGAGAAGAACGCCGAAGCGGTGGGGTGAGGCGGGGATGCCTGCTCAGGCGTCTTCCTCCCCCGACCGCGCGCCGTTCTTGTCGTGCCACTTCGGGTCCGTCTCCCACTGAAGGTTGCGCTCGGCCGCGGTCTCCATCGCGCGCTGCGCCTCCTGACGCGTCGGGTAGGGACCGAAACGGTCCTTCGCCGGGCACTCCGGGCCCTCCTCGACCTTCTTGTGCTCCAGGCAGTAGAACCATTCGCCCGGTTTTCCGACCGTGCGCTTCTTGAACAGGGCCATCGTCGGCTCCTTCCTCTGCCGCCATGTTGCCCGATCCCGCTGGATACACTCGCTTGCATGTCTGGCCAGTCGCTGCTCGTACCAGGGGAGCTCTCTCCCGCCCGTTCCGTTCCCGGCAATATCCGGCGTCCCGAGTACGTCGGGAAGCCGGCGCCCACGCCGTACACCGGCCCGGAGATCCAGGATTCCGACACCATCGAGCGGATGCGCATCGCGGGCCGCATCGCCGCGCAGGCGATGGAGGAGGCCGCCAAGCACATCTCGCCCGGTGTGACCACGGACGAGCTGGACCGGGTCGCCCACGACTTCATGATCGACCACGGTGCGTACCCGTCGACGCTCGGATACCGCGGTTATCCGAAGTCGCTGTGCAGTTCCGTCAACGAGGTCATCTGTCACGGCATCCCGGACTCCACGGTCCTGCGGGACGGCGACATCGTGAACCTCGACGTCACGGCGTACATCAACGGTGTCCACGGCGACAACAACGCGACGTACCTGTGCGGTGACGTCGACGAGGAGTCGCGGCTGCTCGTCGAGCGCACCCGCGAGTCGCTCGCCCGCGCCATCAAGGCGGTCAGGCCGGGGCGCCAGATCAACGTCATCGGGCGGGTCATCGAGTCGTACGCCAAGCGCTTCGGTTATGGAGTGGTGCGGGACTTCACCGGGCACGGCATCAACTCGTCGTTCCACTCCGGGCTGATCATTCCGCACTACGACAGCCCGCACGCGACGACCGTGATGCGGCCCGGCATGACCTTCACCATCGAGCCGATGCTCACGCTCGGTACGCACGAGTACGACATGTGGGACGACGGCTGGACGGTCGTGACCAAGGACCGCAGGCGTACGGCGCAGTTCGAGCACACGCTCGTGGTGACGGAGACGGGCGCGGAAATTCTCACGCTGCCGTAACGGGATGGTCGGCGTAGCGTTTTACCGACAGGTCGTCGGGAACTGATTGACTTAGGCCTAAGTAGGAAGATCGGCGGTGGCGGCTGCGCGTCTGCCGTCACCGCAGGCTCTTCCCTTTCCCGCACCCTCGGTCCCCGGAGGCCCGCCTTGGACGCAACCGCCACAGCCGCCGATACGCCGTTCTCGACACTCATCCGTGTCGCCTCGCACGAACAGCACACCGAGGCGGAGACCTCCACCTTCATGAGCGACCTGCTCGGCGGGAAGCTGTCGGTGGACGCGTACGCGCGCTACACGGAGCAGCTGTGGTTCGTGTACCGGGCGCTGGAGGACGCGGCCGATTCACTCGCGGACGACCCGGTCGCCGGCCCGTTCATCCAGCCCGAGCTGATGCGCACGGCCGAACTGGAGCGCGACCTGGCGCACCTGCGGGGTGAGAGCTGGCGCGATGGCGTACGGCCGCTGCCCGCCACGGCGGCGTACGCCGATCGCGTCGCCGAATGCGCGCGCGACTGGCCGGCCGGGTACGTGGCGCACCACTACACGCGCTATCTCGGTGACCTGTCGGGCGGCCAGATCATCCGCGACAAGGCGGAGAAGACGTGGGGCTTCGCGCGCAAGGGCGACGGTGTGCGCTTCTACGTCTTCGAGGCCATCTCGAACCCGGCCGCTTTCAAGCGGGGGTACCGGGAGCTGCTGGACCAGGTGAACGCGGACGACCTGGAGAAGCAGCGCATCATCGACGAGTGCAAGCGCGCCTTCGACTTCAACGGGGCGGTCTTCCGCGAGCTGGGCGGCGAGTTCCCGCTCAGCGCCTAGCGCCTAGCGCTGGGGCGCGTGCGGGGCGAAGCGGACGCGGCCGCCGATCTCGATCGTGTCGTCGTCCGGCCCCGGCGCCGTCAGGATCTGCGAGCCGCGGCCCTGCGTGATGTTCAGGGCGCGGCCCAGTTCGGCCGTGAGCAGCAGCGCGGCGGCGCCGGTCGCCTCGTCCTCCGTAATGCCGTCGTCGCGGCGCGGGAACGCGCGGGCGCGGACCCGGCCCGCGGCCTCGTCCTCCCAGGCCCAGGCGTACAGCCACCCCTCGCCCGGCGGGGGCGCGGGCAGTGCGTCGACCTCGGCGGCGGACGCGTACCGCTGGAGGCGGCGCGGCGGGGCCCACTCGGCGCGCGCCGTGATCCAGGTGAACTCGCCGTCGTGGCGGGCCCACACCTCCCCCGCGGGCGGGTTGAGGACTTCCAGGTCGAGCAGCCAGGCGGTGCCGACGAGGGGATGCCCGGCGAAGGGCAGGCGCAGACCGGGCGTGTAGATGTCGACGATGCCGCGCTCGGGGTCGTCGACGAACACGGTCTCGCTGAAGCCGAGTTCGGCGGCGAGTGCCTGCCGCGACGCCTCGTCGGGGTACGCGCGTCCGTCGCGTACGACGCCGAGGGCGTTGCCGTGGTGGCCGTCGGGGCCACTGAAGACGCGGAGTACGTCGAGTTCGTTCATCCCGGAATTGAAGCACTGGCTCAGGTCACGGTGTGGCCGCTGTACCTGATCCCCGCGCTCGCGCTTTTCCTGTCCCCGGTAGGGTTCCGGAAGTCGGTGGGGACGAAGACACAGAAGGCAGCGCATGAGCAGGCTGGGCAGGCGGAGCACGCTGAGGCGGCTGGGAACGAGTCTCGCGACAGCGACGGCGATGTCGATGACGGCGAGTGGCTGCGTGACCGTGCACGGCGAGCTGGAAGTCGTACGGTCGGCGACGAAGTCCGAGGCCGCACAGGCCCTGAAGGACTTCACGGCGGCGTACAACAAGGCGGACAAGGCGTACGATCCGGCCCTCGACGCGGGCCGGGTCACCGGCCCGCTCGGCGCGATCAACCAGGCCGGGCTCAGGGCGCGCCAGGTGCAGAGCCCGGAGGGGAATCCGCGCCACGTGCCGCTGGAGCTGACGGACGCGAAGTACGCCATCCCCAAGAAGCAGGGCTGGCCCCGGTGGTTCGTCGCGGACACCGACAGCAACCGCGACCAGGACAGCGGCCGGCTCGACACGCGCTGGCTGCTGGTGTTCGTACGCGGCAGCGCCGACCAGCTGTGGGAGGTCTCGCACCTGGCGGTGCTGACGCCCAATCAGGTCCCGGACTTCAAGAAGGACAAGGACGGCTGGGCCGAGCCGGTCAGGCCGGACGCGCCCGACCTCGCGGTGCCGCCGAAGGATCTGAGCGAGCAGTACGCGTCGTACATGCAAAACGGTGAGCCCGAGAACTTCGCGCCGGGGCCGCACACTTCCGCCGTACGCCAGGCGCGCCAGAAGTCGGCGCGGCAGGTCGGGCGCACGGTCCAGTACCTCGATCAGCGGCTGGACACGGGGGCGTTCGCGCCGCTGGGGCTGGTCACGGCGGACGGCGGGGCGACGGTGTTCTTCGCGACCCGCCAGTTCGAGCAGCAGACCGTGGCGCAGGGGGTCCGGCTGGATGTCAACGCCGACGTACGGGCGCTGATGACCGGCACCGCGAAGACCAGGCTCACCAAGGAGCGGGTCTCCAGCCAGGTCGTGCAGGTGCCGGTGAAGGGCAAGCAGGTGACGGTGCTGGCCCGGATTCAGGGGCTTACGGCCGCCAAGGGGTCGTAAGCCGGTCTTCTGGTACGTCGGCTCAGCGGCCCAGGGGCCAGGCCACCGCGTGGTGGTCGTCCGGGTCGTCCTCGCCGACGTACCGCGCGCAGGCGTCGGTCAGCGTCTCCAGGAGGGTCAGCGGGTCGGGCAGTGGGTATTCGAGGCCGCGGACCCAGCTGACCTCGTGCTCACCGGGGAGTTTCGCCGGCGGTACGAGGACGTAGCTGCCCCGGCAGTGCCAGCGCAGCCCCGGATGCTCGTCCATGGTCTCGGGGTGGCAGTCCAGCTCGCAGGGCCACCACTCGTCCTCGTCGTCCGGGGTGCCGCGGGTGGCGGTGAAGAACAGCAGGCGCGCGTCGTCGCCGTTGCTGGCACCGAACTCGGCCACCGGGCCGACGTCGACTCCGGCTTCGAGCAGCCGCTCAAGGGCACTGCGGCCCACTTCGAGCGGTACGTCGAGTACGTCGTGGACCATGCCGGTGGCGGTGATGAAGTTGGCCTTCGGCTGACCCTGGGCCCAGCGTTTGATCTGCGCCGGGTCGGTGGTCGACTGGGTCTGCCAGGCGAACGAGACGGGGTGCCTGGCGGGGGTGGGACAGCCGACCCGTTCGCACGAACATCGGTATCCCGCGGGGTACGCGGCGGGGGCGAGCGGCAGCCCCGCGGCGGCGGCGGCCAGGAGGAGAGCCTCGCGGCCCTCGGCCAGTTCGTCCGCGTCGGAGGCCTTCGGGCGGCGGCGCAACCACTGGGGCAGTCGGCTTTCCACTGTCTGCCTGCTCTCTGTGCCGCGATAGCGGCCGAAATCGGCGCCCATTCAACCCCTCACCTCAGCGTTGTGCTGTCCATGCTGCCACCATCCTGCGCCCGGGGTGGCCGCAGTCCCCATCCGGGGTACGTGGGCCGATACCACAGAGGTGGCGTGATTGGCGCCTTTGCCCCGATAAGTGGCGTCGGGGTGAACGTACGGCGAACTCCGTGAGCGAACTCACCTCAGCCACCTCAGCGCGGCGTGAGGCCGCCCAGTGCGTAGTCGACGACGGCGTCCGCGTACTCGTGCGTGAGGGGGAGCGTGCGCAGCAGCCAGCGGTGGGCGAGCGGGGCGACGAGGAGTTCGAGGGCGATGCGCGGGTCGATTCCGGCTCGTACGTCGCCGGCTTCCTGCGCGGCGCGCAGTCGCTTCACGTACAGCTGGAGCTGCGGTTCGAGCAGCTTCTCGACAAACTCGGCGCCCACCTTCGGGTCGACGACGCCTGCGGCGGCGAGGGCGCGGGAGGGGACTTCGTATTTCGGATCGACGAGTTCGTCGACGGTGGCCCGCAGGACGGTCCTGAGGTCGGCCGCGAGGTCGCCGGTGTCCGGGATCTCGTACTCGCTCCCGTCGGCTCCCGCCGCTTCCGCCGCCTGTTCGCCGAGGTCGACGAAGGCTTCGAGCAGGACGGCGGCCTTCGACGGCCACCAGCGGTAGATGGTCTGCTTGCCCACGCCGGCGCGGGCGGCGATGCCCTCGATCGTCGTCTTGGTGTAGCCCACCTCGCCGACGAGGGAGAGGGCCGCGTCGTAGATGGCGCGGCGGGAGCGCTCGCTGCGGCGCGTGGAGTCGGGGGTTTTGGGGGTCTCAGCCATGAGGTCAAACTACCAGTGAGGCGAGACGCGACGTCTCGCCGGGTAGTGGGTGAACGCGGGTTGACCACTCGGGAACCACCCGATCGGTTCACTGCGCGACGGCTCCGTACGGCGGACCATGGCTGCACACGTACACACACACTTACACGCACACACCCGTGCCCCATGCCGCCGCTCGTGAGGAGCCCTCATTGCCTCGTGACGCCTCACCCCGCCGCTACCTGATGTGCCCCCCGGAGCACTTCAGGGTGACGTACTCCATCAATCCCTGGATGGACCCCGGAAAGCCGGTCGACCTGCCGCTCGCCCTCACTCAGTGGGAGGACCTGCGCGACCGCTACCGGAGCCTCGGCCACACCGTCGAACTCCTCACGCCCAGGCCGGGGCTGCCCGACATGGTGTACGCCGCCAACGGCGCCACCGTCATCGACGGGCGGGTGCTCGGCGCCCGGTTCGCGTACGCGGAGCGGGCGCGGGAGGCCGAGGCGCACCTGGAGTGGTTCCGCGCCCACGGCTTCACCGAGATCGGGGAGCCCGCGCACATCAACGAGGGCGAGGGCGACTTCGCCGTCACCTCGTCGTGGATCCTCGCCGGGCGCGGCTTCCGCTCCAGCCCCCTCGCGCACGACGAGGCGCAGGAGTTCTTCGGCCGGCCGGTCATCGGCCTGGACCTCGTCGACCCGCGCTACTACCACCTGGACACGGCGCTGGCCGTCCTGGACGACCGTACGGACGAGGTCATGTACTACCCGGGCGCCTTCTCCCCCGGCAGCCGGGCCGTCCTGGCCCGGCTCTTCCCGGACGCGGTCATCGCGGAGGAGGCGGACGCGGCGGCGCTCGGGCTCAACGCGGTGAGCGACGGGCGGCATGTACTGCTGCCGCAGACGGCGCTGGGGCTGTTCGAACCGCTGCGGGCGCGGGGGTTCGAGCCGGTCGGGATGGACCTCGGGGAGCTGCTCAAGGGCGGCGGCAGCGTGAAGTGCTGTACGCAGGAGCTGCGCGGGGAGCCGGGGAGCTGACCGGGGCGCCGCGCGGCGTTGCCCCGCGTCCGGCTCCCGCAGGCCGAGCGGCCTGCGGGAGCCGGGGCCGGTACTCACGGGCAAATCGAGTTCGAGCCACTGCTAGGGCTGGGGCGCGTCCGACGGGGGCGGCGGCGGCCACGCATCCCCCCAGTCGATGTCGCGGGCGGCCCGGTAGAGGTCGCCGTGGCGCTTCTTGGTGACCGTCTCGCGGGTGAGCTCTTCCGGCTTGGTGCACAGCTCCAGCAGGACCATGCCCTTGCGGATCTGCGGCCTGCGGATCACGCGGTTGGCGGCCGGATCGGCTTCCACGTCGTCGCGGACGGCCGCCACGTAGCTGAACTTCTCGTCCTCGTACGGCAGCGAGCCGCCCTTGACCTGGCGGTGGAGGGAGGAGCGGCTGACCCGCGCCGAGAAGTGGCACCAGTCGGTGCCGGGCTCGATGGGGCAGGCGCCGCTGTGCGGGCAGGGGGCGGCGACGCTCATGCCGGCGTCGATCAGCTGCTGCCTGGCCTCGATGATGCGGAGGTAGCCGTCGGGGGTGCCGGGTTCGACGATCACGACAGCCTGGGCGGCGCGGGCGGCTTCCGTGACGAGGCTGGCGCGGTCGGCAGCGGTGAGCTCCTTCAGCACGTACGAGATCGTAACGAGATCAGTGCTCTCGATCTGGAGCGCCGATCCGATACGAGAGCGCTGCCACGTCGCGGCACGCAGCGCGGGTGACCCGGAGGCCTCGGCGAGTTCCCGGCCGAGCGCGAGGGCGGGCTCAGCCCAGTCGATGACCGTACTGGCCGCCTTCTCCTGCCACGCCTCCGCCACGGCCCAGGTCGCGGCGCCGGTACCCCCACCGATGTCCGTGTGCGTCGCCGGGGCCCACTCCGGGGCCGCGTCGCGCAGTGCGGCGAGTGCGGACCGTACCGCCTCGAAGGTCGCGGGCATCCGGTACGCGGCGTACGCGGCGACGTCGGAGCGGTCGCGGAGCACGGGGGCGCCGGTGGGGGTGGTCCCCCGGTAGTTCGCGATCAGCCGCTCGACGGCCTGCGCGGCCTGCTTGGGCGGCAGCCCGTCGAGAAGTCCGGCGAGTGCGCTGCGCAGGGCTTCTGCGGTGGGGAGGGTGGAGTTCACTGTCGAATTTTAGGCACTTTTGGAGTGCGCCAGGGCCGCCCGCACGAGGGCCGGGGGCCATGCGGCAGAACTGATCTGCCACTACGCGCAGTTGCTACGCTGACGCCCGTTGACTTGACCGTCGGGGGGACCATGGGACAGCGGGTCGTACGGGTGGCTCTGGTGGCCGGTGTGGTCGTCCTGGCACTGCTGCTCCTGCTGGCCACGTGCGGCGGCGGCAGCGAGGGCGAGAAAGGGAAGAAGCCCGAGCCTTCTTCGAAACCCGCGAAGAAGAGCGCGGCCGCCGGGCCCGCGACCCGCTTGGCCGTTCCATCGGCGTACGCCAGCAAACAAGGCTGGCAGATCACCAACGTTTCGCCGGACTACGCGATCGCCCCGAGCGCGGGGCGGGTCGGGTACCTGGAGCGGGTGTCCGCCACGCGCTTCCGGCTGCGGACGGTAGACGCGGCGAGCGGCAGGAGGGCGTGGGCGGGCGACGCCTGGCAGCCCTTGTCCGACCCCGCGTACTTTCCCCGGCTGCTGGCCGTGGCCAAGGACGGCCGCGAGCACTTCGTCGCCTGGTCGTACGGCAAGGTCGGCGAGGACGCGCTGACGTCGGCCGACATGATCGTCGCGCTGGACGTGTACGACGTCGAGACCGGTGCCCAGCGCCGGGTCGAGCTGCCCTGGCCCGACGCCCCGAGCGTGAACGGCGCCGGCCCCGGCATCCTCGTCAGCGACGGCGGCGCGGAAAGCGCGGTGGTGGACCCGGTGACGGGCCGGGTCACTCACACCGCCGCTTCGGACCTCCGCTACCCGAAGGGGTGCGGGGACTGCCGGGTCCAGACGCAGGTGCGGGCGGTGACGGAGAAGGGCCTGCTGGTGAGTGGCCGCCGTGAGTTCTGGGTCCGGGGCGGCTGGCACAGCCGAAAGACCGCGCCGGCCGGCACGGACGCGGCCTCGGGCGTACCGACGTCAGTGACGGACGGCCGGATCCTGGCCAGATGGCAGAAGAAGCGGGCGGCGAAGGGCGCGGCCGACTACGACGTATGGGCAGTCCACGACACGACCACGGGCAAGGTACTGGCGAAGACGGAGTGCCGGAAGCCGGCCATAGAGCCAGGAACACACCCGCAGGCGGCGGTGGCCCCGGAGGGCCGCTACCTCGTGGCGGGCAGCCTGGGCTTCGACCTGGAGACGGCCACCGGCCACTGCTTCGAGGAAGCGGACGGCACGAAGCCACTGTCGCTGACGATGGTCACGGACACAGGCCTGGCCTACGGCACGACGACCACAAACACCCCAGTAGAGGCCGACCTCACCACATCCCGCCCAACAGCCCTCCTACCGAACGTGCACATCCCAACGGCAGAGGTAGCCGGCACGGCCCTATTCCCCTGGACCGACCGCAAGGACCGCCCCCACCTGCTCGCATACGCGCGCCGGGGCTGACGAGCGAGCAGTCCGAGCAGCAATCCGCGCCGTCGGATGAGCCGTCATGGGGGAAGCCCCACACTCGCCGGGTCCTGTACTGCACACGGTGTAGGGCCGCCCAGGACAGCCCCCTTGAAAGCCCCCGTGGCAGCGATGTCCATCTCCGGTTCATGCCTCGCACCGTCCCAGTGGCTCACATTGTGGCGCCCCCTGGCGAACCCTGGCGGTTGGCCGCGGTCGCCCAATACGGCGGTTGGCGCGAGGTAGGTTGCGTGGAGTTCGGCTCTATCTCTCCCTGAGCGCTCTGCTCGCCGTGAGCAGGGACCCGACTTTGGTCGGGGGAATGAGAGGGGAGAGCTGAATCTGATGGTGCAACCGAAGAAATTGAGGTTCGGGTGCCGGGGGCGCCAGCCACGAGGCTGGCTTCAGGCAACCGTTGCGGCCCTCACCGCGGTTACCGCCATCGCGGGGTGTATCGAGCGGTTCATCCACTGACGAGGTGGTGAACCACTAGTGAACCGGACGCTTGGTCGGGCAGAAGTGAGCCCGGCCGCCTGTTAGTCGGCCGGGCTCACGGTCCCCTCGCGCGAGGCCCGATTTCGGATACCGCCGAAGTCGGGCCTTTGTGCACGCGGGAGTTTCGGAGACTCCGAGCGGTCGCGGAGTTCGTTCAACAACTGGCGCTCGTCGTTGCACTCACTTTACAGATGGGCTGAGTGACCGCCGGGCGGCCCGTTCACGTTTTCCCAGGTCATGGGGTGGCGCGAGTCCACTGCGCCCCATGGCGGCGCGTAGCGAATTCAGTGCCTCTTCGAGATTTTCTGCAGGTCAGAGCGATGTGAGGGTGGCGCGTAAGTACGGCGATGAGTGGCGAAGGGTGGCGCGCCAAAAGGGCAGTCCGGCAAGTCCGTCACGGCTGCCCGATCTCTGACCACAACCCACCGAAGGCCGCGCCGGCATTGGTCACGCGGGCCTGCGTGGCGCCCCCTGAGTACGCCGACGGCCCAGCCAAACTGCGGCAGTCCCGGCCGCGTTGACCTCGATCCAAGCCGATTTCTTGGCGAGGTCGTACGCCAGTCTCACGCAAAGGAACGCACAACGGTGAGCGATGACAGTTGATCGCGAAGGGCCCACCCGCCGAGAGCGGAAAGGGGCGCCTCCGCCGCCTTGCCGCATGAGGAGGTGGTTCAGGTGGGAACTGGGGCCGCGTCAGCACGACTACGACCTGGGCTGACTCCGCCCCGTGCCCACGTCACGCCTGGTCACTAACCGGCTGTGCGGTTGAAGCTGGTGATGTTGAGCTTGACTCCCTCCGTGCTCTTAAGCGTCGTGGGGTACTCGCCCTTCGCGGTCTGGCCAGGCTGCACGTTGGTCTCCAACTGAGATCCGTTCGTCAACCGGGTGCCGCTGGCGTCGACCGCCTCCCAGTCCCACGAGTAGTTGGACTTCTCGCTGCTGTTGTTCTTAATCGTCCATACGAGCCAGATGTTGGTGATTCCGGCCTGTGAGCGGTCGTCGAGCTGGAAGCTGACGAGGTCCGCTCGTTCGCTCTTGCCCTGCGGTTCCTGCTTCTCCTCCGGCGGTGTCCTTTCGGTGGTGGTCTCGCCGTTCGGCGCAGGCGTGCTGCTCTCATCGCTGCCGCATGCGGTACCAAGAGTGAGTCCTGCGGCCGCGACCACCGAGATGAGGGCTGACGAGATTCGGCGGCGGTGCTTGCTCATGGCTGATCCCTCCTCGCCAATCCCATTTTGCGCACCATTTGACCAAATTTGCGAGCAAAGCTCCACGGAAGGGATCGATCACTCCTGGTTGCCTTCACCCTGGTCCATGCGCCGTAGGCACCCCTTTGTAGACGTCAAGAGCAGGCACGCCACATCGATGCGTACAACATGCCCGAAGTTCGAACAAGTGGCCTAATTGGAGCTATAGCGCAATCCACGCTCCCTGACGCGAGGAGGAGCAAGAGGGCCTTGCCACTGAACTGAACACCAAGCTCCGCACGGGCAATGAGCGCAGCCACGGCGGCTGACCGTGAAGTCAACACCATGTACCGGAGATGGGTGTTCCCCTCCGGGGGCGAGGCCCAGGACGTGATCCGGCGGCGTGTTTTGTTCCCGCGGGAGCTGGAGCGTTACGCGGCAGCCGCAGGGTTTGAGGTCGTGGAGATGGTCGGTGAGTCCGGGGGTACCGGGCTCACCGGGGCGACTGCGTACACCGTGGCCCGGTACACGCGCTGACGCGCCCTGCGCCCGGCCGTCACACCGAGGCGGGCGAGCGTCGCCACGGGCGGCACAGGGCCGCGAAGCACGTCAGTGATGCCAGGGCACACGTCAGTTGGACCACTGCCATCGGGACCGCCGTCGACTCGCCCGCGATGCCGACCAGGGGCGACGCGATCGCGCCGATCAGGAACGACGACGTACCGAGCAGCGCGGACGCCGAGCCCGCCGCGTGCGGGGTGCGCATCAGGGCCAGGGCGTTGGTGTTGGGGAGGGCCAGGCCCATCGACGACATCAGTACGAAGAGGCCGGCCGCGACCGGCACGAGGCCGACCCTGCCGAATACGCCCGTAGTCATCAGGAGCAGGGCCAGGGACGCCAGCGCGATGAGGATCAGCCCCGTTGCCAGCACCTTGTCCATGCTGACCCGGCCCACCAGCAGCTTGCCGTTGATCTGGCCGACCACGATCAGGCCGACCGAGTTGATGCCGAAGAGCAGGCTGAACGTCTGGGGCGACGCGCCGTAGATCTCCTGGACGACGAAGGGGGACGCGGCTATGTACGCGAAGAGCGCCGCGAAAGCGAGGCCGCCGGCCAGCACGTAGCCGGTGAACACGCGGTCCGCGAACAAGGCGCGCATCGTACGGAGAGCCTCGCCCACGCCCCCCTCGTGCCGCCGCTCCACCGGCAGCGTCTCGTGCAGCCACTTCCACACCACGAGGGTGAGGACGAGGCCGACGCCGGTGAGGACTACGAAGATGCCGCGCCAGTCCGTGAGGCGGAGTACCTGGCCGCCTATGACAGGCGCGATGACCGGCGCGACCCCGGAGATCAGCATGAGGGTGGAGAAGAAGCGCGCCATCTCCACGCCGTCGTAGAGGTCACGGACCACCGCCCGCGCGATCACGATGCCCGCCGCCCCCGCGAGCCCCTGGAGCAGGCGGAAGGCGATCAGGAGCTCGGTGGAGGGCGCGAAGGCGCAGATCGCGGTGGCTACGACGTACACCAGCATGCCGAGGAGAAGCGGCTTCCGGCGGCCGAACCTGTCGCTCATCGGGCCGACCACCAGCTGCCCCAGCGCCATGCCGGCCAGGCACGCGGTCAGCGTGAGCTGCACCGTCGCGGCAGGCGAGCGCAGGGATCGCGTGACCTCGGGGAGGGCCGGGAGGTACATGTCCATGGAGAGCGGGGGCAGTGCGGTCAGTCCGCCGAGCACCAGGGTGACCAGGAGGCTTGTGCGCCGGGCCGTGCGGGCGGAAGCGGCTGGGGCTGCGCTTTCCGCCCCCGTGCCGGATATGTGACCTTGCGTGGACTGGCCTGTCTCCGGCATTCGCATCTCCATTTCGTTGAATCTGCACCTATGCTCTCAGCTCGTCCAGAGTGGTCGAGACCTTTTTCCTGGGGGCTGGGATGAGCAAGGAAACCGTACGGTGGGGCGTGCTGGCGACAGGCGGTATCGCCTCGTCGTTCACCACGGACCTGATGGCGATGCGCGAGACCGACGGCGCGGAGGTCGTCGCGGTCGCGTCCCGTACGACGGAGAAGGCGAAGGCGTTCGCCGACCGGTTCGGGATACCGCGGGCGTACGGAAGCTGGGCGGAGCTCGCCGCGGACGAGGACATCGACGTCGTGTACGTCGCCGGCCCGCACTCCGCGCACCGGGAGGCCGCCGCCCTGTGTCTGGAGGCGGGACGGGCGGTGCTGTGCGAGAAGGCGTTCACGCTCAACTCGCGCGAGGCGCAGGAGCTGGTCGCCGTGGCCCGGCGCCAGGACCGCTTCCTGATGGAGGCGATGTGGATGTACTGCAACCCCGTCGTCCGGCGGCTGGCGGAGCTGGTGCGGGACGGTGCGATCGGTGAAGTACGGACCGTACACGCCGACTTCGGGCTCGCCGGGCCGTTCGACGCCGAGCACCGGCTGCGAGACCCCGCGCTCGGCGGCGGGGCACTCCTTGACCTCGGCGTGTACCCGGTGTCGTTCGCGCATCTGCTGCTGGGCGAGCCCGACCGCGTACAGGCGGACGCACTCCTGTCGCCGGAGGGCGTCGACCTGAACACCGGCATGCTGCTCGGGTGGGATTCGGGTGCGACGGCGCTGCTGAGTTGTTCCATCACCGCCGACACCCCTATCACGGCGGCCGTGACGGGGACGAAGGGCCGGATCGAGCTCGGGCGCGGCTTCTTCTACCCCGACCGGTTTGTGCTGCACCGGAACGGGGCTCAGGACCCGGAGGAGTTCACCGCCGGGATCGACAGCCGTCACAGCCTCCAGTACGAAGCCGCCGAGGTCATGCGCTGCCTGCGCGCGGGCGAGAAGGAGTCGCCGCTCGTGCCGCTGGACGGCAGCCTCGCCGTCATGCGGACACTCGACGCGGTACGCGACCGCATCGGCGTCCGGTACCCGGGCGACGAACGCTAAGCGGGCTTCAGGCCCGGGTTCCCCGCCTCCGTCACCAGCGACGCCGCCGTCGTCACCGGCGCGCCGGGCGTCGTCACCGCGGACACCGTCCGGAAGTCCGCGCGCGCCACGTCCTCGCCGAGCGTGACCGTCGTGTAGCCGCGCCTGCCGTTGTAGAACTTCAGGTGGGCGTTGCCCTGCATCAGCCGGTCGTAGTTGGCGGGCCGCTCCGCGCCGTCCTTGCCGCTGGATATGGAGGTGGTGACGAACTCCGTGCCGACGGTGCGTGAGTCCGCTCCCTCGAAGTCCTTCTTCAGGTCGAAGGCGTACGAGACATGGACGTCGCCGGTGAGCACCATGAGGTTGTCGACGCCCGCCGCCTCCGCCCCGTCGAGCACCCGCTTGCGCGAGGCCGGATAGCCGTCCCACGCGTCCATGCTGACCTTCGGGTCGCCCACGCTGCGCCGCCGGGCGAAGGTGACCTGCTGCGGTACGACGTTCCACAGCGCCCGCGACTCGCGCCAGCCGTCGATCAGCCACCGCTCCTGCTCCGCACCCAGCATGGTGCGCGAAGGGTCCTCGGACTCGGGACCCGGCAGCTGCCAGCCGTCGCCGTACGCCTGGTTGGAGCGGTACTGGCGGGTGTCGAGGATGTCGAACTGCGCGAGCCGCCCGAAGCGCAGCCGCCGGTAGAGCCGCATGTCGGCGCCGTC
This sequence comes from Streptomyces sp. ISL-96, assembly GCF_018614035.1. Classification (GTDB taxonomy): domain Bacteria; phylum Actinomycetota; class Actinomycetes; order Streptomycetales; family Streptomycetaceae; genus Streptomyces. The sequence goes on from NZ_JAGGPA010000075.1 coordinate 27,989, forward strand.
GGGCCGCTGCGGGGCGCGCAGCGGCTGGTTCTCCCAGTAGGCGCGGTACGCCGCCGCCCTACGCAGCAGGAATTCCTCGGGCGGTACGTCGTTCTCGGGGGTTCCGCCCGCGTAGTTGTTCTCGGTCTCGTGGTCGTCCCAGGTGACGACGAAGGGGTGCGCGGCGTGCGCGGCCATCAGGTCCGGGTCGGACTTGTAGAGGGCGTACCGCAGCCGGTAGTCCTCCAGCGTGACCGTCTCGCGGTTGAAGTGCGCGGGCAGCCGCCGGTCGGTGTAGGCGCGGGCGCCGCCGACGCCGTTCACCGCGTACTCGTACAGATAGTCGCCGAGGTGGAAGACGACGTCGAGGTCCTCGTCCGCGAGGTGCTTGTACGGGGTGAAGTAGCCGTCGTGGTACGCCTGGCAGGAGACGGCGGCGAGCCGCAGCTCGCCGATGTGCGCGTCGCGGGCGGGAGCCGTGCGCGTACGCCCCACGGGGCTGATCCAGTCGCCCGCGCGGAAGCGGTAGTAGTAGACACGGCCGGGTTCGAGCCCGCCCGCCTCGACCCGCACGCTGTGGTCGAACTCGGGGTGCGCGGTGACGTGGCCGCGCCGGACGGTGCGGCTGAAGCGGGCGTCGTGCGCGAGTTCCCAGCGCACCTGGACGCGGGCCTGCGGCAGGCCACCGTCCGGTTCGTACGGCTTCGGGGCGAGTCTCGTCCACAGGAGTACGGAGCCGGGAAGGGGGTCCCCGGACGCGACGCCGAGGGTGAAGGGGTCGTCAGCGATCTTCTTGGCGTCGAACTCCGCGGCCTGGGCGGTCCCCGGGAGATTCGTCGCGAAGGCGAGCGCGGCGGCCGCTCCGGTGACGGTGAGGAACCTGCGGCGGTGGATGTGCCGTGCGGCGGCCCGCATTTCGTGGCCGTGACCCGATGTGGCCGATGCGCCCAGTACGACCGGTGTGATTGTCATCTGCCCCTCCCCTGACGGCTGTTGTCAGAGGTATTGGAGTGGCACGGGGCGTCGCCGCGCTTTCATGTACGTGTCACGTACGCTGCTGGGCCATGAACCCTCAGACGAAGACCGCCGTCGTGACCGGAGCGGGCTCGGGCATCGGCCGGGCCGTCGCGATCGCCCTGGCCGGGGCGGGCTGGTCGGTGGCGCTGGCAGGACGGCGTACCGCGACCCTCGAAGAGACCGCGCAGGAAGCGGGCGGCGAGACCTTGTGCGTACAGGCGGACGTGTCGATTCCGGACGACGTGAACGCCCTCTTCGCCGCCGTACGCGAGCAATACGGACGCCTGGACCTGCTCTTCAACAACGCGGGTACGTTCGGGCCTCGCGGTGTGCCGCTGGAGGACATCAGGTACGAGGAGTGGCGCGCGGTCGTCGACGTGAACGTCACGGGCGCGTTCCTGTGCGCGCAGGCGGCGTACCGGCAGATGAAGGATCAGGACCCGCAGGGCGGGCGGATCATCAACAACGGCTCGATCTCGGCGCACTCGCCCCGGCCGCACTCCATCGCGTACACGACCACCAAACACGCCATGACGGGCCTGACCAAGTCCCTGTCCCTCGACGGCCGGCCGTACCGGATCGCGTGCGGCCAGATCGACATCGGCAACGCGGCGACGGACATGACGGAGCGCATGCAGGCCGGAATCCTCCAGGCGAGCGGTGAGCTGATGGCGGAGCCGGTGATGGATGTACGGGACGTGGCGCGCACGGTGCTGCACATGGCGGAGCTCCCGCTAGAGGCGAATGTGCAGTTCGCGACGGTGCTGGCGACGACGATGCCGTACGTCGGGCGAGGCTGAACGATCACGGGAACACCTGAGCGGCTTCCGCCGTTGGGCGCGATATGAAGTCATCCACTCACACCGACGTCCTTCGCTACACCGCCTTCTCCACCGACCCGGAGGGCGGCAATCCGGCGGGCGTCGTCCTGGACGCGGCCGGGCTCGACGAGGCGGGCATGCTCGCCGTGGCGGCCGAGCTGGGTTACAGCGAGACCGCGTTCCTCACGGAGGAACTGGAGCCCGGACGCGCCTTCACCGTCCGCTACTTCAGCCCGAAGGCCGAGGTCCCGTTCTGCGGCCATGCCACGGTCGCGACGGCTCTCGCGCTCGCCGAGCACCAGGGGCGCCCCGGCGACCTGGTCTTCGAGACGCAGGCCGGTACGGTCCCGGTGAAGGTGACGGAGAGCGCCGACGGTACGTACCGCGCCACCCTCACCAGCGTCGAGCCGCGCGTCGAGGACGTGGCGGAGGGTGATGTGGCGGAGGCGCTGGCCGCGCTGGACTGGCCGGCCGCCGACCTGGACCCGGCGTTCCCGCCGCGCATCGCGTACGCGGGTGCCCGGCACCTGATCCTGGCGGCGGCGACCCGCGAGCGGCTGGCGCGGCTGGCGTACGACTTCGAGGGGCTGGCCGCGCTGATGCGCCGCCTGGACCTGACGACGGTGCAGCTGGTGTGGCGGGAGGACGCGACGACGTTCCACGTCCGCGACCCGTTCCCGGTGGGCGGTGTCGTCGAGGACCCGGCAACGGGCGCGGCGGCGGCGGCTTTCGGGGCGTACGTACGCGAACTGGGCCTGGTCCCGGCGGATTCGACGCTCACCCTGCACCAGGGCGTCGACATGGGACGCCCCGGCGTCCTGACGGTCGAACTCCGCGCGGACGACGCGCGGATCAGGGTCGGCGGCGCGGGCGCACGCATCCCGGAAAAGGTGTCCGGCGGCCCGAACGCGTAAACCCCTGACCGGACCGGGTCGTTGCGCAGGGTGCGCCCCTATACTCCTACTCCTCTTCACAATTCACACACACGGAGTGCACCTTGCGCATACATGTTGCCGCTCTCGCCGCCGCAGCGGCGTCCCTGCTCGTCGTCGCCACCCCCGCTCAGGCGGCCGCGCACCAGGGCGGACTGCACCTCGGGAAGATCCAGTACAACAGCCCGGGCAGCGACAACCGCAGCAACACCTCGCTGAACGCCGAGTGGGTCGAGATCCACAACAACACGGGCTCGGCGATCCAGCTCAGCGGCTACAAGCTGAAGGACAACGCGAACCACACGTACACCTTCGGCACGTACCGGATCGGCGCCTACAAGACGGTCCGCGTCCACACGGGCAAGGGCACGAACACGGCGGCCGACCGCTACTGGGGCCGCGGCTCGTACGTCTGGAACAACACCAGCGACAAGGCCCGCCTGATCAAGCCCAGCGGCACGCAGCTGGACTCATGCTCCTGGACGACGAGCAACAACGGCACGAAGTACTGCCACTGACGAACCGCAGCGGCGGCAATCCCCCGGAAGAGGGGCATTGCCGCCGCCGCTGGTCAGGGTGGAAAATGACGGTCACGGGCCCTGCGCGCACGGAAGAAGATGCGGGCCATGAACCGCAGGCCGCTCACCACCGCCGTCCTCGCCCTCACGCTGACCACGGGCACCGCCCTTGCCGCATGCGGCGGCGGAAACGACGTGGGCCAGAAGAACGACGACAGCGGTGCCGTCACGTCGCAAGAGACCAGACCGCGCGAAGACACCCCGCCGCCACGCGAAGACACCGCCCCTGCAAGCGAGGACACGCCGCCGCCACGCGAGGGCACCACCTCACCCCGCGAAGAGCCTCCCCCCAAGCCACCTCCTGAGCCACCTCCCCCCCAAGCCACGCCCTGAGCCGCCTCCCAAGCGCTCTCCAGAGCCCTCTCCTCCAAATGAGCCCGCCCCTCACGGCGAAAGAGAGGAGAGGGAGGAAGAAACGGAGAGTAAGCCTCCCGAACCACCCGTCACCGAGAGCCGATCGACCGTGGTCGAGCGAATAGTTGACGGCGACACAATCGAGGTCAGCGGCGACGGCGAAATCCTCCCTAGGGAGTCAGCACTGCGCGTACGCCTTCTGGCGATCGACGCCCCTGAGGAAGGAGCCTGCTACAGCGACGAAGCAACCGCACGCACAGAGCAGCTGTTGCCCGTGGGCTCGACGGTTCGTATCGAACGGGACAAGGACCTCAAGGACAGGTACGACCGCTACCTGCTGTACGTCTGGAATGAACAAGGCGAGTTCGTCAACGAATCCCTGGTGCGTACGGGGCACGCCGAGGCGGTTCTCTTCGAACCCAATGACAAGCACTGGCCGACCGTCTCGCAGGCCGGCGACGCCGCCGAGCTGAATGACTCAGGCCTCTGGTCCGCCTGCGGCACGGAAGCAGAAACTCCCACACCCCCCGACACTCCCCCACCGGCCGACACCACGCCCCCCGCCGACATCCCGGAGCCGACCGTCCCCGAGGGCGCCTATCCCCCCGGCCCACCGCCCGGCCCGGACCTCGATTGTTCGGACCTCCCGGGCCCCGTCATGGTCGGCTCCGACGACCCCCACCGCCTCGACCGTGACGGAGACGGCATCGGTTGCGAATGAGCTGAACTGATCCCAGTCTCCGGAAATCCTGGAGGACCGAACTATGCGTGGTTCCGGTGTCCCAGCCGGGAAGATGAGCCCCACCGGGAGCGTCCTATGGGCGCTCATACCCCTCTTCACGCTCGGGCTGGGCACATTGTTCGTACTCGGGTGGGCGGTGCACCGGCTGAGGTCGCTCGGTCTCGCTCTCAGCGCTTTCGTAGCGCTGATCATGACGGTCATCGCGCTTTCGCTCGTTGACTCGCCCGATGGCTCAACCTCGAGCACTGTGGCCACGTGGATTATTGTCGCGCTGATAGGCGGCGGCCTCACAGCCACGTTCGTGACTCGGCCACGGCTGGTTGACCCGGCCCACAGCTATCGCACGAGCAAGAGAGACCCGGTCGCGGAGCCCACGTGGTCGCCCCGCCCCACTCAGTCAGCGCCTGGAGCTGTGGATCCTGCCATTGACGACGCTCTCGAACGTCGGCGGCGACGGGCCGAAGCCCGGCGCCTCCTCGAACGTGATCCCGCCCTCGCACGAGAACTGCTGATCGGCCGACCAGATCTCCCCCGGCGATACGACGACGGCGGCCTCGTGGATGTCAACCACGCACCGGTCGCGGTTCTTGCCGCGCTGCCGGGCTTCACACCGGAAATGGCCGAACGGGTGGCCGAAGCCCGCGTCGAGCACCATGGCTTCGACTTCGTCGAGGAGCTGGAGGCCTATGCCGACTTGCCGCAGGGGCTCGCGGACGAACTCGCGGAACGGTTCGTCTTCCTCCGAATAGCCTCGGACCCGCCTAGGCCTGCCCCGTCTCGAAGCGGGCGATCTTTCCGCCGTCGATGATGAAGTCCCAGGCAGTGCGCATCTCGCCCAAGGCCTCATTGCGGTAGCGGACCAGCAAGGAACGGCCGCCCGCCCTCTCCGACTCGACGTCCATGTGCCCGGCCGAGGAGAAGATCTCCCGCTCCGTCCACTCAGCCAGGTCCCTCTCGGTCCCGTCGTCAGACATGGTGGCCGCGGGGGCCAGAGCGTCCTGGAAGGCCGCGCGGTCGTTGGCGTTGACCGCTGCGACGAACGCGCGCACGGCCGGCTCCGAAAGCTGATCGACAGACATGACCACGGGGAGTCTCCTCATTCGTTTCGGCGCCGTCGTCAAGGATGCGCACACTCACCGGCCCGCGCACCTGCGGCGGCTGCGACCAGGTCGTCGGCGCCCTGGGATGTGCCCCGTTGCGGCATTACGCTCAACTGGCCGTGCGGTCCTCTCCCGCCGGCCGACGACAAATGGCGAGCGCCTGCCCTGACCTGGGGCAGGTCAAGGGCGGCAGACGAGTCGGGCTGTACGCCGGGTTCTGTCGCCCGGTCGCCTCGCGGCGGCCGGGGAGACGGCCATCCATCTAGGACCGGCGTTGCCGCCGGCCTCGTGCGGTCTACCCGCGGACTCGGGCGGGCAGCCCTCGATCGTCCGCGCAAGGCCGTCTTGCGACGGCCTCTCTTGACCTTGCTCCAGGTGGGGTTTACCTAGCCGCCTGAGTCACCTCAGGCGCTGGTGGTCTCTTACACCACCGTTTCACCCTTACCGAGGCCCGTACGGATACGGCCCCCGGCGGTCTGTTTTCTGTGGCACTGTCCCGCGGGTCACCCCGGGTGGCCGTTAGCCACCACCTTGCCCTGTGGAGCCCGGACGTTCCTCGGGAAGATCCGAAGATCTCCACGCGGCCGTCCGCCCGGCTCGTCTGCCGTGCCGACCATGCTACCCGCCAGGTCGGCCGGGTTGACCTTGCCGCAGCGTCAGGGTTTCTACTGGCCCCATGCGGATCGGAAAAATCGCCGCCCTCGCCGGGGTCACCACCCGGGCCGTGCGGCACTACCACCACCAGGGCCTGCTGCCCGAGCCCCCGCGGCTGGCCAACGGTTACCGGGTGTACGGGGTACGGCACGCCGTCGTCCTGGCCCGGATCAGGCGGCTGACCGAGCTCGGGCTCGGACTCGACGAGGTGCGGGACGTTCTCGCCGACGACGCGGGGGCCGAACTCGCCGTTGTACTGCGCGAACTCGACGCGGACCTCGCCCGGCAGGAGGCGGAGATCCAGCGGCGGCGCGAGCGGCTGGCCGGGCTGCTGGCACAGGCCGAGGCCGGGACGCTGCCCGCCGAGGGGCCCGTCTCGCCCGCGCTGGCGGAGCTGCTGGGCGGGCTGCCGGTCACCGATTCGCCGTCGGCGGCGAAGGACCGGGAGCATCTGACGCTGCTGGCCGGCGGTGAGGGGAGCGAGCGGGTCCTGGAGGCGATGGCTCCGCTGACCCGGGACCCGCAGGTGGTCGCGTTGTACGAGCGGCTCGACGAGCTTGCCGAAGCCCCGCGCGACGACCCCCGGATCGGACCGCTCGCCGACGCGCTCGCGGCAGCCGTCCCGGACACGGTGGTCGCGGCGATCCCGGCGGAAGGGCCCGCCGCCGCTGCGGGTGCGTACGGCGAAGCCATGCTCGCGGACTTCGCTCCTGCCCAGGCCGCGGTCGTACGACGAGTGATGGAGCTGCTCGCGGACAGGATGCGGCGGTGAGGGGGCGGGCTGCCGCGGTCTTTGTCGTGGCGGCCGAATTCGCCCTGGTTGCCTGCCTGCTGAGCGGCATTGACGTACCCCGTGCGGTGGTCTTCGCGGCCGAGGTGGTGTTGCTTGCCGCGCTGGTGTGGCAGGCGGTTCGCGTGTGGCGGTTGTACGTCGGTGGGGGCTGGGCCGCGGTGCGGGCCGCCGCCCCGGTGCGGGTGGTGCGGCTCGTCGGGCACGAGCTGCGGGCGCTGCACAGCCTCGCGCTGTGGGTGGCGCGCCGGCGGCACGGGGTCGGGCCGGGGGCGTACGCGGCGCCCTACACCGGGCCGCAGACGGCGATGATGTACGGGCTCGTCTTCGTCGCCGTCGTCGAGACCGTGATGCTGGCGCTGCTCATTCCGTGGCCGCTGGTGCACCAGATCGTGTTGTTCCTGGACGTCTACACGATCGTCCAGATCCTCGGGCTGCACGCCGGCTGCGTGACCCGGCCGCATGTCGTCGGCGCGGACGGGTCGCTGCGGATCCGGTACGGCGGGTTCTACGACGTCCGCGTGCCGACTTCCGCGATAGGGACCGTACGCGTCGAACGCCGCTACACCGACGCCAAGGAGACCGGCGTCCTAGGCCTTGGCGTGGGCGGGCAGACGACCGTGCGGCTGGAGCTGACCCGGCCCATCGCCTACTTCCGGCCGCTTGGGGCGCGCCGCGAGGCGCGGGTCGTGCGCTTCCACGCCGACGACCCGGGCGCGCTCGTCGCCGCCGTCACGCGGGGGCGAACACCACCTTCGCCGATCCCGGGTCCGCCTGCGTGAGCCGTACCCTGATCCGCTCCCCCAGCGGGAGGTCCCCGTCGCCGCCCTCCACGCGGCCGACGACCGCCACGTCCTCCAGGTGGACGACGCCGACGGCCCGGTCGCGCTCCTGCACATCGACCACACGCGCGTTGAACAGCTCGCCCACTCGGTCCTTGAGCAGCGCCGCCTCGACGATGTCGACGCACTCGCGCTCGACGGCGCTCGCCCGCCGCGTCCCCAGCTCCATCTCCGCCGGGAGGCCGGGCAGCGCCTCCCGTACCCACTGCGGCGGCGGCTCACCCGCGACGGCGGCGACGCACAGCTCGCCCGCGTAACGGTCGACGAGGCGGCGCAGCGGGGCCGTGGAGTGCGTGTACGGGGCGGCTACCGCCGCGTGGACGGCGGGGACGGGCACCTCGCCGTTCGTGAAGACGGTGTAGCCCGCGCCGCGCAGCAGCGTCGTGCACTCCTGGAGGAACGCGGCGTGCGCGGCCTTCGTCGGGTCCAGGGAGCGGACGATCTCGGCGTACGACGTGTGATGCGGCCACTCGATGCGCAGCGCCTTCGCGGACCGGCGCAGGCGCGCCACCTCGCCGAAGGGGGCTGCGGGCAGGGTGCGCAGGATGCCGGTGCCGGTGGCGGTCATCAGGTCGGCGGCGGCCATGCCGGTGAGGAGGGAGATCTGGGCGTTCCAGCCGTCGGCGGGCAGCGGGGCGCGGAAGCCGAGGATGTACGAGTCGCCGTGCTCGACGATCTCCTGCTCCGGTACGTTCAGCGAGATCCCGCCGCGCTCGCGCTCCAGCTTCTCCCGCAGCAGCCCGATGTCGCGGAGCAGCGCCACCGGCTCCTCTGCGGTGCCCGCGTCGATCTGCTGCTGGACGCCGGAGTAGTCGAGCCTGGCCCGGCTGCGGACGAGCGCGCGGCGGACGTCGACCGCCTCGGTGCGGCCGTGCGTGTCGAGGTCGATGCGCCACAGGAGGGCGGGGCACGTCTGGTCGGGAAGCAGGCTCGCCGCGCCCTCTGACAGTTGCGGCGGGTGCAGCGGAACCTTCCCGTCCGGGAAGTACAGGGTCATCACCCTGCGGTGCGCCTCGGCGTCGATCGCACCGCCCGGTGCGACGAAGGCGGCCACGTCCGCGATCGCGTAGTGCACGCGATAGCCACCGCCCTCGCGGCGGGCCAGGTGCATGGCCTGGTCGAGGTCGACGGAGCCCGGCGGGTCGATGGTGAACAGGGGGATGCCGGTCGCGTCGTACGCGGGCAGCCGCGGCGCCTTCGCGGCCTGTTCCGCTTCCGCGAGGACCTCGGCCGGGAACTCGTCCGATACATCGAGCGTGGTCCGCAGCGCGCGCAGGGCTGCCCGGAGCGGAGCCTCCGGTGCACCGGTCACATGGATATGGCGGCGGGGCATGGTCCGAGCGTAGGCCGGGTGGGGCCGGGCGGCACGGCGGGATCCGCTTACCCTGGCGTTTTGGGTTTTGGTGTGTACGTATCCCGCTCCGAAGGAGTTCCGCTGTGCTCGTGCTCTTGCCGCCGTCCGAAGGAAAGGCCGCCAGCGGGTCCGGCGCGCCCCTGAAGCCGGAGTCCCTCTCCCTGCCGGAGCTGGCCGGGGCGCGGGCCGCGGTGCTGGACGAGCTGGTGGAGCTGTGCGCCGCCGACGAGGAGAAGGCCCGGGTCGTCCTCGGGCTGAGCGAAGGGCTGCGCGGCGAGATCGCCAAGAACGTCGAGCTGCGGACCGCCGGGGCGCGGCCGGCCGGGGAGATCTACACGGGCGTGCTGTACGACGCGCTGGGCCTCGCCACCCTGGACGCGGCCGCGCTGGGGCGGGCCCGGCAGTCGCTGCTGGTGTTCTCCGGGCTCTGGGGCGCGGTGGGAATCGGCGACCGGATCCCGTCGTACCGCTGCTCCATGGGTGTGAAGCTGCCGGGGCTGGGGGCGCTGGGGGCGTACTGGCGCGAGCCGATGGCCGCCGCGATGCCGGCGGCCGCCGGTGACGGGCTGGTGCTGGACCTGCGGTCGTCGGCGTACACGGCGGCCTGGAAGCCGAAGGGGGACGTGGCGGGCCGGACGGCCACGGTGCGGGTGCTGCACTCGCAGATCGACGCGGCGGGGGTCGAGAAGCGGTCCGTGGTCAGCCACTTCAACAAGGCGACGAAGGGGCGGATCGTACGGGACCTGCTGGTGGCGGGAGCGGCGCCCGCCGACCCGGCGGAGCTGGTGTCGGTGCTGCGGGATCTGGGGTACGTCGTGGAGGCGTCGGAGCCGGCGAAGGCGGGGAAGGCGTGGGGGCTGGACGTGGTGGTCAGCCAGATCCACTGAGGTGTCGTTGCATGATGCGCAACGCTCGTTGCGTGTCATGCCTGGCGGCGGCAGGATGGCGCGCATGACTTCCGTGCTCGACCTCGCGCCCGTCGTCCCCGTCGTTGTCCTGGAGGGCGCCGCCGACGCCGTGCCGCTCGCGCGGGCGCTCGTCGCGGGCGGATTGCCGGCGATCGAGGTGACGCTGCGGACGCCCGCCGCGCTCGACTCGATCCGCGCCATCGCGGCGGAGGTGCCGGACGCGGTGGTCGGGGCCGGCACGGTGATTTCCCCGGCGGGCGTCGACGACGCTGTCGCGGCCGGGGCACGGTTCCTGGTGAGCCCCGGATGGACGGATGCGCTGCTGGGCGCGATGAAGGCGTCCGGGGTGCCGTTCCTGCCGGGGGTTTCGACGGCTTCGGAGGTCGTGGCGCTGCTGGAGCGGGGCGTGACGGAGATGAAGTTCTTCCCGGCGGAGGCGGCGGGCGGCACGCCGTACCTGAAGTCCCTGGGCGCCCCACTCCCCCAGGCCCGCTTCTGCCCGACGGGCGGCATCACGCTTGCCTCTGCGCCGTCGTATCTGGCGCTGGGGAATGTGGGCTGCGTGGGCGGTACGTGGATGCTCCCGGCGGATGCGCTGGCCGCGAAGGACTGGGGGCGGGTGGAGGCTCTGGCGCGGGAGGCGGCGGGGCTGCGGGCGGGCTGAAGACCCCGGGGGTGGGCAACTGGGGCTCCGCCCCAGTTGCCCACCCCCGGTCCTCAAACGCCGGACGGGCTGAATTTGCCGGGGCGAGGCAGCAGAGGGTGGGCTGGGTGAGCTCAGCCGAACGACAGCGGGAGGGGGTCGGGACCGTAGGGAGCGGTGTTCGGGACGTAAAGCGTGATGTGTGGGCAGGACGCCGGGGAGGCTTTCAGGCGCCCCCGCAGCGCGCCTAAATCGTGCAGTCCCGAATGCCGTTCCCGTAGGGCCCGGCACCCGGAACCACACCACCAACCTCAGCGCAAATGCGACGTGTCGTTCAGCAGGCGCAGCGACGCGTTGCCGTCCGCGTAGTACGCCACCGCCGACAGCGACGCCGCCGACAGTTCCATGCGGAACAGGGACTCCGGCGGTGCGCCCAGCGCCAGCCGTACCAGCGTCTTGACCGGCGTCACGTGGCTGACCACCAGGACCGTGCGGCCCGCGTAACGGGCGATCAGCTTGTCCCGCGTCGTCGACACCCGCCGCGCCACCGTCGCGAAGCTCTCGCCGCCGCCCGTCGGCGCCGCCTTCGGGGACGCCAGCCACGCGTCCAGGTCAGCCGGGTACCGCTCCCGGACCTCGCCGAACGTCAGGCCTTCCCACGCCCCGAAGTCCGTCTCGCGCAGGCCCTCCTCGATGCGTACGTCCAGCCCGAGCCGCGCCGCCACCACGTCCGCCGTCTCACGGCACCGCCGCAGTGGGGAGCTGACGATCTCCTGGACCGTGCCGCGCGCGGCCAGCGAAGTGGCGACCGCCTCGGCCTGGCGGCGGCCTAACGCCGACAGCTCGGGATCCGAACCCCCGCTCCCGGAGAACCGCTTCTCAGGGGTGAGCGCGGTCTCGCCGTGGCGCAGGAGCACGAAGGTCGCGGGCGCACCGAGGTCGGCGGAGGCGCCCCAGCCCACCGTGGGGGTGGGGGCGGTGGCAGGCTCGGGCTCCGAGGCGACCGGGAGGGTCAGCGGCTCGGCCACCGCCGCTCCGCCCGCCGCTCCCCCGGCGAGCGCCGCCCGGGCTTTCGCCGCGCCCGCCGCCGCGTCGCCCACCACACGGGGAGGGACGGAGGCGGAGGCGGAGGCCAGGTCCGCCATGGAAGCCGACGGCTCCCACACCTTGCCCTTCTTGCCCGCGTCCATCGCCTCGTTGGCGAGCCGGTCGGCGTGCTTGTTCTTCTCCCGGGGGATCCACTCGTAGGTGACGCGGACGCGCGGGAAGACCGTCGCGGCCTCGGCCGCCAGCGGCTTCATGTCCGGGTGCTTGATCTTCCAGCGGCCGGACATCTGCTCGACGACGAGCTTGGAGTCCATCCGTACGTGGACAGAGGCATCCGGGGCGAGCGCGTGCGCCGCGCGCAGGCCGGCGATCAGGCCCTTGTACTCGGCGACGTTGTTCGTGGCGACGCCGATGTACTCGGCGGCTTCGGCCAGCGTCTCCCCCGTCTCCGGGTCCAGGACGACCGCGCCGTAGCCGGCGGGTCCCGGGTTGCCCCTGGAGCCGCCGTCGGCCTCGATGAGGAGGCTGCGTCCCATGGCTACAGGCCGGACTCGGACGTACGGACAAGGATGCGGCGGCAGTTCTCGCACCGCAGCACCGTGTCGGGGGCGGCGGCCCGCACCTCGTTGACCTCGGTGATGTTGAGCTCCAGCTGGCAGCCCTCGCAGCGGCGCTGGAAGAGGCGGGCCGCGCCGACGCCACCGGACTGGACGCGGATCTTCTCGTACAGCTTGAGGAGGTCGGCGGGGATGGTGGCGGAGGCGACCTCGCGCTGCTTGGTGGCCGTGGCGATCTCGCCGTCGATCTGCTGGGTCGCGGCGTCGCGGCGCGCGGTCGCGTCGTCGAGCTTGGCCTGGACGGACGAGACGCGCTCGGTCAGCTCGGCGACGCGCTCCTGGACGGACTCGCGGCGCTCCATGACTTCGAGGACGACGTCCTCCAGGTCACCCTGGCGCTTGGCGAGCGAGACGATCTCGCGCTGGAGGTTCTCCAGGTCCTTCGGGGAGGAAACGGCGCCGGAGTCGAGGCGCTGCTGGTCGCGCGTGGCGCGCTGGCGGACCTGGTCGACGTCCTGCTCGGCCTTGGTCTGCTCGCGGGCGGTGTCGCTCTCCTCGGTCTGCGCGGCGACCAGCAGGTCGCGCAGCTGCGCCAGGTCCTTGGTGAGCGTTTCGATCTCGGCGTGCTCCGGGAGGGAGTTGCGCCGGTGGGCGAGCTGGGACAGGCGGAGGTCGAGGGCCTGGACGTCAAGGAGACGGATCTGGTCGGCGGGCGCGGCGTTCAGTTGGGGGCTCCAGAAGAGTGGTGGGTGGTCCAGGGGTCGGTGACCGTCTTCGAGACGTGGACGCGCAGGTCCCATCCGTGACGGTCGGAAATCTCGTCGAGCTGTGCGGCGGCCTGCTCGCACCAGGGCCATTCGGTGGCCCAGTGCGCGGCGTCGATCAGCGCGAGGGGAGTGTGTTCGCGGGCCTCGGAGGCCGGGTGGTGGCGCAGGTCGGCCGTAACGAAGGCGTCGACTCCTGCTGCCCGTACGTCGGCGAAGAGGCTGTCGCCGGAGCCACCGCTGACGGCGACCCGGGTGATGAGCGCGTCGGGGTCGCCGGCGACGCGGATGCCCTGCGCGGTGGCGGGCAGCCGGGCGGCGACGCGGGCGGCGAAGTGGCCGAGGGTGGCCGGGGGGTCGAGCTCGCAGACGCGGCCGAGGCCGCGGCGGCCGGAGGGGTCGGTGGGGTCGGGGACGAGGGGCCCGGTGACCCGCAGGTCCAGCGCTCCGGCGAGGGCGTCGGAGACGCCGGGGTCGGCGCTGTCGGCGTTGGTGTGGGCGACGTGCAGCGCGATGTCGTTCTTGATCAGGGTGTGCACGGCGCGGCCCTTGAAGGTGGTCGCCGCGACCGTCGTCGTACCGCGCAGGTAGAGCGGGTGGTGGGTGACGATGAGGTTCGCGCCGAGCTTCACGGCTTCGTCGACCGTCTCCTGGACGGGGTCGACGGCGAACAGGACCCGGGTCACTTCTGCGTCGGGTTCGCCGCAGACCGTACCGACCGCGTCCCAGCTTTCGGCCCGCTCGGGGGGCCAGAGGGCGTCGAGTGCGGCGATGACTTCAGACAGACGGGGCACGCAGACAGGTTACCTGCGCTGCGTGCCCCGCCGGCCATGGCGTACGCGGCCTGCTTCCACCAGGACCGCTAGCCGGTCAAAGCGTCCTTCGGCTGCCCCTTCTTCACGGCGCCGAGCTTCTTCCAGAGGGCGTTGTCCTCGGCCTTGTCCCGGCTGATGGCCTTGGGGTCGCCGTAGACGCCGGTGAAGATCCAGTCGCCGTCGGCCTCGTCGATCTTCTCGGGGCTGATCTCGGCGGCGAGGTCGTTGATCCGCTGGTTCGCCGGTCGCGGCAGGCCGGCGTCTTCAAGGATGGTGCCGATGAAGGAGGCCTTCGCGTACAGGCGGATCTTGCCGGGGAGGTAGCGGACCATCGAGACGGTGGGCTTCTTGCCGCTTTCGCCGACGTCCGTGCCGAGCTGCTTCGCCTTCTTCTCGTACACGGCGAGCCTGGTCTTCGCGTCGGCGCTCTTGTCGAGGGCGGCGGCGTCGAGGACGACGACGCGCTGGGGCGCGGCCTTCTTGTCGCCGCTGCCAGTTTTCTCCTGGCTCTTGGTGCCGGCGTCGCCGCCCGCGCAGGCGGCGAGGGCAAGGGCCGCGGCCACGGCGAGGGAGACTGCGGCGGCACCGCGGCGTCGTACGGACATCAAGAGCTCCTGAGGGGCGGGTTAGGTCCGCCCTGCTTTATCGCCACGGGTGTACCGCCCAGCACACCCGCCCCCGTCATCTCAGCCGAATCAGGCGATGGCCACCCTTATGTGTGAAGTGCGCGGTCTCGTGTTGTTCGGCAGGAAGTGCGAAAACTAGCTTCGGTCGCCGGAGGTGATGGCCTGATGACGGCCTGTGCCATCGAGACCGCGGCCGACGGCGACGCGGTGCGCGAGGCGGCGTTCACGATCGCCGCTGACGGTTCCTACGCGGCGCGGCTCGCGGGTGAGGGAGACGCCCGGTTCCCCGAGCGGTGGACGCTCGACGGACCCGAGCCCTACGCCGTGCCACTGCCGGCCGACCAGCCCGAGGAGCCGGACACCGGACTGCTGCCGATGACGGACGGCCGGGTGCTGATCCACCGGCGGGAGGGAGGCGCCTCGCACGCCTTCGGCAGCGGCGGGGGCCGGCACTGCTTCTCGCTGCTGTATCCGACGGGGCCGCGGACCGGGGAGCTGCCGGTGGGCGCGGTCGAGTGCGAGCGGCTGGAGCTGCTGCCGCCGGCCCCGGACGGCTCACGTGCGTACGCCCTGTCCGTGGGCGCACTGTCCACCACCGTATGGCAGGTGGCGGGTGGCGCCTTCGGGCCGGAGTACGTCGCCGAGGTCGCGGGGCGCTGCTCGGGCGGCGTATGGCTCGACCGTACGGGACGGATGCTCGCCCTGGACCGGGAGACCGACGGGGTGACGAAAGCGGTGGCGGTCGACCTGGAGCGGGGCGGGGAGGTGACGCCGCTGCTGCAGATCGCGGAGGGCAGCAACGACCGGCTGCTGCTCGCGGATCCGGACAGCGGGCTGTTGCTGATCCGGTCGGACGCGCCGGGGCGCGACCGGCTGGGGTGGGGTGTGCTGGGGAGCATGCTGCCGGTGCGCTTCCCGGAGTGCCTGGCTCCGGCCGACTGCGCGGTGACGCCGTTCGCGGTGCAGCCGGGGCAGGTACTGACGCCGGAGAGCTGCGCGGTGGCGCTGCGGGTGGACGGGGTGGCGGGGAGGAGCTGGGTCGGGGTGTGGCGGCCCGCCGGGCGGAGGCTGCATCACCTCGCGGCGCCGGAGGGATGGTTGGCGGGGGCGGGGCTCTGGACGCGGGACGCGGTGCTGCGACTGCCGTACGTGACGGGGGCGGTGCCGTGCGGGGTGGCACGTGTCGGCGCCCCGGAAGACGCGGTGATCACTGAACCCCCACAAGTCGAACCCGCAGGTGGGGAACCATTCCGGGTTCCGGACACTCCTGTGGTGTGCAAGCCCGTACCGCTCCAGCAGGCGCCTCTCACGGGGCGCGGGGCACGTGATTGACTCGGTCCCGGGCTACGCGGTCGTTGCGGCTGAACGCCGACGGTGACGGCGGAAGCGGGCCTTGCACCACTGAAAGTGATCGCAGCGATTCCAGGGGATTTCCCAACATGTCTGAAACCCGAACCGACACGACCCACACGCGGCCGCAGCCTTCGGCCGCCGAACGGGACGACGCCGGCCACCGCTCCGGCAGGCACCGCGGGGGTGCGGCCGCGACGGAGGATTCCAACACTCCGGCGCACGGGCGCCACCGCCGGTCGTAGGGGCCTACCCGTAACTGGGGTGCTCGTAACTGGGGCGCTGCCCCGCAGACCCCGCTCCTTCAAACGCCGGAGAGGCTGGATGGTGCGGCCGAATCCAGCCCGTCCGGCGTTTGAGGGCGGGCAGGGGAACAGCGCCGCAGGCAACCCCGCGTCACCCCCGCTTCAGGCCCAGCACCTCCGCCGCCGCGAACGTCTCGCTCGCCGGCCGCCCCTCGAAGTGCGGCGACAACCGCTCCGCCAGCTCCTCGTACGAGAAGACCTCCTTCGCCGTATCGAACTTGGCCGCCACCTTCGGCCTTTCCATGACCGCGACCATCCCGCCATGCACGACGAGCAACTGCCCGTTGACCCTCCCCGCGGCCGGGGACGCGAGATAACCGACCAGCGGCGACACATGCTCCGGGGCCAGCGCGTCCAGCTCACCCCCCGCCGGCTCCGCGAAGCCCGCGAACACGTCCTCCGTCATCCGCGTACGCGCACGCGGGCAGATCGCGTTCGCCGTAACGCCGTACTTCCCCAGCGCCAGCGCCGTAGACGTCGTCAGCCCGACGATCCCGCCCTTCGCCGCCGCGTAGTTCGGCTGCCCGGCCGACCCCGCCAGGTACGCCTCCGACGACGTGTTGACGATCCGGCCGTAGACCGGGCCGCCCGCCGCCTTGGACCGCGCGCGCCAGTGCGCCGCCGCGAAATGCGTGGTGTTGAAGTGGCCCTTGAGGTGGACGCGGATGACCGAGTCCCACTCGTCCTCGGTCATCGAGAAGATCATCCGGTCCCGGAGAATCCCCGCATTGTTGACCAGGATGTCCAGCTTTCCGTACGTATCGACGGCCAACTGAACCAGCGCGCCAGCCTGTTCATGGTCCGATACGTCGCCGAGGTGGGCCACGGCCCGCCCGCCCGCTGCCAGGATCTCCGCGGCGACCTCCTCCGCCGGGGCCGCCGACGCCTCGCCCGAGCCGTCGCGCCCCGGCTGCCCGTAGTCGTTGACGACGACGCTCGCGCCGAGCCGGGCCAGTTCCAGGGCCTCCGCGCGGCCGAGGCCGCGCCCCGCGCCCGTGACGATCGCGGACAGGCCGACGAGTGGCAGTGACATCGAAGACATCCAAGCCCCCTCAGATCTCGATGCACGTGCGCAGGGCCTCGCCCGTACGCATCTGGTCCAGGGCGTCGTTGATCCCGTCCAGCCGCACCCGGTGGGTGATCAGGCCGGCCAGATCGATCCGGCCCGCGCGCCAGAGCGCGATGGCCCGCTCGTACGAACGGAGCACGCCGCCGCCCCCGTACATCGACGGCAGAATCCGCTTCTCGTCGAAGAACAGCTCGAACATGTTGACCTGGAAGAAGTCGTCCATGGCCCCCGCGCCGACAACGCACAGCGTGCCGCCGCGCCGCGTCGTCTCGTACGCGGTCCGGGCCGTGGCGGACTTGCCGACGACCTCGAAGACGTAGTCGAAGCCCTCGCCCGCGGTAACACGCTGCTTGGCGTCGGCGAGCTCGTCCGGTGACACGGCCTCCGTCGCGCCGAACCTCAGCGCCGCCTCACGCCGCGACGCGACCGGGTCGACGGCGACGATCTGCGCCGCGCCCTGTACGCGCGCGCCCTGGACCGCCGAAATCCCGACGCCACCACACCCGATGACGGCGACCGACGAACCGGCTTCCACCTGCGCCGTGTTGATGGCCGCCCCGAGCCCCGTCGTCACTCCGCAGCCGATGAGCGCGGCGATCTCGTACGGCAGGTCGTCCGGAATCGGTACGGCGCAGCCCGCGTCCACCACGACCTCCTCCGTGAAGGTGCCGGTCCCGGCGAAGCCGAAGACGTCACCGCCGGGGCGCTTGAAGTTGGGCGTACCCGCGTTCATGAGCCCGGCCAGGCACAGGTGTGTCTGGCCGCGCTTGCAGGACGGGCAGGCGCCGCAGGCGGGCAGCCAGCAGACCAGCACCCGGTCCCCCTGGCTGAGGCCCGTGACGCCGTCACCCACGTCGATGACCTCGCCCGCGCCCTCGTGCCCCGGGATGAAGGGGGCCGGCTGGGGCAGTACGCCGCTCATCGCGGAGACGTCGGAGTGGCACAGCCCGGTCGCCCGGACGCGGAGCTTGACCTTGCCGGGCCCGAAGCCCACCGCCTCGACGTCGTCGAGTACTTCGAGCTTGTCCTGCCCTATCTCGTGCAGTACGGCTGCGCGCACGGTACGGCTCCCTTCACATCAGTCAGGTGTGTACGACGGTGGTGTCGGCCAGTACCGGCGCGTCGTCCCTCTCGACGGCGGTGACCGACACCTGGACGCGCCCCGGCGACTTCCACATCCGCAGGCGCAGGGTCTCGCCGGGGAAGACGACCCCGGCGAAGCGGGTGCTGTACGCGCTCACGCGCGCGACGTCGCCGCCGAGCACGGTGTCGACGACGGCCTTGAGCGTCATGCCGTACGAGCACAGGCCGTGCAGGATCGGCCGGTCGAAACCGGCCAGCTTGGCGAATTCGGGGTCGGCGTGCAGCGGATTCCAGTCGCCGGAGAGGCGGTAGAGCAGCGCCTGGTCCTCGCGCACATGCCGCTCGACCTCCGCGTCCGGCGCGTGGGTGGGCTGCTCGGTGCGGGCGGAGGGGCCGCGCTCGCCGCCGAAGCCGCCTTCGCCGCGTACGAAGATCTGGGTGTCGCTGGTCCACAGCGGTCCGTCGTCGTCGGCGGTCTCGGAGCGCAGCACGATCACCGCCGCCTTGCCCTTGTCGTACACCGCCTGGACCTTGGAGGTCTGTACCGCGTGGCCCGTGACGGGGATCGGGCGGTGCAGCTCGATGCTCTGGCCGCCGTGCAGGACGTGGGCGAGGTTTACCTCGATGCCGGGCGCCGACAGTCCGCCGACGACGGCCATGCCGGCGCCCGCGACGGTGGCGAAGCTCGGCAGGACGTGCAGCCGGGATTCGAGGGTGTAGCGCAGCTCGTCGGGGTCGGTGGCGGGCGTGCCGGCACCGAGGCCGAGGTGGTAGAGCTGGACGTCCTTGTGATCCCAGGCGATCTCGGCGCTGCGGGGTTCGGCTGCGACGGCCTTTGCGGCATCGATGGGCATGGGGATGCTGCTCCTTGATGGATGGAAGACCTCGGTGCGGCCGTCCGCACCGTCGGTCGCACCGAGGTCGTACGGGACCGGCCGCCACCCGCCAGTTCTAGAACGCGTTCTAGGCCGATGGGGCCTATGTATAACGCACCCCCCGGCAGTTGTGAAGACAGCTCGCTGACGCAGCGTCAGATTGCTGACCACTCGGCGCCAGTACATTTGTCCCGGCCGAGTCCGTACAAGCACCCGCAACCGCATGGAGGCGGTACGGGCGGCGCGGCAGCAGGGCTGGCTCCGACCTCCTCGCGCTACGCCTGCGCTTTACGGTGGCGCGGCAGCCAGACCAGCATCAGGACCACCCCCGCGAGCAGCGCCCCGGTCCCCACCCGGAACGCCAGGGCGTACCCGGCCGTCAGGGCCTCCGCGCTCAGCTCGCCACCCGTCCTGGACGCCGCGACCGTCGACAGCACCGCGAGACCCAGCGCGCCGCCCATCGTGCGCGAGGTGTTGATGAGGCCCGACAGGAGCCCGGCGTCGCCCGGTTCGCCGCTCGATGTCGCGAGCGAGGCCAGCGGGGTCGACGCGAGGCCCGCGCCGGCCATCATCACGATGCCCGGGCCGAGGATGGCCGTGAGGTACGCCCCGTCGGCGCTCAGCGTGGACTGCCACGCCATGCCGCCGGCCGCCACCAGGGTGCCGCTGATCGCGACCCGGCGCGCACCGAACCTGGCCATGAAGCGCGGGGCCAGCTTGGAGCCGATGACGATGCTCAGGGAGCTGGGGACGAGGGCGAGCCCGGCACCGAGCGGGGTGTAACCCAGGACGTTCTGGGCGTACAGCGTCATGAAGAACCACATGCAGAACATCGCGGAGCCGTTCACGAACATCGCCGCGTTCGCCGCCGAGACCGCCCGCACCCGGAAGAACTTCAATGGCATCAGCGGCGCCTTGGTCCGCGCCTCCACCGCCACGAACGCGCCGAGGAGCACGAGTCCCGCCGCCAGCGGCAGCAGGGTGGCCGCCGCCGCCCAGCCTTCCGCCTCGGTCTGCACAATCCCGTACGCGAGAGTCGCCAGCCCGGCGGTGACCAGCAGTGCGCCGGGGAGGTCGAGCCGCCGCCCGTCCCTGGCGTGGCTCTCGACGAGCCACAGGGCGGCGCCCGCGAGGACCAGCGCGCCGACCGGCACATTGATGAGCAGCACCCAGCGCCAGGACAGCGCGTCCGTCAGCAGGCCGCCGACGAGCCCGCCCGCGGCGCCGCCGCCCGCACCGACCGCCGACCACGTTCCGATGGCCCGCGTTCTGGCGGGGCCTTCGGGGACGGCGGAGGTGAGGATGGTGAGCGTCGCGGGCGCCAGTACGGCCGCGCCGAGGCCCTGGGCCGCGCGGGCGGCCAGCAGATGCCAGTCGTCCTGGGCGAGCCCGCCGGCCAGGGACGCGGCGGTGAACAGCCCGAGCCCGGTCAGGAAGGTCCGCTTCCGGCCGAAGAGGTCCGCCGCACGGCCGCCGAGGAGCATGAATCCGGCGAAGGCGATCGAGTAGGCGTTGACCACCCATTGCAGACCGATCGCGCTCAGTCCGAGGTCGGCGCGCATCGACGGCAGCGCGACGTTCACGACGGACACGTCGAGGACGACGAGGAACTGGCCCGCGCAGGCGGCGAGTACGACCACCCAGGTGCGTGATGCCTTACGGGCGGCCGGTATTCGGGTTTCGGAGTCCGAAGGGGAGGAAGAGGAAGCTTGGACCATGGGCGTCATGCTCGCAGCATTGGTCTGCCCCGTACATCCGCGTTCCGGCGAACGCCTCAGTCCACCGGACTGATCTCGCTCACCCTGCACTCCTCGACCAGCCTCGCGCGCTCCGGCTTGAGCATGGCGACATCGAACCACCTCACGCCCCCCGCAGCACCGTCACCACCGCCGCCCCGCCCAGCCCGATGTTGTGCGCCAGCCCGACCTGCGCCCCCGTCACCTGCCGCGCCCCCGCCTCTCCCCTCAACTGCCACGTCAGTTCCGCCGCCTGCGCCAGCCCCGTCGCGCCCAGTGGGTGGCCCTTGGAGATCAGCCCGCCCGACGGATTGACGACCCACCGGCCCCCGTACGTCGTCGCCCCGCTCTCCACCAGCTTCCCCGACTCGCCCTCCCCGCACATGCCCAGCGCCTCGTACGTCAGCAACTCATTGACGGAGAAGCAGTCGTGCAGCTCGACGACGTCGACGTCCTCGATGCCGAGCCCGGACGCCTCGTACACCTGCCGCGCGGCGGCCCGCGACATCGGTTTGCCGACGACGTCGATGCAGGAACCGGACGCGAAGGACTGCTCCGTGTCCGTCGTCATCGCCTGGGCGACGATCTCGACGGCCTTGCCGTGCAGGCCGTGCTCGACCAGGAAGCGCTCGGAGACGACCACCGCGGCCGCCGCTCCGTCAGAGGTCGGGGAGCACTGGAGCTTGGTGAGCGGTCGGTGGATGGTCTTCGCGGCGAGGATCTCGTCGACCGTCCACACGTCCTGGAACTGGGCGTTGGGGTTGTCCGCCGAGTGCTTGTGGTTCTTGGCGGCGACGGCCGCGAGCTGCGCCTGCGTCGTGCCGTACCGCTCCATGTGCTCGCGCGCCGCGTTGCCGAAGATCTGCGCGGTGGGCGGGGTCATCTCGAAGCCGTGGGCTGCCGCCATGACGCCGTAGTGGCGCGCGACGGGTGAGGTGGCGAAATCACCGCCGTCCGAACCGCCCCCCAGCGCCCCCCGCTTCATCTTCTCGAAGCCGAGCGCGAGCACGCAGTCGCTGATGCCGCCCTCGACGAACTGCCGAGCCATCATCAGCGCCGTGGAGCCGGTGGCGCAGTTGTTGTTGACGTTGTAGACGGGGACACCGGTCAGGCCTAGTTCGTACGCCGCCCGCTGCCCGGCCGTCGAAGCCTGGAAGCAGTAGCCGGCGACGACCTGCTGCACCTTGTCGTACGAGATCCCGGCGTCTGCCAGCGAGCTGGTACCGGCCTCCTTCGCCATGTCCCAGTACGGCCAGTCGTCCCGGCTCTCCGGCTTCTCGAACTTCGTCATCCCTACACCGACGATGTATGCCTTCATGAGGCGCAGACTAGAACACGTTCCATCCAGGCGGAAGGCCCCAGCGGATTCACCGCGGGGGGCCTTCTCGTGGCCTACCGAAAGCCTGGACCTGACCTCGGGGCTTCACTCCTTGGGAACGGTGCCCACGCATTCAGAGAATGGCTTGGTCCCCACGCATTCAAACAGCGGACCCCACTTGCCGCCTTCGCTGGCGCCCGCAGTTACCGTATCGGCGCACGACGGGTCAGAAAGACCCCAGAGGGATCCCTCCGGCCAACCCGTCTCATTCGTTCGGCTCTCGATCTTCTCGACACAGGACCCGGGCGCCCCGAGGCGCTTTACTTCTTGCAGGAATTCCTGGTACGAGGAATTCTGAGAAGCGCCGTCCAGCTGGTCCACCGTTGCCTGTGCTTCCTTCCGCTCTTCCTCCGGCGCGTCCGGGTTCTGGACTGTCACCAGCGCCTTGGTGCTCTTCTCCACGACCTGCTGGATCACCTTTTGATCCTTCGGATCCTTCGGCTTCGTCTTCGGGTTCTGGATTGCCTTCATCGCCTCGACGGTCTTCTTCACGCCCGTCTCGATCTTCTTCTGCTCCGCCGGAGGCTTCGGCGGACCCTTCGGCTTCGAGAGTGCGACCAGCGCGTCACTGATCAATTCCAGGTTCGCCCTGAAGAACGCCTTGCTCTCCGGCGACGCTTTGGGGTCCTGGACAACGGCCGAGAAGAATGCGAGGTTCTGCGCGATGCCTCTGTGCGCTGCCCGATCAACCGCCGTCCTCTTCGGGTCCTGGGCTATCTTCAACGCTTCGGCCATCCCCGCCACGGCCTTCGTGTAGGTGGCCTTGTCCTCCGCCGACGTATTCACGTCTTCGATCTTGTTCAGCGTTACGCTGAGCTGGTTCAGGACAGTTGTGTACGCGGCCTTGTCCTCGGGCGACGTTGCCGGGTTGTTGATTATCTTCAGCGTCTCGGACACCACCGCATCCAGCTCGGCCTTTACCTGCGCCGGCGCTTTCTCTACCTGCTCCTCCATCTCCTGCTGCTGCTGCGGGTTCACGAACTGCTTCTGGCCGTCCTGCTGCTGCTCCTGCTGCTCCTGCTGCTCCTGCTCCTGCTGCTGCTCCTGCTCCTGCTCCTGCTCTTGCTCCTGCTGCTGCTCCTGCTCCTGCTCCTGCTGGTCCGGTTGCTGCTGCTCCTGCTCCTGCTGATCCGGCTGCTGCTGCTCCTGCTCATCCGGCGGCGGAGGCGGCGGAGGCGGCGGAGGCGGCGGATCAGGTGGCCCCGCCGCCGTAATTTGAGTGACGTCCTCAGGCGCTGCCACAGCAGTGCCCATACCTATCGGCACTGTCAGCGCGGCAGCCAGGCAGACGCGCCAACCATGCGGGAGATCTGTCGCCGGGCGTTTTTGGCCATGAGGAATCCAAGTGCGCTTGCGGTGTGCGGGTATGCCCTTGTGGACTTGGCCCTTAGCGGCCAAGGTCATCGGAGTTCCATAGCTCACCGGTGCACTGGCACTACAAGAACAAGTCTTCGCCTCCTCGCCGCACCTCGCAACTGGGCGCCGTTCCTGATAATCGGCGAGCTCACGCGTCACGCGGCAGGCCCAGGATGCGCTCCGCGACGACATTGAGCTGAACCTGTGTCGTGCCGCCCGCGATCGTCAGGCAACGCGACATCAACAAGCCGTGCACGGCCCGTTCCCCGGCTCCCTCGCGCACCGCGCCCTGCGGGCCGAGCAGACTAGAACACGTTGCAACCTGACGGAAGGTCAGATGGGGCTCGACGAATCGATACAGCTACACCCGATCGAGTGGGACGGACATCGTGGGACATCGGCATGGGCAACGGAGAGAGGGCATCGAAGCCCTCAACGAAACGAACGGAAACCCATGCGTCTTCGCAACACCCTCGTCACCGCCGTCGGCGCCTTCGCGCTCGCACTGACACTGCCCGCCGCCTCGGCCAGTGCGGCCACGGGGCAGTCCCGCTACACCTACGTCAACGAGGAAGGCTATGAGCTTGTCGGCTTCATGAACGCCCCGGAGAGCGAGAGGTGCATCAATCTCGCGGGGCTGAACGATGCGCTCCCGCCCGCGCACTCACCCAAGAACCGCACGGACGCGACCGCGACGGTCTTCCTGAACGCGGACTGCGAGGGTGAGGACTTCTTCACCCTCCGCCCCCACACGGGAGGCGGCAGCGAGCGGCTAAAGGTGCGCTCGGTGGTCTTCTCCTGAGCTTGCCCACGTCCGCCCCCGGCACGACGCGTACCGGGGGCGGACAGATAGCGTCGGCCGACAGAGACGTACTACGCGTACTACACTGAGGCCATGACCCGCTCCGTACCGATAAGAGAACTTAATCAGGACACGGCAGGCGTGATCGCTCGCGTCGAAGCGGGCGAGACGATCACGATCACCCGTAACGGCCGGCCCATTGCCACCCTGGTTCCCCAAGGCGCCGAAGCGGACATTCCGACCTACCCTTTCCGCACCGATCCCATGGGTGAGCTCGATGACCTCCCCGTTTTCCAGGGCCCGGACCTCAGCGATGACGAGATCGAGGACACCTTGAGCGGCATGGGCGGCAGCGTTGACTGATCACGCCATTCCGGTGGCCGTCGCCGACACCAACGCCCTGTTCCGACTGTTCACCACGTCCAGCAAACAGCACAAGGAACACCGCGAGGCGCTCAGCAGGATCGGCCACCTCATCGTCTCGCCGATGGTGCTCGCCGAACTCGACTACCTACTGACCCAGAAGATCAACGCGTCCACGGCCGCGACCGCGCTCGAGTTCATCGCCAAGCGCGCCGACGCGCAGCGCTTCGAAGTGCCTGCCGTGCAGCCTCACCTGCACACAGCCCTCGCCGTCATGAACGGGTACCGGGACCTTGACGGTGGCAGCGGAATCGGCCTGGCGGACGCGATGAATGTGGCCCTGGCGGCGCACTACCGGACGGCGGCCCTCTTCACCTCGGACATCCACTTCCGGATCGTGCGCCCCCTGGACGCGCACGAGTCGTTCCGACTCCTTCCGGAAGATCTCTAGCCCATGCGACCCTCGGCGGCGGCCGTGACGAACGCCGCGAAGGCGGCGGGGGCGACGGCGAAGGCGGGGCCTTCGGGGTTCTTGGAGTCGCGGACGGCGATACGGCAGGGCTGAGCGGCGATCTCGACGCACTCGCCGCCGGTGTCGCCGCTGTACGACGACTTGCGCCAGGCGGCGGCGCCGAGGGGGGCGCACTCGACGCAGTCGCCGCCGGTGTCACCGCTGTACGACGACTTACGCCACCGCGCGCCCGTCAGGTTCTGGATGGTGTCCATAGCGCTCCTCCATTACGCGGGCGATCAGTGCCGCCGAATCCTCCACGGAGAGCGCGGCGGCCTGCAAGTGATCGTAACGGAGCGAACCCTCCCTGAGAGCTTGCGGATTGGCCGTCATGTGGCCCTGGACGAAGTCCTCGGTGTAGACGAGGTCCGGGTCGCCCTCGAACCGAAGGAGGTTGAACGAGCCCATCAGCCCCGCATGGGCGCCCGCCTCGAAAGGCAGGATCTGCACCTTCACCCACTCCCGCCCGCGCAGCCCCAACAAGTGGGCGAGTTGGTTCCGCATGACTCCTGTGCCGCCGATCTCCTGATGCAGGACGGCCTCGCTCAGCACCACCCACATCAGTGGCGGATTGTCGCGGTCCAGAATGCGCTGCCGCTCCATTCGGGCGGCCGTACGAGCATCGAGGTTCTCGCCGGTCCGGGATCCCAGCACCGCCCGCGCGTACGCCTCCGTCTGAAGCAAGCCGTACACCAACTGCGCCTGGAACGTGGAGATGTACGTCGCCCGCGCCTCCATCTCCGCATACGGCTGGAACCAGTGCGGCAACTGACTCCGCAGCACCAGCCCCACCAACCGCGAAAACGTCCCGCCCGTCCCCAGCGCCGCGTCGATCCTTTCCGAGAAGTCGCGCGTCGGCACCTTCCGTGCCGTTTCCACCTGGCCGATGAGCGAGCCCGTACAGAAGACGATGTCCCCGAGCTGCCCCTGCTTGAGCCCTGCCGCCTCTCTCAGGCGGCGCAGTTCGGAGCCGTAGTAGTCCAGCGGCGATGCGCTGGGATCGAGGTCGCGGATATTGACCATGGGACGGTCACCCCCAAGTTCACGCCGTGCGGCGTTCGCTTCGGCCAGTAGCCGAGCGTAATCGCGCCACGCCATCCTGGTGACATGAATCACGTAACTGCCCACTCACCGGCGCAAATTGACGCCAGCTACCGCATGGGCTTCACCGTCGGTGAACACTCAGCGCGACACATGCGGCGCATCGTGCGGACGTTTCTGGCCCGCTGGGACATGGCCGAGCTGAGCGACGCCGCCGAGCTCGCGCTCACCGAGCTCGTCGCCAACGTCGTACGGCACGTGCCCGGCCGCCACTGCACGCTCCTCATCCTGCGGCAGCCGGGCGGACTGCGGGTGGAGGTCACGGACAGGTGCCCCCGCCCGGTGCGCACGATGGGTGGCGGAGGCGACGAGCTCGCCGAGGGCGGGCGGGGGCTGGTGCTGGTGCTGGTGCTGGTGCTGGTCGAGGCCGTGACAGACCGCTGGGGCACGGTGCCGATGCCGGGCAGCAAGACGGTGTGGTTCGAGTGCGACGTGAAGCAATAATGGGCGGCCTGTACGTACCGACCAGTAGGAGAATCCCATGGCCGCCGCCGCGCCCAAGCCCGAGACGCTCGACGCCTTCGCCGCCGCCAAGGGCTTCATGCCGGTACGTGAAGGGCTCGCCCTGTACGCCGCCGCCACCGAGGCCGGGGCGCTCGGGCTGCCGCTGGTGGAGGTCGGTACGTACTGCGGACGCTCCACGATCCTGCTGGCCGACGCCGCCCGCGAGGCCGGGACGGTCGCCGTGACCGTGGACCACCACCGGGGCAGCGAGGAGCAGCAGCCGGGCTGGGAGTACCACGACCCGACGGTCGTGGACCCGGAGGTCGGCCTGATGGACACCCTCCCCACCTTCCGCCGCACCCTGCACAAGGCGGGCCTCGAAGACCACGTGATCGCGGTCGTCGGACGATCGCCGCAGGTCGCGGCCGTGTGGGGCGGCAAGGCCGGGCTCGTCTTCATCGACGGCGGACACACCGACGAGCACGCGAACGGCGACTACGAGGGCTGGGCCCCCCACGTAGCGACCGGTGGGCTGCTCGTCATCCACGACGTCTTCCCTGACCCGGCGGACGGCGGCCAGGCCCCGTACCGAGTGCATCAGCGCGCCCTCGCGTCCGGCGCCTTCACCGAAATCTCGGTGACCGACTCGCTGCGCGTCCTGCGCCGCGTTTCGCCGGGGATCTGACCGGCCCGGATAGCATCGCCAGGTGTCGTACGACAGCCAGCCCCCCGCTTCCCCCACTCCCCCCACCCCTCCTCGCCGCCTCGGCCGCCTCGGCCGCCTCGGCCGCCTCGGCCGCGGGAATGTCACCGTCGCGGTCGCCGCGCTCGTCCCGACCGCCCTGGCGGGCTGGCTCGTGTGGCAGGCGATGAGCGGCCCCGGCGACGGCGAGCCGCCGAAGGTGGTGCCGCTGCCGAGCCAGAGCCGGTCCGCACCGTCGCCCGCCGACGCGAAGCCGTCGGCGCCCACGCCCACGTCGCCCCCCGCGGCAACCGCTTCCCCTTCCGAAACCAAGAAGGACCAGAAGCCGGACGGAACCGGGCCGCTCGCCGGCAAGGTCGTGGTGGTCGACCCCGGCCACAATCCGGGCAATTTCCGCCATACCCGCGAAATCAACAAACTCGTCGATGTCGGCACGCACCGCAAGGAGTGCGACACCACCGGCACGTCGACCAACGGCGGCTACACCGAGGCGTCGTTCACCCTGGACGTCTCGCGCCGCCTGCGCGCCCTCCTCGAACAGCAGGGCGCGACGGTGAAGCTCGTGCAGAACGAGGACCGCCCGTACGGACCCTGCGTGGACGAGCGGGCCCGTATCGGCAACGAGGCGAAGGCCGACGCCGTCGTCTCCGTCCACGCCGACGGCTCGGCGGTCGGCAACCGCGGCTTCCACGTCATCCTGCCCGCCCTGGTGAAGGACGGCGCCGCGGACACCGCGAAGATCGTCGGTCCTTCGCGCGAACTCGGCACGCGCATCGCGGGCAAGTTCGTCCAGGCGACCGGCAGCGCTCCGTCCAACTACGTGGGCGACGGTACGGGGTTGGACGTACGCAAGGACCTCGGCGGCCTCAATCTGTCGACTGTGCCCAAGGTGTTCATCGAATGCGGCAATATGCGTGACCCGAAGGACGCGGCCCTGCTGACGAACGAGGGCTGGCGCCAGAAGGCGGCGCAGGGGATCGCCGACGGCATCGGCAGTTACCTCAAGGGGTAAGGCTGATACCGGGCGGCCGACCCTCGCCGGGGGGACGATACATTCATCCGTACGATGGGGAGCTGCCCCCGAGCTTCACACTGTGCCGCCCCGACGAGACGACCCACTAAGGACCTTCAAAGTGAACATCCGCTCCCTCACTCGAGGCGACGGCGTGGTGATCGGAGCAGCGGTGGTGCTGTTCATCGCCTCGTTCCTCGATTTCAAGTCGTACGACAAGCCGGCTTGCTCGGGCAACTTCTGCCCTCCGGAAGTCGACTCCTTCAACGCCTGGGACAGCCTGGGTCTCCTGATGAGCATCTACCTCGCCGGCGGCATCGCGGCGGCGCTCATCCTGGTCTCCCGTTCGATGCCGCAGCAGCGCAAGATCGCCGGTATCGACCTCGGCCAGTTCGGCGTCGCGTTCGCCGTCTTCGCGGCCTGGACCGCCTTCTGGACGATCATCGACGGCAGCAACTCCGGCCCCGGACAGATCGTCGGCCTGCTCGCGGTACTGATCCTCGCCGCCGGCGCCGTCGCCGCCCCGCTCGTCCCGGCGCTCAAGGCCCCGCTCATGGGCGCCCCGAAGCCGCAGGTCGCGCAGCCGTACGGTGGGCAGCCCGGTCAGCCGGGCCCCGGTGGCTACGGCTACCCCGGAGCCCAGCAGCCGCCCTACGGCGGTCAGCCGGGCCAGCCGCAGCCGTACGGTGCGCAGCCCCAGCCGCAGCAGGGCCAGCCCGCGCAGCAGCAGGCGGCCCCGGCGCAGCAGGCCGCGGCGCCCGCTACCGCCGCCGCCGACTTCGCGCCGTTCTGGTTCGCGGTTCCGGTCGCCCGTCCGCTGTACGCCGAGGACGGTTCGCCGACGCCGATCGCCGAGCTCGCGCCCGGCACCTGGTACCTGGCGGTGGAGCAGCGCGGTCCCGGTCTGGTCGCCCAGACGCAGGACGGCCGCCGCGGAGTCCTTCAGGACACCACCGGCATCCAGCGCGGCTGAGCACAACCGCCACGGCCCCTCGCCCCTTCCGGGCGGGGGGCCGTTGTCGTACAGTCGCCCGGTCACCATGCCCTGACGGATCGTCAGACGGGATCAGCGATGCGCCTCGGACTCGCTCTCGGCTACTGGGGCCGCGGCCCCGCTCCCGCCCATCTCGACCTGGCCCGCGAGGCCGAGCGCCTCGGCTACGACTCCGTGTGGACCGCCGAGGCGTGGGGTTCCGACGCGTTCACCCCGCTCGCCTGGATCGCGGCGCACACCTCACGCATCAGGCTCGGCACCGCCGTGGCACAGATGGCCGCCCGCACGCCCACCGCCACGGCCATGCACGCCCTCACCCTCGACCACCTCTCCGACGGCCGGATGATGCTCGGGCTCGGGCTTTCGGGGCCACAGGTGGTCGAGGGCTGGTACGGGCGGCCGTTCCCCGCCAGCCCGCTGACCGCGACCCGTGAGTACGTCGACGTAATCCGCCAAGTGCTCAGGCGCGAGGCGCCGGTTGAGCTGGACGGCCGGTTCCACCCGCTGCCCTACCGGGGCGCGGACGCCACCGGCACCGGCAAGGCGCTCAAGCCGATCACGCATCCGCTGCGGTCCTCCCTCCCCGTTCTCCTCGGCGCCGAGGGCCCCAGGAACATCGCACAGACGACCCGCATCGCCGACGGCTGGCTCCCGCTCTACTGGTCCCCGATGCGCAGCGACGTCTACGCGGCGTCGCTCGCCACCCTCCCCACCGGCTTCATGATCGCGCCGATGGCCCGGGCGCAGGTCTGCGACGACGTCGCCGAAGGCCTGCTGCCGGTCAAGGCGATGCTCGGCTTCTACATCGGCGGCATGGGCCACGCGGCCCGCAACTTCCACGCCGACCTGATGGCCCGCATGGGCTTCGAGGCGGAGGCCCGCCGCGTCCAGGAGCTGTTCCTCGCGGGCCGCAAGGAGGAGGCGGTCCTGGCGGTCCCCGACGCGTTCGCCGACGAGATCTCCCTGGTCGGCCCGCGCGAGCGCATAGCGGAACGCCTGGAGCTCTGGCGCAAGGGCCCGGTCACCGACCTCCTCATCACCGCCCCGGACCCGCACACCTTGCGTGTACTGGCCGACCTGAACGGCTAAAGCCCGACGCGATGTATATGGCAGGGGTACCATACGCATATGAGCCTCAAGCGGACGACTGTGTACCTCGAAGACGAAGACCTTCGCGCGCTGAAGAACATCGCCTCACTCAAGGGAATAAGCGAGGCCGAACTGATCCGCGAGGGCGTACGTCTCGCCATCGCCCAGAACCGGACCTGGGACGAGCCCGCCGGACTGCCCGTTTTCGACAGCGATGACCCGTCCTTCGCCGAGAACTCGGACAGCCTCCTGCGGGACAGCGGCTTCGGCTCGTGGGACGAGAGGCGTCCGTGATTGTCATCGCCGACACCTCGGGGATCATCGCGTCCATCGACCGGGGCTGCCCCGATCACACGCGCGCCCGTGAGGTCATGGACACCGCAGGACTCGTCGTCATCGCGCCGCTCGTCCTGGCCGAACTCGATCACCTGGTGAGCGGACGCTTCGGGCAGCAAGCTGCGGGCGCCGTGATCGACCAGGTCCTGACCCAGGCGCGCTCGGGCCGGTACCTGATCGGCGAAACGGGCGCCGATGTGCTGTCCGACGCCCGCCTGACCCAGCGGCGGTACCACGATCTCGACCTGGACCTCACCGACGCCGTGATTGCGGTGCTGGCTCGCGAATACGCAACGGACGCTGTTCTCACCCTGGACCGGAAGGACTTCCGCGCCATCCGACCCCTCTCCGCACACGCGGCATTCAGGGTCCTGCCGGACGACCTATAGGGCCGTCTGCGCCCCTTCAGCCCTCATCCGAAGGACGCCCGCGCCAGCCAGAAGTCCAGCAGTTCCGCGTCGCCCAGCACTTCCACCCGGTCGCTGTCGGCGGGCAGCCGCCGGTAGAAGGCCTGGAGTACGTCGGCGAGCGGGCCGCGCAGGGCCACCGTGGCTCTCTCGTGGCCGTGGCGCCAGGTGAAACCGTCCTCGCCGAACTCGATCAGCCACTCCGCGTCGAGCGCGTCGGGCGCGTCCGTCGCGTGGAGGTGGATGGAGCGGCCGGCTCCGCGCAGCTCGTTCGCCTCCTCGTCGGCGCCGGTGGACTGCGACCAGGCGACGATCTCCAGCCACTCGTCGATGGCGTCCGCCGCGACGTCGTGGGCCACCTCGAAGGTGATGCCGGCGGCGATCGCCGCGTCCGCGCGGTGGATCACCGTCTCGTGCGTCATACGGCGCGCCCAGAAAGCGGCGCTGCGGTCCGCGCTCCAGGACCACACCTTGGTCTTCGGCCCGGCCGCCCGCAGCGTATCGGCGGCCTTCTGCGCGCCCTGCGCCAACCACGCGTCCAAAGCGGCCGGTTCGGCGTCGCCGGGGCCGACGAAGTCGGGGACCTCGTCCTCGGGGACGTCCGCGGAAGCCTTCGTCCGTACGATCGTCTCGACCCAGCGGTGCGCACCGCCCACGTGCCGCGCGAGGTGGCCCAAAGTCCACTCGGGGCAGGTCGGCACCTTCGCGCTCAGGTCCGCGCCGACCAGCGTGGCCCTGAGCAGGTCTGTCTGCCGGACGATCTCGTCACAGTAACGGGCGTGTCCCAGATCAATCATTCACGCACTCTACGTTTCAGGTGGCTGAAAACGGCAAGACGTTCGACATGTCCCCGAGTCAGCGCAGCGGAAGTAACCGGGCGGCGACGATCATCATCGTCATCGCCGACATCATGGCCGGAATCATCGGCCTCTGGATCCTGATGTACCTGCTCGACGCGAACCGGGCGAACGACCTGGTGAACTTCCTCCAGGACGCCGCCCGCTGGCTGGCCGGCTGGTCGTGGGACCTGTTCACCTTCGACGAGGCGTGGGCGCGCGTCGTGGCCGGTTACGGTCTGGCGGCGATCGTCTACCTCTTCGCCGGCCACGCGCTCGCGAACGTCCTGCGCCGCCGCTGAGACCGGCGGTCAGCAGCAGTCCGGGTCCAGGCCCAGCGGCAGCCGTTCGCCGCTGAAGACAGCGGTGGTCGCCTCGTCTCCCCCCAGGGCGGCCACCGCCAGCAGCAGCGAACCCGCCGTCCAGGTGGTGAGCTCCTCGGGCCATACGGCCCGGTTGCCCTCGAAGACGTACCCCGTCCAGTACATCCCGCCCGGCGCCCGCAGGTGCTGGATCGACTGCAGGATCTCCAGCGCCCGGTCCGACTCCCCCATCACCCACAGCGCGAGCGCGAGTTCGCAGCTCTCGCCACCCGTCACCCACGGGTTGGGGACGATGCAGCGCACACCCATCCCCGGGACGACGAACCGGTCCCAGTCCGCCTCGATACGCGCCTTGGCGTCCACTCCCGTGATCGCGCTCGTGAGGATCGGGTAGTACCAGTCCATCGAATAGCGGCTCTTGTCCAGGAACCGCTCCGGGTGGCGCTGGATCGCATGCCGCAGCGCACCCACCGCCAGCTCCCAGTCCGGCTGCGGCTCTTCGCGCTGCTCAGCGACGGCGAGCGCGCAGCGCAGTGCCTGGTAAATGGAGGAACTGCCGGTCAGCAGCGCGTCGTTGACGGGCGTACCGTCATCTTCCCGCTTCCAGCCGATCTGGCCGCCCGGCTGCTGGAGCCCCAGCACGAACTCCGTCGCCGCGTAGACAGCCGGCCACATGCGGTCGATGAACGCGTCGTCACCCGTCGCGAGGTAGTGATGCCAGACGCCGACGGCGATGTACGCGCAGAAGTTCGTCTCACGGCCCCGGTCGGTGACCCGCTCCGCGTCCCCGTCGTCGTACGCCGCGTACCAGGAACCGTCCGCGTTCTGGTGCCTGGCCAGCCACTCGTAGGCACGGGCGGCAGCGTCGTGCTCACCGGCCGCGTCGAGCGCCATGGCAGCCTCGGTGTGGTCCCACGGGTCGAGGTGGTGGCCGCGGAACCACGGGATGGCGCCGTCCTCGCGCTGTGCGGCGAGGATGCCGGCCACGGTCTCGGCGGCCTCCTCGGCCGTCAGGACACCGGGCAGGACAAGGTGTTCCGTACGTCCGGGAATGGTCACTTGGCGGCCGCCGCTACCGCTGACGCCGGCAGGTGCGGCTTGGTCGCGTACGCCACGAAGCTCTTGCCGACCACCGGGTTCAGCAGCTGCTCGGCTATCCGCGTCGCGGCGGGCTTCTTCATGATGTCCCAGACCAGCAGCTTGTGGTACGCCCGGACCGGCAGCGCCTTGTCGTTGTCGACACCGAACGCGCACTTCAGCCACCAATAAGGCGAGTGCAGGGCGTGCGCGTGATGCGTGCCGTACGGCTTCAGACCCGCCTCCCGCATCTTGCCGAGCAGCTCATCAGCCTTGTAGATGCGGATGTGGCCGCCCTCGACCTCGTGGTACGCGTCGCTCAGCGCCCAGCAGATCTTCTCCGGCCCGTAGCGCGGCACGGTGACGGCGATGCGCCCGCCCGGCTTCAGTACGCGCACCATTTCGGCCAGCACCCCCTTGTCGTCGGGGATGTGCTCCATGACCTCGGAGATGATCACGACGTCGAAGGAGGCGTCGGGGAAGGGGAGGTTGAGCGCGTCGCCCTCCACGGCGGTGGCGGTGGCGCCCGCCGGGGCCTCACCGGCCTCCTTCATGGCGGCGAACCACTTGGCGACCTCGCGGATCTCCTCGCCGTTCTGGTCGAGGGCCACGACCTGGGCGCCGCGCCGGTAGCACTCGAAGGCGTGCCGGCCCGCGCCGCAGCCCAGGTCGAGTACGCGATCGCCCGCGGCGAGCGGGAAGCGGGAGAAGTCCACGGTCAGCACGGGGTCTGCCCTTCCGGGTGGGGGTGGATTACGGCGCCGGTCCGCCGGGCGCGTATGGCTGGGGCCCCGGGGCGGCCGGGGTGGTGCGGGGGCCGCGTCAACGCACTCTCACCGACCGGGGGGCTCCCCCGCGCACGGCACTGTGGGACGCGATCTGTTCGCGGTAGAGGTCCGCGGTGCCCTGGGCGGCCTTGGCCCAGGTGAAGCGGTCCAGCACGCGGTTACGCCCCGCCGTGCCCAGCCGCCGGCGCAGTTCGGGGTCGCCCAGCAACCTGCCGAGAGCGGCGGCCAGCGCGCCCGCGTCGCCCGGCGGTACGGCGAGGCAGGTCTCGCCGTCCGGTCCCGCGACCTCGGGGATCGCGCCGCCGGTGGTGGCGACGAGCGGGGTGCCGGTGGCCATGGCCTCGGCGGCGGGCAGCGAGAACCCCTCGTACAGGGACGGAACGCATGACGCCTGGGCGCTGCGGACGAGGTCGACGAGCTCCTGGTCGCTTATGCCCTTGACGAACTCGACGGCACTCTGGAGCCCGTACCGCTCGATGGCCTGCGCGACCGGGCCGTCCTCGGCGCGCTTGCCGACGACGACGAGGTGCGCGTCGGGCTGCTCGGTGCGGAGCTTGGCGAGCGCCTCGACGAGGTGGACGAGGCCCTTGAGCGGTACGTCCGCGCTGGACGTCGTCACGATCCGCCCCGGGATCTCGGCGACGCACGGGTCGGGCGACCACAGGCCGGTGTCCGCGCCGATGTGCACGACGCGGATACGGTCCGGGCGTACCCCGAGGTGTTCGACGATCTCCTGCTCGGAGGAGCCGGAGACGGTGAGCACGGAGGGCAGGCGGCGCGCGACGCGCTTCTGCATGCGCGTGAAGCCGTACCAGCGGCGTACGGAGGCGCGCTTGCGGCGGCTGGTCGCGGCGTCGAGGTCGAGCTGCCGGTCGACCGTGATGGGGTGGTGGATGGTGGTGACCAGGGGTGCGCCCAGATCGCCGAGCAGGCCGTAGCCCAGTGTCTGGTTGTCGTGGATGACGTCGAACTCGCCCCGGCGGGCGGCCAGGTGACGCTTGGCGCGGAGCGAGAAGGTGAGGGGCTCGGGGAAGCCGCCGGTCCACATCGTCGCGACTTCGAGGGCGTCGATCCAGTCGCGGTACTCGTCGCGCCGCGGAGTCCGGAAGGGGTCGGGGCTGCGGTACAGGTCGAGGCTGGCCAGTTCGGTGAGCGGCACGCCCTCGTCGAGTACGGGGTAGGGCTGGGAGCCGAGGACTTCGACGCTGTGGCCGAGGCGGGCGAGCTCGCGCGAGAGGTGACGTATGTAGACGCCTTGGCCTCCGCAGAACGGGTTGCCCTTGTACGTCAGGAGCGCGATGCGCAGCGGGCGGTCGCCCTGGACGGGGTCCCCCGCGTGGGGGCTCGCCTCTACGGCCTCAGCGGTCACTCTCGGCCCCCTTCATCACTGCTCTTTCACCGGAGCGTAGCCGCTGGCGTTAACCTAGAACAAGTTTCAGTCTCGATCGCTCGACACGCATCCGACGAGCTCTGAATCTACCGGCAGGTAGCGCAACCGTAAGCGGCCGGATCAGGTGATTCGCGCCACGACAGGTGCCCTGCCATGCTGTGCCACCCGGGGGCCCCGGCCCTCCACACCCGGCGTACGGACAAATGCCATGGAATGGGACGCATGACAGCGGAAGTCAACCCGGTCAACCTCTCGTCGCCGCCCCTGACGGAACGCCAGGAGGCGCGCCGCCGCCGGATCCTGCACGCCAGCGCACAGTTGGCCAGCCGGGGCGGCTTCGACGCGGTGCAGATGCGCGAGGTCGCCGAGGCCGCCGGCGTCGCGCTGGGCACGCTGTACCGCTACTTCCCCTCCAAGGTCCACCTGCTGGTCGCCACCATGCAGGACCAGCTCCAGCACATGCACACCACGCTCCGCAAGCGGCCGCCGGCCGGCGAGAGCGCGTCCGAGCGGGTCGCCGAGACCCTGATGCGCGCCTTCCGGGCCCTTCAGCGGGAACCGCAGCTGGCGGACGCGATGGTACGGGCCCTGACGTTCGCGGACCGCAGCGTCAGTCCCGAGGTGGACACGGTTTCCCGCCAGACGACGGCCATCATCCTGGACGCGATGGACCTGAAGGGCTCACCGACCCCGGAGCAGCTGTCGGCGGTCAGGGTCATCGAGCACACCTGGCACTCGGCGCTGATCACGTGGCTTTCCGGCCGGGCGTCGATCGCCCAGGTGAAGATCGACATCGAGACGGTCTGCCGCCTGATCGACCTGACGGATCCGGGTTACCCCGAGTAACAGGCGCGCGTGCGCCCGCCGTGCGCTCGATGTGCCCCTCTCGCGCTCCCCAATGGCTCAATTCCATACCCTTCGCACCGGCTGTCCCGGGTACTAATGAGCGACGTGCCATGTTCATGCAACGCACCACAGCGGGACCCAGGGGAGCAGGTAGTGACCCGCATGATTCGCGTTCTTCTCGTGCACGACATCTGTCTGATGCGGTCAGGACTGGCCGCACTGCTCGAAAAGGAGCACGACATCGACATATCCACCAGCACATCGGTGGGAGCGTCGGCGGCGGCGCGGTCGTTAGAGCCGCGCGTGTGCGTCGTCGACGCGGAAGGGCCGGGATCGTCGGCCCTCGACGCCGCCGTGGAGGCATCACGCGCCCGTGACACGTATCCGGGCTGCTCGCTGCTGGCCCTCGTCCCCGCCGGCAAGCCGGGACTGCTGCGCCGCGCGTACGAGGCGCGGGCTCTGGGGTACGTCAGCAAGGAGGCCCCCACGAGCCGGCTCCTTGAGGGGATACGGCTGGTGGCGTCGGGGAAACGTTTCGTCGACGACTCCCTCTCGTACGAGTTCCTGGAGGCCGCCCAGAGCCCGCTCACCACGCGTGAGTTGAGCGTGCTGTCACTCGCCGCCGAGGGGGCGGGCGTCACGGAGATCGCCCACAGCCTGCATCTGACCAACGGGACTGTGCGCAACTACATGGCCGCCATCACCCGTAAGACCGGGGCCCGCAACCGGGTGGACGCCATTCGCATCTCCCAGGGCGCCGGCTGGCTCTGACCAGCCGCCGGCCAGGTCGCGGTAGAGCGCGGAGCGCCGGATCAGCTCGTCGTGAGTGCCGCAGAGCGCGTGCGTACCGTCCATCACGAGCACGCGGTCGGCGCGGCGGGCGGAGCTGATCCGGTGAGCGACGACGACCAGCGTGGTGCCCGGGCGCTCCGCGAAGGCCCGCTCGGCGCGGGCCTCGGCGGCGGGATCCAGATGGCAGGTCGCCTCGTCGAGCAGGACGACGGGCACGGGTGCCAGGTGGGCGCGGGCCAGGGCGATCAACTGCCGCTCCCCCGCCGAGAGTCCGGAGGGGACCACGGCGGCGTCCGGGCCGCCGAGCCGCAGGAGCAGCTCGTACGCCCCGACAGCGCGGGCCGAGGCGAGCACGGCGGCATCGGGCGGCGGGTCCGGGCACAGATAGGTCAGGTTGTCACGGAGGCTGCCGGAGAAGACGTACGCCTCCTGCGGCACCAGGACCCGTCGGCGCGTGCCGCCGCCGTGCACCGGCTCTCCACAGAGCAGGACCTCGCCGCGGTCGGGGACGAGCAGACCCGCGACGAGGGCGGTCAGCGTGGACTTGCCGATGCCGCTGGGGCCGACGACCGTGAGATGGCCACCGGCCGGGACGGTTACGTCCAGCCCCTGGAACACCGGCTCGGCATGCGGCCCGTACGCGAAGGTCACCCCACGCAGCTCCACCGCGGCCCGGGCGCGCGCGGGGGTGGTGGGGTGGGGCGGTTCGTTCCGCTCAACGCCCGAAACGCGCTCGGCGTTCGAAGGGCGCCGGGTCTCAGACGAGCCAAGCCCCGGAGCCGTGAGGCGGCGGAGGACCACCGCCAGGCGGGAGCCCGCTGTGCCCAGGGCCTGCATCAGGCTCTGGAGGGCGGGCAGCAGGGCGTACATCAGGTACGTGAGGGCCCCCACCAGGTCGCCGGGCGTGACCCCCCGGCCGAGCAGCCAGGGGGCGGTGACCAGCAGCAGGACGACGGGCAGCCGGCCGCCGACCGCCACCGCGAGCACCCGCAGTACACCCCAGCGGGCCAGGGTCCGCGCGGCGCGGAACTCGTCGGCGAACCGGTCGTCGGCCTCGTCGGCCGTCCGCTCCTGTGCCCCCGCCGCGGTGATGTCCCGCAGCCCGGCCGCCGTCGCGTCCAGGCTGCGCGCGACCGCCTCGTCGGCGGCGAGGAACGTCTCCTGGCGGCGGGCCATCGGCCGCAGCGTCACCAGGAACAGGCCAAGTCCCAGGATGAGCGGCGGCACCACGACGAGGAGTAGGACCGGCGCCAGGGAGGCGAGACCGGCCAGCGCCCCGGCCGCCGTGAAGACGAACGACCGGGAGACCATCACCAGCCCGGCGAACGTGTCCCTGGCGATCTCCACCTGATGCGTGAGCCGGGACACCGCCCCATGGTCGGCGTCCCGCAGCGCGCCGGCCACGACTCGGCGTACCAGGCCGTCGCGCAACGGCTCCACCAGCGCGGACACGGCCCGGAAGACCCGCCCGGTGCCGTACGCTCCGGCCGCGACGGCCACCGCGGCGACCGCCAGCCAGCCGAGCCCGACGGCCGGCCGGGCCGCCAGGAAGCCGTGGTCGAGGGCGCGGGCGAGGGCGTACCCGAAGAGGAACGTCTGCGCGGCTTCGAGCAGCGACCAGCCCGCCAGCGCGAACAGCACGGGCCGCCGCCGGCTCAGGAAGCGCAGGCCTTCGGCGCGCAGCCGGGGGGTGTCGGTCGGGGTGCCGTTCGTGGCGTCAACCGTCATTGTTCGCCCCGCCGGTTCCGCCCGTTTCACCCGTTCCGTCTATTCCGTCTATTCCGTCGGCGAAGACCGCCCGGTAGTCGTCCAGTTGCCAGAGCCGCGCGTGCGGTCCGACCGCGCGGATGCGGCCCTCGTGGAGCCAGGCGACCTGGTCGGCGCGAGCCGCCGTCGAGGCCCGGTGCGCGATGAGCAGACGGGTGCCGGCCCCAGCGTCACGGGTGAGGGCTTCGCCGATCCGCAGCTCGGTGACCGTGTCGAGGCTGGAGGTCGCGTCGTCGAGGATCAGCAGCCGCACCGGGTGCGCGAACGCCCTTGCCAGGCCCAGGCGCTGGGCCTCGCCGCCGGAGAGCGGAGCCTGCGCGCACGGGGTGTCGTAGCCGTGCGGCAGGCGGCGTACGAAGGTGTCGGCGCAGGCCGCCGAGGCCGCCTTCCGTACGGCCGGCGCGTCCGGTTCGTATCCGCCGAATGCGATGGTCCCGCCTATCGTGCCGCCCAGCAGCGCGGGCCGCTCGAAGGCGTACCCGACCGCGCGGCGCAGGACGTCGTGGGGCAGCTCGCTCAACGGGACGCCGTCGAGCGTGACCGTTCCCGCGTCGGGGTCGGCGAGGCGGCCCGCGACCGTGGCGAGGGTGGACTTGCCGGATCCGGAGCGGCCCACGAGGGCCAGCGAGGTGCCGCCGGGGAGGGTGAGGTCGAGGCCGTCCAGGACCGTGCGGTCCCCGCGGGCGACCGTGATGCCTCGCAGTTCCAGGGTGCCGTCGCCGGGGGGCAGGTGCGCCCGGCCGTACGCGGTGGCCGGTACGGCGAACAGTCCGGCGAGGCGGCGGGCCGCGCCCCGGCTGCGCACCAGGCCGTTCAGCCGCCCGACCAGCATGCCGATTCCGGTCGCGAGCGCGGCGTACCGGGCCGCCGCGAGGAGTCCGCCCACCGAGAGCTCGCCCGCCGCGAGGCGGGTTCCGGCCACCGCGAGTACGGCGATCTGGAGCAGCGGCACGACCACGGCGGCCTGCGCGGTGGAACGCCCCTGCACTCGCCACATCCGGTAGCCCTGGGCGCTGAGCCCGGCCAGTGGCTCCAGGATGCGGGCCTGTTCGCGCCGGGCCGTGCCCGCGGCCGCGATCGTACGGGCGCCGCCCACCGCTTCCACGAGCCGTGTGGCGATCTCGCCCTGGCTCTCCTGGTAGCGCGCGACGCTGTCGCCGGACTCGCGTACGAAGGCTTTCAGCAGCAGGAAGAGCAGTGGCATGCCGACGAGAAAGGCCCCGGCCGTCCACAGGTCGACGATCGCGAGGGCGATCAGTCCTCCGACGGGTGTCACGACGGCGGCGACCGTGCCCGCGAGTGCGGCCGGGGCGCCGCCCGCGTGGGCCGCGTTGCCGACCAGGCGGGCCACGATGTCGCCGGGCGGGACCCGGTCCGTGCAGCGCGGCCCGGCGGCCAGCACGTGTCCGAGCAGCCGGCGGCGGAACCAGGCTGTGGAGCGGGCGTTGGTGGTGCCGGTCAGCAGCCCGTCGAGTGCGTCGAGGATCACGAGCAAGCAGGTGAGGGCCGCGCAGGCGGTGAGCCAGGCGGTGGCGGGACGCCCCGAGAGCAGCAGGTCGAGGGTGTGGCCGAGCAGGGCGGGCAGCGCCAGACCGGCCGCGGCGCCCGCCGTGCTGAGGACCAGGATCGCCGTTCCGGGGAGCGCGCTGTGCCGGAGGGAGTCGCGCAGCAGCCGGTCGGCCAGGCGGCGTTGGTCACGGCCTTCGTCCATGCGCGCTCGAATTCCCTCGTCTTCGTACGGGGAGCTTTACGGCCCCGGGAGGCAGGCGGTGCCGCCCGGGGCCGTATCTCCGTCAGAACACCTCGGAGACCGACGTCACGAAGACGTCACAGAAGACGTCACAGACACAGCAGGAAGCTGTTGGAGCTGTGCTTGTCGCACGCCAGCAGGCTCAGGCTGCTCTGGTCGCCGCCGCCGGTGCTCTCGGGGGTCTCAAGGCTCTGAAGGTCGAGAAGTGCCATGGTGGTTCCCTTCGGTTGTCCGTTCCCGTGGGGACGGGGTTTCTTTGTGCGGTA
This sequence comes from Streptomyces sp. ISL-96, assembly GCF_018614035.1. Lineage (GTDB taxonomy): Bacteria > Actinomycetota > Actinomycetes > Streptomycetales > Streptomycetaceae > Streptomyces. The sequence continues at coordinate 69,261 of NZ_JAGGPA010000075.1, forward strand.
CGGCTCCGGGTCGGAACCGGACCGGTTCTAGGGCCGCCGGAGCGGCGGGAGGAAGGGCAGGTGCGCGCCGGTGCCCCGCGCCGCCGCCACGGCGAGGAGTACGCCTGCGCCGCCGGTGCCGAGGTCCATGGACAGGCGCATCATCTGGTCGCCGGGGAAGGCGAGCCGCCCTTCGTAGGGCAGGGCGTACCAGCCGAGGCCGTCGAGCTGGGCGGCGAGGTGGCCGGGTGCCGCCTCCGGTGCGGTGGTCCTCGCCAGGTGGAGGACCATGCCGGCCCGCCCGTTGAACAGCCCGGGCTGGGCGTAGTAGCGCGACCGGGCGGCCCGCACGATGCCGGCTCGCGCCGCCTCGAACTCCTCGTCCGCGCGGTGCGCGAGGAAGTCGTCGATCACCATGCCGATGCCGACGGATCCGGCCCCGAGGTAGGGCATGGTGCGCGTCCCCTCGTCGACGAGCAGCGTGCCCGCGCTGTTGCGGACACAGCGCGCGAGGTCGGCGCGCAGCGCGTCGGCGGCCAGGTCGAGGAGCTGCGGGGCGCCCGTGTCCTCGTACAGCCGCAGGAAGAGCAGGGCGGGGCCGGTGGCGCCGTGCAGCAGCCCGGCGCGTTTGCCGGTCTTCGACTGCTGCTGGTCGGCGAGCAGTTGGGCCGCTGTCAGTGCCTGCTCCCGGAGGGTGGTTTCCCCGGAGGTGCGCGACAGTTCGGCGAGTACGAGACCGATACCGGCGAGCCCCCCGTACAGCCCGGGAACCAGTCTCTGCCACTTCTCGTCCAGCACCCGCTGGACAAGTTCCAGTGCGCGTTCGCGGTGGCCGAGGCCGTCGAGGACGTGGGCGACGCCCGTCAGTCCGTCGTAGAGGCCGAGCGGTGTGCCGAGCGGCGGCGGGGCGGTCTGCCGCAGCAGCCATTCCTCGCCCTGCTCGTACCGTGGCAGACCGGCCTGGCCGAACGCGTGGAGCACCCCGGCGGCGCCGTGGGCGATGCCGAGTCCGCCCCCGTCCGCGAACTGGGCGATGTCGCCGGGGAAGATCCGGTCGTCGCGTCCGGGGCTGGCCGAGGCCAGGATGCCCGCGGCGATCGAGTCACGGCTGCGCGGCCAGTCGGTGGGCTCCGCCGGGACGTACGGCTCGGTCGGCACGTACGGCTCGGTCGGTGCCCGGTCGGGGCGGTCCGTACCGCAGATCACCTCGGTCGCCGCGTCCAGGAACTCCTGCGGTACGTCCGGGAACTGGCGCGCCACGATCTGCGCCAGATGGTGCGCCTTGTCGCGGTCGACGACCAGCAGGGTCGTCATCGGCAGGAAGAGCGCCAGCCGCAGACACGCGAGGGCGTAGAGGTCCACGTCGAAGCCGGTGCGTTCGCGGGGCGCGATGAAGCCGGGGTGCGCGATGGCCTGGCGGTGGTTCTCGTCGACGTGCGCGGCGGCCTCGAAGTCCAGCAGGCGTACGGACTCCTCGTTCGGCCCGACCATGATGTTGAACATGTGCAGGTCGTTGAAGACGACCCCCCGGCCGTGGACGGCGGTGACCGCCTCCTCGACGGCGCGGTGGATGCGCAGCACCCAGCGGGTGTAGTCGGCGACGGCGGCCGGGTCCGGCTCGGGTTCGAGCAGCGGATGGCGCTGTGCGAAGAAGGAGTTGAGGGTGCGGCCGGGCAGGTGGTCCATCACCAGGAAGCTGTGGTCGCCGAGCATGAACCAGTCGCGGGCCTCGGGGGCGACGCCGAGCCCGGACAGCCGTTCCAGCGCGGCCCGCTCCCGCTCCAGGCGGGTTACGGCGTCGGCCCGGTCGGCGGCGAGTCCGGCATGCGGCCGCGCCTCCTTGAGGACCACTTTCTCGCCGCTGCGCAGGTCCTCGCCGAGGTAGACACCGCCGCCGTTGGAGAAGTGCAGGGCGCTCTCGATGCGGTACGGCAGGTCGTTGGTGGTGGTGGCGTTTCTGGCCGCGAGGTGCGGCTCCAGGAACGCCGGAAGCTCCACCCACTCGGGCACGTGGAAGGCCGGCTCACGCAGGTCCGGGACGAGAGTGCCTTCCGGGTTCTCGATCGCGGGGACGAGGGTGCCGGTGGCGTCGACGCAGTAACGGTGCGCGAATCCGCCGTAGCGGACGTACAGCGGGCCGTTGCCCCAGCGCAGGTCGGTGAGGATGTACGGTCCGGGCTCCCCGTCGAGCAGGTCGCCCAGCTCGCGGAGTATGAGGTGGAGTTCCTTCTCGTCGGTGGGGTAGAGCGTGGCGAACTTGCCGCTGGAGCCGCGACCCGCGTACTTGGAGTTGCGCAGGTGGAGCGGCTGCGGACCCGGTACGAACTTGAACGGGACGCCGCGCGGGACGCAGTAGTCCCACACCTTGGCCGCCGTCTTCTCCGCGTTGTCGAGGCAGGCCGAGACATGGATCTTCCAGCCCTGCGTCGGCCGGCCGGGCAGCGGCGCGCCCCCGGCGTCGACCGGGTTGATGTGCATCCAGTCGCCGGACACGAACCGGCGCCAGCCGTCCGGGAGTTCACGCTGGGCTGCTTCGAAGAGCGGCACCGATGACGCCTGTCCGCGGTTGCCCGAGGACAGCCGGTCCGGAGTCTCGTAGAACTGTCTGTCGGCGAGGCAGAAGACCTCGTACCGGTTGTCCATGGGTCCCCCCTCGGCTGCGGTCACGTCGAGATTTCCACGCAGCCGCGGGGAAGAACAGTCACACCTGTCACGTCGTGACTGTGCGGTACTCATAGGTAAAGAACCGTTCGCACGCGTTCGAGCGAACTCGCTGCGGTGCGGTGGGCTGCGGGGCGGTTGCGGGGCCTTCGGGGTCGGTGCCGCGCCGGGGCGTCTCCTCGGTCGTCGAACACCGAGCCACTGCGATTTCTTCACGGCGGTTGCGTTCAACGCCCTGCGGGGAGCGCCCCGGCACGTCCCCTCCTGGCACCGTGTCCACCGAGGCAGGGCGACGGGGAACCACGGGGCTCGCACGGGGCGAACTCAGCAGCTAGTCCTCCGGCGGGAAGACCACCTCCCCGCTGCCCACCAGCGTGATCGCGATCGCCTCGACCGGGCAGCCCTCCGCCGCCGTCAGCACCTTCGCGTTCGCGTCGAGGTCGGGGTCCGTGGGGTGCGACTGGCGGGCGGTGTCGAGAGTGAAGGCGCCCGGCGCGTGGTTCAGGCACATGCCGGAGCCGATGCACACCGCCCGGTCGACCTCGACGTGCCAGCGGTCTCCCATCACGCCTCCCCGTGGCCGGCGGGGAGGTGGATCATCTTGTGCTCCAGGTACTCGCCGTACCCCTCGGGCCCGAACTCCCTCCCCAGGCCGGAGTTCTTGTAGCCGCCGAAGGGCCCGAGCATGTCGATGCTGAAGGTGTTCACGGAGTACGTTCCGGTCCTGACCCGGCGGGCGATGTCGATGCCGTGGTCGGTGTCGGCGGTCCAGACGCTGCCGCTGAGTCCGTACTCCGAGTCGTTGGCGATCCGCACCGCCTCGCGTTCGTCGTCGTACGGCAGCAGGCAGATGACCGGGCCGAAGATCTCCTCGCGGGCGATACGCATCGAGTTGTCTACCCCGCCGAAGAGGGTCGGCTCGACGTACCAGCCCCGGTCCATGGCGGGTGGACGGCCGCCGCCCGTGAGGATCTTCGCGCCTTCGTCCTGCCCGATCCTGATGTAGTCGAGGGAGCGTTGCTGCTGGCGCTTGGCGACGAGGGGGCCGACCTCGGTGGCCGGGTCGAGCGGGTCGCCGACCTTGAGCGCGCCGGCCGCCGCCACGAACGCCTCGGCGAACTCGTCGTAGCGCGAGCTCGGGGCGAGGATGCGGGTCTGGGCCACGCAGGCCTGCCCGTTGAGCATCCAGGCGAAGGGGACGATCCCCGCTACGGTCGTCGTCAGATCCGCGTCGGGGAGGATGACGGCCGCCGACTTGCCGCCCAGCTCCAGCGTCACTCGGGTGAGGTTGCGCGAGGCGACCTCCATGACGCGCCTGCCCGCCGCGACCGATCCGGTGAACGACACCTTGTCGACGCCGGGATGCCCGACCAGGTACTCGCTGACCTCGCGGTCGGCCGGGATGATCGACAGGACACCCTCCGGCAGCCCGGCCTCGGTGACTATCTCGGCGAGGATGTACGCGTCAAGCGGCGTCTCGGGCGACACCTTGAGTACGGCCGTGCACCCCGCCAGCAGCGCGGGCGCGAGCTTGGCCGCCGCCGTGAACTGCGGGACGTTCCACGGCACTACGGCCGCCACGACCCCGACCGGCTCGCGGCGTACGAGAATCGACCCGAGCACGCCGGTCCGCCGCTCCTCGTACGGGAAGTCGCGCGCGACGGTGATCGTGGCGTCCCAGACCATCATCGCGGCCAGCGCCTGCATCATGATGCTCGCGGTGTACGGCGTCCCGTTCTCGGACGTGATGCTGCGGGCGATCTCCTCGTGCCGTACGGCGATCGCGTCCTTGATCCGCGTGACGACGGCGATCCGCTCGTCGAGCGTCATCCGGGGCCAGGGCCCTTCGTCGAACGCCGTGCGCGCCGCCGCGACCGCGCGGTCGACGTCGGCGCGGGACGCGTGCGGCACGCGGCCGATGACCTGTTCGGTGTGCGGCGAGACGACCTCGATGAACTCGGTCCCCAGCGGATCGGTCAACTCGCCGCCGATGTAAAGCTTCCGGTGCTCCACAAGCTCGGTCATGACTTCTGCCTCCCAGGGGCCCGGGGCCCGCGACGCCTGTCTGGATATCTGACGATGCATCAGAACTGATACCAGTTCCAGTCCGGGGAGTCCATGTCCACGACCTGGCGCCGGTCGAACCTCTTTGCAAAGAAGTCGGCTTGGGCGACTATTGGAACGAGTTCTAGTCCTGTGCGGGGAACGGCTGAGAAACGACTGAGGAACGACTGAGGAATCGGGGATCCATGCCGCAGGTGACCGAGCACGGCGGTGGCGTGTGGTCCATCAAGGTGCCCATCCCGGACAACCCGCTCGGTCACACCCTCGTCCACCTGCTCGACACCGACGACGGGCCCGTCCTGATCGACACCGGCTGGGACGATCCCGCGTCCTGGGACACGCTGGTCGCCGGTCTCGCCGCGCTCGGTACGTCCGTGACCGAGATCCATGGCGTGGTCATCACCCACCACCACCCCGACCACCACGGCCTGTCCGGCCAGGTGCGCGACGCGTCCGGTGCGTGGATCGCCATGCACGCCGCCGACACCGAGGTCGTACGCCGGACCCGCGCCGCGGAGCCCGGCACCTGGCTCGACTACATCACCGCCAAGCTCACCGCCGCCGGCGCCCCCGACGACCACCTCGCCCCGCTCCGCGCCGCCCGCGACTCGGGCCGCATGCGTACGCTCCCCGGCCTCAGGGCCGCCCTCCCCGACCGCGAGATCGTCCCCGGCGACCTGCTCCCCCTCACCGGGCGCCGCCTGCGCGCGATCTGGACGCCGGGGCACACCCCCGGCCACGTCTGCCTCCACCTGGAGGAAACCCACCCGGCCGATCTCCCCGGCAACGGCCGCCTCTTCTCCGGCGACCACCTGCTGCCCGGCATCACCCCGCACATCGGCCTGTACGAGGACCCGGACGACACCACGGTCACCGATCCCCTGGGCGACTACCTCGACTCCCTCGAACGCATCGCCCGCCTGGCCCCCGCCGAGGTTCTTCCCGCCCACCAGCACGCGTTCACCGACGCCCCCGCCCGCGTACAGGAACTCCTCGACCACCACGAGGACCGCCTCACGGGCCTGCGCGCGCTGCTCGCCACCCCCCTCACCCCCTGGCAGCTCGCCGAGCGCATGCAGTGGAACCGCCCCTGGGCGGAGATCCCGTACGGGTCGAGGAACATCGCCGTCTCGGAGGCGGAGGCCCACCTGCGCCGCCTGGTGAAACTGGGGCACGCGGAGGCGGCGGCGGGCGGCGACCCCGTGACGTACGTCGCGACGTAGGGGCGCGGTCGCCGGGGGCGGCCGCCGGTACAGTGTGCGAGTCGTCAGCATGCCGTTCTGGGGGAAGCCGGTGCGAATCCGGCACTGACCCGCAGCCGTGAGCCGCCCCTCGTGGGCGGTGAGTCGGAACGCCCGGTCCGGCATGACTACTGGCTCGGCACCGTCGAGGTATACGGAGCCGGAGCCTGGTGCGTGGTTTTCGCGCGCCCGGGTCCGGCTCCTCAGCAGGAGAGGCCCCACCCGTCATGACCCTTCGCCGCAGCGCAGCCACCGTGCTCGCAGCTTCCGCCGTACTCTGCGCGACCGCGACCACGACGGTGGCCACGACCACGACCGCCGTCGCCGCACCGTCCCCCACGCCCGTGGTTCCCTCGGGGCTCTACGGCGAGAAGGACCCGACGTACGACGGTGTCTGGCGGCAGTCGCTGGCCCTCCTCGCCCAGGACACGGTGGGCGTCAAGCCCGCCGCGAAGGCCGTGAACTGGCTGGTCGGCCAGCAGTGCGACAGCGGCGGCTTCCCGTCCTTCCGCGCCGACGCCGCCGAGCCGTGCACGTCGAAGACGATGGTGGACAGCAACGCGACCGCCGCCGCCGTGCAGGCGCTGAAGGCGCTCGGCGGGCAGGACGCCGCAGTGAAGAAGGGCGTCAGCTGGCTGAAGTCCGTGCAGAATCAGGACGGCGGCTGGGGCTACAGCCCGGGCGGCGCGAGCGACTCCAACTCCACCTCGATCGTGATCGGCGCGCTGGCCGCGACGGGCGAGAAGCCGGCCGAGGTGAAGTCGCAGAAGGACAAGTCGCCGTACGACGCGCTCGTCACGTTCTCGATCCCGTGCGACGCGAAGACGGGCGGCGGCGGTGCGTTTGCATACCAGCCCGACAAGTCCGGCAAGCTCGCGCCGAACGCCGACGCTACGGCGGCGGGTGTACTGGGCGGGCTCGGCCAGGGGCTGGACGCGAAGGGAAAGAAGGACGGCCAGAAGGCGGCCGAGTGCGAGAAGGGCGACAAGCCGGGCACGTTGACGCCCGCGCAGGCCGCAGCGAACGGCGCCGCGTACCTCACCGGCGTACTCGCCAAGACCGGTCACCTCGACACGGCCCCCATGCCCGGCGCCGAGGACGCGAAGCCGCAGCCTGACTTCGGCAACACGGCGGACGCCGTCGTGGCGCTGGCCGCGCAGGGCGGCGCCGAGCAGGCGAAGAAGCCGCTGGAGTGGCTGGAGAAGAACTCCGCGGCCTGGGCCAAGGAGAACGGCCCCGCGGCGTACGCCCAGCTGGTCCTCGCCGCGAACGCGACCGGCACCGACCCGAAGAGCTTCGGCGGCGCCGACCTCGTGAAGGCGCTCAACGCGACCGGCCCGCCGCCCGAGGCCGCCGAGACGAAGGCCGACGAGGAGAAGGACAACAACAACGACGGCGGCTTCGGCACCTGGTGGATCGTGGCGGTCATCTTCGTCGCCAGCGTCGGCGCCGGCATCCTGTTCAGCGGCCGCAAGAAGAAGAACCAGCAGCTGTGACAGTGGTGGTGCGTACGCGGTTGGTACGTACGCGGCTGGGCTCCGCCGTCCTCGCACTCAGCACCGCGCTCGCGGTGCTGAGCGGGGCGGCCGGGTCCGCGCAGGCGACGACGACCGGCTACCGCTACTGGTCGTTCTGGGAGAGCGACGGCGGTGAGTGGACGTACGCCACCCAGGGACCCGCCACCGCCCGGCCCGCCGACGGTGACGTGATCGGCTTCCGCTTCTCGGTGAGCGAGGACTCGCAGGACTCCGCGAAGCCGCGCTACGCGCCGGACTCCTTCGACGCCGTCTGCAACACCAAGACGCCCACCGAGGACGGTTCCAAGGACGGCGCTAAACGAATCGCCGTCGTCATCGACCCCGGTACAGCGGCCGACGCCCCCGACGGCGAGCAGCCCCCCGCACTGCGCACCGCCTGCGCGCGGACCGCTGCGGACGCGACCGCGGCCGACGCGCTCGCCTCGGTGGCGAAGCCGCTGCGCTACGACAGCACAGCGCTGCTTTGCGCGATCTCCGGGTACCCGAAGACGGGCTGCGGTGATCAGGTGGCAGGCCGCGACGACGCTCCCACCACACATAAGCCCACTGAGGACGGCACTGAGGACAGTAACGACAGCGGCCCCTCCGCCGGACTGCTCGTAGGCCTCGCAGCCGTGCTCGCGCTCGGCGCCGCAGGCGTGTGGCAGGCGCGCCGCCGCCGCGGATGACCTCCCTCTCCATGACCCTCCGTGCGCCTGAGGCCAGCCGCAGCAACGCCCTGCATGCCGGGGCCTGGTGGCTGTGGGCGCTCGGCCTGGCCACCGCCGCGTCCCGGACCACCAATCCGCTGCTGCTCGGGATGCTGGTGGGGGTGGCCGGATACGTGGTGGCCGCGCGGCGGACGGATGCGCCGTGGGCGCGTTCGTACGGCGCCTTCGTCAAGCTCGGCCTGCTCGTCATCGGCATCCGCCTCGTCTTCTCGACGTTCCTCGGCTCACCGATCCCCGGCAGCCACACCCTCTTCACGCTCCCCGAAGTACCCCTGCCCGACTGGGCACAGGGCGTTCGGATCGGTGGGCGCGTGACGGCGGAGCAGCTGGTCTTCGCCCTGTACGACGGGGCGAAGCTGGCCACGCTCCTCATCTGCGTGGGCGCCGCGAACGCGCTCGCCAATCCGGCCCGGCTGCTCAAGTCCCTGCCGGGCGCGCTGTACGAGGTGGGGGTCGCCGTCGTCGTGGCGATGACGTTCGCGCCGAACATGGTGGCCGACGTGGTGCGGCTGCGCACCGCGCGCCGCCTGCGCGGCCGGCCGACGGGTGGGGTGCGGGCAGTGCTCCAGATCGGGCTGCCGGTTCTGGAGGGCGCGCTGGAGCGGTCGGTGGCGGTGGCGGCGTCGATGGACGCGCGCGGCTACGGCCGCACCGCCCAAGTCCCGCCCGCCGTACGCCACACGACGACCGCGCTGACGCTGGGCGGGCTGCTGGGTGTGTGCGCCGGGTCATACGGGCTGCTGGCCGCCGAAGGTGCGGCGTACGGGCTGCCGGTCATGGGCGGAGGGCTCGTCGCCGCGCTGGCGGGGCTCCGCCTGGGCGGCCGGCGCAGCGTCCGTACCCGCTACCGGCCCGACGAGTGGGGCGTACGGGCGTGGCTGGTGGCGGGGTCGGGTGCGGCGGTGGGGGCGCTGATGATCTGGGCGGCGGCGTACGACCCGGTGGCTCTGCACCCCGGTGTCGTACCGCTCGTGGCGCCACAATTCCCGCTGTGGCCGGCGGCGTCCGTACTGATCGGCCTGCTACCGGCCTTCGTGGCTCCCGTACCGCCGACGCCCGTACCGCCGCCGACACCCGTACCGCCGGCCGCCCCCGTCCTTCCCCCCGTGAAAGCGATTCCCCAGTGATCCGGTTCGAGAATGTGTCGGTCAGCTACGACGATGCCGCGTCGTCGCCCGCGATCCAGGGCGTCGACCTCACCGTGCCGGAGGGCGAGCTGGTGCTGCTGGTCGGCCCGTCAGGAGTCGGCAAGTCGACCCTGCTGGGCACGGTCTCCGGCCTGGTGCCGCACTTCACGGGCGGCACCTTGCGCGGCCGCGTGACGGTCGACGGCCGCGACACGCGGACCCACAAGCCGCGCGAACTCGCCGACGTGGTGGGGACGGTGGGACAGGACCCACTGGCCCACTTCGTCACCGACACGGTCGAGGACGAGCTGGCGTACGGCATGGAATCGCTCGGCCTCGCGCCGGACGTGATGCGCCGCCGGGTCGAGGAGACGCTGGACCTGCTCGGCCTCGCGGAGCTCCGCGACCGCCCCATCGCCACGCTCTCCGGCGGGCAGCAGCAGCGGGTCGCGATCGGCTCGGTGCTGACCACGCATCCGAAGGTGCTGGTCCTGGACGAGCCGACGTCGGCGCTGGACCCTGCGGCGGCGGAGGAGGTGCTGGCGGTGCTGCAACGCCTGGTCCACGACCTGGGTACGACCGTGCTGCTGGCCGAGCACCGCCTGGAGCGGGTGGTGCAGTACGCGGACCAGGTGATCTTGCTGGCGGGGCCGGGCGAGGCGCCGCGGATGGGGTCGCCGGTCGACATCATGTCCCTCTCGCCCGTGCACCCCCCGGTGGTGGCGCTGGGCCGCCTGGCGGGATGGACCCCGCTCCCCCTCTCGGTACGGGACGCCCGCCGCCGGGCCACGCCGCTGCGGTCACGACTGGCCGACGCTGCCGAGCGGGAACGTGCCGCTGGACGCACGAATCCAGCCCGTCCGGCGTTTGAGGACACGCCCGAAGGGCGTCCGGGGGACCAGGAGCCGAGCAAGCCCACTGCCCAACACCATCCAGCCCGTCCGGCGCTTGAGGACCGGGGGTCTGGGGGCGGAGCCTCCAGTTTCGGGAAGGGGCGGGTAGGGGAAGAACTCGCCCGCCTGCTGCGCCGCCCCCGCACCGCACCGGCCCCCGCCGAAGCCACCAGCACCGGCACCGCCCCCCGCGCAGCCGTAGCCACAGTCACCAACCTCGGCATCCGCCGCGCCCGCGTAGAGGCCCTCCGCCGGGTCACACTGACCGTGTCCCGGGGCGAAACCGTCGCCCTCATGGGCCGCAACGGCGCCGGCAAGTCCACCCTCCTCTCCGCCCTGGTCGGCATGATCGAGCCCACCACCGGCACCATCACCGTCGGCGGCCGCACCCCCCACCGCACCCGCCCCCAGGACATGGTCCGAGAGGTCGGCCTCGTCCCGCAGGAGCCGCGGGATCTGCTGTACGCCGACACCCTCGCCGCCGAGTGCGCGGCAGCCGACAGCGACGCCGGCGCCGACCCCGGCACCTGCCGTGCCCTGGTCGCCGAGCTCCTCCCCGGCATCCAGGACGACACGCACCCCCGCGACCTGTCCGAGGGCCAGCGCCTCGCCCTCGCCCTGGCCCTCGTACTCACCGGACGCCCCCCACTCCTCCTCCTCGACGAGCCGACCCGCGGCCTGGACTACGCGGCGAAAGCCCGCCTGGTAGGCCTGCTGCGGGGCCTGGCCGGCCAAGGCCACGCGATCATCCTCGCCACCCACGACGTCGAGCTCGCCGCCGAACTGGCGCACCGCGTCGTGATCCTCGCCGACGGCGAGGTGGTCGCGGACGGCCCGACGGCCGAAGTGGTCGTCTCCTCCCCCGCTTTCGCCCCGCAGGTGGCGAAGATCCTCGCCCCGCAGAAGTGGCTGACAGTCACGCAGGTACGCGCCGCACTCGGCGGGACGACAACATGAGCACCCCAAAGCCCGTACGCCTCGGCCCCCGCTCCGTCGCCGCACTCCTCCTCATCAGCGCGATCGGCGTGATCGCCTTCGGCTGGCCACTGCTCGCCGACCCCGACTCCGGGCTCGCCCGCAACCACTCCCAGGACGCCCCCTGGCTCCTGGCCGCCCTCCTCCCCCTCCTCGTCGCGGTAGTCGTGGCGACGATCGCCGACGCCGGGCTCGACGCGAAGGCCGTCGCGATGCTGGGCGTACTGGCCGCCGTCGGCGCGGCGCTGCGTCCGCTCGGCGCGGGGACGGCCGGCCTGGAGCCGATGTTCTTCCTGATGGTGCTGAGCGGCCGCGTCCTGGGCCCCGGCTTCGGTTTCGTACTCGGCGCGGTGACGATGTTCGCGTCGGCGCTGCTCACGGGTGGCGTCGGGCCGTGGATGCCGTTCCAGATGCTGTCGATGGGCTGGTTCGCGATGGGCGCGGGCCTGCTGCCGGGCGCGGAGCGCCTGCGCGGCCGGGCGGAGCTGGTGATGCTGGCGGCGTACGGGTGCGTAGCCGCCTTCTTCTACGGCACGGTCATGAACCTCCAGGGCTGGACGTACATCGGCGGCCTCTCGACCGGCGTCTCCTTCCAGCCCGGCGACCCGCTCCACGAGAACCTGGCCCGCTTCCTCGCGTACTGCCTCGCCACATCCCTCGGCTGGGACCTTGGCCGGGCCGTGCTCACGGTCGTACTGACCCTCACCATCGGCGCGACCCTCCTCAAGGCGCTGCGCCGGGCCACGCGGCGTGCGGCCTTCGAGGCCCAGGTCACATTCGAGGGCCCGCAACGCTGACCCGGCGGTGAGAGGGCCCACAGGACCTTGGTCCTCGACTAGGCGGGATAGTAACCCTCCGCCCCCGCCGCAGACCGCTCCCTCAGCGCGCTGACCTGCACAGACAGCCTCTAGCGCACCACAGGCCGTTATGCCCGATTTGCCAGTTCTGCTAGTAAGAGGGGTGATTGCGGCACGGCTGCGGGGCTGCTTCATTGGAGCAGTCGCCGGGCGCAGTACGCCAGTCGCCACCGGCCCGCCCGCGACATTCCCCCGTACCCGACGTTAGGCAGCCGCGTGTCGTTCCCGATCGTCAACCGCCTCATCGCTCGCCCCACCAAGTCCGTCGCCGCCGGCGCCGCCGTGCTGCTCGGCTCAATGGGTGGGGTGGTCGTGGGTGGCGGCATCTCCGAGGCCAAGGCCGAGACCGTTGCCGCTGTCACTGCCGCGAGCCCGCAGAGCGTCGCCAAGCAGATGATCCCGGACGCCGCCCAGTACGCGTGTTTCGACAAGATCGTCGAGCACGAGAGCGGCTGGAACCCCCAGGCCAGCAACGCCTCGTCCGGCGCGTACGGCCTGGTCCAGGCCCTGCCCGCCTCCAAGATGTCCTCCGCTGGCGCGGACTGGAAGACGAACCCGGCCACCCAGATCGAGTGGGGCCTGGACTACATGAACGAGCGCTACGGCAGCCCCTGCGACGCCTGGAGCTTCTGGCAGTCCAACGGCTGGTACTGATCCACTGATCGTTCGGCATCGGGGGGCGGGGGGCGGGGGCTCTGGTGGCCCCGGGGCGTTGATCGCATCTGCCGATGGGGGCCGCCACACGTAAGTGTGGCGCCGAAGGCCCGCCGGTAAAGGGCGCTCCTACGTCGCGTCGCCTGCGGCGATTGCGCTCCGCTTCACCCTTGACCGTCGCCCCTCCGCCGCAATGCTTCTGGGGGGCGGCCCCCGGGGGGAGCCCACGGGAAAGGCCCGGCGATTGGCCGCTGTCTCGCTGCCGCCCGAGGGTGTGTGGGTGGGGTGCATGAGCTCTAGGCCCGGAC
>NZ_JAGGPA010000076.1 GCF_018614035.1 Streptomyces sp. ISL-96
ACCCAAGGCTGACAGAGAGGGTTCCGGTTGTCCCACCTCCTGCAGCCGCGAGGTGAACGCGGTGTCTATCACGACTGGCATCGGCAGATACGCCAGCCGACCTTGCTGCGTCATCACACCGATGATCGAGCTGCCCTCGCGGCATGGGCCACTCGGGCACGCCTGGCTACTCGCACCTCGCTTGCCGATGTGTGGCGCACTCATACTTTAAGCTGGTCGGCCGCAGACCTCTGGAGCTCCTGCATCAGATCTGGTCGGGGAATGCCGTGCCACCACACCTTCGGCTTCACTCGGACCGTCACGGACTCCCTGGGCGCCAGCTCTCCCAGGGCCAGAACGCCGGCCTGCGCAACCGCACGGCTGACCTTCTCCTGCTGCTCATCGGTGAGCTCGACACCAGTGAGCACAAACTGGAACTCGTGTTTGCTGTTCTTGTTCACGGCACCTCCGTTGAAACCGCTGGCATGGGTCGTTGCCCAGTCCAGAGCTGGTCGGCCGCCAGGGGCTTGGCAGTCTCTCGACCGTACGAGTAGCCGTTCAGGTCCGCGATGCGCGCGACCCGAACAGGTGATGGCGCGGGGAGCGGCGGTTTCATGGGCCGGTATTGCGGGACCGAGATGCGGTGATGGGTGAACGCGGACATCAACGCCAGACGGCCGGCACTTCGGCCTGGAGGATGTCGGCGAACTTCGCGGATGCCGGTCAGCTCCTCCGTACGAAGCTGGGCACGTTCACGGCTCTGGCAAGATTTTCGTAGCCGGAGACCATCTCGGTGACACGGTCGGCCGGTCTACAGGTTGGGCAGCCTGTGGCTGTGCTCTGTTGAACTGGCCAGTCTGTTAGCGCAGTTGTCTGATGTGCTGGTGATCTCGGTTGAGGTCTCCGATGCTGTGGTGGCGGTCCGCGCCCGCACGAGATCCGGTGAACCAGCGGGATGTACGGGATGCGGACAGCTCAGCGCGTGGTGCCATAGCCGCTATGTACGGAGCCTCGCCGACGTCACGCTCGCGGGCCGGCCCGTGCACATCGACTTGTCCGTACGCCGCCTGTACTGCGAAAACACGACCTGCCCGAAGGTGACCTTCGCCGAGCAGGTGCCGGGGCTTACCGTGCGCTACCAGCGGCGGACACCGCCGTTGCAGCGCTTGGTGGAGGACGTCGGCGTGGTGTTGGCCGGCCGGGGCGGTTCCCGGATGCTTCGGATCTTGAACATCAGGCTCTCGCGGTGCACCGTCTTGTCCCAGCTGATGCGGGTGCCGTTTCCGCCACTGGTCACGCCCCGGGTGCTGGGGGTGGACGACTTCGCGCTCTACGGCAACACCTACGGAACTCTCCTGGTCGACGCCACCACCCGGCTCCCTCTCACACTGTGGGAAGGACGCGACGCGGAACGGCTCGGCCGGTGGCTTGGTCAGCACCCAGGTGTTGAGGTCGCCTGCCGCGACGGCTCCCTCGCCTACCGGCAGGGCATCACCTCCGGCGCCCCGGATGCCGTGCAGGTCAGCGACCGCTTTCACCTTTGGCAGGGCCTCTCCCGGCGAGTTCAGGACATCGCCTCCGCCCACCGCGGATGCCTGCCCGCAGCGCTGCCCCCGATCAGCGAGACCGGTGCCGCACCGGTCGAGGAGCCCGTCGAGAACACCGACGCGGACACGCGAGCCGGGCGCCACGCCCGAAGGCTTTTCGAGGCCGTGCAGGCCCTGACCCGTTCTGGTCGGAGCCACAGCTCCGTGGCCCGGGAGCTCGGCCTGAACCGCCGCACCGTCAGCAAGTACGCCCGGGCCCATACCTGGCAGGAGGTGGTGCGTCGCCCGCCCCGCAAGCCCTCCACCCTGGATCCCTACCTCGGCTACCTGCAACAACGCTGGGACGAGGGACAGCACAGTGCAAAGATCCTGCACGAGGAACTGCAGACCAAGGGCTATCTTGGCCACTACCAGCGCGTGAAAATGGCCGTCGCGCCTATGCGGCGGGGCCTGCCCGTGGACGAGCCCTGCGAGCGACCGCCCTCCCCGCGCGAAGCCGCCCGCTGGATCACCACCCACCCGCACCGCCGCAGCCCGCATATCAACGACCGCCTGCCCCGGCTCCTCGACCACTGCCCTGAACTCAGGACCGCCCACGACCTGGTCCGCCGATTCGCCGCCATGCTCGACAACCGCGACGCGACATCCTTGCCAGAGTGGCTGGACGACCTCGCGAACACCGGGCTGACTCCGCTGACCGGCCTTGCCGGAGCCCTTCGCGAAGACCGGCATGCCGTCGCCCAGGGGATCGCCACCCCTTACAACTCCGGGGTCAACGAGGGCCGTATTACCGATGTCAAGCTGCAAAAGCGCCTGATGGCCGGTCGCGCTGGCGTCTCCCTTCTCCGCCACCGCGTCGTCCTGATCGCCCACCTCCGCCGCCGGTATGTGGACCGGCCGACCGTGTCACCGAGATGATCTCCGGCTACGAAAATCTTGCCAGAGCCACGTTCACGTGTACGCCGACAGCCTGCCCGCCGACGCCGTCCAGTTCACCTCCGCTCGAGCGGAAGTGAACCGTCGTAGCCGGCCGCCCCTTCCTGACCGGTACGGTCTTCTCCACGCAGGGGAGGTCAACCGCACCTGGCAGGCATCGGCCTCACAGTTCCCGGCGTTCACCGGGACCGGCTGTCGTCCCCTCGTGGCGCAGGTGTGTTCCTAGACGGGTGCTGGCGCCGAGGGACGCGGCCATGGCTGCGCCGACGTCGAAGCCGGACGTCCACGCATCCATTCAGGCCAAGGCTCATCAACTCGTCGGCTGTATCAGCGATTTGCCCCACGGACGAGGTGGTCCGGCGGGTCTCGGAGACGGCGGAGGCACAGGGCTTCCATGACAGCATCGACACGCACTCGCGCAATGTACTGGCAGCACTGCTCCTGGAGGCGGGGCTTGTCCAGCAGGCTGGCGGGCCTCCTGCATTCCCTGTGGGCCAGCCGCGTCGACGATACGGATACTGCCGTCGCGCAGGCCAATCTGGCCGCGCAGTTGTTGCGCACCGGCGCCTGGGCAAGGGCCCGGGATCACGTGAAGACGGCTCTGGCCCTGACCGAGCGGAACCTGGATGACACCGCCGACTCGACATCACTCTTCTCGCACAGTGCACGCTCACACGGGTGGCCATTGCCCTGGGCGACGCCGAGCCGACAAAGCCCTGGAACACACGCGTCGGCTACGGACACATGCCAAGAGCTGCTGCACCGTGATCATCCTCAGGTGCTGGGCGCGCTGACCGCGCTCGCGGCGTTCCGCCGGGAGACCACGTCCTTCCAGGGCGACGACGTCGAGGCCGCGCGCCTCACCGAGACCCTGCGGATTGCGACGCTCACGGCTGCTGCGCGCTTCGGTCTCCACTCACCACAGGCGCTCGGCGCCTCCAGAGTCCTCCGCACCGCGGAGGACGCAAGCGGGTGGCGACACGCGGCGCCGGCGAGCGCCCGTGGTCCGTACCGGCCGCATCAGCAGGCGCCGAACTCAGCCCATACCTCGCCCCCTTGACGACTCCCCCGGTTTTCCGCCCGCCGCCCGCCGCCTCGGACGAGATCACCAAAGTGGCGTTGCGTCCCGTATAGCAGCATGGGTGACCTTCGGGGCAGATGTCACTGGTGGCATGGCCTGCCGGTAGCCGGGGGCTCGGCGATCCTCCGGAGGATGCACAGGACATCCTCGGTGCTTGTGGGTGAGCTCCCGCTGCAGAGACGAGACCTTCGAGGGCTTGACGCTAGGGCCCTTCCCCCGTCTCTCCTCGCTCCGGCTCGGCTCGCATCGCGCGCAGTCGGGCCAAGGAGTCCCGGGCGACCGAAGCCGTGAACGCCGGGACAGCAGCGTCTCCAGCGGCGGCGGGTTCTTCAGACACGGCCCGTGCCGCTCGTAGACCCCGCGTCCGCCGGCGCTGCTCAGGTGAATCCCCACACAGACGGCGGCGGTTGCCCAACGGGGCAGGGCAGGGTGTTCGTCGTGGGTGCACACCGGGTCGGTGAGCCCGGCGAGCACCGCCTCGAATCCCTGCACCAAGGCGTCGTACGCCTCGTCGGAGCTTTTGGCGGTCCCGGCCCACCAGGTCAGCGCCGCGGCCGTGATCACATGGCCCGCCCGGTCCTCCCCCTCGGCATGCCTCAAAGCCCTTCCCACATTGGCGACTTCCTCACCCACTTCCGTACCGGGCTGCGGGTAGCCCTCCAGGACGGCCGTGAGCGAGTCGAGGTGCCGCTGCGCGGTGAAAGGCAGCAACGGCGGGGCGTCCGGGGCCGATCCGGGTTCGAGTGCCTCCAGGACCATGGCCGCGAACCCGTCGACGGTACGCGGACAGAGCCACTGCTCCTGCGGGTAGTTCTCCCACCACTCAATGCTGTTGTCGGCCAGCATCCGCAGCACGTCCGGGAGCGTGTCGACGAGGTCCTCCCACTGTTCGTCGAACGGGTGCTCCGCGTGATCGCAGCTCTGCCCCGCGCGTTCCCGGCGCACGGCCCGCGCCGCATCGGCCACCACGCGCGGCACGTCCCCGCCGGCCAGTTCGGTGTACGGCAGCATCAGCACAAGCCCGAACACCCGCTGATACGCGAGCTCTCCGCCGGGATCGTCCGCCAGTGCCCGTGCGCACTCCAGGACGACCTGGCCCTGGACGCCGTCGGGACCGTAGCGGTCCTCTCCGGTCTCGCTCCAGGCGCGGACCAGTTGTTCGTACGTCATCAGCCGTTCCTCAGTCGTGTCAGGGAGTCGCGGGCCGTGGCCGCCACGAACGCCGGGCACAGGGCGGTGTCGAGGGGCGGGGCCCACGGCTCGGGCCACTTCTCGTACGCCGCGCGGCCGCGGGCGCTCGCCAGGTGCATGCCCACCCACAGGGCCTCGGTGGTGTCGCCCGGAAGGTCCGGGTGCGCGCCGTGGGGGCAAGGGCCGTCGTCGAGGAGGCCGATCGCGCGCTCGAAGGCGTCCGCCAGCTCGTCGACGAGCTCCTGCGCGGCGGCGTCGTCCGCCTCGGCCTCGACGTACCACGCGACGGCGGTGGCCACGAAGACCCGGCCGGCCAGCTCGTCGTCCGCCGTCTCTTGCAGCGCGGAGGCCGCGAAGGAGAGGTCCCAGGCCACGTCGAAAGTCCTGGCGAGCGGATGGCCCTCCATGATCGCGGTGAGCCCTTCCAGTTCGTACCGGTCCTCGAACGGCAGGAACGGCGGTACGTCCCCGGCCGAGCCGGGCCGCAGCGACTCCATCACCACGCGCGCGTGCCCGGCGACGTTGCGCGGGCACAGCCATGCGTCGCGCGGCCTGAGGTCCGTCCACGGCCTCCCGTCGTCGGCGAGCTCCCGCAGGACGTCCGCCATGTTCCCGAGCTCCCCCTCCAAGTCGCCCTGGAAGGGGTGGCCCTGGTGCGTGCAGGGCGCGTCCCGCAGCGCCCGGTCGACGGCCTGCGCCGCGTCGAACGCCGCCCCGACGTCACCGTCCTCCGGCTTCCTCGTAGCCAAGTACGGAAGGGCGAGGACCAGACCCAGCGTCCAGCTGTACGCGAGCGGCCCGCGCGGATCGGCGGCCAGTTCACGGGCGCACTCGACGACGAGCCCCTCGTACGTCCGCGGTTCGTGGTCGACGTACTCCCTCATCTCGTCCCAGGCGTCAACCAGTTCGTCCGCCCGCTCAGCGGAAGATCGATCCGTCATCGTCATCCTCCTCGTCCATCTCCTCGTACCGCTCGTCCATCGCGACGATCGGGTCCCGCGCCCAGTCGGCGAGCAGGCTCGCACAGGTCCATACGTCGGCGGGGTACACGCCTTCCGGCGCCCCGAACTCCGCCGGGGCGTAGAGGTGATCGAGGTGCGCCTTGAACTCCTCGCGCCGGTGCACGGACTCCCGCAGATCCGCGTCCGGATGGCCGTCGCCGTGCGGGCAGTCATGGTCGAGCGGCTCGGGGTCGACAGCCCGCAGCAGGGCGCGCACCTCGCGCCCCACGCCGTACGGCAGGTCGAAGACCGAGGCGGCCCACAGGGCGAGGTGAAGCAGAACCAGCCGCTCGTGCGGGTCGGTGGTTTCCGCGTGCCGGCGTGCCGCCCACAGGCCGGCGTTCTGGCCCGCGACACCGGAGTCGTCGAGGTCGTCGGCGTCGACGAACGTCTGCGTCAGCGCACCGATGTCGAGGTGCCCGTCGGGCCGTACGAACGCGGCGTCCAGGCCGCTGGTGTCGCGTACGCCGAACAATTCCTCGTGCGCGGAGCGCAGTTCACCGAGCGACTCCTGGGCGAGGCCCCGCAGATAGTCCGGGCACACCCATACGTCGGCCGGCTCGTCCAGCCATCCGGCGAGTTCGGCCCGCCCGCCGGGGCTGCGCACATGGAAGCCGATCTCGGCCAGCGACTCGTAGTACAGGTCGTCCTCGTCGGGGTGCTCGTCGTCCGCGTGCGCACAGCCGCCCGCGTCGCCGAGCAGCCCGAGCGCCTGCTCCAGACCCCGGATCATCGCGTCGAAGACCGGACGCAGGGTGATCCGGTGGACGGCGTACGGAACCGTCACATGCTGCGTGAGTACGTACCCCGCGAGCGCGCCCCGGGTGGGACGGTCGGACAGGTAGCCCGTGTTGGACTCGATCTCGGGAGCGGGCTCGATGACGGGGTAGTCGTTGAGGATCTCCTTCAGATTCCGCACCGACTGCGCATGTTCCTCCGGCACCGCCTCGGGTATCCCGGATGCCGAGAACGGCGCGATGACATCGGCTGTGACGCGTGCGATGCCCGCGACATTGCCCGGGCACAACTCGCCCTCCAGCCGGGGGTGTTCGGGGTGCTCCCCGATCAGGTAGTCGGCGGTGACTCCCACCGATCCCCAGGAGTCCTCGGATAGGTGCTCCAGCTCCTCCTCGTACGGATGCGCCTCGTGTCCGCAGTCCGTCATGTCCAGCGCCGACGCGGCGGCCACGAGCGCGGCGACGGCGGCGCGCGCCGTCTCGGGCCGCGGCCGCCAGGCGAGATAGCGGACCATCTCCGCAAGCCCAGCCACCCACACATGCGCCGACTCACCGCCGGGATCTGCGGCAAGTCGGCGCACACAGTCGAGCGCGAGCGGCTCGGCCTCGGCCGGATCGGTGCGGGCACCGGCCCGGGACCACTGCGCGTACAACTCGGCCGTCCGGGCATCAGGTATGACGATCATGCCCGGTACGACGTACGGCGAGGCTCCTGAGGTTCCTGGGGCCCGTGACTAGGTTCGTCTCTTTCGGGTCATGTCGCTGACCCGATGAAGATGGCGGCCAGTCGACAGCACCAAGCCCCGGGTGGCGAGCAGTGTCTTGCCGCGCAGGAGCGCGGTGCGGACGAGGAGCTGGGGCGTGCCGCAGCGGGCGGCCGCCGCCTCGGCCTCGGCGGCCAGGGCGTCGATGTCCGCTCATCCGGCCGGCTGATGCTGACCGGCTGATGCTGGCCGCGCCAGCGGACCTCGGTGAGGGACAGCAACAGTTCCACGGCCTGGACAAACCGCTGGTCGCGACTCTCCTCATGGGCGGGCAGGCTCCGTACCGCGTTGATCACTTCCTGGCAGTGCTGCTCCGCCTCGGCGAAGGACAGCCCCTCCACGGCGGCGTCCCGCGCCAGGCCGTAGTGGGCGTCAGCGGAGGCCAGGAGGCACTCGGGGCCGCCGAGCCGGAGGTGGCGGGCGATCTCCAGACGGCGTTCGAGCGGTACGGCGATTGCGGACGCCGCCGCGGGGCCCGGTTGATGCGGGCCGCCGGCTTGCAGGGCAGGCACCGCGACAGCGGCACCTGACCACGATCGGCGACCCGCGGGCCGCCTTGCGGCCCGATCTCATCGTCCGGGACTTCCAGCCCGACCCCACCGGGCTCGATGCCCGCTGGTGCGGCGACATCACGTACATCCCGACCAAAGAAGGATGGCTCTACCTGGCCACCGTCATCGACATCGCCTCCCGCCGCGTGGTCGGCTGGGCAACCGCCGATCATCTGCGGACCGACCTGGTCGTCGACGCCCTCAAGGCCGCCTGCCGACAGCGTCGCCCCATCGGCCCGGTGATCTTCCACTCGGATCGCGGCTGTCAGTACACCAGCCAGCAATGCACCGCCTCGGCCGAGGAGTTCGGAGTCCGGCTCTCAGTCGGCCGCACCGGACAGTGCTGGGGCAACGCGCTCGCCGAATCGTCCTTCGCCACCATCAAGCGCGAACTCCTCGACACCTTCGCCTGGCCCAGCAAGGCCGTCGCCCGCACCGCGATCTTCGATTTCATCGAAGGCTGGTACAACTTGCGCCGTCTGCACAGCAGCCTCGGCTACCGCAGTCCCGCCAAATACGAGACCGCACTCGCAGCCTGACCACCACGCCTATGGTGTCCGTCAAAGCGAAACAAGATCAAAACCAACCCGCGGCGCCAATCAGAGCTGATCCAACTGCTGCACCTCGACCCTTCGACCGTGACACGTATGGTCCAGCGCGCGCCTGGAACGGTCCGGACTGGTCAGCAGAGGCCCTGATCCCGACGACCGCAGAGCAGTACTCATCGAGGCCACGTCGGCGGGCCAAGCTCTGCGCGGGGACATAGAACAGGTGTGGCACGAGATTGAAGAGCGCACACTCGCACAACTCACCCCCCAGGGCCGGAACGACTTGGTCCGACTACTGGCGCTGCTGCCAGCGAGACCGCCCGTCGATCGGGTTCAGATGCCGCTGGTTGGCACGGTCGGTGCTGCGGTGTGCCCTACTGTGACGCGCACTCAACTAGGGCCTGTTGCGAAAG
>NZ_JAGGPA010000077.1 GCF_018614035.1 Streptomyces sp. ISL-96
ACTTTCGCAACAGGCCCTAGATGCGCACCGCATCGGCACCGACCACTGGATGGCCAAGGGCTACGACGGATATCAAGACTCCCAGCGCGAACTCGTAGCCCGCGTCCTCATTAACCTCACTGCCCATGGCGAGCCGGGACCGCTCACCGGGCATCTGCAGACGTTCGCCGCCAACGGCAAGGCCCTGCATCAGCTGCTACACGACTTCGCCGTCCTCTTCACCTACGACCTTCAGCTCCGCACCCTGCTCCCGACCATTTGGCCACTAGCCCTCAAAACCACGCTCGACGCCATTGACGCAGGCGCCGACCTGCACGGAGACGGTCACTGGTCCGACTACGCCCTTGCCGCACTGTGGCCGACCCCACAGCTGCGCGCCGCCGATCCCAGCCCAGATGACACTCTCAACCGTGCACGCAGCGACTGGCTCGCGCCCGACGCCTTGGACGAGTTGGCCGAACGATGGATCGCTCTTGCAAGCGAGAAGCCAAAGGCCGCTGATGCGCTGGCGCAGTTCGCGCGCACTGCCCCCTACTCGTGGCAGTGCGCCACGGGCCTCACATGGCTGGAACGCATCATCAACGGCCGCTACGACGCTTTTGCCAACCGTTGCTGGTTCGTCACCCACTGGCTGACGGAACTCCGCGAAACAGCGGCTCCTGGCGCCTCCACGTTGAGCCAGTGGCGCCGCATCATCGATGCGCTAGCCGCAGCCGGCGACAGCCGCGCTGTCGATCTTCAGCGGATCGACGAATAGCTCGTCAACTCACGTGCAAGGGGCAGGTGTCCCACGACAGCTGGGCTGCTCGCTCTGGATCCGGGGCTTGGGCCGCCCATGTCGGCGCTGCCAGACGAGGAGAGTAGGACCCAAGGGGGTCACCTGCTGTCGCCGCGGCCGATGCGTATGTCGTCCAAGAGTTCCTTGGTGATGGCCTCTGTGCCGGTTTCGATGGCTTCCTGGGCGGCTTGGCAGATGAGGTAGCTGAGGGTTTCGATGTAGCCGCCGGTGCGCCGGTGCAGGCAGCGGGACAGTTTGAGCAGGGTGCTGGGCTTGTGGTCGTACAGGCGTAGGTCGTCTTCGAAGGCTTGGACGACGCGGTGCCAGTCGTCGCTGTAGGGGATGGCTTCGGCCCACAGCACGGGCAGGTCGCTGAAGTAGGTCTTGCCTTTGACGGCGTCGGGCAGGTTCTTGCGCTTGTCGTCGTAGCGGGCGCGGTGTACGACTTCTCGGGCGCCGGTGCCGCAGAAGATGAACGTGATCCGGGTGCGGTCCTGCAGGGCTTCGAAGTAGTCGAAGGCAGCTGTGATTTCGCTGTCCTTGATGCGGTCGATGCCGTCGATCAGGACCAGCTGGGTGCTCGCCTCGTTCATCACGTGGGTGATGGCTTCGGTCATGTCGGTGGGGCGCCGGGTCCGGTCTTTGCGGTGCAGGGTGTGGTCCAGGCCGAGGAACTCGGCGAAGGGCAGGGACCAGTGCAGGTTGTTGTCCCGCTCGGGCGGGACGTTGATGTAGATGACGGGGATGCGGTCGGGATCGGGGCCGAAGTCCGCTTCGATCAGGCCCTGGTAGCCGCGGCCGATCTGGACCAGCAGGGTGCTCTTGCCGGTGCCCCGGTCGCCGTCGATGAGCATGTTCATGGTGCGGCCGACGCTGCGGAACCGGCTGGTGCGCAGCAGGCGCCGGGCGTCCAGCAGGCCGCGGCGCAGTGCGGGGGTGATCACGGGCAGCATCTCGCCGTGGTACATCATCCGTGGGTCCAGGGGACCGACGGCGGTGCCCTTGGGGGCGCAGTCCTGCAGGTCGGGTGGGGTCAGCCGGCGTGTGGCCGAGGCGTTCCAGCCTTCCTTGGTCGTCAGTAGCGGCGGGACGATGGGCTGGGTCACCGCGCCCGCGACGGTAGGGCTGAGCGGGCGGATCAGTTCATTGCGGCTCACAGAGCGCCTCCGTCGTCCGGTTCTTCGTCTTCGCTGTCACCCGGTTCGTAGCCAGGTTTGCTGGCAGGTCCGGTGGCCGTGGGGTGTACGCGGCCGAACACTTCGGCCGCGCTGCCGCGCAGGCTGCCCAGCCCGTTTTCATGACCGCCCTGCCCCGGGAGCAGGCCCGGGTAGTAGCCGTCCGTCTCGTCGTCCCAGTCATCGTCCGGGTCCGGCTGCGGCGGGGCGGAGGTGGCGAGAGGGAGGGAATGGCCCGCGTACAGGATGGACTTGGCGTCCATGTTGAGGGACGGCGCCCGCACCACGGTGGCCGGGTCGGGGTCCGGGACACCCTCGTAGGGGTCCGCCTGGGGGATGTCCAGGTCCAGGGCGGGGCCGGTGAACAACTGCGGCACCTGTGGCTGCTTCTGCGGCGCGGGCCCGCGCCGGGCTCGCTCCCGCAGTTCGGACACGGCGCGGGCGATCTGCCGCTCGTCTTCCTTGCTGCCGCCCGCCTCGAGCACGCTGAGGGTGGCCTGCTCCCATGTGTACTGGGTCCAGGCGTCACGGATCAGGCGCTGATGGATGAACTCCGCTTCGACCCAGTCGTCCTTGGTGTGGTCGTAGAGCCACACCAAGGACGGGGCGTAGGGGCTGTAGCGGATCTGCCACTTCTTGCCCTGCCCGGGGATGCCGGAGTGCCGATTGGCGTACTCCTGCAGGTCGTCGCTGTTGTAGGTGCGGTTGTCGATACGCACGCCCTTGTCGGTCACCATCAGCCGCTTGAACGGCAGCAGCTTGCGGTTGTTGTGCGGGCTCAGCGGCAGCGGCACATGCCCCTCGGCGGCCACCAGCGTGGCGTACATCCGGTTCGGGCTGATCTTCAGGCCGGGCAGGAACGGACTGCGCAGCCCGTCATGCGGTTTTTGCTGCCAGTCCAGGGCGATCCACTCATCGAGCAGGTCCTGCAGTTCGTTCAGGCTCCACAGCGGGCTGTCGGTGACGTGCTTGCCGCGGCGGGCGAGGTCGGATCCGGTGTATCCGGCGACGTGCTGCGAGAACCGCTTCTTGATCGCATTGAAGGTGCTCTCGACGATGGCTTTGTCTGTGGCGGTACGCTCACGGGCCGGCCGGACGTTGATGCCGAGCATCCGGCACACATCCTCGAAGTGCTCACTGTTGAAGATCTTGCCGTGGTCGACCACGACCATCCGCGGTCGGATGACCGGCCGGGCCGCCGCGCCCGCCACCCGGGGGTCGCAGGCCACCAGGTCCGCGTACGGCATCTCGGAGTTCTCCGCCAGCGCCCGGGGCGACCAGCCGGGCCGGCCCGGCATCGGGGCCAGGGCCTGCGCCAGCATGAGCACGGCGTCGAAGGACCGGGTGGCCCGCCCGCCCAGGCGCCTGCCGCGCGGACCGCGCCCGGGACTCCTGGGAACGATCATTGCGCCGACGATGGTGCGCGATGCGACATCGATGGCAGCGGTCAGCTCCACCTGCACCGGCCGTCCGTCATCGCCCACAGCGAGGACATCCAGACCGGTCGTATCGATCTGCACCTGCTCGCCCAGCATCAACGCTGTCGTGGGCGTGTACGGGGGAGTGGCGCCGTTGGCGGTGTCCATGCGCCGCTGGGTCGGCCACCGCAGGGAGTCGACCGGGATGCCCAGCCGCTCCAGCAGCCGGTAGAACGTGGCCGGCGATATGGAAAGGCTGTCGTACTCGTTCGGGTACTCGCGGCGGATCGCGGCCTCAAGGCGTTCATACAGACGGCTGCCATGGCCGTCCGACTCCGCCAAGCCCTCCTTCACTTCCTTCAGCAGCAGGTGGACCACCCGCTCATCGGTACGCCCCCACGGTGAGCCCGGCAGCATCTCGCGGATGAGGCCGTTGATGCCACGCGCCTGATAGGCGCGGCGGCGGCGTTCGATGGTGGCGGCCGAGGCTTTCTTCCAGCCCAGTGCCCGCAGTTCCGCGGCCTTGGCGGCATAGCGCTGGCGCAGTGTGAAGCGGTCCGGGTCGTAGCCTGGCCGCGGCACCGCATCGGCCTGCGCGCCCGGGGGTATCCCCTCGTTGATCTCGCGGATGTGCCGTTCCCAGTCCCGCACCGACTTCAACTGGCTTTCCGTCAGCACATCCAACGCGCTCATATCCGGTACCTGAACCGCGGGCAGGGCCTCGCCGGCCTCGTCCAAGACGGCGAAGTCGTCGGCGCCGACAACGGCGGAGACCAGAGCGCGCGCGTCCTGTCCCGCTTCTTCCAGGCAGCCCAGCTGTACCTCGCTGCCCTGGACAACCAGTACCTGGTAAGAGCTCCCCTGCCAGCGCACCCGGGCCCCCAGAGGCAGGCGGGCCTGCTGCGCGGCGTCGGCTTCCGCCACAGCCAACGTCATGTCCGTTCCTTCCCGCGCGCCCACACCACCGAGGTCGGCAGCAACGGGGCGCTCCAGTCGGTGGTCAGCTCACCGGTCCACAGCAGATGCCAGGCCCGGCTGGTCGCCTCCCTGCCGAGGCCGCAGGCGGCCACGCCCATGGCCAGAGGCTGAGGCTCGGCGAACGCCTTCAGCAGCACTTCGCGGGCGTGAGGGTCTGCGTACTCGGCGGCGCGGAAATGCGCGAGACGCGCCAGCGAGGGACGCAGCACCCCCTGCGGCACCTCCATCTGCCGCACCTCCCACCCCGCTGCCTCCGCGGCCTGCTGCATCGCCGCCTCCTCACCGCGGGCCCGCGGGCGCTGATGGACGATAGCCAGCCGCCGGCCGTCTCGGGTACGAGCGAAGAACGCGGGCTGCACCGCGCCGTGCTCATTGCCCTTCTGCCACCGCACCTGCGCCACGCCCGACTGGAAGCACTCGATGTCGCGGTCGAAGTCGAGCAGCATCGCCGCATCCATCTGCACGTTGCTGGCACACCACACACTCAGCCCGGTGGTGGAGGAGGACCATTTGGTCAAAATGGAACGCCGTCCCTTATACGCCCGGGGCTCGGACAACGCAGGTCGCTCCTCCAGCGGCACGCCGCGCAGCCGCTCAGGATCGTGAAGACAACTACGCCCTGCCGCGCTGCGGTAGAGCACCTGTATGTCCATCAGCAGGACGCACCTTCTCCTCGTAGGCTTTCGCTGTTCATGGCCGGCAGGGGGGCACGATGCCGGTCGGGCGAAACTTCCGCTCCTGCCACCGGCGGGAGCGCAGACAGTGATCCGAAGCCAGGCCACTGTGCCGGCCCGGGTACGACGGTAGCCGTCAGCCGTAGGGACGCTCGCCCACAGCCAGGACCTGCCAGGGCACGCACGTGACCTCATCAACCGAAGCCATCTCCCCAACCACCGCGTGCGGCGCCTCCGGCGCAAGGCGAACCCCGGGAGATCGCGGTGATGCCGCCTGCGCGGACAACGGCCCGTGGAGACGGCTCCACAGAGTCAGCACTCTGCTGACCGACCAGTTCATGCCCTTGCCGACTTCGATCTCCCACGCGTCGTAGTCGTCCGGCGTGACGCGCCGCTCCAAGCGGCGTTTTTCGAGCCGCGCCATCGCGTACGCCACCTCCACCACTGTCGGCAGCAACCGCAGCGGCACAGTGCGCTGGCTGCCCAGCCGCGGCATCCCGACCGCCTCATGCGCGAGCACTCCAAAGGCATCGGCCACAAGAGCCCGCCCTACCGCGCCCAGACGGCGCACCAGGGCCAGCCGCCGCCGCTCCGCCTCAACGACATGAGGACCCGGCGAGAGATCAACGAACGGCACAGCATCGTCACGCGAATTGTCACTGAAACGACCATGCCGTACACATATGCGCCACTGATCGGGCTGCATCAGCCACACCGGCCCACCCACGCCGCGACTGGCAGCACACAAGGCGCAGCCCCGTACCAGGTAGCCGCCGCGCGGCTGCCACGGCCACACCCACACCGGGCCGCCGCGCCCCTCCGGCAGCAGCTGCTCATCGCGTGTGCTGATCAGCGCTGTCGTTAGACGCTCAAGGGGCAAACCCGTCAAAGTGGCCAGTCGGTCCCGGCCTGCACGATTCATGTACAGCTCGGTGTAGCGCGGGTCCACTGCCTTGGACTTCCCCTTGCCGATGCTGTCCAGCAGCCGGCCGACAGCCAGGCCGTTTCGCGCGGCGAGCCGGGTCACATATGAGCCCGTTGACTCTCCAGGCACAAAGCGCACCTGCAACGGCAATGCCCGATCCCGCACGGATTGTTTCCTTCCCGGCAATGCACCCTGATCGCCGGTCGTCACGGCTCCTCTCCACACTATGCAACGCGAATCCGGCAACGTGGTCCGGGCTCAATTTGGACCAGCCCGGACGAACGGGCAAAGTCGAACCAGCACCGCGACAGGCCGGAAAGCACCGGGCGTCAGCACTGTCACAGGCCCTCGAAACGGAGATCGCAGCACGCATGGCAACCATCCGCGTCAAAGAGCTGCGACCTCACCAGCGCGAAGCGTTCAAGGCTGCCACCAGGGCGCTGAAGCGCCTGCCCCGTGCCACAGTGATCTGCGCCACCGGAGCCGGTAAGACGCTCATTGCCATGCGCACCGCTGAACACTTCGCGCCATCCGGCTCCGTTCTCGTGGTCGTCCCATCCCTCAGCCTGATCAGCCAGACCGCCGCGCACTGGGACACCGACAGCACCATCCGGAACATGATCGGCGTCTGCTCCCTCCGGCATTCCCAAGTCGGCCTCTCCAAGAAGCGAATCACTCTGACCACGGACGCGCCCGTCCTGGCGAAAACCATGAAAGCGCGCACAGAACCGTTCGTTGTCTTCGCAACATATTCATCGCTGCCCGCCATCGCCCTGGCGCACCGCCGCCATGGACTACCGCCCTGGTCTCTTGTGATCATCGACGAGGCACACCGCAGCAGCGGCAGCAGCAACAAGCAATGGGCCACCATTCACAAGGACACAGCCATCCCCGCCCAGCGCCGCCTTTACATGACCGCCACCCCCCGGACATGGGCGGAGCCCGACCCCAAGAAACGCAAGAAGCCCTCCGCAGTCCAAGGGCCACCCGAACCGTTGGCCTCCATGGACGACCCGACCGTCTACGGCCCCGTCGTGTACCAGCTCGGTCTCGCCGACGCCATCGACCGCGGCATCCTGGCCGACTACCGCATCGTCGTCCCGGTCATCGACGACGACGAACTGCGCGACGTCCTGCAGACCAAAGACCTCACCGAACACCTCAACGGACTGCGCCTGGCCGCCCTGCAAGTCGGCCTGTTGCGCGCCATGGCCATCCACAAACTGCGCCGCGTCGTCAGCTTCCACAGCCGCATCGCCTACGCCCAACGGTTCAGTCGAAGCCTGCCCGACACCGTCGCCGACACCCAGCGCAGCACCGGCATACGCCGCCTGTGGGTGCACGCCATCCACAGCGGCCAAAGCGCCCGCAACCGTGCCTGGCACCTGGCCGAATTCGAAGGCGTCCCACTCCTGCGACGCACCGGCCACCGCGCCGCCCTCGACGGGGCGGTGCTCTCCAACGTCCGCGTCCTCGGCGAAGGAGTCGACGTACCCGACGCCGACGCCGTTTTGTTCGCCGACCCCAAACGCAGCTCCTCCGACATCGTTCAGGCCCTCGGACGCGCCCTGCGCCAGCCACCCGGTGCAGGAAAGGTCGCCACCTTGATCATCCCGGTGTATGTCGGTAAACGACAGACCACCGAAGGGGCCATGAAGTCCTCAGAGTTCGCCGTCCTGTGGGAAGTCCTGAACGGTCTGCGCGAACACGACACCCACATCTGGCGACGCCTCGGCGGGGGCAAGCACCTCCTGGAAAGAGACGCAGCACCTCTGCCGCCGTCACCTGAACGCGCCGACGAGATCGTCCGCGTCACCGGCGTACGTGCCCACGAACTCGATCACGACCTGTGGGCCGCGGGATGGAACGCAGCCATCCACTACTTCGAACGCCACCAGCACCTCAATGTCCCCGGCGAACACACCGACAAGACCGGATACGCTCTCGGCCGCTGGCTGGCACAACAACGGTCCCTCTACGCCAACGGCAGCCTCGCCGCCGACCGCGCCTTTGCCCTCACCACCCTCAACATCTCCTGGCCCCACCCGCCCGGCAGCTTCGAGCATTACCTCGACCAAGCGATCACCTGCGCCGGCAAGAGCGGGACCCTCGCACTGATCACCGCCCCTGACCCCGCCGACCGGCCACTGGTCCGCTGGCTGCGCCGTCAGCGCGACCTCGCCGACTCCGGCCGCCTCGACAGAGAGCGGATAGCAAGCCTCAACGCCGTCGACCCCTGGTGGAACCCTCCATGGGAAGTCGACTGGCAGCACACCTACGCCCACGTAGACCGCCGACTGGCCGACGGACGCACTCTGCACACACCCACGCCCGCCGCAGACGAGGACTCCGCCACCTGGCTCGACCGCCAGATCACCGCGGTCCGAGACCTCCACCCGAAGCAAGCACGCCTGCTCACCCAACTTGCCCACAGGTACCCCAATCTCCACCCCCACGCCATGCTCCTCATGCACAACCCGGCACAGCGAGCGCAAGCGTTCTGCCGCGCCCTGACCGCAGCCCGCCAGTTCCATCAGCGCGAAGGACACTTCGACGTCCCCTTGCGGCACCGCGAGAACGTCCGAGGAAACGAAGTCCTACTCGGACAGTGGATCAAGAAGAGCCGGAGCGACACCGCCCAGATGACAACTCCACAGATCAATGCCCTCACCGCTCTCGGAATCGACCTGCAACCGGTCTTCCGGGCAGCCCCACCGGAACCCGCCGACCACGACGGCGCCGAAGACGACGACTGGTGGGCACCGCCCAGCCGGTTGGGTACTTCTCGCGTCCAACGGGGCCTATCGCCTTCCAACTCGGCTTCAAATCGCGCCTCACAGCCTGTGATCGGGTAGAGGCCACACCAGCTCTCAGTCGTCTGTCCTGACACGTATTCGGGCCACCAGCAGCGAGTTCTCTGTCACCGAGAGTTGGAGCACCACTTGGTGAAACCGGGCCCGGGCTGGAGCTAAAACTCCCAGGGCGGCTCGATCAGTGACTCCGGCAGCCTCAAAGCCCGTACCTGGCATCCGCTGCCCACGCGAGCGCCGCCCGAAGCTGTGCCAGCCCGCGCTGCAGAGTTGATTCGCAGAGGTGCAAGTAAGAGGCGAGGGTCGCGACCCCTGCCGTGCAGGCTTCCGGCCGCTGGCCGAGTGCCTTGGCCTTGATGTAGACGCTCAGCGCGGCGTCCGCGTAATGGGGGATTCTACGATCCGCATCGGTACCTTCACCCGCTGTCGTGAGCGGAGCATGGCGGAGGCGGGAGGGCTCGACTGACGCTGTGTCTGGTCCGATGAATTGCCGGGAAAGGACAGTTGGTTAAGAAGATCCGGCAGCCCAGGAGTGTCACGCAGGGGCTGGATTTTTGCAGAACTTTGCTTCATGATGGGGGAACGTATCCGGTGCGGGAGGCGTGGCGAAGCTGGCTGTTTGCCTTCGTGGTCCGGGCAGACCTGAGGAACGCACGTTGATGGGGGTGGCATCCGGAACGGGCCTACGCCCGCCGAGCTGGCAGCTCGACGGGCGGTGTGAAAGTGACCAGAAATCCAGTGGTGGCACACTGGTTTCGGTCGGCGGCAAGGTCCCTGGACGCAGGGGATTTCCGCCTTCTGCTGTTACAGCACGTGCTCACCCTCCGTGAGTTGTGTTGAAGTGGCGCCTAGGGTTGTCAGAAGCGACTTTGCCGCAATAAACGCCGGGCTCAGAGCGAGGTTGGGTCCGTCAGCTCCGCAGTTGCGGTAAAGGCGCAACCCTCGCCCTGCGTAGCGCTGACGCGGATTGCCTGTCGCGCACCGGATGCCGTGGAGGTGTCGGCGATCTCCTCGGCGATGATCCAGCACGGCGAGTCGAACTCGACGTAGCGGTTGAACGAGACGCTCATGGATGTGGGCATCACGGCCGCTGACGACGGCTGCAGGGCGTGGCCGGCCTGTCGTACCGATTCCAGGAGGACCATGCCTGGAACGTGGTCCACGGGGTGGTCGAAGAGCACCGGGTGTGCAGTATCGATGCGCAGCTGCCAACGCCCGCGTTCTTGAGTGGGCGTAAGGACGATGTCCTCCTGCCGGTAGCGGCCGACGACGCTTGGTGGGACAGGGGCCGGTGGCCGCGGCACGCTTGGGAAAGTCTCGGCGACGTTGGCCCGCCCAGCGCGCAGGCGCTGGTACACGGCAGGGGAGTGGCATCCGAAGCGTGTACTGACCGTGGCGAGCAGCGAGCCGTTGCGGACGGCCTCGATGTGCATGGACATCATCGTGGGCAAGGACCGGACGTACTTGATGTCCGAGCAGGTCACGTGTAGTTCGATCTCGGCCGGAGTGCTCTCGGTGCGCAGGGCGTCCGGGTTTACTGCGTATTGGAAATGGGACCAGCTGAGCTGGTGACCGAAGGGTACGTCGTACGCGACGTGCGCGAGCAGAGGGAACGTCTGCCGCACTGTCTCACAGAGCAACAACGGGTCGTGCATCCCGTGCTCGGAGCCGTAGAAGCTGTGGCTGCGTGGCCACTGGGCGCTGACGGTGAAGGTATCGGCTCCCACCTTTGTCCAGCCGGTCAGGAACACCTCTGAGAGTGCCGCCCGATGTACGTACTCCTTTGCGACGGTCCTGGTCAGGTCCAGTTTGGTTCCAGCAGGCCGGTCCGTCGATATGAGCATGCCACTTCCCCCTGGGCGTGCGTTGTGGATCCCCCGACCCCTACCGGGTGGAGGGGTCGACCCGTAAAATAAGGGTTGTTACGTATTTTTGTCGAGCGGGATCGAGGCGACCTGATGCATGAGCCTAAGCAAGAACGGGCGGTGAAGACGAGGAAAGCCATCCTTCATGCGGCTGCGGAGATCTTCGACGAGTGCGGTTACAGCGGGGCCAGCATCAGCAAAATCATGACGCGGGCCAACGTCACGCAGGGCGGCATGTACTTCCACTTCAAGTCGAAGAAGGGGCTGGCACAGGCAGTCCTGGCGCACCAACAGGACTTCGTACGCTTGCCCGACGGCACCGCCGGCCTGCAGTGGCTGATCGACCTCAACTTCTTCCTCGCCCAGGAGCTGCAGAACAATGTGCTGTTCCGGGCGAGCGTCAGACTTGCCGTCGAGCAGGGCGAGTTCGCGGGGCGGGACGACACAGCCTATCAGGAGTGGGTGGACCAGTTCTACGCCCACCTGTGCGTGGCACGCGAGCGCGGCGAGCTCCTGCCCGACGTCAACGAACGCGAGTTCGCCAATGTGCTCGTCGCCGCCTACAGCGGAACCCAGCTCTTCTCCAACGTCGCGAGCGGACGAGAAGACCTGCAGGATCGACTACTCTCGATGTGGCGTTACCTGCTTCCGGGCATCGCCACCCCGCAGGCCAGGGCCCACCTACGCATGCCCGAGCATGCGCGGGGGCTGGCCGCCGCGTGAAGCCCACGCGGGTGGTGATGACCGGCGCCACCGGATTCATCGGATCGGCAGTACTCGGTGAACTCACCCGGTACCGTAACGACCGGGGCGAGAGCCAGGGAAACGACCTGTGCTTGCGGGTGCTGGGTCGGCGGCCGCCGGACAGCGCCGCGGCTCAGGCGGACCAGTGGGTCCAGGCTGACCTGACGCAGCCGGACGCTCTGCGCGGCGTCTGCGAAGACGCGGACGTGTTGCTGCACATGGCAGCGCTGGTCAGCTCTGATGCGTCGCAGTGCGAGGCGGTCAACGTCCGCGGGACCGCCGCCCTGATGAACGAGGCCGCCCGCGCGGGCGTCAGCCGGATCGTGCACCTGTCGACTGCAGCGGTCTACGGGCCGGGCCCGCACCGGGGGATCGCGGTCAACGAGGTGGCCCCCTCTCCGGTCTCCGCCGCGAGCCGCAGCCGGCTCGCCGGCGAGGCGCACGCCCTGGCGGCCGGGGCCGTCGTCCTGCGACCAGGTCTCGTCCTGGGCCGGGGGGACCGCTGGGTCGTGCCAGCCCTGGCCGAACTCCTCGAAGCTGTGCCCGCGCTGTGGGACGGTGGGAAGGGACAGCTCTCCGTCGTCGCGGTAGACGACCTAGCGCGCCTCGTTGCATGTCTCGCACTGGTCTCCCCGCTGCCCGGGGGAGTCCACCACGCGAGCCACCCTGTACCGGTGAGCACCGGCGAGCTGCTGCGCACGCTGGCCCAACACCGGGTCCTGCCGCGCTTGCCCAGTCCACTGCCCTGGGACCAGTGCCTGACCCTACTGCGCTCGGCGCACACGAGGGTAAGTGAACGCCAGTTCGCCCTC
Organism: Streptomyces sp. ISL-96; assembly: GCF_018614035.1. Classification (GTDB taxonomy): domain Bacteria; phylum Actinomycetota; class Actinomycetes; order Streptomycetales; family Streptomycetaceae; genus Streptomyces. The sequence goes on from NZ_JAGGPA010000077.1 coordinate 12,180, forward strand.
CTTGTGCGTGATCACTGGTACGAAAGCCGCGAGGTCTGGCGCATCGCGAAATGCTCGCCGGGGCCCGGCCCGCTGGTACGCCTGGCTGAAGCCGCCCCCTGGTACCGCTCCATACTCGCGGCCCGGCCGGAGGCCTGACGGAGCAGTCATCCCGTCAGGTCTTTTCAGGCTCACGAACATGAGACTCCCAGCGCCTTTTCGGCGTGACTGTCGGCCGACACTCCTGCGAGCGCCAGCCGCCATGCCCGGCTGAGCTGGGCGACGGCGTTCTCGAAATCTGTCTCTGAGCCAATCCGGCTGCGCAGGTATGCCTCCGCGCCGCTGGTCAGATGCTCGACCAGCGTCATGACATCCGCGGGCAGGGCGCCACGTCGAAGTTGGCCGCCTTCATATGCCTGATCAAGCCGTGCGAACGGTCGGCATCCACACCTGCGCCCAGGAGTCCGTGCCGGGCCGTTCCCGGCTCAGGCGGGTGGCGGAGCGGACCGACGGCTCCTGCTCCATCAGCCGGGCGAGCTCAAGGGTGAGGTCGACGACCATGCGCAGCGGTGGAAGGGATCACCTGTGGACACGCCGGCAGCCTTGCTGATGCGGCCCAGTGACGTGCCGTCATAACCGGCGCGGTCGAACTCTAAGGCAGCCGCTTTGACCAGGGCGTCGCGCGTACGCATGGCCCTCTCCTGCTTCACCACAGGTCTCCTGAGTGGGCTCTCGGCCACCGGGGGCGTACGAGAAGGCCCTAGACACCCCGACCGTGGGGTGCACGGTCGGTTGACCCGCAACGCGTTGACAACCAGTCAGCAGTCCAGGATGAGTGCCCCTTCCTGTCCCCGGCAAGCCGGACTTGCCGAAGAAGTTGAAGCTCCTCCATCAGCACAAGTGACCCACAAGCGGCGCCATCCAGGCCAGCTCGCGAGCATCCCAGGAACCGGTGGCGCCGCCTGGCAGCGCAGGACAGCGAAAGACGACTTGGCGAAGTGCACACGTCGACTCCCGGGAGTGACAAAAAAAGAGGACATTCGCTATTCTTTTGACGTGGCAGGGAGCCACAAGCTGACCAGGGGGAGGCAGCGTGCCATGGGCGGACAGTCCTTGACGCACTCAGGTACGTCGGTGTCGGCCTTCGCGGAGAGGGTCTTCGCGTGCCTGCCCGGGGCCGATCAGCGGCGCTGGGCCCATGCGTACGTGCAGGGTCTGCTCACCACACCGGGTAAGAAGTCGGTCCGCCGCCTCGCCGCGACGGTCTCGGACTCGCCCGCGGCATCCCAGTCCCTGCACCAGTTCGTCAACGCTAGTCCCTGGGACTGGCACCCGGTCCGTGACGAGCTGAGCAGATGGGGCGAACAGCAGGGGACTCCGCAGGCGGTGGTGATCGATCAGGCGATCCTGCGCAAGCGGGGCGAGCACTCGTGCGGAGTGCACCGCCGATTCCTTTCTTCCACCGGACGGTCGGTCACTTGTCAGCTAGGGATCGGCGCCTTCCTCACCTCGTGCGCGTCAGCCGTGCCGGTCGGCTGGCGCCTGCTGCTGCCTGGTGCGTGGGCGACGGCCCCCCGGCGTCGGCAGCGCACCCGTATCCCCGCCGGAGTCGGCTCCCGCTCGGTGGACCAGCACATACTCGACCTGGTCGACTCCTCGGCCGGCAGCCCCCGTACGGCGGCGCTGCCGGTCGTCTGCCACCTGGGGTCGGCCATCAGGCACAGCGCCGGTGCCCTGGTGCGCGGACTGGCCCAGCGCGGACGGGACTTCGTCGTGTCCGTTCCCGAAGATCTCCAGATCACGGCCAGTCGGCACCTGCGGTCTGCTCGTCCCCAGTCCAGCACCAGAAACGGCCAATCCATGACGGCACGCAGCCTCTTCGAGTCAACCTCGGGGACGCTGCCCCAGATGGAGACGGTGGCCCCGCGGGGCGGCGTCGGCCGTCGTCTCATGACAGTCATGTCCAGTGTCGTGGGGCTGTCGGAGCACGGGTCTGCCGATGCTCAGATCCACCGCGCCTACCGACTCTTCGCGACTCTGCCCGACGGCGGGGGCCTGGCCCGGACCTGGCTGACCAGCCTCACGCACACACGGATGGAGTCGGTACTCGCACTGGTTCAGCTGCTGCCGCGCGCGGGGGAGACAGTGCGCGAGATGAAGGAAGGATTCGGCCTGCTCGACTTCGAGGGCCGCTCGTACCCGGGCTGGCGTCATCACATGACGCTGGTGCCCGCCGCCTACTCCTACAGCCGGTTCGGTCCGCACACCGCCATGACAGGAGAACGTCTCATCGCCGCCGCGTGACGGGCACACCTCGGCGGCACGGTCTTTCCATCGTTCAGATCAGCAAACCCGTCCCCGTGGCGGGTCCGACAGGCTGACGAAAACAAACAGGGGGAAACGGCGTGGACATCCAAGCACTGGGGGCGCTGGCCGTGAGGGAGAACGGAGTCTCCATCACGCCCACCGCGCCGAAGCCACGACAGGTACTCGCCTTGCTGGCGGTTCACGCCGACCAGGTTGTGCCCGTCTCCGCGCTGATAGAGGAACTCTGGGCCGATCGGCCGCCGCGCAGTGCCCGCACCACTCTTCAAACGTACGTGCTCCAGCTCCGCGAGCTCATCACGGCCGCGCTGCCGGCACAGACACCTGACGAAGAGCCCGTGTCCGCCAAGGACATCCTCGTGACCTGCCCGGGCGGCTACCTCCTGAACACCAGGGGCGGCACCAGTGACGTGCGGGAGTTCGAGCGACTCGCGGGTCTCGCTTACCGGGCCATGGACGACGGCGACCACTCGGGCGGGGCGCGGCTGTTGCGTGAGGCCCTTGCTCTGTGGAGCGGGGCGCCCTTCGCCGACGTGCGGGGAGGTGCGCAGTTGGAGATGGAGGCCAAGCGTCTGGAAGAGAGCCGGCTCTGCGCCCTCGACCAGCGCATCGAGGCGGATCTGCGGCTGGGGCGGCATCGGGAACTGCTTGCAGAGCTCACTGTCCTGGTCAGCCGGTACCGCACCCACGAGAACCTGTGCGGACAGTTCATGATCGCCCTGCAGCGCTCGGGCCGCCGAAGCGAAGCTTTGGATGTCTATCGGAAGCTGCGTGGCACGCTCGTACGCGAGTTGGGACTGGAACCCTCGGCGGCTCTGCGCCAGCTGCAGCGCTCGATCCTGCTGTCCGACACAGAGAAGGCCTCGAGAGCTACCGAGCCTGCCTCCCGCCTTGCCCAGGGAACCTGAGCTTGGCTGTAATCTCTGTGCGGCAAGCGACTGGCGAGTGATTCTGTGGGGCCAGCAGAGCAGCTTAAGAAGGCTGCTGGTGGTCACGAAGTAGTGAGCACAGACCTGGCCGCTCTTCTTGTCCACGATCAAAGGTGCCCCGTCCCGGTAGATGTAGCGGAGGTACCGACGGCGGATCGGTGCCCCGCTATCAGCCGCACGGGTGAGAAGAGGAGGAGAGCCACCGTAATCAGGGCTTGCACGGTGGTGAGCTTCACTGTCTCCGCAACTCGCATGCGCTCAGTGCCCACTGCGGTCGCCGCAGGGCTGTCAGGCTAATGCGGACAGCCGGTATTCAGGGCCGGCATCGCAGGCGACGCCATCTGACCACACTCGTCGACCCGCGGGCCGCCGCCCGACCCGACCTTGTCCAGCGGGATTTCGATCCCGATCCCGCGGCGAGCAACACCCGCTGGTGCGGCGACGTCACCTACGTCCTGACCGAAAGGGATGGCTCTACCCGGCCACCGTCATCGACATCGCCTCCCGCCGCGTGATCGGCTGGGCGACTGCCGACCACCTCGAACCGAGCTGGTCGCCGGCGCCCTCAAAGCCGCCTGTCGGCAGCGCCGGCCCTCCTGTCCGGTGATCTTCCATTCGGATCGCGGCTGCCAGTACACCGGTCAGCGATTCGCCTCCCTGGCCGATGAGTTCGGGGTTCGGCTATCGGTCGGTTGCACCAGGCAGTGCTGGGACAATGCGCTCGCCGAGTCGTTCTTCGCCACCATCAAGCGGGAGTTGCTCGGCACCTCCGCCTGGCCCAGCCGGGCCGCCACCCGCACCGCGATCTTCGACTTCCTCGAGAGCTGGTACAACTTGCATCGCCTGCACAGCAGCCTCGGCTACCGCAGTCCCGCCGACTACGAGACCGCACTCGCAGCCTGACCACCACACCAAATGGTGTCCGTCAAAGCGGACCAAGCTCAGTGTGCTGGCCCCTTGGCTTCTCTTGTCAGCCTGCGCGGATCTTGTGCCGGCCTTGTGGTGGGCGGGGCGGCTGTCCGCCTCGTCGGCGTCGAAAACGCATACTCCCGGCAGTACCGTCGGCCCACCCTCCAGGCCGCCCAGGGGTAGACCGGCGTAGGCCGGCGCATCACCCAGGTGCGGCGTGCCAGCAGACCGCTGCCACTCGAGTCGCCTGCCGACGTCTCTCCGGACACACGCGCCCTGCCATAGTCGTGCACGTTGCGCGTGCCAGTTCGTCCTGGAAAAGCAGCACCTCGACCTGCGGCTCCACACCGTCAGTCGTGATGGCCAGTCCGACGGCCTTCAGCCCGAGCTTCGCGAGCTCTTGAGGTACTCACGAGCAGCGCCCACGTCAAACGCCGAGGGCGCAGGGGTCCAGCGGGTGATCTCTGGAGCGTCGTACATTGCAACTAACGCAGGTATGTCTTCTTCATCCCACTCTCTGAGTTGATCTTTTCCTGCCCACGGCCTCACCACATCGCCGATTCGAGCCACGTCACGACCCGCCGACGATCTCTTACGCGCTGCCAGTCCACAAACACCTGCTGAGCCAGCGCTGAGGCGCCTACACGCATCCTGATCGCTCCCTCTCGAGTACCCCCATGAACTGCTGCGTTATCCCTACTCCCACACTTCCCGGCCGGCCTTTCCGCACTGCCGTCAGGCCGGTGCGTACCGGAGGGGGGAAGTCCGCAATACAACGGCAAGCGGAAGAGCGGAGACGCGCTTGACAAAGGCTCAAGAAATCCGAGGCACCCGTTTCCAGCCAGCTACGGTTCCTGAAGTCGTACGTATGTCTACGGACAAGGGAGTTCGTACACACCGCTTCGGAGAAGGAATCAGAAGCTCTCGACGAGTCTTGGGGGAACAGTCATGAGGATCCAGGTTCTGGGCCCATTGAACGCTGACATCAATGGTGTCTCCGTTGTCCCGACAGCGGGAAAGCCACGTCAGATCTTGTCACTTCTCGCGCTGCACCCGGGGCGGGTGATGCCCGTTCCGACGCTGATGGAGGAGATCTGGGGCGCCGACCCGCCGGTCAGCGCGCTTACGACGCTGCAGACCTACATACTGCAGCTGCGGCGCAGGCTCGGCACCGCCATGGGGCCCGATTCCCCGTACACCGCCAAGGAGGTGCTCGCCACCCGGCACGGCGGTTACGTGTTGCAGATCCCGACGGACAGCGCGGACGTGCACGAGTACGAGCGGCGGGTGTCAGCGGGCCGTGCAGCCTACGAAGCCGGCGACGATGAGCGCGCCGCGCACACACTGCGCCAGGCGCTGGAATTGTGGCAGGGCCCCGCCCTGGTCGACGTACGCGTGGGACCCGTGCTGGCCATCGAGGTGCTCCGCCTCGAGGAGAGCAAGCTTGTCACTGTGGAGCGACGCATCGACGCAGATCTCCGCTTACGGCGGCATACCGAGCTCCTCGCTGAACTCAGGGATCTGACAGCACGCCACCCGCAGCACGAAGGTCTGCACTCGCAGGCCATGGTGGCGCTGTACCGGTCAGGGCGGCAGGCAGCGGCTCTCGATGTCTACCGGAGACTGCGAATGAGGCTGATCGAGGAGTTGGGCGTCGAACCATCGCCGCAGCTGCAACGCCTGCATCAGGCGATGCTCGCTGTGGATCCCGCCCTCGACGTGTCCGCCGCGCCCCGACGCGGCTCGACCTTCGACCTCTACGCCGCCTGACTCGTCGGCCTGTTGAGGGCTTCGAGCCCGCCTCTAGGACCGTCGGCGAGCCTGATGGGGCCCGCGCATCGCCAAGGGGCCAAGGAGGGGCAGAGATGTCGGACACAGAACCACCGGTGCGGCTGTACTGCTTCGCCCACGCGGGGGCAGGAGTCTCCGCCTTCCAGGGCTGGGCGCGCAGCACCGGTCCGGGCGTCGAACCAGTGCCCGTGCTTCTTCCAGGCCGCGAGGGCCGGCGCCGCGAGCCGCGCCTCACGGACCGCGATGCACTGGTCGCGGAACTGCTGGACCGCCTTCGCGTCGAGCCGGGGCAGCCGTACGTTATGTACGGGCACAGCCTTGGCGCGATGGTGGTCCACACCCTCGCCCGGGCCCTTCAGGAAGAGGGACTGCCGCTTCCCGCGCTCATCGCCGTAGGCGCCTGCCCGCCACCTGACGAGGCCAGCGAGCTCTCCGACGCCTGCGAGAGCTTCGACGAGGACCTGGTGGAGCTGCTCCGCGCCCTGGGTGCAGTGCCCGCTGGTGCAGAGACCGAGAGGTACTGGCGCCGAGCGGCGATGCCCGTGCTCCGCGACGATCTGCGCCTGGCAAGCGCGCTGCGCATGGCCGCCCGCAGTGCGGCGGCCGCACATGGACCACTGGCGGTGCCACTGCTCGCGGTCTCCGGGGACCGCGACCCGCTGGTGTCGCCCGCGGTTATTGGCGGCTGGCGTCGGTGGAGCGCCGGGCCGGTAGTGACCCGCACCGTAACCGGCGACCACTTCTTCGTACGGGGCAGCGCATTGCCCCGCCTCATGGGCCGCGCCTGTCGCGTCATACAGCGGCTGGGGGCCAGGACCACGCGCGAATCGGTCCTGACTTCAGGAGCGCAACGTTGAGGCGCGCCGACCGGGTCGGCGGGATGTCGGCACGGCCCGCAAACGCTTTGCGGGGCTTCCCCTGTCGATCCCTCAACCGACCGATTCACCCCGAACGTGCTCAGCACGAGAAAAGAGAGGCATCATCATGCAGCAGCTCGACATCACCACTCTGATCGCCCTCCTGCGTAGCAGCGCGGGCGACAGTGAAACCCACAACCTGGACGGTGACGTGCTTGACATTGCGTTCGCCGAGCTCGGCTACGACTCCCTGGCGCTCCTTCAGGTCACCGGGACCATCGAGCGCGATTCTGGCGTTGCGCTCGACGAGGAGGCGCTGGACGAGGCCCAGACCCCGAGGCAGTACCTCAAGACCGTCAACCGGGTGCTGGCCTCGCGTGCCGCGGCCTGATTTCTGGTATCCGTCAGGGATATCTGCATCTTAGGGGCGGGCCCGTCGGGCCCGCCCTGGCACGTTGAGCAGGCGCAACTAAAAAGCGTGCTATCCCGGCAGGAGTGTTTGGTTATGCAGGGAGGCCGTGGATGATTGCGGGGTGTTGGTCTAGTGCTGGATTCCTCTTTCTCTGGGTATATGTCCTGGTGGCGGGGTGATTCGGGTGCTCGGGGGCGGGTGCTGGGCGGTGGTGTTACGGGCACGGCTGAGCCGTGACGAGAATGAGGAACGGATCGTGCGTCGACTGTCGCGAGCGCGCAAGGCGCCGCGTGATCTGGTGTTGCGGGCACGGATGGTCGACTTGAGCTGGTCCGGACAGCGTGTCCCGGCCATCGCGGATGAGTTGAGGTGCAGCGCCAAGACGGTCCGCCGCTGGCTGCACCGCTTCAACCGTGTGGGCCTGGACGGGCTGGAGGACCTGGGCGGACAGGGCCGCAAGCGGCGGATCACCGAGGCGGAACGCTCAAGGATCATCGGCCTGGTCAAACAGTCGCCTCCAGGTCGGCTGACTGTGCAGGCCGACGGGGAGCTGGCCGCGGCGGATGACTCCGGGCCGCCGGAGTGGACCCTCGACGCACTGGCCGCCGAGGCCAGGCGGCTGGGTATCGAGATCGGTCGCAGTCAGGTCCGCCGGATCCTGCTGGCCGAGGGAGTGCGCCGGCGCCGCACCCGGTCCTGGACCCGCTCGAAGGACGCGGACTTCGAGGGAAAAGGACGAGGATCATCGAGCTCTACACCTGCCCGCCCGATGGCGCGACGGTGGTCTGCGCCGACGAGCTCGGACCGGTGATCCCACGCACGTTCCCGCCGGCGCCGGGCTGGTCGCCGGACGGTCACCGCATCAAGTCCGAGGTCGACTACGGTCGCGGGCCGGAGAAGACCTGGGTCTACGGCGCCTTACGCGTGCGGGACGGACAGCAGGTCACCATGACCGCATCCTCCCGCAACAGTGCCTTCTACCAGCAGTTTCTTCAGAAGATCGAGGCGGCCAATCCCACTGGGGACATCTACGTCGTCACCGACAACCTGTCCTCGCACAACAGCCTGTCCACCCGCACCTGGCTGGAGGATCACCCTAGGATCCGGCACGTCATCATCCCCGTCGGCGCCTGCTGGCTCAACCTCCAGGAAGGCTGGTGGCGCATCTTCCGCAAGGCCGCCCTCGCAGGACAGTCATTCGCCGGGCCACCCGAGATCGAACAAGCCACCCGCCTGGCAACATCCCAGCTCAACGCCCGGGCCCGGCCCTGGATATGGGGCAGACCTGCACCACCCACCAGGCGCTTACGCCGCCGGTATCTGTACATCCTTTGAGGAATCCAGCACTAGTCGATGCCGCGCACGATATGGGATTCGCTGGGATCGTCGTCCTCCCCGGCGAGGCCGGGGAGTGGCGGCGTGATGGTGGTGTCGAGTGCGTGGCGGTCGGTCTCCTGCCCGTCGTTGAACATGGTTCCTCCAGCAGGCTCAGTAGCGGTAGTGGTCGGACTTGTACGGGCCCTCGACCTGGACGCCGATGTAGGCGGCCTGCTCGGGGCGCAGGGTCGTGAGCTTGACGCCGAGGGCGTCGAGGTGGAGGCGGGCGACCTTCTCGTCGAGGTGCTTGGGCAGCACGTAGACGTCGGTCGGGTACTCCTCGGGCTTGGTGAACAGCTCGATCTGGGCCAGGGTCTGGTCCGCGAAGGAGTTGGACATCACGAACGAGGGGTGGCCGGTGGCGTTGCCCAGGTTCAGCAGGCGGCCCTCGGACAGGACGATGATGACCTTGCCGTCGGGGAACTTCCAGGTGTGGACCTGCGGCTTGACCTCGTCCTTGACGATGCCGGGGAGGGCGGCGAGGCCGGCCATGTCGATCTCGTTGTCGAAGTGACCGATGTTGCCGACGATCGCCTGGTGCTTCATCTTGGCCATGTCCGCGGCCATGATGATGTCCTTGTTGCCGGTCGTGGTGATGAAGATGTCGGCCGTGGATACGACGTCGTCGAGCGTTGCCACCTGGTAGCCGTCCATCGCCGCCTGCAGTGCGCAGATCGGGTCGATCTCCGTGATGATCACGCGGGCGCCCTGGCCGCGCAGGGACTCGGCGCAGCCCTTGCCGCCGATCAGGACGTCGGTGGCGCGGTTGATGCCGTCGATCAGGGAGTGGCGGCAGCCGTACTTGTTGTCGAACTTCGACTTGGTGACGGCGTCGTTCACGTTGATCGCCGGGAAGAGGAGGGTGCCGTCGCGGTGCATCTCGTACAGGCGGTGGACGCCGGTGGTGGTCTCCTCGGTGACGCCGCGGATCTCGGAGGCGAGCTGCGTCCACTTCTGCGGGCTCTCACCGAGGGTGCGGCCCAGGAGCGTGAGGATGTGGGCGTACTCCTCGCTGTCCGCGGTGGACGGGTCCGGGGCTGCGCCGGCCTTCTCGAACTCGACGCCCTTGTGGACGAGGAGGGTGGCGTCACCACCGTCGTCGAGGATCATGTTCGGGCCGCCGGTGGGCGTGTTCGGCCAGGTGAGGGCCTGCTCCGTGCACCACCAGTACTCCTCCAGGGTCTCGCCCTTCCAGGCGAAGACCGGGACGCCGGCGGGGGCGTCGGGGGTGCCGTTCGGGCCGACCGCGATGGCCGCCGCGGCGTGGTCCTGGGTGGAGAAGATGTTGCAGGACGCCCAGCGGACGTCGGCGCCCAGGGCGACCAGCGTCTCGATGAGGACGGCCGTCTGCACGGTCATGTGCAGGGAGCCGGTGATGCGGGCGCCGGCCAGGGGCTGGGCGGCGGCGTACTCCTTGCGGATCGACATCAGGCCGGGCATCTCGTGCTCGGCGAGAGTGATCTCCTTGCGGCCGAAGGCGGCGAGCGAGAGGTCGGCGACCTTGAACTCAGTGGGGGACGAGACGGGCATGATGCGGCTCCTGACGTGTCAGCGTGTGTTGAAATACTTCGCCTCGGGGTGGTGAATGAGGATCGCGTCCGTGGACTGCTCCGGGTGGAGCTGGAACTCCTCGGACAGCTATCGCCCCGACCCCGCCCCGGCGCACCTGGAGATCGTCCGTCAGGAAGGACAACGAGACGCTGTCGAGCCGGTCCGGCAGAAGCTGCTCGCTGAAGCGGCCGGGAAACGCGGTCAGATGATCGGTGGCGATGGAGCCGGTGACTGCGATCCGCATCTCACACCCCCGCGGCCTTGCGCAGCGCGTCCACGCGGTCGGTGCGCTCCCAGGTGAAGTCGGGGAGCTCGCGGCCGAAGTGGCCGTACGCCGCGGTCTGGGCGTAGATCGGGCGCAGCAGGTCGAGGTCGCGGATGATCGCGGCCGGGCGGAGGTCGAAGACCTCGGCGATGGCGTTCTCGATCTTCTCGGTGGCGACCGTGGCGGTGCCGAAGGTCTCGACGAACAGGCCCACCGGCTCGGCCTTGCCGATCGCGTAGGCGACCTGGACCTCGCAGCGCGCGGCGAGGCCCGCGGCGACGACGTTCTTGGCGACCCAGCGCATCGCGTACGCGGCCGAGCGGTCGACCTTGGACGGGTCCTTGCCGGAGAAGGCGCCGCCGCCGTGGCGGGCCATGCCGCCGTACGTGTCGATGATGATCTTGCGGCCGGTGAGGCCGGCGTCGCCCATCGGGCCGCCGATCTCGAAGCGCCCGGTCGGGTTGACCAGCAGGCGGTAGCCCTCGGTGTCCAGCTTGATGCCGTCCTCGAGCAGACCGCTCAGGACGTGCTCGACGACGAACTCGCGGATGTCGGGAGCGAGCAGCGAGTCGAGGTCGATGTCCGAGGCGTGCTGCGAGGAGACGACGACCGTGTCGAGGCGGACGGCCTTGTCGCCGTCGTACTCGATGGTGACCTGGGTCTTGCCGTCGGGGCGCAGGTACGGGATGGTCCCGTTCTTGCGGACCTCGGACAGGCGGCGCGAGAGCCGGTGCGCCAGGTGGATCGGCAGCGGCATGAGCTCGGGCGTCTCGTCGCAGGCGTATCCGAACATCAGGCCCTGGTCGCCCGCGCCCTGCTTGTCGAGCTCGTCCTCGTCGCCCTCGACACGCTTCTCGTACGCCGTGTCGACGCCCTGCGCGATGTCCGGCGACTGGGCGCCGATCGAGACCGAGACGCCGCAGGACGCGCCGTCGAAGCCCTTCTTCGAGGAGTCGTACCCGATCTCGAGGATCTTGTTGCGTACGAGGGTGGGGATGTCGGCGTAGGCCTGCGTCGTCACCTCGCCGGCGACGTGCACCAGGCCGGTGGTGATCAAGGTCTCCACGGCGACCCGGGAAGCCGGGTCCTCCCGCAGGAGCGCGTCGAGGATCGTGTCGCTGATCTGGTCAGCGATCTTGTCGGGGTGGCCCTCGGTCACGGACTCCGAGGTGAACAGAAACCTCATGACGAATTCCTCCGGTTGGACCAATTTGGCAGAAATTGTGCGGTGGATGTCCATGCCGCCGAGAAGGGGATCGACCCGACGTCCGGGGGAAAGGACGCGGTGACGATTCGACGGCACACGAGCCGAGATCCGGTGGAGGCAAGCTCGACCAGCCTCCAACCCTGGATGCCGCCACGGCTGCCAGACCCGATCACCGGGACAGCCTCGCCATGGGGCCTCCGCTGGTCCGTCTCCGCGTCTCCCGAGTCCTCGGGCCCGCCCTGACAAAGGGTCGGCAACGGGTCGTCAAGTACTCAAAGACCCCTCGAGGCTCATTGCCGAACCGCACCTGGGGCCGCTGCGCGCAGCCATCACCAGCAGCAGGACCCCCCCGCGGGGCATTGCCGATCGCTCCCCGCTCCTCGGATCGGCGGCGACCTGGGTTCGACCGTCAATCCACCGCCTCGCAAGCAACACGCCCCACGGTCATCACGCGTGCCAGAGAAAGGGGGAACACCGATGCCCGACACGGCCTTGCACCGCACATCACATCAGGTCGAAGTAGCCGCACCCGCTGGAGTCGTCTACGGACTCATCGCGGATGCGGTGCGCTGGCCGCTGTTCTTTGCCCCGACCGTGCACGTGGAGCCGCTGGACCTGGAGGGGGCCGAGCAGCGCCTGCGCATGTGGGCGCTCGCCAACGGCGAGGTCAAGTCGTGGGTGACGCGACGCCGACTTGACCCTGGCGCGCGACGGATCGAATTCCGCCAGGAGACGACCGCACCGCCAGTGAAGAGCATGTTCGGCACCTGGAGCATTGTCCAGCTCCCCGGAGGAATCTCACGCCTTACCCTGCTGCACCACTTCTCGGTGGACGACGACCATACCGACGACGTCACCTCGGTGGAGCGAGCCTGCGGCACCAACGTTCGCGTTCAGCTGGCGAACGTAAAACACCTGGCCGAACGCTGGACCGTTCTCGACGAACTCGTTCTCACCATTGAGGACGCCATACGCATCAACGGGCCGGCCGAACTCGTCTACGACTTCCTGTACAGGGCGGAGGACTGGCCCGAACGACTTCCGAACCTGACACGGCTGCACCTCGTGGAGGATGTGCCCGGGGTCCAGATGATCAGCATGGACACGGTCACGAGCGACGGCTCCGAGCACACGACCAGGTCCGTACGCGTCTGCTTCCCCCACGGAGGCCGGATCGTCTACAAGCTGACCGAAACCCCCGCGCTGATAGTCGCGCACGCCGGAGAATGGTCCGTCGAGCCCGACGAGAACGGTGTGAAGGTCACCGCGCACCACCAAGTCGTGCTGCGCGAGCAGGAAGTCGCAAAGGTGCTGGGCAACGGTACCGATCTGGCCGCCGCTCGCCAGTACGTGCGCCAGTCGCTCGGCCACGACAGCACCACGATCCTCCAGCTGGCCAAGCGGCATGCCGAAAGCGCCGTCCGTATGCTCACCCCGAGGCCCTGACCGGAGCAGCCATGACGATCACTGCGGACACCCTTCCAGGAACCCAGGCCGTCCGTCGACGGCACGCCGACCAACCCCGGCCCGCCGGCTCGGGCGCCCGAACTGCCGCACTCAAGCGTGCCGCCCTCCTCGACGGGCTGCTCGGTGATCCGCACGACCCGCTCAACGAGCACGGCTTCGCCGCGTTTGTCGCCGCCGACAGAAACCGACGTCCACCGGCGGACACCGAACAACTGCTCGTCGAGGCAGGGCTGGGCACCGAGTTCGTCCCCGCCCGGTACGGCGGCGCGCTGACCCGCGCCGACCTGCTGTTGCGGGTGCTGCGTCCCGTGTTCCGGCGTGACGTGGCCCTCGGCTTCGGATGCGGCGTCACGTCATCGTTCGCCGCCTCCGCGGTATGGGCGGCCGGTACCGATACACAGCGGCGCTCCACCGCCGCACTGTTGCTGGGCGGAGGGCGGGCCACCGTCGTACACCCCGGACTTGCGCTGGCCGGCGGAGTGCTGCGCGACGAGTTCACCGTGCGTCGTTCGGCCGCCGGAAGCCTGATCCTCAGCGGCCGCAAGGACCTGATCATCGACGCCGAACGGGCGGATGCCTATGTCGTCCACGCCGCCACCGCCACCGCCACCGCCCCCGGGCCCCGCGACCACTCCGTGCTGCTCCTCGACCCCGCCCGGCTGCCCACCGACCGGATGCACCGGCTGCCCCGGACACCGTCCACGGGGATGCGCGCCGCTGTCTTCTCCGGACTGCGATTCACCGAATGCCCAGTGCCCGACGATGCGCTCGTGGGCCACCCCGGGGAAGGTGCGACCCTGGCCCTGCGCACGAACCAAGTCAACCGGTGCCTGGTCGCGGGGGCCGTGACAGCGGCCGTCGACCCGGTGCTGCGTTCCGCGGTGCGCGACGCTACCGACGGACGCGCCGCCCCACCGGCCCGCCGTTGGCACCGGCCACTCGCCGGCGTCTTCACCGACCTGCTCACCTGCGATGCCATGGCGACAGCGTGCCTGCGAGCAGCGAGCCTGCTGCCTGACCGGGCCCACGTCCCGACCGTGGCAGCCGCGTACGTGATACCGATCCTGCTTGAGGACGCTCTGGAGGAGCTGTCCGCCGTCCTCGGATCAGCTGGCCGACGGGGCGGCGATCTCCTCCACGGCATGCTCGCCAAGCTGGTGCGCGACCTGCCGGCCGCCGGTCTCGGGCGGGCCGGAGCCGCCGCCTGCCAGGCGGTGATCGTCCCCCAGCTACGCACTCTGGCGACCCGCGCATGGTTCTCGGAGGAGGAACCACCGCCCGGACTGTTCCGAGACCATGCCTGCCTGCCTCCGCTGAACCACCAGCTGCTGGCCTTCGCGGGAGGCGCGGATTTCCTGGCCGCATACCTGGCCGGCTCCGCCGAGCGGCTCGCACGTGCCCGGTCCGCCGGCGGCCGGATCGGCCTGCTCGGGCGGCTTGTCGAAGAATTCCTCAGCGAACTTCACGAGCTGCGCGAACAGTGCAGCGTTCTGCCCGAGCGGTTCAGCGCCGCCATGACCGGCCCGGCGGCGGGTGCGCTGAGCGATCGTTACGGGCTCGTCGTCACAGCGGCGGCCGTCCTGGGCACCTGGGAGGGGCAGGAAGGCGAACAGCCGTTCCTTGCCGACCCGGGCTGGGCCGTGCTCGCCCTGTCCCGGCTCGGCCGCCGCTTGGGCATCGCGGTGCCGGACGTGCCGGAGGACTGCGTTACCGACGTACTCGACGAACTGCTGCGGCGCCACCGGGCAGGGCGCGGCCTCGACCTCGACGGCATAGAGCTGGCGCTGTGACACACCAGGAAAACGCCCCCCGGATGACACAAGCGCGGCGCATCACGTCGCCCGTCCACGTGGGCGGACCGGCCGGCCCCTGGCGCGAAGTCCGCCAGGCCCTCGAAGAGCGCGGCAATGCGGTCGTGTTCACCACCTGGGGGGAGTGGCTGACCGCAGTCGTCACCGAACCCCGGCTGCGCCTCATGCTGGGCCGTGACTGGGAGCGCTACCGGCGCACCACCGATCCCCTGGTGCGCTACCGGTTCGCCGCCGCGCGGCTCGCCCTCAAGTACACGGCGGCGGCTGCACTGGACACCGAGGCCGCAGAACTGGATCTCGCCTACAAGATCGGCGGGCGTCCGCATCTGCGCGGCCTGCGTCAGATCGATGTGAGTCTCACGCACACAGGCGAACTCATCGCGGTAGGCATCAGTCGCACCGGTAGGATCGGCGTCGACACCGAACCACTGTCGCGCATCCTGTCCTTCGATGTGATGTGCGCCCGGGCCTGTACGCCCGGAGAACAGGCCGCACTGAAAGGCATTGACGGCTCCCATCAGACGGCCGCCATGCTGCGCCTGTGGACCCTGAAAGAGGCCTACACCAAGGCACTGGGACAGGGACTCCGCTTGCAGTTCACCGAGTTCGGCTTCCCCACCGACGTCGAAGGAGAGATACCGACGGGCCATGACAGGGGCCTGCTCGCGCCCGACGGCACCCCAGCCGCCGACGGTGCGTGGGCGTTCGGCACGTACCAGGCCCTGGACCGGTATCTGATCAGCGTGGCCTGCCACAACGCCAGCCCCGGCCCGGCACCCGGGACCGCCGACCGCGACATGTGCGACGAGAAAGCCATGAGTCTGGTGTCGCAGTTGCTGTCCGAGGAGCCCCGACCGCCGTAGGACCGCATCAGCCCCGCTCTCCGGCCGCTCCAGGATGTCTGGAGGCACGGGCACTCGCGCGGACACAGGGCTAACGTGCCCGATGCGCACGTCTGCAACAACGGGAGCACGACGAGGTACGTCCGGCTTACCTCGCGCACATCAACACAGAAGGGGGCGCCCATGGCCAGCAGCCGCTCCACACATGCGTCAATGACCGTCGTCGCTGCAGGCCCGGTCCTGGAACTCCACGGCACCCCCGACGTCGGCGCGCTGGAGACGGCCCTCGCCCGCGTCGTCGCACGCCATCGGGACCTGCACAGCTGGCACATCGACACCATCGGCGCCGGCCACCTCGACGACGACGGTGTGCTGCGGGTCCACATGGAGCGACACGGCCCCGAGCACCACACCCTGCGCCTCACCAGCCACCACGACGAGCGACCCGCGGAACAGGGCCTGCACGCAGGGCTCCTCGCCGATCTTCTGACCAGGCCGACCGGCCCTTCGCCACTCAGCCCCGGCCAGCACGACATCTTGCGTGCCGCACATGACGCGCTGGCCCGTGCGCACCACGGCGTTCTACTCCGGCTCCCACACCCCGTCGATGAGAACGTCCTGCGCCTCGCACTCCGCACCGTCGTCGCCGCCCACCCGATGCTGTCCACCCGCCTCACCGCGACGCCCGATGGCCCGATGCTGCTCACTGCCGAAAAGGATCGCGGAACCGGGGAGGACGACCCGCTGCGGACAGTGGCGTTCACGGACCACGCCGCGTTCGACCGGGCCGTAGCCGCGACCCGCCGCAGCCTCGACCCGCACACCGGGGTGCTGCGCGCCCTGCACGCCCGGTGCGACGATGACACACTCCCGGCCGGCGACCTGCTGTTCCTTGCCGTCCACGACCTCGCCGCCGACACTGTGTCCTGGCGCGTCCTGTTGGAGGACCTGGACACAGCGCTGGACTCGCTCACTGGCGGAACACCGCCCCAATTGGAGAGCGACGCAGGCCGGTTCGAGGAGTGGACCGAGCGGCTGCGCGCGATGACCATCAAGGATGACGAAGCCACCCATGCAGGCGGCGATGCCGGCGGACCGGCCGCCGCTGCTCCGCTGTCCGCGCCTCGGGCCGACGGCCCTGAGGTACGCCGTACCGAATTCGTACTGCCGGCGGAGAAGACCACGACGCTCACCGGAGTCCTCCCGGCCCGCTACGGGCTCGCCGCCGCCGAACTACTCGCAGGAGCGTTCGGCCAGGCCCTTGCCCGCTGGCGCGACACCCACGACGTGGCCTTCCACGTGCGCACCGACGGGCGCGCCGACCTGCCGGGATACGCTCGCGCTGTGGGCGGGTACACCTGCGTACGCCCGATACGCCTCGACAGTAATCGGCGCCTGGCGCCCGACCGCTATCTCGCCGCTGTCGTGCCCGCGCTCACCCCTGACGACGGCCCGTTCGGCGCCGTCTCCGCATGGCCATCCGCCACAGTCCCGGCGCGGCCCGGCGGGCTGCCCGCAGCGTCGGTCTGCTTCACCCACCACCCACCGGCGGAACTGCTTCCGTGTTCCACCCGCTTCACTCTTGTCGGCCCCGAACCCGTTCGGTTGCCCGAGCCAGCCGACGGCGCTTCCGTGTACGGGGTCGAGGTTCGCAGCCACGTCGAGCACGGCAGGCTTCACATCCGGGCTACGTGGTACCCCCACGACGGTGTTGACGAAACATCCGTCGATGCCCTGTGCGGCCACCTGCGCTCCGTGCTGGAGTGGTTGGCAGACGCAGGGACGGAGGAAACACCCGCACCCTCCGCCGGGCCGGCCCTCGCTGCCACCCCCGGCCAGCGGGAGATGCTTGCGCAGTCCCTCGCTCGCCCCGGTGCGGGGCACCACATTGAGCAACTCCACTGGACCTGGCACGGACCGCTGAACATTGAGCGGTTCACCGCTGCGTGGCAAGCCGTGTTCGACAGTGAAACACTGCTGCGCGCCGCCTTCCACCACCGTGACCGGTCCCGGATCGTGCTGCACGACCGGGCCACCCCCCAGGTCGTACGACTGGCGAACAGCGACGTCAGCTGGAACCGGCTGCTGGAAGACGACCGCCGCCGTGGCATCGACCTGTACCGGCCGGGAGCACTGCGGGTCACCCTGCTCGGGGGGCCTCCGGGCGACGGCGACGCGGAGGCGACGACGCGGGTCCTGCTTACCTACCATCACGCGCTCGTCGACAACTGGAGCATCTACGGACTACTGCGCAACTTCTACCGCGCTTACCTCCACTACGGTTACCTCGGCGGCGGCGAGCGCCGTCCCGACCTGCGCGACTACGCCCGCTGGCTCGCCGGACAGGATCTTTTCCCGGCCCGCGATTTCTGGAGACGTGCGGCGCCTGGGCCTGGTTCGGCAGTGCACCCGGCCCGCGCTGGGGCACCCACGCGGCTCACCGGTTTCGGACGCACATCGAGACGGCTGTCACAGACCGACGCCGAACGGCTCGTTCACTGGGCAGCGTCCCATGGCGCAACCGAGAGCACAGCGCTGCAGGCCGCCTGGGCGCTGCTGTTGCACCGCGCCACCGGCGCCACCGGTCCGACAACGGTGAGCTTCGGGATCTCCGTCAGCGGCCGCGGCATCCACCTGGAAGGCGTCGAGCGCTTGCCCGGGCCGCTGCGCAGCGTCCTGCCGATGACTGTCGACGTTGATCCGGCATCCACCGTGCCCCACCTACTGGCCGCATTGCGTGACAAAGCGTTCGACATGGCCGCGTACGAGTGGATCGCCGCAGAGCAGGTACGCCAATGGAATGATTGCGCGTCTATCGAAGAGCTCTTCGGTAGCGCACTCGTCTTCGATCTCCGCAAGCGCCCATCGGACGACTCCGGGGCAGAACTCGCCGCCCACGGCGTTCGCATCGGGTGGCCACAAAGTGTCAGCGCCACCAGCCCGTTGCCGATCACACTGGTCATTCGCTACGACCACCTCGGCAGCCTGGTGATGGAAGCGGTCCACGACCGCACCCGCCTTACTGACGCCGAGGCGTCGAAGATCCTCGCGCAGAGCAGGCAACTGCTCCAGGCGTTCGTCAATCGAGCCGACACGACCAGGCCCATCACCGAGGTGCTGCACACGCTGCTCGACGCCGACGTGCCGGAGATGGCGGCCGCACCGAGGCCCGACCACGGTGCGCTGACCGAGCTGCGCGAGGGCGAGGGGCCCAACGCCGGGACCGTGTGTCTTGTCCCACCGCCGGGTGCCACGCACGCCTGCTACAGCGCTCTTCTACCGAAGCACACAGGACCCGAACAGCTGCTAGCCGTGCGCTCCGCCACCGACGCGCCCGATCAGGTGGCTCACGCCTTGCGCACCGTACTCGCCCCAGACAGCCGCCTGGTACTGGCCGGCTGGTCGGGCAGTGGTCATCTCGCGCATGAGATCGCCCGGCGCGTCACCGGTGACGACCGGGCCTGTCCGCTCGTGGTGACACACGGCGCAGGGCCAGCAGATGCCGCCGGCCTGGCCCGCACCCTCACCCGACCGGTCAGGGGGCAGGACGAGGCGGCGCCCCGACCGGACCACGGCGGTCGTCACCCTACGGACCACGCACCAGATCTCGGAGGGAGTCGATGAGAATACTGCGAAGCAGATCGTGGCGCGCACAACGCTGCGACCGGTGCCCATCTGACGGCTGTCGACCACTCGATCGCTGAACTGCGCCATGTCATAGGCCAGTACACGGACGCCGGCGTGCGTGACGTACTCGCCCTGCGCGGCGATCCTCCAGGTGACCCGCGCGGCGTGTGGCGCCCCCACCCCCAGGGCGTCACTTACGCCTGCGAACTTGTCGAACTCGTACGGTCACTCGGCGACTTCAGTATCGGGGTGGCTGCCTTCCCTGAAATGCATCCGCGCTCAACGGACTGGGGACGCCGACATCCGCCACTTCGTCGCAAAGTGCCGCGCGGGCGCCGACTACGCGATCACCCAGATGTTCTTCCATGTCGAGGAGTACTTGCGGCTGCGCGACCGAGTTGTGGCGGCGGGCTGCGACACCCCGATCATCCCGGAGATCATGCCGGCGACGGACGTGCGCCAGATCCGCCGCTTCGTCGAACTCAGCGGCGCTGCCTTCCCCGACGACCTGGCGCGTCACCTGGAGGCGGCACGCAACAATGCCGAGGGCGCCCCCAGCCTACACTACATCACCCTCAACCGCTCCACCGCCACTCTGGACATTCACCGCCGCATCCAAGCCTCCTTGACAGCGGGTACCGTGGCGCCGAGCCGCAACCCCGGCCCCCGCATGAGCGTTCCTCGAGCCGTACCTGCTGCACTCCCAGCGTGAATCCCGGCCGCATCCGAGCCGACAGCTGGAGGGCTAGCCATGAAAACCGACCACACCTGCATGAGGTTGGGGGCGCTCCTGTCCGCTCCCGCACTCGGCTACCACCCCGCCGCCTGGCGCCACCCGGACGTCCGGCCCGAACACAGTCTCAGCTTCGACCATTACCGTGATCTTGCGCATGCCGCCGAGCGGGGCAGATTCGACATGGTCCTCCTCACGGAGGCGGTGGGGGAGCCCGCCCACGACGGGAAGACGGACGAACTCCGCCGCCAGAGTCACATGGCGTATCTGGAACCGCTGACACTCCTTTCCGCGCTGGCCGTGCACACCCGGCACATCGGTCTCGCGGCCACCGTGACGACCACCTGCCACGAGCCGTTTCCGGTCGCCCGGACGCTCGCCTCGCTCGACTTCATCAGCGGCGGCCGCTGCGGCTGGCACATCACCGTCCCCGTCACCGACGCCGAGGCCCGGAACTTCGGCATGGAACAGCGCCCCGGAGAGGCCATGGGTTACCACCGGGCGCATGAGTTCCTGGCGGTCACCACTCGGCTATGGGACGGCTGGGAGGACGACGCCTTCGTCTACGACCAGGCCGCCGGCCGCTACTTCGACCCCGACAAACTCCACGTACCCGACCATCGGGGCGAGCACTTCCAGGTGCGCGGCCCGCTCAACATCGCCCGCCCCCCACAAGGCCGCCCCGTCCTTGTGCACTCGGCAGGAACCTCTTCCGACGGGGACGACCTCGCCGCGGGGTGGGCTGACGTAGTCCTGACCGGGCGCCGAACTCTGAAGCAAGCGCAGGGCGCCTACCGCGCCCTGCGCGAGCTGATCACGGGCTGCGGACGCAACCCGGACGAGGTGAGGATCATGTCGACCGTGTCCCTGGTCACCGGCCGCACACAGTCCGAGGCCGAGGACGCCTACGGGGCACTCGAGAACCTCCTCGACCCCGATATCCGCCGCGAAACGCCGGCCGGCGGCCGCGGCCCCTTGTTCCTTATCGGCACTCCCCGGAGCATCGCCGACGAACTGGAGGAGTGGTTCACGCAGGGGGCCGCCGACGGGTTTATGTTCATGCCCAGTCATCTGCCGCACGGACTCACCGACATTGTCGACCTCGTCGTCCCCGAGCTGCAACGACGTGGCCTGGTCCGCACCCGCTACGAAGGGCCGACCCTGCGCGACCATCTCGGCCTGCCTCGCCCCGAGCCGGCACGCCCAAGCGGCCCCCGGTCCGCTCTTGAGCGCATCTCCAAGGGGTCTTGAGCCCCTCGTGTGACCGTGGGCCGTCCGACATCGCGTATCGGAAGTCGAGGAGGACCATCCATGCCCGCACAGACGACCAGGTCCTCGGTAACGGAGGGGCACGTGGATTCCTGGCCCAAAATGGCCGCTTTCCTGCGGTGGGTCGGTCAGTCGCTGGTCGCGGCCGGCGCCATCTGGGTTTACGTTCCCCCGCCCCAGGATCCGGCCGAGGAGTGGATGCTGTCCCAGCCCCCGCCGGGCCACCCCGAGCAGCTTCGCTCCGACCTCCCGCTCACCGCGGAAGAACGGGACCTGGCGCGTCGGCTGTCGAACCCGAAGGAGACCGCGTGATCACCGACACCGCAGCCTCGACACCTGACCGATTGGCCGAACTCGCCCAGCTCAAGGAACAGGCGGCCAACGGCCCCGACGAGCAGGCGACGGCCCGGCAGCACGCGAAGGGAAAACTCACCGCCCGCGAGCGCATCGACCTCCTGCTGGACGAAGGGTCGTTCCATGAGATCGAGGCCCTGCGCAGGCATCGTGCAACCGGCTTCGGACTGGAGAGCAAACGCCCCTACACCGACGGTGTGATCACCGGATGGGGCACCGTCCATGGGCGTACCGTCTTCGTCTACGCCCATGACTTCCGGATCTTCGGTGGTGCACTCGGCGAAGCGCACGCCACCAAGATTCACAAAATCATGGACATGGCCCTCGCTGCTGGTGCGCCACTGGTGTCCCTCAACGACGGCGCCGGCGCCCGTATCCAGGAGGGCGTCACCGCACTCGCTGGCTACGGCGGCATCTTCCAGCGAAACACCCGCGCCTCCGGCGTGATCCCGCAGATCTCCGTGATGCTCGGCCCGTGTGCGGGCGGCGCCGCCTACTCGCCCGCCCTCACCGACTTCGTGTTCATGGTTCGCGAGACCTCGCAGATGTTCATCACCGGACCGGACGTCGTCAGGGCCGTCACCGGTGAGGAGATCACCCAGAACGGGCTCGGCGGAGCCGACATCCATGCGGCCGTGTCTGGCGTCGCGGCCTTCGCCTACGACGAAGAGGCCGCATGCCTGGAGGACGTACGGTTCCTGCTCTCCCTGCTGCCTTCCAACAACCGTGAAACGGCCCTCCGTCAGCCCTCGGACGACCCGGCCGACCGGCTCAACGAGGCGCTGCACGACATTGTCCCGGGCAACGCCAACCAGGCGTACGACGTACGCGCGGTCATCGAGGAGATCGTCGACGACGGCGAGTACTTCGAAATCCAGCCGGACTGGGCGACCAACGTCGTGTGCGCCCTGACCCGCCTCGACGGCCATGTCACGGGCATCGTAGCCAACCAGCCCGCAGCCTTCGCCGGCGTGCTGGACATCCATGCCAGCGAGAAGGCCGCTCGTTTCGTGCAGTTCTGCGACGCCTTCTCCATCCCTCTGGTAACCCTGGTCGACGTCCCGGGTTTCCTGCCGGGTGTGGGCCAGGAGCACGGCGGCATCATCCGGCACGGTGCCAAGTTGCTGTACGCGTACTGCAACGCGACCGTCCCGCGGGTACAGCTGATCATGCGCAAGGCGTACGGCGGCGCGTACATCGTCATGGATTCACGTTCCATTGGCGCGGATCTCTCGCTGGCGTGGCCGACCAACGAGATCGCGGTCATGGGCGCCGAGGGGGCAGCCAACGTGATCTTCCGCCGGCAGATCGCCGCAGCCGACGACCCGGACGCCGTACGGGCCCAAAAGATCAAAGAGTACCAGACCGAGCTGATGCACCCTTACTACGCCGCCGAGCGCGGGTTGGTGGACGACGTCATCGACCCCGCCGAGACCCGCTCCGTACTCATCGGCGCGCTCGCCATGCTGCGGTCCAAGTACGCGGACATCCCCTCACGCAAGCACGGCAACCCGCCGGTATGACGGGCCGGGAGGCACAGACCATGACCACCTGGCAGATCACCAGAGGCACCCCCTCCGCGGAGGAGACCGCCGCCCTCACCGCGGTTCTCACGGCCGTCCTGACCCAGCGGGCCACCGCCGTTCAGGCGTCGGCCACAGAGACGAAGACGGGCGAAGCCGGCTGGCACCGGCCGCACCGCAACCCGCACCCGTCCGCCGGCATGTGGCGCGGCAGGTGACTTCGAGACTCGGCTGCAGGGCCGTTCAAGTGCCGCTCCAGCCAGAGGCGGAACCGTACCCGATGGCACACCCACGCAAACTGAGACCCACGTCAGGAGAATCACCATGACCGACGCGAGGCTTGTCGGAACCTGGACCACGGAGCTGGAGGACGACGGCAAGTCCGTGTTCGGACTGGCGTCCTTCACGGGCGGCGGCGGCGTCACCTGCTACCAGGTCAACGCCAAGAACATCGGCCTGGGCAACTGGGAGTCCACCGGAAAGGACTCCTTCCACTACAACTTCCACATCCTCGCAGTGAATCCGGAGGGCGAGCACGTCGGCGAGGCCCACGTCTTCGTCACCGGCGAGTTCGTCTCCGACGACCGCTGGGAGGGCACCGGCGGCGCCAACTTCTACTCACCCTCCGGTGACCTCCTGCGCGGCCACGAAGGCTCCAAGGTCACTGCCCGCAAGTTCGGCATCGACAAGTAGACCTCAGCCGACAGGCCCTGTACCCCGGACCGGGAACCAATCCGAGGAGAGACTCCCATGCTGCGCGATGAACTCAAGGGCGAACTCGTTCTCCCCTCCGATCCGGGGTACCAGCTCGCCAAGCAACTGCAGAACACCGAGTACGACTCGGTGACGCCGTACGCCATCGCCTACTGCGAGTCAGCCGAGGACGTCCTCGCCTGCGTGCGCCACACGCAGCAGACCGGTATCCCGGCACACATCCGCGGCGCTGGCCACAGCTTCAACGGTTGGTCCACCGGTACCGGCCTGGTCATGGACCTGTCCAGGATGAACCATGCCACCGTTGACGGCCCCACAGTCCGCATCGGGGCCGGCATCCAGTCGCTCGACGCCCTGGACACTCTCCAACCCCACGGCCGCCAGATCATCACCGGCACCTTCCCCACCGTCAGCCAGGGTGGCTTCCTGACCGGCGGCGGTCTGGGCTGGCAGACCCGCAAGTTCGGCGTCGCCAGTGACCGGGTCGTCTCCGCCCAGGTCGTCCTCGCCGACGGCCGGACTGTCCACGCATCAGCGGACGAGCACCCGGACCTGTACTGGGCACTGCGTGGTGGCGGCGGCGGGAACTTCGGCGTCGTCACCGAGTTCGAACTTCGCCCCATCGACGCCCCGCAGTTGACCGGCTTCGAGACTCTGTGGTCCTACGAGAAAGCCGCCGACGTGCTGGCTTCCTGGCAGTCCTGGGCCGTCGAGGGCTCTGACGACCTCGGCACCTCCCTGGTCGTGCTGCCAGGTATGTTCGGACCCGGCGGCAAGCCGGTCGTCAAGATCTGGGGTGTGCATCACGGCGCACCCGAAGAGCTCGAACGCGCCCTCGACGAGCTCACCGAGCGCACGGGTACCAAGCCCGTGCACCGCGAGGTCTCGGCGCCCGGGGCGTACGCCGACGTCATGCACGAGGCGCTGTGCGGCTCCAAGACTGTCCAGCAGTGCCACCGAACCGGCACGCACCCGGACGCGATCGGCCACCGGCACCCTTACACCCGGCAGGCATACCGCCTCACCGGGAAGGCGGTCACACGAGCCCAGGCCGACGCTCTGCTGCATGCGTGGAACCCTGACCTTGACACCGAGCGCTACTTGCTGTGCATCGCGCTTGGTGGCGCCGCCAACCGCATCGGGCGCACCGAGACCGCCTATGTGCACCGCGACGCCCAGTTCCTGACGGGCTTCCAGATCGCCACCCGCGACGAGGCGTCGGCGGCGCAGGGCCCGGCCGAGCTCGACGCGTGGGCCAACCGGTGCGGCGAGGCCCTCGCCCCGCTGGCCACCGGCTCGTACATCAACTTCCCCAGTTCGCGGGTGCAGGCGAAGTGGGAGAGCGACCACTACGCGGAGAACGCCACCCGACTGCGCGAGATCAAGCAGGCCTACGACCCCGACGGCTTCTTCCGGCACGGCCAGAGCATCGACTCCGGCCAGGACCGCGTTCACCAGACGACGAAGGCAGGATGATGAAGACGGATCTGACGGACAAGGTGGTGCTCGTCACCGGCGCTTCCCGCGGCATAGGCCGGGCCACATCCCTCGCCTACGCGGCGGAGGGTGCCCGGGTCGCGATCACCTACCACTCCGACGAGGCGGGTGCGAAGGAGACGGCCGACCTGGTCGCCGCCGCCGGCGGTACCCCCTACGTGGTCCGCTACGACCTCGGCGACCAGGACTCCATACGCGCCGCCGTCGCCGCGGTCGGCGCCGAGTGGGGCGGCATCGACGTTCTCGTCGCCAGCGCGGTCGAGTGGGGCGCCGCGATCCCGCGTCCCGGCTTGCACATGCCCGCCTTTGAGGAAGTCCCGGCCGACCAGTGGCAGCGCGTCCTGCGCACTTCCGTGGACGCCGTCTTCCACACCATCCAGGCTGTCCTGCCCCTCATGCGCGACCGCGACTGGGGCCGGATCGTGCTCATCGGCGCCGGCCTTGCGGACACCGGCATGATCGGCGCGGGTGCGTACGGAGCCTCCAAATCCGCGCTGTACGGCCTGGTCCGCAGCCTCGCCTGGGAGCTGGGCCCCGCCGGAATCCTGGTGAACATGGTCGTCCCCGGCCAGACCCTCACTGAGAACGTCCTCACGCACGCCTCGCCCGCTTTCCTGGAGAACAAGGCCAAGTCGCTGCCCTCCGGCCGGATGAACACTCCCGAGGACGTCGCGCGCACCATCGTCTTCCTCGGCTCCGCTGCCAACGGGAACGTCCATGGTGAGGCCCTGCGCGTCACCGGCGGCCTGTGAACCTCGCCCCCATCCCTCCCCAGCCGGAGCGCCGCACGGCTCACCGGCCGCACACCCAGGAGAACCCATGACCGACACACTCGACGCGCCGAAGACGCTGGCGGACGGGGCCGAGGGCGCTCCCGCCTATCCGATCCAGCGCAAGTGCCCGTACCAGATGCCGCCCGGGTACGAGCAGCTCCGTGAGGAGGGCCCCATCTCCAGGGTCACCCTCTGGAACGGGCGGGTCGCCTGGCTGGTGACCGGCAACGAGCTCGGCCGCAAGCTGTTCCCGGACGCCCGGCTCTCTTCCGACGTCCTCGACCCCAAGTTCCCATTGCTCGCGCCCCGCATTGAAGCCCAGCGACAGCAGGCCGCAGCGCCCCCGCTGGTCGGCGTCGACGATCCGGTACATGCACGCCAGCGCCGCATGGTGCTGCCCAGCTTCGGCGTCCGTCAGGTCAACGTGCTCCGGCCGGTGATTCAGAAGTACGCCGACGAGCTGCTCGACAAGATGCTGGCCAAGGGCGCGGGCACCACGGTCGACCTGCTCACCGAGTACGCGTTGCCGATGCCGTCCGCCGTCATCTGCCAGTTGCTGGGCGTCCCTTACGAGGACCACCACTACTTCGACGAGCGCTCCCGGCACGTGCTGTCCTCCTCCGGACCGGAGCAGGCCGCACAGGCCCAGCAGGCGTTCACCGAGATCCTCGCCTACCTGGACGACCTGATCACCCGTAAGCAGGCCGAGCCCGGTGACACCCTCCTGGACGAACTGATCACCCGCCAGCTGGAGGACGGTAAGGTCGACCGCCACGAGCTGGCGATGATCGCCACCGTCCTGCTCGTCTCGGGACACGAGACCACCTCTAACATGATCGCCCTGTCCACGATGGCGCTGCTGGCCCACCCCGAGCAGCTGGAGGCGTTGCGCACCGACGAGTCCCTGGTGCCCCAGGCGGTGGACGAGCTGATGCGTTTCGCCTCCATCGGCGACATGCTGATGCGCGTGGCCAAGGAGGACATCGAGATCGCCGGACACCTCATCAAGACCGGCGACGGGGTGATCCTTTCGACGATGCTGATGAACCGTGACCCGGAGTCCTTCGAGCACGCCGACGACCTGAACATCTTCCGTCCCTCCGGCCGACACGTCGCCTTCGGCTACGGCATCCACCAGTGCATCGGCCAGAACCTGGCCCGGGCCGAGATGGAGATCGCGCTCGCCACCCTCTTCCGGCGCGTGCCGACGCTGCGGCTTGCGATCCCCGCGGATGAGGTGCCGGTCAACGCACCGTTCGTACTGCAGGGAGTGTCCGAGCTCCCTGTCACCTGGTAGGCACCATGCACATCTCAATCGACACCGACCGGTGCATCGGCTCCGCCCAGTGCGCGATTGCCGTGCCTTCTGTGTTCGAGCAGGACGACGACGGCCTTTCCACTGTCATCCCAGGCCGTGAGGACGGCGGCGGCGAGCCGATGGTGCGCGAGGCCGTAAGGGCCTGCCCGGTGCGGGCCATCACGCTTGAGGAGACGGAAGAGGCGTGACCTCGCCGGGCGGTCTTGACGGCTCGGCGGGGTTCGGCGGCTCGGGGCACGGACGGTGCGGCGTCCGTGCTCCGAGCCATTCTTGACGGAACCTCAAGTGTCCCCGGCAACGATGGGGTCATGGACATTCGCAGCCTCGATGGTGACGACCCCGCGACGATCGACCTCCTCCTGCCCGGCTTCCAGGAGACGATGAGCCTTGAACTTCCCGGCGACCCGCCGGTCTCCGAGGCCCTGCTGGCCCGGCTGCTGCAGCGCCGACACGGCGCCGACCGGATCGTCCTGGCCGCCTTCGACCGCGACCGGCCCGCCGGCTGCACCAAGCTCGGGCTCGACCTCGGCGATCCGGTCGGACCCGGACACGGCTCACTGTGGGTCTTCCCCTCCTCCCGCCGCCTCGGCGCGGGCACCGCCTTGGTCGACGCCGCCCGCGCGGAACTACGCAGCCGTGGCCGCAGCCGCCTGATGGTCGACGCCCCCCACACCCCGGCCGCCGAGGCTTTCGCTGCCGTCTGCGGCGCCGAACTGCGAGGCACCAATCTGCGTAACCGCCTCTTCCTGCGCGGCCCGGCCCGCAACGGACTCGAAGAGCTCGCTGCCCGTGCGGTGCCCGACCACCGCCTCGTGCACTGGATCGACCGCTGCCCGGACGAGCTCGTCGATGCGTACGCCCGTGCGTGGGGCACGCTGGACGCGCCCGTCAACGGCCAGGCCGAGGTACGTACCCCCACCGCCGACGACGTGCGGGCGCGCGAGGCCGAGGCCGAGCGGGCGGGACACCGGCAGTACGTGACCGCCGCCATCGATGCTGGCACGGGCCAGGTCGCCGGGTACGCCACCCTCTTCGTCCGCGACAGCCCGATGGCCGACGCCGGGGAGACCCTCGTGCTTGCCGACCGCCGACGCCGCGGTCTGGGCACCTGGCTCAAGGCCCAATTGCTGGCCCGGGCCGCGCGCGAGAACGAGCACCTGGCCCTGGTGCAGGCCTGGAACGACGTGCGCAACGACGCCGTGGTCGCCCTCAACCGCCGCCTCGGATTCGCCCCGGACAGCTCCTGGTCGACGTATTCCGTCAAGGCCTGATAAGCCCCCCAGCGGAGCTCAAGCTCAGGTCCACCGGCCGCTGCCACGATCCGCACAGACCGGTAACCGCGAGAGGGGTCCTTTGTGAGTAACAGCGACACACGCGTATTGATCGTCGGTGGCAGCCTCGTCGGCCTGTCCACCGCCGTATTTCTCGCCCATCACAACGTGCCCTGCACCTTGGTCGAGCGCCACCCCAGCACCTCCATCCATCCCCGAGCGGTCGGCTATTACCCGCGTACCGCCGAAATGCTGCGCACGGTCGGTGTCGAGGAGGCCGCCAAGAAGGCCGCGTCCGGGTTCGAGAAGCACAAGACCCGCGCCGGTGTGGTCTCGCTGGCCGGCGAGATCCTCTTCAGCAAAGAGGAACTGGAGGGCGGCGATGAGCTCGCGGACCTGACCCCCTCCAAACTGCTGCTGTTGCCGCAGGACAGGCTGGAGCCGATCCTGCGCGCCCGGGCCGAGAAGCTCGGAGCCGATCTGCGGTTCAGCACCGAGCTGGTCTCCTTCACACAGGGCGACGACGGGGTCACCGCCGTTGTCAAGGACGGCGAGGGCACCGAGAGCACCCTGCACGCCGACTACCTGGTGGCCGCCGACGGACCGCGCAGCACGGTACGGGAGTCCCTCGGCGTCAAGCGCCAAGGTCGGGGCGTGTTGTCGCAGCATGTCAGCATCGCCTTCGGCGCCGACTTCGGGGCGGTCCTCGGGGACCGCCGGTACAGCGTCGTCCACGTCAAGAACGACACGGTCACCGGCATCCTCGTGCACGATGACACTCTCACCGAGGGCACCCTCATCGTCGGCTACGACCCGCACAAGGGCGAGACCCTCGACGATTTCACCGACGCCCGCTGCGCCGAGCTGGTCTCTGCCGCGATCGGCTCGGACGCGGTCGAGGTGACGATCCGCTCGCGCTTCCCATGGGACATGGCCGAGCTCGTTACCGACAACTTCGTCCAGGGACGGGTGCTGGTCGCGGGCGACGCCGCCCACCAGATCCCGCCCACCGGCGGGTACGGGGCGAACACCGGTATCGCAGACGCCTTCAACCTGGCCTGGAAGCTGGCCCTGGTGGTCAAGGGAGTCGCGGGCAGCGCCCTGCTCGACACCTACCAGGAGGAACGCTGGCCGATCGGTACGTACACCGCGCAGCAGGGTTCCCTCCAGCTGGCCGCGCGCTCGGGCACTGCGACCGAGGAGCAGCAGGCCGCAACGGCCGATGCGATGACCGTGACCATGGGCCAGGTTTACCGCTCGGGTGCCTTCATCCCCGAGGCCGGCGAGCGGCTTCCGCTGGCCTCGGACCCGCGCACCCTGCGCGGCGAGCCGGGCACCCGCGCCCCCTACGTGGCGCTGGAGCGGGCCGGTACCCCGGTGGCAACGCTGGACCTGTTCGGCTCCGGGTTCGTCCTGCTGGCCGGGGAGGACGGCGCCTCCTGGGACCGGGCGGCCTCGGCGGCCGGCTCCGCGCTCGGTGTGGCCGTCGACTTCCACAGCATCGCAACGACAGCGCGGAGCGGGGGCCTGACCGACCCGGTGGGTGCGTGGGCCGACGCCTACGGCGTGGGCGCCACGGGTGCCGTCCTGGTTCGCCCGGACGGGATCGTCGCCTGGCGCGCCGCGGACGCCGTTTCTTCTGAGGAGCAGGGAGCGGCGCTCGAGGCGGCGTTGCGCCGGATTCTGGCCCGGTAAGTGATGAGCGGTCAGCCGTCGGCGGACGTGCCGCGCACCTGAGCCACCGAGTCGACGTACTTGATCAGCAGGCGGGCGAACTGCAGGCGTTCGTCATCGGGCCAGTCCTGGGTGATGAACTCGAAGGCCGCCCGCTGGTGGCGGCGAAAGGCCGCCAGCATCGTCAGTCCCTCGTCCGTCATGCGAAGGATCGTCCGCCGTCCATCCTGCTGGGAGGCGGCGCGAATCAGGTATCCGGCTGAGATGCAGTCGGTGACCATGCGGCTGGCCACGGAGGGGTCCACGGCCAGCCGCTCGCCGACGACTCCGACGGTGATCTCCTGGCCGTCGTGCTCCGCTCCCTCTTCCACGATGTTGAGCACCAGCGTCCGCGTCATGTCCTTTCGGGAGACCGGGCTCTCCACGTTCAGCGCAGAGGCACGCCGAAGCCGCGAGAAGGCCGGACCCACTGCATCGAGAGGGTCGGCGGCGGCCAGTGGGCCGCGCGTGGACGGAAGCTGCGCGGTCTTCTGCCTGGTGGTCGAAGTCTCCATAGCAAACATCCTAGGCGTGACGATTGAGTTCTGCGAGCATGTGTATGCTATCAATCGATTGCATGTAAGCAAGCATATATTTTCCCTCGCTTCACTGGAAGGACACGCAAATGCCGGACACACAGGACTTCGACTTCGACGTGGTCATCGTCGGCGGCGGCCCAGTGGGCTTGCTGCTCGCGAGCGAACTCCGAATCTCCCGCGCCAAGGCTGTCGTGCTGGAGCGTCTCACCGAGCGGACGCCCCACTCCAAGGCCTTCGGCCTGCACGCCCGTTCGCTGGAGTCGCTCGACCGCCGGGGCCTGGCCGAGCGCTTCATCGACGGCGCCCGTAGCTGGAACAACGGCCACTTCGCCGGCCTCGACGTCTGGGTCGATTTCTCGCTCCTCGACAGCGCCCACAACTACGCACTGCTCTCCGAGCAGACCCGGACCGAGCGCCTGCTGGAGGAGCGAGCCGAGGAGTTCGGCTGCCAGATCCGCCGCGGCCACGAAGTGACTGCCGTCCGTCAGGACGAGGGCGGCGCAGAGGTTGACGTAACCGGCCCCGACGGTTCGTACACGCTGCGCGCCCAGTACGTCGTCGGGGCCGACGGCGGCCGCAGCATGGTCCGGAAGTCCGCGGGCATCGGCTTCCCCGGCACCGGCGGCCGTGTCACCGCCCGCCTGGCCGATGTCGTCCTCGCCGACCGTGAGAACGCGCCGATGGGCATGGAGCGCACCGAGCGCGGCCTGATCTTCTGCGTCCCCCTCGACGAGAAGTACCACCGCGTAGCCACCTTCGACTTCGAGAAGGGCAAGGAGGCGGGCTCCGAGCTGACGCTCCAGGAGTTCACCGAAAGCCTGCGCGAGATCTGGGGTGATGACCTCGGCGCGAGCGAGCCGCGCTGGCTGTCCTGGTTCACCGACTCTGCCTGTCAGGCCGAGCGCTACCGCGAGGGGCGCATCCTCTTGGCCGGCGACGCCGCCCACACTCACTTCCCCGTCGGCGGCCAGGGCGTCAACCTCGGCCTGCAGGACGCCCTCAACCTCGGCTGGAAGCTCGCCGCCACGATCAACGGCTGGGGTTCCGAAGGCCTGCTCGACACGTACGACAAGGAGCGCCAGGAGCCGGCCCGCAGCGTGCTGGCCAACACCCGCGCCCAGATCGCGCTGATGAACCCCGACCCCTACGTCACTCAGCTGCGTGAGCTCTTCCAGGACCTGATGAAGAAGGACGAGGCCAACCGCCACATCGCCGAGATGCTCAGTGGCGTCCGGGTCCGTTATGACCTCGAAGGCCCCGAGCACCGGCTGCTCGGCGACTTCGCCCGTGACCTGACGCTGAAGAGCGAAGAGGGCGCCGAGACCCTCCCGAAGTTCCTGCGCCGGGGCAACTTCGTCCTCCTCGACCTTGCCGGTCGGCCGGAGGTGGCCGAGGAGTACGAGAAGTGGGCGGCGCCGCTGAACTGGGCCGGCCGCGTACGACACGTCGTCGCGGAGTGCGAGGAGGAGCCGGAGCTGGCTGGTGTGCTCGTGCGCCCCGACGGCTACATCGCCTGGGCCGCCGACAGGAGCGCCTCGGCGTCCGAGATCGCCGAAGGTCTGCGCACCGCCCTAGAGACCTGGGCGGGGGTCACCGACCCCACCCGAGCGGTCTTTAAGTAAATGGCAAAGAAATCGCGCACTTCCTCAGTCCATGTGGACTGGCAGTCAAATGCATGTCAACATGCATATGTATTCCCGGAAAGGGCCGCAGCACCGCGCGACGGCTCGACGGAACCCCCGTTTGGAGAAGACATGCGAATCATCCGCCACTACGAGCACGGCGCGCCATCTGTGTTGCGCCTCGAAGAGGTGGAGAAGCCGCAGCCCGGTCCGGGTCAGGTCCTGATCCGCGCCGAGGCCATCGGCGTCACCTTCGCCGAGGTCCAGCGCCGTCAGGGCATCCCGATCGGCGGCCACGCCGGCCTCCCCGGCGCCCCTGGCGGCGACGTCGCCGGCACAATCGAAGCCGTCGGCGAGGGCGTCAGCGACTTCGCCGTCGGCGACCGCGTCGTCGGCGACATCGACCACAGTGCCTACGCCGACTACGTCGTCGCCGGCACCGACTGGCTCATCAAAATCCCGAATGACCTGGACGCCGCTGCGGCCACCCTGCTGCCCAGCCCGGCCCAGACCGCTTACCACGCGATCAAGGAGGCCGGCCGCCTCCAGCCCGGCCAGACGATCGTGATCGACGCTGCCTCCGGCGGCGTCGGCCACCTCGCCGTCCAGATTGCCAAGGCCCTTGGCGCTGGCAAGGTCATTGCCACCGCCAGCACCCAGGCCAAGCTGGACTTCGCACGCGAGCTGGGTGCCGACGTCACCGTCAACTACACCGACGAGGACTGGGTCGACCAGGTTCTCGCTGCCACCGACGGCCGCGGCGCCGACGTGGTCCTCGAGACTGTCGGCGGCGACGTCCTGCTGAAGTCCCTCAACATCACCGCCCAGTTCGGCACGCTCGTTTTCTACGGCTCGGCCTCTGGCGACATCCCGCCGATCCCCACCCTGGCCCTGGCCCGTATGAAGAATGTCGCGGGCTTCAGCCTCTACGCGATGCTCTACAACAAGCAGGACGCCGTGGCCGAAGGCCAGCGCCACCTGCTCGAACTCATCAGCTCCGGCCGGATCAAGCCGGTCGTGCACGAGCGCATCCCGCTCGAGGATGCCGTCAAGGCACACGAGCTGATGGAAGCGCGCGCTCAGCTCGGCAAGATCGTCCTCGTTCCCTGAGGCGCAACGAGCAGGCGGCTGGCCCGTCCGCCCCCGAGACGGGCTAGCCGCCCACCACTCCAAAAGATCCGGACCTTCCCCTAAGCCCTTTTCGGGCCCGAGAGCCAGGTGACGCCGACCGCGTTCAGCGGCCGGTGCGACGGGGAGCACACAACGATTCGAAAGGCGGCACCACCTTGTCCGCTCCCA
Source organism: Streptomyces sp. ISL-96 (assembly GCF_018614035.1). Classification (GTDB taxonomy): domain Bacteria; phylum Actinomycetota; class Actinomycetes; order Streptomycetales; family Streptomycetaceae; genus Streptomyces. The sequence continues at coordinate 46,154 of NZ_JAGGPA010000077.1, forward strand.
CCGCTCAGGCGCACGGAGGGCTGCACCCCTCCGGCACCAGGACCACCCCAGTCATGGTCGCCTGCATGCTCTCCGCCTTCTTGGCCATCCTCGACATGCAGATCGTCGCCACTGCCCTGCCCCGCATCGCGGGCGACCTCGGCGGCATCGACCTCTTCGCGTGGGTGACCACCGCGTACGTCATCGCCAGCAGCGTGACCACGCCCATCTATGGAAAACTCGGCGACCTCTTCGGCCGCAAGGTCATCTACCTGTCCGCGATGGCCCTGTTTCTCCTCGGCTCCGCCCTCGCGGGCGCGGCCGGCTCCATGGAGCAGCTCATCGTGTTCCGCATCGTGCAAGGTCTGGGCGCCGGAGGCCTCTTCGTCTCCGTCCTCGCCATCATCGGTGAGCTCTTCACCCCGCGCGAAGGCTCCAAGTACTACGGCATGTTCGGCATGGTCTTCGCCGGGGCCTCCCTTGCCGGCCCCGCCGTCGGCGGCGTGCTCACCGACCTCCTCAGCTGGCACTGGGTCTTCCTGATCAACCTGCCCGTCGGCGCCGCCATCGTCGTACTGCTCGTCAAGTACCTGCACCTACCGCGCAAAACCCGCGCGTCCAAGCTCGACTATGCCGGCATCGTCACCCTCTCCGGCGCCATCATCGCCCTGACCCTCCTCACGGCATGGGGCGGCGTTGAGTACTCCTGGACCTCCCCCCAGATCATCGGCCTCGGCCTCGGCACGCTGCTGCTCGTCACACTGTTCGTCAAGGCTGAGTCAGTCGCTGCCGAGCCGATCGTGCCGCTGCGCCTGTTCAAGGACTCCACCTTCACGATCTCGCTGCTCGGCACCATAGTCAGCGGCATCGTCTTCGTCGGCGCCGTCAACTTCCTGGCCCTGTACGTGCAGGTCGTCACCGGTGCCAGCCCCACCACCTCCGGCTTCGTCCTGCTCCCGATGATGCTCGGCCTGGTGCTCTCCTCCATGGGCTCCAGCAAGATCATCGGAAAGACCGGCAAGTACAAGATCTTCCCCATATTGAGCATGGCCCTCGGCATCGTCGGCGCACTCCTCCTGTCCACCATGGACGCCGACACCCCGCGCGCCCTGGCCGTCCTCTACATGGTGGTCTTCGGCTTCGCCTCCGGCCTCTCCGCCCAGGTCTTCACACAGGCCGCGCAGAACACCGCCCCCGCCCAGGACATGGGGGCCGTCTCCGCCACCGTGACCTTCGGACGCTCCTTCGGCACCTCGATCGGCATCTCGCTCTTCGCCGCGATCTTCTACAGCCGTCTCACCGACGAGATCGCCTCCCGCGTCCCGGCCGGAGCCCTCGACGGCATCGACCACAACTCCCTTTCCTCGGACACGGTTCTTGACTCGCTCGCCGCACCGGTGCGCAGCGCCATCGAGCAGTCCTACGCCGCCTCCGTCACCCCGGTGTTCCTCGCCGCGGTGCCGGTCCTCGCGGTCGGCCTCGTCCTCACGCTTTTCATGAAGAACCTCACGCTCCGCTCCCGCCACCACGGTGGCGACGACGGCCCGCAGGGTGGCTCCGCCACCAAGAACCCAGCTCCGACCTCGGCCGACGGCCCCCCCGAAGCAGCCTGATCACATCACCCCCCCGCATGTGATTCAGGCCCAGTGCCGCCCTCCCCGCGAATCGCGGGGAGGGCGGCATTTCGGTTCTACGCAGGAAGCACGCACCACCACTGCAGGCCGCTTCGAGCGGGACTCCACGGGAACCGGTCATTGTCGCATCAGGACCGCAGCGGTCCCCCACGGCTTGCTAGGAGGCTCGCGTGACAACGACCGATGACCGTACGACGGCCGCGACGGTCGACCCCGGTCCGCTGATCAAGCTGACCATCGCGGACTGCGCGGCCAAGGTGCTGCACAGCGGGGTGACCCTCGGCGTGTTCGGTGCCCTCGCCGAGGGACCGGCCGGTGCGGACCATGTCGTCGCCACGACCGGGCTGCACCGGCGCATGGCCGCCGACTTCCTGGACGCGCTGGCGGGCCTCGGCCTGCTCGAGCGCTCCGGGGACCAGTACAGCAACACGCCGCTCGCCCAGGCATACCTCGTACCCGGCACCGCCACGTACCTCGGCGGCTTCGTCGAACTGACCAACGAGACCCTGTACAGCACATGGGGCCGGCTCACCGAAGCCCTGACCACCGGCACCCCGCAGCACCTCGACCCCGACAAGGGCGGCTTCGTCGGGGACAAGCACAACGACCCGGAGAAGATGAAACGCTTTTTCGCCGGACTCGACGCCTACAGCGACCGGATGGGCACCGAGCTTGCCGGCCGCATCGACTGGAGCCGCCACTCCTCCTTCGTCGACCTCGGCGGCGCGCGCGGCAACCTCGCGTCCGTCCTGGTGAAGGAGCACCCGCACCTGAAGGCCGGCGTGTTCGACCTGGAGCGGACCCGTCCGCTGTTCACCGAACACACCACCCGCCTGGGCCTTGCCGACCGCATCGAGTTCACCGGCGGAGACTTCTTCACGGACAGCATCCCGAAGGCCGACGTCATCGTGCTCGGGCACATCCTGCACGGCTTCGACACCGACCGGCGCCAGGAACTGCTGCGCCGCGTTTACGCGTCCGTCAATCCCGGCGGCCAAATCCTCGTCTACGACCGGATGATCGACGACGAGCGCCGCAACACCGAGCGCCTGCTGTCCAGCCTCCACATGCGCCTGGTCAGCCCCGACGGCTCCGAATACCGCATCGAGGACGTCCATACCTGGCTGAGCGAAGCCGGATTCACCGGCAGCACCGCGGAGCCGCTGCTCGGCACGCACACGCTGGTCACCGCGACCCGATGACCGCCCAGAAGGAGCCGTCCGCCCCGACCACCCAAGGAATCACCATGAGCCAGGAGAAGGCGCCCGTTCTCATCGTCGGAGGCGGCCTCGCAGGCCTGTCCGCCGCCGTGTTCCTCGCCCACCACGGCGTGAAGGCCACGCTGGTGGAGCGCCACCCCGCCACCTCCACCCACCCCAAAGCCCGTGCCATTAACCCGCGCACGATGGAGCTCTACCGCGCGATCGGCATGGAGGAGCGCGTGACGGCCGGACGTTCGCCGATCTCAGGCAACACCGACCTGGTGCACGTCGAGACCCTCGCCGGCGACGAGCGGGTCCGGATGCCCAACGCCTCCATCGATGACATCAGCCGGATCAGCCCCGCCCAGTGGACCCTGATTGACCAGAACCAGCTCGAGCCCATCTTGCGCAAGCGGGCCGAGGAGGTCGGCGTCGACCTGCGCTTTCACACCCGCCTCGACACCGCCACCGAGGATACGGACGGCGTGACCGCCACCCTGACACACCTCGGCACCGGCGAGACCTCCGAGCTGCGCGCCGAGTACGTCGTCGCCGCCGACGGCAGCCGCAGCCCCCTGCGCGAACTGCTCGGCGTCGGCACCCACGGCCGCGGCACCCTGACCAACCTCGTCAGCTTCTTCTTCGATGCCAACCTCGAGGAGGCGCTACGCGGTCGCAAGATCATCGCCGCCTACGTCAACAATCCCGAGGTGCGCGGCACGATCATCCCGATCGACAACGACCGCAAGTGGGTCATCAACGTCTCCTTCTTCCCGGAGAAGGGGCAAAGTACCAGGGACTTCACACCAGAGCGCTGTGTCGAGCTGGTCCGCGCCGCTGTCGGCGTCCCCGACCTCCCACTGACGATCGAGTCGGTCAACATGCCCGCGTGGGACATCTCGGCCCGCGTCGCCGACACCTTCACCACCGGCCGCTTCCTCATCGCCGGCGACGCGGCGCACGTGATGCCGCCCACCGGTGCCTTCGGAGCCAGCACCGGTATCCAAGACGCCTACAACCTGGCCTGGAAGCTGGCCCTGGTGCTGAGCGGCAAGGCCGGGCAGGAGCTGCTGGCCACATACGACTCCGAGCGCCGTCCGGTCGCCGACGAGACGGTGCGCCAAGCCATGCTGCGCTTCGCCGTACGCGAGGGCAAGCAGTACCAGGAGGTCGCCAAGGACCTGGTCGACGAGACCACGATGACCTTCGGCTACGCCTACCCGGAAGGCGCGTTCGTCGGTGAAGACCCGAATCTGTGGACCGTCACCGAGGACCCGGACAAACCCAGCGGCCGCCCCGGCTCGCGCGCCCCGCACGTCGTCGTCGCCGGTGAGCACGGCCCGTTCTCCACCGTCGACCTGTTCCCCGTCGGCTTCACACTGCTCACCGCCGGCCCCGCCGCCCCGTGGGCCGCAGCCTCAGCGGTCGGCCGTGATCTCGGCCTGCTCCTGAACGTCCGCGGCATCGGTGAGGGCGGCGAGTACGCCGACACCGAGGACACCTTCAAACAGCGGTACGGCATCTCCGACGGCGGCGCTGTCCTCGTCCGCCCCGACGGCTTCGTCGCCTGGCGCTCCAACGGCGGCCCTGACGGGGACGTCGCGCAGATCGTGTCCGACCTGCTGCGCCGGATCCTCTTCCTGGACTGACGGCACCGACGGTAAACGGCTCGGCGCGCCTCCCGGCTTCGGGAGGCGCGCCGAGCCGCTTTTCGTCGGTCTCAGACCGCCCGCGACAGCAACCGGTGAACAACCGCCGACAGTTCGACCGCCGGGTCCACTGGCTGCTCGGCCGCACGCCAGGCCAGGAACCCGTCCGGACGCACCAGCGCGGCACCGGAGGCGGTGATCCCGTACTTCTTCAGGAACTCCTCGACCACCGCGGCAGGCTCCTCGCCGCCCACCCGATGGAAGGCGATGTCGATGCCGGTGAGCCTGGACACGCCGTCGGCCGCCCGCTCCCACAGCCCGCTGTCCGGGCCGGCCAGCAACCACCAGCCACCCGTCAGCAGATCGTGCAGCGGCGTCTCCGAGCCGTCGGTGCGCAGCTCTACGTGCGGCGCCCGAGTTCCCGGCCGTCCAGAGGGCTGGGTCGGGTCCTCCACCGGCGCGCCGTCGTTTGTCCCCGGCTCCTGCAACACCGCGCCCGAACGGTAGACGTGGCCGAACAGCACAGTGGTCTCCGGCCGGTGCCGGGCCGCGACCTCCTGATCCAGACCGCTGCGCTGCAGATAGCGGATCACGCCCTGCTCGACGGTGAACTCCGCGACCGGGACGCGCTCCTCCTCGTAGGTGCCCAGCAGCTCGGGGCCGGCTTGCCCGCGCAGCACCAGCGCCAGTTTCCATGCCAGGTTGTGCGCGTCCTGCACACCCATGTTGCCGCCGAAACCGCCGGTGGGCGGCATCACGTGGGCCGCATCACCGGCCAGCAGCACCCGCCCGGAGCGGAACCGGTCCGCGATCCGCGCGGCGACCTCCCAACTGGTGCTCGACTCCACCGCCACGTCCAGATCCGGCACGCCGACCGCGGCCCGCACCATCTCGATGCAGTCCTCCTCGGAGTACTCGGCGTGGGTCTCCTCAGGAGGCAGGCTGGGCGCCAGCACCCAGCGGTCCGCGTTGTCGAGCCGGCCGAGCACGCCCTTGACCTTGTCGTTGCTGACGAAACAAAGGAAGAACTGGCGGTCCGCGACGTACTCGTCGAGCGCGGCATGGAAGATGACGTTCATCTGGCGGCCGAAGACACCCTGACCGTGCGTGCCGATGCCCAGATCCTCGCGAATCTGGCTGCGGAACCCGTCCGCCGCGACCAGGTACTTGGCGCGGACAGTGGTCTCGGTGCCATGCCGCAGGTCCCTCAGCACTGCGGTAATACCGTCATCGTCCTGCTCGTACTCGGCCATCTCGGTGGCGAAGCGTATGTCCGCTCCCAGCTCCTCGGCCTTCGTCCGTAGCACCGGCTCGAACCGGTCCTGGCCGATCAGGGTCCACCCGGTCGTGCTGACCTCGTTCGGGTCGTGGCGGAACGGCCCGTCGAAGCGGCCCAGTTCGGCACCCGTGAGCGACTCCACCTGCAGGATGTCGCCGTACTGCGCATGCGGGTTCTCCTGCGCGCGCACCTTCTGCTCCAGGCCCAGCGCACGTATCAGCTCCATCGTGCGGGGGCTGGCCGCCTGCGCCCGCGGATGCGCCGAGATGTGCGCGTGCCGCTCGACGAGGATCGGCCGGATGCCCTGCTGGGCGAGAAACAGCGCCTGGGCCAGGCCCACCATGCTGCCGCCCACGATCAGTACGTCGGTTTGCTCCGCCACCGGATGTGCTCCCTTGTCTCGATGCGGTTCCGGACACTCCCGGCCAGCGAACACCGGTCGGCTAGAGAGCCGCTTGGGCTGCGAACGCGCCATGCCCGCGGCCCTTGGACGTCCGTTCGTCCAGACCGCATCGAGCCGCACGCGAGGCACGGCTGAAACCTTCGTAGCGCTGTTGATCCCTGCTGGACGGGAGGACTAGGGACGTGGTGGAAACCCTGAGTGTGCTGGTGCTGCTAGGCACCGGCCTGGTGGCGGGAGTGCTGTTCGCCGTGGCGGTCAGCGTCATGCCCGCCCTGATCGCGATGACGCCCGACCGCTACGTCGACACCCACAAGTTGCTCGGCAAGCGGTACGACCGGATTATGCCGTTCATCGTGAGCGGTTCCATCGTCGTCGACGCGGCCTTCGCCGTGCGCGCCGGGGAGACCGGACTGCGGCTGCTGTTCATCGCTGCCGCGCTCGCCATGACCGGCGTCGCCGTCGTCTCTCAGACCCGGAACGTGCCCATCAACAACCGGGTCAAGAAGACGCAACCCGAGGACCTCGGCCCTGACTGGGACGACCCGCGGATCAAGTGGCGCGACTGGCACCTGCTGCGTACCTGCTTCGCCATCGCCGGCTGCACCCTGACCGCCGCAGCCGTGGTGCTGTCATGACCGCCCCGGCCGAGCGCACCCCCACGACGAGCCTGCGCATCGCCCGGGCTTTGCCCGACGCCGAGGACCAGGCCGCCGCCAACGCCCGTATGATCGCGATCCTCGCACGGCCTGACCCAGGCCCGGTCGCAGCGCATCTCGCCCTGCTGCACTTCACGGGCCGGCGCAGTGGCCGCGCCTTCACCGTGCCCGCGGGCGTCCACCGCATCGGCGGCGCTCTGTACATCGCCAGCGGCAGCTCCTGGCGCCACAACTTCGCCGCGGGTGCCGACGGTGAGTTCACCTGGCGCGGCCAGCGCACCCGGGCCCGCTTCGAACTGGTCACCGACACCGAGCTAACCGCCCGCGGATACCAGGAGCTCTACGAGCGATACGGCCCCGAGGCCGCCCAGCGCCGCCTCGGCATCGTCGTCGACGAGGACGGGCCGGCTCCCACTCTGGACGACTTCCGCGCCGCCGTCACCGGCATCCCGCTCGCCCTCGTCGCCGTCACGGCCGACACCGGCGGCATCACCGAACTCGCCATGAATGAGAGGACCTCCCGATGAGCGCAATCGCCGGCTGGGTCGACTTCGAACGGGACCTGTCCCCGCAAGTCGACACCGTCGAGGCCATGGCGGCCGCCCTCGCCCACCGCGGCCCGGACGGTCAGGGCACCTGGATCGAGGGACACGCCGCGCTCGCGCACCGGCGCCTGGCTCTCCTCGACGTGACAGACACCGGCAGGCAGCCTGTTGCGTTCACCACCGACGGCGGCACCACCGTCGCGGTGCTCACCCTCGACGGGGCGATCACCAACCATGTGGAGCTGCGCAACGAACTGGCCGCCAAGGGCCACCGATTCACCAGCGGTGGGGACGGCGAGACGGCCCTGCACGCCTACCTGGAATGGGGCACCGACTTCCTCACCCGACTCGAGGGCCTCTTCGCGATCGCGCTGTGGGACGTACGCAGCCAAGAGCTGCTGCTGGCCCGTGACCGCCTCGGCGTCAAGCCGCTCAGCTACTACCCCACCGCCACCGGCGTGCTCTTCGGCTCCGAGCCCAAGGCACTCCTGGCCCACCCGGACGTCGCCCCGGTCGTCGATGCAGACGGACTGCGGGAGCTGTTCGCGCACAGCCGCAAGCCCGGCACGGCCGTCTTCCGCGGCATGCGTGAGATCATTCCCGGCCACGTCCTGGTCGTGCGCCGTACCGGAAGCCAAGAACAGCGCTACTGGTCGCTGCCCGCCCGGCAGCACACCGACAGCCTCGAGGACACCATCACCACCGTCCGGGGCCTGCTGGCCGACGCCGTCACCTCCCACCTGCGCGCCGATGTGCCCGTGGGCGCCATGCTCTCCGGCGGCATCGACTCCAGCGCCCTGACCGCCCTCGCCCATCGGACACTGACCGCCGGCGGTGCCGGTCCGCTGCGCAGCTTCTCGGTGAACTTCACCGGCTACACCGAGAACTTCGAGCCGCACCCTACGATGCGCTCCACGCCCGACGCACCGTTCGCGGCGCTCGCCTCGCAGCACATCGGCTCGCAGCACACCGAAATCCTCCTCGACACCGCCGCTCTCACAGACCCTGAGGTGCACGCCGCCGCGCTGCGCGGCCAGGACGCCCCGTCCCCGCTCGGCGACATGGACGTCTCCCTCATCCAGTTCTTCGCCCGGCTTCGCGAGGCGGGCTTTGCCGCCGTGCTCTCCGGCGAGACCGCCGACGAGGTCTTCAACGGCTACTTCTGGGCGTACGACCCGAAGCACAGCAACTCGCAGACCTTCCCCTGGGTCTCCTTCGAGCGTGGCCACGACGCCGCCGCAGGCGGGCTGGGCACCTCCATGGTCGACCGGCAGCTGCGCAAGGATCTCGACTTCCTCGGCTACGCCGACCAGCACTACCACGACGCCCTCACCGAGGTTCCGCACATCGACGGCGACACACCTGCCGAGCGCCGGGCCCGCGAGGTCACTTACCTCGCTCTCACCCGCTGGGCGCCAACTCACCTCGACCGCGCCGACCGAATGAGTATGGCCCACGGTGTGCAGCTGCGGCCGCCGTTCTGCGACCGGGCGCTCGTCGAGTACGTCTACAACGTGCCGGCCGCCATGAAGCGTGTGGACGGAGTAGAGAAGAGCCTGCTGCGTTCCGCAGTCGCCGACCTGCTCCCCGAGGCCGTGCTGCACCGGAAGAAGAGCGCGTACCCCACTACCCAGGAAGCGTCCTACGGAGACTTCGTACGCCGCCGGTTCGCCGAGCTCGCCAGCGACCGCAAAGCCGCTGTCGCGGATCTGCTCGACGCCTCGGCCACCTCCAGGGCACTGTCCGCCGACTCGCCGCAGGGCGCCTTCGCCTGGGTCGAGCGAGCCAGCATGGAGATGGTGCTGCAGCTCGAGACCTGGCTGACCGAGTACCGGATCGACCTCCAGTTGTGACGTCACAAGCCGCCGGTCCAGACCGCTTCAAGAGAGCTTCGAGAACCACCCACGAGGGTGGAGCAATGACCGAAGGAGCCAGGAGGGCAACGTGCACCGCACACTGATCGTGGCGAGGATGAACCTCGCCGACGCCGAAGGCGTCGGCCAGGTCTTCGCGGACTCGGACAGCACCGACCTGCCGCACATGGTGGGCGTCTCCCGGCGAACCCTGTTCGCCTTCCACGACCTGTACTTCCACCTTGTCGAGGCCGAGCAGGACATCGGCCCGAACCTCTACAAGGCACGCAGCCATCCGCTGTACAACGACATCAACACCCGGCTGCAGGAATTCATCTCCCCCTACGACCCGAACTGGCGTGAGCCGCGCGACGCGATGGCCGTCCCGTTCTACTCATGGACCCCCGACAGCGGCCCGGTCATCACCCGGCCGTCCGCTGCGAACCTGGGCGGTACCCGATGACCACTGCAGCGACCCCCACCAAGGTCAACCTGGAAGAAGTGGTCCCCAACCGCAAGCGCGGCGGCGACATCCGGATCACACTCAGCCCGCGTACCACCGGCTGCACCTCCGGCTTCGGCGGGACCCTCACCCTAGAACCGGGCGAATACGTCACCGAGCACCTGCACCCCTACTCCGAGGAGTTCCTCCACGTCGTCGCCGGCGATCTGGAGATCTCCCTCGACGGAGAGAAGGCGCGCATCGGTCCGGGTGACTCCCTGCTCGTCCCGATCGGCGTCCGCCACCGGCTGGTCAACTCCGGCCAGGAGCCGGCGCGGGTGGTCTTCCACCTTTCCCCGCTGGCGCCACGCCCGGAGCTCGGGCACGTCGACACCGAGGCTCCGCTCGTCGACGGCGGCGCCAACCCGGACGTCGGAGGAACCCGATGAGCCGTCGCGCCGTGATCACCGGGGTCGGCGCCGTCGCACCCGGCGGCATCGGCCGGGACGCCTACTGGGACCTGCTCTCAAACGGCCGCACAGCCACCCGAGAGATCACCCTGTTCGACGCATCGAACTTCCGCTCGCGGGTCGCCGCCGAGTGCGACTTCGCCCCGATGGCCGCGGGCCTCAGCGCCCAGGAAGTACGCCGGATGGACAGGGCCGCCCAGTTCGCGGTCATCGCGGCTCGGGAGGCGATCGAGGACAGCGGCATAGACATCGCATCCGGTGACCCCGGCCGGATCGGTGTGAGCATCGGCAGTGCCGTCGGGTGCACCACCGGTCTGGAGGACGAGTACGCGGTCCTGTCGGACGGCGGCAAGAACTGGCTCGTTGACCACACCTACGGTGTCCCGCACCTGTACGGCTACATGGTCCCCAGCACGCTGGCGGCCGAAGTCGCCTGGCAGGCCAGGGCGGAGGGCCCCGTCGCGCTGATCTCCACCGGCTGCACCTCCGGCCTCGACGCGGTCGCCCACGGGGTCCAGCTCATCGAGGAGGGCACCGCCGATATCGTCATCGCGGGCGCCACTGACGCCCCGCTGTCGCCCATTACCTCCGCCTGCTTCGACGCCATCAAGGCCACGACACCGAACACCGACCACGTCCCCGGCACCGCCTCCCGGCCCTTCGACGGCCGCCGCGACGGCTTCGTACTCGGCGAGGGCTCCGCTGTCATGGTGATCGAAGAGGCCGAATCGGCCCGCCGCCGGGGCGCCACCGCCTACGCCGAGGTAGTCGGCTTCGCCAGCCGCTCCAACGCCTTTCACATGACCGGGCTCAAGCCTGATGGCCGCGAGATGGCCGAAGCCATCAAGGTCGCCCTGGAGCGGGCCAGGCTCAATCCGGAAGACATCGACCACATCAACGCACACGGCTCGGGCACCAAGCAGAACGACCGCCACGAAACGGCCGCTTTCAAGCGGAGCCTGGGGCAGCGCGCCCACGAGATCCCGATCAGCTCGATCAAGTCGATGATCGGGCACTCGCTGGGGGCGATCGGCTCGCTGGAAGTGGCCGCCTGCGCCCTGGCGCTCCGTCACCAGGTGGTGCCGCCGACCGCGAACCTCACGGTTCCCGACCCCCAGTGCGATCTCGACTATGTGCCGGTCACCGCCCGGGAACACCGCATGGACCACGTACTGAGTGTCGGCAGCGGATTCGGCGGCTTCCAGAGCGCCATGATTCTCGGCCGCCCCGGAAGCGGAAAGGAGGCGGCATGAGCGCGCTCGGCATACCCGAGGGACGGCGGCGCCCGGCAGTCGTCACCGGCCTCGGTGTGGTCGCCCCCACCGGCATCGGGGTCCGCCAGCACTGGGAGTCCGTGCTGGCCGGCAAGAGCGGTCTGGGCCGCATCACCCGTTTCGACCCGTCCCCGTACCCGGTCAGTGTGGCTGGAGAGGTACCCGGCTTCGAGACCGGCGAACAGGTCCCCAGAGGCCTGATCGACCGAACCGACCGGTTCACCCACTTCGCGCTGGCCGCGGCCGAGGCGGCGCTCACCGACGCGGACGTCGACCCGAAGCAAGTGCCCGAGTACGAGATGGCTGTGGTCACCGCAAGCTCGTCCGGCGGCACCGAGTTCGGCCAGCACGAGATGGAGCAGCTGTACCAGAAGGGCCCGGCCTGGGTCGGTGCCTACCAGTCGATCGCCTGGTTCTATGCGGCCACCACAGGCCAGGTTGCCATCCGCCACGGCATGCGCGGCCCCTGCGGGGTCGTCTGCGCCGAGCAGGCTGGCGGCCTGGACGCGCTGGGCCAGTCCCGGCGGCTGCTGGACACCGGCTCCCGGCTAGTCCTGAGCGGCGGCACGGACGCCTCGCTGTGCCCATACGGCCTGACCGCCCAACTGGCCACCGGCGCGCTGTCCACCGCAGACGACCCAACCCGCGCCTACCTGCCGTTCGACGAGGCCGCCGACGGCTACGCGCCCGGCGAAGGCGGAGCCATCCTGCTCGTCGAGACGCAGGAGAGCGCCCGCGAACGAGGCGTCCACCACTACGGCCGGATCCTCGGCTACGCCGCCGGGTTCGACCCGCTGCCCAGTACGGGGCGCCCGCCTGTGCTCGCCTCGGTGATCCGCCGGGCCCTCGCGGACGCAGGGGTCACCGCACAAGGCGTGGACGTCGTTTTCGCCGACGCCGCCGGTGTGCCGGACCTCGACCGTGCCGAAGCCGCCGCGATCAACGAGGTGTTCGGTGTCGGCCAGGTGCCGGTGACCGCGCCCAAGACCCTCACCGGTCGGCTGTACGCCGGCGGTGCGGCCCTGGACGTGGCCACGGCTCTGCTCAGCCTGAGCGCCGGCGTGATCCCGCACACCACCGGCACCGACCGCCCCGCCCCCGGGCTGGGCATCGACCTCGTCGTCGGCCGCCCACGGCACACCGCGGCGCGGACCGCTGTGGTCCTGGCCCGCGGTCACGGCGGTTTCACGTCCGCGCTGGTCGTGGACGCCGGGGATCGCACGGACCACACGAAGTGACCCCCCAAACGCGAAAGGCAGGAAGTCATGAGCAATTACACCGCGGATGACCTGACGCACGAGCACACCGCGCGTGAAGCCATCGGCCACGTCGGCCCACTCCTCGCGGAGGTTCGAGTCTGATGGCAGGACACACCCGCAACTCCATTGTCATCGACGCCCCGATGGACCTCGTCTGGGAGCGCACGAACGACGTGGCGTCCTGGACCGAGCTGTTCAGCGAGTACTCCGTCGCCGAAATCCTCGAGCAGGACGGCTCCACCGTCACCTTCCGGCTCGCCCTGCACCCCGACGAGAACGACAAGGTGTGGAGCTGGGTCTCCCAGCGCACCACAGATGTGGCGACCCGCACCGTCCGTGCCCACCGCGTCGAGACCGGCCCCTTCGAGTACATGAACATCCACTGGGAGTACACCCAGACGGACGAGGGCGTCCGGATGCAATGGACCCAGGACTTCCACATGAAGGACGGGGCCCCGCTCGACGACGAGGGCATGACGGACCGGATCAACCGCAACAGCCTGGTCCAGATGAACCTCATCAAGTCCAAGATCGAGGCCGCCGCCCACGCGCAGCGCACGCCGTTCGCGGATCTGGCGGGCAAGCGGATCCTGGTCACCGGCGGCTCCCGGGGGATCGGGCGCGGCATCGTGCTCGCCGCCGCACGGTCCGGTGCCGACGTCGTCACCTGCTACCGGCAGGAGAATGACTACGTCACGTCGCTGGGCAAGGAGCTCGCCTCGCTCCCCGGCACCCAGCACGTGCTGCAGGCCGATGCAAGCGAGGCCTCCGGCGCACGACTGCTGGCGCAGCAGGCCCAGAAGCTGCTCGGCGGCCTCGACGCGGTCATCAACAACGCCGGCGACTTCACGCCGACGCCCTACCCAGAGTTGACCGACGCCGCGTGGGCCACCGCGCTGCAGTCGAACCTCACCGGCCCCCACCAGGTCACACAGGCCATGCTGCCGCTGCTCGGCAAGGGCGCCTCGATCGTCAACATCGGCTCCACCGTGGCCCGTATCGGCATGGCCAGCGGCGCCCACTACACCGCCGTCAAGCAGGCCCTGGTCGGCCTGACCCGCTCCCTGGCCCGCGAACTGGGTCCACAGGGCATCCGCGTCAACACGGTCTCGCCCGGACGCATTGCCACCGAAGCGCTCGACGAGCTGCCGCCCGAGGCCGCCGCCCAGCAGCGCGCGGTCTTCTCGAAGTTCACCGCCCTCGGCCGCCTCGGCGCCCCGCAGGAGATAGCCGACGTCGTGCTCTTCCTGATCAGCGACCAGGCCTCCTACATCACCGGCCAGAACATCCACGTCGACGGCTGCGTGTGAGCCACCGTCGCACCACCGAAGGGACAGACCCCGTGGAACTCGGACTGCAGGGCAAGAAACTCCTCGTCACCGGCGGCTCCCGGGGCATCGGGCGCGGCATCGTGCTCGCCGCCGCACGGGCCGGTGCCGACGTGCTCACCTGCTACGTGCAGGAAAGTGAGCACGTCGAAAGCCTGCGCCGGGAGCTGAAGCAGACCGGCGGCGACCACGAAGTCGTACGCGCGGACGTCGGCGACCTGGAGCAGGTCGACGACCTCGTTGCGATGGCCAAGGACAAGTACGGAAAGCTCGACGGCATCGTCAACAATGCCGGTGTCATCAGCCACGTACCCTTCGCCGAGCTCGCCCCGGACGAGTGGTCGCGCGTCCTGGACACCAACCTGACAGCTGCCTACCGCGTAATCCAGCAGGCGCTGCCGCTGCTGGGCACAGGCGCATCGGTCGTCAACATCGGCTCGCGCGGTGCTGCCGCCGGCATCCCGCTGCGCGCCCACTACACCGCGGCCAAGGCGGCAATGATCGGCCTCACCCGCTCGCTCGCCAAGGAACTGGGCGGCAAGGGGATCCGGGTCAACGTGGTGGCCCCCGGCGTCATCGAGACCGAGGCCTTCGACGCCATGCCGGCCGAGCGCGCCGAGGGCCTGCGCGCGACATACGCGCAGAAGACAGCCCTGGCCCGGCTGGGCCGGGTCGACGAGCTCGCCGCTCCGGTCCTGTTCCTGCTCAGCGACCTGTCGGCATACGTCACGGGCGAAACCCTCAACGTCGACGGAGGCATCTGACCATGCCCGACGCAACCTTCCGGGTCATGCTCCGCATGCAGATCAAGCCCGGTATGGAGGCCGACTTCGAGCGGGTGTGGAAGGAGGTCGGTGGATCGGTCACCGACCACCCGGCCAACCGCGGCCAGTGGCTGTCCAAGAGCACGACCGACAACGAGGACGGCATCTACTACATCATCAGCGACTGGGTCGACGAACCGAAGTTCCGCCAGTTCGAGACCAGCGACACCCACTTGCAGCACCGCACCAGGCTGCACCCGTACCGCAGCGGTGGCTCCATGGCGACGATGGAAATCGTCGCAAGCCTCTCGAAGGCGGCCGCATGACGACCGCTCCCGCCGTGGAAGTGGTGCTTTACCACCTTTCCCACAAGGCCGAGGACGTCCTCGCGGCCTACCACGAGACCAGCCGTCGCATGGCCGGCACCCCCGGCCTGATGGGCAACCAGCTGATGAACGAGCTGGGCCGCCCCGACAGCTATGTCGTGCTCAGCCACTGGGACAGCTGGGAGTCCTTCGAGAAGTGGGAGAGCGGCCCGGAGCACAAGGGCCAGACGGCACCCTTGCGCGAGTTCCGCGACACCGAGCGGACCCGTCCGTTCGAGATCTACAAGGTGCTCGCCAGCTACTGACGCAGGCACGCACCGAAGGACCCCGCGGGGGGCGCACAGCGTCCCCCGCGGCCGTCTGTATGGCGGTCGGTGGCCCCGCAACGTCGTACGAAGGAGAGAGCGTGGAAAGCCCGAGCCGGTCGCACGACCACAGCACAGGCGCACTGCTGCGCTTGCCGAGCAAGCACAAGCAGCCCGGAGCAGGGACGTCTGTGCCCCCCGTCCACGACGGCGGTGCCACCGGCCCCGGGGCCCGACGCGCTTTCATCACGCTGCTCGGCGTAGACCTTTGGGAGCGGTTCAGCTTCTTTGGGATGGCCGCGATCCTGGTCCTCTACCTCACTGCGGCCCCCGCCGACGGCGGCATGGGCATGGCCTCGCAGACCGCCACCGCCGTGTTCGCCGCGTACATGTCTCTGAACTTCATGGCCGGACTGCCCGGCGGCTGGCTGGCCGACCGGGTACTCGGCGCGCGCCGGGCCGTGCTGCTCGGCGGCGCTCTCATCGCCACCGGGCACGCCGTCCTCTCCATCACCTCCGCTCCCGCGCTCTACGCCGGACTCGCGCTCATCGTCGTCGGCACGGGCCTCACCAAGCCTTCCCTAGCCGCGATGGTCGCCGCCGTCAGCGGCGCCGAGAAACGGGAAGAGGCGTTCTCCCGCTTCTACATGTGCATTCAGGTCTCCGCGCTGCTCGCCCCCGTCGTCACCGGACTGCTCGCGGAGAAGGTCGCCTGGCACCTCGGCTTCGCCGCAGCCGCCTTCGGCATGGCGGCGGGCCTGGCCCAGTTCAGCATCGGCCTTCGCTCCTTCGAACGGGTCGGCCGCGGACCGGCGCGCCCGGTCTCGCGCGAGGAGGCCCGTACGGCGGCGCGGCGAGCGGCCATGGTCCTTGCAGTGGCCGCCGTCGCGGTCACCGCGGTCGCCCTCGGCGTGCTGCCGCTGACCGCCGTGCTGGCGCTGTTGGGCCTGGCCACCTTGTCCCTGCCGTTCCTGTATCTGCGGATGCTGAGCCGCCGTACGCCAGTCGACGGTAAGCAACTCTCGGCATTCACCGCTGTGATGGGCGCCTCGGCAGCCTTTTGGATGATCTTCGCGCAGAGCGGTTCGGTGCTGTCCCTCTTCGCGGAGCGCCACACCGACCGTGTCGTCCTCGCCTTCGAGGTACCTGCGAGCTGGCTGTTGTCGGTGCACCCGCTGTTCGTGCTGCTGCTGGCCCCGTTCGTGACACGGCTACGCGGTGCGGTGACCACGAAGGTCGCGGGCGCACTGGGCGTGGCCGGCCTCAGCTTCGTGGTCATGGCCGGGGCCGCCCTGATGGCCCAGGACCGCCCGGTCTCCATGGGTTGGCTGATCGGGGTATACCTGCTGTACTCGTTCGGCGAGATCATCCTCGCCCCGGCCGGCCTCGCGCTCGCCGCGGCAGTCGCCCCACCCGGTTTCATGAGCCGTTTCCTCGCCCTCAACGGCATGTTCGCCGCAGTCGGAGTGGTGCTTGGCGGCCAGCTCTACCGGCTGACCGCAGTACTCCCGTTGCCCGTCTACTTCCTGCTGATGGGCACCGCCGTGCTCGCGGTCGGCGCCGCCGTGATGGCCACGGCTCGCCGCCTGCGCCCCTACCTGCCGGCCTGACCTCAGCCACCCATCGTCCGGAGCAGACGACGACGCCGGCACGCCGAGTCCGGCGGCCGGACCCGCTCCGGCCCTCTGCCAGTGATACCCCCTGTCACACCAGACGCGGCACCCCTTGGTGCCGCGCGCAGGAGGAAATTGACATGCCCTCGTTCATCGACAACGCACGCACATTCGCCAAGGACCGTGCCGTGCCACGGCACTCGCGCGGCTCGGCGAAGGCCAGTCGCCGCACGCCCTGTTCATCACTTGCGCCGACTCCCGCGTCGTACCGGCCCTGATCACAGGCTCCCGCCCCGGCGATCTCTTCGAACTTCGCGCCGCCGGGAACATCGTGCCCCCTTACGACGCTGGATCCACGTCCGAGGCGGCCACCATCGAGTACGCCGTCGAGGTGCTCGGGGTGAAGGACATTGTGATCTGCGGCCACTCGCACTGCGGAGCCGTCGGCGCCCTAGTCCGAGGCGACGACCTGTCGGCCGACTGGCTCGGCCACGCCGCCGTGCGGCCGGCCGGGGCACAGAACGATCCGGAGGTTGTGACCGTGTCAGGTCCTAAGTTCCCAGTGGAGATCCTCTGTCGCCGGGCA
Organism: Streptomyces sp. ISL-96; assembly: GCF_018614035.1. Lineage (GTDB taxonomy): Bacteria > Actinomycetota > Actinomycetes > Streptomycetales > Streptomycetaceae > Streptomyces. The sequence goes on from NZ_JAGGPA010000077.1 coordinate 63,721, forward strand.
GAGTGCCCATGTTGCGACTGCGCCCGTGGTGACGAGCTGGTCGAGGGTGGCGAAGAGCGCGTGAAGGCTCAGGCCGCATGCCCGGCGAACCCGGTCGGCTTCCGCGACCCCCTGGAGGCTTTCGGGTCCGAGGTAGGCGGCCAGAGCCAGTTTCGTCAGCCGCGCTGTCGCAGGCAGCCGCCGTGCTGCCACGCACGAGGCCGTACGGGCGGCCCAGTCGGCGGCCCGGTGGCGTTCTGGGCGGCCGGGGGCCTGAGCCAGGATGGCGATATCGAGCAGCTGGACGCTGATGCCGGTTCGGTGAGGCTCTGCAGCGCTCTGTGATTCCCTGCGCAGCCAGTGCATGGCTTCGAGCTCATGCCAGAGCGTGGGTTCGTGTGCGAGGCGCATGCTGCGCAGGAGTCCGTCGGGAAGCTGCACCCTCCCGGCGGTGTTGGCGCGCAGCGCACACTGAACGGCCAGCAGTCTCGCCTCGGCGCCGGCGGAGGGTGGCAGGGCCGAGGCGAGATAACTGAGCATCTCCTGCACCCGGATCTGCTCCGACGGGCCCAACTGCCGCCTCTTGCGCTGCACCTGCCCCGGATCAGAGGGGGTACGGGGATGTTGTTTCTGCGTGGCGATGAGGACAGTGTCGGGGACGACGGCCGCGTGCGGGGTAGCGCTGGCGCAGGCCGCGCAGACGTCGGCCAGGCGCCAGATGCGACCGCCACGCTCGCGGGTCAGGACGAGCAGGACGGGGCCTGAGCAGCCGCGGTGGCGGGGGTGCCAGCGGCAGCCGCGCTCCTGGCACTGGCAGGTGCGCAGATGGGCCGGGAGGACGTCCCTGCGGGCATGCCGGGCCAGATGAGCCAGGGCGGCGGGCCGTGCCGCAGTCACGCGCACGGTCTGTCCGCCCGATGAGCAGATCGGGCAGTAGAGCACCGGGCCGTGCTGCTGGGGGCGTAGTTCCACGGTCCAGGTGCGGGGCACCGGTGGGTTCATGGTGCACAGCCTCATCGTGCGCGCGTTCCTCCTTACCTCCGGCTCGGGGCCGGCCCGCTTCCCGTCTGCGTTGGTGGGGGAGCGGGGGTCTTGGCCGCACCGTAGTGCAGACCCCTGCCCTATGTGCGGCGCGGTCACCTGCGGAAATAGGGCAGAGTTCTGCACTGACAGGGCAGGGTTCTGCACCGTCGGATGGGTGGGTGACGATCTTCCCACCCGACCCGAACCTCCCCGCCCTCCGTCTGGAGCTCGCGCGGCTGAGGAGTGAGCGCGGGTGGACCTACGACGAACTGGCCCGCCGCAGTGGCCTGTCCAGACGCACCCTCATCGAAATCGAGCAGGGCCGCACCATCGGATCCCTCAACACCTGGCACGCTCTCGCCCACGCTCTGAACGTCTCCGTCGATCACCTCTTCAGCACCCTCTGCGACGGCCACACACCGCCTGCCGAAGCGGCCGAATAGCTTCCCCACCACCGCTGTCACCGAATCACCCGATCCGGTCACCGCCGTAGCGCAGATGTGCGGCACATGCGCACGCGTTCCCAAGAACTGGGCCGTTCGCAGGACAGGGGCGGCACGGTCGCCGCATGTGCGGCGCGTCGCCTGCCACCTTCACGGCCATGTGCTCCACCACCACCTCACCAGGCCACCCCACACCCCCCGGCCCTGTCGCTGCCTGCCGCCCGCGCGCCCTGCGGATCCACCCGGACAGCCCCACCCGCCTCCTGCGCTCCGCCCAACCGGCCCGGTGCCACGACTGCGGCAACCTCATCCACTGGTACACCCGCACGAATCAACAACGCATCGACCTGCACCCGCAGGAACTCAGCGCTGAAGCCGTCTCAGCTTCCCACCGCTGGCACGTCCACTCCGGCATCGCCCACCCTGCAGGCGACGGCACTGCTTGGTGCCGCGTCGCGCACCGCACTCTGTGCCCCGCGTACGAGAACACGACACCTCTCACCCGCCAGCTGGTCGAGCTGCGCCGTCACCTCGCGCTGCTCACCCGCCGCCTGACGGACACCGGTGCCTTCACCCCGCCCCTGCCCGGCCCGCCACAGGCTGCGAAGGCGGCGGTCTGCCGACCGGCCCGGCCCGTCGTGCAGATCCTTCACCGTCGCTACCTCTCCGCCTGTCCGGTTGACGCGATCCAGTGCATCGCTCAAACCCGCCGACGCAACCGCTGCCCCCACCCCGTCCTGGCCCCGGACACCCCGGCGGGGGAGTGGGCGCTCCTTCCCGTAGCAGCCCCCGCTACCGCACAGCGCGGGCGACTGGCGCTGCCAGCCACCGGCATGGCCGTCTACGACCTCACCCACCTGCCCTACGGCGAGCAACTGCGCTGGCGCACCCAGTACTGCGCCGCCCACGCCGCGGATCCCGATGCTGCACACCTGGCTCTAGCCGACTGGGAAGTCTTCGATGCACGGCTCCACCACCACCACATCCACAACCGACTGCCCACCACCGTCCGGAACCGCACCAGAAGTCGGCCGTGAGCGCAGCTCCTCACCCAGGTGCTGACGGCCTCAATCCCCAGTCGCCCGACGCTGCAGCCCCCACGAACTCGCCTCACCACTACACGGAGCACCGGGTGTTGAACCCCACCAATGAACAGACTGCAGCCGCTGACGCCTTCACCGCTGGCGACCACCTGGCCTTGCAAGCTGGCGCGGGCACTGGCAAGACGAGCACGCTCGTCCTGCTCGCCTCCTCCACCCGGCGACGCGGCCGCTACATCGCCTTCAACAAGCCCATTGCCCTCGACGCGACCAAGCGTTTCCCTCCCACGGTCACCTGCAAGACCGCCCACGCCCTCGCCTACGCGGCGGTCGGCCACCGCTACGCGCGCCGCCTGGGCGGCCTCCGCCAGGCCGGCTGGAGGACCGGCATGGCCCTGGGCATCACGAAAAGTGTCCGCATCGGAGAACGCGACGTCTCCCACAAGGCCCTCTCTCACGCAGTGCTGCGCACGGTGACGCGCTTCTGCCACTCCGCCGACCCCGTTATCACCCGCTACCACGTCCCCCGCCTGCGAGGCCTGGAGGGCAAGGATCTCCACGCCGAACTCAGCAGGGCTGTACTCCCGTTCGCCCGCAAGGCCTGGGCCGACCTCCAGCATCCCGACGAGGGAAGCGTCCGCTTCGACCACGACCACTACCTGAAGATGTGGGCCATGTCCGATCCGAAGATCGACGCCGACTTCCTCCTGCTCGACGAAGCACAGGACACCAACCCCGTCCTAGGGTCTGTTGCGAAAGTG
>NZ_JAGGPA010000078.1 GCF_018614035.1 Streptomyces sp. ISL-96
TCTAGGCCCGGACTTCGCGGGTCGCTGAAAAGGTTCGCCGCAGCGGCTCTTCGGCGTCCGAACCCGACCGGATCGGACCGGCATTGCGATCGCCGTTGCGGACCGGACTGAGCGGCGATCGGTCGTGACCAGTTGATCTTCACGATCGGGTGACCTGCGAAGTACGGGTCTAGGGGGCGGTGCGGCCCCAGGCTCAGCGGCCGCGGGAACGGCCGCTGGTACAACATCCCCATTCCCACGCACACGACCACCCACGCCGGAAGACGGCCGGCCTGTCCAGTCGACCTGCGGACTCATGTCTGGCGCGGGTGGGGCGCGACAGTTCAATGGGGGGACTCGGGCCGGTTCGGCGTCCGCCCCGACCGGTGATCGGCTGGGCCTCAAGCACCTTGCTGATGTGGGTGGGTGGTGGCGCACCGAACACCGAGGCGGGATGCATGGCTCGCCGATCGCGCCGAAACGCTCCCGTGACGGCGACATGCGACACGGCTGAGGTGAATGGGACTGGAGGGGCGTCGGGATTCGCCAAGTGCTGGGTTCGTTGCACACCAAGCGCCGAAGGGACCGTTGGAGCGACCGAACCCCATCCGGTCAGGAGCGAAACAGCTGGGACTGGTGGGACGGGCGAGGCGTTGGGATTCACCAACGGCGGGGTTCGTCGCATTCGAAGACGCGTGCGTGCCGGTCGAGCGAACGAACGCCACCACCTGCGGTCGAAACGCTGTGGATCCGTTCCGCTTCGGCCGGTGTCGGAGCGCGACCTATTGCCGAGCCTATCGATTCTCGATAGATTTCCATCGCGGGTCGATCGAGGGAGAGACGATGGGAAAGCTGACAGTGCTTGCGCTGCGCGCCGTGCTTGTGGTGCTGCTCGCCGGCTCGGTGTTCGTACAGACAGTGATGGTGACGCTGTTGGCCACCGACCTGGCGGAGAGCGGCGGGGGCCTTGCGGACCGGCGGATCCCGATCATCGTGGTCACCGTCCTGGGCATCGTGGCGGTCCAAGTCGTCCTGATCTGCGTGTGGCGGCTGGTGACAATGGTGCGACTCGGGACCGTGTTTTCCCCCGCCGCCTTCCGGTACGTACACGTCGTGATCGGCGCGATCGTGGCAGCCGCCCTCCTCCTGTTCGCGCTCGCGGTCATCCTGGCGCCGGGCGAGGCCGTCGCCCCGGGCATCGTCCTCCTGATGTGTGGGGCTGTCGTGGCAGTCCTGGGAGTGGCGCTCATCGTGCTCGTACTGCGGATGCTGCTCGCCCAGGCCGTCGCCCGTGACGTAGAGGCGGCGCAGATGCAGGCCGAGCTGGACGAGGTGATCTGATGCCGATCGCCGTCGACATCGACGTGATGCTGGCCAAGCGGAAGATGTCCGTGGGCGAGCTCGCGGACCGCGTCGGGATTACGCCCGCCAACCTGGCGGTGCTCAAGAACGGCCGCGCCAAGGCAGTGCGCTTCGCGACGCTCGCCGCGCTGTGCGAGGCGCTCCAATGCCAGCCGGGAGACCTGCTGCGCTGGGAGGACGAGGGCGCCACGGCGGGGTGACGTCAACGGTCGGCCGCGCGCGGGTCCGTGATGACCGCACTCCAAGTGTCTCCGGGTGAACGGTGCTGAGCCGAAGACGAGTACGGCGAAGGCGGTCACCCGCTGAAGGCCGGGCTGATCGACAAGTCGCTGTGCTGGATGGCGTACGCCGCATACCAGTTGGCAGCGACCTGGGGCGGGTGGAGAAGACCTCTACGAGGACTGTTCCCACTCGTCGGCACTGGGCATCCGCAGTCCGCGCGCGGCCAGCAGGGCCGGCATCTCGGCAGGAAGATCAGTCAGCTTCTCGTCCTCCACCGCCATGAGGACCGTGGCCAGTGTGACCGTACGGCGTGGACTGAGCAGCTCGGCGAGGTGGCTCTTCAGGTCCGGTTCGTGGCCGTAACCCTGGCTCAGGCTGTCCGCGTAGTCGACGAGCTGTTCGGGTGTCGGCTGCCAGGCGTCGAGGTCGAAGCCGAGGCTCACTGTGCCGCCGGGTATCAGGGCGAATTCCTGCCCGTGCCGTTCCACACGAGCGCGGTGGAGCGGGGAGCCCAGGTGCTCGACGGTTTCCACGAGCGTCACATCGCCACCGACCTGGTCCGCCGCCTCCTGCGCCACTCGTCGCGCGGCAGGCAGGTCGAGTGACCGCCAGTGGTCAAGAGTCAGGTGGGTGAGAGACATGCGCCGCAGTGTTGCACGGGGCACTGACACTCCTGATCACGGTCACAGCAGTGTGCGTTGCGGCGTTGGCCGCGTGCGATTAACCCCGCACTTGACGAAGCTTGCGGCCGCCAAATGCGCCGGAACCGGGTGAAATGGTCTTCCCAGTTCGCCATCTGCTGGGTTCGTCTCTGGGGAAGTGCGTCGCCCTGGATGGTGGGCCCTCCAACCATGACGCCGCCCGTGCGCGGGTCGGTGCATCGCCCCCCACCCACATCAGCAACGGGCTTGCGGCCCAACCGACCACCGGTCGGGGTGGACGCCGAACCGGCCCGAGTCCCCCCATTCAACTGTCGCGCCCCACCCGCCACGACCATGAGTCCGCAGGTCGACCGGATGGGCCAGCTGGTCGCCTGCGTGGGTGCGCGTGTGCGTCGGAATGGGGATGTCACGCCAACGGCCGTTCCCGTCAGCCGCTGAGCCTGGGGCCGAGCCGCCCCCTGGACGTGGTGCGCCCCACTCACCGAGCCCGCCACCCGGCAACGGTGAACGGCCAATCGCCGGACCTCCCCGTGGGCTCCCCCCGGGGGCCGCCCTGCAGAAGCATTGCGGCGGAGGGGCGACGGTCAAGGGTGAAGCGCAGCGCAATCGCCGCAGGCGACGCGACGCAGGAGCGCCCTTTACCGGCGGGCCTCCGACGCCACACTTACGTGTGGCGGCCCCCATCGCAGATGCGACCAACGCCCCAGGCCCATCAACGCCCCCCGCCTTTATGCGGTTAGCGAGCCGCGCCGGACCGCCGTGACGAAGCTCGCCCAGGCGTGGGCTGGGACGACGATGGCGGGACCGTGGGGGGCGGTCTTGCTGTCGCGTACCGGGACGATGCCGGTGAGGTCGTCCGCGACCTCAACACACTCGCCGCCGTCACCGTTGCTGTGGCTGCTCTTACGCCAGGTCACGGCGCTGAAGTCACACGCGCTGCTTGCCATTTCGGTAATCCTCTGCCGCAGTCTCGATCAACGCCAGGGATACCGCTGGTGGCATTCATCGAAGGTCATGAGCCTCGTCATACCCATCATGAACGGGTGCGCTCCGGTGTTCCACGGAACGACCTGTGGAACGATCCGGCGCCTGCGCGTCAGGGCCACGATGCTCTCCAGCTGATCAGCCATTGCCTCATCGTCAATGATCGGCTGGCGCAGGAGCGACTCATGGAGCACGCACCAGAACTCGGGGGCTTTGGGGTCATCAAAGAGTTGCGCCCGTTGCAACCGAGCGCTGATCTTCGCGTCAACCTCGTCCGGCTGCTGCATTGGGTGTGCGGCCTCGATGACCGCTCGCGCATAGGCCCCCGTCTGGAGTAGGCCGGGGACGAGCATGGGTGCCCAATCGTCAATCTCCTGGGCTCGCTTCTCAAGCTCCAGCGTGTTGAGGAAGTACTCGGCATGCGCGCCCCTGCGGGCCCGGCGTACGTCTTCGCAGCGGCGCTCGAAGAAGCCGTCCGTCTTCAGTACGCGGTCCACGTGCTGAGCCAGGTCCTGGGGCATTCGCCGGTTGCCGAGCTCGATCTCGCTCAAGAGCGTGGGGCTGTAGAAGCTGCCCTCCACCACATCAGCAAGGGTGAGCCCCTCCCGCTCCCGTTGCCAACGCAACTCGCCACCGTAGAACGACGGCACGCTCAGCGATGCGTCAAGGTCTTTACGTCGTCCCACGATTGACTACCTTCCACGCCTGTCCGTGTGGAGCTCAAAACCCTTTTACGGTAGGGCGGGTCACGCCACTGTGTGAGCAATTCGTCACACAGTGCACTGGAAGGCGTACGCCCGTGATCCCCACCACCCACCTCCTCGTGGAACTCCTCGCCACCCCCGCTTCCGTCCCCGAACTCCGCCGCGCCGTGCGCCAGCACCTCGGCGGGCCCTGTGCCGATGTGCAGCTCTGCGTCAGTGAGCTGCTCACCAACGTGATCACGCACGTCGGGGAAGGCACCCCCGTAACCCTCCGCGTGAGCGAGACGCGCGACCGCCGCACCACCCGCGTCGAAGTCACCGACCCCGACCCACGCGCTCTGCCCGTACACCTCAAGGCAGCCGACGACGCCGAGTCGGGGCGCGGGATGGCCCTGCTGGCCGCCGTTTCGCTGCGCTGGGGGATTCAGCAGGGGGCCGACAGCAAGACCGTCTGGTGCGAGTTGTCATCCAGTGGCGATCGCCCGGAGTGGTGAGACCTCGGGCCACGCAGAGTCGTCCCCGATCCCCTTCTTCGCCAGAGGTCTTGACAACCCAATTGGTCTGAACCATTTTAACGACCAACAACAAACGGTGGCCACCGTCCCAGCGTCTCCTCCCCCCAACTCCCCCACCGGAGGCAGCAAGTGGACCGCCCCTCACTCCCCCGACTCCGCAGACTCCCCCGACTCGCCCTCACGGCCGCCCTCACCGCAGCCGTCGTCGTCACCGCAGGTCTCGCCGCACCCGCCGCGCAGGCGGCCGACCTGAACGTCGCCAAGAACGCCGGCTTCGAGTCCGGGCTCAGCAACTGGGCCTGCTCCGCAGGCAGCGGCGCCACCGTCTCTTCCCCCGTGCACGGTGGCGCCGCCGCCCTCAAAGCCACCCCCGGCGGGCAGGACAACGCCCGCTGCTCGCAGACCGTCAGGGTGAAGCCGGGTGCTACGTACACGCTCAGCGCCTGGGTGCAGGGCGGGTACGCCTACCTCGGCGCCAGCGGCACCGGCACGACCGACGTCTCCACCTGGACGCCGGACTCCTCCGGCTGGAAGCAGCTCACCACGAGCTTCAAGGCCGGGCCGTCCACCACCTCCGTGACGGTGTACACGCACGGCTGGTACGGCCAGAGCGCCTATTACGTCGACGACCTCTCGGTCTTCGGCCCCGACGGCGGTGGCGGCACCGACCCCGAGCCGGGCATCCCGGCCGCCCCCGCCGGGCTCGCGGTCGGCGCGACGACGTCGTCGTCCGTCGCGCTCTCCTGGTCCGGCGTCAGCGGCGCCACCGGCTACAACGTCTATCGCGGAAGTACGAAGGTCCAGTCCGTCACCGGCACCTCGGCGACCGTCTCGGGGCTGGCCGCCGACACGGCGTACGACTTCCAGGTCACCGCGACCAACTCGGCGGGCGAGTCCCCGAAGTCCGCGACCGTCAGCGGCCGGACGGCACCCGGCGGCGGCAATCCCGGACCCGGCCCCGGCCCCGGCCCCGGTCCCGGCGTACCCAGGCACGCGCTGACCGGTTACTGGCAGAACTTCAACAACGGCGCCGCTGTCCAGAAGCTGCGCGACGTACAGGCGCAGTACGACATCATCGCCGTGTCGTTCGCCGACTCGACCGCCACGCCCGGCCAGATCGTCTTCAACCTCGACCCGGCCGTCGGATACACCAACGTCGCCGACTTCAAGGCCGACATCGCGGCCAAGAAGGCGGCCGGGAAGTCCGTGATCATTTCGGTGGGTGGCGAGAAGGGCAACGTCACGATCAACAGTGACGCCTCCGCGACGGCCTTCGCCAACAGCGCGTACACACTGATGCAGGAGTACGGCTTCAGCGGCGTGGACATCGACCTGGAACACGGCATCAACTCGACGTACGTGACGAAGGCGCTGCGGCAGCTGTCCGCGCAGGCCGGCTCCGGGCTCGTGCTCACCATGGCGCCGCAGACCATCGACATGCAGTCCACCGGGACCGAGTACTTCAAGACGGCGCTCGCGGTGAAGGACATCCTGACCGTCGTCAACATGCAGTACTACAACAGCGGTTCGATGCTGGGTTGCGACGGCAAGGTGTACTCGCAGGGGTCCGTCGACTTCCTCACCGCGCTCGCCTGCATCCAGCTGGAGGGCGGCCTGGCGCCGAGCCAGGTCGGCATCGGCGTACCGGCGTCCACGCGGGGCGCGGGCAGTGGGTACGTGTCCCCGTCCATCGTGAACAGCGCACTGGACTGCCTGACGCGCGGGACCGGCTGCGGATCGTTCAAGCCCGCCAAGACCTACCCCGGCCTGCGGGGCGCCATGACGTGGTCCACGAACTGGGACGCGACGGCCGGCAACGCCTGGTCGAACGCGGTGGGCCCGCACGTACACAACCTGCCGTAACAGGTGAATCCCCGTGCGGCGCCGCAGCTCCCCCGGCGCCGCACGGCGTAGGCGAACGTGACGGACGGGGTGATCTAGAATCTCGCCCAGTCATCTGGGGGGGATGCGTGCAGGCACGTATCACTCGCGCCGTCGGTACCGCCGTCGCCTCGCTGGCCGCCGCCGTCGCGCTCGCGGGCTGTGAGATCAGCCTGCGGGACAACGATTTTCCCTCCCCGTCGCCGGTCCCGTCCGCGACGACGTCTCGGACCCTGGGGCCCGACGGGCTCGGTGAGTTGACCGTCGGGATGACACTGGACGAGGCCGCGGCGACCGGCGAGTTCGAGCGGCGGCCCGACAAACCGGGCACGTGCATGTCGGACGTCGGGACCAACGGCATCAGGGTCGGCTGGTCGGGCAAGCTCGGCATCACCTCTCTCACCGCCGAGGATGTGCGGACCCCGGAGGGCATCGGGGCAGGCTCGACGTTCGCTGAGGTCAAGCGGGCCTATCCGGAGCCCGCCGACGACCTCGCGGGCACGCTGGACGAGCAGATCGCGGTGATCGGCACGATCTGGACGGCGGTGCCGGGCCGACCGGACTCCATGTACGTGTTCCAGTTCGACCCGGCCACCCGGACCCGCGCCGACCTCGGCCGGGCCAAGGTCGGCATCGTCGTGCTCAAGCTCAAGGCCGAGCGCCGCTGCTGATCGCCGAAACGTCTACCAGGGAAGCTCGCGCACCTGCTGCACGCACAGGACGATGAACAGCAGGCCCGCCGCCACCAGCATCCCGTTGCTCAGCATGCCGTTGCGCCATTCGGCGGGCGTACGCGAGGAGTTGAGCAGCCACACCAGTGTCAGCGCCAGGAACGGCATGAAGAACGCGCCGAGCACGCCGTACACCACGACCAGGCCGAACGGCTGGTCCAGCCACAGCAGCGTCATCGGCGGGAACGTCAGCCACAGCAAGTACGCCCGGAAGGGGAGCGAGCGCTCCTTCACTCCGGCCGCGACCTCCTCCACCGTGCCCTCGTCGACCGGGGCGCCCTTGCGGTCGCGCTGGAAGCGCTCGACGAAGTCGGCGAACATCAGGCTCACGCCGTGCCACACGCCGATGAGGGACGAGAAGGACGTCGCGAAGAAGCCGACGAGGAAGAGCTTGGCGGTGACGGCGCCGTACCGGTCCTCCAGGATCTTGCCGAGGTCGATCAGGCCGCGGTCGCCCTTGGTGAGGGCGAGCTGGGAGGAGTGCAGCAGCTCGGCGCCGACGATCAGCATCGCGACGACGAAGATGCCGGTGGTGATGTACGCGACCCGGTTGTCCAGGCGCATGACCTTCATCCAGCCGGAGTTGGTCCAGCCCTTGGCGTTCACCCAGTAGCCGTACGCCGCCATGGTGATCGTGCCGCCGACACCGCCGATCAGGCCGAGGGTGTAGAGGAGCGAGCCGTCGGGGAGGACCGGGACCAGGCCGGCGAAGGACGCGCCGACGTCCGGGCCGACGCGGGCCGCGACGTACACGACGACCACGAACATCACACCGACCAGCACCGTCATGACTTTCTCGAAGACGGCGTACTGGTTGAACCAGACGAAGGCCAGGCCGATCAGGCCCGTGGCGATCGCCCACACCTTGAGGCTCGGCCCGTCGGGGAAGAGCGCCACGATGGGCAGGGCGGAGGACGACATGGCTGTCGCGCCGTAGACGAAGCCCCAGATGACGACGTAGATGGCGAAGTAGACGGTGGTCCACTGGCCGAGGCTGCGCCAGCCCTCGAAGAGGGTGCGGCCGGTGGCGAGGTGCCAGCGGCCGGCGGCTTCGGCGAGGGAGATCTTGACGACGCAGCCGATGACGGCGGCCCACATGAGCGTGTAGCCGAACTTGCTGCCCGCGATCAGCGTCGCGACGAGGTCACCGGCTCCGACGCCGGTCGCGGCGACGACGATGCCGGGGCCGATGTACTTCCAACTGGACTTGCGCGGCTGGGAGATCGCCTCTCCCGTGCCGCTCTCTGTCGTGCCTGTCATCTCCGGCGTCCTCCTGCTTGTCCCCGATGGTGATCCAGATCACCAAAGCGGGGCGGAGGGTGATCGCGCAAGGGGTAATCCGGAGCCAGCCGTATGGCCGAACCTCACTCTTGACCCGTTCATGCCATGCAGCCACGATGTGCCCAGCACTCCCGCACTCTGCACCGCCGTACCGCCGTACCGCCGCATTACATGCGTCGCACACACCCCCACACTCCCCACCCAGGAGACAGCATGCGACTTCGCATACGCGGAAGAGGGCCGGCCACCCTCGCGGCCCTCGTGGCACTCGCCCTTGCGGCGCCACTCACCGCGAGCGCGACCTCGGCCGAGGGGAAACCCTCCCCCGCCGCCACCGCCGAAGAAGTGATCAGGCAGTACGAGATCCACGGCCCGGCCACCGCCGCCGCCCGTACCGCCGTCGCGGCCACCGGAGTCTCGGTGGACGAGGCCGACGACCACTCGGTCGTCGTCAGTGCCAACGCCGCGCAGCTCAAGCGGCTCAAGGCGCTCGGATACGCCCCGAAGGCGCTGCCGGGGCCGCCCGCCCGTACCAACGGACTGGCCGTCGAGCCGTTCGACTTCCCGTCCGCCGACTCGCGCTATCACAACTACGCCGAGATGAACACGGAGATCAACCAGCGCCTCCAGCAGTACCCGAACCTCATGAGCAAGCGCGTCATCGGCAAGTCGTACCAGGGGCGCGATCTCATCGCCATCAAGATCAGCGACAACGTCGCGACCGACGAGAACGAGCCCGAGGTCCTCTTCACCCACCACCAGCACGCCCGCGAGCACCTGACCGTCGAGATGGCGCTCTACCTGCTGCGCGAGCTGGGCGCGGGCTACGGCTCGGACTCCCGCATCACCAACATCCTGAACAACCGCGAGATCTGGATCGTGCCGGACCTCAACCCGGACGGTGGCGAGTACGACATCGCCACCGGCTCGTACCGCAGCTGGCGCAAGAACCGGCAGCCCAACGCGGGTTCCTCGTACGTCGGTACGGACATGAACCGCAACTGGGACTACAAGTGGGGCTGCTGTGGCGGCTCTTCGGGCTCGTTCAGCTCGGAGACGTACCGGGGCCGGGCCCCCGAGTCCGCCCCCGAGGTGAAGGTCGTCGCCGATTTCGTACGCTCGCGGATCATCGGCGGGAAGCAGCAGATCAAGGCCGGGATCGACTTCCACACGTACAGCGAGCTGGTGCTGTGGCCGTTCGGCTACACGAACGCGGACACGGCGCCGGGCATGACCCAGGACGACCGCAACGCGTTCGCCACGGTGGGCCAGAAGATGGCCGCGAGCAACGGCTACACGCCGGAGCAGTCGAGTGACCTCTACATCACGGACGGGTCGATCGACGACTGGCTGTGGGGGAACCAGAAGATCTTCGGGTACACGTTCGAGATGTACCCGCGCTCGTCCTCGGGCGGCGGTTTCTACCCGCCGGACGAGGTGATCGAGCGGGAGACCAGCCGGAACCGGGACGCGGTGCTGCAACTGCTGGAGAACGCGGACTGTATGTACCGGTCCATTGGCAAGGAGCAGCAGTACTGCGGCGCCGGTAGCTGAGCCGCAGTCCCCCACGGGGCTGTTCCCCCACCCCGCAAGCTGTCACTACGGCAAGGGGCGGGTGGGGGAACAGCTCCGCAGGATCGTCGCAGCCCTCGCCGTCACCCTCGGCGCAGTGGGCATCCACCACGCCGCCAGGTCACCGGCCGCCTGTGGGCCGCCATCGCCGGCACCACCCTGGGCACCGTCGGACTCCTCATCGCCATCAACGTCATGTGGGCGCTCAGGTCCTAGTGGCCTCGGCCCGCGAGGTAGAAGCCCAGCACCGGGGCGAGTTCCGCGAACCACTCCTGGAGCTTCGCCTGGTTGCGGGCAGCGACCACGCCCTCGAAGAACCGTCCGTCGGGCAGCACCACGGCCACCATGAGGACCTCACCCCCGGGGCCGGCCTTGTAGTGCACGGTCTGGATGTCGCGCCACGGGAAGTCGAGCGTGGCGCCGTTGCATTCGAGCGAGACCCCTTCGGCGTCGACCACGACAGCGTTACGGCGATCCGCAGCCAGGAAGTCGGGGCCCGCGGCCACCGGCTGCCCGGGAAAGGGCGGCATGGGCGCGGGCGCCGGCGCGGGGGCGAAAGCCGGGGGCGGCGGGCCGAAGCCCTGCTGGGGCTGCGGGTGGTACTGCGGCTGCGGATCCACTGAAGTCGGCCTCCTCGGCTTTCGTTCTCCGGGCCCAGTATCGCCGACAGGCGAGAAGGCGCCCCGGGACGGACGGGTCCCGGGACGCCCTCTGCCTTCGTACCGTACGGCTAGATCACTGGATCACCAGACTCAGGACCGCCGCGACCGCGAAGCCCGCGACCGAGAGGACCGACTCCAGGACCGTCCAGGACTTCAGCGTGTCCCGCTCGGAGATCCCGAAGCACTTCGCCGCGATCCAGAACCCGCCGTCGTTGACGTGCGAGGCGAAGATCGAACCGGCCGAGATGGCCATGACTACCCCTGTGCCCCATGCGCCAGAAGGGCCTCGAAGTACGCGTTTTGGAGCTCTCTCCCGCCGGTGAGCGGGAGACTCTCCCCTGGATCGCTCCGGGGAGTTCGACAGCACTCAGGTCTGCCTGACGACTGCCCTCCCGGCAGCCGAGGCGAGTGCGAAACCCGCCCGGTCGATGTTCCGGCCTGCGTTGTGGTCGGCATTGCCAGACCAGCCGCACCGCGAGTTCTTGCACACGAACTCCGCCTGCGACTCCCGATTACCAGGGGTGGCAATTTCGCACATGGAGCAACGCAGGGAGGTACCCGGCGCTGGCACATGAACCAGGAGCCCACCGCGATCGAGGACCTTGTAGGCCAGCAACTGGACGGAGCGCCCCCATGCCTCCCCTGCGATCTTGCGGTTAAGCCCGGATTTCTGAGCCACGTTGACGCCCGGCTCGGCAATGTTCCCCTTCGCGGACTTGAGCATGTTCGTGATGTCGAGCTGTTCCACTGACACCAGCGCGTAGGCGTCAGCGATGGCAGTGGTTGTCTTGTGCTGCCAGTCCAGTACCCGCCGCTTGGCTCTCGCGCGCAGGTCCTTGATCTGGTCGTACAGGGCGCACAGCCTCTTTGAGGTCCGCTCGCCTGCCTTGCGGTACCGCTTACGGTGTGCGGCCCGCTGCTCAGCCCGAAGCAGCCGGGCTTCTTCCTCATCATCCAGCCACGAGGCGTGGTCGTGGGTACTCCCGTCGGACAGCGCGAGCGGCACAGTGATCCCTCGGTCAATGCCGACGTGTGAATCGGTCCAGTCCCGTGGCTCTGCTGCCTGCACCAAGTGCTCGATGCGGAAGGCGATGTGCCAGCCGAGCGCGTCCTTGACCAAACGCGCCCCGGTGATCCGCCCCGCAGGGCTCCCCTTGGTCAACCCCGGCAGATCTTTCGTCCACCGGAACCGCACCCGCCCCACCTTCGGGATGCTCACCATCCCCCACCGGCGATGCACCCGCGCCACTTGCAGATCGCGCCCCTGTGGGATGTCCACTGCGAGCGGTGCGCGGGCGCGGGACTTGTAGATGGGTTGGTCGGCCCTGCCCTCCCAGCAGTTCACCCATGCTCTGTGATACGTCTTCAGCACAGCTTGGGCGGCTTGCGCCGGAAGCATGCCGAGCCAGTCGACATTAGCGCGTGCCCATCGGATCTCACCGTCCATGTACGCCAGGGGTGGCCGCCGGGATCTGCATGCCGTGAACAGCTCATGCAACAGGTTCCACAACGCCCGTGCCGCATGAGCCTGTTGGTCAAGTTGCGCTGCTTGGTCACACGTCAAGGCAAGCCGAGCACGGTACCCACGCCGTTGCCTCATCGTCTCGCCCATGTCAGCCTCCTGCGGCCATCACCTCGTTGATCAGATCAACGACACCGCCGGGGAAAGGTCACAGGTTCGATTCCCCTACCGGTCAACCGAGGACCGCCAGCGCATCGATCTCGATCAGAAGGCCCTTGGGTAGTCCGACGTAGACGGTCGTACGGGCGGCGGGCACCGCCTTCAGGCCCGAGAAGCACTCGTTGTAGATCGCGTTCATCTCGGCGAAGTGGTCGGTGTCGGTGAGGTAGACGCGCATCATCATCACGTCGTCCCAGCTCGCGCCGCCCTCCTCCAGGATCGCCTTGACGTTGGCGAAGGTCTGGAGGGTCTGCTCGCGCAGGGTCGGGCCGGCGGGAGTCGGCGCCTGGCCCTCCACGGCGGGCAGGAAGCCGACCTGGCCCGCGACCTGAAGGATGTTGCCCTTGCGCACGCCGTGGGAGAACTTGGCGGGCGGGGCGGTGTGGGTGGACGGGGTGATCGCGGTCTTCTCGACGCGGCTGCTCATGCGCTTGCTGCTTCCTTCGGGGGTGTATTTCCTGAGTACTCCCTGCTGATGGCGTCGGCGGTGCGGCGCACCAGCGGCAGGAGGGTGAGGAGTTCCTCGGCGGTCACGACGACGTTCGGCGCGGACACCGACATGGCGGCGACGACCCGGCCGTCCGCACCGCGGATGGGGGCCCCGACGCAGTTGATGGACTCCTCGTGGCCGCCGAGGTCGGTGGCCCAGCCCTGTTCGCGTACGAGCGCGAGTTCCTTGAGGAAGGCTGCGGCGTTCGGCGTCGAACGGGACGTGTAGGTGGGGTAGTCGAGCCTTTCCGCGATGGTGCGGCGCTCGGCTTCGGGCAGGTCGGCGAGCATCAGTTTCGCGACGGCTGCGACGGTGATCGCGACGGGTTTGCCGATGCGCGAGTACATGCGGACCGGGTAGCGGCTCTCGACCTTGTCGATGTAGAGGACCTCGACCTCCGTCTCCTCGTACACCGCGAGGTGGACGGTGTGCCCGCACTCGTTGTTGAGCGCGGCGAGGTGCGGGTGCGCGATCTCGCGTACGTCGAGGTTTTCAACGGCCTCCTGGGCGAGCGCGAAGAGGCGGGCGCCGAGGCGGTAGCGCTGGTCCTGCTGCCGGTAGACGAGGCCGTGCTCGTGGAGCGTACGCAGGAGACGCAGCGCGGTGGACTTGTGCACGCCGAGGCGTTCGGCGACCTGGCCGAGGTCGGCGGGTCCCTGGGCGAGCAGCGGCAGGATGCTCAGCGCGCGGTCGACGGTCTGGCTCATGGCGTACGTACCTCCTGGTCGTCGGCGCCCGGTGTCGTTCCGGTCCAGCCGGGGCCGAGACGAAGTGTCCCCCAGGCGTCCGCGTCCAGTGCGGCGAGGCGGTCGGCGTGGGCGCGGGAGGGCGGCGTACCGAGGTCGCCGGGGACGGTGAGGGCGGCGGCGGCCATGAGGTGACCGTGCCGGATCCGTTCGCGTACGGGCAGAGCGCGCAGGGTCGCGGAGAGGAACCCGGCGGCGAAGGCGTCCCCGGCGCCGACGGGGGCGACGATGTCGACGTGGAGGGCGGGGACGGTGGTGACGGTGTCCGTGTCCGTGTCCGTGTCCGTGTCGGTGACGGTGTCGGTGTCCCGGCTGTCCCTGGGGGCGCGGGTGTAGGCCGTCGCGCCTGCCGCGCCCCGCTTGACGACCAGGACGTCCGGCTCGGGAAGGGCCCGGCGGATTTCGGCCGCGCCCCGGACACCCCAGGCCGCCTGCGCCTCGTCCTCGCCGACGAAGACCAGGTCCGCGCCGCGCGCGAGGTCGAGCAGGACGCCGGGGCCCTCGGCCTCGCTCCTCCACAGGTGGGCGCGGTAGTTGACGTCGAAGGAGACCAGGGGGCGGCCGGGGCGGCGCGCGGTGAGCGTACGCATCAGGGCCAGGCAGTCGGCGGACAGCGCGGCCGTGATCCCGGACAGGTGCAGTACGCGGCCGGCGGCCAGCACGTCGAGCGGCATGTTCAGCGGGGACATCGCGGAGGCCGCCGACCCGGTGCGGTAGTAGACGACCTCGAAGCCGTCGGCTTCGCGGTCGGTCGCCGTACGGAAGTAGATGCCGGTGGGGCGGTGCGGGTCGCGCTGGACGGCGGAGGTGTCGACGCCGTACGCGGCGACGGCGTCGACGAGGTGGTCGCCGAAACCGTCGGCGCCGACCCTGCCGACCCACCGCGCGCGGTGCCCGGCGGCGGCGAGGGCGCAGGCGACGTTGGACTCGGCGCCGCCGATGCCGCGGCCGAAGGAGGGTACGTCGGCGAGGCGGCCGGGCCGGGAGGGCAGGAACGTCACCATGGACTCGCCGAGGCAGACCGCGTCCACCACTGCTGGTACTTGGTCCTGGGGCGCGGCCACAATCGAGCTCCTCACCACTTGACTCACCATTGACCCTGCATCGGCTCGGATGTTAGACAGCGTTCAGCGAGATGCGCAATGGTCGTTGCATATGCTGCAACACGACGTACCAGGAGGCTCCCATGGCCGCAGGCAACCCGGTCGGACGACTCGCGGAACTCGCCGGCGAGCGAGTGGATCACCGCTTCAAGGCGCTCCCGCCGGACGCCGAAGGCCTGACGGTCGGCGAGCTCGCCGCCGAGCGCCGCAACCTCTTCACGGGCGGGTTCACCACCCCCGTGCTCGCGCTCTCCGCCGAGTCGGTGGAGCACAACCTCACGCTCCTGGAGACCTACGCCGAGCGCCACGGCCTCGCGTTCGCCCCGCACGGCAAGACGTCCATGGCGCCCCAGCTCTTCGCGAGCCAGCTGGAGCGCGGGGCGTGGGGCATCACCGCCGCCGTGCCGCACCAGGCGCGGGTGTACCGGGCGTACGGCATCCAGCGGATCTTCCTCGCCAACGAGGTCGTCGACGCGGCGGCGCTGCGCTGGCTGGCCGCCGAACTGGACGCCGACCCGGACTTTCGCTTCGTCTGTTACGTCGACTCGGTACGCGGCGTAGAGCTGATGGACGAGGCCCTTCAGGGGGTCTCGCGCCCGCTGGACGTGGTCGTCGAACTCGGCGCGGGCGAGGGGGCCCGTACCGGCGCCAGGACGGCCGCCGACTGCGCGGCGGTCGCGGACGCGGTGGCGGCCGCGGCCGCGGGGGGCACGCTGCGGCTGGTCGGTGTTGCCGGGTACGAGGGCGAGGTCCCGCAGGCGGACGGCGACAAGGTCCGCGCGTGGCTGCGCGAACTGGTGTCCGTAGCCGCGGACTTCGACAAGGCGGGCCGGTTCTCCGGCTCGTCGGAGATCGTGATCAGCGCGGGTGGCAGCGCGTGGTTCGACGCGGTGGCGGAGGTGTTCGCGGAGATCCCCGAGCTCTCGCTGCCGGTGCTCAAGCTGCTGCGGTCCGGTGCGTACGTCTCGCACGACGACGGCCACTACCGCCGGCTCACGCCGTTCAACCGGGTGGCGGAGGAGGGCGAGCTCCAGCCCGCGTTCCGTCTCTGGACGCAGGTCGTGTCCCGGCCCACCCCGGAGCAGGCCTTCGTCAACGCGGGCAAGCGGGATGCGGCGTACGACCTCGATCTGCCGGTGGCGCAGGCGGTACGGGACGCCGGGACGGGGGAGTTCCGCCCGGCGGCCGGCATCACGGTCACCGGGTTGTCGGATCAGCACGGCTGGGTGCGCACCGGTCCGGAGGCGGACCTTGAGGTGGGCGACTGGCTCGGTCTTGGGCTGTCCCACCCGTGCACGTCGTTCGACAAGTGGCAGCTGATCCCTGTCGTCGAGGCGGACGGCACGGTGACGGATTACATCCGGACGTTCTTCTAGCCCCCAGGGGGCGGGCGCGGGGCGGGCGGGCCTGCGGCGCTTTTCCCCTACCCGCCCCTTCCCGAACTGGGGCTCCGCCCCAGACCCCGCTCCTCAAACGCCGGAAGGGCGTCTGCGTTGCAGCCACTCAGAGAGGCGAACAGCCATGGACCTCGTCATTCGTGACGTACGCGTCATCGACGGCACCGGCGGTGCCTCCTACCGAGCCGACGTCGCCCTGGACAGCGACAGCGGCCGCATTTTCGAAATTCGGCGGGAGAGCGACGGCGGGCCACGCCTCACCGCCCCCCGCACGCTGCAAGCGACCGGCCTCGCCCTCTCCCCCGGCTTCATCGACATGCACGCGCACAGCGACCTCGCGCTGCTCCGCGACCCGGACCACTCCGCGAAGGCCGCGCAGGGCGTGACCCTCGAAGTCCTCGGCCAGGACGGACTGTCGTACGCCCCGGTGGACGACCGCACCCTCGCCGAGGTCCGCAAAGCCATCACCGGCTGGAACGGCGGTGCGCCCGGGGACACGACCATCGACTTCGACTGGCGGACCGTCGGCGAGTACCTCGACCGGCTCGACCGCCAGGGCATCGCCGTCAACGCCGCCTACCTCGTCCCGCAGGGCACGGTCCGCATGTACGCGACTGGCTGGAACGACCGCCCCGCCACCCCCGCCGAGCTCACCCTCATGAAGCAGCTCGTCGCCGAGGGCATGGAGCAGGGCGCCGTCGGCATGTCGTCGGGGCTGACGTACACCCCCGGCATGTACGCCGACGACGCCGAGCTCACCGAACTCTGCCGCGTGGTGGCGCGGTACGGCGGCTACTACTGCCCCCACCACCGCTCGTACGGCGCCGGCGCCCTCGCGGCGTACGAGGAGATGGTGACCCTCACCCGTAACGCCGGCTGCGCGCTCCACCTCGCCCACGCCACCATGAACTTCGGCGTGAACAAGGGCAAGGCGCCCGACCTCCTCAACCTCCTCGACAAGGCACTCGACGACGGCGCGGACATCACCCTCGACACCTACCCCTACACCCCCGGCTGTACGACGCTCGTCGCGATGCTGCCGAGCTGGGCGAGCGAGGGCGGCCCCGAGGCGATCCTCGCCCGCCTCCGGGACGACGAGACCGCCGAGAAGATCCGTCACCACCTCGAAGTCATCGGCGCGGACGGCTGCCACGGCGTTCCCATCGAGTGGGACACGATCGAGGTCTCAGGGGTCAGTGACCCCGGCCTGGCGAGCTGCGTGGGCAAGACGATCGCCGAGTCCGCCGCGCAGCGCGGCGAGGCCCCCTGGGTCACCGCCCGCCGGCTGCTGATCAGCGACAGCCTCGGCTCGACGATCCTCCAGCACGTCGGCCACGAGGAGAACGTACGCACGATCATGCGCCACCGCGTCCACACCGGCGGCAGCGACGGCATCCTCCAGGGCTACAAGCCGCACCCGCGCGCGTACGGCACCTTCCCCCACTACCTGGGCCACTACGCCCGCGACCTGGGCGTCCTCTCCCTGGAGGAGTGCGTCGCGCACCTCACCTCGCGCCCGGCGGCCCGGCTGCGCCTCCCCGACCGGGGTCTCGTACGGGAGGGATACCGCGCCGACCTGGTCCTCTTCGACCCGGACACGGTCGCGGCCGGCTCCACCTTCGAGTCGCCGCGCACACTCCCGACCGGCATCCCGCACGTCCTCATCGACGGCAAGTTCGTGATCGAGGACGGAAAGCGGACGGACGTCCTCGCGGGCCGGTCGGTACGGCGTACGGCCTGACTACCGCGGCGTCGAGGAGGTTTTCTCCGACTTCTCCGACCTCTCCGTCCTCTCCGTCCTCATCGCCGGCAGGTTCGCGGGCGAGGACGGGCGCCGTACGGACGGGATCGCGGGCCGGTCGTCCGTACGCGGTTCGCGGTCCTCCATTCGCATCAGCACCGCTCCCAGCACGCACACGCCGGCCGCGATGGCGAAGCCGTACGCGGGGGTGCTGCCCGTGGGGTGGGTTTCGAAGACCAGGGCTGCGGACAGCACCGCAATGATGCGGCCCAGCCGGCCGTCCCAGGCGGTGGCGGAGATCGCCGCCACGCCCCAGAGCAAATACCACGGCTGCACCATCGGCGAGAGCACGACCAGGGCCAGCAGGGCCACCCCCAGGGCGTGGACCGGGTGCAGGGGCGGTTCGCCGCGCCACGGGCGCACACTGCGGAAGGTCGCCAGCGCGGCGTAACCGATCACGGCGAGCGCGAGCACCAGGCCGAGCGTCTGGAACGCGCTCTTGACCGGGTCCGGGTCCCAGCCGAACAGCACGCGCGTCAGCTTGCCGATGCCCAGGCCGATGTCGCTGGAGACGGACAGGGCGGTGTGGATGGTCCCGGCGACGCCCTGTGTACGCAGCCACCCGAACCCGGTGCCGCTGAGCAGGGTGGTGGCGACGGCGACCGCCCCGGCCACCAGGCCCGGCACGGCGAACGCCTTGACGACGCGCCACGGGAGCGGGCCGGAGGTCCGGCGTACGACAAGCGCGCCGATGAAGAGCAGGGCTACGGCGGCCGGTGACTTGACCATCATCGCGAGTGCGACGAGCGCGCTGCCGAGCACCCAGCGGCCGTGCAGTGCGCCCACCACGCCCGCCAGCATGAGGGCGATCATCAGGCCGTCGTTGTGGATGCCGCCCACGACATGGATCAGCAGCAGCGGGTTAAGGGCTCCCAGCCAGAGCGCGCCGGTCTCATTGGCGCCGCGGGAGCGGGCGATGCGCAGGGTCGCCCAGACGATCAGTGCGAGTGCCGCCAGGGCGACGAGCCGCATCCCGAACACGGCGGGGACGATCTGCCCGCCGGTGGCCAGCACGACCCACTTCGCGAGGACGAGGAAGACGGGCCCGTACGGGGCCGGGGTGTCGGTCCAGTGCGCGCCGCTGCTCGCCGCGGCGTCGGCGCCGAGCTCGTCCGGGCCGAGCACCGAAGGGCCGGACGTATAGACGTCGTGGCCTTCGACGACCATCGCGCCCTGGGCTATGTAGCTGTAGACGTCGGCGCTGTGCAGCGGCGGGGCCAGTACGAGCGGCGCGGCCCACCAGACCAGCGTGACCACGGTTTCGCGCACCCCGCCCGCCGCGCCCCGGGCGACGAGACGCCCGTACCGCCACCAGGACACCACCAGCAGCGTCAGGCCCAGGTACGCCAGGACGGCTGCCGCCACGGTCGTCGCGGACCCGTGCGGAACCCAGATCCCCCACGGGTCACGCGCCGGCAGCCGCCCGGCGGCGATGCCGCCCACGGCCACCGCGACCGACCCGATGGCACCCAGCCGGCGGTACCCGACAGCACTCAGCGTCCCCATGACCGATCAACTTATCCGAGTCGTCCCAGCCTCCGGGTGGCTGTCGTCGGGTGCCTGGAACAACAGCTGATGTCGGTGAAGCAGCCGCTCGTCCGACGTCGTACGCCCCGGAGCGGCTGGGCCACGCCGGGGCGTACGACGCGCCTACGGCTTGGGGAGGGTGCAGCCGGGGCGGGTCAGGTCGATCTTGTTGCCGATGCCTATGCAGGCGACGAAGCCGTACGTCTGCTGGCCGTAGTTGATGCCCTTGCGCACAGTCACGTTGCCGCTCTCGTCGACCTCGCACGGGTTGTTGTCCGTGCAGCGCGCGCCGTCCTCGTTACCGGTGTTGTTCACGGCTACGACCTTGCCGGTGGCGGTGTCGATCACGGGCGAGCCCGAGGTGCCGCCGATGGTCTTGCACGCGGAGGTGTAACGGACCGAGTCCTTCCAGGTCCACGCGCCCTCCTTCAGCCGGTACGCGAAGCCGTCGATGCTGCAGCTGTAGATCCGCTTCCAGTAGCCGGAGACGACCTTGATGGCCGTGCCCTGCACGGGGCGGGTGGCGTTCAGTTCGAGGGCCTTGATGCCGTAGTTGGTCTGGATCTGGGCGTAGGTGCTGGTGAGTTCGTACAGCGAGGCGTCGGTGTCGGTCATCGTCGCGTACGCGATCTTGCTCGCCCGGAGCGTCGCGACCTTGGTGCCCGTGGAGTTGAGCAGGCTGAACGTACGGGTGGACGGCCGGTCGACTATGACCTGGCCCGGCGCCGGGAAGCCGCTCTCCAGGCAGTGCCCGTTGGACAGGACGAGGGCCGGGTCGCCCGGCTGGGAGCCGGGCGTACGCACAACAGAGCCGGAACAGTTGCTGAGTGCCACTGTTCCGGCGAAGTCGACTGCCTTGGCGGCCGGTTGGACCGGCTGCCGGCTTTCGCGGGTCTCCGCGGCCGCCGGTGCCGCTCCCGCTCCGAAGAGCAGCAGGGCTAAGAGCAATGCTGGTGACTTTGGCC
>NZ_JAGGPA010000007.1 GCF_018614035.1 Streptomyces sp. ISL-96
CGCCCCGAGCCCCGCAACCGTGGCACCCGCCATGACGCCACCCACAAGCCGCACGCCCGTATCGTCCGGCGTACGGGCCAACTCCTCGTAAACCCGCAGCGACTCCACCGACCAGTCGCCCACCAGTTCTGCGGGCTCGATGCGATAAGGCCACCACAGCGCCCCCGCCACCGCCGAGCAAGTCCGTTCCGCGGGCTCCCTGGTCCACACCCGCACCGACCAGCCACTCTCCGCAAGGAGAACACCCGTAGTCAGCCCCGCCACCCCGCCGCCCACGACAACCACGTCACCGCTCATGACCGGACGCTAACGCCACTGACGCCAATCCGCGCTGCCGTGCTCACATCACCTCGCAGCTGGGGATACTCAGGACATGTCTGCCGACTACGCGACTTTCGGGCTGGCTCCGGCCATGCGGGCCGGTGGTGTTCTCGTCAACGGGGACTACCAAGTGCACCGAGATTTCATGGACTTCCTCATCGACGGCCACCCGCTGCTCCACCAGCTGTCCGACCTCGACGCGGTGTCCCCACTGGCCGCCGACGTACCACCCGCCATTTTCACCGCCCAGGTGCGCACCCTGCTCCTGGAAGCGGACGCGCCCCTCCCCGATGGCCGGTACGTGATCTACGGCTGCCCGGAGTGCGAAAGCCTGGACTGCGGCGCGGTCACCGCCGTGATCGAGCGGGCAGGGGAGGACTTCGTCTGGCGGGACTTCGCCTGGCAGACGAGCGAGACCGCCGACCTGGACCTGAACGGCTACCACGGGATAGGCCCCTTCCGCTTCCGCGGCCAGGAGTACCGCACAGCCCTGGAACGCCTCCTCGCAGCAGGTGACGAGGAGCCCCCGCCCCGCCGCCGAGTCCTCCTCATCGGCGCGAGAGTCGACGTACTGGCGAAACTCGCCGCAGCCCTGCGCACGATCAACATCGGCGCGGACATCACCACCGACGCGGCCGACGTCCCACCAGAAGAGCTGAGGGCGTACGGAGCGGTGGCGTTCGGCAGGGCGGTCGACGAGCACAAACGAAGGTCCGTCCGGGAGGCATTCGAGCGAGCGGGCGCAGACGTGACCTACGTGGACGGCCTGGCCCCGATCATCCCGCTCCTGGTGGCCCAGATAGAGGCCGCCCTGGACCGCAGCCCACCGGAGCGGCGCCGGCTGACGCGGTTGGTGGCAGTGGAGGGCGAGGCGGGGGTCGAGGTGACGTCCACCTGCCGGGTACAGCTGATCGCATACCGCATCGACCGGCTCTTGCGGACGCACACCCACGAGGTCTTCGACGACATGCTGGAGCCAGGAGAGCACCGGATCCCGCTGGACGCGCGGGCGACGAAGGGCCAGTCGTTCATCGTCGCCCGCACGATGGGAGCGGTACTGGTAGCGCCCATGATCCGCTGACAGACGCACCCCGCACCCGTCCCCCGGGAGGCTCGGTAGAATCCGTGACCTGATGACTGCAACTCTCGTCGCCAAAGATCTCGCAGCGGGCCACGGCGACCGCTCCCTCTTCTCCGGGCTCGACCTCGTAGTCGCCCCCGGCGACGTGATCGGCCTCGTTGGCGTGAACGGCGCGGGCAAGTCCACGCTCCTGCGCCTGCTCGCCGGACTCGACACCCCCGAGGAGGGCGAGCTGCGGCTCTCGCCGCCCACCGCCACCGTCGGGCACCTCCCGCAGGAGCCGGAGCGCCGCGAAGGCGAGACGGTACGGGCCTTCCTGGCCCGGCGTACCGGAGTGGCCGCCGCCCAGACCGCGCTCGACGAGGCCACCCAGGCACTCGTCGACGAGGCCCCGGGCGCGGACGACGCGTACTCCGACAGCCTCGACCGCTGGCTGGACCTGGGCGGCGCCGACCTCGACGAGCGCGCCGAGGAGGTAGCCGCGACCCTCGGCCTGACGGTCGGCCTCGACCAGCCCATGACGGCCCTGTCCGGCGGCCAGGCGGCCCGCGCGGGCCTCGCCTCGCTCCTCCTCTCCCGGTACGACGTCTTCCTGCTGGACGAGCCCACGAACGACCTGGACCTCGACGGCCTGGAGCGCCTCGAAGGCTTCGTCTCGGGCCTGCGCGCGGGCACAGTCGTCATCAGCCACGACCGCGAGTTCCTCACCCGCACTGTCACCAAGGTCCTGGAGCTGGATCTCGTCCAGCAGCAGATCAAGCTCTTCGGCGGCGGCTACACGGCGTACCTGGAGGAGCGCGAGACCGCGCGCCGCCACGCCCGCGAGGACTTCGACGAGTACGCCGACAAGAAGTCCGCACTCGAAGGCCGCGCCCAGATGCAGCGCGGCTGGATGGACAAGGGCGTCAAGAACGCCCGCCGAAAGGCGACCGACAGCGACAAGCTCGGCCGTAACCTCCGCAGCGAGGCGAGCGAGAAGCAGGCCGCCAAGGCACGCCAGACGCAGCGCATGATCGAGCGCCTCGACGTCGTCGACGAGCCCCGCAAGGAGTGGGAGCTGCGCATGGAGATCGCGGCGGCCCCGCGCTCCGGCGCGGTGGTAGCCACACTGCGCGACGCCACCGTCAAGCGCGGCGACTTCAGCTTCGGCCCGGCCACCCTCCAGATCGACTGGGCCGACCGCGTCGCCATCACCGGGGCCAACGGCGCGGGCAAGTCCACGCTGCTGGCAGCCCTCCTCGGCCGCCTCCCGCTGGACGAGGGCCACGCGGCACTGGGCCCGGGCGTCGTCGTCGGTGAGGTGGACCAGGCCCGCGGCCTCTTCTACGGCTCCGAGTCGCTCCTCGACGCCTTCTGCGCGGCCGTCCCCGACACGGAACCGGCGGAGGTACGCACCCTCCTGGCCAAATTCGGCTTGCGCGCCGCGCACGTCCTGCGTCCCGCCACCACTCTCTCGCCGGGGGAGCGGACCAGAGCCGCCCTCGCGCTTCTCCAGGGCAGGGGCGTGAACCTTCTCGTCCTCGACGAGCCGACGAACCACCTCGACCTGACCGCGATCGAGCAGCTGGAGGCCGCACTCGACACGTACGAGGGCACGCTGCTGCTGGTCACCCACGACCGCCGGATGCTGGACGCGGTCCGTACGACCCGCCGCATCGAGGTGGCGAACGGCAAGGTCACCGAACTCTGACGCGAGCGGCCCATCGGGCGGGCGGGCGTGCCTCAAACGCCGGACGGGCCCGACTCGCTGCTGCGCAATTCCAGCCCGTCCGGCGTTTGAGGACCTGGGTCCGGGGCGGAGCCCCGGTTTGCGTCAGCCCCGCTTCGGGTCGGTCAGCCCGGCCCGCCGCAACGCATCAGCCATCGCACTGTTGGCCGGCGCAGGCGCCTGCCGGGAAGCACCGCCGCCACCATCACGCCCGCGCCGCTCGCGCCCACCCTGCCGCTGAGCCGGGGGACGACCACCCGAGCCGCCGCGCCGCTCCCGCTTCCCTTCACCAGCACCAGCACCAGCAGCCGCACCAGTCGCACCAGCAGCCGCCACGTCGTCGTCCAGCCGCAGCGTCAACGAGATCCGCTTGCGCGGAATGTCGACGTCCATGACCTTGACCTTCACCACGTCACCCGGCTTCACCACATCCCGCGGGTCCTTGACGAAGGTCTTCGACAGCGCCGACACGTGAACAAGCCCGTCCTGATGAACGCCCACATCCACGAACGCCCCGAACGCGGCGACATTGGTCACCACGCCCTCCAGGATCATCCCGGCCGCCAGGTCCCCGATCTTCTCGACGCCTTCCTTGAAGGTCGCAGTCTTGAAGGCGGGCCGCGGATCACGCCCCGGCTTCTCCAGCTCCTTCAGAATGTCCGACACGGTCGGCAACCCGAACGTGTCGTTCACGAAGTCACCGGCCCGCAGCGACCGCAGCACAGCCGTGTTGCCAATGAGCGTCCCGACGCCGCTCCCCGCCGTCTTCACCATCGCCCGCACCACCGGGTACGCCTCGGGGTGCACGCTGGACGCGTCCAGCGGATCGTCGCCGCCCTGGATGCGGAGGAAGCCCGCACACTGTTCGTACGCCTTCGGGCCGAGCCGCGCCACGTCCTTCAGCCCCTTCCGGGACCGGAACGGGCCATTCGCATCCCGGTGCGCGACGATGTTCTCGGCGAGCCCGGAGCTGATGCCCGAGACCCGCGAAAGCAGCGGCGCGGACGCCGTATTGACATCGACGCCCACCCCGTTCACACAGTCCTCGACGACCGCGTCGAGCGACCGCGACAGCTTCACTTCGGACAGATCGTGCTGGTACTGCCCGACCCCGATCGACTTCGGGTCGATCTTCACCAGCTCGGCCAGCGGATCCTGCAACCGGCGCGCGATGGACACGGCGCCGCGCAGCGACACATCCATGTCCGGAAGCTCCTGCGAAGCGAAAGCGGACGCCGAGTACACGGAAGCACCCGCCTCCGAGACCATCACCTTCGTCAGCTTCAGCTCGGGATGCTTGTCGCACAGCTCGCCGGCGAGCTTGTCGGTCTCGCGGGACGCAGTGCCGTTACCAATGGCGACGAGCTCGACCTCATGCTCCTTGGCGAGCCGCGCCAGGGTCGCCAGCGACTCGTCCCACTTGTTCCGGGGCACATGCGGGTAGATCACATCGGTCGCGACGACCTTGCCCGTCGCATCGACCACAGCGACCTTCACGCCCGTACGGAAACCGGGGTCGAGCCCAAGAGTGGCCCGCGTCCCGGCCGGCGCCGCCAGCAGCAGGTCCCGCAGGTTCGCCGCGAAGACCCGTACGGCTTCGTCCTCCGCGGCGGTACGCAGCCGCAGCCGCAGATCGATCCCGAGGTGCACCAGAATCCGGGTCCGCCACGCCCAGCGCACGGTGTCACCCAGCCACTTGTCGCCGGGCCGGCCCTGCTGGGAGATGCCGAACCGCCGCGCGACCATGCTCTCGTACGTCGAAGGCCCAGCCACCTCCGAGGACGCGGGCTCCTCCGGCTCCAGAACCAGATCCAGTACGTCTTCCTTCTCGCCCCGCAGCATGGCGAGCACCCGGTGCGAGGGCAGCGCGGTGAAGGGCTCGGCGAAATCGAAGTAGTCGGCGAACTTGGCGCCCGCCTCTTCCTTCCCCTCCCGTACCTTCGCGACCAGCCGCCCGCGCGACCACATGCGCTCACGCAGCTCACCGATCAGGTCGGCGTCCTCCGAGAAGCGCTCCGTCAAGATCGACCGCGCGCCGTCCAGGGCGGCCTGCGCATCGGCGACCCCCTTCTCCGCGTCCACGAACGCGGCGGCGGCCGCGAGCGGCTCCACCGAGGGGTCGGTCAGCAGCCCGTTGGCCAGCGGTTCGAGCCCCGCCTCGCGCGCGATCTGCGCCTTCGTCCGGCGCTTGGGCTTGAACGGCAGGTAGATGTCTTCCAGCCGGGCCTTGGTGTCGGCGGCCCGGATCCGCGCCTCAAGGGCGTCGTCCAGTTTGCCCTGCTCGCGTACGGACTCCAGGATCGCTGTCCGCCGCTCCTCCAGCTCGCGCAGATACCGCAGCCGCTCCTCGAGCGTGCGCAGCTGCGCGTCGTCGAGCATCTCGGTCGCTTCCTTGCGGTAGCGAGCGATGAACGGCACGGTCGAGCCGCCGTCGAGCAATTCGACGGCGGCCCGGACCTGCCGCTCCTTTACGCCGAGCTCCTCGGCGATCCTGCCTTCGATGGACGTCGTCACGATGTTCCCGACTCGCCTTCTCCTGCGGGCTGTGCTTGAGCCTGCATTGTGCAGGGTTGTCGGGTCTCCTGTCGCGCGCGCCCCTGACCGGCCAGCCGGTGACCCTCAGGCCCTGCGGGTTCGCCCGCCACCGCGCGACGCGCCTCCGAAGAGCCGGGCGACCAGCCTGAACGGCAGAGTCACCACCGTCGCGAGGGCCGAGCCGACCATACGTAGTCCATCTGCGATCGCACGGAACACGTTGAACCTCCTGCTGTCTCGGTGTCCGACACAGGACGGGTGTCCTTCAGGGCCCGGCGTAAACGGATCACTTACCGGTGAGATCGGCGGGGAACGCCCCGGCTCCCAGCGCCGCGCCGAGGAAGCCCCGGCCGAGCTCGGTGAGCCGCTCGGTGCCCTCGGCGCCCAGGTGCTCGTACGGCGCCGCGTCGAGCCGGTCCGTAACGTCCTCCAGACCGGCGCGCAGCGCCGTGCCCGCCTCGGTCAACTCGCCCTCGGTGTCCAGCAGCCCGCGCTCCCGCAGCCTCCCGGAGGCCGCGTCCCAGTCCGTACGGCTCCAGCCGCGCGTCGCCAGCGTCCAGCGCGGTGACATCCCCTTGCCGGTCGCCGTGTGGCTGACCAGCGCCTCCAGCGGGTCGAGACCGGCGGCGAGCAGCGCGGCCAGGTGGCCGTCGCCGCGGTGCTCGCGCAGCAGTGTCGCGGCGTGCCAGTAGGCGAGATGGGGCCGCTCGGGCACGGGCAGGTCGGCGTGGGCGGCGTACAGCGGACGGGCGTGGCGGGTGCACGCCTCGGCGGCGCGCAGCGCGAGACCGGCGGCCTCCGCCATCTCGTCGGAGGCGATGGCCTCCTCGCCGAGGAGCCGCCGCAGGGTGGTGTCGACGGCACGCAGGCGTGCTTCGAGGACGACCTCGGGCGACGCCGTACGCCACACCTGGGGGACGTGGCGGGCGACGAGGTCGTGGTTGAAGTTGTAGAACGCGGCGGTGATCACCCCGGCCCCGACCGCGCCCATGGCGGCGCCGCGGCCCGCGAAGTAGGCGGCGTTGCTGTCCTCGATGCCCACCGCCGCCAGCTCCTTCGTGAAGTCCGGGGAGAAGTACACGGTCGAGTGCAGCGGATTGAGGGCGTTGTGGCAGCGGCGGCCGGCGCGCGCGGGCAGAGAAGTCATGTCCGTACGCTACCGACTGGTCAGTACGTTCGGAAGCGCCGGGACCCCGTGGCAGTAAAGGTGGGGTACTCGTCATTGCAGCCATTCCCGGCGCCCCGAAGGATGGGCGCATGACGCAGCGATCCGTACGATCCGTCCTCGTCGTACTGTTCGACGACGTCCAGAGCCTCGACGTGACCGGCCCGGTGGAGGTCTTCGCCGGCGCGGCCCTCCCGACCGGCGACGGCGCCCCGGGCGCGTACCGCATCCGTACCGCGTCACTCGACGGCGCTCCCGTACGCACATCCAGCGGCCTCACACTCGTCCCCGACGCGGCCCTCACCGACGAGCCGGCACCCCACACGCTCCTCGTCCCCGGCGGCCACGGCACCCGTGCCCCCGAGCCGCGCCTGATCGACTGGCTGCGCGAGAACGCCCCGCGCGCCGAGCGCCTGGTCTCCGTCTGTACGGGAGCACTCCTGTTGGCGGCGGCCGGACTCCTCGACGGCCGCAGGGTCACCACGCACTGGGTCGTCAGCGACCACATGGCCCGCGTCTACCCGGCCGTCGAGGTGGACCCCGACCCCATCTACATACGCGACGGCAACGTGGCGACCTCGGCCGGCGTCACCTCGGGCATCGACCTAGCGCTCGCCCTCGTCGAGGAGGACCTGGGCAGGGACATCGCGCTCACCATCGCCCGCCATCTCGTCGTCTTCCTGCGGCGCCCGGGAAACCAGGCGCAGTTCAGCGCCCAGCTCGCCGCCCAGACCGCGCAGCGCGAGCCCCTCCGGGAGGTCCAGCAGTGGATCACCGAGCATCCCGGGGACGACCTGTCGGTCGAGTCCCTGGCCGAACGTGCCCGCCTCTCGCCCCGCCACTTCGCCCGCGCGTTCCAGTCCGAGACCGGCATGACACCGGGCAGATACGTAGAGCGCGTACGCCTGGAACACGCGCGCCGGCTCCTGGAGGACTCCACGGACGGCATCGAGGAGATCTCCCGGACCTGCGGCTACGGCACCCCGGAGGCGATGCGCCGCGCCTTCGTCAAATCCCTCGGTACGCCCCCGATGGAGTACCGCCGCCGCTTCCACGCCCCCGCGCAGCCTCCGCACAGCGAACCCGCCCACTGAGAGGAACACCCATGCAGATCGCCGTTCTGCTCTACGACAACTTCACCGCCCTCGACGCGGTCGGGCCCTACGAGCTGCTCGCCCGGCTGCCCGGCGCCGAGACGGTGTTCGTCGCGAAGGAGGCCGGTCAGGTCCGTAACGACCAGCGCAGCCTCGCCCTCGTCGCCGACCGGTCGCTCGCCGAGGTGACACGTCCCGACATCATTCTGGTGCCCGGCGGCCCCGGCTCCCGGCAGGCCATGCACGACGAGACGATCCTCGACTGGCTCCGTACGGCCGACGCCACCAGCACCTGGACCACATCGGTGTGCACCGGCGCACAGGTGCTCGCGGGCGCCGGACTCCTCAAGGGCCGCCGCGCCACCGCGCACTGGCTCTCGCTCGACGAACTGAAGCCGCTCGGCGCCGAACCGACCGGCGAGCGCGTGGTCTTCGACGGGAAGTACGTCACCGCCGCAGGGGTCTCGTCCGGCATCGACATGGCGCTCCACCTGCTCGGCCGCATCGGCGGAGACGCGCTCGCCCAGACCGTGCAGCTGCTCACGGAGTACGACCCCCAGCCGCCGTACGACGCCGGTTCACCGGCCAAGGCCCCGGCCGAGATCGTCGCGCACTGGCGCGGTGAGGCGGAAAAGGTCCTGGCCGTGCAGGACTGACGGGTGCGCCCGCGTCAGACCTCGTAAGTGAAGTGGGGCGTACGGCGCTCCAGGAACGCGGCGACACCCTCGGCGGTGTCGCCGCTTCCGCGCGCCTGCTCCGCCCAGTACGCGTCCCGGTCGATGCGGCCGTCGGCGAATTCCTTCACCGCGGCCTGGGTCAACTGCGAGCGTGACACCAGCACCTGCGTGAACTCGGCCACCCGCCCGGCCAGTGCGCCCGCCGACAGCACCTCGTCCACCAGCCCGGTACGCAGCGCCCGCTCCGTACCGATCAACTCGCCCGAGAACAGCAGATACTTGGCGGCGGAAGGGCCCACCAGCGCGACGAGCCGCCGCGTCGACGACGCCGGATACACAATCCCGAGCTTCGCGGGCGTGACTCCGAAGGACGCCCCCTCCTCCGCGAACCGCAGGTCGCAGGCGGCGGCCAGCTGGCTGCCGCCACCGACGCAGTAACCCCTGACGGCCGCCAGCGTCGGCTTCGGGAACGCCGCCAGCGCCTCCTCGGCCAGCACGGCGAGCCCCTGCGGAGCGTCGCCCTCGCGCAGCGACGAGATGTCCGCCCCCGCGCAGAACGTGTCACCCGCCCCGGTGAGCACCAGCGCCCGTACGCCCCGGTCCGCGGCCAGCCGCTCCAGCAGCCCCGGCAGCGCGGCCCACATCCCGGCCGTCATGGCATTGCGCTTGGCGGGGTTGCTGATGACGACGGTGGCGACCCCGTCCTCCACCTCTGCGAAGATCTGCTCCTGCTGCGGCTCCATGCGCCGGATGCTATCCGGACCGTACGAACCTATGATCAAGAAGGGGTCGACAAGCGGACGCTGCTGAGTGAGGAGTCGTCATGGCCGGTCCCGCGAGTACAAGCGAGGGCAGGAAACTCAAGCGCGGTTTCGGGCTCCTGACCTTCCTCGGCGCGATCCTCGTGCTCGGAGGAATCGTCGGCCTCATCTACACGGGCGTCGCCACCCTCACCTCGATGATCCTCTTCGGCTGGCTGCTGTTGGTCGGCGGCCTCGTCGGGCTGCTCCAGGCCGTCCAGTCGCGCGGCTCGAACTTCTTCTGGCTCGGTGTGGTGGTCGCCGCGCTCAACCTGGCGGCCGGAATCGTCGTCATCCGCCACCCCGAGGGCACCGCCGAGGCGCTGACCATGTTCGCCGCCCTGCTCTTCCTGACCGGCGGCGTCTTCCGGCTGGTCGGGAGTGTGGTGGTGCGCGGCCCGCAGTTCGGCTGGACGCTGGTGCAGGGCGCCTTCGGCGTACTGCTCGGCCTTTTCGTGCTCTTCGACTGGCCGCACAGCAGCCTGTACGTACTGGGCTGCTTCTTCTCGCTCGCGCTGCTCTTCGACGGGCTCGGCCTGATCGCGATCGGCACGGGCGGTCGCCAGATCGTCGACAACCTGGTCGCGTCAGCGACACCGGAGGACCAGGAAGAGTCACACAACTGACGCTGCCATAGGCGTAACGGTCAGAAGTTGTCGATTGCGGCTGACTTGTGTTCAGGAGCCCGGCTCGGACCGGCTGGTTCCCAACACTCAGTGCGTGGTGACGAGAGAAGACGCACCGGCAGGGTACGAAGGAGTCTGGCGCTTCACCGCCCCTGCGGCGGACGCCTCCGTACCGGAAGCCAGGCACGCGGTCCGCGACCTGCTGAACCGGCAGGGCGTGCCGGCCCATGACGATCTGGTGCAGGGGCTGCTGCTCATCGTCTCCGAGCTGGTCACCAACGTCGTACGTCATGCGGCGC
The DNA here is from genome assembly GCF_018614035.1 of Streptomyces sp. ISL-96. Taxonomy (GTDB): domain Bacteria; phylum Actinomycetota; class Actinomycetes; order Streptomycetales; family Streptomycetaceae; genus Streptomyces. Next base: position 10,307 of record NZ_JAGGPA010000007.1, read on the forward strand.
TGCTCTCTCCGGAGCTGGCCGTCGAGGTGGCGATCGGCACGGAGTGGATCAGGGTCTCCGTGGAGGACAGCCACCCCTACCGGCCCAAGGCCCTGGAGCGGGACTACGCGCAGACCGGCGGGCGCGGCCTGTTGCTCGTGCGGGAGATCACCGCCGAGGCCGGCGGGGTGTGCGACATCGAGCACACCGCGAGCGGCGGGAAGGTCATCTGGGTGGCCCTGCCGCTGGCGGGTGCGGCCGTCACCAGCCCGCGGCCGGGCCCGTCAGCTCTCTGATCGCCGGGCGCGCCGCGTCCAGCACGGTCATGAACCAGGCCGAGAACGGCGCCTTCGCGTGCCGCTCGGCCAGCTCGTCCGGCGTAACGAACGACGTCTCGCCGACCTCCTCCGGGTCGGGCCGCAGCGCGCTCTGCGCCATCCCGACGAAGAGGTGGTTGTACTCCTGCTCGACCAGGCCGGAGCCGGGGTCCGGGTGGTTGTAGCGGACGGTGCCCGCCTCGGCGAGCAGCGAGGGGGAAATGCCCAGCTCCTCGTACGTACGACGAGCGGCCGCGGCGAACGGCGACTCCCCGGGGTAGGGGTGCCCGCAGCAGGTGTTGGACCAGACGCCGGGGGAGTGGTACTTGCCGAGCGCGCGGCGCTGGATCAGCAGCCGTCCGGACTCGTCGAAGAGGAAGACCGAGAAGGCGCGGTGCAGGCGGCCGGGAGCCTGATGCGCGGACAGTTTTTCCGCGGTGCCGATGGTTTTGCCGTCCTCGTCGACCAGCTCGAGCAGGATCTCTTCCGCTGTGCCGTTCGACGAGCTGATCGCCGCGGTGACTGGTGTGCTCGGCATAACCATCCTTCGCTGCTTCGGTTCCCGGTGTCCAAGTCTGCCGTACAAAAGCGTCTTGTCCGTACTTCGAGGAACCGACCGCATGTCCGCCCCCGCCGCACGGCGCGGCGAGGGCGGACGATCCGTCAGCTCGGGCGGCCTCGAAGCCGATGCTGTAGGCGGAGCTCTCCGCCCGGACGCCTCAATGGCAGAGCTTCGCTTCGTGCTCCGCGTGACCACTCGGCTCCAGCTGGAACGTGCAGTGCTCGACGTCGAAGTGCTCCCCGAGGCAGCCCTGGAGGGCGTGCAGCATCTTCTCGTGCCCGACCGAGTCGAGGAACTCCTGGTTGACCACGACGTGCGCGGACAGGACCGGCATGCCCGAGGTGATCGTCCAGGCATGCAGATCGTGTACGTCGTCGACGCCCGGCAGATCGAGTATGTGCTCCCGCACGTCCGCCATGTCCACGCCCTTGGGTGCGATCTCCAGCAGCACGCTCAGCGTCTCCCGCAGCAGCTTCCACGTACGCGGCACGATCATGAGGCCGATGACCAGCGACGCGATCGGGTCGGCGGCCTGCCAGCCGGTCGCCATGATGATGCCGGCCGAGATCAGCACGGCGACCGAGCCGAGGGTGTCCGCGAGAACCTCCAGGAAGGCGCCGCGCACATTGACGCTGTCCTTCTGGCCCTTCATCAGCAGGGACAGTGAGACCATGTTGGCGACGAGACCGACCAGCGCGAAGACGATCGCCGTACCGCTCTTGGTCTCCGCCGGGGTGATGAACCGGTCGACGGCCTCGAAGAGCAGAAAGCCGCCGACGCCGAGCAGCAGCAGACAGTTGGCGAGCGCGGCCAGGATCTCGGCCCTGGCGTACCCGAAGGTGGCCTTCGTGGTGGCGGGGCGGTTGGCGAAGTGGATCGCGAGGAGCGCCATCGCGAGCCCGAGGGCGTCCGTCGCCATGTGGGCCGCGTCCGCGATCAGCGCCAGCGAGTTGGCGAGGAGTCCGCCGACGATCTCGACCGTCATGACGGTCAGGGTGATGCCGAGCGCGATACGCAGCCGCCCCTTGTACGCGGCGGCTGCCGTGCCGGTGGGCGGCGGCCCGCCGTGCGTATGCCCGTGATCGTGCCCTGCCCCCATGTAGGACGCCTCCCCGGTTGGTGTGATGGTGTGACCGAGGTGCCAGTGAACTACGGGCGGGGGGTATGTGCAACACGGGACTGAACACCGTTGTCATGTCCTCTGACCTGCGGAAATGTTCGCAGGTCAGAGCGCTGACAAGATCAGTACCGAGCGGCTTCCGGATGCCGGAGAAGCCAGCCCTCCCACGCCGAGGCGACCATCTCGCGCACCCCGCGCCCGGCCGTCCAGCCGAGCTCCTTGGCGATCAGATCGGAGGAGGCGACGGCCTTCGCGGCGTCTCCGGGGCGGCGCGGCTCGACCACCGGGACGAGTGTGGAACCAGTGACCTCGGCCACCAGATCGGCGAGCTCGCGCACCGAGACGCCCTCACCGCGGCCGATATTGAACGTGAGCTCCGCCGCCTCCTCCCGCGCGGCCAGCGCCCGCGCGACCGACAGATGGGCGTCGGCGAGATCGGCGACGTGAATGTAGTCACGGATGCAGGTGCCGTCGGGCGTCGGATAGTCCGCCCCGAAGATCCGCGGGGCCTCGCCGCGCGTGATCCGGTCGAAGAACATCGGGATGATGTTGAACACTCCGGTGTCGGCCAGCTCCGGCCTCGCCGCACCCGCCACATTGAAGTAGCGCAGGCACGCGGTCGAGAACCCGTGTGCCCGGCCCGCCGCCCGCACCAGCCACTCGCCGGCCAGCTTGGTCTCGCCGTACGGATTGATCGGCGCGCAGGGGGCGTCCTCGGAGATCAGCTCCGCCTCGGGAATCCCGTACACGGCGGCGGAGGAGGAGAAGAGGAAGCGCCGTACCCCGGCCGCCACGACGGCCTCCAGCAGCACTGTGAGTCCGTACACATTCTCCCGGTAGTAGAGCAGCGGCTTCTCGACCGACTCTCCGACCTGCTTCCTCGCCGCGAGATGCACCACACCCGTGACGCCGTGTTCGGCGAGCGTCACGTCGAGCAGCTCCCGGTCGAGTACCGAGCCGCGTACGAGCGCCACCTCTGCCGGCAGCCGGTCGGGAATCCCGGACGAGACGTCGTCCAGGACGACGACCCGCTCACCCGCCGCCGCCATGGTCCGCGCCACATGCGCTCCGATGTAACCCGCACCACCCGTGATCAGCCATGTCATAACGGCCACCCTAGGGTGTGTCCGGACCTCAGGCGGTCGCGGTTTGTGGGGCGGGGCATTGATCGACCAAGATGATCGCGCTTGATCGCGCTCGATCGCGGCTGGGCCGACCGCCTCCCGGTCCGGTCTTATCGGGGCGTTAACGGGCCGTGAACTCGCGCTTCCGTTCATCCGATAGCCTCTGCCGACATGCCTTCCCGCCCATGCCGGGCCGGAATGCCGCATGTCATTGCCGTGCAAGGCCAGCCAGCCCAGCCATGCCCAGCTCCAAGGAGTGAGTTCGTCTGCCGACCGCCATCCTCACCGGTCCGCCGGTACCCGGATCGCCGCTCGAAAGCGATCTGCGGTCGCTGGGATTCGACCTACGGTACGTCGGGCCCGACGCCGACGCCGCCGAGCAGATCGCCAAGCTCCTCGACGGGGCGCCCGGCGGTGAGCGGGTCGCACTCGTCGACCCGCGCTTCGTCGGCCACGTCCACTCCCTGCGCCTCGCGCTGACAGACCCCCGCTTTCCCGCCGCCGCGGCCCCCGGCGCGCTCACCGCGCAGCCCGAGGCCCGCGCGGCGCTGGCACACGCCGTGCGCAGCGCCGGTGCTGGTGCCGGGCCCGACGCCCTCGCCGCCGCGCTCGACGCGAGCGGCACCGCCGTGCAGCGGCCGGAGCTCGGCTCGCTGGTCGCCCTCGTCGCCACGGACGAGGACGAGCGTCAGCAGGCCCGCGCCGCCGTCGCCGCCGTCGACGAGGAGGCCGTACGGCTGCGTACGGCCGTGAAGTCCCGCGACGGCTTCTTCACCACCTTCTGCATCAGCCCGTACTCGCGCTACCTCGCGCGCTGGTGCGCCCGCCGGGGCTTCACCCCGAACCAGGTCACCACCGCCTCGCTGATCACCGCGCTGATCGCGGCCGGCTGCGCGGCGACCGGCACCCGCGGCGGCTACATCGCCGCCGGCGTGCTGCTGCTCTTCTCCTTCGTCCTGGACTGCACCGACGGGCAGCTCGCCCGCTACTCGCTCCAGTACTCGACGATGGGCGCCTGGCTCGACGCGACCTTCGACCGCGCCAAGGAGTACGCCTACTACGCGGGCCTCGCGCTCGGCGCCGCCCGCGCCGGTGACGACGTATGGGCGCTGGCGCTCGGGGCGATGGTGCTCCAGACCTGCCGCCATGTCGTGGACTTCTCCTTCAACGAGGCGAACCACGACGCCGAGTCCAATACGAGCCCCACCGCCGCCCTCTCCGACAAGCTCGACAGCGTCGGCTGGACGGTCTGGGTGCGCCGGATGATCGTCCTGCCGATCGGCGAGCGGTGGGCCATGATCGCGGTCCTGACCGCCGTCACCACCCCGCGGATCGTCTTCTACGCCCTGCTCATCGGCTGCGCGCTCGCCGCCCTCTACACCACGGCGGGCCGCGTGCTGCGCTCGCTGACCCGCAAGGCGCGGCGTACCGACCGAGCCGCGCAGGCCCTCGCCGACCTCGCGGACAGCGGCCCGATCGCCCAGGCAGTGGCGGCCCGGGGTCCGCGCCTCCAGGGCGCCTGGACCGCACCGGCCGTCGCCTTCACCGGCGCCGCCGCCGTGGTCGCCACGGCGCTCACGCAGCCGTTCGGCAGCGGCCAGGTGATCATCGCGGCGGTCTTCTACGCGGTGCTCTCCGGCATAGCCGTCGCGCGGCCCCTCAAGGGAGCCCTCGACTGGCTCGTGCCCCCCGTTTTCCGGGCGGCCGAGTACGGGACGATCCTGATCCTCGCCGCCCGCTCCGAAGTGAACGGAGCGCTGCCCGCGGCCTTCGGACTGGTGTCGGCGGTCGCCTACCATCACTACGACACGGTGTACCGCATCCGGGGCGGCACAGGCGCGCCGCCCCAGTGGCTGGTGCGGACGATCGGCGGGCACGAAGGCCGGACGCTGGTGGCAGTGGTACTCGCCACCCTTCTGGCGGCGCGGAACACAGACCTCACCCTGGCGCTCACGGCTTTCGCTGTGGCCGTGGCGCTCGTGGTGCTGGTGGAGTCCACCCGCTTCTGGGTGTCCTCCGGAGCACCCGCAGTACATGACGAAGGAGAACCCGCATGATCGGCCTCGTACTGGCTGCCGGCGCCGGACGGCGTCTGCGTCCCTACACGGACACCCTCCCGAAGGCGCTCGTGCCCGTGGACGGCGACACGACCGTCCTGGACCTCACGCTGGGCAACTTCGCCGAGGTCGGCCTGACCGAGGTCGCGATCGTCGTCGGCTACCGCAAGGAGGCCGTCTACGCGCGCAAGGAGGCCCTTGAGGCGAAGTACGGCCTCAAGATCACGCTCGTCGACAACGACAAGGCCGAGGAGTGGAACAACGCCTACTCCCTGTGGTGCGCGCGTGATGTCCTCAAGCAGGGTGTGATCCTCGCCAACGGCGACACCGTCCACCCGGTCTCCGTCGAGAAGACGCTGCTCGCCGCCCGCGGCAAGGGCCAGCGGATAATCCTCGCACTCGACACGGTGAAGAACCTCGCCGACGAGGAGATGAAGGTCATCACGCAGGACGGCCAGGGCGTGCGGCGGATCACCAAGCTGATGGACCCGGCGACCGCGACCGGCGAGTACATCGGTGTCACGCTGATCGAGCCCGAGGCCGCCGAAGACCTCGCCGACGCGCTGAAGACGACGTTCGAGCGCGACCCCGACCTCTACTACGAGGACGGCTACCAGGAGCTGGTCAACCGCGGCTTCACCGTCGACGTGGCCCCGATCGGCGAAGTGACGTGGGTCGAGATCGACAATCACGACGACCTCGCGAGGGGCCGGGAGATCGCGTGCCTGTACTGACCCGGCTCATCCCGTCGCCGGTCGTCGTCGACATCAGCCGCGGCGCCATGGACGACCTGGCAGGCCTGCTGGCCGACCAGCGCATCTCCGCCTCCGGCAAGCTGGCGATCGCGACCAGCCCCGGCTCGGGACTGGCCCTGCGCGACAAGCTCGCGCCGGTCCTGCCGGGCGCCGACTGGTACGAGGTCGCCGACGGCACCATCGACTCGGCGGTCACGCTCGCCGACGAGATCAAGGGCAAGCGGTACGACGCCGTGGTCGGCCTCGGCGGCGGCAAGATCATCGACGTGACGAAGTACGCGGCGGCGCGGATCGGCCTGCCGATGGTCGCCGTGGCGACGAACCTCTCGCACGACGGTCTGTGCTCGCCGGTGTCCATCCTGGACAACGACAACGGCCGAGGCTCCTACGGCGTACCGACCCCCATCGCCATGGTCATCGACCTCGATGTGATCCGCGACGCCCCGGTCCGGTTCATCCGGTCCGGTATCGGCGACGCGATCTCCAACATCTCGGCCATCGCGGACTGGGAGCTGTCCCACCATCTTCACGGCGAGCCGATCGACGGACTGGCCGCCGCCATGGCCCGTACGGCGGGAGAAGCCGTACTCCGCCACCCCGGCGGGGTCGGCACCGACGAGTTCCTCACGGTCCTCGCCGAATCCCTCGTGCTGTCCGGTATCGCCATGTCGATCAGCGGCGACAGCCGCCCCTCGTCCGGCGCGTGCCACGAGATCAGCCACGCCTTCGACCTGCTGTACCCCAAGCGTGCGGCGAGCCACGGCGAGCAGGTCGGCATCGGCGCCGCCTTCGCCATGCACCTGCGGGGCGCGCACGAGCAGTCCGGCCTCTTCGCCGAGGTACTGCACCGGCACGGCCTGCCGGTGCTGCCGGAGGAGATCGGCTTCAGCGTCGACGAGTTCGTCGAGGCCGTCGCATACGCACCGCAGACCCGCCCGGGACGCTTCACGATCCTGGAGCACCTGAACCTGTCCACCGACCAGATCAAGGACGCATACGCCGACTATGCAAAAGCCATCAGTAGCTGAGCTCCGACCGGTCGTTCACCCTCCGGGTGTGAAGGACCGGCGCAGCGGCGAGCACTGGGCCGGCCGGCTCTACATGCGCGAGGTCTCGCTGCGCGTCGACCGGCATCTGGTGAACACACGGGTCACGCCCAACCAGCTGACCTATGTCATGACCGTCGCCGGTGCCCTCGCCGCCCCGGCACTGCTCGTACCGGGTATCACGGGCGCCCTGCTCGGCGTGCTGATGGTCCAGCTGTATCTGCTGCTCGACTGCGTCGACGGCGAGATCGCCCGCTGGAAGAAGCAGTACTCGCTCGCCGGGGTCTACCTGGACCGGGTCGCCGCCTACCTCTGCGACGCGGCGGTCCTCGTCGGCTTCGGCCTGCGCGCCGCCGACCTGTGGGGCGAGGGGCGAATCGACTGGCTGTGGGCCTTCCTCGGCACGCTGGCCGCGCTCGGCGCGATCCTGATCAAGGCCGAGACCGACCTCGTCGGCGTCGCCCGTCACCAGGGCGGGATGCCGCCGGTGAAGGAGTCGGCGTCCGAGCCGCGCTCGTCAGGAATGGCGCTGGCCCGCAAGGCCGCGGCCGCGCTGAAGTTCCACCGGCTGGTCCTCGGGGTCGAGGCATCCCTGCTGATCCTCGCCGCGGCGATCGTGGACAGCGTCAGGGACGACCTGTTCTTCTCGCGGATCTGTGTCGCCGTCCTGGCCGGGATCGCACTCCTGCAGACCGTGCTCCACCTCGTGTCCGTCCTCGCTTCCAGCAGGCTGAAGTGACGGCCGCGGGCACGGGCACCGGCCTGAAGGTCGGCGCCGTCATCATCACGATGGGCAACCGGCCGGACGAGCTGCGCGCCCTCATCGACTCGGTCGCCAAGCAGGACGGCGACCACGTCGAGGTCGTGGTGGTCGGCAACGGCTCCCCGGTCACCGGTGTCCCCGAGGGCGTACGGACCGTCGACCTGCCGGAGAACCTCGGCATCCCGGGCGGCCGCAACGCCGGTATCGAGGCGTTCGGCCCCAGCGGCGCCGAGATGGACATCCTGCTCTTCCTCGACGACGACGGTCTGCTGGCCCACCACGACACGGCCGAGCTGTGCCGCCAGGCCTTCGCGGCCGACCCGAAGCTCGGCATCATCAGTTTCCGGATCGCGGACCCCGACACGGGGGAAACCGCGCGCCGCCACGTCCCGCGGCTGCGTGCCGCCGACCCGATGCGCTCCTCGCGCGTGACGACCTTCCTCGGCGGCGCCAATGCCGTACGTACCAAGGTCTTCGCCGAGGTCGGCGGGCTGCCGGACGAGTTCTTCTACGCCCATGAGGAGACCGATCTGGCCTGGCGGGCGCTCGACGCCGGCTGGATGATCGACTACCGGGCGGACATGGTCCTGTACCACCCGACGACCGCTCCTTCCCGGCACGCCGTCTACCACCGCATGGTGGCCCGGAACAGGGTCTGGCTGGCGCGGCGCAATCTGCCGGCCCTCCTGGTGCCCGTCTACCTCGGCGTATGGCTGCTGCTCACGCTGGCGCGGCGCCCCTCCGTACCGGCTCTGAAGGCATGGTTCGGCGGCTTCAAGGAGGGGTGGACGACCTCGGCCGGACCACGCCGCCCGATGAGATGGCGTACCGTCTGGCGACTGACCCGGCTCGGCCGACCTCCTGTCATCTGACAAGCTCGGGTCTGAAAGCATCGGGTGCACGCGGATCTGCAGTCCGTTCCCGCGCCTTACTGCCTGCGCATCTTGAACACGAAAGTTTCAACTTGTGAGTGACACAACCCATGACGGTGCGGTTGCGACGAGCGCCCCGCCATCTCCCGACGACGGACTTACCCCGGCGGAGCTCGCCGCCAAGTACGGCCTGTCGGTGAGCGGTGCCCGGCCGGGGCTGATCGACTATGTCCGGCAGCTGTGGGGCCGCCGCCACTTCATCCTCGCGTTCTCGCAGGCGAAGCTGACCGCCCAGTACAGCCAGGCCAAGCTCGGCCAGCTGTGGCAGGTGGCGACTCCGCTGCTGAACGCCCTCGTGTACTTCCTGATCTTCGGCCTGATCCTGGAGGCCGACCGGGGCATGGAGCGGGAGGTGTACGTCCCCTTCCTGGTCACCGGTGTGTTCGTCTTCACCTTCACCCAGAGCTCGGTGATGGCCGGCGTACGGTCGATCTCCGGCAACCTGGGCCTGGTGAGAGCGCTGCACTTCCCGCGCGCCTCGCTGCCGATCTCCTTCGCGCTCCAGCAGCTCCAGCAGCTGATGTTCTCGATGATCGTGCTCGTGATCATCGCTGTCGCCTTCGGCAGCTACCCCTCGCTGTCCTGGCTGCTGGTCCTGCCCGCGCTGGCCGTCCAGTTCGTCTTCAACATCGGCCTCGCGCTGATCATGGCCAGACTCGGCAGCAAGACCCCCGACCTCGCCCAGCTGATGCCCTTCGTGATGCGTACGTGGATGTACGCCTCCGGCGTGATGTTCAGCATCCCGGCCATGCTCGCCGACAAGAACCTGCCGGGCTGGGTGACGGACGTGCTCCAGTGGAACCCGGCGGCCGTATACATGGATCTCATCCGCTTCGGCCTGATCGACGGGTACGGCTCCGAGAACCTGCCCCCGCACGTCTGGGGCGTCGCCCTGGCCTGGGCGCTGCTCGTGGGCCTCGTGGGCTTCGTGTACTTCTGGAAGGCTGAGGAGAGGTACGGCCGTGGCTGATGACAACAAGCAAGGACGCGTCCCCACGGTCATCGCGGACGACGTGCACATCGTGTACCGCGTCAACGCCGGCGCGGGCGGTCGCGGCAGCGCCACCGCCGCCCTGAACCGCATGATGAAGCGCGGCAAGGGCGATTCGCCCGGCGTACGCAAGGTGCACGCCGTCCGCGGTGTCTCCTTCACGTCCTACCGGGGCGAGGCGATCGGCCTGATCGGTACGAACGGGTCGGGCAAGTCGACCCTGCTCCGTGCCATCGCGGGCCTGCTGCCGACCGAGCAGGGCAAGGTCTACACCGACGGCCAGCCCTCGCTGCTCGGCGTGAACGCGGCGCTGATGAACGACCTGACCGGCGAGCGCAACGTCATCCTCGGCGGCCTCGCCATGGGGATGACCCGCGAGGAGATCCGCGAGCGCTACCAGCAGATCGTCGACTTCTCCGGCATCAACGAGAAGGGCGACTTCATCACGCTGCCGATGCGCACGTACTCCTCCGGCATGGCGGCGCGCCTGCGCTTCTCCATCGCCGCCGCCAAGGATCACGACGTACTCATGATCGACGAGGCGCTGGCGACCGGTGACCGGAAGTTCCAGATCCGCTCCGAGCAGCGCATCCGCGAGCTCCGCAAGGAGGCCGGCACGGTCTTCCTCGTCAGCCACAGCAACAAGTCGATCAGGGACACCTGCGACCGCGTCCTGTGGCTGGAGAAGGGCGAGCTGCTGATGGACGGTCCCACGGACGAGGTCCTCAAGGCGTACGAGAAGGAAACCGGCCGCTAGGACACCCGGGTCACCGTTCGGTACCCCCGCCGGCGCCTCCCGGCGGGGGTGCTGCGTGTCTGCGCTCCTGCGTGTCCCCGCGACGCGAGCGGTCCGGCGCGCCGTAACATGCCGGAATCGTCAACTCCCGCCACCTTCGGGGAGGTTGAGGCATATTGCTGCCTTGTTGTAATGCGACCAACACCCCTGGGCGGGGCTGGTCGTTGTACAACGTAAGCTGTACCGGTGGGCGGCGTGTCCGAAATGGGATGTATTGGGTCGGCAGTGTAGAACGGGAGACGTGACGGCAATGGCTATGGAAACTCTCCAGCTCGAAGACGCTTACGCCGTCCCCGCACCGGGCAGCCCGCGATGACCGGAACCCGGCAGGTGCGCACCGGCGCACACACGCGCACGACCCTGGACAAGGCCGCCGACGAGAATTTCCCGGTGGCTCCCTTCTTTCTGCCCCGCGCCTGGCGGGACGATCTGATGGCCGTCTACGGCTACGCCCGCCTCGTCGACGACATCGGCGACGGCGACCTCGCGCCCGGCGGCGCCGACGCCCGCCTGCTCGGCGTCGACCCCGCCCTGGCCGACGACCGCCTGATCGTGCTCGACGCCTTCGAGGCCGACCTGCGCCGCGTCTTCGACGCCTGTGGCGACGGCCCGCGCCACCCGCTCCTGCGCGCCCTGGTGCCCACCGTGCGCCGCTGCTCGCTCACCCCCGAGCCCTTCATCGGGCTCATCGAAGCCAACCGGCAGGACCAGCTCGTACGCCGCTACAAGACGTACGACGACCTCGTCGCGTACTGCGAGCTGTCGGCCAATCCCGTCGGCCGGCTGGTCCTCGAGATCACCGGCACCGCGAGCCCGGAGCGGATCCGCCGCTCGGACGCGGTCTGCACCGCCCTGCAGATCGTCGAGCACCTCCAGGACGTCGGCGAGGACCTCGGCCGCGACCGGATCTACCTGCCCGCCGACGACATGGCGCGCTTCCACGTCGAGGAAGCCGATCTCGCCGCGCCGTCCGCGAACGCGTCGGTGCGCGCGCTGATCGCGTACGAAGTGGAACGCGCCGGGCGCCTCCTCGACGAGGGCATCCCCCTCGTGGGCAGCGTCAACGGCAGACTCAAGCTGCTGCTCGCCGGTTTCGTCGGCGGCGGACGCGCCGCGCTGACGGCGATCGTCGCCGCCCACTACGACGTGCTCGCCGGACCGCCCAAGTCCACCAGGATCAGCCTGCTGCGCGCGGTGGGAGCCGTCCTGCGATGACACCGAAGAGAGGGGTGAGCCGGCCTGTGGAAGGACTCACGCAGATGTCCGCACCGGTACTCGCCGCGTACAGCTACTGCGAGGCCGTGACCGGACAGCAGGCGCGCAATTTCGCGTACGGCATCAGGCTCCTGCCGACCGACAAGCGCAACGCGATGTCGGCGCTGTACGCGTTCTCGCGGCGCGTGGACGACATCGGTGACGGCGTGCTGGAGCCGGGCGTCAAGCAGGTGCGGCTCGAAGAGACCCGCGCGCTGCTCGACCGGATCCGCGCGGGCATCGTCGACGACGACGACACCGACCCGGTCGCCGTCGCGCTCTCGGACACGGCCCGCCGCTTCCCGCTTCCGCTCGAAGGGCTCGACGAGCTCATCGACGGCGTCCTCATGGACGTACGCGGCGAGACCTACGAGACCTGGGACGACCTGAAGGTCTACTGCCGGTGCGTCGCGGGCGCCATCGGACGGCTCTCCCTGGGCGTGTTCGGCACCGCCGCCGGCGCGCGCTCCACCGAACGCGCCGCCGAGTACGCCGATACGCTCGGCCTCGCCCTCCAGCTCACCAACATCCTCCGGGACGTCCGCGAGGACGCCGGGAACGGGCGTACGTACCTGCCCGCCGACGACCTCGCCAAGTTCGGCTGCTCGGCGGGCTTCCAGGGCGCCACCACGCCCGAAGGCTCCGACTTCACTGGCCTGGTCCACTTCGAAGTACGCCGCGCCCGCGCCCTGTTCGCCGAGGGCTACCGGCTGCTGCCGCTGCTCGACCGGCGCTCCGGCGCCTGTGTCGCAGCCATGGCCGGCATCTACCGGCGGCTGCTGGACCGCATCGAGCGGGACCCCGGGGCCGTGCTGCGGGGCCGGGTCTCGCTGCCGGGACGAGAGAAGGCGTACGTCGCCGTACGCGGCTTGTCGGGCCTCGACGCCCGGCACATCACCCGCAACCACACCAGGAGGCGGGTCTGATGAGGCCCGTTGCGGCCGGCGGGACGAACGGGTACAAGGGACGCGCAACCCCCCGGCGGGCTGACGCGTCCCTGACTGCGACGGCCCGCCGTGCGTACATCGTCGGCGAGGTCCGAGGGGAGGGCGCATGACACGCTCCATGCCCGCCAGGCCCGGGGCACCGGGGCACGCGGTCGTCGTCGGAGGAGGACTGGCCGGCGTCACGGCCGCGCTCCAGCTGGCGGACGCCGGGATGCGGGTGACGCTGCTCGAAGGGCGCCCGCGCCTGGGCGGCCTCGCGTTCTCCTTCCGCCGCGGCGACCTCACCGTCGACAACGGCCAGCACGTCTACCTGCGCTGCTGCACCGCCTACCGGTGGTTCCTGGAGCGGGTCGAGGGTGCCGCGCTCGCGCCGCTGCAGAGCCGGCTCGACGTACCCGTGCTCGACGTCGGCCGGGCCGCGGGGCCCCGGCTCGGGCGGCTGCGCCGCACGGCGCTGCCCGTACCGCTGCACCTGGCCGCCAGCCTGGCGACGTATCCGCACCTGTCCCTCGCCGAACGCGCGAGCGTGGGGCGGGCCGCGATGGCGCTCAAGAAGCTCGACCCGGCCGATCCGGCGCTGGACGGCGTGGACTTCGCCACCTGGCTGGGCCGCCACGGGCAGTCGCCGCGCACCATCGAGGCCCTGTGGGACCTCGTCGGCGTCGCGACGCTCAACGCGACCGCGCCGAACGCCTCGCTCGGCCTCGCCGCGATGGTTTTCAAGACCGGGCTGCTCTCCGAGCCCGGCGCCGCCGACATCGGCTGGGCGCACGTACCGCTCGGCGACCTGCACGACACGCTCGCCCGCAAGGCGCTCGACTCAGCGGGCGTACGGACCGAACTGCGCACCCGCGTCGGCTCCATCTCCCCTTCGGCGGAGGGAGGTTGGGAGGTCGAGACGGCGGGGGAGCGGATCGCGGCCGACACCGTCGTGCTCGCCGTACCCCAGCGCGAGACGCACGGACTGCTGCCCGGGGGCGTCATCGAGGACCCCGACCGGCTGCTCGACATCGGCACCGCGCCGATCCTCAACGTCCATGTCGTGTACGACCGCAAGGTGCTGCGCCGGCCGTTCTTCGCGGCGCTCGGCAGCCCCGTCCAGTGGGTCTTCGACCGCACGGAGTCCTCCGGGCTGAAGGGCGGCGGACAGTACCTCGCGGTCTCGCAGTCGGCGGCCCAGGACGAGATCGACGCGCCCGTGGCCGAGCTGCGCGAGCGCTATCTGCCCGAGCTGGAGCGGCTGTTGCCCGCCGCGCGCGGTGCGGGCGTACGCGACTTCTTCGTCACCCGGGAGCGGACAGCGACGTTCGCCCCCACCCCCGGCGTCGGACGGCTGCGCCCCGGCGCCCGTACGCACGCGCCCGGCCTGTACCTGGCCGGCGCGTGGACCGCCACCGGATGGCCCGCGACCATGGAGGGCGCCGTGCGCAGTGGCATCACCGCCGCCGGAGCGGCCCTCTCCGAGCTCGGCCGCGTCCACGAACATCCGTTGCAGGAGGCGGTATGAGCACTGGTATGGAAACAAGAGGAGAGCCTGTGACCCCGGTGAATCCGGTCGACAACACCACGGTGGACATCGCCGCGCTGCTCGAGCGCGGCCGCACCATGTCCACGCCGGTGCTGAAGGCCGCCGTGGACCGGCTCGCGCCGCCCATGGACACCGTCGCGGCGTACCACTTCGGGTGGATCGACGCCCAGGGCCGGCCGGCCGACGGCGACGGCGGCAAGGCGGTACGTCCGGCGCTCGCGCTGCTGTCGGCGGAGGCGGCGGGCGCGCCGCCCGAGGTCGGCGTCCCCGGCGCCGTCGCCGTCGAACTCGTACACAACTTCTCGCTGCTCCACGACGACCTGATGGACGGCGACGAGCAGCGCCGGCACCGCGACACCGTGTGGAAGGTGCACGGTCCCGCGCAGGCGATCCTCGTCGGCGACGCGCTCTTCGCGCTCGCCAACGAGCTGCTGCTGGAAATGGGCACCGTCGAGGCGGGGCGCGCCACGCGCCGGCTCACCACCGCGACACGCAAGCTCATCGACGGCCAGGCGCAGGACATCTCCTTCGAGCACCGCGAGCGGGTCACCGTCGAGGAGTGCCTGGAGATGGAGGGCAACAAGACGGGCGCGCTGCTCGCCTGCGCGGTCTCCATCGGCGCGGTGCTCGGCGGGGCGGACGACCGTACCGCCGACACGCTGGAGGCGTACGGCTACCACCTCGGCCTCGCCTTCCAGGCCGTCGACGACCTGCTCGGCATCTGGGGCGACCCGGACGCCACCGGAAAGCAGACCTGGAGCGATCTGCGCCAGCGCAAGAAGTCCCTGCCCGTCGTGGCGGCGCTGGCCGCGGGCGGTCCGGCGTCGAAGCGGCTCGGCGAGCTGCTTTCCGCCGACGCCAAGAGCAACGACTTCGAGAGCTTCTCCGAGAAGGAGTTCGCCACCAGGGCGGCTCTGATCGAGGAGGCGGGCGGCCGCGAGTGGACGGCGCAGGAAGCCCGCAGGCAGCATGCCGTCGCCATCGAGGCGCTGCACGACGTCGACATGCCCCCGCAGGTCCGAGCGCAGCTCACCGCGCTCGCGGACTTCGTCGTCGTACGAAAGAGATGATCAGCATCCGCCTCATATGACTCGCAAGTCGCCGTCCGGTGCCGGGGCCCGCCGTAAACCCCGCACCGGACGACGTCGGACCCCAGCACAGCAGATGACCAACTGCCACGAAGGGGAAGCCATGACAGCGACGACCGACGGAAGCACCGGGGCCATGAAGCCCCGCGCAGCCGCGGCCAGCGAATTCGCCCAGCAGGCCAATAACACCAACAACGCCCACACCAACACCAACACCAGTACCGCCGGCGTGCGGGACGCGGCGCGGCGGGCCACGGACCGCGCGGTCGCGCATCTGCTCGCCAAGCAGGACGACCAGGGCTGGTGGAAAGGTGACCTCGAAACCAATGTGACGATGGACGCAGAGGACCTGCTGCTCCGTCAGTTCCTTGGTATCCAGGACGAGAAGACCGTCGGGGCCGCCGCCCTCTTCATCCGCGGCGAGCAGCGCGACGACGGCACCTGGGCCACCTTCTACGGCGGACCCGGCGACCTCTCCACCACCATCGAGGCGTACGTCGCCCTGAGGCTCGCCGGAGACCTGCCGGACGCCGCGCACATGGAGCGGGCCGCCGCCTGGATCAGAGAGCGCGGCGGCATCGCCGCGAGCCGCGTCTTCACCCGGATCTGGCTGGCGCTGTTCGGCTGGTGGAAGTGGGACGATCTGCCCGAGCTGCCACCCGAGCTGATCTTCCTTCCCCCGTGGTTCCCGCTCAACATCTACGACTTCGGCTGCTGGGCGCGGCAGACCATAGTGCCGCTGACCGTGGTCTCGGCGAAGCGGCCGGTGCGTCCCGCGCCGTTCGCGCTCGACGAGCTGCACACCAACGCGCGCGTACCGAACCCGCGCAAGCGGCTTGCCAGGCCCACCAGTTGGGAAGGCGCCTTCCAGCGGCTCGACAAGGCCCTGCACGTCTACCGCAAGTTCGCGCCCGACAGGCTGCGCGGCGCCGCGATGAAGCGCGCGGCGCGCTGGATCATCGAGCGGCAGGAGAACGACGGCTGCTGGGGCGGCATCCAGCCGCCCGCCGTGTACTCGCTGATCGCGCTCCACTTGCTCGGATACGACCTGGACCATCCCGTGATGCGCGCCGGACTCGAATCGCTCGACCGGTTCACGGTGTGGCGCGAGGACGGCTCCCGCATGATCGAGGCCTGCCAGTCGCCGGTCTGGGACACCTGCCTCGCCACCATCGCGCTCGCCGACGCGGGGGTACGGCCCGACGACCCGGCGCTCGTCAAGGCCGCCGACTGGATGATGCGCGAGCAGATCCTGCGGCCGGGTGACTGGGCCGTACGCCGGCCAGGACTGGAGCCGGGCGGCTGGGCGTTCGAGTTCCACAACGACAACTACCCGGACATCGACGACACCGCCGAGGTAGTTCTGGCGCTGCGGCGCGTCGCGCACCCGGACCGCGAGCGGACAGAAGCGAGCATCGAACGTGGTGTCCGCTGGAACCTGGGAATGCAGTCCAGGAACGGCGCCTGGGCCGCCTTCGACGCCGACAACACCAGCCCCTTCCCGAACCGGCTGCCCTTCTGCGACTTCGGCGAGGTCATCGACCCGCCGTCCGCCGACGTCACCGCCCATGTGGTGGAGATGCTGGCCGTCGAGGGCAAGGCACACGACCCGCGCACCCGGCGCGGCATCGAGTGGTTGCTGGGCCATCAGGAGCCGAACGGCGCCTGGTTCGGACGCTGGGGCGTCAACTACGTCTACGGAACGGGGTCGGTCGTACCGGCACTGACCGCGGCCGGGCTGCCCACCGCCCACCCCGCGATCCGCCGCGCCGTCGACTGGCTGGAGTCCGTCCAGAACGACGACGGCGGCTGGGGCGAGGACCTGCGCTCGTACCGTACGGCCGACTGGGCCGGTCGCGGTGCCTCGACCGCTTCGCAGACGGCGTGGGCGCTGCTCGCGCTACTCGCGGCAGGGGAGCAGGAGGCCAAGTCCGTCGAGCGGGGCGTCGCCTGGCTCGCCGAGACCCAGCGCGAGGACGGCTCGTGGGACGAGCCGTACTTCACGGGGACCGGATTCCCGTGGGACTTCTCCATCAACTACAACCTCTACCGGCAGGTCTTCCCGCTCACCGCTCTCGGGCGGTACGTCCACGGGGAGCCCACTTTCCCGGACCTGCGCATCCGGGAAGGGACCTGATGGGCCTGATGGGCCGGATGGATCCCATGGATCCCATGCGCCGGACTCCGGCGCCCCCGCGGCCCGCACCGCTGCTGATCGCCTGCGCGCTCGGCATCGAGCGGTTCGCACTGCGCAGCGGTGCGCGCAAGGAGGTGCCGGGGCCGCCGGTGACCGTTGTGCGTACGGGCATGGGGCCCAGGGCGGCCGAGGAGGCCGTCACCCGGGCGCTCGCCCCCGGCGGACCGGCCGATGACGCCTGCGTCATCGCGTCCGGCTTCTGCGCGGGGCTCGCACCCGGGATGCACCCCGGGGACCTGATCGTCGCCGACGAGACCCGCGGCCCCCGTGGCAGCACCTCCTGTACGGGCGTGGAGCTGCTGGCCGAGGCGCTGGCCAGGGCGGTGCCCGGGCGGACCGTCCACACCGGCCCGCTGACCGGCGCCGACCACGTCGTACGGGGACAGGAGCGGGCCGAGCTGCGGGCCACCGGCGCGATCGCGGTGGACATGGAATCCGCCGCGACGCTCTGGAGCGCACTGCGGGCCGGGCCGCGTCCGGTTGCGGCCGTTCGGGTGGTCGTGGACGCTCCGGAGCACGAGCTCGTACGCGTAGGGACGCTTCGCGGTGGAATATCGGCCTTTCGTGTTCTCCGCGCAGTTCTGCCTGCTTTTTTTGAATGGCACCGTTCTTTGCTGCTCCCCAGGAGGTGAGCTAGATGGCCATGCCGCTCCGTCAGACCATCAGGGTCGGGACGTACCTCGTTGAACAAAAGCTCCGCAGGCGTGAGAAGTTCCCGCTCATCGTCGAGCTTGAACCTCTTTACGCCTGCAACCTCGCATGCGAGGGATGCGGCAAGATCCAGCACCCCGCCGGGGTCCTGAAGCAGCGCATGCCCGTGGCCCAGGCCGTGGGCGCGGTACTTGAGTCCGGCGCTCCGATGGTGTCCATCGCGGGCGGCGAGCCGCTGATGCACCCTCAGATCGACGAGATCGTGCGGCAGCTGGTGGCGAAGAAGAAGTACGTATTCCTGTGCACCAACGCGCTGCTGATGCGTAAGAAGATGGAGAAGTTCACACCGTCGCCGTACTTCGCCTTCGCCGTGCACATCGACGGGCTGCGGGAGCGGCACGACGAATCGGTGGCGAAGGAAGGGGTGTTCGACGAGGCGGTGGAGGCCATCAAGGCGGCCAAGAAGCAAGGCTTCCGGGTCACCACCAACTCCACCTTCTTCAACACCGACACGCCGCAGACGATCATCGAGGTGCTCAACTACCTCAATGACGACCTGCAGGTGGACGAGATGATGATCTCGCCCGCCTACGCGTACGAGAAGGCTCCCGACCAGGAACACTTCCTCGGTGTCGAGCAGACCCGGGAGCTGTTCAAGAAGACGTTCGCGGGTGGCAACCGGCGGCGCTGGCGGCTGAACCATTCGCCGCTGTTCCTGGACTTCCTGGAGGGCAAGGCGGACTTCCCGTGCACGGCGTGGGCGATTCCGAACTACACGCTCTTCGGGTGGCAGCGGCCCTGCTACCTGATGAGCGACGGATACGTCGCGACGTACCGGGAGCTCATCGAGGACACGGACTGGAGCAAGTACGGGCGGGGCAAGGACCCGAGGTGCGCCAACTGCATGGCGCACTGCGGCTACGAGCCGACGGCGGTCCTCGCGACCATGGGCTCGCTCAAGGAGTCCCTGCGCGCGGTCCGCGACACCGTCTCGGGAAGCCACGGGTGACGTGATGGGGGTTGGTGAGCCCGTAGCACTGGGGCTCCCCGAGCTGCCGGCCCTGCCCCTGGCGGTGCGTCGCGCTTCGCGGCGTATCCAGGTCGGGTCGGTGGCGGTCGGCGGGGACGCGGGGTCGCTGGACCGGCGGCTGCGACGTGGTGCCGGCCGACATCGGGCTCACGCCCGCATCGATCGCGGGGCGGATCAGCCTCGCACTGACAGCCGGGGAAGAGCGGGCGGCCCCGCTGGTGAACGCTAAGGAGACCGTGGAATGACGGACGGCGCCCCGAAAGGGTTCGACCTGGCGAAGCTTCTCGCCGAGCGCGGGGCCGAGCGCTACGAGCTGCACGCCAGACACCTGAACCACCAGCTGCCCCGCATGCTGCGCACCATCGGGTTCGACAAGGTCTACGAGCGGGCAGAGGGCGCCTACTTCTGGGACGCCGAAGGCAACGACTACCTCGACATGCTCGCGGGCTTCGGCGTGATGGGTCTCGGCCGGCACCATCCCGTCGTACGCAAGGCGCTGCACGACGTCCTGGACGCCTCGCTCGCCGACCTGACGCGCTTCGACTGCCAGCCGCTCCCCGGACTGCTCGCGGAGCGGCTGCTCACCCACAGCCCGCACCTGGACCGGGTGTTCTTCGGCAACAGCGGCACGGAGGCCGTCGAGACCGCGCTGAAGTTCGCCCGGTACGCGACCGGCAAGCCCAGGATCCTGTACTGCGCGCACGCCTTCCACGGACTGACCACCGGCTCACTGTCGGTCAACGGCGAGGCCGGCTTCCGGGACGGGTTCGCGCCGCTGCTGCCCGACACCGCGATCGCGCTCGGCGACCTGGACGCCCTGGAGCGGGAACTGAAACGCGGCGACGTGGCCGGTTTCGTCGTCGAACCGATCCAGGGGAAGGGCGTTCATGAATCGCCGCCCGGGTTTCTGCGGGCCGCCCAGGAACTTCTTCGGCGGCACAAAGCGCTGCTGATCGCCGACGAGGTGCAGACAGGGCTGGGGCGGACCGGTGACTTCTACGCGTACCAGCACGAGGAGGGCGTGGAACCCGATCTGCTGTGCGTCGCGAAGGCGCTCTCGGGTGGCTACGTTCCGGTCGGCGCGACCCTCGGCAAGGACTGGATCTTCAAGCGCGTCTACTCGTCGATGGACCGGGTGCTGGTCCACTCGGCCAGCTTCGGCTCCAATGCGCAGGCCATGGCGGCGGGCCTGGCCGTCCTCGCGGTGATGGAGGACGAGGAGATCGTCGCGAACGCCCGGCGCTCCGGCGACCTGCTGCGGGAGCGGCTGACCGCGCTCATCGGCCGTTATGAGCTGCTGCACGACGTGCGCGGGCGCGGGCTCATGATCGGGATCGAGTTCGGCAGGCCCAGCTCGCTGAAGCTGCGCAGCCGCTGGGCCATGCTCCAGGCCGCTCGCAAGGGACTCTTCGCGCAGATGGTCGTCGTACCGCTGCTTCAGAAGCACCGCATCCTCACCCAGGTCTCCGGCGACCACCTCGAGGTGATCAAGCTGATTCCGCCGCTGACCGTGGGCGAGAAGGAGGTGGACCGCTTCGTCGGCGCGTTCACGGCGGTGATGGACGACGCGCACAGCGGCGGCGGTCTGATGTGGGACTTCGGGAGGACGCTGGTGAAACAGGCGGTCGGCAACAGGTAGTTTCCGCCTTCGCCGGCCTGCGCCGGCACAGCGGCCTCACGCTGGAGGCGGCCGCCCGGCGCGCCGGGCGCTCGCCCGCGCACCTGTCCCGGCTGGAGACGGTGGCACGACGGTGTCCGCACTCCTGGGCGAGACGCCGGGCGACCGGGACGCCGTACTGCGCGCCGACGAGGCACAGGCGCGGGAGGCCGACGGCGTTGCCCTGCTCCTCACGCTGGGTGGCGAGCGCTGATACCGCCTGTGCTCAGCTCTCGTCGAGCAGGCGCGTCCGCAGCCGCTCGCGGATCTCGGGCGTGACGTTCAGCCCCTCCGAGAGGTAGCGGTCCGTGGTGCCCCAGACATCCTCGATGGTCTCGAAGGCGGCGGCCAGGTACTCCGCGCGGGCCTCGAAGAGCGGGCTCAGCAGCTCCATCACCTCGGGCGACATACCGGTCGACGAGTTGTCGCTGCGGTGCACCTTGTAGCGGCGGTGCGGGTCGTTGGACTTCAGGTAGTCGGCCTCGATGGCCTCGCGCTCGACGCCGACCGCCAGCAGGGTCACGGCTATCGAAAGGCCCGCGCGGTCCTTGCCCGCCGCGCAGTGCATCAGCGCGGGGACGGCTTCCCCGGCGAGCGCGTGCAGCACCTGGCTCTGCTCGGCCGTACGTTCCTTGATGATCATCCGGTACGTCTCCGACATCCGGTCCGCGGCTTTGCCGTCGGCGAGGATCTCGCGCAGCTCGTCGAGGTTCCCGTCGCGGACCATCTTCCAGAACACCGCGCCGTCGGCGGGGTCCGTCAGCGGCAGGTTGACGTTGCGGACCCCCGGCAGCTCGACGTCCGGGCCCTCCAGCTTCTGGTCCGCCTCATTGCGGAAGTCGAAGATCGTGTGGAGGCCTAGCGAACCGAGGAACGCCGCGTCGGCCGGGGTGGCGTGCGCCAGGTGACCGCTGCGGAAGAGGGCGCCGTACCGGACCCGTCGCCCGTCCACCGTCGGCAGGCCGCCCACATCGCGGAAGTTGCGCACCGCGGCGAGCTCGGGCTCGGTCTGCTCGGGCTCTGTCGACGGGACCTGCGGCAGCTGCTGTGTCACGTGGGCTCCTGAAGTCTGCCGTCGGCGCTGCTCGCCGACTTCGGCGCGTTTCGACGATACGACATGGGTTCCTGGGGCAATCATCTCGGCTCGGCCCGCGCGGTCGTTGCGCCGGAGAGACCGGACGTACGAAGATGTTCGGACCTGTGCGAATCTGGGGGGCTTGATGATCGAGACCGGCGGCAACGGCCGTACCTGGCTGCTCTCCGGCGCGGTGGGCAGTTACGCGCTGCACCTCACCGACCGCGACGAGCTGGTCCACCTGCACTGGGGGCCGCGGATCTCCCTCGCCGACGCCGAATCGCTCGCCGCCGAACCGCCGCCGCAGTACTGGCCCTTCGAGTCGCAGCTCGACGGACGCGAGGAGTACCCCGTCGAGGGCGGCCCCCGCTTCGTACGGCCGGCCCTGTCGGTGCGTACGCCCGCCGTGCGCGGCACCGAGTGGCGCTGCGCCGGGTCCACCACGGCCGGCGACGAACTGCGGCTGCGCTTCACCGATCCCGTCCATCACCTCGGCCTCACCCTGCACTACCGGATGCGCGCGGACTCCGACGTCGTGGAGCGATGGGCCACCGTCGCGCACGAAGGACCGGCCGACGCCCCCGCCCTCGAGCTGCTGCGGGCCGACGCCGCCGCCTGGACGCTGCCCCGGCGCGAGCGGTGGCGGCTGAGCCAGCTGCACGGCCGGTGGGCGGCCGAATCCCGGCTCGTACGGTCCGAGCTCACCCCTGGTGAGAAGGTGCTGGGCAGCCGCCGAGGCCACACTGGGCACCAGCACCTGCCCTGGGTCGCCCTCGACGCACAGGGGGCCACGGAGGAGAGTGGCGAGGTGTACGGCTGCGCGCTCGGCTGGTCCGGGTCGTGGCGCATCGCCGTACAGCAACTGCC
Source organism: Streptomyces sp. ISL-96 (assembly GCF_018614035.1). Taxonomy (GTDB): domain Bacteria; phylum Actinomycetota; class Actinomycetes; order Streptomycetales; family Streptomycetaceae; genus Streptomyces. Next base: position 33,043 of record NZ_JAGGPA010000007.1, read on the forward strand.
CGACGGGACGGTGCAGATCACCGGCGGGGCCGGACACGACGACTCGGGTCTGCTGCGGCTGGCGCCCGGCGGAACGTACACCACGCCCGTCTTCGCGGGGCTGTGGAGCGACGGCGGTTTCGGCGGGGCGAGCCGGGCCTGGCACGCCTGGCAGCTCGCGCACGTGATCCCCGACGCGGAGCGGGTGCGGCCCGTTCTCTACAACTCCTGGGAAGCGACCGGGTTCGACATCTCCGAGGAGCAGCAGCGCGCGCTGGCGCGGCGGGCCGCGGACATCGGCGTCGAACTGTTCGTCGTGGACGACGCGTGGTTCGGCGCGCGGGTCAGCGACCGCGCCGGGCTGGGGGACTGGACGCCGAACCCGGACCGCTTTCCCGGTGGGCTGAAGCCGCTGGCGGACGAAGTGCACGGGCTGGGCATGCGGTTCGGGATCTGGGTCGAGCCCGAGATGGTCAACGCCGACAGCGATCTGTACCGGGCGCACCCCGACTGGGTGCAGCACCATCCCGGGCGCACCCGCACGGAGTTCCGTAACCAGCTCGTCCTCAATCTGGCGCGGGACGACGTCCAGGCGTACCTCTGGGAGCAGCTCGACGGGCTGCTGTCGAGCGCGCCGATCGACTATGTGAAGTGGGACTTCAACCGCTGCTTCACCGACGCGGGCTGGCCGGGCGAACCGTATCCGCAGCGGCTGTGGACCGAGCACGTGCACGCCCTGTACGCGCTCCTCGACCGGCTGCGGGCCGCGCATCCCGGCGTTGCCTTCGAATCGTGCTCGGGGGGCGGCGGCCGCATCGACCTCGGGATTCTCTCCCGTACCGACCAGGTGTGGACGTCCGACAACACCGACCCGCTGGACCGGCTCGCCATCCAGCACGGCTTCAGCCAGCTGCACCCGGCGCGGGCGATGGCCGCGTGGGTCACCGACAGCCCGAACACCCAGCTCAACGGGCGGGTCAGCTCCTTGCGCTTCCGCTTCGTGAGCGCGATGGCGGGCGTGCTCGGCATCGGGGGCGATCTGACCGGGTGGGGGGAGGAGGAGATCGCCGAGGCGCGCGAGTGGGTCGACCTGTACAAGGAGATCAGGCCGGTCGTGCAGCACGGCGAGCTGTACCGGCTGCGCGCGCCCGACGGCGGGCTCAGCGCCGTTCAGTACGTACGCGGTGACGACACCGTCGTCCTCGCCTGGCTCCAGGCGCAGCATTACGGCGAGGAGCAGCCGCCGCTGCGTCTGCGCGGGCTGGACCCGGCTGCGGCGTACGCCTGCCTGGACACCTCTGCCGTGCACCGGGGTTCCGTACTGCTCCACCGGGGGCTGCGCACCGCGCTGCGCGGCGATCTCGACGCGGCGGTCTTCCGGCTGCGGAGGATGTAAGTGGCGGTTGGGGAGAAACCGGACTATTTCGGTGTAACTCCCCATGGGGGTACGGGAAATGGCGGGGCCGCTGGTGAGCAGGATCATATTCGTGACGGTGCGTGGTGAAGCTGCGCGGGTAAATGCCAGTCGGCGGGCGGGGCGTAAAGATCCGTAATCCACAGAGGGTGACGGGAATTGCGTCGTGAATTCTCGTGGGGCAATGGCGGAATGAATGGACTGGCTTGTACGGGAGAGCCGCGTCGGCTTACGGTCACCGTCAATCCGGGTGGACCGCCGAATCCTGCCACCTCCCGGAATCCGCACTCACACTCACTCACGCGTGGCAGGAGCGGGGGAACCAGGTAAGTACGCCGGTCATCGGGGAAGTTCCCCGTCCGGACCGGCTTTGGGGTTAAGTCGCGCACCAGCGCGGCCGGGCATCTCCAGCCCGAACCCGACAGCTCACCTCGTAGGCGCCGGAGAGGAATGTTCCATGCCCGCAAAGGGTAAGCACCGCCGACCGAGGTCCAACTCGCTCACTCGCGGATTCGTCGCCGCCGGAACGGGCGGGGCCGTACTCGCACTTCCCCTCATCGCCGCCACCGGCGCGAACGCCGCGGAGAAGGCCGCCCCGGCCGCCGCCTCCGCCGGCAAGTCCGCCGCCCCGGCCGCGTCCGAGAAGGCCGCGCCGAAGAAGCAGGCCGGCACCGAGACCTACTCCGTGGTCTCCGGCGACTACCTGTCGAAGATCGCCGACGAGCGGGATGTCCGTGGCGGCTGGCAGAAGCTGTACGAGGACAACCGTGAGGTCGTCGGCGGCAACCCCTCGCTGATCCTGCCCGGCATGAAGCTGACCATCGGCGCGAAGGCCCCTGCCCCCGCGAAGGCGGCCCCGACGAAGGCGGCCCCGGCGAAGGCCGCTCCGGCGAAGCCCGCCCCCGTGAAGGTGGCGCCCAAGGCCGCCCCGAAGGCCGAGGCCCCGAAGGTCGCCCCCGCGGCCGCCGCGCCGAGCACCGGATCCGGCTTCACCGCCCCGGTCTCCGCGGGCGTCACCACCCCGTACCGCATGGCCGGCGGCAGCTGGTCCAGCGGCTACCACACGGGCGTCGACTTCTCCGCGTCCAGCGGTACCCCGGTCAAGGCGGTCGGTGCCGGCACCGTCGTCTCCGCGGGCTGGGGCGGCTCGTACGGCAACGAGGTCGTCATCAGGCACGAGGACGGCCGCTACTCGCAGTACGCCCACCTGTCCTCGCTGGCCGTCTCCTCCGGCCAGAGCGTCGGCGGCGGCACCCAGATCGGCCTCTCCGGCAGCACGGGCAACTCCACCGGCCCGCACCTGCACTTCGAGATCCGGACCGGCCCGAGCTACGGCTCGGACGTCGACCCGCTGGCCTACCTGCGTGGCCACGGCGTCACCATCTGATCTGCCTGAACACTCCGAACGCTCCCGTACGCCCCCTTTTCGCTGCCACATCCGGCAGCAAAAGGGGGCGTACGTGCTTTTTCGGTCCATTCCGGGTTGGGTGAATCTTGACCGGTGTCGTATATCACGCCGCGTCAACCCCTCCTACGGTGGCGTAGGTCACTCGCTCCAGTGAAGGATGTGCCGACGTGGCAGACGATTCGAGATCATTCAATGCAGTCACTATCGGGTCGTACGCGGCGATCGGCGACAGCTTCACCGAAGGCGTCGGAGATCCCGGACCCGACGGTACGTTCATCGGCTGGGCCGACCGGCTCGCCGTACTCCTCGACGACCGCGTCCCCGAGCACACCTTCCGCTACGCCAACCTCGCCGTACGCGGCCGACTCCTCGACCAGATCGTGGCCGAGCAGGTCCCGCGCGCGAAGGAGTTGGCACCCGACCTGGTGAGCTTCTGCGCCGGAGGCAACGACATCCTCCGGCCGGGCAGCGACCCGGACGACGTCGCCGAGCGCTTCGAACGGGCCGTGGCCGACCTCACCAACGCCGTGGGCACCGTCATGGTGACCACCGGCTTCGATACACGCGGCATTCCCGTACTGCGCCATCTGCGGGGCAAGATCGCCACGTACACGGCGCACGTACGGGCGGTCGCCGACCGGTACGACTGCCCGGTGCTCGACCTGTGGTCGCTCAAGTCCGTGCAGGACAGGCGCGCCTGGGACGGCGACCGGCTGCACCTCTCGCCCGAGGGGCACACCCGGGTCGCGCTGCGGGCCGCCCAGGTGCTCGGGCTCGACGTACCGGCCGACCCGGACCAGGCGTCGCCGCCGCAGGCGCCGCGCGGCACGCTGGAGGCTCGCCGGGACAACATCCAGTGGGCGCGGGAGCACTTGGTGCCGTGGATCGGGCGGCGGCTGCGCGGGGAGTCGTCAGGTGATCACGTCGAGGCGAAGAGGCCCGATCTGCTGCCGTTGTGAGGGGGAGCGGGTGGCGGCAGGTATGCGCTCCAGCACTCCGCCCGCGAACACGTCGTACAGCGGCAGCGTCTCCAGGTGGACGTAGCCGATGTGGCAGTCGCAGGCGGTGAGGGGGCAGGCGCGGGGGCGCAGTGCCCGGCGGTACGAGCCGTCGTAGAGGTTGCCGAGTTCGGCGGGCACGAAGTGGCAGCGGCGTACCGTACCTTCGCCGTCCACCGAGATCACCGAATCGCCGGTCCGGCAGGGGAGACCGGCGGAGCGGTGGGGGTGGCGGCTGTACGGGAAGAGGGGGTCCAGGGCCGTCCAGTGGCCGGCTTCCTCGTCCGTGTAGGTGCGGCCTTCCGCCGCGTTGATCCACAGGTAGACCTCGGAGGGGAGCGCGGCGCGGAGCCTGCGCGCCTCTTCGAGATGTTCGGGGAAGCCGACGACGCCCACGCTGAAACGCACGCCACGGGCTGTCAGTTCGCGGCACTTGGCGAGGAAGCGGTCGTACGGCGTCTGGCCCGGGTGGTACGTGCACCACAGCGCGAGCGTGGCGAGGTCGGCGCCGGCTTCGCCTTCGGTGAGCCAGTCGGTGCGGCAGCTCAGGTTCGTCTGGATCGCGACGCGCCGGATGTGCGGCAGCCGGGACAGTTCGGTGAGGGCGCGGCGGTACCAGGAGCGGACCAGGCCCTCGCCCCAGGGTGTGAAGAGGACGGAGAGGCGGTCGCCGGTCTGCGCGGCGGCCCACTCGGTGAAGCGCTCCAGTGCGGCGCGGTCGGCGCTCAACTGCTCACGGCTGTCGCGCCGCTTGGCGAAGGGGCAGTACGGGCAGTCGTAGTCGCAGGAGGCGAGGGGGCCGCGGTAGAGGATCGTGAGGTCCATGGCCGGGCTCACTTCAGTTCGTACGCGGCCATGGCGGCCCGTACGGAGTCGGAGAGGAGCTCGGGGCCCAGCGCGTCGGAGTGCGCGAGGCCTTCGGGGGACAGGCGCAGCAGGCCCTTCGGCGCGCTGTCGTCGAGCCAGCCGCGGGCCGCGAAGCGGTCGAGCTCGGCGGGGAAGTCGGCGGCCGGGTCCGTACCGAACCGTTCGCGGTAGCCGGCCAGGGGCATGCCCTCGGCCTGGAGGAGCGACTGGAGGAGGTGGCGGCGGCGGGCCTCGTCGGCGTCGACGTACCGGCCCACCTGGGCGCGGGAGAAGTCTTCCGTGGCGGTGTAGGCGTCGATGATCGTGCGGATCTCGCGCATGTCGACGGCGTAGTCGAAGGAGTAGTGGAGCGCCGAGGTGTACGAACGGGCTCCGCAGCCGAGGCCGATCATGCCGTCGGTCTGGCAGGCGTAGTCGTCGGCCGCCTGCTTCGGCGCGTCCGTGCGGCGGAACATCCGCATCGAGACCTGCTCGTAGCCGTGGGCGAGGAGATGGTCCCTGCCCTGGCGGTAGAGCCGTAGCCGCTGGGTGTCCCAGGCGGCGTCGGCCTCGGCGCCGAGGCGCCCCAGGCCGGTGAGCGGGCGTACGTACAGCGGGTAGAGGTAGAGCTCCTCGGGCCGCCAGGCGAGCGCCGCGTCGAGCGAGACGCGCCAGGTGGCCGGGGTCTGGCCCTCGATGCCGTAGATGAGGTCGATGTTGAGGACGGGGATGCGGGCGTCGCGTCCGGCGGCGAGGGCCGTCTCGACGTCGGCGCGGCGCTGGGGGCGCACGGCCGCGCGGGCCTCGGAGTCGACGAAACTCTGGACGCCGAGGCTGAGGCGCGTCGTACCGCGGTCGGCGAGCACGGCGAGCCGGTCGGGGGTCGCGGTGGCGGGAGAGGCCTCGACGGACAGGGGTACGGCGCTGAGGTCCGCGCCCATCCGCTTCTCCGCGATGTCGCAGAGCCGTTCGAGCTCGTCGGGTTCCAGGAAGGTGGGCGTGCCGCCGCCGAATGCCGCCGCGGCGAATGAGACTCCGTCGTCGCCCAGGGCTTCGCGGACGGCGGTGGCCTGGCGGTCGAGCGCGTCGAGATAGCGGCCGGTCAGTTCGTCGGGGGCGCCGATCCGGGTGAAGAGGTTGCAGAAGCCGCAGCGGACCTCGCAGAACGGTATGTGGAGGTAGAGGGAGAGGGCGTTCTTGGGCTCGGTCGCCCAGAGGTCGCGGAGGGCGGGGCGGCTCTTGAGCTCGCGGTACGCCGTCTTGTGCGGGTAGGCGTAGACGTAACTCTGGTAGGGGCGGGGCGGCGTGGTGCTCATGGGGTGGCCCCTTGATCGAGGGTGAAGTGGGCGTAGGGGACGGTCCAGACGGCCTCGTGGCCGAGGCGGTGGCCGGTGTAGCCGTCGTCGCCGTACGCCGTGCCGTGGTCGGAGCAGAGAATCGCGAAACAGGGGCGGCGGCTGCTCGCGGCGGCGAACAGGCGGCCGATGTGCTCGTCGACGTACTCCAGAGCGGCCGCGTGGGTGGCGCGGGAGTCACCGGCCTCGCGGGTGGCGCCGGGCAGATGGAACCAGTTGGGCTGGTGCAGGGCGGAGACGTTGACGAAGAGGAACAGCCGCTGGTCCGCCGGGAGTCCGGCGACGACCTGTTCGGCCCGGGTGACCTGCGCCTCGAAGGACGTGGGCGAGGCTACGCCGAACTCCGGCTCCCAGTGGCTCTCCTGGAACATCCCCGGCAGCACCGAGCCGAGGGCGCCCTGCCGGTTGAAGAAGCCGACGCCGCCGATGCACACGGTGCGGTAGCCGGCGTCCGCGAGGCCGGAGACGAGATCGGGCGCGTCGAAGACGAAGGTACGCTCGGCCGTGGTCTCACTGCCCGCGAAGCGTGCGGCGAACAGCCGTGGGTGGGGACCGGGCGCGGCGGGCGTGGGCAGGAACCCCGCGAAGATCGCCTGGTGGGAGGCGTAGGTGAAGCTGCCGGGGGCGTGCCGCTTCTCCCAGACGCCGCCGGGCAGATGCCGGACAAGGTTGGGGATGCGGCCGGCGGCGGCGAGCTCGGCGGCCACGTCGTGACGCAGGGTGTCGAGGGTGACGAGCAGCAGATCGTGGCTGCCGACGATCTCGTTCATGTCAGGTGGTCGCATGGTGGTTCCTTGTCGTGCGGTGCAGGGCGCGCCGCTGTACGGCGGCGACCTGCGCCGCGTAGGTGTCCAGGCCTTCGGCGCCGCTGCCGGGCAGGCCGGTGAGGCGCGGCAGCAGATCGCCGAACGCGTTGACCTCGCAGACGGCGAAGCGGCGCCAGCCCACGGCGGGCAGCAGATCGACGCCCACACAGAGAGTGCGGGGGAAGCAGGCGGCCGCCCGCTCGCACACCTCCATGGCCTCGTCCCAGCTTCCGCCCGCCGCGGCCATGGCGGCGCGCGCGTCGTCGAGGTCCCCGCGCGTGCCACCGAGATGGAGGTTGGTCATGGGGGAGCGGCTGGTGCGTACGACGGCGTGCGTCGCCCTGCCGCCGACCACGACGACCCGCAGGTCGGCGGCCCGGCCCCGCTGCGCGGCCTTGGGCAGCCAGCGTTCGATGTGGAGTCCGTCCGGTGCGAGCGCGTCGACGATCGCCGCGACCTCGCCCTCGGTCGTACAACGGCGTACCCGCAGGGAGTTGAAGAGCCGGCCCCGCGAATCGCGCTCGACGGAGGTGGTGGCCCGGACGCGGCCGGGCCCCGCCGTTTCGACCGCCAGCACACCGGAGGCCGACGAGCCGTGCGCGAGCTTGACGAAGGCACGCGGCATACGGTGCGTGCGCAGCAGTTCCCGTACGTCCGGCCAGCCGCGTACGACCGGTCCCGTGGGACCGGAGGTGGGCGACGGCGGCACGGGGACGCCCGCGTCGTCCAGCACGGCATGGCACAGCCGCTTGTCGAACAGCACCGCCAGCTCCTCGGGGTCGTCGAGCAGGGCGCACCCCGTGGCCGCCCGGCCCACTTCCCGTACGGCCTCGGTGAACCGCTCGTACCAGCGCGCCGAGCCCTCCACCCGGGTGGCGTCGCCGACGCCCCGCAGCAGCCGCTCGACCTGTGGATCCTCGCCGGGCGAGTCGATTCGTACGGTCTCGCCCGGCCGGAAGGCCGCCGCGCCTCCGAGCACCTCCAGCCAGGGGACGATCCGGGCGGCGGGGAGCCCGGCGGCGGCCACGGCGTCCTGGAAGAGCGTGACGCGGCGGTTGGCGGGGTTGCCGACGACCGCGAAGCGCGGCTCCCGGCTGTTTCCGTTACTCGTCGACGGCGACATAGCGGGGTTCGTCGTCCTCGGGATCCCAGTAGTCGGGCCCGTCGAGATTCAGCCGCACGCCGTGCGGTTCGAGCGTCTTGCGTATGCGCTGCTGGATGGGCTCGGTGATGTAGTGGTGGTGCAGGTCCAGCTCGCTCAGGTGGGTGAGCGGCTGGCCGTCGAGCAGAGCCTGTGCGCCCGTGTCACTGAGGGTGCCCATCGACAGGGCCAGTGACTCGAGTTGGGCGACGACCGGCGCGGCGGCGACGGCTGTCGCGATCTCGTCCTGGATCTCGCTGTTCTGGACGCCCAGGTGGCGCAGGCGCGGAAAGGTGCGGCCGGACAGCAGGGGAGCGAGGTCGGCGACCGTCGCGTCACCGCCGTAATGCGTGACGCCCAGCCACAGCTCCAGACGCTCCAGGGCGGGCAGCTGGGACGCACCGACGGCCCGGACGACGGCGCCGGGCAGGCCGCCCGATTCGAAGCGCAGTACCTTCAGCGCGTCGTGGCGGACAGGCCGCAGAGACAGCACGTCCGTGTCGGTGATCGACTCGGCGCAGCCGCGCACCGTCAGCTCCTCCAGCCGCGGAAACGCTTCGAGGCACGGGGTTACGTCCGTCAACTCCAGCCAGGACAGCTCGCACTCCTCGCTGATGACGTCGGCGAGGAAGAGGCCGCGCAGCGCGGGGAAACGGTCCGCGTCCGCGAGGATCCGCTCCAGGACGGGGCGCAGGTGCTCGTAGTCGCCGTTCCACCAGGGGCCGATCAGCAGTGCGCGCACCCGCGTCGAGTCGACGGAGTCGAGGAAGCGCGGCCACAGCTCGGCGAACGGATTGTCCTCGTTCCACAGACAGTCCAGGCGCCAGGCCACGGAGTCCGCCGGCGGGAGCGGCGGGGCGTGCGGGTCACCGGGCTCGGGCAGGGTGAAGACGGGGAGCCCGTGGAAGGTCTCGGGGTGCTCGATGTCGGTCATGTCCGGCTCACTCCGCCACTGCGGTGTAGCGGCCCTCGGCGCCGCGGTTGTCCCACGGCTCCAGACGGTCGGACAGGTCGACACCCACGCCGTGGGGTTCCAGGGCCTCGGCCACCCGCTGCTCCATTTCCTCGGAGAGGAAGTGGTGATGCAGATCGAGATGTTCGAGATGGGTGAGCGGCTGTCCTTCGAGCAGCGCGGCGGCCCCCTCGTCGCCGAGGGTTCCGTTCGACAGGTCGAGGGTGTCCAGCCGGGCGACGACGGGGGCCGACGCGATGGCCGCCGCGATCTCGTTCTGGATCTCGCTGTTACGGAGGCCGAGATGGCGCAGCCCGGGGAAGAGGCTGCCGGAGAGCAGCGGAGCGAGGTCGGCGATCTCGGAGTCGCCGCCGTACTCGGAGACGCCGAGCCACAGGTCCAGGTGGTCCAGGGAAGGCAGCTCGCTCTCGGTGATGCCGCGCGCGACGGCCGCCGGCAGACCGCCGGACTCGAAGACCAGGGAGCGCAGGCGCTCATGCCGCACCGGCGGGAAGAGCAGGCCCTGACCACCGCGGACGCCGAATTCCAGGAGACGGGGAAAGGCGCTGAGCAGACCCGTGACGTTGGACTGTTCGATCCAGGAGATCTCGGCCTGCTCCTGAGTCAGGTCACCGATGAAGACGGCTTCCAGCGAGGTGAACCGGTCGGCGGCGGCGATGACCAGGTTGATGGGGTAGCTCGAATCTTCCTCGTACGACTCGCCCCACTGGCCGATGATCAGCGCGCGTACCCGCGCCGGATCGACGGCCTTCAGGAACGTTTCGAACCTTTCCTCCCACGGCCCGTCCTCGTCCTCGTACGGGTCCACGGAGATGCGCCACGCCACCGCTTCCGCGGCGGGCAACGGCGCGCAGGAGTCGGGACGGAAGTCGACGGCCGGGAGGCCGAGCAGTTCCTGCAGATGGTCCACACCGGACATGGCCCTGGTCTCCTGACGCTGTGCGAGTGACTGACGTGCGAAAGGTTTATCAAGCGGCACTGACAATCCCGCCAGCGGGTTCCTTTTCGCAGGTCAGCGGTGATTGTCAGACCCTGCCCGTAGCGTTTTCCCCGTGGTCGGCACAGGGTGTGCGGCCCGGGAGGGGAGACAGCCATGTACCGGCAAGGGGACGTACTGATCGTGCCGTTGGCCGAGTCGGCGGTGCCGGCACATCTGGCGGACGCGTCCGGCGAACGACGCGACGCGCGGGGCCGGCTGGTGCTGGCGCTGGGCGAAGTCACGGGGCACGCGCACGCGGTGCAGGGGCCCGGAAGACTGCTGCGGGAGGCAGGTCCGCTCGATCCGATGCTGCTCCATCTGCCCGACGGCGGACGGGTCGTGCACGAGGAGCACGCGGCGATACCCCTGCCCAAGGGCTGGTACCGGGTGGTGCGCCAGCGCGAGTACGTACCGGGGTCGGTCCGTATCGTCGCGGACTGAGCGGGGCCCGGCAACCAGGGACAACGGGAAATCAAGGGCCAGGGATCAGGAACCAGGGGACAGGGAATTCGATGCAGCATGTGAACACTTGGCGGGCCGTCGCGGCGGCGACGGGCGCGGCGGACCGCTCGGCTGCCGAGGAGGGCGTACGGCTCGCCTACCGCACGGCGGGTCTCGCGGAGCCGGAGCGGATCGTCTGGGCCGCTTCTCCCAAGGCGGCGGTCGAGACCGTCGAACGGCTCACCGGTGCGGGAAGATCGGTGCGCGACGAGGTGCGCACCGGGCCGTGGGCGGAGGAACGGCGCCGCTTGCATGACGAGTTGGGCCCCGAGGGCTGGGCCGATCTCTGGTCCGCCACCGGCGCCCAGCTGTGGGACACCACCCGAGAACTGGCCGAGCGGATACGGGCGGGAGTCGTCGCCGAGCTCATGGAGCACCCGGAGGACGAGTCCGATGTGCGGCTGGTCATGCTCGACGCCGTGCTCGGTCAGCACGACGCCGCCTGGCTCGCGGCGTTCGACGGCCGGGGCGAGCGGCTCGCCGGACTGGCGCAGGTGGCCAGGCACGCCGGCTGGTGGTGGCCGTACGAGAACACCGTGGTGATCAGCGAACGGCCGGTGGAGCTCCACCGGGACGAGGCGGGACGGCTCGACCGGGGCGACGGCCCCGCCCTGGCCTTCCCCGACGGCTTCGCGCTGTACGCCTGGCGCGGCATGCCCGTACCCGCGGCGTTCCTCGACGAGCTCACGTCGCTGACACCCGAGCGCATCCGGGCGGAGGAGAACGCAGAGCTGCGCCGCGTGATGCTGGAGCACTACGGCTACGACCGCTATCTCAGCGAGTCGGACGCGCAGCCGGTGCACCGCGACGAGACCGGCATTCTCTGGCGCATCGCGCTGCAGGGCGACGAGGACGTGGTGATGGTCGAGGTGGTCAACTCCACCCCCGAGCCGGACGGCATACACCGGACGTACTGGCTGCGCGTGCCGCCCAGGACGAGGACCGCGAAGGAGGGAGTGGCCTGGACGTTCGGGCTCGGCCAGGAGGCGTACGAACCGGTGAAGCAGACCTGAGGAGGCCCACGCCCCGCTCTAGGAGGAGAGGAGGTCCCCCGGTCCGATCGGGTCCGTGTTGCCCTCCGTCGTGCAGGCGTGCGCGCCCGCCAGGGCGCCCAGGCGGGCGCACTCCTCCAGACCCCGGCCGGCGAGGCGCCCGTACAGGAACCCGCTGACGTACGCGTCCCCGGCGCCGTTGGAGTCCACCACCGGGCCCTTCGGCACGGTCGCGGGGATCGGGCGCGGGGTGCGGCTGCCGTCCCGCGTCAGCAGGTACGAGCCGCCCGCGCCCGCCGTGGCCACCACGGCCTCGGCGCGGCCCTCGCGCAGGATGTCGCGCATCACGGCGGCGATCCGCTCGCCGGCTCCCGCCGCGCTGAGGAAGACCAGGTCGGAGCGGAGCGCGAATTCCCGGTGGTGGTCGGCGAGTCCGTCCCAGTCGTGCAGATCGGTCGAGACCGGGACGCCGAGCTCCTCGATGTCGTCGAGCAGGTGCCGGGCGAAGTCCATGATGGACAGGTGTACGTGCCCGGCCCGCCGCAGGTGGGGAAGGTAGAAGTCGCGGGGCATGCGCAGATCGCCGGGGTCGCGGGCATCGTAGAAGGACATCCGGCGGCCCGTCGCACTGTCCACGAGGTTCACCGCGCGGCGGGTGCCCGCCGGTGAGATCAGCGGCTCGAAGTCGACACCGCCCTTGGCGAGCCGCTCCCTGACCTGACCGCCGATCCAGTCGTCGCCGATGAAGTCGAGGAATTTCACGTCGAGCCCAAGAGCCCGGCAGCCCAGCGCGACATTGCCTCCCGTATGCCCCGGCCACTCCCGGATCGGTGGCACGCCGAACGAGTCGGCGACCGGTACCGGCAGCGAATCGACACGGACGACCGTGTCCACCCCGCTGCCGCCGACGACCAGGACGTCGTACACCGCCTGCTCAGAATGCTGGTCAGACCGCTCTTCAGACTGCTGTTCAGACACCGCAACCCCTTCCGGCTTCCCGCTGAGGCACAGTATGTCTGGTACGGAGAGGTGACAGGGCTGGAGTGGCGCGACCGGTCCGGCGGCGGGTGGTGCTGGGATGGCCTTTCTACCTCCGGAAGGACCACTTCATGTCCGTGACTACGGCCCTCACCGCCGCCGCGCTCACCGGTGGACTGCTGATCGGCGCCGCCGCACCCGCCTTCGGGGCGGCACCTGCGCGTGAAGCCGCCCCGGCCTCCGCCGCCGTTGCCGACGCCACTACCGTCTCCGTGAGCGGCGAAGGCAGAGCGTCGGCCGCCCCCGACATGGCGGTTCTCACCGCCGCGGTCGAGGCCACGGAACCCACCGCGAAGCGGGCGCTGGCCGCCCAGTCCGCGGCCGCCGACGCGCTGCTCGCCGCCGCACGCAAGCAGGGCATCGCCGACCGCGACGTACGGACCGAGGGTCTCTCGCTGAACGCGGTCTACCAGCAGACCGACCGCGCCTCGAAGCTGACCGGTTATCAGGCGGGCCAGTCGTTCTCCGTCAAGATCCGTGACATCGCCAGGACCGGCGCGGTCGTCGAAGCCGTGACGCACGCGGCGGGCGACGTGGTCCGGGTCAACGGCGTCACTTTCGACGTGGCCGACCCGTCCGCCCTGCGCGCCAGGGCCCGCGACGCCGCCCACGCCGACGCGCGCGCGAAGGCCGAGCAGTACGCGCGGCTCAGCGGCCGCCGGCTCGGGCGGCTCGTGTCGCTCGCCGAGACGGGAAGCGGCGCGCACCGCCCGCTGAACGTGCCCGGCGCGGCGTTCGACGAGGGAAAGGTGCAGGTGGCGCCCGGCGAGGTCCGGGACGAGGTCACCGTCACCGCGGTATACGAACTGGACTGATCCGGCGTGACAGGACCGGGACTTCAGCGCCCCGCGGCCGCCAGCACCGCGCGCTCGATGCCCAGTTCGCGGGCGAGCGCGTCATCGGTCCACTCCAGCATGGCGCTACGGGACAAGGACCCGGCGTACGAGGTCATCTGGACGGCGAGTCCGTCCAGCAGGGCGGTCAGCCGCCAGGCCGCGGACACGGGGTCCTCGCACCGGAACTCACCGGCCTCCGCCCCCTCCGCGATGACCTCGGCCAGCGCCGCCTTCCACCGCTGATCCAGATCACGGGCCACCTCGCGCAGGGCCGGCTCACGCAGCGAGGCCGCCCAGCCCTCGATCCACAGCTTCCACCCCTTGGCCTGCCCGGTCGGCGCGTACCAGCGGACCGCGGCGCGCAGCCTGCGGACGGCGCTGGTACGACGGCCGAGCAGCTTGCGCAGCTGCGCGAGATCACCCTCGGCGGCGTACGTGAAGGCGGCCGCGACCAGCTTCTCCTTGGTCGAGAAGTGGTAGAGGACCAGCGCGTTGCTCACGGAGAGGGCAGAGGCGACATCGGCGATACGTACGGCGCTCACGCCCCTCGCCTCGATCTGCTCGACTGCGGCGCGCAGCATTTCCTCGCGCCGTTCCTCCACGCTCAACCGCACTCTCGCCACGCGGTAACCCTACACACGGGTCACTTGACCAGGCCGGTCTCACGGATGCCGACGAACCCTTGACAGCGGACTGTGGCGCGGGCCACAGTCGCCTCTACTGACTGGCCATTCAGTCAGTGTGAAGCATGAAGAAGTGCCGCGCCTGTACGCAGTCCCCCGTACCGCCGTAGGAGTCAGCCCCGTGACCCAAGCGCCTCCCTCCCGGACGCAAGCAACAGCAAGAGCAGCAGCCGACGGAGCACCCGACCTCTCCGAGGGCTGGGGCGAACAGCGCGGCAGGCTGCGCAAGGACTTGCGCAGCCTCGATGTCCTCTTCTTCCTCATATGTACGCTGGTCGGCCTCGACACCATCGGTTCGGTGGCGGCGCAGGGCCCCCAGGGCCTGACCTGGATGGCGATCCTCGCCGTCGCCTTCTTCCTCCCGTACGGCCTGCTCGTCGCCGAGCTCGGATCCGCATTCCCCGTGCAGGGCGGCCCGTACGTCTGGACGCGGCTCGCCTTCGGGCGGCTCACCGCCGGCGTCAACCAGATCCTCTACTGGATCTCCAACCCGGTCTGGGTGGGCGGCAGCCTGTGCATCATCGCCCTCACCACCTGGGAGGAGTTCTTCACGCCGCTGCCCGGACTCTGGAAGTACGCCGCCGGACTGGTCTTCATCTGGGGCGGGGCGCTCGCCGTCGTACAGTCCGTGCGCATCGGCAAGTGGGTGCCGATCGCCGGCGCGATCGCCCGGATCGTACTGCTCGGCTTCTTCCTGGTCTCCGTCGTCGTCTTCGCCGCCAAGAACGGCGTACACACTTTGCCGGCCGGTGAGTTCGCCCCCACCTACGTCGGCTTCGTCGCCCTCGTCCCCGTCCTGATCTTCAACTTCGTCGGCTTCGAACTCCCCAGCTCCGCCGCCGAGGAGATGAAGAACCCGCGCCGCGACATCCCCCTGTCCATCCTCCGCTCCGGTCTCGCCTCCCTCGTCCTGTACGGCGGCCCGATCCTCGGCATCCTCTTCGTACTCCCCAGCGAGGACATCGGCAGCCTCGGCGGATTCATCGACGCCTGCAAGGCCGTCTTCACCGTCTACGGAGGCTCGATCGCCGCCGACGGTACGGTCACCCTCACCGGCGCGGGCTCCGTCTTCGGCGGAATCGCCGCGGCCGGCCTCATCATCGGGCTGCTGACCAGCGGCGTCACCTGGGCCATGGGCGCCCACCGGGCGCAGGCCGTCGCCTGCGCCGACGGAGCGGGCCCGGCCTGGCTCGGCGCGATCTCCGAGAAGCACGGCACGCCGGTACGGGTCAACCTGCTCTCCGCCGTCCTGGCGTCCCTCCTCTTCGTCGTCGCGCTCAATCTGTCCGGCGGCGACGGCGAGAAGTACTTCGCGGCCGGTCTCGGCCTGACGATCAGCACCACCTTCATCTCGTACGTCATCACCTTCCCCAGCCTGGTCGTGCTGCGCCGCAAGTACCCGGACGTCACGCGCCCGTACGCCGTCCCGGGCGGCCGCGCCGGAGCGTGGCTCGTGACCTCGCTCGCGACCGGGCTCGTCGCCTTCACCGTGGTCGTACTGATCTGGCCGGGCTTCGGCGTCGGCTGGTTCGGCACCGAGGGGACGGCCGCCGACTCGCTGCCCGAGGCCTTCGCGGGCGAACGGCTCCAGTACACGCTCAGCCAGGTCGTACCGCTGCTTCTGTTCGTGGGTATCGGGCTGGTCTTCTACGCGCTGGGGGCGAAGACCCGCCGCGCGAAGGGATGAGGATTACGGGATAGCGTGCGGCCCATGGGCGATGCGTACGTATGGGTGGCCGACCTGGACGCCCGGCCGGAGGAAGCCGCGGTGCTCGCCGGCCGGGTCATGGACTGGCTGGAGCACCAGGGCATCGTCCACGGCGAGCTGACGAACTGCCTGCTCGGCGACGAGCTCGGCAGGCCGCCGGGACCGCACGCCGCGCGCGCCGTCACCGAGAACGAAGTGACGGTGGGCGGGGCGTGCGGCGTCGGCATGGAGATCGAGCGGCGCGTGTACGTGTGCGCGGACCTCTGGACGGCCACGTGCCCGCACTGCGGCGCCACGACCGAGCCCGCCGACAGCGGCCCCGACATGTGGACGCGCGCCTGGGCCCCGCTGCTCGACGACCTGTACGCCTGGTTCGGCGGCACGGGCCCGGGCAGCGGGACTTGCGTGCGGTGCGGGGAGCGGTCCGGCTTCCTCGCGTGGAAGATCGACCCGCCGGTCGCGGTGGCTCACCTGGGAATGGTCCTGTGGAACTGGCCGCCGCTGTCCGAGCCGTTCCTCGCGGAGCTCGCCGCTGTTCTGGGCGGCCATCGGCTGGTGACCGCGAGGACCACGGTGTAACCGGGCAGGGATCAGGTAGGCGGCGGGAAGTTCGCGGTGGCGAGTACGGAGCCGTCGGGGGCCAGCAGCCGCGCGCCGGTGACCGTCGCGGGGTCTACGGGGGCCGGGGCGCCCCAGTATCCGTAGCCGCCCTTGAGCGTGAACGAGCCGACGGGGACCGTGGTGCCGTCGGAGCGTTCGAGCCGGCAGTGGACGACTCTTCCGTCGTCGCCGTACCCACCGCCCTTGAGGTCGACGGACATGTACACCCAGCCCGGCGAACTGGGATAGAGGTATATCCGGCCCACCTCGTGGACGCCCGCGACGAGGGCCGCCTGGAGGAGAACCGGCTGCCCCTGGGCCTGCGACGAGGGAGCGGGACCGTCGTCGAAAGAGGTGCCGACGGCCCAGCCGCCGAAGCCGCACGCGAGCGCGAGCGCGGCCGCGGCCGCCGTGACCCGCAGACGCCGGCGCAGACGCCGGCGCAGACGCCGGCGGGGCGTGGCCGACCGGGCGAGGTTCATCCGGTTCGCGACGCTGGTTTCGAAGCCGACCGGCGGCTCAGTGCCCGGAACCAGACCGAGCAGGCCGTCTCCGACGAGAGTCAGCTGCTCGATGTCCTGCCGGCAGCCGGGACAGCCGTCCAGGTGCGCGACCGCCTGTGCCCGCTCCTGGGCGGGCAGGATGCCCAGCGCCAGCTCGGCGGCGAGGTCCCGCATCCGTTCGCAGGTCATGCCTCCTCCCGTGCTCATCATCGGCTCACCTCGCTCCCGAGGGCTGTGCGCAGTTTGCGCATCGCCGTCCTGATCCGCGTCTTGGCGGTGCCCAGCGGAATCCGCTCGAACTGGGCGATCTGCTGGGCGGTCATCCCGTAGATCCCGGCCATCACCAGGGCGCGGGCCTGTTCCCGGGGCAGGGCCGCCACCGCCGTCCGTATCCGGGCCGCCGTCTCGTCGGCGAGCGCCTGCCGCTCGGGTGTGTCGGTCATGATGTCGAGGAGCGGGTCCAGGTCTTCGGGTGCGACGGGAGTGGCCCTGCGCGCGCGGACCGCGTCGATCGCCAGGTTGTGCGCGATGGTCGTCAGCCACGTCTTCACCGACCCGCGGCGGGAGTCGTACACCTGGGCGTGCCGCCACGCTCGCTCGAACGTCTGCTGCGCGATGTCCTCGGCGAGCTGGGGATCGCCGACGACGGCGATGGCCACGCCGAAGACCGTGCGCTGGAAGCGGCGTACGAACGCGACGGCGATTTCGGGGTCGCCCGTCGTCAGACCAGACAGCAGTGCCTCGTCCGGTGCGCGGCCGAGGGGGAGGCCCATTCTCCGCATACCAGTGGATACGGTCGGCCTCCCCGAAGGGATTGCTCCGCCTCCACGGGAAGTCACACTCGTAATCCTCCCTCCAATCCATCGGCACGGTTGATCCGTATCCACTGCACGACGGACACGACGGAACTCCTGCGGAGGGCTGAGCCATGGCAAGGACACTCACTCGAAGCCGCCTGGGGCCGGGGCTCGCGGCCGCGGCGCTGGCGGGCGTGCTGGCGGGCTGCGGAGGCGGCAACGGTGAAGGCGGCGGAGGCGGCGACGCGACCACATCCGCACCCCCGGACAAGAGCACCCAACCGGGAGTGACACGGGTGAACGCCGATATGACCGACTTCCGCATCGCCCTGTCGGAGAAGACGTTCAAGGCGGGCGACTACACCTTCGTCGCCAAGAACAACGGCAAGCACGACCACGCCCTGGAGATCGAAGGCCCCTCGGGGGAGCACCGCACCCAGACGCTCGCTCCCGGCGCCTCCGAGACGCTCAAGGTCACCCTGAAGCCCGGCACCCACGAGGTCTACTGCCCCGTCGGCGGACACGAGGACCTGGGCATGAAGATGGAGATCACCGTGGGCGGCGGCGATGCGCCGGTGAACGAGACCCCATCGAGGAACAATGGCTACTGAGCGTGGTCCGTTCCTGATCGCACTGCGACTGGTGAGTGCCGCTCTGACCGCGGCGATGGGCGCGATCCACCTCTACCTCTGGGACGACGGCGGCTACCGGGACCTGGCCACCATCGGCGTGCTCTTCCTGCTCAACGCCATCGGCAGCGCCCTGCTGACCTTCTCGCTGCTGGCCTTCCCCACGCGTTACGTCGCCGCTCCGGCCGCCCTCGGAGTGCTCTTCACGGCCGGCACGCTGGCCGCGCTGGTCATCAGCCTCACCATCGGCCTGTTCGGCTTCGTGGAGTCCCTCGACGCAGAACTGGTGTGGCCGACCATCACCGTCGAATCGGCAGGGGTGGTGGCCCTGACGGCGCTGACCCTGCTGGCGTACGGCCTGAGGCATCGCCGTTGAAGACCCCGCCGCAAACGGGTCAGGGGGCGGCGGCTCCGGTCCGTCCGTACACCTGCTTGCCGAGCCACTGTCCGCCGTCCACCGTCAGGCACTCGCCCGTCACGTACGACGCCCGCTCACCCAGCAGGAACAGCGACGCGTCCGCGATCTCGGCCGGCGCCGCGAAGCGGCCGGCGGGAACGGTCGCGAGCACCTCGGCCCGCGCCTCGTCCGTCGCCCACAGCGCGGCGCCCGCACCCGCGGTCTCCGTCGGGCCCGGTGCGATGCAGTTGAGCCGGATACCGAGCGGGGCGAGCTCGACCGCGAGCGTACGCGTCATGGCGAGGACCCCGGCCTTCGCGGCGGCCGAATGGACGGTGCCCGGATGGCCGTGCCAGGCGTACGTCGCGATCACCGAGAGCACCGAACCGCCGGTGCCCTGGTCGCGGAGCTGCCTCGCGACGGCGCGGGTGCAGTAGTACGAGCCGTTCAGGACGATGTCGACGACCGCGCGCCAGCCGTTCGGACTGATGTCGATGCCGGGCGCGACGAAGTTGCCCGCGGCGTTGTTGACCAGGCCGTCCAGCTGACCGAAACGGCTCGTGGCGGCCGCGACGAGCGCGTCGACGGCCGCCGGGTCCCGTACGTCCGTCGGCACGGCGAGGGCCTGGCCGCCCTCCTTCTCGATCAGGGCGACCGTTTCCTCCAGCTTCAGGGGTGTGCGTCCCGCGACGACGACCCGGGCGTCCGCCGCGCCGAGGGCGAGGGCGATCGCACGGCCGATGCCGCTGCCGCCACCGGTCACGATGTACGTACGCCCGGCGAACTCGGAACCACTGGCGCCCTTCGTCTTACTCACCTTGGTCATCGGATCACTCCATGCGCATCGAGGGCGATCGCGCCGCCCGGGTGGACCAGCAGGGGATTGACTTCGAGCGCGGACAGCTCCGGATGCTCCGCGCCGGCCCGCGCGAGCGCGCACAGGGCGGCGGCGGCCGCGTCCAGATGTACGGGCGGCGAACCGCGCCAGCCGGTCAGCAGCCGGGCGTGGCGCAGCGACAGCAGCAGCTCGCGGGCGCGGCCGGGCGTGAGCGGTGCGAGTGCGACGGCCGTGACGGCGAGGAGTTCGGCGGTGACTCCGCCGATGCCGACCATGGCGACCGGACCGAAGGCAGGGTCGCGCCGTACGCCGGCGATGAGTTCGACGGCGTACGGGGGAGAGGCCATCGCCTCCACGGCGTAGCGGGCGGCGCCGGTGGTGGCCCGCATCCGGGCGAAGGCGGCGCGCAGCCGGCCCTCGTCGCCGATGCCGAGGGCGACGCCGCCCGCCTCCGTCTTGTGGGCCAGGCCCATCGCCTTGAGGGCGAGGGGGTAGCCGGTGCGGTGCGCGGCGTCGGCCGCCTCGTCGGCGGTCGTCACGAAGCCGGCCACCGGGAAGGTGAGGCCGTACGAGGCGAGCAGCTCACGCACGGTTTCGTAGCCGCCGTCGGGCACGGTGAACGAGGCCGGAGGCGGCGACGAGGGTGGAGCCGCCACGACGGCAGCGTGCAGCCGGGCCGTCCCGGCGAGGGCGGTGGCGGCCTGCTCGATCCGCTCGTACACGGGCACGGCGTGCGCGCGCAGTACGGCGAGGGCGGGGGAGTCGCGTGCCATGGTGTGCACGACGAGCCGGCGCCCGGACTCCCGTGCCGCTGCCGTGAGTTCACGGGCGACTTCGCACTCCGCGTCCGCCTGGGTGGGGTTGGCGGTGGCGTAGTCGCCGAAGTACCCGGTGAGGACGACGGCGTCTGCGTCCCCGCCGGACAGCAACGCGCGTGCGATACGGGCATAGTTGGCCAGATCCGCCTCGCCGGCCCCGGCGAGATCGACGGGGTTGCCGCAGGCCGCACCGGTCGGCAGATGAGCGGCGACCTCGCGCGCGGTGCGGGCGGAGAGCCCGGGCACCTCAAGCCCACGCGCCACCAACGCATCGGCGGCCAGGGCCCCCTGCCCCCCACTGTCCCCAACGACCCCAACCCGCAGACCACGCCGCGAACCCTGCGCGTCCCCCAAACCCCCCTCCACCGGCGGTCGCAGCGCCGATCTCCGCGCGGGCGCCGCCAGTAGACATATCGCCGTGTCGACCAGCTCGCCCGCCGTGTCCAGCAGCAAGGCCCCCGCGTCGCGGCACACCGCCTCCACCGTCGCGCGGGCGCTGACCAGGGCTCCGGTGTGGGAGGCCGCCGCGCGCCCCGAGGCTTCGCTGCGGCCTACCGTCAGCAGCAGCACCGGTTTGCCCGCCGCGTGGGCCGCGGTCAGGGTGCGGGCCAGGCGGCGGCCGTCGCGGAAGTCCTCGACGTACGCCGCCACGATCCGGGTCGGGCCGTGCCCGATCAGCGCGTCCAGCGCGTCCGCCGCGTCGATGTCGCGCTGGTTGCCGAGCGACACGAAGCGCGAGAAGCCCTGACCGGCGCGGGCCAGCAGCCTGCCGATCTCCAGTGCCAGATTGCCGCTCTGCGAGACGAGGCCCACCGCACCCGCCGGGAAATCGCCCCAGCTCAGGCGTAGTGCGGTCGTCGTGTCCACCACGCCCATGCAGTTGGGGCCCAGCAGCCGGGCCCCGCCCCCGGTGACCAGGGAGGCGAGTGCACGCTCCTCGTCCGCGCTCGTACCGCCGGACGTGATGACCGTGAAGCAGCGGGCCCCCGCCGCCAGGCCCTCGACCACCAGGGGCCTCACCTGACGCGGAGGTACGGCGACGACCACGTGCTCCGGCGGGTCCGGCAGGCCGTCCAGGCCGGGCAGGAAGGGCACGCCGTGCAGTGCGCCGCCGCGCCGGTTCACCAGGTGGACCGTACGACGATCACGTCCTTCGAGGGCCCCGGCGGCCAGCCAGTACCCCCACTTCCCCGGGTTGGCGGAAGCGCCGACGACGGCGACGGATCCGGGGTCGAAGAGCGCGTCCAGACCGGTGCGCGTCACCTGTACCACCCGAACCGCTCCCCGATCACCGGCAGCCGGTCCGCGACGATCGCGTGCGCCGCGGCGCGCGGCGTCGTGCCGTCCGCCTCGGCCCGTGCCAGCATCTGGTCGATCAGCGCGCGCATCGAGCGCCGCGTGTACGCGAACGCCTCGTCCGCGTCGGCGCCGATGTCGCCGAAGAGGGTCCACCACCACCAGGCGTTCGTACCGGAGTTGACGACGACGTCCGGCAGGACGCTCACCCCGCGTTCCGCCAGCAGCAGCTCCGCGTCCGGCAGCACCGGCATGTTGGCCGCCTCGACGATCCAGCGGGCGGCGGCGCCGACGCGCTCCTGGTTCGTGGCATCGACCGCGTACGAGACAGCCGCCGGAATCAGCACCTCCGCCTCTGCCGACAGCCAGGCGTCGCCCGGCAGTTCGAGGTCCCCGGCGCGCAGCACGCCCCGGTCCACCGCGCCGTAGGCGTCGCGCGCGCCGAGCAGCGCTTCGACGTCCAGCCCGTCCGGGTTGGCGACGGTGCCCTTCACATCGGCCACGGCGACGATCTTCAGCCCCGCCCGGGACAGGAAGCGGGCCGTCGCGCCGCCCATCGTGCCGAGGCCCTGCACGGAGACACGCGTCCCCTCGTACGCGACCCCGGCCCGGTCGAGCGCCGCGAGCACCGACTCGGCGACCCCGCAGCCGCCGACCAACTCGTCGAGCCCGATGCCGTCGACCTCGACGGCGAACGCGTCGGCGAGCCGCCGCCGCGCCGCGCCCTCGTCGTCGAGCAGCGGATAGACGGCCTGGATGGAGGAGACGAGACCGGCCTCGGCGGCGGCCTTGTCGACGATGTCCTGGCTCAGGCCGAGGTCTTCCCCAGTGGTCCAGAAGTTCTCGATGTGCGGCCGCATGGCCCGCAGGTAGCGCACCAGGATGCCGTACGCCTCGGGGTCCCGCGGGTCGCAGTCGATGCCGCCCTTGGCGCCGCCGAGCGGGATGTAACGGCCCTCCGCGTTGTAGTGGAGGGCCTCCTTCATCGTCATGCCACGGGCCAGTCCGGCGACCTCGTCGAGCGTGCAGCCCGCCCGCATGCGCAGGCCGCCGCTGGACACGCCGCGTACGAGCCGGTCGACGACCAGGAAGCCCCGGCGCCCTGTGACGTGATCGGTCCAAGTCTGCGAGATTAGGGGGGCGTTCATACGGTGGTCTCCTCGGGAACGGTGATGACGGTCGGACCGGGGGTCTTCAGCGCCCGCGCCAGCGCGTCGGCGAGCGCGCCGGGGGACGCGGCGTGCGTGCCCCCGCCGCCGTACGCACGGCACAGCGCCGGCAGGTCGACGCGCGGCAGGTCGACGCGCGGCAGGTCGACGGCGGTCGGCGTGTCGCCGCGGGCCTTCATCTCGTCGCGGATCTCGCCGTACCCGCCGTTGTCGAACACGACGACGGGCAGCGGCAGTCCGAGCTGCGTGGCGGTCGCCAGCTCCTGCACGGTGAACTGCAGCCCGCCGTCGCCGCTCAGCGCGACGACCTGCCGCCCGGGATACGCCGACTTCGCGCCGATGGCGGCGGGCAGGGCGTATCCGAGGGTGCCGAAGCCGGTCGGATGGAGGTAGCGGCCACGGGGGCCGACGGGCAGGTGCGGGATCGCGCCGTAGTAGCAGCACTGCGCGCTGTCCGAGGTGATGACGGCGTCCTCGTCCAGCACGTTACGGATCGCGCGCAGGTACGGAATCCACCGTGCGTCCCGGGCAGCCGTCTCCGCGTCCCGCTCGCCGCGCAGCGCCGCGACGGCGCTGTTCACGGTGGCCCGGCTCGCAAGGCGCTGTCCGGCGGTGGCCTTCCGCAGTGCCCGGAGCGAGTCGCGCGCGTCGCCCACGAGGGCCACGTCCGCGGGCATTGCGGCGTACATCTGCGCCGGGTCCACATCCACCCTGATCAGCGTCCCGCCGAGGGCGGACGGCGGCGCGGACCACAGGTCCGACTCGGCGAGCTCGGTCCCGACGGCCAGGACCACATCGCAGTCGGTCAACGCCTTCTGTACGGACGGACTGTGCAGCGAGACGCCGAGCGACAGTGGGTGGGACTCGTCGACAATCCCCTTGCCGTTGGCCGTGGTCACGACGAACGCGCCCAGTTCCTCGGCGAGCGCGCGGCACGCCGCCGCCGCGCCCCTGGCGCCGCCGCCGAGAACCAGCGCCGGCCGACGAGCCGCCAGCAGGGCAGCGGCGGCCTCCCGCACGGGCTCGGCGCCGGGCCGCCGCTCGGCGGACGGCGGCGCCAGACGTACGCCGCCCACCCGCTCCGCGGCTTCCAGCAGGTCCAGCGGTACTTCGATGTGTACGGGGCGGGGGCGTTCGGTGCGAAAGAGCGTGAAGGCCCGTGCGACCGCCGCACCGATCTCCTCGACGGTCGACACCCGGTGGCTGAAGGCGGCGACCCCGCGCAGCGCCTCCGTCTGGCTCCGCATCTCGTGCAGCATGCCCGTCGGCTGCCGGGGGTGGCGCAGCGGCATGCCCGGCGAGACGATCAGCAGCGGCACACTGTCCGAGTACGCCTGGCCGGCCGCCGCCGCGATGTTGAGCAGGGCGGGCCCGGTGGTGGTGACGGCGACGCCGGGGCCGCCGGTGACCCGGGCGAAGGCGTCGGCGGCGTACCCCGCCCCCTGCTCATGCCGGGGCGTCACATGCCGGATGCCGTACGGCTCCAGATGCCGGTAGATCTCCAGGTTGTGCGTGCCGGGGATGCCGAACGCCATGCGGGCGCCGTGCGCGGCCAGCGCCCTGACCAGGGCTTCGCCGCCGGTCATCGCGGCCTCGGGGCCGTAGCGCCCGTGGGATGTCACCCCTCGCGCTGCCACCTCAGACGCTCCGCGAGATGACCAGGCGCATGATGTCCGAGGTTCCCTCTTCGATCTCTTCGAGCCTCGCGTCACGCATCCACTGCTCGACCGGGTACTCGCGCGAGTACCCCCAGCCGCCCAGTGTCTGGACGGCTGCCCAGGTGCAGTACGCCGCCGTCTCCGAGGCCGTCAGCTTCGCCATCGCCGCCTCGGCCGTCGCGTCGAGCCCCGCGTCGAGGCGCTTGGCGGCCCGCCAGGTCATCAGCCGCGCCTGCTCGATGCGCGTGCGCATGTCGGCGAGCCGGAACGCCACCGCCTGGTGCTCGATGATCGGCTTGCCGAACTGCTGCCGGGTCTTCGCGTAGTCGCGGGCGTATTCGTACGCCGCCCTGGCGACGCCCGTCGCGGCCGCGCCCAGCACGGCGCGCGAGATGTCGAACGTACGCATTAGTCCGCTGAAGCCCTGCCCCTCGTCGCCGAGGCGGTCGGCCTCGGGAACGAAGGCGTCCGCGAAGAAGATCTCGCGGCAGACGATCGCGCGCTGTCCCATCTTGCGCATCGGCTCTCCGAACACTACCCCCGGCGTGTCCTTGCGGAACAGGAACGCCGTCACGCCGCGCGAGCGCTGCGAGGGGTCGGTCTTGGCGAAGACGACGTACTGCTCGGCCTCTCCGGCGTTGGAGATCCACGACTTCTGGCCGTTGACGCGGTAGCCGCCGGCGGTGCGCGTCGCCGTCGTGACGATGGAGGCGGCGTCGGAGCCCGAGCCGGGTTCGGTGGTCGCCAGGGACGTCATCGGAGTGTCGGGCCCGGTGAGCGGGGTCAGCCATTCGCGCTTCTGCTCGGGGCTGCCCAGTTCCATCAGGGGGTCGGCGAAGAAGCCGTTCGAGCAGAGCAGATTCCCGATGCCGAGGTCCCCGACGCACAGCTCTTCCTGGACGAGGCACTGGGTGAAGACATCGGTGAAACCGCCGCCTCCGTACTCCGCCGGGAGCATGAATCCGGTGATGCCGACCTTGGCGGCCTTGCGCCACAGGTCCCAGGGCGTCTCGGTGTCCGCCTCGTCCACGGCGCGCGCCCGGGGCCTGATCTCCTCACGCGCGAAGGTACGGGTGAGGTCGACGATGTCGCGCTGCTCCGCGTTGAGCGGAACGAGCTCGGTGGGGAGGTCGGACATGGGTGCCTCCAGGCACGACGGCGGTGTCGCAACGGTGGATTAACTGAACCGTCAGTCAGTATCTGGAGCCGGAAGCGCCCGTGTCAACGAGATCTGTTACTGAACCGCCAATCAGTTCAGGCCATGCTCCGCCGCTGTTCCCGGCCGCGCGCCGCACCCCGCCTCGTACGCCGTCCCGACCCCACTCCCGTAATCACCCCGTTCCCGCGCTGTCGTACCCGGCGCTCATAATGGGCAAAGACACTGAGCCCCTGGAGGTCCTGTGACCGGCGCTGACGCTCTGCTCCCGCTGCGCTCCCGGCTGCGCTCGCTGCGGACCGCCGGCTTCGGCGCGGATCCGGCGGGGGAGCGGATGGAGCGAATCCGCCGCTCACCCAACTTCGCCGACGGCGTCTTCCAGAACCCGGTGGGCGCGCGGACCAGACCTTCGGCGTCGACGCTCGAACTGGCGAAGGTGTACTTCCGCAAGGAGGAGCGCCGCCGCAGGGCGCCGGCCGGCCCCGTACCTCTCCACGCCACGACCCTCACCGACCTGGCCGAGCCGCCCGCCACCGGACTGCGCCTCACCTGGATGGGCCATTCGAGCGTGCTCGCCGAGATCGACGGGCGGCGCGTGCTCTTCGATCCGGTGTGGGGCGAGCGCTGCTCCCCCTTCTCCTTCGCCGGGCCCAAACGGCTGCACCCCGTTCCCCTGCCCCTGGCGTCGCTCGGCCCGCTGGACGCCGTCGTCATCTCCCACGACCACTACGACCACCTCGACATGCCTACGATCCGGGCGCTCGCCGGCACCCGTACGGCCTTCGCGGCGCCGCTCGGCGTCGGAGCCCACCTCGAACGCTGGGGCGTACCCGCCGACCGCGTGCACGAGCTGGACTGGAACGACACGGTGAAGATCGCCGGGCTCGCCCTGACCGCGACCCCGGCCCGCCACTTCTGCGGCCGCGGCCTGCGCAACCAGCAGCACACGCTCTGGGCGTCCTGGGTCGTCACGGGACCGGAGCACCGGATCTACCACAGCGGCGACACCGGCTACTTCGAAGGCTTCAAGGACATCGGCGCCGAGCACGGCCCGTTCGACGCCACCATGATCCAGATCGGTGCGTACAGCGAGTACTGGCCCGACATCCACATGACGCCCGCAGAGGGCATCCAGGCGCACCTGGACCTCCAGGGCGGCCCCTCGGCCGGTCCGTCGAGCGGCCCGATGCTGCCGATCCACTGGGGTACGTTCAACCTCGCCCCGCACCCGTGGTCCGAACCGGCCGAGGGCACCGTCAAGGCAGCCGCCGACACGGGAGCCCGGCTCGCGCTGCCGCGCCCCGGCGAGCCCTTCGAACCCTCGGCGCGAGCCCTCCCGTCCGCGCCGTGGTGGCGCGCGGTCGCCGGGGGGCCGGCGGTGGGCCGTACGGGCGGCGGCATGCCCGCCGCCCCCGGGCGGAAGGTGGACTCCGGCCGCATCGCGGGAACCGGCGAACCGGAGACCGCGCCCGCTGTTTAGGGCCGCGGGAGCCATCGGTTTTTCGGTCGGTAGTACGAGGCGTCATACCAGAGCGGGACGCCGTGCGGGCAAGTTTGGCAACTGCGCGTCGATCATGAAAGGTTGCCGACTACTGTGAGTGCCCGGTGATCAACATGGGGCCACATCACCCAAGTTGAGCCCAGACCGACAGCGGTCGAACAGACGCAGTACGCCGATCCCTGGGGCCCCACGTACCGAGGACACTGATGTCTCAACTTCGCGCACCCGCCGCGCGCGCAGACCGCCGCGAGGGCGGGCGGCACGGACGGCCGGGCGCCCGGCCTCATCCCGCACAGCCGATCCCCGACTTCCACATACGCCCTCAGCTTCTGCGCGCCGCCGTACTCCCGGCCGTCGTCGTCGCCCTCAGCGGCGCCGCGGCCGTGCTGTTCACCCTCCGCGCCACCGCCGCCACCGCGACCGCCGTCGAGCCGGCGCGCAGCTTATGGGTCGCGCTCGCGGGCGCCGGAGCGCTCGCCATCGTCTCGCTGGCGGCGGCCGTCGTGGGCGCGGACCGGGCCGCCAAGACCGTGCTCGACCGCTGCAACGCGCTGCGCAGGGCCAGCGCGCGCGGGCAGGCCGACCTGCGCGCGGTCGTCGAGCAGCTGCGGCGCGGCGAAGGGCCGCCCGCCCGGCGTACGCCGTCGCCCGGCGGCGCGCAGGGCTGCGATGAGTTCGACCTGCTGGAACGGGAGTTGGGACGCGCCCACGAGGCTGCCGTGAGCGCCGTCGTGCAGGCCTCGCAGTTGTCCAGCAGCACGGGCGCCGACCAGAAGGTCGAGGTCTTCGTCAATCTGGCCCGCCGGCTCCAGTCGCTCGTACACCGGGAGATCCAGCTGCTCGACGAGCTGGAGAACGATGTCGAGGACCCCGAGCTGCTCAAAGGCCTCTTTCACGTCGACCATCTCGCCACCCGCATCCGCAGGCACGCGGAGAACCTCGCCGTCCTCGGCGGCGCCGTCTCCCGGCGCCAGTGGAGCAACCCGGTGACCATGATGGAGGTACTGCGCTCCTCGATCGCCGAGGTCGAGCAGTACTCACGGGTCAAACTGGTGCCGCCCATCGACGGCACGCTGCGCGGCCACGCCGTCGCCGACGTCATCCACCTCCTCGCCGAACTCGTCGAGAACGCCACGGTCTTCTCCGCCCCGCACACCACGGTGCTGCTCCGCGCCCAGTACGTCACCGCGGGCCTGGCCATCGAGGTCGAGGACCGAGGCCTGGGCATGCCACTGACCGAGCAGAACAAGATGAACGCCCTGCTCCACGACCCGGACAACGTCAACGTCGGCCGACTTCTCCAGGACGGGCGCATCGGCCTGTTCGTGGTGTCGGCGCTGGCCCGCAGGCACGGCATCACCGTCCGCCTCCAGGCCAACATCTACGGCGGCGTACAGGCCGTACTCGTCCTGCCGCAGGGTCTGCTGGGCGAGGAGGACCAGGGCGGTCTCGGCCGGGCGGCGACCGCCGGGACCCGGCAGCCGGTCCCGGCACCCGCGCCGGCGCCGCCCGCGCCGCCGCACGCGCATACGCCCGCGCCCGCCGGTCCCGCTTCCCCTCCCGCCATCAACGGCAACGGTCACGGCGACGGCAACGGTCACAGCAGCGCACACGCGCCGCTCCCCGTGCGCGGCGCGCAGGAGGACCGGCCCACTCCGGCCGCCGCCCGCCCGGGCATGGGCTCGCACCGGCCCGGTCTCTCCGCCGAGCCGGTCCACACGCAGGCCCAGCCGCGCGCCGACGGATACGTGCGCGGCACCATGAGCCGCCCCAGTCTGCCCAGACGCCGCAGCCAGGAAAGCCTGGTGCCGCAGCTCAGAGAAACCCCCGTCGCGCGCCCGGACAACGAGTACCCCGCTCTGCACGATCCGGGCCTGATGGCGGCCTTCCAACGAGGCATCGGCCTGGCGGAGGCGCAGCAGGACCCGCACGCCGTTCCACACCCGGATCCGGCACCGGCCCCGGAGCGGCATCCGCAGCCGTACCACCCGAGCGAGGGCGACGCAGGCTGACCACTGCCTCCGCCTCAGCACCTCCCTTTCGCCTCTCCCCACCTTCCGCCCGCAGTACCCCAAGGAGTAGATGCACCATGGCGAGTGATGCGCCGACCGGCCAAGTGTCCGATCTCGAATGGCTGTTGAGCGGCCTGGTCCAGCGTGTTCCCTTCACGCGCAGCGCGGTTCTGCTCTCCTCCGACGGCCTGGTGAAGTCGCTCCACGGGCTCGACACCGACAGCGCCGACCACATGGCCGCCCTCGCCTCGGGCCTCTACTCGCTCGGCCGCAGCGCGGGTGCCCGCTTCGGCGACGGCGGCGAGGTCCGCCAGGTCGTCGTCGAGCTTGACTCCACCCTCCTCTTCGTCTCCACCGCGGGCTCCGGCACCTGCCTCGCGGTGCTCGCGGGCCGCGAGGCGGACGCGGCGGTGCTGGGTTACGAGATGGCGATGCTCGTCAAGAGCGTACGGCCGTATCTGATGACACCGGCCAGGCAGAGGGCGGGCGCGGCGAGCGCCACGGGACGCTGAAGGTGCTGCCCCCGCACGACGGGCCGTGGCTCGACGACGCGGCCGGCCGGCTCGTCCGTCCGTACACGGTGAGCGACGGCCGGACCCGCCCCACGACCGCCTTCGACATGCTGACCATGGTGCGGGCCACCGGGACGGAGCCCTTGATGCACCTCGGTCCCGAGCACGCCCAGGCGCTCGGACTGTGCGTACACCCCACCTCGGTGGCGGAGATCGCGGCGCATCTGCGGCTTCCCGTGGTCGTCACCAAGGTGCTGCTTTCCGATCTGGTCGGCTGTGGGGCGCTCACCACCCACGCGCCCCGCTTCGACGACCAGCCCACCGACCTATCCCTGCTGGAGGCAGTGCTAGATGGCCTACGACGACGGCTCTGACCTGTTTCCCACCGCACTCAAGATCCTCGTCGCGGGCGGGTTCGGAGTCGGTAAGACGACCTTTGTGGGAGCGGTCAGCGAGATCGCACCGCTCAGTACGGAGGAACTGCTCACCCAGGTGAGCGTCGGGACCGACAGCCTGGAAGGCATCGAGGACAAGGCCACGACGACCGTCGCCATGGACTTCGGCCGGATGACCCTCGACGAACACCATGTGCTGTATCTCTTCGGCACACCCGGCCAGGAACGCTTCTGGTTCATGTGGGACGAACTCTCCAAGGGCGCCCTGGGCGCCGTCGTGCTGGCCGACACCCGGCGCCTCCAGGACAGTTTCTCGGCGCTGGACTTCTTCGAGCGGCGCGGCATCGAATTCGTCGTAGCCGTCAATGAGTTCGACGGTGCGCACCACTACGAACCGGAAGAGGTACGAGCCGCCCTCGACCTGAGGACAGAGGTCCCCGTCGTGCTGTGCGACGCCCGTATCGCCAGCTCAGGGATCAAGACGCTGGTCACCCTCGTCCGGCATCTGCTCACCATCGTCCCGGCCTCGCCGACTTCGCCGGCCGCGTCGAGTCACGGAAACTTCGGAGCACCCACATGACGTACGACCGGATCGGTCAACTGCTGCTCACCCCCGTCGACCCGGAGGCGCCCGCCCGCATGCGGCGGCTGCATCAGCTCGGGCTCGGCGACCGGGCAGTGCCTGCCTTCGACACGTTCGCCGACCGGCTCGCGGAGGTGACCGGAGCGCCGTACTCGATGGTGAACTTCATTGACGAGAACCGGCAGTTCTTCGCCGGACTGCACACGCCGACCGGTACGCACAGCGGCACCGACCTGGGGG
Organism: Streptomyces sp. ISL-96; assembly: GCF_018614035.1. Taxonomy (GTDB): domain Bacteria; phylum Actinomycetota; class Actinomycetes; order Streptomycetales; family Streptomycetaceae; genus Streptomyces. The sequence continues at coordinate 63,804 of NZ_JAGGPA010000007.1, forward strand.
CGGTCGCCGCGACGAGCCGCATCGGCCGGTTCCTCGCCCGCGACCACGGGTACTGCCCGCACGTCGTCGCGCGTCGCAAGGCGCTCGTTCTGGACGACGTCTGCGACTACCCGCGGTTCGCGGGCAATCCGGTCGTCGACGAGATCGGCATCCGGTCGTACATGGGCGCGCCCGTCATCGACCGTACGGACATCCTGCTCGGCACGGTCTGCGTCGTCGATACCGAGCCGAGGCAGTGGGGGCGGGCGGGTCTGGAGACGATCAAGGCGATGGCCGCGGAGCTGGCGGAACTGATCCGGCGCCGGGAGGACGGCGGCATCTGACACTTCGACGGTGATGGCCTGAGCGACCGGACCGACTTCAGAAAGCGCTTTCTGAAGTGCGTCGCTCGGAGTAGGTTCCCGCCAACAAAGGGTCATTGGTGTGAGCCGCTCTCCCCTGGGGAGAGTCAGCCCCGATACCCGGGGCACACGGACACCATCTCGACACCAGGAGGCGCGAGGCGATGAGCACCGCACACCGCACGGGAACGGCGACCGCGGGCGACGGCGCCCAGATCGCCGCCTACACCTGGCTGCCCGACAGCGGCAGGCCCCACGCCCTCGTCCAGATCGCCCACGGCGCGTCCGAACACGCTCTGCGCTATGACCGATTCGCCCGGCACCTGGTCTCCCACGGCTACGGCGTGATCGCCTCCGACCACCGCGGCCACGGCGCGACCGCCGCCGGCACCGGCGGCTACGGCGTGGTCGGCGAGAACAGCTGGCGTGCGATCGTCGACGACCTCAAGGCGGTGGGCGACCAGGCCAGGGCCCTTCACCCCGGTGTGCCGGTCGTGCTGCTCGGCCACAGCCTCGGTTCGATGCTGGCCCGCGACTACGCCCAGGAGTACCCGGACGGCCTCGCCGGCCTCATCCTCTCCGGTACGTTCCGTACGCTCCCGGGAGCGGAGCTCCACGAGTCGATCGCCGCTCTGGAGGCGGAGATCGCCGAGTGCGGCCGCACGGCTCCTTCTCCGTACCTCCCCACCCTCTTCTCCTCCTTCAACGACCCGTATCAGCACCGCACGGGCTTCGAGTGGCTCTCGCGCGACGAGGCGGAGGTCGACGCGTACGCGGCGGACGAGCGCTGCGGTTTCGCCTTCAGCGCGGGCCTCACGCTGGACTGGGTGCACGCGGTCCGCAAGATCAACGACCCGCGCAATCTCGCCCGTATCCCCGCCGACCTGCCCGTCCACATCGCCGTCGGCACGGAAGACCCCTGCAACCAGCGGATGACCCTCGTCTACGAACTGCTGGAGGACTTCCGCTACCTCGGAACGGAGGACCTCACCTGGAAGGGATATGAGGGCGCTCGCCACGAGATCCTCAATGAGACCAACCGGGACGAGGTCCAGGACGACCTGACCGCCTGGCTCGACAAGCGCGTGTGAGTGCACGGCGCCAAAAGCGGTTCGTGACCACCGGCCCAAGTGCGGTATTGTTCTCAAGCGCGTTCAGCCAGGGAAAACCTGGTTCGGACGGGCACCGGGACGTGGCGCAGCTTGGTAGCGCACTTGACTGGGGGTCAAGGGGTCGCAGGTTCAAATCCTGTCGTCCCGACCAGCGTTTATTCGCAGGTCGGAGGTCGTATCGGAGCAATCCGATACGACCTTTTCCGTTTTCCGGTGGCTTGCGGCCCACGGGCTTGGGAGAGCGCGTTACTCGGCAGCGACAGAAACGCTGTCGGCCGCCGTGCCCGCCGCCGTGTGGACCGCCAGGTGGTACACGGCGAAGGCCCGGCCGATCACCGGCTGCGCCACATTGCGCACCCGCACGCCGCCGCTGGTCATCCCGTGCTCAGTGCCCAGGTGCGCGTGGCCGTGGACCGCGAGATCGGCCCCGGACTCGTCCATCGCCTCGGCCAGCAGGTAGCTGCCCATAAAGGGAAAGATCTCCGGAGGCTCGCCCGCCAGGGTGTCCGGCACGGGCGCGAAGTGCGTCAGCGCGATGCGTACGGCGCAACCGCGCTCCTTCAGTTCGTCCAGGGAATGCCGCAGGCCCTCCGCGCACCGCCGCGAGTACCGGATGAACTCCTTCATCACCGGTTCGCCGAACTCGCCACCGCTGCGGCCCGCGAACCCCCCGCCGAAGCCCTTGGTCCCGGCGACGCCGACCCGTACCCCGCCGATGTCCAGTACGGTCCCCTGCCTCTCCAGCACGGTCACACCCGCCTCGCCGAGCACATCCGTCACCTCGGCCTGCTGGTCACTGTGGTAGTCGTGGTTGCCCAGGACGGCCACCACCGGCACACCGAGCCCGGCCACCTCCCGGGCGACCACCCCGGCCTCCTCGACCGTGCCGTGCCGCGTCAGGTCTCCCGCGAGCAGCAGCATGTCCGCGGAGTCCCTGATGGTTTCGAACGCCGGCCGGAGCACCCCCGCGCTGTCCAGTCCCAGGTGAATGTCGCCGACGGCAGCGATCCGGATCACGCAAGCTCCTCAGGGTGGTCGGGGGCGGTCGCGGAGACGACGACCAGATCCTCATGTACGGGGAGCCCCGCCAGCTCGTCCTCGGCCATACGCAGGATCTCGTCCCGGCAGGCGGCACTGGAGACAGTGCCGGCGATCAGGACGCTGTTTCCGCGCAGCTCGATCCGTACGCCCATTTCGGCGTACGCCCCGCCGGCCAGATGTTCCTGCAGATGGGCGATGCGGTATTCGGCGGCGGATGTTTCGTTCACGGCCCGGCCTCCCGTGGTTCGATGACGTCCATACGCTCAAGAAGGTAGAGAAACGCGTCAGGCATGGGCGAGTCCTGGTGCTCTCGGCGCAGCCGCTTCCAGTCGATCTTCTCCCGGAGCGTTCGTGCGATGGGAAGGACGGTCCCGAAATCGCAGTGGTGTTCCGAGAAGGCATAGAGCTGGCTGTTCATGAGATCGGTGGCCGACAGTACCGGCATGTGAACCGAGTCGACCGGAAGGGTCTCGGCCCGGCTCAGCAGCTCCCTGGTCACCGGCTGCCGGGCCAGTTCGAAGATCAGGTCGATCTCCTCGCCGTGACTGTGGGCTTTGATCAGCCAGTCCTCCGGAGGGACGCTCACCTCGATCCCGGCGGCCTCCAGCGCCTCCGTCACAGCCTCCGCGTCCTCGCGCAGAATGCAGAAGTCGGCGTCGTGCTGGAGCTTCGCGGGCACGCCGTGCGCGTACGCCGCGACGCTCCCGACGAGCGCGAACGGGTACCCGGCGCTCTTGAGCCTGGCGGCCACGTGCTTGGTGGCCTCCAGGATGGCCTGCGTGCGGTCCGGCGGCAGCGGCCGGGCGCTGCCGCGCGCAGTCCCGAGGAGTGGTTCGACGGGCCCGCTGTCCACAGCTCTCCCCGCACTGCCCGCCGTCAGCCGCAGACCGGTCGGTCCGGGCCGGCTGCCGGGCTGAGGCACGTCTTGTGAGTGACCGCGCACCGGTGCACCTTCCTGTCGCCTTTATCCGGTCTATCCGGGCCCTGCGCTGGTGACGGTGAAGATCGCGCCGTCCGGGTCGCGAAGTGTCGTTTCCATGCCGTAGGGGGTGGGGCCGTGCCCGAGGGCGGAACCGCCGTGGCGGAGCGCCGCCTGCACGGTGGCTTCGACGTCGGGCACGGGGAAGTGGGCGTGCCACCGGGGCTGGATCAGCGGATCGGGCGCCGTGTCGACGGCACCCGAGCTCAGCCGCGCCAGGATCTGGCCGTCCTGGAGCAGTACGACCTCGTCCTCCTGGTACTCGACCTCGCAGCAGCCGGGGCGCCCGGTGGCCCACTGGAGGACCTGGCCGTAGAAGATCGCCGCGTCGAACGCGTCCCGGGTCCGCAGGCGCAGCCACACGGGTGCGTTCTTGCGCCAGACGTGCCAGTCGGAGAAGAGCTGTCCTTCCCAGATGCCGAAGACGGCCCCGTCACGGTCCGCCGCGATCGCCCCGCGGCCGGTGGCGAACCGCAGAGGGCCCACGGCGACGGTGGCGCTTCGCTCGCGGATCCGGCTCGCGGTTTCGTCCACACTGGCGACAGCGAAGTAGGGCGTCCAAGTGACAGGCGCTCGCAGCGCGCTGTCGAGTGAACCTATTCCGGCGACGGGTTCGCCGTCGAGCAGCGCGATGCTGAACCCGCGACCGAGGCCGGCTCTTCTGAATTCCCAGCCCAGAACCGCTCCGTAGAAGGCCTGGGCGGGCTCCAGCTCGCGTGCCATCAGAGTGATCCAGCACGGAGCGCCGTAGATCTCGTGACTCGATGTTCTACCGGTGGCCGTCGTTTCCATTTCCATCGCAGGCGTCCTGGTCGAATGGGGGCATGTGAGGCCGGTTTCGTAAAATCCATCCTGCCCCCGGGCGGCCGTACTGGCGAACCGCGTGAATGCCCGGAGCAGGCAGTCGATCATGGAATTGTGTGTCTGTTCCCGTGCTCGGAGGGTACCCGCTGTGTTCCCTCGCAGCGCTCTGCGCTGCGTTTGCGGACGGGCAGCACCGGACGCAGGGTGGGCGGAAGCTGCACATTCAAAGGCAGCGACCACTGATATACGTTCGAAGGAGTAACAATGCCCAGGGGTTCGAGCTCCAAGCGGGAACGTCAGTACGAGCACATCAAGGAAAGCGCCGAAGAGCGCGGCGCAGGCACCAAGCGGGCCAAGGAAATGGCTGCGCGGACGGTCAACAAGGAGCGAGCGCGCTCCGGCGAGGCCAAGACGGCGAGCAAGAGTTCGACCCAGGGCAAGTCGGCGTCGCAGCGCGGCGGACAGCGTTCCGGCGGCGGGGGCGGCGGTGGGGCCGGGGGAGAGACGTACGACCAGCTGTACGCGGAGGCGAAGCGCCGCAACATCCACGGACGCTCGTCCATGAACAAGTCCGAGCTCAAGCGCTCTCTCGAGTCCTGACCCGGTGGTGTGACCCGCGTCAGTCGCGAGGTTCCAGAGGCCGGGTGGCGGGGCCGTGCAGAACCGCACCGTCCGTCCCGAAGCGCGAGCCGTGACAAGGGCATTCCCAGACCTTCTCGGCGTCGTTGAACTGCACCAGACACCCCAGGTGCGTACAGCGCGCCGAGACGACGTGGGCCCCGCCCGACTCGTCGCGGTACACGGCGCAGCGGTTTCCCTCCAGACGGACGACCGCGCCACTGCCCGGCGGAATGTCGTCCACCGAGTCGACGTGACCCGTGTGCAGACGGTCGCCCACGAAGTGCCGGGCGACAGCGGCCTGGAACCTCGCCACTTCAGCCGTCTCCCGCACCTGCGGCAGGCGCCGCGGATCGTACAGATCCGTCCACGCGGGACGCGGCCCGCCCGCGATGTGGGCGGTGAGCAGGCGGCCGGCCATCCCACCGTTGCTCATGCCCCAGCCGCCGAAACCCGTCGCCACGAACACATGCTGTGTGCCCGGGTGCGCGTATCCCACGTACGGCAGATGGTCGCTCGAATCGTTGTCCTGAGCAGACCAGCGATACACCCGGTCGGCCTCGGCGAACCCGGGCAGCCGTTCGCGCGCCCACGTGTCCAGGCGAGCGAACCGTTCCCGTACGCCGCCGGCCCCCGGCTCGAAGGTCTCACCCGTGACGATGAGCAGCCGCCGCCCGTCGCCGTACGGCGCACTGCGCACCGAACGGACCCGGTCCGCCGGGCTCATGTACATGCCCGTCGGCGCGTCACCGGAACGCACCGGCGCCGCGATCACCAGCTCCCGCCTCGGCTTCAGACGCGTGAACAACAGCGTGCGGTCGAAGACCGGGTAATGCGTCGCTATGACCGCGTCGCGCGCCTCGACCGTGCGGCCGCCCTCGGTCGCCACCCGGCAGCGCGCACCGTCATGGAGCGCGGTCACACGGGTGCGCTCATGGACGCGTCCTCCCGCACCGGTGATCCGTTCCGCCAGGGCCAGCAGGAACTTGCGCGGGTGGAACTGCGCCTGCCCCTCCGCACGCACCGCCCCGGCCACCGGGAAGGGCAGCTCCGTCTCGGTCACGAACGACGCGTCGAGACCGGCCCGCCGGGCGGCCTCGGCCTCGTCCCTCAACTCACCCGCCCGCCGCGGATCCTCCAGATACGTGAACGCCGCGGCGCGCTCCAGGTCGGCGTCGATGCCCAGCTCGTCGCAGAGCGCCGCCGTACGCTCGACCGCGTCCTGCTGCGAGAGCGCGTACAGCCCGGCGTTGTCGGCCCCGTGCGTCGCCTCCAGCCGGGCGTACCCAAGGCCGTGCAGCGCTGTCAGCTTGGCCGTGGTGTACCCGGTCACGCCGGCCGCGATCCGGTCCGCCTCCAGGAGTACGACGTCCAGGCCGGCCCGGACCAGCTCCCAGGCGGTGCACAGGCCGGCGATGCCGCCGCCGATGACGGCCACATCCGCCGTCAGGTCCGTGCCCGGCGGCGGATAGCGGGTGGCGCCGGGGGCGGTAGCCATCCAGTACGACTCATCGATGGTCAGGCGCTCAGCAGCCATGCTCCTCGGCTTCCCCTTCTACGGTCCCCTTAACGGCGGACCCACCCGGCGAAGCTTGGCCAGGTCACCGACAGGGTGGCCATCGCCGCCACCGCGAGCAGCTCCGACTGCCCGTTCTGCAGCGTGCGGTTCCCGAAGTCGCCGGAGCTCAGATACGCCCCAGCTGATCGGCGCCTGCAGAGCGCGCAGGTGCTCCTCGTTGAAGGCGACGCCTCCCGTGACCGACTGGGCCAGCCACGACAGCAGGAAGATCAGGCACATGACGATGCCGAGGGAGTGCGAGTACAGCGACCGCCGGAGCCCGTCGTCGGCAGCCCTGGCGTAGGCCAGGCCGCCGAACACCACGAGAAGGCACAGCGTGAACATCAGGCGCACTGCCTCACCCGCCCTTCACATCGCACCGGTACGGAAGCTCCGGCTCGGACTGGGGCTCGCAGCCGGCCGCGACGACCTTCCAGCCGTCCGGGAAGGAGGACAGGAAGAGGGTGTCGGAGTCGAGCACGACACGGGCTTGCCTCCTGTACACGTCCACCCGGCGCAGCTCACCCGCCGACGGCAGCTCCAGCCCGAGAAGGGCCTGCCCGCCACGCAGGTTCTCCTCGAAACTCAATGCCGCCGATGCCGCTGCGTCCTCCCGCGCAACGACGGAAGAACAGGCCGAGAGAGCCAGGCATGCGAGACCCGCGAACACACCCACGCGCGCGCCCACACCCACAGCAGCACGCATCGCCACACCACCTCCCGCCCCCGGTTCCCGGGAACGGTCCGAGGGAGTCCCAGGAAACGGAGTGCCGTCCGCGTTGCGGGACCGCCCGTACCGCGCAAGTGTCGAAATGACCGAGTCCGAGGAGGACCGCAGCATGCCCATCGCCACGGTGAATCCCACCACCGGAGAGACGCTCAGAACATTCGACCCGCTCGGAGCCGAAGAGATCGAACGGCGCCTGGCCCTCGCCGCGACCGCCTTCGCGCAGCACCGCACCACCGGCTTCGACCGGCGCGCCGAACTCCTGAACCGCGCCGCGGACCTGCTGGACGAGGACCGGCAGGACATCGCCCGCACCGTGACCACCGAAATGGGCAAGCCGATCGTGGCCGCCCGCGCGGAGGCCGCGAAATGCGCGAAGGCGATGCGCTGGTACGCCGAGAACGCCCGGGAACTGCTCGCCGACGAGTACCCCTCGGCCGACGACGTGACGGACTCCGGGGCCTCCCGGGCGATCGTCCGTTACCGCCCGCTCGGTGTCGTCCTGGCCGTGATGCCGTGGAACTTCCCGCTCTGGCAGGTCGTACGCTTCGCCGCTCCCGCGCTCATGGCCGGCAACGTGGGCCTCCTCAAGCACGCGTCGAACGTTCCCCAGACGGCGCTCTACCTGGAGGACCTCTTCCGCCGCGCCGGCTTCCCCGAAGGGTGCTTCCAGACGCTGCTTATCGGATCCGGAGCGGTAGAGGGCATCCTGCGCGACCCCAGGGTGGCAGCCGCGACGCTCACGGGAAGCGAGCCGGCCGGGCGCTCCGTCGCGTCGGTCGCGGGTGACGAGGTCAAGCGGACCGTTCTGGAGCTCGGCGGCAGTGACCCCTTCGTGGTCATGCCGTCGGCCGACATCGAGCGGGCCGCCCGGACAGCGGTGACCGCCCGGGTGCAGAACAACGGCCAGTCGTGCATCGCCGCCAAGCGCTTCATCGTCCACACCGACGTCTACGACGACTTCTGTGAGCGCTTCACCACCGGAATGCGGGAACTGACCATCGGCGACCCGATGCGGGAATCCACCGACGTAGGACCGCTGGCGAGCGAACAGGGACGTACCGACCTCGAACAGCTCGTCGACGACGCCCTGCACCTCGGCGCCACGGCACAGTGCGGGGCGCGCCGCCCCGACCAGCAGGACAAGGGCTGGTTCTACGAGCCCACCGTCCTCACCGGCGTCACCGACAGCATGCGCATCCACCGGGAGGAAGCCTTCGGCCCTGTGGCCACGGTCTACCGGGTCTCCGACGTGGACGAGGCGGTGACCCTCGCCAACGACTCGCCCTTCGGGCTGAGCTCCAATGTGTGGACACGCGACGAAGGGGAAGTCGAGCGGTTCGTCCGGGACCTGCAAGCGGGCGGCGTCTTCGTCAACGGAATGACCGCCTCCCACCCGGCACTGCCCTTCGGCGGAGTCAAGCGGTCCGGCTACGGGAGGGAGCTGTCGGGGCACGGCATCCGCGAGTTCTGCAACGTCACCACGGTGTGGCACGCCGCCGAGCCGACCGACAAGAGGTGACACGGTCGTACCCCGTCTGTGAACACGGCGCGCTAGCGTGCCGCGCATGCGAAAGCCGAAGACGCCGAAGACACCGACGCCGAAGACCCTGCACGGCGCCCGGGTCGTGCTGCGTCCGCCCACGGCGGAATCCGGGCCAGACCCGAGGTGCGCGCGATCTGGCGTGGCGGCGACGACCTGGTGGCGGCGGTTACGGAGGACCTCGCCGATCCGGACATCACCACGCTGGTGATCGAGTACGCCGGGCGTACGGCCGGCGCCATCCAGTGGGGCGTCGAGCAGGACCCGGACTACCGCCACGCAAACATCGACATCTACCTCGACCCCGAGGTGCACGGCCGCGGCCTGGGCACGGACGCCGTACGCACGCTCGCCCGCCACCTGATCACCGAACTCGGTTATCACCGGATCGTGATCGACCCGGCCGCGGACAACGCCGCCGCGATCCGCTGCTCCACGAAAGTCGGCTTCCGCCCGGTCGGCATCATGCGCGAGTACGAGCGCGGACCGGACGGAACCTGGCACGACGGACTGCTCATGGACCTGCTGGCCGCCGACCTGACAGAGGCCTGACCCGCGGCGCCTCAGCCGCGTTGCCGGATGTTGGCGCTGACGGGAACGCGGACCGGCGGCCAAGTCGACGCCGGTTTGACTCGCGGGCGGCGGATCCGTAATGTTCTCCGAGCTGTCGCGGAGCCGTAACGGTTCTGCGGCCGCCACTACGTCGCGAGAGCGGCATACCCAAACCAAGTACGTTTCCCGGTCCGGGAGAATTTCGGCATGCCGGAATTCATTCGACAGGCTCGATTATGAGCCGCCTGGGGAATCCGCTAGTGTTCGGGACGTCGGAACGGCCCAACAGCCGGAAAGACAGAAGGCACGACCCCGCCGACGGGGAAGTCGGACACGAAAGAGTCTGATAGAGTCGGAAACACGAAATACCGAACGAAAGCCCGGAGGAAAGCCCGCGAGGGTGAGTACAAAGGAAGCGTCCGTTCCTTGAGAACTCAACAGCGTGCCAAAAGTCAACGCCAGATATGTTGATACCCCGGCCCACTTCGGTGGGTTGGTGGTTCCTTTGAAAAAGACCTGGCTGTCCTAGTGACGGTCCAGGCAAACACAGCGAGGACGCTGAGAACAGCGGGCCATATTCCGGCCCGATCTGTTCCGCTCTTTCGTGGTGTGATCCCGATTACGGGAAAACATTTACGCAGAGGTTGAACCTGGCCTGTATCTTATACACAACTCACTCTAC
>NZ_JAGGPA010000079.1 GCF_018614035.1 Streptomyces sp. ISL-96
CGCGGACTTGCGAAGACACAGTCATGTTTCAGCGTCCCACTGGCGACCGTCCCGCAGGTCAACTCCGACAGTTATTCATGAACAAGCCCCGGCGGGGGACGGCGACTGCCACGGGTTCACCCGCGCACAGTCCGTCGGTGATGAATGGGATCGTGCCGGCCAGGTACGCGTCGTCGTCGCGGTAGAACAGGGCTGGATGCACGAACGACTCGTCCGACGCTGCCATGGTCGTCATCCCGTCACCTCAATCGTTGCCAGGTCCGGCCAGATCATCTCCAACGTCCGCCGCGATGAGGGCGGCTGCTGAATGACCATCCACCGGCCTGCACTGCGGCGCTGCGCCGTCCAGGCCGGCGTGCGGGCTCCGGCGACATCGACGAAGGTGAGGTCGGACAGATCCAGATAGACGTTCTCATGCCGTCCAGCCAGGAGCTCCAGCGTGCATTTCCAGGGCGGGCGCGTGGTCAAGCTGTTTTCGCGGCGGGCACTCAGTCCCCTCCGGTCCACCAGCAGGCGGACATCAAGGGCGGCCGGTGACGGCCGGTGCCTCCCCCGGCCGTTGTGCGTGGCCGCTTCACCAGACCCCCGGATCCCATCGTCTTGGTCACACACGGCCTATTGTCACCCATGCCTTTGCGCTGCTGCGGGCCGGTCGTGCACCCCGGCGCTCAGCACTGGAGCATTGCTGGCACGAACGTCCAACGCCCCGCGCCCCGGTCCGACGCCCGGCCACCGACCGGGCCCGGCTTGGTGCCGCAAAGCAGATCTTCGAAAGTTCCAAGCCACTGTGGGCTGGCCACTGGACGGCTCAAGTATTCAGGGCCCATGGAGGGTTGGGCGCCGGCTCCACGGGCTCCGGCACAGCGCGTGAGTCAGTGGACGTGGCCAGGGGATGGTGATGTGGATCCACAGTTCCGACTGTCGTCCCAGGGCTGTGTCGAGGGGTGTGCGGAGGTGGTCGGCGCGCTGGGAACGGGGCCACGAACGTCTCCATTCCGGCGCGGACTAGCGCAGGGAGCCGCCTGCGCGCCGCCGGACAGGGGGCCTCGATGATGCATTGCCGGCCGTTACGTACCGCTGCGCATGCGCCCAACCTGCCGGGGCAAGTGGCAAGACACACCTCGCCCCCAAGGAGCCCTTCATGATGATTGTCGGCATTGTCGCCGTATGTGTCGTTCTTGTTGTCCTCGCCTTCTTCGTGCCCCGCTTGTCCCGTCACCCGGAACGCGGCACCCAGCGCACCCTGGGAGCCGGAACACGCGCCGGCGGCAAGGCCCCCGGGGTTCTGGGCCGGATCTTCAGCAAGCCCTTCCGCAGCAGCTCCAAGGCCGTGGGCCGCAGCGGTTCCGCCGGTCGACGAGCCCGCGGCCGCATGCCGTTCTAGACGGCTCATCCTGAACAAGTGGAGACCCTGCCCGCTCCTCCAGCAGTTCGATGACCGCCAGCGCCACAGGCAGTACCACGCTGGTGCAGAACACCGCACCGTGGCCCACTCTGCCTACCCGGCACGGTGCAGGAATGAATATTTAGCGCCGCGTGTGCACACCATATTGCGGGGCAGATGGTCAATTGGAAGCCATTACTTACTGGAGGCCAGCACACTATGGGCGCACTTCGCGGTCGCTGGTACCGCTGGTAAACCAGCCTCCGGAATCTTCCTTCCTTCCATCCTGTTCTCTCAAAAGGAGTTATTCAACATGACGAACAATCTGTGGACTTATGAGTCGGCGTCCGGTCACACGGCCGGTGCGAACCTGGTCGGCTACAAGGTCGAGGCCACCGACGGGCACATCGGGAAGGTTGACAAGCACTCCGACGAGGTCGGCGCCTCGTACCTGGTGGTCGACACCGGAGTGTGGATCTTCGGTAAGCACGTCCTGATGCCCGCCGGCACTATCTCCCGAGTCGATGCCGAGGAGGAGACGGTGTACCTCACCCGCACTAAGGACGAAATCAAGAACGCACCGGAATTCGACAAGGGCAAGCACACCACTGACACCAGTTACCGCGAGAACGTCGGTACGTACTACAACGCCCCGCGCATCTGACCGACACCGCGATCCAGAACACATGTGCCGCTGGCCGCCCCCGTCCGGGGCGGCCAGCGGCACATGTGAATGGCGCACTCCCCGGAATGGTGTGCGCACTCGCGGCGGCGGGAGGGGTTCGCCCTCCGATCGCTAAGGACGCGCACCACAGGAAACTCGGCACTTTCGGGATTCAGCTTTCGCGATATGGGGCGTTGGGCGGGGACAGGTGCAGTGGTGTCGCTGTGCGGGTCCGTTCTTGGGGGCTCTGCCCTATGTCTTCCTGCCGACATAGGGCAGAAAAGTCCTCCCTGATCAAGCCCAGAGCAGTTGGTGGTCACCGAGCGCGGTAGCCGTGAGCCTCAAGAGGCTCAATTGCTACTGGAAGCCATCAACTTGCGTACGTTCTCGATGCTGCCGCAGTCGGCATCCAGGTATTTCGCACGCGCTTCACGGAACGCCTTACCGAGCTGTGTGCGACGATCGTCGCTCATATTCTCCCGGGCGTCGTTGATCAGGGTCCGCTCTTCCTCGTCCGCGTGGTGGTTGACCGCCGTGACAAGTTCCTCGAGCTTCTCCTCCCACTCCTCGGAGGCGGTGTCCTCCACCTCGAGCAGGGCGAGCAACGCCTCGTTGGCTTCCTCATGCTCATGAACGCTGTGCTCGACATCGTCGTTGGCCACGTTCTTGTAGCGTCGGAGGGCGGGATACACCTCATCCTCCTCAGCCGAAGCATGGGCAATGAGGAGGGCGGCGAACTCTTTCAGGGCGGCGGTCCGGTCGGCTTCGGCGTTTCGCATGGTACGGAAGAGTTCTTCAATGCGGCGGTGGTCCTGCAGAATGGCCTCGACGACGTCGGTGGACGGCATGCTGACTCCTCCAAAAGTCTGGGCGGTGATCCGGTCCGCCAGTTACCCCGCTTTCCACAAATCAGACATGCCAGGTCCTGGACGTCTGCCGACCCCTCTCTGCCTGGTGGACCAGGGGGTTGACGAGGTGCCGAGGGACAGCCCGCGTAGACCAGCCCGTATCGCCACCTGCTGCGCATCGTCTTGGGCGCCGGGAGAAGCTGGCGCGAAGAGGGGGATGGGGCCGGATTTTGGGGGCAGGTGCCGTGCAGCAGCCGCTCCCGATTTTTTAAGGTGCCGACGTGACGATATCTACGCATTCCACAGGAATGTCCGTCCACCTGGACCCTGCCGGATCCACGAGCCAAGCTGACCGGCTTGTAGGTGAGTTGCCCTGGATAGAGGATGCCGGGAAGATCGCCCCCAGAGACGCCCGAGCACTGACGAAGCTCTTCTTCGACCAGATTCAGGTCCTCGAAGAGGGCACCCACGAATACCAGTACGCTCGCAATACGCTCATCGAGATGAACCAGTCCTTGGTCCGCTTCGCGGCGAGCCGGTTCCGCAATCGCGGCAACGAGGGCATGGAGGACGTGATCCAGGTCGGCATGATCGGTCTGATCAAGGCCATCGACCGGTTCGACCTGTCCCGCGAAGTCGAGTTCCCGTCTTTCGCGATCCCCTACATCACCGGGGAGATCAAGCGATTCTTCCGCGACACCACCTGGGCCGTCCACGTCCCGCGCCGGCTCCAGGAGCTGCGCGTCGATCTGGCCAGGGCCAAGGAAGAGCTCGCTGTCACCCTGGACCGCCAGCCCACTGTCGCGGACCTCGCTCAGCACTTGGAGCTGAGTGAAGAGGAGATCATCGAAGGGCTGGTGGCCTCCAACGGCTACACGGCCGGCTCTCTGGACACACCCACCGACGGCAGTGACGACGGACAGATCAACAAGAGCGGCCGCACGTACGCCGACACCATGGGCGGCTGCGACCCGGCGATGGAACTCGTCGAAGACTTCCACACCCTCGCCCCCCTTCTCAACGCACTCGACGATCGCCAGCGCAGCATCGTCGAAATGCGCTTCGGCCAGGAGATGACCCAGGCACAGATAGGCGAGAAGCTCGGCGTCTCACAGATGCATGTCTCCCGTCTCCTGACCCGCACCCTGACCACACTCCGTGCCGGCATGCTCACCGAGAACTGACTCGCAACTCCAGCGGACCTGAGGTCGCTTGCCATGGTTACTTGATCTCGGCCCGAGGCTACGGTGACGGCCCTCACGCATGTACCGAGGGCCCTCAGCAGTGCGTTCATGCAGGTAAGGCCCGGGTAGCCACCGAAGATATGCGAGTGCTCCCACGTGCTATCGACGGCCCACATCCGCAGCCGGTTGTAGACGCCTCGCCAGTTGCCGTACTTCTCCGGCAGGTACACCCACTGGCATCGCGTCAGGAACTTGAAGGCGATCGCATCGATCACTCGCGGTGATCCCGCAACCGTCCGCCCGCTTTGGCGTCCGGTCCGGGAGCAACGGCTCAATCTGCGCCCACTGCGCATCAGTCGACGGCACACCCAGACCAGTGATCAGATGACCCCAGGTCAGACCATGGCGACGCCTCACCATGGCCGCCTCGATTACGCCGTCTCGCGCGGGCTGAATCAGTCGGCGGGCTGGAGGGGACGGGACGGCCAGCCAAGGAGACGGGCCCCGAGCGCGGCGGTCTGCAAGATGTATCGCTCGTCCGGGTCGGTGGGGTCGTGGCCGGTGAGTTGCCGGATGCGAGTGAGCCGGTAAGTGACCGTGCGCACGCTCACTCCGAGTCTGCGCGCCGTGGTGGTGTTCAGGCAGCCGCTGGCGAAGTAGGCGGTCAGGGTTTCCAGCAGTGCCTTGGGCCCGCCGCGTGCTTCCTCAAGGCCGCCGAGAACTGTGGCCACGAGGTCGGTGATGGCTGCGCGGTCCCTGCCGAGGACCTGGAAGACAAGCAGGTCCGAGGCGCGCACGACGGGGGTGGTCAAGCAGAGCAGGGCGGCGAGGTCGAGGGACCTGCGCGCTTCCTGGTAGGAGCGGACGATGCCGCTGGGGCCGGGCCGGGGCCGGCTGATGGCGATCTGGTGCTGCTCGCCGACAGCGTTGCGTACGTGGGCTGCGAAGAACTCCGGGACCTCCGGCACCGCGCCGGGGGATACGCACACCAGCAGGCCGTCCTTGGTGGTGATCAGTACGTCTCGCGTACTGAACCGGGCCGTCAACGCTTCCTCGACATAGCGGGTGGTGTCGTCGCCGGCCCCAAGGGGGGCGTTCATGGCTCGCGCGACCGCCACACTGTGCGGGCCGACCAACCGCAGGCCGAACCGTTCGGCCCTCTCGGCGAGCCGGCCAAGATCGGTGCGGCCTTCGAGGAGGTCGTCGACGAATTCTCGCCGCGTCGCCTCTTCGCCGCGGACAGCTGCCCGGTGAGCGGTTTCGTAGCCCTCGGTCAGTGCCACCGCCGCATCGCTGACCGCCCGGATGAGGGCGGAGGCCACATCCTTCAGTTCTTGCAGGTCCTGGGCCTGACGGGAACCGGGTAGATCCGTCCAGACACGGCAGCCCGAGGCAAGGTACTCGGCGACCAGGACGCGCAAGGCCATACCCCGCCCGGCCGCAGCTGCCGCGAGGTGCTTCAGGCCCTCGATGTCTTCATCGGGGAGCCGCTGCCTACTGATCGAGATGCCGGCGAGCTGCTCCAGGTAGCGGTCCATATACGCCGCTGGGGGATCGCTGTCTGCGGCGGCTGCGGTATCTGGCGCGGGCACCCTGGCATCCGGTGTGGCCGCATGCGGACCCAGGCTGCGTTTTCCCATCGACATGGTGTCCATTTTGCCGGACTACGGCAAATTGTGCGGGTTCGAGACGGCCGTCCCTTAACGCCCTCGGCAGGCGTCCGGCCTGCACTCACGGGTAACCCGTGAGTGAAACGCCCTGCGAGACCCACGCGAACAGGGGAACCGTGCCGTGCCCCGAAGGCGCCTCCGCTCACTGGTCCGGAGGGTCATCCAGATCCTCCTGGTGACGCTGGCGTGCCTTCTTGCCGCCCCCGCCATGAGCGCGGCCCAGACGTCGACCGTGCTGGTGACGCGGGTGGACGGCACCATCACACCTGTGGTCGCCGATCACATTGAGGAAGGGCTGCGCATCGCCGAGCGGGAGCGGCACGTCGCATTGCTCGTCGAGACAGACACCCCGGGCGGGCTGCTGCAATCGACCAGGGAGATCGTCAAGGACGTCTTCGCCTCGAACATTCCGGTCATCGTCTACGTCGCCCCGTCCGGGGCACGGGCCGCCTCTGCGGGCGCCTACATCACGCTGTCCGCACACGTCGCCGCCATGGCGCCCGGAAGTCACATCGGCGCCGGGACACCGGTGACCGGCCAGGGCGAGGAGGCGAGCGACAAGGTGATCAATGATGCGGTCGCATTCGCGGTCTCGATCGCGGAGCAGCGCGGGCGGAACACGGTTTTCGCCCGGGACATGGTCCGCGACGGCACCGCGGTGTCAGACCAGGAGGCGGTGCGAACGGACGTGGTCGACCTGGTGGCACCGTCGCGTGATGCCCTGCTCAGCGAGTTGGACGGCCGCCGCGTCACCGTAGGTGCGGCGGACGCGGAGCGCGAGGTGGTTCTGCAGACGGCCGGTGCGCGGATCGTGGACCACGATCTGGGATTCTTCGGCGAGCTGCGGCAACTGCTGGCCAGCCCGGAGCTGGCGTTCCTCTTCCTGTCGCTCGGCACGCTGGCCGTGATCTACGAGCTTGCCAGCCCCGGCATGGGATTCGCCGGCATCACGGGTGTGATCCTGCTCGTCCTCGGGTTCGTCGCGCTCAGCGTGCTGCCCTTCAACGTCGGAGGACTGCTGCTCCTCGGTCTGGCCGCTGCCCTGTTCGTCGCAGAAGTGCTCACACCCGGCGTCGGCATCTTCGCCGCCGGAGGAACCGTGTCGCTCGTACTCGCCGGAGTGTTGCTCTTCCGCGGTGAGCTCGGCGTGGACCCCGCTGTTCTGTGGCCCACCGCCGTAGTGGTCGGAGGGGGCTCGGTACTCGCCGGCCGGCTGGCGTGGCGTGCCCGCCGTGCTCCCGCGACGACCGGACACGAGGGACTGCTGGGCAGCGAGGCCGTGGTACGTCGTGTCGACGGCGCCACTGGCAATGGTCAGGTCTTGCTCGAAGGCGCGTGGTGGACAGTCCGCGGCCGTGAGTCCCCCCTCACCGAAGGGCAGCGCATCCGTGTCGTTGACCGCGAGGGCCTGCACCTGATCGTCGAAAACGCCGAGCTTCCGGAAGGCCGGCACACCGAACAGGAGGATGGATCATGAACTCAGGACTGATGGGCATCATCGTTGGCGCAGCCGTCCTGCTCCTGCTCCTGATGGCCGCCGTGAAAGTCGTGCCCGAGTACGAGCGCGGGGTGATCTTCCGCCTCGGAAGGATCATCGGCGCCAAGGGCCCCGGACTCTTCTTCATCATTCCCGTCGTCGACCGCATGGTCCGCGTCTCGCTGCGGACCGTCACCATGGACATCCCACCGCAGGACGTGATCACCAAGGACAACGTCACCGTACGGGTCAATGCCGTGACGTACTTCAACGTCGTGGACCCCAACCGGTCCGTCGTGGCCATTGAGGACCACATCAAGGGAACCTCGCAGATAGCCCAGACCACACTGCGCAGCATCCTCGGCCAAGTGGACCTCGATGAGCTGCTGGTCAACCGGGACGAGATCAACCAGCGGCTCCAGCAGATCATCGATGGCGTGACCGACCCCTGGGGAGTGAAGGTCACTCTGGTCGAGGTCAAGGACGTCGAGCTGCCCGAGACCATGCGCCGCGCCATGGCCCGGCAGGCGGAGTCGGAGCGTGACCGGCGCGCCAAGGTCATCCACGCCAAGGGTGAGTTTGAGGCCGCCGAGACCCTGGCGAACGCCGCAGTACGGCTCGAAGGGCATCCCGCGGCACTGCACCTGCGGATTCTGTCCACGATGTCGGAGATCTCCAGCGACCGGAACTCCACCCTTATCTTCCCGCTGCCCATGGAGATCCTGCGCCTTGTCGACATGCTCCGGCCCCCCGACGCAGAGCGGAGCCCAGCCCGCACCTCATAGGCATGAGACCCCGCCGAGCGGTCGTGCGCTCTGCGGGGGGAGATCCCAAGGACACAGGTGGTCGGTATGAACCCCTCAATGGACGACCGGCGCATCCTCGCAGAGATCGAGCGACGCCTCGCCCTGGACGACCCCGAGCTGACATCGCTGATGGACACACTGAACCACCAGTTCCCCGGCGCTCAGGACGAGGCCGATGAAGGTAACGGTGACGGCGACCGGCGCGACTGGCGCGTGAAAGCAGCGGTGGCGCTCGCCATTCTGGCGGTGGTGGGCATGATCCTCACGGCGATCTTCAGCAAGCCGCCCTCCGCCGAGGACAACCACGTACCACCGAACGGCCTCGCTCCTGCGGTAGCCATATACACCCAGCACCGTGGTCTACGGTCCCGGGACGCACCAGAGCAGCGCTGCCCGGGCAAGGGGGACAGACAACCGAACTCCCAAGGGGCGAGCCCTCATGCGCGCGCGTGATCTCGCGGAGCCATACGTCTCAGTCAGCATGGAGGCCGATGCCGCAGAGGCGGTGAGACTGCTCGTAGAGCACGCTCTGCCCGGTCTGCTGGTTGTCGACTCTGCCGGGCAGCCGTACGCGATTCTGCCCGCTTCCGATGTGGTCGGGACACTGGTGCCCAGCTACGTGCAGGAAGATCCCGTGCTCGCCAACGTGATCGACGAGCCGCATGCCGATGTCCTGTATCACGCGCTCGCGGGACGGAAGGTCGCCGAATGCCTTCCGGTGGGAAGGCCGTTCCTGCCCACTGCCGCTCCCGACTGGACAGCCATGGAGCTCGCAGAACTGATGACGCGCACCCGAAGTCCCCTCATCCCGATTGTCGAGGGGGATGCCGGGGGCCCGGGCCGACCGCTCGGTGTCGTCACGGCCGCCCACCTCCTGGAACGGCTCCGCCAGGCGTGAACACCCTGCTGGCTCGAAGCATCCCCTCACTCCCTTCCGGATCACCGAGAGGTCAGCTGTATGCCCGGAGGCAACCGCAAGACCCGCACCTTCCTCGGCCGTCTCCCGCTGCCGGAGCGCACCTTCGTGGCGGACGCTCTGCGCACCGAGACCGTCGGTGGCATGGTGCTGCTCGCTGCGGCTGCCATGGCCCTGGTGTGGGCCAACACACCGCTGAGCGGCGCCTACGAGTCGGTGCGGGACTTCCACTTCGGCATCGGGGCACTGGGGCTGGATCTCTCCGTGGCCCACTGGACAGCCGACGGGCTACTGGCGATTTTCTTCTTCGTCGCCGGCGCCGAACTGAAACGTGAGCTGGTGGTCGGCGATCTGCGCCACCCCGGAACAGCGATTCTGCCCGTCGTCGCAGCGGTGAGCGGCATGGCCGTACCGGCCCTGCTCTACGGACTCGTCGCCACGTCCATGGGAGGAACGTGGAACGGCTGGGCCGTTCCCATGGCCACCGACATCGCCTTCGCACTCGGAGTGCTCGCGGTGATCGACACCCATCTGCCGTCCGCGCTGCGCGCCTTCCTGCTCACGCTGGCAGTAGTCGACGACCTCGGTGCCATCGTCGTCATCGCCGTCTTCTACACCCACACGATCAACCTGGCGGCCCTCATCGGCGCCGTACTCGGGCTGGGCCTGTTCTTCCACCTGCACGACCGAAGGCGGGTGCACGGCTGGTACTGGTACCTGCCGCTGGCACTGGTGATCTGGGGCCTGACGTACGCCAGCGGCGTACATGCCACCGTGGCAGGAGTCGCCATGGGGCTCCTGCTGAGGGTGACGAAGGACGGAGAGAAAGGCCGACGTCCGGCCGAGCGGATCGCGCACCTGGTACGCCCGGTCTCCGCCGGAGTGGCCGTCCCGCTGTTCGCCCTGTTCTCAGCCGGAGTCAGCGTATCCGGCGACACGCTGGGCGATGTCGTCAGCCGGCCTGAACCGCTGGGCGTGGCACTGGGCCTGGCCGTCGGCAAGGTTGTGGGCGTCGTCGGCGGCTGCTACCTCGCTGCCCGCTTCACGCGGGCCCGACTCAGCCCGGACCTCTCCTGGCCGGACGTGATCGCCGTGGCCATGCTGGCCGGCATCGGCTTCACCGTCTCGCTGCTGATCGGTGAACTCGCCTATCCGAACCCTGCGGACCTTGAGCACATCAAGGCCGGCGTCCTCCTCGGATCCCTGACTTCCGCGCTGCTGGCGTGCGTACTGCTGAAGCTGCGGAACAACAAGTACCGGCGGCTGTACGAGGAGGAGACGCTCGACGAGAACACCGACGGCATCCCCGACATCTACCAGCAGGGCAATTCCCCCCGCCCGCAGAGCAGCACCGACCGGGAGAGTCCGAACGCGGACCGGCACCGGCAGAACGGCGACCCCGACGACCCACCCGCACCCGACAGGTGACGCACCCATGCCCAGGAAAGCCACGCCCTCAGCCGCCCGCCCCAACCGAGGCAGACTGTCAGTGGACGGACACCGCGTTGGTCCGGTCCCGGGGACGCCCCGGAAGCGGAGCGGCTCGGGTGGAGGACCGCCTGCTTCAGTCCGCGGGAGGCAGTGATGAACAGCTCGGTACGGATGGGACGAGTTCTCGGGGTGCCGCTGCGCATCCACTGGACCGTGCCCCTGCTCGTAGTGCTCTTCGGATACAGCCTGGGCAGCCAGACGCTCCCCGCCTGGGTTCCGGAACAGTCGAACGCCACCTACACGGTCGCCGGTCTGGCCGGTGCGCTGC
This sequence comes from Streptomyces sp. ISL-96, assembly GCF_018614035.1. Classification (GTDB taxonomy): domain Bacteria; phylum Actinomycetota; class Actinomycetes; order Streptomycetales; family Streptomycetaceae; genus Streptomyces. The sequence continues at coordinate 10,709 of NZ_JAGGPA010000079.1, forward strand.
TGCTCCTCGGAAGCCTGCTGGCTCATGAGGCCGCCCACGCGATCACCGCAGGGAAGAAAGGCATCCCGGTCCAGAACATCACGCTCTGGGCGCTGGGCGGGATGACCGAGATGGGCAAGCCGCGCGCGGCCGGCGCCGCCTTCCTCGTTGCCGTGAGCGGCCCGCTCACCAGCCTGGTCGTCGGTGCGGCGGCGTTCGGCGCGGGTCTTGGTCTGAACGCGCTGACCGGCTGGGCGGTGCCCGCGGCTGTCATGGTGTGGCTGGGGTGGGTGAACTTCGTGCTGGGAGTGTTCAATCTGCTGCCTGCCGCGCCGCTCGACGGAGGACGTGTGGTGCAGGCGGTGATGTGGTGGCGTACCGGAGACCGGGACCGGGCCGAACGGGCAGCCGCACGCAGCGGGCAGGTTTTCGGGTTCCTGCTGATCGCCGCCGGATGGATCTCCGTTCTGCGCGGTGCCTTCAGCGGTCTGTGGCTGATGATCATCGGCTTCTTCATCATGATCGTCGCCAACGCGGAACGGCGGCACGCCGGGCTGGCCTCAGCCCTGCACGGGGTACGAGCAGCCGATGCCATGTCGAGTCCCGTGGAAACCTGCCCCGACTGGCTGACCGTGGAACGCTGCATCGACGAAGTGGCCATGCGGGCCCGCCACTCCACCCTGCCCCTGATCGACTTCGAAGGACGCCCCAGTGGCATGATCCACCTGCCCCAGCTCGCGAAGACGCCGGCGCCGCAGCGGGAGACAGTGCGCGTACGTGACGTGGCAACCCCGCTGTCGCAGTGCACCACATGCGCGCCCGACGACTTTCTGGAAGACGTACTGGAAAAGGTCCACCGGAGCAGCGGCATGCGGATCCTCGTCACCGATGGCCAGCACCTGACGGGCATCATCACCGCGCGAGACATCTCACGGCTCTTCCAGCGCCACGCACTTCGCGGCAGGCAGAGCCGCTGAGTCAGGCGCCTTTCCGGCGCGTCATGAGTCTGTGGTGCCGCACCCTTCGTCGGCCCTCAGGTTCCTCAGCAGCAGGACACGGAGGCCTCCACCCCTCTGGAGACAGCGGTCGCCCTCCTCATCACCGTTCTGTTCCTCTGGGTCTCACAAAGGATCCTCCTCGGCCACAGGATCGGATGGAAAGCCCTACTGCCGGGAGCGATCGCGACCACCTTCGCGCTGCTGGGTCTGCGGCTCTTCTCATGGCTCGTCTTCTCCCCCCTGATCGTGACCCACGCCACCGCGTACGGCTCCATCGGAACCGTGCTGGTGATCCACTCCTGGCTGGCCGGCGTCGGCTTCGTCCTATACGGAGGCACACTCGCGGGCAGGATGCTGTACGAGAGAATCCGTCGGGCAACGTGAAATTGAATGTGTTCCATGGCGGTCGACCATCGACGGACCGGTGTCAGCCCCCCCTTCGCGCGGATGTGAGAGCCGTCCACACCCGCCCTCGACCAGTCCGATGCACTTTCGTCGCTCGCGGGCCAAGCCGGATGGCTTGCCGCGCCGAATGTGAGTCGTACAGGTGCGGTACTGCAGAATCGCACCTGTGACAGACAACGCCCGCACTAATGCGAACCCGGGCCTCGAAGCCGATCTGCCGTCGCTGATGGAGAAGGTGGCGCAGGGCGACCGTGATGCGTTCACCGGAATGTTCCACGCAGTGTCCGAACCGGTTTTCGGCGTGGTCTGCGGGGTCCTGCGGGACCGGGCCATGTCGGAGGAGGTGTCTCAGGAGGTCTTGGTGGAGGTGTGGCGGACTGCGCCCCGATACAACCCCGGCCGGGGGTCGGTGATCACCTGGGTACTCACCATGGCTCACCGCCGGGCTGTGGACCGAGTCCGTTCGGAGCAGGCGACTTCGTCTCGTGAGGAACGAGCAGCGCGTTTGGCCCGTGGGACTGAGTTCGATGAAGTGGCCGAGGAGGTCGAGGTGAGGATGGAGAGCGCCGCTGTGCGGGCTTGCCTGCGCGGTCTGAGTGAGCTGCAGCGACAGTCGGTGACCCTCGCCTACTACCAGGGGCTGACCTACCGGGAGGTGGCTGAGCGGCTTGCGCAGCCGCTGGGCACGATCAAGTCCCGGATGCGCGACGGCCTGATCCGTCTGCGCGACTGCCTGGGGGTGACTGCATGATGCCGGATGACCTGCACACGCTGGCCGGCGCCTATGCGCTCAATGCGCTGAGCGATGTCGAACGCGAGGCGTTCGAACGGCACCTGGCCGAGTGTGCGTCCTGCGAGCAAGAGGTAAGGGCGCTGTCCGAGACGGCGGCGCGGCTCGGTATGGCGGTTTCGGCGCCCGTACCGCGCTCTGTGCGAGAAAACGTGATGCGGCAGATCCACCTCGTTCGCCAGGTCGCACCCGCGGTGCCCGCTGCACCTGCTCCGCCTCCACGACAGAAGAGAGGCGGACAACGGGGTCTGGTGTGGTCTCTTGCCGCGAGCATCGCAGCAGCGGTCATTCTCGGGGGGACGACGGTTATGCAATACCAAGTGGCCCTCGACGCTGAACGGGACGCCCAGCGCGTTCAGCAGGCGGCTGACGCTGCGGCCGCCGTCCTCACCGCGCCAGACGCCCAGCTGGCAGTGACCCGTCTTCCGCAGAAGGCGGCGGGCACGGTGGTGGTGTCCAAGAGCCGCGATCAAGCCGTCTTCACTACGACCGGGTTGGCCCAACCGCCCAAGGGCAAGGTCTACCAACTGTGGTTCAACGACGAGGGCACCATGCGCTCTGCAGGTTTGATCGACCCCGACCGCACCAGCACGATCACGCTCCTCGACGGACCGGTCGACAAAGCGACCGGCATCGGCATCACCCTTGAACCGGCCGGCGGATCGCCCCAGCCGACCAGTCCACCACTCACCCTCACACCGTTCCCCAGCGCCTGACGATGGCTACGATGGCCCGCCGACAGCCGCCATCTGGCTAAGCCCTGCCGTCCGATGCTCCAGACGTACCGAAGCGACTCTCGTCAAGCAGCCGATGGCGCACACCCTCTTTGCCACACCAGTCGACCGGAACCTTGACCTGAGTCTGAATCAGGTGCCCGACCTATCCCCCGGCGAACGAGTCGCCCTGCCCCCGGTGCAGCACACAACCATGCCTCGCGGGGCCCAGACCCGATTCCCACCCATGTGACCGTAGCGTCGACGTGGGTTGTACGACGTCCTCAGGCAGGCTGAGTGATGGCCCCAGCACTCTGGCGAGTGTCGAGGCCATCTGGACTCCCTATGGGGCGATGGACGCACGCGCCGCGTCAAGTCGCAGATCACGTCGGGCACATGCTGTGTCCCCGCCCCCTGCGCTCCCTCTCGCCTTGGTGGTTAGCCGTGACTCATCGGCGCAGAGCCGGTGGAGCCTTGCAGCATGCCGCAGCTGGCGGGGGCGGTGGCTTCCTGGGGCAGCTTCGGGTCGAGTTCGCTCTTGCCCTTGCCGAAGTCGTACTTTCCGTTGCCGTTCGGATCGATACCGTGCTGCACGACATGCAGGTTGGTGATGTTGTCCGCCACGGCCTGGGAGACCGTGATCGTGCGCGAGTAGGACACGTTGCCGTTTCTGTCCGCGACCGGCATCCGGTCGACAGCGAGTCCGCTCGCCTTCGACGTGTCGCCCCTGGTGGTCAGGGAGATGTTGATGTCCCCGTAGGCGGGCAGGCCCTCTGTGGTGGTGACGATGCCGTCGCCGTTCTTGTCCGCGCTGGCGTCGGGGCAATGGAAATTGTGCCCAGACGTTGAACCGTGGATGTGCTGGGCGTGCGGCTGGCCGGGGACGAGGCCCTGGGCGTTGATCTTCACAGTGAGCTGCCGGCCTTGGAGGCTGAGCAGCGCCGTGCCGCTGGCACCGGAATCGTTCAGCTGCCGCAGGTCGACCTTGTAGTCCCGGCCGTTCTGGGCCTGGGAGCTGCCGTCGCGTCCGTCCTGGGCCAGTACCGGTGTGGCCAGAGCGAGGGTGAACGCTGCGGGCAGTGCTATGAGGGCAGTAAGACGGGCTGAGCGCTTGACTGTCATCGCAATGCATCCCCTTCCGGGGGTCACCGGCCAGAGACCGGCTCCACTTTCGGTTATTTTTCCCGTTCACTCCTTATTCGTCGCGGTATCCGATGTGGATTGGTCGCGCGTACTTTTCTTGCCCTGACCGCCGATGCCAGTCGCAAAGCACCTGGGGGCTCGGCCGACCCTCGTGCGCAGGATGGGCAAGCCCCGGCCGGGCCGAGCGTTGCGGGGCAACAGCGTCGACGTGAGGGGTGAGTCAGGCGCCATGGTGGGCTCGGTCAGTCGGCGCCCGCGAGGGTGGCGTAGACGACGAGGTTGTGGCTGTACTCGCCTCGCTGGCGGTCATAGGTGCCGCCACAGGTGATCAGCCGCAGTGCCGGTGGTCCTGTGGTGGCGTTGACCTGGCTGTCGGGCAGCGAGTCCTTGTCGTACGGCCGCAGGGCCTCGACGGCGAATACGGCGGTGCTGCGGTCGTTTCGGCGTACGGATATCCGGTCGCCTGGACGCAGCGAGAAAGCCCACCATGGGGAAGCCGTCTCCGAAGGCGGTGCCGCCGAAGCCCGCGCCGACTCCGCCGTCGGGGTGGAGGGCGTCGGCCTGGTTGACGGCCGCGGTGTTGGGCAGGGCGACGTAGGGGAAGGTGTCGCGGGCTGACGGTAGGGGGCGTCCACGCGATCGCCGGCAGCCAGCGCGGGCCCGATCTTGCCGGTCTGCGCGGCGCCTTCCAGGGCCTGGAGTTCGATGTCGACGACGTCGTCGTTGAGGCGGCGGCCGTTGGGGAAGCCGGCCAGGTCCTTGCCGAGGACGCCGAGGCGGTTGGGCTTGGCCGTGGGCGGGACCGACATGTTGAGCCGCAGCTCTTCGGCCGGTACGAACTTGGCCTTGTCGGCATCGGCGTTGAGTCTTGCGAGTTCAGGTCCGCCTTGATGGGGCCGCATTCCTTGCAGATCCGGTGAGGAAGATCTCGACCAGGTCGTTACGCGGCGTGGCGGGTGCGGGGATGCCGTCGCTGCGCCCCGAGCCGCCGGTCAGCAACCCGTCGGGCGCGACGGCGCCAGGTCTCTTGTGCTCTTCGGTGACGGTCATCGCGGAGCCCAGCCAGGGAAGTTCTTAACTTTTTGGGACGAGGGACCAATCCCTTCAGGAGCCGGCTCCGAATGGGGGGCGTGAGGATCTCCGGTACGACCCTGGCCCGTGGGGGGCTCGCCGCGCTCAGCGGCCTGCTTTCCGGCTACGCTGCGCTCGCCGTCGCTGAACTCGTGTCGGCGGCGGTGCGGCCCGAGGCGGGGCCCGTCACCGCGGTGGGGGGTGCGGCGATCGACCGTACGCCGGCACCGGTGAAGGACTGGGCGATCCGGAATTTCGGCGAGGACGACAAACTCGTCCTGCAATTGGGCATCCTCGCAACGCTCGCCGCCCTCGGGCTCGTGCTGGGCATGGTCGCGCTTCGATACCGGCGTATCGGTTCGGCGGGTGTACTGATCTTCGGGGTGGTCGGTGCAGCGGCGGCCGTGAGCCGCCCGGACTCGTCCGGCATCGCGGACGGCCTGCCGTCGCTCGTGGGCGCTCTGGTAGGTGCCGTTCTCCTCTACACCCTGATCGGCAGCCTGAAAATCCAGGACCAGCCGGCCATCCAAGAGGCCAAGGACAGTAGCTGGGACCGGCGAGGCTTCCTTCTCGCCGCCTCGGCAGCCGCGGTCGCGTCCACCGGTGCCGGTGCTCTGGGCCGGACACTGAACGGCCGGCGCGGCCAGGACGCAGTGACCTCGCGTGCCGGGGTACTGCTGCCCGAGCCTGCTTCACCGGCGCCTCCCATCCCGGCAGGGGCGCAATTGCGGGTTGCGGGTGTCAGTTCTTTCACTACGCCCAGTAAGACGTTCTACCGGGTCGACACCGCCCTGGTGGTACCGAAGGTCGACGCCACCAGCTGGAAACTGCGTATCCACGGCAAGGGCGTCAAGCGTCCGCTGACGGTGACGTTCCAGGATTTGCTGGAGCGGGAGTTGATCGAGCGGGACATCACGCTGACGTGTGTGTCCAACGAGGTCGGTGGCCCGTACGTGGGCAGTGCGCGATGGATCGGCGTACGGCTGGCGGACCTGCTGCGCGAGGCCGGCGTGAAGCCGCCTTCGCGGGGCGGGCCCGCCGACCAGCTGGTGGCCCGCTCGGTGGACGGCATGACGCTCGGTACGCCGGTCGAGGACGTCATGGACGGCCGCGACGCGATGCTCGCGGTCGGCATGAACGGCGAACCGCTCTCCTTCGTGCACGGTTTCCCCGTGCGGATGCTCGTTCCCGGGCTGTACGGATACGTATCGGCCTGCAAGTGGATCGAAGACATCGAACTCACCACGTTCGACGACTACGACCCGTACTGGGTCAAGCGCAAGTGGGCCCAGAAGGCCCCGATCAAGACCCAGTCCCGTATCGACACCCCCAAGCCCTTTGCCCGCCCCGAAGCGGGCACCGTCATGGTCGCCGGCGTCGCCTGGGCCCAGCACCGTGGCATCGAACGGGTCGAAATCCGTGTCGATGACGGGCCTTGGCGGCCCGCGGACCTCGCCGCGCAGCACACCGTCGACACCTGGCGGCAGTGGTCCTACCCCTGGAAGGCCACTCCTGGCGGGCACACCCTGACCGTGCGCGCCACCGACCGCACCGGTGCCGTACAGACCGAGAAGCGGACCGGCACCATCCCCGACGGCGCCAGTGGCTGGCACTCGGTCGTCGTCACCGTCGACTGACCGCCCCGCCCTTCCGGCACCCTCTTCGACCCACGTTGTCTTACAGACAGCAATTAAATGATCACCCAAGGAGACATCATGAACACACTTCGCTTCCGTCGCGCAGCCGTCGCCGTTGCCGCTGCCGCGGCTCTGCCGCTGGCCCTGACCGCGTGCTCCGACGACAGCTCCGACTCCGCGTCGGACAACAGCTCGTCCACGGCCGCCTCCACCCCGAAGGAGTCGACCCCGGCCGCTGATGACACAGCGATGACGGACAAGCCGTTCGGGCCGGGGTGCGCCACAGTCCCCAAGGACGGTGCGGGTAGCTTCGACGGCATGGCGCAGGACCCGGTCGCGACCGCCGCGTCGAACAATCCCGCCCTGTCCACCCTGGTCACCGCGGTCAAGAAGGCCGGCCTGGTCGACACCTTGAACAATGCTGAGAACATCACGGTGTTCGCACCCACCAACGACGCCTTCGCCAAGATCCCGAAGGCCGACCTGGACAAGGTCCTGGCCGACAAGGCCACCCTCACCAAGATCCTCACCTACCACGTGGTCGGTGAGAAGCTCGCCCCCAAGCAGCTGGA
>NZ_JAGGPA010000080.1 GCF_018614035.1 Streptomyces sp. ISL-96
CGACCATCCAAAACAGTCACCGGAAATAAGCCCCCGCAAATTCACCCTCTTTGTATACGGCGCGGCTGTTAATGGCGGCCACCCACGGTGTTTACGGCATGTTGCGAAGTCCTCACGCGTCCTTGCCCGCGCTCGCGCTCGCGCTCCCGCTCTCGTTCACGCTCCGGGCCGGGGCGTCGCAACCGGTGCGCGGCCACCGCCCGTTCGGCGTGCAGGGCCGTCAGCGACCGGGCCCGTTCCACGTCGCCGCGCGCCACGGCATCGACGATCGCGGCGTGTTCGGCCCAGGCCTCGGCGGGGCGGGCGTGCTGCTCGACGGCGTACATCCAGGCGATCTTGTGCCTGAGCTGGGTGAGCAGGGCCGTGAGGCCGGGACTGCCCGACGCCTGGGCGAGCGTCTCGTGAAACCAGGTGCCCAGGGAGCGCAGATCCTCGCCCTCGCCCCGGAGGGCCCGCTCCCGACCGAGCCTGACCAGGCCGCGCAGCACCTTGAGGTGTGCCTCGGTGCGCCGCTGGGCGGCGCGGGCCGCACTCAGCGGCTCCAGCAGTGTCCGGACCTCCAGGAGGTCGGCGGCCTCCTGCTCCGTGGGCTCGGCCACGCAGGCGCCCGCGTGCCGGCGCGTAGTGACGAACCCCTCGGACTCCAGCGTGCGCAGAGCCTCGCGCACCGGGACGCGCGAGACACCGTAACGGCGCGCCAGCAGCTCTTCGGTGAGCCGGCTTCCCCGCGGGAAGACACCGGAAACGATGTCGTCACGGATTGCCGTGCATACCGATTGCGCGGGAATGCGCATGACCGAACCTCCGCCTTAATCCCCGCGAAACGCGGTCGATCGACGCTTGTCCGGTGACTCTATTGCAGCATTCCGCAATTTCCGACGGGAACGGGAATCCATGGACGGCTTTTGGACATGCACAAGGCCCCGGCGGGAAGCCGGGGCCTTCTGGACGAGGAACAGTCGACCGAGCCGTCAGACGTTCACGCCGTGCGCGCGCAGGTACGCGACCGGGTCCATGTCCGAACCGTATTCGGGCGACGTACGGGCCTCGAAGTGCAGGTGCGGGCCGGTCGAGTTGCCGGTCGAGCCCGAGAGGCCTATCTGCTGGCCTGAGGCGACGCTCTGGCCGACGGAGACGCCGAGGGACGACAGGTGGCCGTACTGCGTGTACGTGCCGTCGGTCATCCGGATGACGATGTTGTTGCCGTACGCCCCGCCCCAGCCGGCCTCGACGACGGTGCCCGCACCGACGGAGACGACGGAACTGCCCGACGCGGCGCGGAAGTCGACGCCGGAGTGGCTGCCGGAGGACCAGAGGTTGCCGCCGGTCTTGTAGCCGGTGGTCACGAAGGAGCCGGCGACCGGGAGGGTGTAGCCGCCCAGGCGCTTGCGCTCCGCCTCGCGGGCGGCGCGCTCCTTGGCCGCGCGCTCCTCGCGCTCCTTCTTGGCGCGCGCCTCGGCCTCGGCTTTGGCCTTGGCTTCCGCCTTGCGCTTGACCTCGGCCTTGCGCGCGGCCTCTGCCTTGCGCTCCGCCTCCGCCTTGTCGGCGGCCTGCTGCTGCTTCTGGGCCTGAGCGGCGATCTGGTCGGCGAGGGAGTCGCCGATGACGATGGCCTGGGTGAGGCCGGTGTCCTCGACGGCGACGGCCGATTCGGCGGCGAGGGCCGGAGCGGCCAGGCCTCCGATGACGCCGGTCGTCGCGAGGGCCGCGACGCCCGCCATGTTCGCGCTTCTGCGCGTCAGACGGCTCGGACGCCGGTGCTTCCCGGTGGCACGGGTGAACGCCATGGAGTGGCTGATCCTTTCCTTCCTTCTCGCCTACCGGGTTAGCTGACGGGTTCGGAGCAGGAAGGTCTCCTACGGACCCCTCCGTACGTACGCACGCAGGACGTCCGATTCACCCCAGGGACTGATTGGGTCCCCGGCTCCCCTGGCTCGCGCCTGACGGGGACTCGGCGATGGCTGCCCGGTGCCGCGGATGCGGCTCACTGCTGACGGACAGCCGGACAGACGCTAAGCGGGACATCTTTTAATCACCAAACAGACACGGCGTTTTGTAACGCACCCCACAGGCCAGACAGGCAGCCTCCACAACAAACCCGGACATACGGGAAGGACCCCGGCAGCCTTTCGGCCGCCGAGGTCCCTCAATCTCCCGCTTTGGGGTGTAACGCGGTCAGGTGTAGCGCGGTCAGCCCGCGACCACCGTCACATCGCCGATGCCGAGCGCCCTCACGGGCTCCTCGATCTGCGACGCGTCGCCGACGAGGATCGTGACCAGGCGGTTCTCGGGGAAGGCGTTGACCACCGCCGCGGTGGCCTCCACGGTGCCCGTCTCGGCGAGGCGGGCGTACAGCTGGGCCTGGAAGTCGTCCGGCAGCTGCTGCTCGACCTGGTCGGCGAGTGTGCCGGCGACGGCCGCGGCCGTCTCGTACTTGAGCGGCGCGACACCCACCAGGTTCTGTACGGCGACGTCGCGCTCGGCGTCGGTGAGGCCCTCGGCCGCGAGGGTGCGCAGCACCTTCCAGAGGTCTTCGAGCGCCGGACCCGTGGACTCGGTGTCCACCGAGCCGCTGATCGCCAGCATCGCGGCGCCCTTACCGTCGGCCGAGGAGCGCAGCACCTGGCCGAAGGCGCGCACGCCGTACGTGTAGCCCTTCTCCTCGCGCAGGACGCGGTCCAGGCGGGAGGTGAGCGTGCCACCCAGGCAGTACGTACCGAGGACCTGGGCCGGCCAGACACGGTCGTGCCGGTCGGGGCCGATCCGGCCGATGAGCAGCTGCGTCTGGACCGCGCCGGGCCGGTCGACGATGACCACACGGCCCGTGTCGTCGGCCGTCACCGGCGGCACGGGGCGGGGTTCGGCCGTGTCGCCCTTCCACGCGCCCAGGGTGTCGGCCAGGATCGCGTCCAGGTCGGTGCCTTCGAGGTCGCCGACGACCACCGCGGTGGCGGTCGCGGGACGCACGTGCGCCGCGTAGAAGCTCTTCACGGCGGCGGAGTCGATGCGCTCCACCGTCTCCTCGGTGCCCTGGCGCGGCCGCGACATGCGCGAGGTCGCCGGGAACAGCTCCTTGGAGAGCTGCTTGGCCGCGCGGCGGGACGGGTTGGCCGTCTCGTGCGGGATCTCGTCGAGCCGGTTGGCGACCAGGCGCTCGATCTCGCTGTCCGTGAAGCCGGGTGCCCGCAGAGCGTCGGCGAGCAGGCCGAGCGCCTTGGGCAGCCGCGAGACGGGGACCTCCAGGGAGACCCGGACGCCCGGATGGTCGGCGTACGCGTCGAGCGTGGCGCCGCAGCGCTCCAGCTCGGCGGCGAACTCCTCGGCGGAGTGCTTGTCGGTGCCCTCGGAGAAGGCCCGCGCCATGATGGTGGCCACGCCGTCCAGGCCCGTGGGCTCAGCCTCCAGAGGGGCGGCGAGGAAGACCTCGACGGCCACGACCTGCTGACCGGGGCGGTGGCAGCGCAGCACGGTCAGGCCGTTGGGCAGGGCCCCGCGCTCGGGGGCGGGGAAGGCCCACGGCGTGGGGGTGCCCCCCTGCGGCTGCGGGTGGAACTTCATGCTGACGGCTGCGGTGTCGGTCACTTGTCCGCCCCTTCCTGCGTTCCGGTCTCGGCGGCGTCGGTGGTGTCGGCTGCGGCTGCGTCTTCCGCCTCGGAAGCCGCGTCCTCGGCGTGCGTGGGCTCGTACACCAGGACCGCGCGGTTGTCCGGGCGGAGCCTGGCCTTGGCGACCGCCTGGACCTCCTCCGCGGTGATGTCCAGGACGCGCTTGACGGCGGACAGGGCGAGCTGCGGGTCGCCGAACAGGACGGCGTACCGGCACAGTTCGTCGGCGCGGCCCGCGACCGTACCGAGCCGGTCCAGCCACTCGCGCTCCAACTGGGCCTGCGCGCGCTCCATCTCCTCGGGCGTGGGGCCCTCGGCGGCGAAGCGGGCCAGCTCCTCGTCGACGGCTCGCTCGATGTCGGGCACCTCGACGCCGGCCGACGTCTTCACGTCGAGCCAGCCGAGCGAGGGGGCGCCGGCGAGCCGCAGCAGTCCGAAGCCGGCGGCGACGGCCGTCCGGTCGCGGCGGACCAGGCGGTTGTGCAGCCGGGAGGACTCGCCGCCGCCGAGGACGGTGAGGGCCAGGTCGGCGGCGTCGGACTCGCGGGTGCCGTCGTGCGGGAGCCGGTAGGCGGCCATCAGCGCGCGGGCCGGGACCTCTTCGCGGATCTCCTCGCGGATCTCCTTGCCGATGATGTCGGGGAGCGTGCCGTCACGCGGCTGCTGCTTGCCGTCGTGGTGCGGGATGGAGCCGAAGTACTTCTCGATCCAGGCCAGCGTCTGCACCGGGTCGATGTCGCCGACGACCGAGAGCACCGCGTTGTTGGGCGCGTAGTACGTACGGAAGAAGGCGCGCGCGTCTTCGAGGGTCGCGGCGTCCAGGTCGGCCATCGAGCCGATCGGCGTGTGGTGGTACGGGTGGCCCTCCGGGTAGGAGAGGGCGGTCAGCTTCTCGAACGCGGTGCCGTACGGAACGTTGTCGTACCGCTGGCGGCGTTCGTTCTTGACGACGTCGCGCTGGTTCTCCATGGACTCTTCGTCGAGCGCGGAGAGCAGCGAGCCCATCCGGTCGGCTTCCAGCCACAGCGCCAGCTCCACCTGGTGGGCGGGCATCGTCTCGAAGTAATTGGTGCGCTCGAAGCTGGTCGTGCCGTTGAGCGAACCGCCCGCACCCTGCACCAGCTCGAAGTGGCCATTGCCCTTGACCTGCGCCGAGCCCTGGAACATCAGGTGCTCGAAGAGGTGAGCAAGACCGGTGCGCCCCTTGACTTCGTGGCGCGAGCCCACGTCGTACCAGAGGCAGACCGCGGCGACCGGGGTCAGGTGGTCCTCGGAGAGCACCACGCGCAGGCCATTGGCCAGCCGGTGCTCAGTCGCTGTCAGGCCGCCGGAACCGGCCTGCGCTGTGGCCGTGTGACCCATGGGCATGTACGTCCCTTCGATCGCGATATGAAGAAGTCCTGCCACTGTATGCAAGCGCACTGACACCTGGCGAAGTTCCCGGCCGGTGTACGCCCTCAGGGAACGCCCGAGCAGGCGCTACGGACGGGTCGAGGTCGGCGTTGTCAGTGCGTCGGTCCACAATGGTCGGCATCAGACCCAAGAACTCAGCCCGACAGAACCGCGAAGGAGCCGCAGCCGCGATGGCCCGCCGCAGCACGAAGACCCCGCCGCCGGACGATGCGTTCGAGGAGAAGATCCTCGATGTCGACGTCGTCGACGAAATGCAGGGCTCCTTCCTCGAGTACGCGTACTCGGTGATCTACTCGCGAGCGCTGCCCGACGCCCGCGACGGCATGAAGCCGGTGCACCGACGCATCGTCTACCAGATGAACGAGATGGGGCTGCGGCCCGACCGCGGCTATGTGAAGTGCGCCCGCGTCGTCGGCGAGGTGATGGGCAAGCTGCACCCGCACGGCGACGCGTCGATCTACGACGCCCTGGTGCGGATGGCGCAGCCCTTCTCGATGCGCCTGCCGCTCGTCGACGGGCACGGCAACTTCGGCTCCCTCGGCAACGACGACCCGCCGGCCGCCATGCGGTACACCGAGTGCCGGATGGCCGACGCCACGTCGCTGATGACCGAGTCGATCGACGAGGACACGGTCGACTTCAACCCGAACTACGACGGGCAGGAGCGGGAGCCGGTCGCGCTTCCCGCGGCGTATCCGAACCTGCTGGTCAACGGCGCGTCCGGGATCGCCGTCGGCATGGCGACGAACATGCCGCCGCACAACCTGGGCGAGATCGTCGCCGCCGCCCGGCATCTGATCAAGCACCCCGGCGCGGATCTTGAGACGCTGATGCGTTTCGTGCCGGGTCCGGACCTGCCGACCGGCGGCCGCATCGTCGGCCTCGGCGGGATCAAGGACGCGTACGAGAACGGCCGCGGCACCTTCAAGATCCGCTCGACGGCCACCGTGGAGAACGTGACGGCGCGCCGCAAGGGCCTGGTGATCACCGAACTGCCCTTCACCGTCGGCCCGGAGAAGGTGATCGCGAAGATCAAGGACCTGGTCTCGTCGAAGAAGCTCCAGGGCATCGCGGACGTCAAGGACCTCACGGACCGCATGCACGGCCTGCGGCTGGTCATCGAGATCAAGAACGGCTTCGTCCCCGAGGCCGTCCTGGAGCAGCTCTACAAGCTGACGCCGATGGAGGAGACCTTCGGCATCAACAACGTGGCGCTGGTGGACGGTCAGCCGCTGACGCTGGGCCTCAAGGAGCTGCTGGAGGTCTATCTCGATCACCGCTTCGAGGTCGTACGGCGTCGCAGCGAGTTCCGCCGCACCAAGCGGCGCGACCGGCTGCACCTGGTGCTCGGCCTGCTCGTCGCGCTGCTCGACATCGACGAGGTCATCCGCCTCATCCGCTCCAGCGACAACTCGGCACAGGCCAAGGAACGGCTGATCGAGCACTTCTCGCTGAGCGAGATCCAGACGCAGTACATCCTGGACACGCCGCTGCGCCGGCTCACCAAGTTCGACAAGATCGAGCTGGAGGCCGAGCGGGACCGGCTCACCACCGAGATCGACGAGCTGACCGCGATCCTGGAGTCGGACACCGAGCTGCGCAAGCTGGTCTCGACCGAACTGGCAGCGGTCGCGAAGAAGTTCGGCACCGACCGGCGCACCGTGCTGCTGGAGTCCGGAAGTTCGCCGGTCGCCGCGGTGCCGCTGGAGGTCGCGGACGACCCGTGCCGGGTCCTCCTGTCCTCGACCGGCCTGCTGGCCCGTACGGCCAATGGCGAGCCCCTCGCCCTGGACGACGCCCGGCGAACCAAGCACGACGTGATCGTCTCGGCCGTGCCGGCCACGGCGCGCGGCGACGTGGGCGCGGTGACGTCGTCCGGCCGCCTGCTGCGCCTCGCGGTCATCGACCTGCCCCAGCTCCCGGACACGGCCTCCGCGCCCAACCTCTCGGGCGGGGCGCCGGTCAGTGAGTTCCTGACCCTGGAGCCGGACGAGACGCTGGTCTGCCTCACCACCCTCGACGAGTCCTCACCGGGGCTCGCGCTCGGAACCGAGCAGGGCGTGGTCAAGCGGGTGGTCCCGGACTATCCGTCCAACAAGGACGAACTGGAGGTCATCACCCTCAGGGACGGTGACCGGGTCGTCGGCGGGGCGGAGCTGCGCACGGGCGAGGAGGACCTGGTCTTCATCACGGACGACGCCCAGCTGCTGCGTTACCCGGCGGGACAGGTCAGGCCGCAGGGCCGGGCCGCGGGCGGTATGGCGGGCATCAAGCTCGCCGAGGGCGCCAAGGTGATCTCGTTCACCGCGGTGGACCCGGCGGCGGACGCCGTGGTCTTCACGGTGGCCGGCACGGCCGGCACGCTGCTCGGGGACACGGAGACGTCGGCGAAGCTGACGCCGTTCGACCAGTACCCGCGCAAGGGCCGGGCCACTGGCGGCGTGCGCTGCCAGCGGTTCCTCAAGGGCGAGGACATCCTCATCCTGGCCTGGGCGGGCCCGGCTCCGGCCCGCGCGGCAACGAAGAACGGCGCCCCGGTGGAACTGCCGGAGCAGGACCCCCGCCGCGACGGCTCAGGCACCCCCCTGACAACCCCGGTCGCGGCCCTGGCGGGCCCGGTGTAACAAACCGCAGCTGTCCTCACCGCCGGGGCGGGCTGCCTCCGCAGCCCGCCCCGGCGGCCAGGACACCCCCGCTTCCTTCCAGCCCGTCCGGCGGTTGAGGACTTCGGGAAGGGGCGGGGTGGGGAAGAAAAAAGCCGCCCTCAGCTCTCGCCCTGCACGTACCGCAGCACGCCCCACATGCTGTGTTCAGCGGCCGGGGCGTCCTGCGGAGCGTCCGCCCGACAGGCCTCGAGCTCCTTGCCGAGCGCTTCGGCGTCCGTCCCGGACCCGATGAGCACAAGCTGCGTGATCCTCGGCTCGTCGCGCCCCCAGGGCTCTGGGTAGAACCGCAGGAACCGGCCGACCGCATGCACCCCGTACCGGTTCCGCGAGTCGGCCGTACCGAAGTCGACGTACCCCTTGATCCGGTAGAGCCCCTCCGGCCTGGTGTCGAGGAAGTCCATCAGCCGGCGCGGATTCATCGGCACGTCGGAGCTGAAGGAGACGCTTTCGTACGCCGCGTGCAGATGATCGCCGTGGCAGTCGTGCGCTTCGTCCTCGCTCCGCAGGTCGTCGAACGACAGCTGCCGCACCTTCTCCTCGCCGTCCACCCGCACCGCCGGGTCGAAGAGCAGCTCCGGGTCGATCCGCCCGTACGACGCGAGGACGACAGCCGTACCGCCGCTCAGCTCCCCGACCGTGTCCAGGACGCGCCCGAGCTGCTCCTCCCCCACTCGGTCCGTCTTGTTCAGCACGACGAGGTCGGCGACGGCGAGATGCCGGTCCAGCTCGGGATGACGCTCCCGCGTCGCCTCGAACTCGACGGCGTCGACGACCTCGGCCAGCCCCCCGTACACGATCCGATCGTTCTCGCTGGCCAGGATCATCCGGACCAGCTCCTGCGGCTCGGCGAGCCCGCTCGCCTCAATGACGATCACGTCGAGACGCGCGGCGGGCCGGGTCAGCTTCTCCAGGTACTCGTCGAGCTCACTCACATCGACGGCGCAGCACAGACACCCGTTGCCCAGCGAAACAGTGGAGTCCCCGAGCTGCCCGGCAACCGCCATGGCGTCGATCTCGATGGCCCCGAAGTCGTTGACGATCGCACCGATCCTGGTGCCCCGGCTCTGCGCGAGCAGGTGGTTGAGCAAGGTCGTCTTGCCGGAACCCAGGAAGCCCGCGAGGACGATGACCGGGATCTGCTTCATGCTCACCAGGGGGGCCTTTCTCATGGCGCGGGAACGGGCCGCCCCAGGATATTGGCGCCCCGGACGCGCTCCGGACGCCCGCGGAATTTCGGAAAGGTGTGCCAGCCGCTTACCGTTCGTAGACATGAGCGCCGCACCGACCTCCACCCGCAGACGGCTCCGTCTGGGCTGGCCCCAGCGCGTCTTCTCGCAAGTCCTCCTGATGCAGCTCGCCATCGCCACCGGCGTCACCGTGCTCGCCACCGGCCTCTTCCTCGCCCCGCTCAGCGCTCAGCTCGACGACGAGGCGATGCGGCGCGCGCTCGCGATCGCACAGACCACCGCGGCCCAGCCGCAGCTCGCCGGCGCGGTGACCGGGTCCCGGCCCGCGGCCGAAGGGCCCGTACAGGCCGAGGCGGACCGCATCAGGCGCTCCACCGGCGCCGAGTACGTCGTGATCATGGACGAGCGCGGCGTCCGCTGGTCCCACACCGACCCCCGCCAGATCGGCAAGGTCGTCTCCACCGACCCCAGCGAGGCGCTCGCAGGCCGCGAGGTCATGGAAATCGACGAGGGTACGCTCGGCCGCTCCGCCCGCGGCAAGGTCCCGCTGCGCGACGCCGGCGGCGAGATCGTCGGCGCGGTTTCGGTCGGCATCGAGTACGACAGCGTCCGCGCCCGGCTGCTGGCGGCGATCCCCGGGCTGCTGGCGTACGCGGGCGGCGCACTCGCCGTCGGCGCGGTGGCGGCGTATCTCATCTCCCGAAGACTCCAGCGGCAGACCCATGACCTGGCGTTCTCCGACATCTCCGCGCTGCTGGCCGAGCGCGAGGCGATGCTGCACGGCATCCGCGAAGGCGTCGTCGCCCTTGATGGCGCCGGCCGGATCCGGCTGATGAACGACGAGGCCCAGCGATTGCTCGGCCTCGGCGCCGAGGCCACCGGGCAGCCGCTCGACGAGGTGCTGGGGGAAGGGCGTACGGCGGATGTGCTCGCGGGGCGGGTGACCGGCGACGACCTGCTGATCGTGCGCGGGCAGCGCGTGCTCGTCACCAACCGGATGCCGACGGACGACGGCGGCGCCGTGGCGACGCTGCGCGACCGTACCGAGCTGGAGCGGCTCGGCCGCGAGCTGGACTCCACGCGCGGTCTGATCGACGCCCTGCGCGCCCAGGACCACGAGCACGCCAACCGGATGCATACGCTCCTCGGCCTGCTGGAGCTGGGCATGCACGAGGAAGCGGTGGAGTTCGTGACGGAGGTCGCGGGGGTGCACCGCGCCACCGCCGAGCAGATCACCGAGAAGATCCACGACCCGATGCTGGCCGCGCTGCTGGTCGGGAAGGCCACGGTCGCCGCCGAACGCGGGGTCGCGCTCCGGCTCTCCGACGCGACGCTGCTACCGGACCGGCTTGTGGACCCGCGCGGCCTGGTCACCGTCGTCGGCAATCTGGTGGACAACGCGCTGGACGCCTCGGCAGGGTCCCCCGACGCCGAGATCGAGGTCGAGCTGCGGGCGCGCGGGCGTACGGCCGTGCTGCGGGTGACCGACAGCGGGGCCGGTGTCCCGGCCGCTCAACGCGAGCTGATCTTCACGGAGGGGTGGTCGACCAAGCAGCTCCCGGCCCACGGGAAGCGTGGCCTCGGCCTCGCGATGGTGCGCAGGCTCGCGGAGCGGCAGGGCGGCAGCGCCCGGGCCGGCGAGGGGGAGCGGGGCGGCGCCGAATTCACCGTCGTACTGCCGGAGGCTCTGACGGATGCCGGGCTGACGGACGCAGGGCCGAGCGACTCGGACCTGACCAAGGCGGCGGCGCTGGACACGGCGGGAGAGACGCGGTGATCGACGTACTGGTGGTGGACGACGACGTCCGCGTGGCGGAGATCAACGCGGCGTACGTAACCAAGGTCGCCGGCTTTCGCGTCGCCGGCCTGGCCCATTCCGCCGCCGACGCGCTGGCGCAGCTCCGGGCGACCCACGTCGACCTGGTGCTCCTGGACCACTACCTGCCGGACCGGAACGGACTCGCGCTCGTCCAGGAGTTGCGCACCCTCGGCCTCCAGACCGACGTCATCATGGTGACGGCGGCGCGCGACATCGGGACCGTCCAGGCGGCGATGCGCCAGGGAGCCCTCCAGTACCTGGTGAAGCCCTTCAACTTCGCCGGGCTGCGGACAAAGCTCGAGGCGTACGCTGCGCTGCGCCGGACCCTCGACGGCGGCGGCGAGGCGGAACAGGCCGAGGTGGACCGCATCTTCGGAGCGCTCTCCGTGACCGGCTCCGCCGACCTGCCCAAGGGACACTCGCCCACCACGGCGGCCATGGTCCGGCAGGTGCTGCTGGCCGCCGGAGGGCCACTGTCCGCCCAGGAGATCGCCGAGCGGGCGGGCATGAGCAGGCAGACCGCGCAGCGTTATCTGAAGCTGCTGGAACGGTCGGGGCGGGTACGGCTCAGCCTCAAGTACGGCGAGACGGGCCGCCCGGAGCACCGGTACGCGTGGACGGCGAGCGGCAGCTGAGCTCGCTCGTGCGGCCCCCGCCCGGTCACACCGCGCCGGCGCCCGTCAGCGAACGCACCTCTGTCTCCGCGTGTTTGGCCTCGTCCGGCGGTTCGGGCGACAGCACCGTACCGGCCCAGCCCGCGAGGAAGCCCAGCGGGATCGAGACCAGGCCCGGATTCTGCAGCGGGAAGAGCTGGAAGTCGACGCCGGGGAACAGCGCTTCGGGGCTGCCGGAGACGACCGGCGAGAGCAGCACGAGCAGCACGGCCGGGATCAGGCCGCCGTACACCGACCAGACCGCGCCGCGGGTGGTGAAGTTCCGCCAGAACAGCGAGTAGAGCAGCGCCGGCAGATTGGCGGACGCGGCGACCGCGAAGGCCAGGCCGACGAGGAAGGCGACGTTCAGGTCGCGCGCGAGCAGGCCGAGCGCGATGGCCACGGCTCCGATGCCCGCCGCCGCGATACGGGCGACCGCGACCTCGCTGTGCTGCTTGGCGCGGCGCCGCTGGAGGGAGGCGTACAGATCGTGGGCCACGGAGGCGGAGGAGGCCAGCGTGATGCCGGCCACGACCGCGAGGATGGTGGCGAAGGCGATGGCCGCGACGACGGCGAAGAGAACCGTTCCTCCTGTGGAGCCCGCGCCGCCGCCCAGGTCGAGCGCGAGCAGCGGAACCGCCGTGTTCCCCGCCGCGTTGGACGCCCTTACCGCGTCGGATCCGACCACCGCCGCCGCGCCGAAACCGAGCACGATCGTCATCAGGTAGAAGCTGCCGATGAGGCCGATGGACCAGACGACCGAGCGGCGGGCGGCGCGCGCGGTCGGCACGGTGTAGAAGCGGGACAGGATGTGCGGCAGACCGGCCGTGCCGAGGACGAGCGCGAGACCGAGGCTGATGAAGTCGAAGCGGGCCGTCCAGTCCCCGCCGTACCGGAGGCCGGGCGACAGGAAGTCCCTGCCGTGGCCGCTGCGCTCCGCGGCGGAGAGCAGCAGTTGGTTGAAGTCGCCGTGGAAGCGCACCAGGACGAGCACGGTGAGTGCGACCGTACCGGCCATCAGCAGCACTGCCTTGACGATCTGAATCCAGGTGGTGGCCCGCATCCCTCCCAGCGATACATAGATCACCATCAGCGCGCCCACGCCGATGACCGTCCAGGAGCGCGCGGCCTCGCTGCTCCCGCCCAGCAGCAGCGCGACCAGGCTGCCCGCCCCCACCATCTGCGCCACCAGATAGAGAACGGACACGGTGACCGAAGAAGTTCCCAACGCGATACGGACAGGTCGCTCGCTCATCCGCGCGGCGACGACGTCCGCGAGCGTGAACCGGCCGCAGTTGCGAACGAGTTCGGCGACGAGCAGCAGGACGACGAGCCACGCTACGAGGAAGCCGACGGAGTAGAGCATGCCGTCGTAGCCGAAGAGCGCGATCAGCCCCGAGATGCCGAGGAAGGACGCGGCTGACATGTAGTCGCCCGCGATGGCGAAACCGTTCTCCATCGGCGAGAACAGCCGGCCCCCCGCGTAGAACTCCTCCGCGGAACCGCGCCGGTTGCGGCTCACCCAGGTCGTGATGGCCAGTGTCGCCGCGACGAAGGCGCAGAACAGCACCAGCGCGAGCGTCTGGTGCTGCGTGGTCAGCGTTTGCATCGCCTGGCCGCTCATCGCTTGATCCCCCGGGTCAGTTCCTGCGTGTCCCAGCGGAGATCGAGTGCCGCGCGGTCCCTGCGCAGCCGCGCGTGTCGTGCGTACGCCCAGGTCAGCAGGAAGGTGGTGAGGAACTGGCCGAGTCCGGCGACCATCGCGACGTTCACCGCGCCCACGACGGGGCGCGCCATCAGGTCGTGCGCGGTGGTCGCCGCGACGACGTAGACGACGTACCAGGTGAAGAAGGCGAGGGTCGCGGGAACGACGAACCGCCGGTAGCGGCTGCGTACTTCCTGGAAGGCGGCGCTGCGCTGCACCTCCAGATAGATCTCGGCCGCACTGGGACCGGGTTCGGGGCCCGCGGGCGCCGTCGGCGTGACCGGCGCGGGGGCGCCCGTACCGTCCAGTTCGCCCCAGCCCGAGGCGAGGGCGTCGTACCAGGGATCGTCGAACCGCACCGCTGCGGCGGCCTCGCGCCCTTCGTGCTTCTCCACCCGACAACTCTCCTTGTCCGCGAACGAATTGTCCGCGTGCCCAAGGATGGACAGAGTGGGAAGATCCGGGACTCTTCAATCCCTTCACTTCACCCCATCAGGTGACGGATGTACCAGGTGGCTGTGCGAGCCCGTGCCGGTAGGCGTATCGCACCGCTTGGGCCCGGTCGCGCACGCCCGCCTTGGCGAAGAGGTTGTTGATGTGTGTCTTCACGGTGGCCGTTCCGATGTGCAGCGCGCGGGCGATCTCGGCGTTGGACAGCCCCTCCGCGACGAGCGCCAGCACCTCGGCCTCGCGCCGGGTGAGACCGTCGGGCAGCTCGGCCGGCGCGCTCCTGACGGGGGCCGTGACCTGCTCCAGGAGGCGCAGTTGGACCGCGGGCGCGAGCCCCGCCCGGCCCGACATCACATCGGCGACGGCACGCGCGATCTCCTCGCCGCCCGCGTCCTTGGTGAGATATCCGCGCGCCCCCGCCCGCAGCGCCGCGAAGAGCGAGTCGTCGTCCGCGTACGTCGTGAGCACCACCACCTGGGTCGCGGGATGGGCGGCGCGGATACGGCGAGTCGCCTCCACGCCGTCGCAGCGCGGCATCCGCAGGTCCATCAGGACGACGTCGGGCGCGTGCGCGGCGACGAGTGCCACCGCTTCGTCGCCGTCCTTCGCCGCGCCGACCACCTCGATGCCGGGCAACAGTCCGAGGATCAGCACGATGCCCTCACGCACCATCGCCTGATCGTCGGCCACGACGACTCTCGCGGTCATGCCGGCACCCGCAGCAGCACCGCGTAACCCTTGCCGTCCGGACCGGCCTCCAGGCTGCCGCCGAGCAGTTCGGCCCGTTCCCGCATCCCCAGCAGGCCGTAGCCGCAGCCGGAGGCCGTGAGTTCGCCGGCATGGCCCGCCGCGCCGGTCGCGCCCGAGTCCCGTACGTCCAAAACCACTTCCCCCTCCCCGTACACGAGCAGGATACGAACCGTCGCCCCCGGCGCGTGCTTGCGTACGTTCGTCAACGCCTCCTGCGCCACCCGCCGCACCGTCTGCGACGCCTCGGCGGACAGCGGCCTGCGCTCCCCCGACACTGCGAGCGTCACGCCCCCTGAAGGCACCACCAGTTCGCGCAGGAAGGGCTCCACGGCCGCCATCTCACCACGCAGCGCGGAGAGCGCCTGGCGGGTCTCCGCGAGCCCCTCACGTGCCATGCCGCGCGCCGCCACGACCCGCTCCAGGATCTGCGCCCGGTCCGCGCCCTGCTCGATCTGGATCCGCGCGGCCTCGAGGTGCACCATCTGCGCGGAGAGACTGTGGGCCAGAACGTCGTGGATCTCGCGCGCGATGCGGGCGCGCTCGGCCAGCGCGGCGGACTCGGCCTCCGCCGTACGGGCGGCCCGCTCCTGCGCCAGCAGCCGGAACCCGGCGCCGCGGGCCTGGGCGTCGAGACGCAGCGCGTAGCCGATGATCACGATCCCGAACCCCAGGAAGGCCGGCTCCATGCCACCGTCGTCGTTGACGGCGTGCGCCGCCAGGACGGCCGCGGACACGGGCAGGGCGGCGGCGAGCGGCAGCCGCGCCATGGCCTGCACGGCGCACATGATCCACAGAATGGAGGCCGGGCTCCGTGCCCCGGCGGCGTACGAGCCGGCCCCGACCAGGGCCACCACGCCGAGCGCCCCCACCGCCGGCAGCAGCCGGTTGAGCCTCGTGAGCCTTTCGTACGCGTGGGCGGCGACGGCGCACAGCGCGGCCCCGGCCACGGGGACCACGACGGCGGCGCCCCGGAAGACCCCCGCGCCGTACGCCGTCCAGAGGACCCAGATGGTCATCGACGCCCAGACGATGCCGTCGATGACCATCCGCACCCTCGGCACACCGAGCCGCGACAGGGCCTCCGCGGAAGGCCACGCGGTCCAGCCACCGTTCCCCTGCGATGTCATGGAACGACCCTACGGACCGGGCTCGCACACGGGATCGGCTCGTGGGTGGAGCTGTGCGCTCCACCCACGGGTGGACTCCGCGGCCCGTCGGGACTCAGGCGTCGATGCGCGAGCGGTCCAGGGTGGCCGCCGAGCTGGTGATGAACTCCTTGCGGGGCGCGACCTCGTTGCCCATCAGGAGATCGAAGACCTGCTCGGAGGACTCCAGGTCACCGATGTTGATCCGGCGCAGGGTGCGGTGGCGCGGGTCCATCGTGGTCTCCGCCAGCTGGTCCGCGTCCATCTCGCCGAGGCCCTTGTAGCGCTGGATGGAGTCCTTGTAGCGCACGTTCTTGCGCTGGTACTCCAGCAGCTTCTGCCGCAGCTCGCTGTCCGAGTACGTGTAGACGTACTTGTCCTGGCCCTTCTTGGGCTGGATGAGCTCGATCCGGTGCAGCGGCGGTACGGCGGCGAAGACGCGTCCCGCCTCGACCATCGGCCGCATGTAGCGCTGGAAGAGCGTCAGCAGCAGGCAGCGGATGTGCGCGCCGTCGACATCGGCGTCGACGAGCAGCACGATCTTGCCGTAGCGAGCGGCGTCGATGTCGAAGGTCCGCCCGGACCCCGCTCCTATGACCTGGATGATGGCGCCGCACTCGGCGTTCTTGAGCATGTCCGAGACGGACGACTTCTGGACGTTGAGGATCTTGCCCCGGATGGGCAGCAGCGCCTGGAATTCGGAGTTCCGGGCGAGCTTGGCCGTACCGAGCGCCGAGTCTCCCTCAACGATGAAGAGCTCGCTGCGCTCCACGTCGTCGCTGCGGCAGTCGGCGAGCTTCGCCGGCAGCGAGGAGGACTCCAGCGCGGTCTTGCGGCGCTGCGCCTCCTTGTGCTGGCGGGCCGCGATGCGCGTCCGCGCGGCGGCGACGATCTTCTCCATGATCGAGCGCGCCTGCTGCTTGGCGTCGCGCTTGGGGGAGGTCAGGAAGGCCTTGAGCTCCTTGGCGACGACATTGCCGACGATCCGCGCGGCCGCCGACGTACCGAGGATCTCCTTCGTCTGGCCCTCGAACTGCGGCTCCGCCAGTCGCACCGTGACGACCGCGGTGAGGCCCTCCATGGCGTCGTCCTTGACGACGTCGTCCTCGGCGACGCGCAGCAGCTTGGCCGAGCGCAGTGCCTCGTTGACGGTCTTGGTGAGGGCACGCTCGAAGCCGGAGATGTGGGTGCCGCCCTTGGGGGTGGCGATGATGTTGACGAAGGACCGGACAGTGGTGTCGTACCCCGTGCCCCAGCGCAGCGCGATGTCGACGCCCAGCTCGCGGGTGACCTCGGTGGCGGTCATGTGGCCGCGGTCGTCGAGGACCGGCACGGTCTCCTTGAAGGTGCCCTGTCCGGTCAGCCGCAGGACGTCGCAGATGGCCTTGTCCTGCGCGAGGTACTCACAGAACTCGCTGATGCCGCCGTCGAAGCGGAAGACCTCCTCGGTCTTGCCCTCGCCCTCTATGGCGCGCTCGTCGCGTACGACGATGGTCAGGCCGGGGACGAGGAAGGCCGTCTGGCGGGCGCGCTGGTACAGCGTCTCCAGGTTGAGCTTGGCGTCCTTGAGGAAGATCTGGTGGTCGGCCCAGTAGCGCACGCGCGTGCCGGTGCGCGTCTTGGGGACCCGCTTGCCCTTGCGCAGGCCGTTCGCCGGGTCGAAGGGGGAGTCCGGGCCGGACTCGATGAACATGCCGGGGACGCCGCGCCGGAAGCTGATGGCATGCGTGGCGCTGTTGCGGTCGACCTCGACGTCCAGGCGGGCGGAGAGCGCGTTGACGACGGAGGCGCCGACGCCGTGCAGGCCGCCGGAGGCCGCGTAGGAGCCGCCGCCGAACTTGCCGCCGGCGTGCAGCTTGGTCATCACGACCTCGACGCCGGACAGACCCGTCTTGGGCTCGACGTCCACCGGGATGCCGCGGCCGTTGTCCTGGACCTCGACCGAGCCGTCCTCGTGGAGGATGACTTCGATGTGGTCGCAGTAGCCGCCGAGGGCCTCGTCGACGGAGTTGTCGATGATCTCCCACAGGCAGTGCATGAGGCCACGGCTGTCGGTGGACCCGATGTACATGCCAGGGCGTTTGCGGACTGCCTCCAGCCCCTCGAGTACGAGGAGGTGCCGCGCGGTGTAGTTGGAGCCGTCACGGTCTGCACCGGTCAGAAGCGCAGTGGACGGCACGGACGTCTCGGCGGTCACGCGGTTCGCTCCTCGCTGAATTTCAAATGTGTCCCGATGGGGTACGGGCCCGGCGTGGGTCGCCGGTCAGAGGGTACCGAGGCCTGGTAGAGCCGATGTAACGCCACCCTCAGGAAAACTCATGCTAGTCCAGAGTCGTATGCACGTTCGATCCCTCGATGGGGTGACGTGGACATCACGTTCCCTTCTAGGCATGAACCATTTAGGCTCCGGGCACGTCCTCCTGAACAACCGGCAAGCCAGCCGGGAGGGCAAATACCCAATAATCGACGCGAAACCGTAGAGCGACGCAATACGGCTCCTTCGCCGCTAACCGGCAGCAGACAGCCACCTCGGAAGATTTTTCAAGGAAAAGCCACGAGCGGGAACGTTTTCGGCCTGGTTGGATGTTGACCCTGGTACGACAGCTCGTCGAGCTAGAGAAGAGGCGACGTGACTACTGTTCTGACCCCCGCGAGCCCCCTGACGGCCGCTGACCGATGCGACCGCTGCGGCGCCCAGGCTTACCTGCGCGTTGTCCTGGCCAGCGGCGGCGAACTGCTCTTTTGCGCCCACCACGGACGCAAGTTCGAGCCGGAACTCAAGAAGATCGCCGCTGAAATACAGGACGAGACCGACCGGCTGACCCCCGTGCCGCCGTCCCCGGAAGACGAGGAACGCTGACCCCTTCCTCGCGATCCCGACGAGCCAAAAGCCGGCTACCAGCCGGCTGACGGGCGGTCTCCCCGATTTCCGGGGAAGGCCGCCCGTTCTCGTACGCTGCAAGCGTAATCAGCTTCTTGCGGCCCAGGATTCAGGGGCCGCCGAGAGGCGTCCGTACACTCCGGGGTTCTGGGCCTGACCGCAGCCGCTCCCCCAGGAGACGAGCCCGATCAGCCGGCCGTCGGCCACCAGCGGCCCGCCGCTGTCCCCCTGGCAGGCGTCGTGGCCCCCTTTCTCGTCCCCCGCGCACAGCATCGTGGCAGCGCTGTACGTGCCGTCGGCGTGCCCCGGGTAAGCCTTCTCGCAGGCGCTGTCGGGCAGCACCTTCACCGGCGCGGCCCGCAGGTCGTCCGCGTACGCCCCGCCGCCCGTCGTATCGCCCCAGCCGTAGACGACCGCGTCCGTCCCCGCCGTGTACGCGGCATGCCCCGGCCCCGCCGCCTTGATGGCGTGTTCCGCGGGAAGCGGGCTCGCCAGCGTGAGGAGCGCGAAGTCCCCGGCGTTCGTCCCGGGGTCGTAACCCGGATTGAGCAGGACGCCGCTCACCGCGATCTCGCGGCCACCCGACCCCTTCAGCTCGCTGCGGCCCGCGATGACCTCCAGATCGCGCACCTGCCCCAGAGGTACGCCGAGCACCTCCTTGGTCACGCAGTGCGCCGCCGTCAGCACCCTGTCCGGCGCCACCTGCACTCCCCCGCAGAATTGCCCCGCCCGCGTACCCCCGAACCGGTCACGGCTGGAGAGGGCCACCACCCAGGGCGCCTGCGAGATCTCTACCAGCTTGCCCCCGATCACCACACCGTCCGGGATGGTGGTACCGCCCGAGGCCTGTGGCGCCGCAAGGGCCACGGCCGTCAGGGCCAGCGCCCCTGTCAGTGATCCGGCGAAAGAGCGACGCATACGGCCTCCTGGCTCGGTCCTGCGATGGCACCCCCAGCGTCGGCCGGACACCTGCGCGCCGCACCCGCGAAAAACCGCCGGGCCCGGAGTCTCACGTACGAGACTCCGGGCCCGGCGGTGATGGAACGTACGACCTAGTCGAGGTAGTCCCGCAGGACCTGCGAGCGCGACGGGTGGCGCAGTTTCGACATCGTCTTCGACTCGATCTGGCGGATGCGCTCACGCGTCACGCCGTAGACCTTGCCGATCTCGTCCAGCGTCTTCGGCTGACCGTCGGTGAGGCCGAATCGCATGGACACGACACCCGCCTCGCGCTCGGACAGGGTGTCGAGCACCGAGTGCAGCTGCTCCTGGAGGAGCGTGAAGGAGACGGCGTCGGCCGGGACGACCGCCTCGGAGTCCTCGATGAGGTCACCGAACTCGCTGTCGCCGTCCTCGCCGAGCGGGGTGTGCAGCGAGATGGGCTCGCGGCCGTACTTCTGGACCTCGATGACCTTCTCGGGGGTCATGTCGAGTTCCTTGGCCAGCTCCTCCGGGGTGGGCTCGCGGCCCAGGTCCTGGAGCATCTGACGCTGGACGCGGGCCAGCTTGTTGATGACCTCGACCATGTGCACCGGGATACGGATGGTGCGGGCCTGGTCGGCCATCGCGCGGGTGATCGCCTGCCGGATCCACCAGGTGGCGTACGTCGAGAACTTGTAGCCCTTGGTGTAGTCGAACTTCTCGACCGCGCGGATCAGACCGAGGTTCCCCTCCTGGATCAGGTCCAGGAAGAGCATGCCGCGGCCGGTGTAGCGCTTGGCCAGCGAGACCACGAGACGGAGGTTGGCCTCCAGGAGGTGGTTCTTGGCGCGGCGGCCGTCCTCGGCGATGATCTCCAGTTCGCGCTTGAGTTTCGGTGCGAGTTTGTCGCTGCTGGCCAGCTTGTCCTCGGCGAACAGGCCCGCCTCGATGCGCTTGGCGAGCTCCACTTCCTGCTCGGCGTTGAGGAGGGGAACCTTGCCGATCTGCTTGAGGTAGTCCTTGACGGGGTCGGCGGTGGCACCGGCGACAGCGACCTGCTGCGCGGGAGCGTCGTCCTCGTCGTCGTCGGAGAGAACGAAGCCCTTGGCCTCCCCGCCCTCTTCCTCTTCGTCGGTGCCCGGCTTGGCCGGGGTCTCCTCGGCGGAGTCCTCGCCGGCCTCGTCCGCGTCCTTCTTGGCGGAGGTCTTCTTCGGGGCCGTCTTCTTGGCCGCCGTCTTCTTCGCAGTGGTCTTCTTGGCTGCCGTCTTCTTGGCGGCGGCCTTCTTCACCGGCTCCGGGGCGACGGCAGCTACGGCGTCGTCGTCGGCCAGGGCGTCCACGAGTTCCGATGCCGGGGCGGCGGTGGCCGCGACCGTCCTGGCGGGGGCCGGCCGGTCCGTGTCGGTCGCGACGGCCTTGGTGGCGGTGCGCTTGACCGGGCTCTTCGCTGCGACGCTCTTGCGGGGGCGCTTGGGCGACTCCGCGGCAGTGACCATCAGCGTCACACCCTCTTCCTCGAGGATCTGGTTGAGGCTGCGCAGAACGTTCTTCCACTGGGCCGCCGGAATCTGGTCGGCCAAGAATGCCTGGCGCACGTCATCGCCCGCGATCTGCCCATCAGCCTTTCCCCGCTCGATAAGCGCCATCACAGACTCGGACTCGGCGATCTCCGGCGGGAGCGTACGGGATGTGCTGGCCGACACGAACAACCTCTCGGAACGATGGAAACGGCTTCCGGCCCCGCCCTGAGTACGGGCTGCGACCGACGACATCGGCTGGGGATGTACCGACGGCGCAGGTTGAACCTCGGACTGGTTACAGCGCCACGTTCAGCGGCTGTATTCCCTCTTCGGCTGTCACCTCTTAGGTCATCGCACAGTTCCGCGGAGTGTTACGCCCAATCTGCGTGGCCCGAGTCACACCCCGTACGAAATGAGGAGGAACAGAAGGGACATCGGCTCTGAATCAGCTCACAATCGTGTCGCCGGACCCCATGGGATCCGGCGACACGAGGTTCGTTCGTCAGCGCAGCCGGGCCGCAAGGCGCACACCCTGGCCGTGGTCCGCGGTCAGTGCTCGCGCGGCGCCGGCACCACACGCTCCACTTCCGGGTGAACGGTGAGCAGTTGGCGCATGGCGGTCTCGGCGGCCATGGCGTCTCCCGCGGCGAGTGCGTCGACCGTGCGGGAGTGGTGCACGAGCGCGGCCTCGGTGGGGCGGTCACAGCCGGTGAGAGAGCCGCCGGACACCTGGAGGGCGGCGGAGACGATGCCGGAGAGGTGCTCGAGCATGCGGTTGCCCGCGAGCTGGATGAGCAGCGAGTGGAACTCGGCGTCGGCGCGGGAGTACGTCAGGGAGTCGCCCTGAGTGAGGGCGTGGCCCATGATCTCGACCATGTCGCCGAGTCGCTGCTGGAGGTCCTCGCGTCCGTGACCGGCGGCGAGGCGGGCGGCGAGCGGCTCGATCATCCACCGCAGTTCGCCCAGTTCGCGACGCTGGTCGTCACGCTGCGGGCCGAAGGCCCGCCATTCGATGATGTCGGGGTCGAGCAGATTCCAGTCACTGACGGGGCGAACCCGCGTGCCGACGTTGGGGCGGGCGCTGACGAGGCCCTTGGCCTCGAGTACGCGCAGCGATTCGCGTACGACGGTACGGGAGACCTCGAAGCGCTGGCCGATCTCCTCGGGGACGAGCGGACGGTCGGCGCCGAGGTCGCCGGAGACGATCATCTGGCCGAGCTGCTGGACGAGTTGGCCGTGGAGCCCGCGGCCCCGGCTGCCCGCAGAGCGGCGGCCCATCCGGCCCAGGTCCGCGTCGGCCCCTTCCCAGGAGGGCACGCCGACGCGATCGGCGCCCGGCGCCTCTGCGTAGGGGTAGCGGTCGAGTTCGCCCGGCCCGGCGAGGCCGGAATCGGCGGGGCGGGCGGCGGTCATCATGGTGTGCGCAAGGGTACTCACGGATCCTTTGTCGGCGTGACTCCCGCGACCCTTGAGGTCTTTGGTGAAAAGCACACGAAAGGGTGATCGGCGCCCGCCCTGCAATTGACGACTTATCGGAAAGAAACGGGCGCTCTCAGGGGAGTTGTGAGCGGCCGAAGGCCTTCACAACACGAGCCGGTCACCAATAGGTCCTGCGGCGAAGACCGGTGAACAGATACGCACAGAGCAGGGCACACAGCGACAACGTCAGCGCCGCGCCGACCGGTTGGGCCGCGACCCTCATCGCGGCCACCAGCCACGGATCGATCTCGTACGGCCATTGCAGCCACGCCACCTCGCGCAGCCTGCCCGGGAGTCCGGCCACCGACCGTGCGGACGGGCCCACGACCACCTGCTGCGTGAGCGGCGCCACGAGGACGGGTACGGCGAGCACCGCGGCCACACCGGCGGCCGTGGCGCGGAAGACCCCGGCGCCCAGTAGCCCGGCCCAGGCGCAGCCCACGGTGAGGCCGGACCAACTGACCGCCATGGAGAGCCATTTGTCCGGGACGCGGGTCAAGTCTTCGCCGTACACCAGCCTCAGGGCCTGGGCGTCGGCCACCGCGACGAGGAATCCCAGCAGCAGCGCGGCGGCCGCGGAGACGCCCAGTTTGGCGAGAAGCAGTCCGACGCGGCGGGGAACCGTGCCGCGGGCGGCCGCGAGGGCGGGGTACCGGAACTCCTCACCGAAGGCGATTGCTCCCAGCAGTCCGGCGCCGAACGCGGCGGGTGGCAGAGGCAGGATGTCCGGCCAGGCGGCGAGCAGGGCCGGCAGGGGGGTGCTGCCGGTGCGGGCCAGCAGTACGGAGATGGTCACGGAGGCGGCCAGGACGGCGGTGGCGATGAGGAGCGTCGTTCGCGTACCGAGGAGGCGGTGCAGTTCGTAGCGCAGGGGGCGGAGCGGGCTGCGGGACGGGCGGCGGGGCAGCGACGGCAGCGACTCAGCCGGTGCTCTGACCGGCGCCTCGGCCGCGGGTCGCTGTTCCTGCGACACGGGCCCTGGTCCCGTGTCGCCGCTCTCGTCGGCGAGCCGGTGGACCGGGATTCCGTGCCGGAAGGCGATCTCGCCGATCTGTGCGCAGTCGCTGCCGTAGACGGAGAGGCGGGCGCCGCCCTCGGTGACGACCTCGACGGAACGCCGGGCGGCGCGGGCCTCCCGGGTGACCAGGGCGCCGAGCCGGGCGGCGTGCGGTGTCCTGACGGCGACGCGGGGGCGGAGCCTGGTTCTGGCGAACTCGGCGGCGTCCTGGTCCGCGACGAGGCGGCCGCCCTCGATGGTGACGACCCGGTCGGCCGTACGGGCGGCTTCCTTGGCGTCGTCGGTGGTGTAGAGCACGGTGCCGCCCTGGGCGGCGTGGCCGCGCAGCAGCCCGTACAGCCAGCAGTTCTCGCGCGGCGACAGGCCCTTGGCCGGCTCGTCGAGGAGGAGCGTGTGCGGGTCTCCCAACAAGGCGGAGGCGAGGCCGAGTCGGCGGTCCATGCCGAGGGAGAGCATGCTGAGGCGCTCGTCGGCGAGGGCGGCCAGCCCGACGAGGTCGAGCATGTCGTTCGCGCGGGCGGCCGGCACGCCGACCGCGGCGCAGAGCATGCGGAGCTGGCCGCGGGCGGTACGCGCGGGGTGGCCCGGGACGTCACCGAGGAGCGCCCCGACCTCGCGGGCGGGGTGGGCGATCCGGTACAGGGGGCGGCCGCGGAAGTACGTGACGCCGCGGCCGGGCGCGAGGTCGAGCATCAGCCTGAGAGCCGTGGTCTTGCCGGACCCGGCGGCACCGAGGAGGGCCGTGACCTGCCCCGGCCGGGCCTCGAAGGTGAGGTCGTCGACGGCGGGCGGGAGGTCCCGGCGGGGGGCGCTGGTGAGTCCGATGGCCTGGAGCATCGCTTCTCTCGCGTGAGGGGAGGACCGCTCGGCGGCAGGGCGGTACCGCAGCAAGATAACGCGACATATCGGACTTTTGGCGCAACGAAGGGCCTACGGATACGGGTGTCAGACCTCGGGGCGCAGCATGGGCGGATTGAGCAGCGTCGCCCCGCCGGCCCGGAACAACTGCGCGGGCCGGCCGCCCTGCCGGGTCGTGGTCCCGCCCGAGGGGACGAGGAAACCGGGGGTGCCGGTGACCTTGCGGTGGAAGTTGCGGGGGTCGAGCGCGACTCCCCAGACGGCTTCGTACACCCGGCGCAGCTCCCCGACGGTGAACTCCGGGGGGCAGAACGCGGTGGCGAGGGACGAGTATTCGATCTTGGAGCGGGCGCGCTCCACGCCGTCCGCGAGGATCTGGGCATGGTCGAAGGCCAGCGGGGCCGGACTCTCGTCCTCGCGGGCGTAGCCACCCTCCTGGGTGAGCAGGGCCTCCACCGGCGCCCAGCGCGCACTGTGCGCGTCGCCGCCGGCCCGCGGGGCGGGAAGGTCCGGCGCGAGCACCAGGTAGGCCACACTCACCACCCGCATACGGGGATCACGTTTCGGATCTCCGTACGTGGCGAGCTGTTCGAGGTGCGCCCCGTTCCCGACCGAGGGGGTACCGGGTTCGTGCGCGCACAGCCCCGTTTCCTCGGCGAGTTCGCGAGCCGCCGCCGCCCCGAGATCCTCCTCGGCCCGCACAAAGCCGCCCGGCAGCGCCCACCGGCCCTGATAAGGCTGCTCGCCGCGACGTACGACCAGCGCGCAGAGCGCGTGACGGCGCACGGTGAGCACGACCAGATCCACGGTGACGGCGAAGGGAGGAAAGGCCGATGGGTCGTAGGGGGACATGCCGCGATCATAGTCGTCTGCCTGACGATAAACAGTGTTCTCGCCGCGGAAACGGCCGTCCGCGGCGACCTCTTCGCGCCACTCGTCGACATCCATGGTTCAGACCCCCAACTGGAGTGCGCCGGCGGCTTCCTCGATCATGCCGAGGCCGAGCCTGCTGATGCGTACGGCGAAGGGTTCCCCCGCCACGCGCAGTCCGGAGAACTGCACGGCGCCGAGCGGCGCGCTGCGCACGGGGAACAGCGCGACCGTGCCCGCGGGAGCGTCCGGGCGGATGCCCGCCAGCGTGGTGAGCAGGTGAATCCCGGCAGCGGCTGACACCGCCGCGGGCCGGCACGCGGCCGGATGCGGCACCGGAAGACTGTCCGCGGTGCGCTGTTCACCGGCGTACATCTCCGGCAGCCGGTTGCCGAACGCTTCCGCCGCGTCGAGGACACCGCTCAGCAGAGCGGTCGCCTCCCGCTCGTACCCGGCCGCCGCGAGGCCCGCGACGGCGACGGCCGTTTCGTGCACGCGCACCGCGCCGCCGCGGTGGCCGAAGGGGTTGTGGCCGCTCTCCTTGGCACCGAGGCTGCGCAGTCCCCAGCCGGAGTCCATCGCGGGACCGCCCAGCAGCCTCGCCACCTGCTCGGTCTGCACCTTGTCGAGCAGCCCCGGCGCCTGCCGTCCCGCGCCGAGCAGGCCGGTGTCCAGAAGGTGCGCGGCGGCGCCACCGAGGTGCGGGACGAGCCGTCCCCCGGCGGTGCTCGCCGCCGCCGGCCGCCCGCCCGCGCGGTCGTCGATCCAAAAGCCCTCCCGGAACGTACGGCGCAGCATGCCCGCCCATTCGCACCATCCTTCGGCGCCGGGCCGGCCGCACTCGGCCAGCAGGTCGGCGCCGAGCACCGCCGCGCGGTGGGCGTGGGCCTGGGTCTCGCTGCGCCGGGGCCCGTCGGGTCCCCGTTCCCGCAGACAACCGTCGTCGTCCGCGGATCTGCGCAGCCAGAGCAGACAGCGCTCGGCCACGGGCAGCAGCTCCTCCAGGTCCTGCTCTGCCAGCCCCCACCGCCGCGCCTCCGCCAGAACCACCGGGAAGGCCAGCGTCGCCTCCACGCCCGTACAACCGGGCGGCAGATGCGGCCCCGCGTCCCTCAGCGGGCCCGGAAGCCGCCCGTGGTCGGGCCCCCGGCCCGTCAGCTGCGTACGGGCAACCGCACGCAGCGTGGACCCGGCCAGCCGGGTGCCGAGCGGCAGCGTCATACGCGCGGCCCACAACGCCTCCGCGGACGCGAGTCCGCAGCGCCAGGGCACTCCCGCGGCCGGATACACGTCCGCCGGATTACGGGGATCGCGCATCAGCAGGGCCCGCAGATCGTCGAGGCTGCTCCGCAGCAGCTTCCCGACCCGCGGATCGTCTCCTTCCGCCGTCGCCTCGGAGAGCGGCCCCGCGGCGCCGGCCTTCGCGAGTGGCCGGGCGCCACGGTCCGCACGGATCCGCAGCTCGATGATGCGCGAGGCGCCGGGCAGCAGCTCGAATTCCCAGCGCAGCAGACCGGCGGAGGCGATCGCGTCCTGGGGCGGCGGATCGGCGGTCACCAGGGACTGGGCGCCCCCCGCCGACCACCGCATTCCCGAGGCGTGGACGCTGGCGGGCAGCTCGGGCCCCTGACGGCCCGCCGCGACGGCGCCGAGGTCCGCGAGATCGGTGCCGAGCCCGATCTCCACGCGGAGCCGAAGGGGGCGGCGCGCCGAGCTGCGCAGGATGATCCGTTCCGTGCCCTCGGCGTGCCGCAGCCGCTCCACGGCGATCTCGGGGTCCGGGCCCGCACCGGCCGGGGTGCGCACCACACCCAGGAACCGGGCACGGCCGGCCGAGACCAGCCTGCCCTGCACGGCGACCGGTTCGCGCCCCGCGACCCGCAAGTGGCAGCGGGAGAGCAGCCGGCGCCCCGACTGGTAGAAACCCTCCAGCCCGTGCCCGGTGAGCTGCCCGTCTTCGGCGGAGAGTGCGAGCCCCGGCAGATCGGCGCAGACCAGCAGCGCATGCACCGAGGGCAGCTCACCCGGAGGCCGGGGGCCTCCCCCTGGCGGCCGTCCCACGGCGGCGGGGGACGGGACGGTGAGGGTCATGCGGTGCCTCCTCTGCGCTCGTGACAGCCGCACCGGTCTGGGCGGCGCGGGGCGTTCGCGCTACCGCCACCCGTGTGAACGTCCGAATCGGCACCCTGGTCACGGCCGTCATCGCCCGCTCCTCCCCCGCTGTCCGTCGCGTCGGCGGGTGCGGCCGCGCGCGGCGGCCGCTGCGGGCCGCACCTTGGCGCTCGGGGTGCCCTGCTTTCCGGCTGCCTGCGGCCGTACGGAGCGCGTGGCAGGCCGGGTGCGTGCGGCACGTGTGTGGGGCGGCCGCTTGCGCTCCGCGCGCTCCTGGCGCAGGCAGCGCCGCAGCGATTCCGGATCGATGCCTTCGTTGCACGCCTGGTGCAGGAGCTGCGCGAAGGTGTACTCCGGGTCGGATCGCAGGGCGCGGCTGAGCGCGACCCTCGCCCCCGGCTCGTCCCCGGTCGACCAGGCGACCCATCCCGCGAGCGTGAGCGGGGCGGCGGCATGGGTTTCGTACGCTCCGGCGCACCGGCGGGCGAGCGCCCGCCACAACCGCAGCGCGGGATCGGCGTCGGGGCCTTCCATCCACTCCGCGGCCCGGTCCCTGGTCTCCCGGTCCTGAAGTCCGAGGATGACGGCGGCGGCCTCGTCGTGGGCGATGAGTGCGTCGTCTCCTGCGTCCGCGTCGGGCCAGCCTGCCGAGCCCGGCCTGTGCTCGCCGAGGCGCTTCATCAGCCGGCGCGCCAGCGCGAGCGTCTCCGCACCGACCTGCTCACGCTCGGCCCCCGCGAGGATCCGGGGCACCAGCGCGAGCCCCGCCGCGTCCAGTGCCCGTACCTGCTCCTGGTCGGCCGGCCGCTGCGGGGGCGGCGCCAGCCTGGCCTCCATCTCCCGCAGGGAGCCGCGCACTTGGATACCGGCGTAGGCGGCGGCCGCGGCCATCACCGAGGTGCCGGGCAGGGCCAGTACGTTGCCCTCGGGTGGGCAGCAGCGCCCGTCGGGGCAGCAGTAACTCCAGTACCTCCCGTCGGAAATGCACAGCGCCTCGAACACCGGGACGTCGAGCGCGCCGCACGCGGTGCGCAGGCGTTGCGCGAAGGGGCGCAGCCGCTCCATCACCTGCTTGCCCGACTCTCCTTCGGCCGGGTCCTGGCAGAGGAAGACGACGATGCCTTCGGGGCGGCCTCCACGGCGCTCGCTGCCGGTCACCAGGCAGTCGGCGAGCTGGTCGGAGACGAACGGCCATTCCCTCGGCGAGCGCGGGATGCCGAGCCTGAGCCGCCCGCCGAACCGGCCGCGGCGGCCGTGCAGCGCGACCATCACCACGCTGTCGGTCGGATGGAAGCCCATGAGGTACGGGAGCGCGTCGGCGAGTTCGGCGGGGCCGCGCAGGGTGATCTGGTCGCCGGCGGAGGGGCCTGTGGGTTCGTGGTGCTTGTTCATGGCTCGACGGTCCCGCAGACACCGCCAACTCCGCCAACCCTGTGGATAACTTTATCCACAGGCTGGAGGCCGCATTCGCACAATGTCCGAGTCATCAGGTTGCATGGGGGCATGACCAACGCAGATCTCAGGTCCTCAGCCGATTCCGTACTCGCCCGCCTCGTCGGCGACACCACGGGCACCGCCCGGCTGCGCGAGGACCAATGGCTGGCGATCGAGGCTCTCGTCGCCGACAAGCGCAGGGCGCTGGTCGTACAGCGGACCGGCTGGGGCAAGTCCGCGGTGTACTTCGTGGCCACCGCGCTGCTGCGCGAGCGCGGCGCCGGGCCCACCGTGATCGTCTCACCGCTCCTCGCGCTCATGCGCAACCAGGTCGAAGCCGCGGCCCGCGCCGGTATTCACGCCCGGACGATCAACTCGTCCAATACCGAGGAGTGGGACACGGTCCAGGCCGAGGTCGCCGCGGGCCAGGTGGATGTACTGCTGGTCAGCCCCGAGCGGCTCAACAATCCCGATTTCCGCGACGAGGTGCTGCCCAAGCTCTCCGCCGCCACAGGCCTGCTGGTGGTGGACGAGGCCCACTGCATCTCGGACTGGGGGCACGATTTCCGGCCCGACTACCGGCGGCTGCGCACCATGCTCGCCGACCTGCCGCCCGACGTGCCGGTCCTCGCCACCACGGCCACGGCCAACGCGCGGGTCACCGCCGATGTCGCGGAGCAGCTGGGCACCGGCGGTGGCTCCGACGCCCTGGTGCTGCGGGGGCCGCTCAACCGCGACAGTCTCAGCCTCAATGTGCTGCGCCTGCCCGACGCCGCGCACCGGCTGGCCTGGCTCGCCGACCACCTCAAGGAGCTCCCCGGCTCCGGGATCATCTACACCTTGACCGTGGCCGCCGCCGAGGAGATCACCGCCTTCCTCCGCCAGCGCGGACACGCCGTCGCCTCGTACACCGGGAAGACGGAGAACGCCGACCGGCAGCAGGCCGAAGAGGATCTGCTCGCCAACCGGGTCAAGGCTCTGGTCGCCACCTCCGCCCTCGGCATGGGCTTCGACAAACCGGACCTGGGCTTCGTCGTCCACCTCGGCTCGCCCTCCTCCCCCATCGCCTACTACCAGCAGGTGGGACGCGCGGGACGCGCCGTGGACCACGCGGAGGTCCTGCTGCTGCCGGGCAAGGAGGACGAAGCGATCTGGCAGTACTTCGCCTCGGTCGCGTTCCCGCCCGAAGAGCTGGTCCGGCGCACCCTCGACGTGCTCGCCCGCGCGCAGAAACCGCTGTCGCTGCCCGCACTGGAGCCGCTGGTGGAGCTGCGCCGCTCCCGCCTGGAGATGATGCTGAAGGTCCTCGACGTGGACGGCGCGGTCCAGCGGGTGAAGGGCGGCTGGACCGCCACGGGCCGGCCCTGGACGTACGACGCCGAACGGTACGCCTGGGTGGCCCGGCAGCGGGCGGCCGAGCAGCAGGCCATGCGGGACTACGCCACGACGTCCGGCTGCCGGATGGAGTTCCTGCAACGCCAGCTGGACGACGAAGGCGCGGCGCCCTGCGGCCGCTGCGACAACTGCGCGCAGCCCCGGTTCACCGCCGATCTGTCCCCGGAGGCGCTGGACACAGCGCGCGGCGAACTCGGCCGAGCGGGCGTCGAAGTGGAACCGCGCCGGATGTGGCCCACCGGACTCGCCGCGGTCGGCATAGACCGCAAGGGCCGCATCCCGGCCGGCGAACAGGCGCTGCCAGGACGGGCGTTGGGGCGGCTCTCGGACATCGGCTGGGGCAACCGGCTGCGCCCGATGCTGTCAGCGAGTGCTGCCGACGGACCGGTGCCGGAGGCGGTGGCCCAGGCAGTAGTGGGTGTGCTGGCCGACTGGGCGAAGGGCCCGGGCGGTTGGGCATCGGGCGATCCTGACGCCCCCGCACGCCCCGTCGGGGTGGTCACGCTCGCCTCGCGCACCAGGCCCGAGCTGATCCACACCCTCGGCGCCAGGATCGCCGAAGTCGGCCGGATGCCACTGCTCGGCTCGCTCCAGTACACGGCTGCGGCGGAGGTCACTCCCCCGCAGCGCAGTAACAGCGCACAGCGGCTCCGCGCACTGGAGGGCGCCTTCACTGTGCCGCCTCAGCTGGCTTCGGCACTGGCCGGCGCCGATGGCCCGGTGCTCGTGGTGGACGACTTCTTGGAGACCGGCTGGACGTTGGCGGTGGCGGCCCGGCTGCTGCGCCAGGCCGGCGCCCCGGCGGTGCTTCCGCTCGTGCTCGCGGTGCAGGGCTGACGTCCGGGCCGGACGGGAGGATGCGTTTCCGCTGGTCCTCGCTGTTCAGACGTGACGGGAGCGTGAGGGGAGGGTGACGGGAAGCATCGCAGGCGGCCGGACTGGGCAGGGATATCCACGTCATACCAGCAGAATTCAGTCGGCCAGGCCAATTGCTCGTTGCCGCATACCCCACAGGCCAGCGAGAATTGGACCGCTCCCCGCACGGCCCGCCTGCTGACCGGAAGGGCTGTGCCGCGGCGCGCCCCAACCGACCATGCCCGCATTGTGGGCGCGTATGCGAAGGGAGGACCGTGACCTTCGGATTCGCTCCGTCCGCCGGCTCGTTGAACTCCACGTCCGCCGATCCCGCCAGCCGTCTGGGGCGCACGCTCGAACCGTCCGAGTGGGCAGCCGCCGGTATACCGCTGCTGCGCAATCCGCGTGAAGTCGTCAGCGGGCTCCACGCACGGCATCATCCGGAGCCCGCCACGGCAGTCGTCGCCGTCCTCGACACCGAGGAACGGCTCACCGCCAGCGCCTCGTTCGCCCGGCGGTCCGTCCCGGCCGACGGCTGGGAGTTCCGCAACGCCCTGCTCGCGCACCTGCGCCGTGTCATCCCGCACGACCTGCGCCGCCGCACGCCCGTACGGACCGCCGTGCTGCTCTACTGCCGCGACGGCGACGAGCGCTGGACGGAGGAGGACGGGGCGTGGATGTGGGGCCTGCGGGACGCCTGCACGCTGCACGGGCTGCGCTGCGGCGCGTACATCACGCTCACGCACGGCGGCTGGCAGGTGCTGGGCGAGGGCCGTGGCGGCCGCCGCCCGAGCACCGGATCACGCCCCTTCGGCCTGGCGGAAGCCGAGGCCGAGGCCGAGCCGCCCCCGCCGCGCACGGGTGGCGGGGCGGCGGACGCGCTGCGGCGGGCGGCTGCCCGCTGAAGCGGTCCGCCGGCCTGCGCGTCCCTCACGCACCGAGCGGGGCGTACGGAGGCGTACGGCTCAGACGGCCGCTCCGAGCACGGCGTTGACCCGCTGCGGGTCTCCGCACACGATCAGCAGTGCGCCCGCACGTGCCTTGGCGAACGCCAGCGCACGGTTGAGCGCGTCGTCCCCCTCGGCACCCTCGCCGTTGACCGCGACGACGACCACGGGCCGGGCGGCAGCCCGCTCCGCGACGGCGGCGGCCGCGTAGAAGACGTCGTCACGGGCATCGTGCTGCGCCCAGTAGGCGGCTTCGCCGAAGGACAGCTCGTGGGCGGCCCAGGGGTGCTGCTCACCGGTGGTGAGCACCAGGATGTCGCCCGGCGCGCGACCCGAGTCGAGCAGTACGTCGACCGCCTCGTCGGCGGCGTCGAGCGCGCCGCCCGTCGGAGCGGGGATCAGCTGGGTCTGCGGCGGCGCGGAACGATTCTCCTGCCGCGGGGACGGGGACCGGCCACCGGGCGTGTGCGACCGCTGCGCCGCGGGCGCGGGCCTGACCGGGCCGGGGCCGGGTACGGGACGTCCGGGACGCGGCGTGGCCGCGGTGCGCGGACCGGGTACGGGACGGGGGGTCGACGCGGGACGGCCGGTGGCCGGAGTGACGCGGGGACCCTGGGCGCTCTCGTGAATCTGAGGCTCCTCGGGGGAGAGAGGCATAAGTGGTTTTCTATCAAATGCCACCGCTGAACGCAGCAGTGGGTGGGTACATGCGTGCGATCAGAAATCGAAGCCGAGTTGGCCCCCGCTTTCCAGGGCTGCGGCCTCCGCCGAGATCCGGGTCTTCTTGAGGTGCGCCCACTGGGGCAGCGCGTCGAGATAGATCCACGAAAGCCGGTGGTACGGGGAGGGCCCCCGCTCCGCCAGCGCCGCCTTGTGAACGGGCGAGGGATAGCCCGCGTTGGCCGAGAAAGCGTACGCGGCCAACTCCTCGGACTCCTTCTCCAGTTCGGCCATCATCGCGTCCCGCCGCACCTTGGCGATCACCGACGCGGCCGCGACCGCGATGCAGGACTGGTCACCCTTGATCACGGTACGGACCTTCCACGGCAGTCCGAGATAGTCGTGCTTCCCGTCAAGGATCACCGCGTCCGGCCGCACCGGCAGCGCCTCAAGGGCGCGTACGGCGGCGAGCCGCAGCGCGGCCGTCATCCCGAGCTCGTCGATCTCCTCGTGCGAGGAGTGTCCGAGGGCGTACGAGGTGACCCACCCCTCCAGGACAGCGGCCAGCTCGGTACGGCGCTTCGGGCTGATCAGTTTGGAGTCGGTGAGCCCGTCGGGCGGACGGCGCAGTCCGGTGACGGCCGCGCACACGGTGACGGGTCCGGCCCAAGCGCCGCGCCCGACTTCGTCGACACCAGCGATGATCTTGGCACCGGTGGTGGCGCGCAGTGAGCGCTCGACGGTGTGGGTGGGTGGTTCGTACGGCATGGCGCCTGCCAGGTTACGCCGCCGAGGGCCACCGGCGACACCCCGGGCCCACCCCCTGGATTCAGCCGGCCACCGGACGCAGCAGCGGCACCATGATCCGGTCGATCATTTCGGCGATCTCCTCGTCCGTCCATTCACTTCCGCACACCTTGGACCGGTACATCATCAGGCCCGGGATCACATCGAAGACCAGCTCGCTGGTGGCGTCGGGGCGGACGTCGCCCCGCTCCATTCCGCGGCGTACGACCTCACGGAAGAGCCGGGTCGAGGGCTCGATCACGTGCTGCACGATCACTCCGCGGAACCGCTCGGCCATCTCGCTGTCGCATTCGTAAAGCACCGAGCGCAGTGCGAAGCCGGGCTTGGAATACATCGCTCCGCGTACCTGCCGACAGAGGTGATAAAGGTCCTCGCGGATGCTGCCCCGGTCCGGCGCCTCGTCGAGGTCCGGCAGCCCGGCCCGCAGGGCGTCCGCGACAAGGTCCTCCTTGGACGGCCACCGTCGGTATACGGCGGCCTTCCCGGTCTGCGCGCCGGCCGCGACGCCCTCCATGGTGAGCGCGTTCCAGCCGACCGTACTCAACTGCTCCAGCGCGGATTCGAGAATCGCCCGCTCCAGCACGAGCCCGCGGCGACGCAGCGAGACCGGCCGAACCTGACCGGCAGCGGCGGTCCAGCGCGAAGTAGCCATCTTTTTCTCTCCATTGAGGACAAGGGCTCTAGTGAACGCTTGCGTTCACTGAGGGGGAATCCCTACCGTTGGCATGACAGTGAACGCATCCGTTCACTAATCCACTTGTGGGGGAACCATAGTGACTACCTCTCAGTTAGCCGCACCACACAAGCCGGGCGCAGCCCGTCGGCAGGGGCGTCCGGGGATCGCCCTCACCGTCATCGCGGCTCTCCAGCTCATGGTGGTCCTCGACACCACGATTGTGAATATCGCCCTCCCGCACATCCAGACCGCTCTCTCCTTCAGCACGACCGACCTGTCCTGGGTGGTCAACGCCTACACCCTCACCTTCGGCGGCCTGTTGCTGCTCGGCGGACGGGCGGGCGACATCCTCGGCCGCAGGCGGGTTTTCGTTTCCGGCGTTCTGCTCTTCACCTTCGCCTCGCTGCTCTGCGGCATCGCGCAGGAGCCCTGGCAGATGCTCGCCGCGCGGGCCCTCCAGGGCGTGGGAGGCGCCATCGCCTCGCCCACCGCGCTCGCGCTGATCACCACGACGTTCCCTGAAGGCCCCGAGCGCAACCGGGCGTTCGGCATCTTCGCGGCCGTCTCGGCCAGCGGCGCGGCGATCGGCCTGCTGGCGGGCGGCATGCTCACCGAGTGGCTCGACTGGCGCTGGGTGTTCTACGTCAACCTGCCCATCGGCATCCTGATCGCCGTCCTGTCCCCGGTGTTCATCAATGAGTCGGAGCGGCATCCGGGCCGCTTCGACGTGACCGGCGCGCTCACCTCGACCGTCGGCATGGCGTCTTTGGTGTACGGATTCATCCGCGCCGCCGACGACGGGTGGCGGGACAGCCTGACCCTCGGCTCGTTCGGCGTGGCTGTCGTCCTGCTGATCGCGTTCGTACTCAACGAACGGCGGGCGCCGGATCCGATCACGCCGCTGCGGATGTTCGCCGACCGCAACCGGTCCGGTACGTACGCGATCATGATGAGTCTCGCCGCGGCGATGTTCGGCATGTTCTTCTTCATCGTCCTCTTCGTGCAGAACGTGCTCGGCTACAGCCCCATCTCCGCCGGTCTGGCGTTCCTGCCGGTGACCGTGATGATCGTGGTCGCGGCAGGTCTCTCCTCGAAGCTGCTTCCGGTACTCGGCCCGAAGCCGTTCCTGGTGGCGGGCGCGGTCTTCAGCGGATCGGGCATGGCGTGGCTGACCGCGATCGATCCGGCCAGTTCGTACCTGGGCGGCGTACTCGGCCCGATGCTGCTCTTCGGTTTCGGCATGGGTCTGGTCTTCGTCACGGCGACACTCACGGCGGTGTCCGGTGTGGCGCAGCACGAGTCGGGAGCGGCCTCCAGTCTGCTCAACGCCACACAGATGGTGGGAGGTTCCCTGGGACTGTCGATTCTCATGACCGTCTTCGGCACCGCCGGCCGCGACGAGGCCGCGCGGCAGCTGCCGTCGTTCCTCAAGGAGGCGACACCGGCGCAGCAGGAAGCTTTCGCCAAGTCGCACGAACTCCCGGCC
Source organism: Streptomyces sp. ISL-96 (assembly GCF_018614035.1). Taxonomy (GTDB): domain Bacteria; phylum Actinomycetota; class Actinomycetes; order Streptomycetales; family Streptomycetaceae; genus Streptomyces. The sequence continues at coordinate 35,313 of NZ_JAGGPA010000080.1, forward strand.
CCCTGGGGGCACCACGTGCTCGCCGAGGGCATATCGACGGCGTTCTGGGCGGGTGTCGGCCTGGTCGCACTCGCCGTCGTCATCGCGCTGTTCGTCATCCGGGTACGCAAGAGCGACCTGGAGGCACTGAGCGGATCGGCGGGCGCCGCGGGCCCCGGGGCCGCTTGAGGCGCCGCGACCGGCGCGAGCGGAAACCGGCCAGGGGCGCAGCCCTAATCCGGCTCCGCCCCTGGCCGTTCTGCCTCGAAGGGCCGGTCAGTACTCGTCGTAGAGCCCACGCCCGTCGCCGTACGTGCCGAGCTTCCGGCACTCGGTCTCGTCCACGTCCAGGGGACGCTCTTCGAGGATTTCGCGCGCCCTCGCCACACCGAGACTCGTCGCGTACCAGGGCTCGTTCCGGCCGTCCAGACGTTCCGCGATACGCACCAGCGCGCAGGAACGCTGCGGTTCCGGCAGCCTGTCCAATGCCGGTACGGCGTCGGCCGAGAGGTCCTGGAAGTAATGCACGTCGAGCTTCTCGGTGGCGCGGTAGCGCGCCACGTTCTGCTCCGCGACCAGCCCGTCCGGCGAGATCAGGCCGAAGGCCAGCACCGCCGCCGCCGCGCTCACCGCGACCGCGCGCGGCAGCCACCGGGATCCCAGGATCCCGGCCGCCATCATCAGTACGATCACCAGGCCCAGCCAGAGCTCGACCGCCGCCACCGAGACGCGCAGCCGCGTCAGGCCGTACGCGTCGACGTACAGGTCCATGCGGCGCAGCGCGGACGCGACGACGACGAGCGTGAGAACGCACAGGGTGCCGAGCACCGAGCGGACCAGGCCGCGGTCGCGCTCCGCGCCGCGCGGGGCCCAGCGCAGGGCGAGGGCGATGACCAGGAGGACCAGGAGAGTGGCCCAGAGCAGCTGCCAGAAGCCCTGCCGTGCGTACTGGGCGTACGTCAGTCCGGTCTCGCTGAGCACCTTGTCGTAGCCGCCGAACAGGACGGCGAGCTGGACCGCGATGAAGGCGGCGAAGAGGAGATTGAGCACGACCAGCGGAAGTGCCCATTCCGCTCGGCCGCGGGCCCGCCCGGGACGTATCTCCAGGCGGTCCCAGCGCATCGGCGCGGCGGCGGTACGGGCGGCGGCGAGGGCGCCCAGCAGGCCGAGCGCGAAGAGGAACGTCCGCCAGGGGCCGTCGGCGACGGAGACCTCGGGCGTGAGGCCGCCGAGCAGATCGGCGAAGGCGGCGTCCGCGGAGGCGAAGAGCGCGCCGAAGACGATCAGCAGTACGAAGGCGACCAGGGTCGTACGCACCATGGGCGCCCAGCGGCCACGGGACACCTCCGCCCGCTCGCGCAGACCGCGCCAGGCCCAGGCCGTACCGGAGCCGATGGAACCGAGGATGCCCAGGGAGCCCACGAAGACGCCTGCCCACGTGCGGTTGCCGTGCAGGGCGAGCGAGCCGAGCGCCAGCGCGGAGATGACGGCGAGAAACGTCGGCCAGCCCGCGTCGCGCAGCGCCGGAATGGCCAGCAGGCCCAGGCCGCCGACAGCCCAGACGAGCGTCCAGGGACGGAGGCGGCGGCCGGCCGCCTGAGCGGCGAAGTACGCGGCGAGCGCGGCCGGAACCGCTACGACCAGCAGGTTCAGGCCCAGCCCCTCACCGAGCAGCAGGGCACTCAGGAGGGCGGTGGCCAGGGCCGCCAGGAACGTGGCGGGACGGATCTTGGCCGGCGGTTCGGGCCGTACGTCGGTCAGCCACTTCGGCGGGCCCGCCGGTGGCCGCGGTCCGGCCGGTGGCGGCGGCCAGGGCTGGTGGCGCTGGGGCTGCGTAGCCCTGCTGTGCTGCTCGTGGTACGACAGCGTCGCCGGGGACTGCCGCTGAGTGCTGTCGCCGGCACCCACTTCTGTGGACGGCTTGGACGGCGTAGACGGCGTATCGGACACGGGCCCCCCCTCCCGACCGGGCGGGTGGACGGCAGGGTGCCGTGGCTGTGGGCCCGGTGTCTCGTCGGCGCGCGCCCGACATGATCAACAGGGCGGCGTGGCCCGTCAGACTAGCCCTGGCGCACACGTCCGGCGCCGCCAGAACCGGGCTGTGGCAGGACCGTGACAGTCGCGGAACCGCCGAGTCCCACCGGCCGACGCCAGCCGCCGGCCGGCGTCAGATCACCGGAGCGTCACCTGAGCGCCTGAGCGGGAGTCCATCCAGGCAGCTGTTCCGTCCGCTCCAGCCAGGCTGCGGGCGGCGCACCGGCCTGCCCGGCCGCGACGACTCCACCGAAAATGGCGCAGGTCGTGTCAACGTCGCCGCCCACCTGCGCGGTCACCCAGAAGCCCTGCTCGAAGTCGCCGAGCGCCCGCGCGGCCGACCAGAGGGCGAACGGCACGGTGTCGTGCGCACTCGTACGCCGTCCACAGCCCAGCACCGCGGCCACTGTCCCGGCGTCGCCGTAGTCCAGCATGTCGCGGGCGCGGCGGAGGCCGGCGCCCACGGCGCTGCGCGGCACCAGCGCGATCACGCCGTCCAGCAGCGCGGCCGGCGTCGGCGGCCCGGCCGGATCGGCGGCGAGCGCGGCGGCGGCCGCGACGGCCATGGCGCCGACCACGGCCTCACGGTGCTGATGCGTGACGTACGCCGAGATCTCGGCCTGGTGGGTGGCCTGCTCGGGGTCGTCCGCGTACCAGGCGCCCAGCGGCGCGATGCGCATCGCCGCGCCGTTTCCCCAGGAGCCCTGGCCGTTGAAGAGCGCGGCGGCGAGCTCTCGCCAGTCGCCGCCCTCCCTGATCAGCCGGAGCATCCGGTTGACGGCGGGGCCGTAGCCCCGGTCGAAGTCGTGGTGCTCGGCGAAGGAACGGGCGAGCGCGTCCTGGTCGATGCGGCCGTGTTCGGCGAGCACGGCCAGGACCGAGCAGGCCATCTCGGTGTCGTCGGTCCACTGCCAGGGAGCGGGCGGCAGCTCGCGCCTCTTGAGCAGCGGATAGTTCACGGGTACAAAGAACTGGGAGCCCAGGGCGTCTCCCAGGGACAGCCCACGCAGGCTGGCCAGGGCGCGTTCGAAGCGCCGGACGGTGGAGGAATCAGCGGTCATCGCTCCGCCACTCTATCCGGACAGCCGTACGGCCCGGGAGTCCGTCGGCGTTCGAACGGCCGGTCAAGGGTGTAGCGCCCGTCTTTCCCCAGCAGCAGCGACCGCGTTTCCCCGTTGCCCGGATTGCAGAGCGACTCGAAATCCGCCACCGTCCAGTGAAACCAGCGCATGCAGAACAGCCGCATGGTCAGACCGTGCGTGACGAGCAGTACGTTCGGCGGGTGGTCGGGCGCTTCAAAACTGCGGTACAGGCTCTCCAGGAAGGCCCCGACCCGGTCGTACACATCGGCCCCGGACTCTCCCTGGGCGAAGCGGTAGAAGAAGTGCCCGTACGCGTCCCGGTAGGCCTTCTGCAGCCGTACGTCGTCCCTGTCCTGCCAGTTTCCCCAGTCCTGCTCGCGCAGCCGCGGCTCCTCCCGCACCCGCACCCGCTTCGGATCGAGCCCGAACGCCTCGAAGGTCTCGTGCGTGCGGCGGTACGGCGAGACGTAGGCGCTGACCCGCTCGTCGCCGAAGAGCTCGCGCAGCCGCGCGCCGGTCTCCCGGGCCTGCCGCAGACCGGTTTCGGTGAGCCTGAGCGCGTGGTCCGGCTCACGTTCGTACACCGAGTCGTCGACATTGCCCTCCGACTCCCCGTGCCGAACGAGGACGATGCGCCGCGGTCGTGCCATGCCGAAACCCTAGAACGTGCGATCGGATGCGGCTCAGCCGAGCAGCCGCCCAGCCACTTTCCAGCGTATCCGGCCGGTGAAACGAGCGCGCGTACGGCCTGATCACCGCGTACGGCCCGATCACACCGTCCAGGACGGGTCCAGCTGAACGACCGCGCCTGCCAGTTCCGCCACATCGGCATCGGTCTGCGCGCGCAGCGACAGACGCTCCACCCGCTCGGCGCGGTACTTGCCGTGCTCGGCGGCGGAATGCCACATCGACAGCACCAGGAACTCGTTGCCTGGCGCCTCACCGAACACCCCCCGCAGCATCCCCGGCGATCCGGCCATCGCCGGATTCCAGACCTTCTCCTGCATCAGCGAGAAATGCTCGACCCGGCCCTCATGCACCTTGCAGTGCGCGACACGCACCACATCGGCGTCGGTGAACCGCGGTTCGAAGCCCGTCTTGACGTCGAACCGGTAGTCGAAGAGCCCGGTTTGGATGTTCTTGTACGTACCCGACTGGGCGGCCGCGAGCCGGTCGTGCGAGCGCGCCATGAACGAGTCGTAGAAGGCGCGGCTCTCCCAGAAGGAGAAGATGTGCGCCACCCCCGGCCGCTCGCGGCTCCAGCCGCCGCCCTGCCCCCGGAAACCCGGTTCCCCCAGCAGCCCCGCCCACTTCCGCTGCCCCCGCTCGAAGCCCCGACGGTCGATCACTGTGCAGCGAATCCACTTGACCAGCACCGCGCCATCGTACGGCCAGGAAGGTGCACCCGGTTACGCTCGGGCGCACTTCGCACCCACGATGCGGCTCAGAGCGATTCCCCTGTCAGGGCCCCCAGTTGCGCCTCATCGCCGGCGCCCTGCCCAATGCCGAACAGCCGTGAACGGGGGCGAACAGGCCCGAGTGCCGCCCGAGTTGTCGGTGATCGGGGCTAGCCTGGTTCCAAGTGCACATTCGCACAGCTCGCGCCGGTGACAGCCGGCCGGGTTCCAAGGGAGGGAAAGACCGGTGGGCAGTCTCAACAAAGGGGTGGGCAAGGTCGAAGTTACGCTCAGGTGGGACCCCACCCCCCTGGGCAAACCGGCCCACGACCTCGACATCATCGCCGCGACGTACGCCGCCGAGGACCCGTACGGCAGCCCGGCGTACGTCGTGCACTTCGACAGCCGCTCGCCGGACGGCACCATCACCCTCAACAGGGAAAGCCGGGACGGGCAGGGCTTCGGCTTCGACGAGGCCATGACCCTGGAGTTCGACCGGCTGGCGCCCGCCTACGCGCGGGTGGTGGTGGGCGTAGCCATCCAGCAACGCGAGGGAAGGACGACGTTCGGCGAAATAGTGAATTCGGGCTTCCGCATCCGCGAGGGCTACACCGTGCTCGCGGAGAACGACTTCACCGGCGTATCCGCCTCGACTGCCGCCACCATCGCCGAGTTCACGCGAAACAGTTCAGGAGGCTGGGAGTTCCGCACCGTCGTCCGGGGATTCGACACCGACCCGAATTCCTTCGCCGGATCGATGGGAAGCAGCCTGACCTGACGAAGGGCGGCGAGCCCGTCAGGCCCGCCGCCCCTCATGTCATGCTTCCGTGTCTACCGGCCGGTCAGCTGCAACCGCTGGTCGAGCCGCAGCCCTCGCAGATGTAGCAGCTGCCCGCACGCTGCATCTTCGTACCGCAGGAGAAGCACAGCGGCGCGTCCGCGCTGATGCCCAGCTGCATCTCGACGAGCTCCGCCGAGGTGTGCACCTGCTTCTGCTCCGGCACGGCCTCCACCTTGGGGGCGGGGACCGGCTTCAGCGTCTCCGTCTGGCGCGGGGCGGACTGGGCCAGGCCCTCGACGTCGATGTCGTCGATGTCGCTGTCCTCCATCGACGGCTCGTACGAACCGGTCTCCAGGTGACGCTGACGCTCGTCGGCGGAGTGGATACCCAGCGCCGAACGGGTCTCGAAGGGCAGGAAGTCCAGCGCCAGGCGGCGGAAGATGTAGTCGACGATCGACTGCGCCATCCGCACGTCCGGGTCGTCCGTCATGCCGGCCGGCTCGAAGCGCATGTTCGTGAACTTCGAAACGTACGTCTCCAGCGGGACGCCGTACTGCAGACCGACCGAGACGGCGATCGAGAAGGCGTCCATCATGCCCGCGAGGGTCGAGCCCTGCTTGGACATCTTCAGGAAGACCTCACCGAGACCGTCGTCCGGGTAGGAATTGGCGGTCATGTAACCCTCGGCCCCACCCACCGTGAAGGAGGTGGTGATCCCCGGGCGGCCCTTGGGAAGGCGCTTGCGCACCGGGCGGTACTCGACGACCTTCTCGACCGCGGCGCGGATCGTCTCCTCGGTCTTCGCCGTGACCTCAGCCTTGACGTCCTTCTTCTTGGCGGAGAGCGGCTGGCCGACCTTGCAGTTGTCGCGGTAGATCGCGAGCGCCTTGACGCCCATCTTCCACGCCTCGAAGTAGACCTCTTCGACGTCCTCGACGGTGGCCGTCTCCGGCAGGTTCACCGTCTTGGACAGCGCACCGGAGATCCACGGCTGGATGGCCGCCATCATGCGGACGTGGCCCATCGCGGAGATGGAACGCTCGCCCATCGCGCAGTCGAAGACCTCGTAGTGCTCCTGCTTCAGACCGGGGGCGTCGATCACATTGCCGTGGTCGGCGATGTGGGCGACGATCGCCTCGATCTGCTCCTCCTGGTAGCCCATGCGACGCAGCGCCTGCGGCACCGTGCCGTTGACGATCTGCATCGAGCCGCCGCCGACGAGCTTCTTGAACTTGACCAGCGCGAGGTCGGGCTCAAGGCCGGTGGTGTCGCAGGACATCGCGAGACCGATGGTGCCGGTGGGCGCGATGACCGAGGCCTGCGCGTTGCGGAAGCCGTTCTTCTCGCCGAGGCGGAGCACGTCCTGCCAGGCCTCCGTGGCAGCGGCCCAGATCGGCGAATCCAGGTCGTCCACGCGCGGGGCGGTGGCGTTGGCGTCGGAGTGCTGCTTCATGACGCGCTTGTGCGGCTCGGCGTTGCGGGCGTAGCCGTCGTACGGACCGACGACCGCGGCCAGCTCGGCCGAGCGCCGGTACGACGTACCCGTCATCAGCGAGGTGATGGCGCCGGCCAGCGAACGGCCGCCCTCGCTGTCGTACGCGTGGCCGGTCGCCATGAGCAGGGCGCCGAGGTTGGCGTAACCGATGCCCAGCTGACGGAAGGCGCGGGTGTTCTCACCGATCTTCTGCGTCGGGAAGTCCGCGAAGCAGATGGAGATGTCCATCGCGGTGATGACCAGCTCGACGACCTTGGCGAAGCGCTCGGACTCGAACGACTGGTTGCCCTTGCCGTCGTCCTTGAGGAACTTCATCAGGTTCAGCGAGGCCAGGTTGCACGAGGTGTTGTCCAGGTGCATGTACTCGCTGCACGGGTTCGACGCGGTGATCCGGCCGGACTCGGGGCAGGTGTGCCAGTTGTTGATCGTGTCGTCGTACTGAATGCCGGGGTCGGCGCAGGCCCAGGCGGCCTCGGCCATCTTGCGGAAGAGCGACTTGGCGTCGACCTCCTCGATGACCTCACCCGTCATACGGGCGCGGAGGCCGAACTTGCCGCCGGTCTCGACCGCCTTCATGAACTCGTCGTTCACACGGACCGAGTTGTTGGCGTTCTGGTACTGGACGGAGGCGATGTCGTCGCCGCCCAGGTCCATGTCGAAGCCCGCGTCACGCAGCGCGCGGATCTTCTCCTCTTCCTTCACCTTGGTCTCGATGAAGTCCTCGATGTCGGGGTGATCGACGTCGAGAACGACCATCTTGGCCGCGCGGCGCGTGGCGCCGCCCGACTTGATCGTTCCTGCGGAGGCGTCGGCGCCGCGCATGAAGGAGACCGGACCGGACGCGTTGCCGCCGGAGGAGAGGAGCTCCTTGGAGGAGCGGATACGGGAGAGGTTCAGGCCGGCGCCGGAGCCGCCCTTGAAGATCATGCCCTCTTCCTTGTACCAGTCGAGGATCGACTCCATGGAGTCGTCGACGGCCAGGATGAAGCAGGCGGAGACCTGCTGCGGCTGGGGCGTTCCGACGTTGAACCAGACCGGCGAGTTGAAGCTGAAGATCTGGTGCAGGAGCGCGTACGCCAGCTCGTGCTCGAAGATCTCGGCGTCAGCGGGAGAGGCGAAGTAGTTGTAGTCCTCACCGGCCTTCCGGTACGTCTTCACGATCCGGTCGATCAGCTGCCGCAGACCGGTCTCGCGCTGAGGCGTACCGACGGCCCCGCGGAAGTACTTGCTGGTGACGATGTTGACCGCGTTCACCGACCAGAAGTCGGGGAACTCGACGCCACGCTGCTCGAAATTGACCGAGCCGTCGCGCCAGTTGGTCATGACGACGTCACGACGCGCCCAGACCACCTCGTCGTACGGATGCACGCCGGGCGTGGTGTGGATGCGCTCGATGCGCAGGCCCTTGCCGGTCTTGGATCCCTTGGTGCGGGAACCCCGTGCCGGGCCGCTCGCCGTCTCTGTCATGCCGCCTCCCATATACGTACAAAAACGCTCTGACGTGCCCTGTTCTTCCCGGGGCACGCTGTGTGTCTGATGTTCCGGACGCCGCAAACAGCGGCCGGAGCAGGTCTGGTTTTCCCGCCGGTCAGTCGGCGGCGGCGGGCGCGGGGACCTCAGGGGTCACGCCGGGTCCGCAGCCACAGTCACTCGCGGGCGGCCGCTCTTCGCGGAGCTCCGCGATGGCGGCCTCAAAGTCTTCGAGCGAATCGAACGCCCGGTACACGGATGCGAAGCGCAGGTACGCGACAAGATCGAGTTCCCGCAACGGGCCGAGTATGGCCAGCCCCACGTCGTGGGTGGTCAGCTCGGCGCTTCCGGTGGAGCGCAGCGCCTCTTCGACCCGCTGGCCGAGCTTGGCGAGGGCATCCTCGGTGACCGGTCGCCCCTGGCATGCCTTGCGCACGCCGGAGATGACCTTGGTACGGCTGAAGGGCTCGGTGACTCCGCTGCGCTTGATCACCATCAGTGAGGCGGTCTCCACCGTGGTGAAACGGCGGGAGCAGTCGGGGCACTGACGGCGCCTGCGGATCGACGTTCCGTCGTCGGTGGTGCGACTGTCGACGACGCGACTGTCGGGGTGCCTGCAGAAGGGGCAGTGCATGGATCCCAACCCTCCCTCACAGCACGACTGAATAGCCTCGACCGGCCCCACCGGGGGCCCTCCGAAGCAGCCCCAAGCATAGGGGATCGTGGGGCTCCTGATCGCACTGGGGGACCACATGTAGGCGACTGCGGCCATGTGACCACTAGATCTTGGGTCTGAGTGCTTTTGGCCCTCCGCGCGTGTCGCGGCGCTCCCCGCGCGGCGACACGCTGACGACACCCCCGCCACCCCTCGGCCCAGCCGCGAAGGTTACCGTAATGGCCCGAATTGCCATTCGGCTCAAAACGGCCACTCATACACCCCACTGCGCGTTCGAGAAAGGCATTCCCTGCTTTTTCACTCGAACGTGTGTTTGGCGCAACCTTTCGAAAGCAACTACCGTTGTCCAACCAGGGAGAGAGACAATCTCGAGAGGGGCCGACGTGACCACCACCGCTGACAGTGCAACTATCACTGCCCAGGACCGATCCCAGAGCCGACTCGAGCCGGTGCATGCCATGAATGAAGCAGCCACAAATCCTGAGGGCCCCAAGCCCTCGCGCTCGCTGCCCGGCCGACCTCCAGGAATCCGGGCGGACAGTTCCGGCCTCACTGATCGGCAACGACGGGTCATCGAGGTCATCAGGGACTCGGTGCAACGGCGAGGATACCCGCCGTCCATGCGCGAGATCGGTCAGGCGGTGGGCCTCTCCAGCACCTCTTCCGTGGCCCATCAGCTGATGGCCCTCGAACGCAAGGGCTTCCTGCGCCGTGACCCGCACCGCCCCCGGGCGTACGAGGTGCGGGGCTCGGACCAGCCGAGCAGCCAGCCCACCGACACGGCCGGCAAGCCTGCCGCGTCGTACGTCCCGCTCGTCGGCCGGATCGCGGCCGGCGGACCCATCCTCGCCGAGGAGTCGGTCGAGGACGTCTTTCCGCTCCCCCGGCAGCTCGTGGGCGACGGCGAGCTCTTCGTCCTCAAGGTCGTCGGTGACTCGATGATCGAGGCGGCGATCTGTGACGGCGACTGGGTGACGGTACGCCGCCAGCCGGTCGCCGAGAACGGCGACATCGTGGCCGCGATGCTGGACGGCGAGGCAACGGTGAAGCGGTTCAAGCGCGAGGACGGCCACGTGTGGCTGCTCCCGCACAACGCCGCCTACCAGCCGATCCCCGGCGACGAGGCGACGATCCTCGGCAAGGTCGTGGCGGTGCTGCGGCGGGTGTGACCCCCGCCGGTCCGGCGGCCCGCCGGCCAAAGACCGAGCCCCTGGAACCCACTGCGCCGGTTCCAGGGGCTCGCTGCTTTTCGCCGCTGATCAGCCCTACTGCCCGTCGGCCTCCGCCTTGGCGTTGATCGCGGCCAGGGAGCGGCGTACCTGATTACGGTCCGTGGTGTACCAGAAGTCCGGCAGGGACGCCCGCAGGTAGCTGCCGTAGCGGGCATTGGCCAGCCTCGGATCGAGCACGGCGACGACACCGCGGTCCCCCGTGGCCCGTACGAGCCGTCCCGCACCCTGGGCCATCAACAGCGCCGCATGCGTGGCGGCGACAGCCATGAAGCCGTTGCCACCGGCCTCCTCGACCGCCTTCTGCCGGGCGCTCATCAGCGGGTCGTCGGGCCGGGGGAACGGAATCCGGTCCATGACGACGAGCTGGCAGCTGGGCCCGGGCACATCGACGCCCTGCCAGAGCGACAGCGTGCCGAACAGACACGTCTTCGGGTCAGCGGCGAAAGACTTGATCAGCTCACCGAGTGTTTCCTCGCCCTGGAGCAGGATCGGCATGTCGAGCCTGCCGCGCAGTTCCTCGGCCGCCTCTTTCGCCGCCCGCATGGAGGAGAAAAGGCCCAGCGTGCGGCCTCCGGCGGCCTCGACCAGCTCGGCGAGCTCGTCCATCATGTCGCCACGCGAACCCTGGCGGCCCGGCGTGGCGAGTTGCCGGGCGACGTACAGAATGCCCTGCTTCGGATAGTCGAAGGGCGAGCCGACGTCCAGGCCCTTCCAGACCGGGACGTCGTCCCCCTCGGTGCCCTCGGGCGACAGGCCGAGTGAGGCGCCGACGCCGTTGAAGTCCCCGCCGAGCTTGAGCGTGGCGGAGGTCAGGACGACGGACCGGTCGCTGAAGAGCTTTTCTCGCAGCAGCCCCGATACGGAGAGCGGGGCGACGCGCAGGGAGGCCCCGTAGCGGTCGTGCCGCTCGCACCAGACGACGTCGTACTCGGAACCGTTGGCGATCCGCTCCGCGACGCCGTGGATGCTTTCCACGGCCGCGAGCGCCTGCTTGCGGACGGCGTCCTCGTCCTGGACGGACTTGTCGCGAGTCGACCCGATGGCCGAGATGACGTTACGGGCAGCGTCACGCAGCGCCATGATGGCGTACCCGAGGTCCTCCGGGATCTCTTCGAGACGCCCGGGAAGCGCGAGCTCCATCAGCCGCTCGAAGGACTCCGCGGCTGTCTGGAGCGCGTCGGCGACCTTCTCGTTGACCAGCTTGGCGGCGCGGCGCACGGCCCGGTTGACCTGCCCGGGGCTGAGCTCGCCGGTCGCGACGCCGGTCACCCGTGAGACCAGCTCATGGGCCTCGTCGACGATCAGGACCTCGTGTTGCGGGAGCACGGGAGCGCCCTCGATGGCGTCGATGGCGAGGAGGGCGTGGTTGGTCACGACGACATCGGCGAGCTTGGCCCGCTCGCGGGCCGCCTCGGCGAAGCATTCCGCTCCGTACGCGCATTTCGACGCGCCCAGGCACTCGCGGGAGGAGACGGAGAGCTGGCCCCAGGCGCGGTCGGAGACACCGGGAGTGAGGTCGTCGCGGTCGCCCGTCTCGGTCTCGTCCGCCCAGTCGCGCATGCGCAGCAGATCCTTGCCGAGCTTGCTGGTCGGAGCGGCGGCTTCGAACTGGTCGAAGAGTCCGTCTTCCTCTTCCTGCGGTACGCCCTCGTGGAGCCGGTGCAGGCAGAGATAGTTCGACCGCCCCTTGAGCATGGCGAACTCGGGGCGCCGGCGCAGCAGCGGATGCAGCGCCTCGACCGTACGCGGAAGATCACGCTCCACGAGCTGGCGCTGCAGGGCCAGGGTCGCCGTCGCCACGACGACACGCTCGCCGTGTGCCAGGGCCGGCACCAGATAGCCGAGTGACTTTCCGGTGCCGGTGCCGGCCTGGACGAGCAGGTGGGCATTGTCGTCGATGGCTCCGGCCACGGCCTCGGTCATGGCGACCTGGCCGGGCCGCTCCGTGCCGCCGACGGCGGTGACGGCGGCATGGAGGAGCTCGGGGAGTGAGGGCTTCGTCATAGCCCGTCCAGCCTACGGGGCACCACTGACAACCCGGGTCACACCTGGGATGCGCATCAGGACAGGTGGAGAGGGTTGGGGACGGTGCCGTGCACCGCGGCGTGCGGGCGGCTGGGGCGGTCGCGATAGCCGTCGAGGTGCAGACGATTGCGGTTCAGGCACAGGCGCTCGATCCGCGGGGTGAGCAGGTCGAAGATCTCGTACCGGTCCTTGAGCTCCGGGAAGCGGGCCTGGTGCCGCAGGATTTCAGCCCGTACGAGTGACCAGAACTCATTCTCGGGAACGCCCAGTTGATCTTCGCACAGGGGGGCCAGATAGCGGAACACACCGACGAACAGGCCGGAATGGATGAACTGCGTGAGGAAGGCGGGAGGCTCGGTCAGCAGGACCTCGCGCACGTCGTCGGGCATGGAGTCGTGCTCGGGCAGGCTCTGCGCGCTCACGTTCACGTCGTCGACGAAGTCCTTGATCGCCAGACGCACCGGGATGTCGTGGTCGTCGAAGACAACGATGGCGTTCTCACCGTGCGGGGAGAAGACAGTGCCGTAGCGGTACAGGAAGTGCAGCAGCGGGGGCAGCAGCGCGGTGAAGAGCCGCTGGAGCCATACGGCGGGTGCGAGGCCGGAGCGGGCGACGAGTTCCGCGGTGAAGGCCCGTCCCGCGGGGTCTGTGTGCAGCAGGGATGCCAGCGTGCGGGCGCGCTCTCCGGGGGCCAGCCTGCCCGTGAGCGGCTCGCGCCAGATCGCCCCCAGGAGCTCTCTGTACTGGTACGGGACCTCAGGGAGGCCGTCGTACAGGGGGTGCTCGACGGCGACGGACGCGACCTCGCCGAGGAGGATCACCCCGCACTCGTCACGCAGGAAGGGGTCGGCGTCGCGCAGTCCGTGCACCCAGGCGGTGACGGCGGGCGCCGCCAGGGTGCGCTCGGTGGGCAGTCCTCGCCAGACGAGCGTGTTGAGGACGGCGAGCGGCAGCTTCACCGTGTGCCGGTCGGGACGGCTCGTATTGAGGAACGTACGGATGGACTGCTGCGGCAGCCGTACGTCGCCGTCGGTGGGGAGCGGCACGATGGCGCCCTGGGCGACGGCGGGGGCGAAGAGCGGCAGGACCACTTCTTCCCACTGCCAGGGGTGCACGGGCAGGTAGAGGTACCGCTCGGGGTCCAGGCCGCGGGCGAGGAGTGCGGCTGCGAACGACTCGCGGGTGGGGACGTCGAGTTCGCGTGCGTAGAGGCGCTCGGGCGTGGCCAGTAAGGGGACTCCGCGGTAGCCCGCGAGCTCGGTGCTGACGGCGATCCAGGGAAGCGTGGACGGTGTACGGGCTTCGGGGGCCCAGCGGGCGGTGTCGGTGGCGGAGAAGCCGAGGCGGCCCTTGTTGAGGACGAGCCAGGGGTGGCCGGTCTGGTGCCCTTCGAGCTCCGCGTACCCGAGGTCGGCGAGGTGCGCGGCGGACACGGCGGTGTGGTCGAGGCGGGCGTCGGCGGCGAGGGTGGCGCTCAGCTCGCGGATGAGGTGGCCGAGGGTGGCGCCGTCGAGGGCAAGGAGGCGGCGGGCGAGGACCAGGAAGCGGAGGGGGTCGCCGAAGGGGCGGCCTTCGGCGGTGGCGTTGGGGTCGGCGTCCACGTCGGCGTCCGCGTCGGCGTGGCGCTCGTGCAGTTGGATCGTTTCCGGGTTCACGCGCCAGCTGCCGTAGGCGCCGCGAACCGCCCGGAAGGAGAGTGTGCCGCCGTCGTCGAGCGGGAGGGTGTGACGGTCGCCGACGGGCGGCGGGACGGGCTCGATGATCTCCTCGTACGCGAACTCGCCGAGCATCTTGGCGAGGAGGCGTCGGGCTGCCACGTCCCAGGAGCCCGGTTTCAGCTCGGGCGGAGCGAGCAGCGGCAGCGGATCCTCGAAGTCATGGGCGACGGCGGGCTTCTGCACGGGGACTCCTCGGGGTGGAACCTATTCGGGGCGAGCGGTGTATGAGAAGTAGCGGGTTGTTCACAGCAGGTTTCGCAGGGCGCGGTCGCGGACCATGAGCGCGGCTCGCTTGTCGGGGAGGTCGAGTTCTGCTGAGAAGCGGAAACCGGCCCGGAGGAAGGCGGAGACGGAGGGGGTGTTGCGCAGGTCCGGTTCGGCGACGACGCGTGCGCAGAGGGGGCGCCTGTCGAGTACGAGGTCGGCGACAGCTCGCAGGAGGGTGGTGCCGAGACCGCGGCCGCGGTCGGCGACGCCGCCGACAAGGAGGTGGATGCCGGTGTCGTGCGGGCGGGCCGGGTAGTGGCGGGCCAGTGGGTCGAGGTCGGCGCGGTAGACCTCCCAGTAGCTCATGGGTACGCCGGCCAGTACGCCGAGGCAGGGTGCGCTGCGGCCGTCACCGTCGAGCTGGGTGCGCAGGTGGGCGGCGGCGACCTCTTGCGGACCCGCCAGTTCCCAGAAGGCGGCGACAGCCGGATCGTTCATCCACCTGCTGATGAGCGGCAGGTCCCGCTCGATGCGCACGGGAACGAGCTGGAAGACGCCGCCGGAGGTAGTCACGGGACCCCAGTCGGCGGGGGTGTCGAGGAGGTCGTCGCCGGCGGCCCGGGGGCCGGTCACCGGGCCGTCGTCGCCGAAGAGCGCGATGAGCTCTTCGGTGAGCCGCAGGTCGAGGGTGTCCTCGGTGCTGGATCCGGCGCGGGGAGCGGAGTTGGTTCCTGCGTCGGTGCTCGCATCGGGGGGAGGCACGGCGACGCTCCTCTCAGCAGTTCGGTTGGGACATGTTCCTTCAGGTACGAAGGGGGTTGGCGATGGTGACGTAGACGGACTGGGTGTCGACCGGGCCTTCGAGTTCGTCGAGGCCGTGCAGCCGGGTGAGCAGGTTGGCCTTGCAGCGGAGGCTGGGGCTCTCCAGGAGTTGAGGGGGGAGCGAGGAGCCGAGGGCGCTGTTCTTCGCGAGGAACCGGCGGAAGGCGGCGATCAGGACGCGCTCGTCGGCCAGCCGCTGGGCACCGAACGCTCCGATCAGGCCGAAGACGTTGTTGATGCCGAGGTAGTAGGCGAAGCGTTCGTCGGTGACGTCGTCGGGGACGAAGGTGTCGCTGGTGGCGCCGATGCCGGGAAGGCGGCGTTCGAGTCCGGCGCGGTGGGATTCGCGGAAGTAGTAGCCCTGGTTGTCGCGGTAGCGGCCGCCGACGGGCCAGCCGTCGGGGTCGAGGAGGACCAGGGTGTTCTGCTGATGGGCCTCCAGCGCGACCCCTGCCGTGCCGTCCAGCCAGAGCACGGGGCGTACGACGTGGTCGAGGTAGCGCAGGAACCACTCGGCGGCGACGGCTCCGGTGGGCCGGCCGGTCCGCGCGGCGAGCCGGGCGACGACTTCGGCGAGGCGGGAGTGCATGCCGGTGCGGCCCGGCCAGGGGCGCGGGGCGGTGAGGCCCGCGATGCAGACGGCGTCGTCACCGGGGCCGAACGGGTTGTGGCGCAGCAGGGCGTCGAGGCCGGGGATCGGTTCGCCGTCGGTCGTGTCCACGGCGAGCCACGCCGGGTCGCGGACGATGTCGAAGCCGGGGTGGGCGGACTGCCATTCCTCGGCCAGCCCGCCGCGCAGCAGCCGGTGGACTTCGACGCCGCGGTGGAGTTCCTTGCGGAGGTTTTCACGACGGGAGTTGGTGATGCGTACGCCGAGCGAGAGCTTGAGCATGGCGGGTGCACCGGGGCGGTGCACGGTACGGACGGAGGAGGTGGGGTGCCACGGGGCGCCGTGCGGGCCGAGGTCGTGGAGGAGGCCCTGCTCCAGGAGCGCCGCGACGGCGGGCCGGTGCGTGAGCTCGCGGGCCTGCCAGGGGTGGAGGGGCAGGGGCACCGTGTGGTCGGGCAGCGGAAGGCCGCCGGCCAGCCGGACGACGAGCTGCTCGACGGAGACAGCGCGGCCGCGTTCGGTCCAGGCCGAGTCCCCGGCCAGTACGGACCGGTCGACAGCCATCCAGTGCAGCGGAAAGGAGCCGTGCAGCTCGGGTGAGTACAGGAGCGCTTCGGCCTCGGAGAGGCCCTCTCGGCTCTTGGGCGTGGGGTGCAGCGGGTGCCCGAGGAGAAGGGACTGCTCGGCGTTGAGGAACAGGTCCGCCTCTGCGGCGGGGCCGGGGTGCCGGCGCCGCTCGGCGATGAACGCGGCGGTGCGCCGCACCGAGTCGGCGACCCGGCCGACCAGGTCCGCGCCTTCGCGCTGCCCTGCCTCGCGGCCAAGGAGGGCGGCGACCGTGACGGCGTCGGCGGAAGGGGCGCCCTGCGGTCCGCCTTCCAGCGCCGGCATACCGAAGCGGTGCCATCCGGTGGCCGACCAGTAGCGGACGGGGACGAGCAGCGCGGTGCCGCTGGCGTCGAGCGGGATGCGCAGGGTGGGGCCCGGGGGCCGGGTGAGGTCGTTCTCCCGGACCCAGCAGCGCAGCAGGTTCTCGACGGCTGCCGCCTCCGCCGCCGTGTGCGGATCGGGGTGGTCGAGGAGGTCCGCGGCCGTGCCGGCGGCCTGCGGGCGTGCGCCTGGCCCCGGCGTGCGCGGCTCCCCGTGGGCGCTGCCCTTCTGCCGGGGCACCTTGGCCTCGTCGACCGCGAGGCGGCCGTGCGTACCGCCCTGTCGTCGGTCGTGGACGGTGGGACGGTCTTCGGCCTCGGACGCATCGGGTGCGGGAGTGAGGTTCACGGGGGGTCTTCCTTGGGACGAGGTCCGGGGTCAGTTCGACAGCCCGGTCTGTGGCCGGTGGTACGAAGAGCGCTCGGCGGCCGACAGAGCGTCGGCCAGTCGGTCGAGGACCGCCGAGGCCTGTTCATCGGTGAGGGTGAGAGGAGGCAGCAGGCGTACGACGGCGGAGTGACGCCCGCCGAGCTCGACGATGAGTCCGCGCTCCAGACACTCCTGCTGGACGGCGGCGGCCAGAGCGCGCGCGGCCGGGGGAGCGCCCGTGGACGTACGGCCGTCCGTGTCCGGATCGGTGTCCGGGTCGACGAGCTCGACGCCGATCATCAGTCCCCGGCCGCGTACGTTCCCGATGCAGGGGTGGTCGGCCGCCAGCCCCTGCAACTGGCCCATCATGCGTGCGCCGAGCACGCCGGCGCGCTCGGCGAGCCGGTTCTCGCGTACGTACGCCAACGTGGCCGCGCCCGCCGCCATGGCGAGCTGGTTGCCGCGGAACGTACCGGCGTGGGCACCCGGCTCCCAGGCGTCGAGGTCCGCCCGGTAGACCACGACGGCCAGCGGGAGGCTGCCGCCGATGGCCTTGGACAGGACCATCACATCGGGCACGACGCCACTGTGCTCGACCGCCCAGAAGGTGCCGGTCCTGCCGACTCCGGTCTGCACCTCGTCCGCGATGAGCGGGATGGAGCGGTCCGCCGTGATCCGGCGCATCCGCCGCATCCACTCGTCCGGCGCTGGGATCACGCCGCCCTCCCCCTGCACGGGTTCGAGGATCATCCCGGCCGGGGCCGCGACCCCGCTCTTGGGGTCGTCGAGGAGGTTCTCGGTCCAGCGGGCGGAGAGTTCGGCGCCGCGTTCGCCGCCCACCCCGAAGGGGCAGCGGTAGTCGTACGGATAGGGCAGACGCGTCACCCGTACGTCCTGCGCACCGCCCGACGCGTCGAGGGCGCCCGCCGTCATGCCGTGGTACGCCCCGGTGAAGGACAGCAGTCCGCTGCGGCCGGTGGCCGTGCGTACGAGCTTGAGCGCGGCCTCGACCGCGTCCGTGCCCGCCGGGCCGCAGAACTGCACCCGCGCGTTGTCGGCCAGTCCGCGTGGCAGCGTCGCGAAAAGCTCGGTGATGAACGCGTCCTTCACGGGGGTCGCGAGGTCCAGCACATGGAGCGGGGCGCCGGAGTCGAGGACCTTCTTGATGGCCTCCAGGACTACGGGGTGGTTGTGCCCGAGAGCCAGGGTCCCCGCCCCGGAGAGGCAGTCGAGGTAGCGGCGCCCGTCCGCTCCCTCGATCGTGAGCCCCCGCGCGCGTACGGGAACGATGGGCAGCGACCGCGCGTACGTACGGGCGGAAGACTCGCGCAGCGACTGGCGCCGCAGGATCCCTTCGCGCGCGGTGGTCAGCACCGCAGCGGCAGGTTCGGTCACGGCCACGTCTCTTGGTCCTCCCGCGGTGAAGCTTGCGTCGTGCGCAGTTGTCTCCAAGTGCGTGCCCATTAGGGCTGAACGCCGACCCTGCGTCCCCCGTACGTACCAACGACGGTGGCGCCGGGGGATCACGGGCAATAAGAAGATCCTTACGTCGGGGGAACCGCGCCCCTGCCGCGCGCCGTCCCCATCGGCACCGGCATAGTGGGGACCGCACTCCGGCCCGGAGCTCCGCCGTCGGGGTGCGCGATGTGTGCATCGCTCGCAGAGTTCGCAGAGTTCGCTGATGAAGATTTCGAAGTCCCAGGGGGATCAAGCATGCGACCCAGTCGCCCGACCATCGCAACACGTGGCGGGAGGAGTGCGCGTCGCCGAACCTCCCCTGTATTCGCCGCTGCCGGCCTTGCCGCCGTCCTCGCCCTGACCGCGACAGGCTGCGGTCCGAGCGGCGAGGAGGACAACGCGAGCGGCGAGCCCAGCGCCACCACCAGCCAGGCCGCCGACGGCAAGATCGTCATCCCCGACCACCTGAAGGACCGGCTCAAGGAGCACGGTGTCGATCTGGACAAGTGGAAGGGCGGCGCGTGGAAGGACTGGAGCAGGGACGACTGGCTCCGCGAGGCCGAGGACTACATCAACCCCATCATCGAGGACCTCTGGGACCCGGAGCGGATGCGGGAGGCGGAGCAGCCCGACAAGCCGGTGGACAACGACATTTCCGGTGACGAGGGTGTCACCGACCCGACGCCCGCTCCGGTCCAGGCACAGCCCGTGAAGACCCCGTACACGACGAACACTCCCGAGGCCGGGAAGCTCTTCTTCGACGGGCCCCAGGGTTCGATGGTCTGCTCCGCGACCGTCGTCAAGGACCCGGCGCACCCCGGCAAGTCCAACATGGTGTGGACGGCCGGCCACTGCGTGCACGCCGGCAAGAAGGGCGGCTGGTACCGCAACATCGCCTTCGTCCCGTCGTACAACGACACCGGCAAGTCGGCCAAGGAGCTCGACGCCGCGCCGAAGAACGAGAAGGAAATCATGCCGCACGGCGTGTGGTGGGGCGACTGGGCGCAGACCTCCGAGCAGTGGATCGCCCAGGGCGGGCCGACCGGCGGCGATGGCGCCCCGTACGACTACGCGGTGCTGCACGTCACCCCGGAGAAGGGCAAGGGCGACGGCAAGTCTCTTGAGGAGACGGTCGGTTCGGCCCTTCCGGTGGAGTTCAACGCACCGGCCGCACCCCAGATCCCGAGTATGACGGCGACCGGTTACCCGGCCGCCCCGCCCTTCGACGGCCAGAAGCAGTACCAGTGCGCCGACAAGCCGGGACGCCTGTCCATCAAGGCCGGTGACCCGACGATGTACCGCATCGGCTGCACCATGACGGGTGGTTCCTCCGGCGGTGGCTGGACGGCCCTCGGCCAGGACGGCAAGCCCGCGCTGGTCTCCAACACCTCGATCGGCCCGGTGACGGCCGGTTGGCTGGCCGGTCCGCGCCTGGGCACGGAAGCCAAGGGCATCTACGACACGGTGAGCGGAAAGTTCGCCGGCCAGTAGCAGAACCAGTAGGTCCAGCCGTTACGTGAATGCTGGTCAGGGGCCCTCGGCGGGTGCGCCGGGGGCCCTTGGCCTGAACTACAGGGGGAACCTTTTCCATGCGCTCCATACGCCCGTTGCCTGTCGCCGCCGCGATGGCGGCGGTTCTCGCGCTGACGGCCACCGCGTGCGGCCCCGGCGAGGAAGAAGCCGTCGGCAAGGCGGCCGACAGGCCCAGCGGTTCCGCACCCGCCGCAGGCGCGGAGGCCGCCCTTCCCGCCGACCTCGCCGACAAGCTCAAGGAGCACGGAGTCGACGTCGGCAAGTGGAAGGACGGCGGCTGGAAGGACTGGGACAAGAAGGACTGGCTGCGCGAGGCCGAGGACTACGTCAACCCGGTCATCGAGGGCCTGTGGAAACCCGAACGGATGAAGACGGCGAAGGCCCCGGCCAAGACGATGGCCACTGCCGGCACATCCGGCGGTCAGGGCGTCTCCGACCCCGAGCCGCGCCCCGTCGAGGCCGAGCGGGAGAAGACCCCGTACCACCATCACGCGGCCCCCGTCGGCAAGGTCTTCTTCGACTCGCCCGAAGGCTCGATGGTCTGCTCGGCGACCGTCGTCAAGGACCCCCGGAACCCCGGCAGGTCCAACCTGGTGTGGACCGCCGGCCATTGTGTGCACGCGGGTCAGGCCGGCGGCTGGTGCCGCAACATCGCGTTCGTTCCCGCCTACAACGACCTGGGCAAGTCGGCGGCCGCGCTGGAGAACGCCCAGCAGCGGGAGATCTCCCCGTACGGCGTCTACTGGGCCGACTGGGTCTCGACCTCGGGCGAGTGGATCCGGGACGGCGGGCCGACCGGCGGCGCGGGCGCTCCGTACGACTACGCCGTCATGCACGTGAAGCCCGAGAACGGCGGCAAGTCGCTCGAGGAGACGGTGGGCAAGGCCCTGCCGATCAGCTTCGACGCCTCCGGGACCAAGAACAGCATCAGTGCGATGGGCGCCTGGGGTTACCCGGCCGCGCCCCCGTACAACGGCCTGATCATGCACAAGTGCGTGGACCGTCCGACGCGCCTGTCGATCAGTCCCGGTACGCCCACGATGCACCGCATCGGCTGCACCATGACCGGCGGTTCGTCCGGCGGCGGCTGGTTCGCCACGCAGCCGGACGGCAAGTTGGCGCTCGTCTCCAACACCTCGATCGGCCCAGTGACTTCGGGCTGGCTGGCGGGCCCTCGCCTGGACGAGAGTGCTGAGCGGGTGTTCACGACGATGAGCGAGAAGTACGGCAGCAAGTAGCCACCGCCAGCACGCACAACGCCGCACAGCCCGAAGGCCCGCCCCCCCCGTCGTGAGGGGGCGGGCCTTCGGTATCGCTTTGCCGTATTAGCGAGTGGCCGGGACGTACGGCGCCAGGTCCGCCGCCAGTTCCTCGTGCACCCGCACCTTGATCAGCGTGCCTTCCCCGGTGTGCTCCTCGGAGATGACCTCGCCCTCGGCGTGCGCCCGCGAGACCAGCCCGCCGTGCGTGTACGGCACGAGAGCCTCGATCTCGACCTCGGGGCGGGGCAGCTCCGAGTCGATGAGCGCCAGCAGCTCCGCCATGCCCGCGCCCGTACGGGCCGATACCGCGATCGCGTGGCGCTCGATCCGCAGCAGCCGCTGCAGGACGACCGGGTCTGCCGCGTCCGCCTTGTTGATCACCACGATCTCGCGCACGTTCAGCGCGCCGACGTCGCGGATCACTTCACGTACGGCCGCCAGCTGCTCCTCCGGCGCCGGGTGCGAACCGTCCACCACGTGCAGGATCAGGTCGGATTCGCCGACCTCCTCCATCGTGGAGCGGAACGCCTCGACGAGGTGGTGCGGCAGGTGCCGGACGAATCCGACGGTGTCGGCGAGCGTGTAGACCCGCCCGCTCGGCGTCTCCGCGCGGCGCACGGTCGGGTCGAGGGTGGCGAACAGCGCGTTCTCCACCAGCACGCCCGCGCCCGTGAGGCGGTTGAGCAGCGAGGACTTACCGGCGTTGGTGTATCCGGCGATCGCGACCGACGGCACCTGGTTGCGCTTGCGCTCCTGGCGCTTGATGTCGCGGCCGGTCTTCATCTCCGCGATCTCCCGGCGCATCTTCGCCATCTTCTCGCGGATCCGTCGCCGGTCGGTCTCGATCTTGGTCTCACCGGGACCACGGGTGGCCATACCGCCGCCACCACCGGAACCGGCGCCGCCCATCTGCCGGGACAGCGACTGACCCCAGCCGCGCAGTCGCGGCAGCATGTACTGCATCTGCGCGAGCGCGACCTGGGCCTTGCCCTCGCGGGACTTGGCGTGCTGGGCGAAGATGTCCAGGATCAGGGCGGTGCGGTCGACCACCTTGACCTTGACGACGTCTTCGAGGTGGATGAGCTGGCCGGGGCTGAGCTCACCGTCGCAGACGACGGTGTCGGCCCCGGTCTCGAGAACGATGTCGCGCAGCTCGATCGCCTTGCCCGAGCCGATGTACGTGGCCGGGTCCGGCTTGTCACGGCGCTGGATGACGCCGTCCAGCACGAGGGCGCCCGCGGTCTCCGCGAGGGCCGCCAGCTCGGCCAGCGAGTTCTCGGCGTCCAGCACGGTTCCCGAGGTCCAGACACCGACCAGCACCACGCGCTCCAGGCGCAGCTGCCGGTACTCGACTTCGGTGACGTCTTCGAGCTCGGTGGAGAGGCCGGCCACGCGTCGCAGCGCCGCACGGTCGGAGCGCTCGAACTGGTCGCCGTCCCGCTCCTCGTCGACTTCGTAGCTCCAGGCGACGTCCTCTTCCATCAGGGCATCGGCCCGAGGGCTCTCGGTCACGTTCTCCGTGAAGCTCTGTGCGTCCTTGGAAGCGGAAGAAGAGGAGGTCATTGGATCCTTACGTCGATAGAAAAGTCGGTTACGTCAGTCACAACGCGTGACGTGGCCGGAAGATTCCCGAAGTGTCCGGAGGTCCCCCGTCCCGGCAGCGCCGACGACGACCCGTTGATAGTGGCACGGTGCGCCCCGGGCCGTCACTCCGGTTTATGCCCGCTTCCCGGCTGCCTTACCGGCCGCCTCGCTCCGCCAGTCCGGGTGCCCCGGCATGGCCGGCGTCTTCTTCCCGTACAGCCACTCCTTGAAGAAGCCGGACAGGTCCCGGCCCGCGATCTCCGACGCGAGGCGCGTGAAGTCGCCGGTCGTCGCCGTGGAGTCCCGGTGGTCGCTGACCCACCGCCGTTCCAGCCGCTCGAACGCGTCCTTCCCGATCTCCTGGCGCAGCGCGTACAGCACCAGTGCGCTGCCGTCGTAGACGACCGGCCTGAAGAGGCTGATCTTCTTCCCCGGGGCGGGGCTCCGGGGAGCGGCGGGCGGACCGCCCTGCGTCCGCCAGGTGTCCGACTGCGCGTACGCACGGCGCATCCTGTCCTCCAGCGGCCGCTTCGCGTGGTCCTCGGCGTACCGCGCCTCGTACCAGGTGGCGTGCCCTTCGTTGAGCCACAGGTCGGACCAGGAGCGCGGCGAGACGCTGTCGCCGAACCACTGGTGCGCCAGTTCGTGCACCATGATCGATTCGACGTACCAGGCGGGCAGGTCGGTACGGGTGAACAGCGACCGTTCGAAGAGCGACAGCGTCTGTGTCTCCAGCTCGAATCCGGTGTCCGCGTCGGCGACGAGCAGGCCGTACGTCTCGAGGGGGTAGCGGCCGACCTGCCGCTCCATCCATTCGAGCTGCGCGGGTGTCTTCTTGAGCCACGGTTCGAGCCGCGCGCGGTCCGCGGTGGGCACGACATCGCGTACGGGCAGCCCCTTCGGCCCGCTCCTGTGCACCACGGTCGACCGGCCGACCGACACCTGTGCGAGTTCGGTCGCCATGGGATGGCTCGTCCGGTACGTCCAGGTGGCACCGCCCGCCGC
Organism: Streptomyces sp. ISL-96; assembly: GCF_018614035.1. Classification (GTDB taxonomy): domain Bacteria; phylum Actinomycetota; class Actinomycetes; order Streptomycetales; family Streptomycetaceae; genus Streptomyces. The sequence continues at coordinate 58,982 of NZ_JAGGPA010000080.1, forward strand.
CCTTTCGGCCCTTCCCACCGGCAGCCCGTTGGTGACTGCCGTCATGCCCTTCGGAGCGGTGACACGGAACGTGAAGAACGCCTTGTCCGCGGGATGGTCGTTGCACGGGAAGACCCGGTGCGCCGCGTCGGCCTGGTTCGCCATGGCGAGACCGTCGCGCGTACGCACCCAGCCGCCGTCCGCACCCTCCTTGGGGCTGGGATGGCTCGTGTGCCGGACGGTGATCCGCAGCGGCCATCCGTCGTACACCGGCTCGGCGGGCGTGACGATCAGGTCCTCCCCCGCCGTCGCGAACGCCGCCCGCTCGCCGTTCACCTCGACCGACGCGACGGTGCCGTGCGAGAAGTCGAGGTTGACCCGGTCGAGCTGCTCCGTGGCCACGGCGTCGATCTTCGTGACGGCGTCCAGGGGCTTGCTGTTGCTTCCGCCGTACGTGAAGGAGATGTCGTACGCGCGAACGTCGTATCCGGGGTTCCCCAGGTGCGGGAAGAGCGGATCGCCGATGCCGAGCGCCACGGGTGGTGCGGGGGTGGGCACGGTCGCGGCGACGAGGGTGGCCGATGCGGCGGCCAGCAGGGCGGCACGCAGGCGCCGGGAGGTGAGCAGCATGATCTACCGCTATCAGCGCCCGCCGCGGCCGCCGTGACGGCACGCGACGCTCCCACTCGAAAGAGCGCTGTGTTCGGTCGAGCGGTGGTTCGGCCGGGCGGTGGGCCGGCCGGGCGGCGGTTCGGTCAGGCGGTGGGCCGGCCGGGCGCCGGCTCGCTCAGGCCCCGGCGGGATGCTGGGCGCGGCCCACGTCGTACACACCGGGCACCTCGCGCATCGCGCGCATCAGCGTGGGAAGCAGCGCGGCATCGGGGAGCTGGAGCGTGTACGTGTGCCGCACGCGCTGCTCGCTCGGCGGTTCCACGGTGGCCGAGACGACCGCCGCGCCCGCGGTGGCGATGGCTTCGGTGAGGTCGGCGAGGAGTCGCGGGCGGCCGAAGGACTCGGCGACGAGGGTGACCCGGCAGTCGCCCGTGGCCAGCCAGCGCACGCCCACGGGCTCCCGCCCGCGCGCCTGCATCCGGCCCACCGCCGGGCACTCCTCGCGGTGCACGGTGACGACGCCGCCGCGCACCGCGAAGCCCGTGACGGCGTCGGGCGGTACGGGCGTACAGCAGCCCGCGAATCGTACGGTCGCGTCCGGCAGGTCCACGACGGCGTTCTCGGCGACCCGGCGCACCAGCGTGTCGACGCCGGGTGCCGGAGCGGCCGCCCCTCCCCCTGGCCTGGGCTCCGGCGGCCGGCCGGCTCCTCCGGGGGCGGCTGCCTCGTCCTGCGGATGGGCGGAGAGCCAGCCGCCGATGGCGATCCGTGCGGCGGGTGTACGGGCGTGGTCGAGCCACTCGGGCGAGGGCCCCGAGCCGATGTCGTGGGCGAGGAGCAGCTGCACCGTGTCGCCGTCGCTGAGCACCGTGCTGAGCGTCGCCAGCCGGCCGTTGACCCGCGCGCCGATGCAACGGTGCGCCGCCTCGCCGTACTGCGCGTACGCCGCGTCCACGCAACTCGCACCGGCCGGCAGCCCCAGCACGGCGCCGTCCGAGCGGAACACGGTGATCTCACGGTCCTCGGCGAGATCCGCGCGCAGCGACGTCCAGAAGGTGTCCGGGTCGGGCGTGGCCTCCTGCCACTCCAGCAGCCGGGAGAGCCAGCCCGGCCTCGTGGGGTCGGCGCGCTCCCCCTCGACGGCGGATTCCGTCCCGTCGGTCGGCGTGTACGGGTTGCCGAGGGCGACGACTCCCGCCTCCGCCACCTTGTGCATCCGGTGCGTACGGATGAGGATTTCGGCCACCTCGCCGTCCGGACTCGCGACGGCGGTGTGCAGTGACTGGTACAGGTTGAATTTGGGCGCCGCGATGAAGTCCTTGAACTCGGAGATCACGGGTGTGAAGCAGGTGTGCAGTTCACCCAGTACGCCGTAGCAGTCGGCGTCCTCCGCGACGAGCACCAGCAGCCGTCCGAAGTCCGTGCCGCGCAGTTCCCCGCGTTTGAGCCTGACCCGGTGTACCGAGACGAAGTGCCGTGGCCTGACGAGGACTTCGGCGGCCAGACCGGCTTCCCGCAGCACCTTCCTGACCTCCTCCGCGATGACGTTCAGCGGGTCGCCCGCGGTCGCGTCCGCCGCGATCAGGGTGCGCGTGTGCTCGTACTCCTCGGGGTGGAGGATCGCGAACACCAGGTCCTCGAGCTCGGTCTTGAGGGCCTGTACGCCGAGCCGTTCGGCGAGCGGGATCAGGACGTCGCGGGTGACCCTGGCGATCCGGGCCTGCTTCTCGGGGCGCATCACGGTGAGGGTGCGCATGTTGTGCAGCCGGTCGGCGAGTTTGATCGACATGACCCGCACGTCGTTGCCGGTGGCGACGAGCATCTTGCGGAAGGTCTCGGGTTCGGCCGCGGCGCCGTAGTCGACCTTCTCCAGTTTCGTCACACCGTCGACGAGGAAGCACACCTCCTCGCCGAACTCCGAGCGCACCTGGTCGAGCGTCACATCGGTGTCCTCGACGGTGTCGTGCAGGAGCGCCGCGGTCAACGTGGTGGTCTCGGCGCCGAGTTCGGCGAGGATCAGCGTGACGGCCAGCGGATGCGTGATGTACGGCTCGCCGCTCTTGCGCGTCTGCCCGCGGTGCGACGACTCGGCCAGTACGTACGCCCTGTGCAGGATGGTCAGGTCCGCGTCGGGATGGTGGGCGCGGTGGGCGTCCGCGACGTGGCCGATGGCGTCGGGCAGCCGGTCGCGGGAGGTGGGGCCGAGCAGTGCGACACGGCCGATCCTGCGGAGATCGAGCCTGGTGCGGCCAAGCCTGCGACTGGTCGCACCTGGGTTGGCGGCCTCTGCACTCATGGGGCACCTCCGGCAGCGTCGACCGGCGGTGGACGGGTGGACCCACGTCCCCGGCCGGTGCTTGATGCTACCGAGCCCACCACGCCCCGCAGTCCCGCTCCCGCTCACCGTGAAACGGATCACCCATTCGAGCGAAGCTCTATGCGATGCCCGTTTCCTGCCGGCGCTACTCGGCCGGAGCGATCCACTGCGGATCGATGGTGCCCTCGGCGACGATCACGGCGGGCCCGGTCATCTCGACGGCCCCGTCGGGCTGCTCGGTGATCACCAGTCGCCCGCCGGGGAGGTCCACGGTGTACGTCGCGGGCTCTCCGGTGGCGGCGGGATCGGCGCCGTCCCTGCGGGCCGTCGCTACGGCCACGGCGCACGCGCCCGTACCGCAGGAGCGGGTCTCGCCCGAGCCGCGCTCGTGCACGCGCATCGCGACGTGGCGCGGGCCGCGGTCGACGACGAACTCGACGTTGACCCCCTGCGGGTAGGCGGAGGCGGGGCCGAAGGACGGGGCGGTGAACAGATCGCCGGCGTGGTCCAGGTCGTCGACGAAGGCGACGGCGTGCGGATTGCCCATGTTCACATTGCGGGCAGGCCATTCGCGGGTGCCCACAGAGACCGTTACGTCGCCCTCCGGGAGGACCGCACGGCCCATGGAGACAGTGATGTCACCGATGTCACCGATGCCGCCGCCGGCCTCGGCCTTGGCGATGTGCACCCGCTTGACGCCGCCACGGGTGGCGACGGCCAGGTCACCCTCGCCGACGAGGCCCGCGCGCTGGAGGTAGCGGGCGAAGACACGGACGCCGTTGCCGCACATCTCGGCGATCGAGCCGTCGGCGTTGCGGTAGTCCATGAACCACTCGGCCGCGTCCGCCATCGGCCGGGCCTCAGGGTGCTCGGCGGACCGTACGACATGGAGCAGGCCGTCGCCGCCGATGCCGGCCCTGCGGTCGCACAGTTTCGCGACGAGGGACGAGGGCAGGTCGATGGTGTTGCCCGGGTCCGGGACGATCACGAAGTCGTTCTCGGTCCCGTGGCCCTTGAGGAAGGCGATCGGCGAGGTGCTCACGGCGTCAATCGTACGGGGCGGGTACGACAGCCGGTCAGCGGAGGCGGGCCACGCGCCAGACGGCGAGCGCGACCAGGCCACCGCCCACGACGACGTACAGCGCGATCAGCCGCCAGTCCGGGCGCTTGCCCGACTCCCTGGACGGCAGGCCCGGCCAGGTGTGCCCGACGCGGCGGGCGGCCATCATGCCCCAGCCCGCGGCGCAGCAGCTGATCAGCAGTCCCAGCATGGCGACGACCGCTCCGCCGTCGCCGAACTCGAAGGCCAGAGGGAAGGCGAACATCAGGGAGCCCATGGCGGCGAGTCCCACGATCGGCGCGAGCTGCCAGATCCGCAGGCGCCGCTGCGGGCGCAGCTCGACCTCGACCTCGGGGCCCGTCCCGGTCCCGGGCGCCCCGTCCTGGTCGTCGGGCCCATCGGGGCTCAAACGGTCCGGTTCGTCCTGTGCTGTGTCACGAGGGCCGGCTTCCATCGCCACGCGCCCTCCCAACTTGGACTCACTGGTCGATCGAAGCTTGATGATGGCACGGGCCCGGGCACCCGGATGACGGGCGGAGCGTCCCGATGCCATCACGTGATCAGGCTGTAACCGCTCGTTCGACCAACGCCAGCGCCCGATGCGGGAGTTCCGCACGGTCCTGTGCCGCGCCGCTGAGCCAGTGGACCCTCGGGTCCCGGCGGAACCACGAGTCCTGGCGGCGGGCGAAACGCTTGGTGGCGCGTATGGTCTCGGCGCGCGCTTCTTCCTCGGTGCATTCCCCCGCCAGCGCGGCCAGTACCTGCTGGTAGCCCAGAGCGCGGGCCGCCGTACGCCCCTCCCGCAGACCCTGCGCTTCCAGGGTGCGCACCTCCTCCACGAGGCCCGCCTCCCACATGCGGTCGACGCGCAGGGCGATGCGCTCGTCGAGCTCGGGGCGGGCTACGTCGACGCCGATCTGGACCGTGTCGTAGACCGAGTCGGGGCCGGGAAGGTTGGCCGTGAAAGGCTTCCCGGTGATTTCAATCACTTCGAGCGCGCGGACGATGCGTCGGCCGTTGCTCGGCAGGATCGCGCGCCCCGCGGCGGGGTCGGCGGCGGCGAGCCGCGCGTGGAGCACGCCCGGGCCGCGCAGCTCCAGCTCCTCCTCCAGACGGGCCCGTACCGCCGGGTCGGTGCCGGGGAATTCGAGGGCGTCGATGGCGCCCCGTACGTACAGTCCGGAGCCGCCGACGAGGACGGGCGTACGGCCGTCGGCGAGCAGCCGGTCGATCTCCGCGCGGGCGAGCCTCTGGTACTCGGCGACGCTTGCCGCCTCGGTCACGTCCCAGATGTCGAGGAGGTGGTGCGGGATGCCGCCGCGTTCCTCGGGCGTCAGTTTGGCGGTGCCGATATCCATCCCCCGGTAGAGCTGCATGGAGTCGGCGTTGACGACTTCCCCGCCGAAATGCTGGGCGAGGGCGACGCCCAGATCGGACTTTCCGGCTGCCGTGGGGCCGACAACGGCGATGACCCGCGGTGCGGGAGCTGCAGTTCTCACTCGCACAGTCTCGCAAACTCCACGCCCCCTCCCCGAACGAGTTACGTGACGGCACGCGGCCGGGTTCGTTGCCTGTTGCGAGGTTCCGACCGCCGGTTTACGGACCGGTGCCCCCGGGCGACGCAATGAGACGCTCCGGTCGGGCGCGGGATTTCGCCCACACGAGTAAGGTATGGAGCAGATATGGGCGTTTTTGCATGGTTTCGCCGCAAGTCTACGGATGGCGTTGAGGCGTCACCCGAGGAGGCACAGGCCGCCACTCTGACGGCCGACACCGCGGAGGCGGCCGCGGCGGACGTTCGGGAGAGCGGAGCCGAAAAGGGCACCGAGGTTTCCGAGGACGCCGCAGCGGACGTGGAGATCCCCAAGCAGCAGTCCGCGGACGAAGCGGCGGACAATGAGGCCGGGGAGAGCGCCCGTAAGTAGTCCCCTGAAGAGCGAGGGTGTTCCATGGGCTTCGTGGATTCGTTGAAGGCCAAGCTTGCTCCTGCGAAGGACAAGGTCTCGGACCTCGCGCAGCAGCATGAGGGCAAGATCGAACAGGGTCTGACCAAGGCCGCCAAGGTGGTCGACAGCAAGACCAAGGGCAAGTACAGCAGTCAGATCGAGTCGGGGACGGGCAAGGCGAAGCACGCCTTGGACCGCATCGCGCACAAGGACGACGGGACGACGGGCGGAACCGGAGGCACCGGCACTGGCACTGGCACTGGCATGAGGCCATCGCCCCCGCCGCCCCCGCCGCCGCCTCCTCCGCCCGGCTGACACCTGGCCTTCTGACAAGCGGCAACGGTGGACGGCCGTGGAGCGCACCTCGCTCCACGGCCGTCCCCGTGCTTTCCGGTGAGCCTCAGGACCAGACGGCGACGAAGTACCCGACGCCGTAGGGGGCGTCCTCGTACAGCAGCTGTCCGGCGAGACCCGCGCCCTCCGCGGCGCCCGCCAGGACTTGCCAGGGCGCCCGGCCCGCCGCCTTGAGTTCGTACGCCAGGTGCTCGTCCAGGGCCGTCAGGGCGGCTGTGTCGGCCGCGCCCAGCGCACGCGCCGCCGCCACGTCGAAACCCTCGGCCCGTTCGTCCAGATAACCGGGTGCCTTGAGCGTCCGGCAGGCGCTGCCGTCGCCGAGCACGAGAAGGGCGACCCGCTCCGCCCGTGCGGCGAGTTTCCGGCCCTCCTGTACGCACAGCGCGCCGGCCACCCGTTCCCCGAGTCCGAGCCCCTCTACCGGGGCGTCCGCCCACTGCGTACGGGAGAGCAGCCAGGCGCCCACCGCGAGCGACGGCGGAAGCTCACGCTCTGCGGCGCTTCCCGGGAAGCTCTCGTTCGGCGTTTGCGTCGTTCCGAGGAACACTCCGAAATCCACGCCGAAGCCCTTGAAGCTTCCGGTGGCCCCCTGGGGGTGCGTTTCGGTGCCGTCCTGTCCTGCGGGGCCGACCACGACGAGCAGGTCGGGGCGGGACGCGGCCAGCACCCCCAGGGCGTCCGCGCAGGCCGTCCGTACGGCGTCGAGTTCCGGCGCGGCACCGGAGGCGACCTCGGGGACCAGCAGGGGCGGACAGGGGCATACGGCAGCGGCGACAAGCATTGGTAGTTGAAGGCGCG
>NZ_JAGGPA010000081.1 GCF_018614035.1 Streptomyces sp. ISL-96
CATCTTCAGAGTCGTTCAACATCCTGCCCAGTGCACTCGAAATGGGGCTGAGCGCCACGCGAGCTGGCCTGCGAGCCCGGTCGTTCGTACGGCCAAGCCGTCGGCAGCACCGCCGACTCCTGGACGCCCCTCCACCCACCCACACCAGCAACCTGCTTGCGGCCCAACTGACCACGGGACGGGGCGGACGCCACACCCACCCGAGTCGCCCCATTCAACTGTCGCGTCCTACCCGCGCAGTCATGAGTCCGCACGTCGGCCCGGCAGAGCAACCGGCCGCCCTCGTGGGTGCTCGTGTGCGTGGGAATGGGGATCGTGCACCAACGGCCGTCGCCGCAGCCGCCGAGGCTGGGGCCGGGCCACCCCATAGACCTCATGCGCCCCACCCACTCACCCGACAGCCACCGAACCCACCCGCGCCACTCCCCGAGCCCCCGTGCAGGGCGTTTTTCTTTGGGCCGTCCCCCTACAAGCGTCAGCGGTGGGCCGGGGCGGCGGGTCAAGGGTGGGCCGAAGGCACATCGCGTAGCGACGCGACGCCGGAGCGCCCTTGACGCGCCGTCACGGCCCACCGACACTCGAGCGCCCGGGACGGCCCGAAACCCCCAGAAGCGATCCTTGGTTACCACCCCCGTCACGGTTGCCGTGCCGCTGCCACCTCGCGCAGGGCCGACAGCACGCGGGCCACCGCCGGGCCCGCTTCCGCGCCTCGGCGTACCGCCGCCACCACGTGGCGCTGGGGCTGGTCCGCGCTCAGGACCCGCATCACCACCCCCGTACGCCGCTCCGCCGCCGCCATCCGCGGGACCAGTGCCACGCCCATCCCTGCCTCGACCATGGCCAGGATCGCCGTCCAGCCGGCGGCGCTGTGCGCCTGCTCCGGTACGAAGCCCGCCGCCTCGCACGCGTGGCGTGTGATCTCCGACCACGGCCCGCTCCCGCCGAAGATCCACGGCTCCCCCGAGAGGTCCGCCAGCCTCAGCCCCGGCGCCGCCGCCAGCGGATGTCCCGCCGGGAGCGCCACGTCCAGCGGGTCCGCCAGCAGCGGTACGCGGGCCAGTTTGGGGTCTCGGGCGGTCGGCGCGTGCGCCGCCAGCGACAGCGCCAGGTCCACCGCCCCGCTCGCCAGCAGTTCGTACGCCTCCGCCGCCTCCGCCTCCCGCACTCGTACCTCCAGCGCGGGATGTGTCGTACGCAGCCGCTGCACCGCCGGCACCACCAGCGCCGGCACAGCGGTTGAGAACGCCCCGACCCTCACCTCCCCCGCCTCCCCCCGCACGTAGCCCGTCAACTCCGCGTCCGCTTGCTCCAGTTGCGCGAAGACCGCTTCCGCGTGCCGCAGCACCAAGTGCGCCGCGTCCGTGAGACGTACCCGCCGCCCGTGCGCCTCCAGCAGGGGTACGCCGAGCTGCTTGCCGAGGTTCGACAGCTGCTGCGAAACGGCCGACGGCGTCATCAGCAACGCCTCGGCCGTCGCGGTCACTGTCCCCCGGTCGCGCAGGGTCCGCAGGATCCGCAGCTTCTTGATGTCCCACTCGATCATGGGACGGAATCTATCCCGGTCCGTCGCCACCACCGGGTCCGTTCTCCCACCCGTCACCCCGACGCGCCCGGTACCCGGTACCCCCGACCCAACCGTCACCCCGACCCACCCGTCACCCCCGCCCCGCCGCTCACCGCCTCCCGCCGCGGCCCGCCCCCAGCATCACTCCGCCCAGGATCAGCGCCATGCACACGATCTGCATCGGGCCCGTCGCCTCGCCCAGCAGGGCGAAGGACAGCAGGGCCACGCACACCGGCTGGAGGTAGTAGATGACGCCCGCCCTCGCCGCGCCGATCAGCGCGACCGCCTTGTTCCAGGCGAAGAAGGCCACCGCGGAGGAGAAGACACCAACGTAGACGAGAGGGCCGACGGTTCCCGCCGTCGGCTCGAAGCCGCCCTGGAGCATCAGGCTCACGACGTACGCCGGCAGCAGCATCAGCGCACCGAGCACGAACGTACTGAAGAGAAAAGCCAGTCCGCCGATCTCCGTCGGCTTGCGGCGCAGCAGCGCGCTGTAGGAGCCGAAGCAGACCGCCGCCGCCAGCATCCACAGGTCACCGGCGGCGAAGTTCATGGCCGTCGAACCCTTGCTGACCAGCAACAGCACCCCGGCACCGGCCACCAGCATGCCGATGGTGCGCCGGGCACCGAGGCGGGCGCCGCCCAGGCGTTCGTAGAGGGCCATCAGGACCGGCGAGGCGGCCATGATCATGCCCATGTTGCCTGCGGAGGTGGAAAGCCCGGCCTGGTTGACGAGGGTGTTGTAGACGGTTACGCCGAGGAGGGCGGCCAGGGTCACGAATCCCAAGTGGCGTCGCAACAGGGCCCGTTGGCGCCAGGCCTCGCGGGCCGCGAAGGGGGCCACGGCTACGATCGCCACAACCCAGCGCCAGAACGCCGCCTGCACGGGCGGGACGGAGTCGTGGAGGGCGCGGGAGGTGACGAAGCTGCCGGACCAGACGACCGTCGCGACGGCCGCAAGGACGAGACCGACGGCCGCCGCCTTCTCCGTTCGCCCCGGCCGCCCCCTCTCCCCCGCCAACGGCTCGCTGCTGATACGGACGCGGTCCCGGACTGCCACTGGTGTCCCCTCAATCGTGGTTCTTGGTTGCGGGTTCTACCGTCGCACCGCATCATTCATCAGGTCCATCGAATGTTTCCGATCATTCTGTTCAGGTGAGCTAAAAAGTCTAAAAGGTCTTTCCGCTCGCGAAGAAGAAGACTTGATCTGACCCAGCAGCGTCGCCCCGAACGCGATCGCCATCCCCACCAGTTGCACCGGCGTCAGCGCCTCCCCCAGCGCCGCCCAGCCGATGACCGCCGCGGTCAGCGGCGACAGAGGGCCGAGGAAGGTCACCGAGGTCGCCGTGAGCCGGCCGATGCCGCGGAACCACAGCCAGTACGCGACCGCCGTGTTGACCAGCGCCATGTAGAGGTATCCGGCCACGGCCCGGCCGTCCAGCGCCGGCGGCGCGCCCTCCACCAGGAACGCGACGGGCGCGATCAGCAGCCCGCCCGCGGTCAGCTGCCAGCCGGTCATCACGAGCGGGCCCACACCCTCGGGCCGCCCCCAGCGCTTGGTCAGTACGATGCCCGCCGCCATCGAAGCGGAGGAGGCAAGCGCGGCCAGTACACCGGTCGTGTCCAGTGCGGCGGTGGCGCGCAGCACCACCAGGCTCACGCCCAGCGCCGCCGCGATCCCGGTCAGCAGGGTGCGTACGGTGGGCTTCTCGCTCAGCAGCAGGACCGCCAGCCCGGCCACCCACAGCGGTCCGAGCGAGCCGAAGACCGCCGCCATCCCGCCCGGCAGCCGGTACGCGGAGAGGAAGAGCAGCGGGAAGAACGCCCCGATGTTCAGCGCCCCGAGCACGGCCGCCTTGCCCCACCACACGCCGCGCGGCAGCGTCCTGGCGATGGCGAGCAGCGCGAGCCCGGCGGGCAGGGCGCGCATCAGGCCGGTGAAGAGCGGGCGGTCGGGTGGGAGGAATTCGGTGGTGACGGCGTACGTCGAGCCCCATGAGATGGGCGCGAGTGCGGTGAGCGCGATCGTCCCGGCACGGTTCATGACTGCTCGGACCCCCGAAGTTCATTCCAAAGTAGGCAGGAAAGTAGGTTGGTTGGAAGTAGCTTATAGCTAGCTTAGCTCTAAGCTACTTTGCGTCAAGCAACTTTCTTGCGGCCGACCTGGACTCCTCGGATACTGCGGTCATGACCACGGCAGCCAAGGACAAGGACCCCGTCGACGCCATCACCGCCCAGTGGGCCGAGGTGCGCCCCGACCTCGACACCGCTCCGATGGCCGTCTTCGGACGCATCTACCGGATCGCACGCGCGATGGGCGACCGCATCGAGAAGGCGTACGCCCAGTTCGGGATCTCACGCGGCGAGTTCGACGTCCTCGCGACGCTGCGCCGGTCCGGTGAGCCGTACACGCTCTCACCGCGCCAGCTCTCCGCGACGCTGATGCTGACGACCGGCGGAATGACAGGCCGGCTCGACAAGCTGGAGCGGGCCGGGCTACTGCGCCGCAGCCCCGATCCGCACGACCGGCGCGGGCTGCGGGTGACGCTCTCGGAGCGCGGCCTCGCCATCGTCGACGAGGCGGTGGTGGCCGGCCTGGAGATTCAGCACGAGGCGCTCGAAGGGTTCGGCGAGGGGCAGGTGGAGCAGCTCCAGGAGCTGCTGCGGCAACTGCTGGCCGGTTCGACCCGCCTGTAGGGAAAGCGTTCGACCCGCCCGTAGGGAAAGCGTAGAAAAGTAGAAAAAACGCGAGGGCGCCTCCGTCCGTACGCGGCGATCACGCGCGTACGGACGGAGGCGCCCTCAGGAAACGTTCAGAAAGGTGTTGTCAGCGGGTCTGCTTCTTGGACTTGTCCAGCACCATCACGAGACCCGCGATCAGCGCGAACAGCGCGATCGGAGCCACGACATACCAGCCGAGCGTCTCGGCCACACTCAGGCCGGGACCCGGGTCGTCGCCGTCGTCGGGCGTGAGCGCGAGGGCGGGGGACGACATGAGCAGCATCATCAGCGTCGTACCGGCCGCGACGGCGCCGGCGCGCAGGGCGTTCTTCTTGTCCACGGTGCAAACGTAGCGAACGCCTAACAGGACCGCGCGCCCGGGGGTGCCGTACGCGTCCGGAAGGCGGCGATCAGGTCGTGCAGGCGCGGCGACGCGGCCAGTTCCTCCAGGGTTACGGGCCGCCCCTCCGCGTCGGCCACGGGCAGGCGCCAGTTGGGGTACTGGTCCCAGGTGCCCGGCAGGTTCTGCGGCCGCCGGTCGCCCACCGCGTCCGGCAGCCAGATGCCGATCATGCGGGCCGGGGTACGCAGCAGGAAGCGGTACACGGCGCGGATCTCGCCCTCCTCGTCGCCCGCCCCCTCCGGCAGCAGACCGAGCCTGGCCAGGTACGACAGCCAGTCGGCCACCTCCACGGCCGCCTCGGCCCGCTCCTCCTCCAGCGGGCGCGTGAGCAGCCCGAGGCGGTGGCGCAGCGCCACATGCTCGCCCGTCAGCCGGGCGGCGGTGGACGGCAGGTCATGCGTGGTGGCCGTGGCCAGGCAGTGCTCGCGCCAGTTCTCCGGGGGCAGCGGTTCGCCCGTACCGGTCCAGTCGCGCTCGAACCACATCACGGACGTACCGGACACGCCGCGCTCGGCAAGCACGTCGCGCACACCCGGTTCCACCGTCCCCAGGTCCTCCCCTATGACGCTCGCGCCCGCCAGGTGTGCCTCCAGGGCGAGTACGGCGAGCATCGCCTCCGCGTCGTAGCGGACATACGTCCCTTCCGTCGGCTGGCGGCCCTCCGGGACCCACCACAGGCGGAACAGTCCCATGACGTGGTCGATCCGCAGGGCCCCCGCGTTGCGCAGCAGCCCGCGCAGCAGGCCGCGGAAGGGGCCGTACGCGGCGGCGGCCAGGACGTCCGGGCGCCACGGGGGCAGGCCCCAGTCCTGGCCGAGCGCGTTGAAGGCGTCCGGCGGGGCGCCGACCGACATGCCGCGCGCGTACGCCTCCTGCTGCGCCCAGGCGTCGGCGCCGCCGGGGTGCACGCCGACGGCGAGGTCGTGGACGATGCCGACGGGCATGCCCGCCGCGCGGGCGGTGTGCTGGGCGGCGGCCAGCTGGGAGTCGGTGAGCCAGGCCAGCCAGCCGTGCAGGTCGACGCGGTCGTAGAGGTCGTTACGGGCACGCTCGACGGCGGCCGAGTGCGGGTCGTCGCGCAGCTCGGCCGGCCAGGCGTGCCAGTCGGGCCCGTACACCTCGGCGAGCGCGCACCACGTGGCGTGGTCCTCCAGGGCCGTGCCCTGCTCGGCCAGGAAGTCGCAGTAGGCGGCGCGGCGGCCGGGGCCGAGCGGGACGGACCGTACGAGCTCCAGGGCTTCCTTCTTGAGCTGCCAGACGGCGTCGCGGTCGATCAGCTCGCCTTTGTTGAGTACGCCGTCGCGCAGGGTCGCGGCCCGCTCCAGCAGCTCGTCGATGCGTGCGCGGTCCGCCGCCGGGACATGGGCGCACTCCGGAACGTCCTCGACCCTCAGGTGTACGGGGTCGGGGAAGCGGCGCGAGGAGGGGCGGTACGGCGACGGGTCGGTGGGCGTACCGGGGACGGCCGCGTGCAGCGGGTTGATCTGCACGAAGCCGACGCCCAGCGAGCGCCCGGACCAGGCGGCGAGCTCGGCGAGGTCACCGAGGTCGCCCATGCCCCAGGAGCGCCGGGAGAGGAGGGAGTAGAGCTGGACCATGAAGCCGTACGTGCGGCCGGGGGGCTGCGGGACACGGGCGGGCGCGACGACGAGCGTGGCGGCGTCCTGCGCCCCCTCCGGCGTACGCACGCCCAGCCGGTGCACCCCGAGCGGCAACTGCCCCCAGCCCTCGCTCGCGGCGGACGGCGGAGCCACCCCGCCCCCGGCCCCCGGTCCGGGCGCCTCCTCGGGAGCGGCGTCCTCGCGGGGCGCCGCATCCGGCGGCGCGCCGGGCGAAGGCGGGCCGGGCGACGCGATCTCCCACTCCACCGCCGGCCCCTGCTCCGTCTCCACCCGCAGCCGCGTCCCCGCCGGCAGCCCGGTGAGGGCAGGCGGCGGCTGGGACCCGTCCGGGCCGGTCCAGGACACCACTGTGGCGGGCAGCAGACGGCGGGCGGCGGCGGCCTCGTGGGCTTCGAGGGCCGTACGTACCGCCTCGGGCGTACGCGCGTCGACGCCCAGGGCCGCCAGCACAGCCACCACCGTGTCGTCGGGGACCTGGAGCGTGCGGTGCGCCGACGGCTGGTAGGACGTGGCGACGCCATGCAGGGCCGCGAGCCGGGCAAGGCCCATCTAGACCCCCGTGGGCTCCACGCCCGATGCCGTGCCATGGGCGGTCGGTTCGCTGGTCAGGGGGGCGGCATCGGCCATCGGGGGCTCACTGGTGAGCGGTGCGGCGTCGGCCATCGGGGGTTCGCTGGTCAGGGGCGGCTCGGTGGTGAGCAGCGGCTCGGCGAATCCGGCGTCGAGGGGGAACGCCGGATCAAGGGGGAACACGGGGGCGAGATCCGCGCGGGGAGCGGGCACCGGTTTGGACAGGGCGGAGAGGAGAAGCTGTGCAGCGGCCACAGGGGCCTCCCTACGGTGGGCTACATGGACACAGCAGCCCTACCCAATAGACACGGCCGCAGACGTATACCTTCCATCAACGTGTCCCGCGTCACACCAAGTTCCCCTCACGAAACTCCTGTGGAAATTGACACCCGGGCGGGCGGGTGGTGGGCTCGGGGCCCACAGGAGAGACTGACGCGACTGAGGAGACGGCCGTGCAGTTGGGGCGCAGGAGAGGCGTGAAAGGCGCGACCGCCGTCGCGGTGGCCGTGATCGGTGGTCTGCTCGGTGGTGCGCACGGGGCGTTCGCCGCCCCCTCCAACCCCGAACCCGACCCCGGCGCCCCCGCCGCCACGAAGCCCGACCGCGAGAGCGACGCCGCCGTGCCTTCCGTGTGGCCGCGCCCGCAGTCCATACGGGCGGCCGGCCAGTCGGTGCGGGTGAGCGAGGAAGCGGTGCTCGTCGCGGAGGCGGGCACCGATCCGTACGCCATGAAGGCCTTCGAAGGGGTACTGCGCGACGCGGGCGTGAAGACGCTGTACACCGTGCGGCCCGATGAGCCGCTGCCGCTGCCCGCGCGTGGCTTGGTCGTACGGGCGGGAGGCGCCGGCGCGAACGACGCGCTGCGCGCCCTGCGCGCACCCGAAAGCGCCGATCTGCCGTCCGGCGGCTACCGGATAGCCGTCGGCAGCGTCGGCGGACGGGACACGGTCGCGCTCGACGGCATCGGCGACGACGGCCTCTTCCACGCCGCGCAGACCCTGCGCCAGCTGGTGACAGGCCCCGACTCCGGGGACCAGGGGAAGCGGATCGCGGGAGTCGTCGTCCGCGACTGGCCGGGGACGGCCGTACGCGGCATGACCGAGGGCTTCTACGGGCAGCCGTGGACCCGCGAACAGCGCCTCGCCCAGGTCGACTTCATGGCCCGTACCAAGCAGAACCGATACCTCTACGCGCCGGGCGACGACCCGTACCGCCAGGCCCGCTGGCGCGACCCATACCCGGCCGACCAGCGCGCCGGCTTCCGGGCGCTCGCCGAGCGGGCCCGCAGCAGCCATGTGACGCTCGGCTGGGCCGTGGCGCCCGGGCAGGCGTTGTGCATGTCGTCCGACGACGACATCAGGGCTCTGAACCGCAAGTTCGACGCGATGTGGGCGCTCGGTGTGCGCTCCTTCCAGCTCCAGTTCCAGGACGTCAGCTACAGCGAGTGGCACTGCGGCGCGGACGCGGACACCTTCGGGTCGGGGCCACAGGCGGCGGCGAAGGCGCACGCGCGGGTGGCCAACGCGGTGGCGAGGCACCTTGCGGAGCGGCACCCGGGGTCCGAGCCGCTGTCCATGATGCCGACGGAGTTCTACCAGGAGGGCGACACCGACTACCGGCAGGCGCTCGCCGCCGAGCTGGACGGCGGGGTGCACGTCGCGTGGACAGGCGTCGGCGTCGTACCGCGGACGATCACCGGCCGCGAACTGGCGGGTGCGCGCGACGCGTTCCGGCATCCGCTGGTGACGATGGACAACTACCCGGTCAACGACTACGCGCAGGACCGCATCTTCCTCGGCCCCTACCAGGGCCGGGAGCCCGCCGTCGCGACCGGCTCCTCCGCCCTCCTCGCCAACGCCATGGAGCAGGCGTCCGCCTCCCGCATCCCGCTCTTCACGTCCGCCGACTACGCCTGGAACCCGCGCGGTTACCAGCCGCAGGAGTCCTGGCAGGCCGCGATGGACGACCTCGCGGGCGGCGACGCCACGGCCCGTGAGGCGATGCGGGCGCTGGCGGGCAATGACGCGTCGTCCGTGCTGGGCGGCGAGGAATCGGCGTATCTGCGGCCGCTCATCGACGGCTTCTGGCGCGCGCGTACGTCCGGCGACCAGGGCGTACGGGACACGGCGGCGAAGAAGCTGCGCGACGCCTTCACGGTGATGCGCGAGGCGCCGCTGCGGCTCCAGGGCTCGGCGGGCGGCGCTTTCGACGACGAGGTACGGCCGTGGACCGAGCAGCTGGCGCGGTACGGGAGGGCGGGCGAGCTGTCCGTCGACCTGCTCCAGGCGCAGGCGCGCGGCGACGGGCCGGCCGCGTGGCGCGCCTCGCTGGACCTGGAGGCGCTGCGCGGCTCCCTGAAGGCGAGCCGGGTCACCGTCGGCAAGGGTGTGCTCGACCCCTTCCTGGCGAAGGCCGTCAAGGCGGCGGATGCCTGGACCGGCGCGGACCGCAAGGCCGGCAGCGTCGCCGAGGACGCCGGCTCGTACACCGTACGGCTCGACCGGGCGCGTCCCGTCGAGGCGCTGACCGCCATGACCGAGCCGGGTACGGGCGAGGGCGCGGCCGTCGAGGCGCATGTCCAGGGCCAGGGCTGGCGGCGCGTCGGCACGCTCTCCGGCACCGGCTGGACGCAGACGGACGCGGGGGGCGCGCGGGTCGACGCCGTACGCCTGAGGTGGGACGCGGCGGGCGACGGCGGCGCTCCTGTGGTGCACCGCGTGGTGCCCTGGTTCGCGGACGAGCCGCGGGCCGGGCTGCGGCTGGAGCGGAGCGAGACGGACGCGGAGATCGGCGGGAGCCGGCCGGAGCGCGTCACGGTACGGCTGACCGGGCAGCGTCCCGCGGAGGTGCGGGGGCGGCTGACGGCCGAGGCGCCGAAGGGCATCGAGGTGCGGGCCCCCCTGGCTACGACGGTGCCGCGCGGCGCGTCCACTGCCGTGCCGCTCGATGTCCGGGTCGACAAGGCGGTGCGGGCCGGCGAGTACAAGGTGCCGGTGTCCTTCGACGGGCAGGACAGTGTCCTCACGGTGCGGGCTTTCCCGCGTACGGGCGGGCCCGATCTCGTCCGGGGCCAGGGCGCGCGGGTGTCGTCGTCCGGCGACGAGACCGCCGACTTCCCGGCGACGAACGCCGCCGACGGCGACCCGTCGACCCGGTGGACCTCGCCGATAGGCCGCTCCGCGTGGTGGCAGACGGAGCTGGCGGAGCCGGTGCGGCTCGGGCAGGTCGTCCTGCACTGGCAGGAGGCGTACGCGAAGAAGTACCGCATCCAGGTGTCGCAGGACGGCCGCACATGGCGCACGGCGGCGACCGTCAGGGACGGGCAGGGCGGGCGCGAGGCGGTTCGGATGGACGCGGAGGGCGTGCGGTTCGTGCGGGTGCAGTGCGATGAGCGGGCGCTGCCGTTCGGCTACTCGCTGTTCGGGGTCGAGGCGTACGCGGTGGCCGACACCGACTAGCGACCGGCGGGCGCGACGTCCGCTGCACGGGGCGTCCTCAAACGCCGGACGGGCTGGATTTTCGCCTCCTGGGCGACTTTCAGCCCCTCCGGCGTTTGAGGAGTGTGGTCCGGGGCGGAGCCCCAGTTCGCCTCAGGCCGAAACGCCGTCGATCCGAGCCAGTGCGTCGTCCGCGCCGAACGGCTGCAAGTACGGCAGCCAGCGCGGATCCCGATGCCCGGTCCCGATGATCCGCCAGGCCAGGCCGGACGGCGGAGCGGGCTGATGCCGCAGCCGCCAGCCGAGCTCCATCAGGTGCCGGTCGGCCTTGACGTGATTGCAGCGGCGACACGCCGCCACCACGTTCTCCCAGGCGTGCTGACCCCCACGACTGCGCGGAACGACGTGGTCGACGCTGGTTGCGACACCACCGCAGTACATGCAGCGCCCGCCGTCCCTGGCGAAGAGCGCACGGCGGGTGAGTGGAACGGGCCCCCGGTAGGGGACCCGCACGAACCGTTTCAGCCGCACGACGCTGGGTGCGGGGACAGCGCGAGTCGCGCTGTGCATGAAGGCGCCGGATTCCTCGAGGCAGAGAGCCTTGTTCTCCAGTACGAGGACGAGCGCGCGGCGGAGCGGTACGACGCCGAGCGGCTCGTACGACGCATTGAGGACCAGGACATGCGGCACGGATGCCTCCTATTACGCCGGCGGCGCGTGGCTCGCGCCGGGACGAACTGCTCTCAGTCTCCCCTCACCCCTGGTCGAAACGCCACCACGTCCGGGTAACGGGCTGGGAGTGTTTTCGACCACACCACCGTCATTCCCTGGTGAGCCTTGTCTCTCCCTCGAACACAGCGCCGGACTGAGCAGGATGCCCCGTTAGTGTGGTTGGTCTGCTGTCGTCCCGTCCCGCCTGGAGGTACCCGCGTGCTCTGGTCCGTCCTCTCGGCCGCCGACCCCACGTCGCCGACGTCACCTGAGCCAGTCACCTTCGACGAGGCCGCGCAGAAGGCGAACAACGCCGCGAGCTGGGTCGAGCAGAACTGGTCCACGTGGCTGAGCGTCGGCCTGCGCATTCTGCTGATCGTCGTGATCGCCGCGGTGCTGCGTACGGTCATCCGCCGCTCCCTCACCAAGCTGATATCCCGCATGAACCGCAGCGCCCAGGCGGTCGAGGGCACCGCGCTCGGCGGCCTCCTGGTGAACGCCGAGCGCCGCCGTCAGCGCTCGGAGGCGATCGGATCCGTGCTGCGGTCGGTCGCCTCGTTCCTGATCCTCGGTACGGCCGCCCTGATGGTGCTCGGCGCGCTCAACATCAATCTGGCGCCACTCCTCGCCTCGGCGGGTGTCGCCGGCGTGGCGCTCGGTTTCGGTGCGCGGAACCTGGTCACCGACTTCCTCTCCGGCGTTTTCATGATCCTTGAGGACCAGTACGGCGTCGGGGACAACATCGACGCGGGCGTCGCGTCCGGCGAGGTCATCGAGGTCGGCCTGCGCGTGACGAAGCTGCGCGGCGACAACGGCGAGATCTGGTACGTCCGCAACGGCGAGATCAAGCGCATCGGCAACCTCAGCCAGGGCTGGGCCACGGCCGGAATCGACGTACAGGTGCGCCCGTCGGAGGACCTGGACCACGTACGCCAGGTCATCGCCGACACCGCCGAGGAGTTCGCCAAGGAGGACCCGTGGAGCGAGCTGCTGTGGGGACCCGTCGAGGTGCTGGGCCTGGACTCGGTGCTGCTCGACTCGATGGTCGTACGCGTCTCCGCCAAGACCATGCCGGGCAAGGCGCTCCGCGTCGAGCGTGAACTGCGCTGGCGCATCAAGCAGGCCTTCGACCGCGCCGGCATCCGGATCGTCGGCGGCCCGGTGCTGCTCGGCGAGGACGGTACGCCGGCCGACCCGACGGCGGGCATGTCGGCGCCGTCCGCACTGGCCAGCCCGACGTCCCCGCAGTCCGTCGCGGCGTCGCCCCTCACCAAGTAGTCGTTACGCCCTTTCAGCGGCCCCGCAGGTAGCCCTCTGGTTGCCGCGGGGCCGCTGTGCGTGGACGGCTCTTGACGACCGACTTACGGGCGCCCTACCTTCATGGCAACTGAAAGGAAACTTACCTAACAGTGCTGGTGCAGCCGGTAGCGAAGGGTTCGTGCATCGTCATGGTCGGAGCTTCAGGTATGCCAGGCACGCCGCGCGTTCTGCGGGCGATGAACGACCGCGCCGCCCTCGACCTGCTCCTGGAGCACGGGCCGCTCTCCCGTACCAGAATCGGCAAGCTCACCGGGCTGTCCAAGCCCACCGCCTCCCAGCTGCTCGTCCGCCTGGAGGCCGCCGGCCTCGTCGTCGCCACCGGTACGACCGAGGGACGCCCCGGACCGAACGCGCAGCTGTACGCCGTCAACGCGCGCGCCGCGCACGTCGCCGGCCTCGACGTGACGCCGCAGCGCATCCGCGCCGCCGTGGCCGACATCACGGGCACGACTGTCGGCGCATACGAAATCCGGACCCCCGGCCGTCGCGCCGAGTCCGTCGTACGCCTGGTGACCGACGCAGTCGACGGCGCGGTGAAGGCCGCCGGGCTCGTAAGGGCCGACGTGCACCGCGTCGTCATCGGCACACCCGGCGCCTTCGACCCCGGCACCGGGCGCCTGCGGTACGCCTCCCACCTGCCCGGCTGGCACTCCCCCACCCTGCTCGACGACCTGGCGGCCGCGCTGCCCATGCCCATCGAGTACGAGAACGACGTGAACCTCGCCGCCGTCGCCGAGCAGCGGCTGGGCGCCGCCCGGGGACATCAGGACTTCGTCCTGCTGTGGAACCACGGTGGCCTCGGTGCCGCGCTGGTGATCGGAGGGCAGCTGCACCGTGGCTGGACGGGTGGCGCCGGTGAGGTCGGGTTCATGCCGGTGCCGGGCACTCCGCTCGTACGCCGGGTGACGAAGGCCAACTCCGGCGGCTTCCAGGAGCTGGCGGGCGGCCAGGCAGTGCCCCGCCTGGCCCGGGAGCTCGGCATCGCGGTGCCGCCCGGTGAGACGTACAGCGACGAGGCCATCGCGCTGCTCAGCGAGGCATCCGGGGCCACCGACGGGCCGTACCAGGAACTCCTCCAGGCCTTCGCGACGGGGCTCGCGACCGGCCTCGCCTCCATGGTGGCGCTCCTCGACCCCGAGCTGATCGTGCTGTCCGGCGGGGTTCTCGTCGCCGGCGGCGAACCACTGCGCGCGCTGGTCCAGTCGGAGCTGGCCGAGCTCGCCGCCCCCCGGCGCAGGCTCGTCATCGGCTCCGTACAGGAAGAGCCCGTACTGCGCGGGGCGTTGGAGAGCGCCCTCGCCACCACTCGCGACGAGGTCTTCGACACCACCTCCCGTTAGCCCTTTCTCACTAACTCACCAGACTCGTTAACAGGCCACGGACAGTCAGAACGGAAGGAGCTTGGGATGAAACTCGCAGTAGTGGGGGGCGGCTCCACCTACACCCCCGAATTGATCGACGGTTTCGCCCGCCTGCGGGACACCCTCCCGATCGAGGAGCTCACCCTCGTCGACCCGGCCGCCGACCGCCTGGACCTGGTCGGCGGCCTCGCCCGGCGCATTTTCGCCAAGCAGGGCCACCCGGGCCGCATCACGACCACCTCCGACGTCGACGCGGGCGTCGCGGGCGCCGACGCGGTGCTGCTGCAACTCCGGGTGGGCGGGCAAGCCGCCCGCGACAAGGACGAGACGTGGCCGCTGGAGTGCGGGTGCGTCGGGCAGGAGACGACCGGCGCGGGCGGTCTCGCGAAGGCGCTGCGCACGGTCCCGGTCGTCCTGGACATCGCCGAGCGGGTACGCCGCGCGAACCCGGACGCCTGGATCATCGACTTCACCAACCCCGTCGGCATCGTCACGCGGGCGCTGCTCCAGGCCGGGCACAAGGCGGTCGGGCTGTGCAACGTGGCGATCGGCTTCCAGCGGAAGTTCGCGAAGCTGCTGGAGGTGGCGCCGGCCGACGTACACCTGAACCATGTGGGTCTCAACCACCTCAGCTGGGAGCTGGGGGTACGCCTCGGCGGTCCCGAGGGCGAGGACGTGCTGCCGAAGCTGCTCGCCGAGCACGGTGACGCGATCGCCGACGACCTGCACCTGCCGCGCGCGGTGCTGGACCGGCTGGGTGTCGTCCCGTCCTACTACCTGCGCTATTTCTACGCGCATGACGAGGTGGTGAGGGAGCTCGGGACGAAACCGTCGCGGGCGGCGGAGGTGGCGAAGATGGAGGCGGAACTCCTGGCCATGTACGGCGATCCGGCGCTGGACGAGAAGCCCGCGCTGCTCGCCAAGCGCGGCGGCGCGTTCTATTCGGAGGCGGCGGTCGATCTGGCGGCGTCACTGCTGGGCAACGGCGGCAGCCCGGTGCAGGTCGTCAACACGTACAACAACGGCACGCTGCCCTTTCTGGCGGACGACGCCGTCATCGAGGTCCAGGCGCGCGTCGACCGGACGGGCGCCACGCCGCTGGCCGTGCCCGAGCTGGACCCGCTGTACGCGGGGCTCATCGCGAATGTGACGGCGTACGAGGACCTGGCCCTGGAAGCGGCGCTGTGCGGCGGACGCGACCGCGTCTTCAAGGCGCTGCTCGCACACCCCCTGATCGGCCAGTTCGAGTACGCCGACGGGCTCACCGACCGGCTGATCGCACACAACCGGGAGCACCTGGCGTGGGCATGAGCGTGGGCGTGAACGCAGCTGTGATCGCCATCGACGCGGGTAACAGCAAGACGGATGTGGCGGTGGTAGGGGCCGACGGTTCGGTTCTGGGCGCCGCGCGCGGCGGTGGCTTCCAGCCGCCGGTGGTGGGGGTGCGTGCGGCGGTCGACGCGCTGGCGGAGACGGTCGGGCGGGCGCTGGAGGAGTCGGGGGTCCAGGAGCGGGCCGGGCATGTCTCCGCCTGCCTCGCCAACGCCGATCTCCCGGGCGAGGAGGAGGAGTTGGCGGCGGCCGTCCACGCGCGCGGGTGGGGGCGTACGACGGAAGTCCGCAACGACACCTTCGCGATCCTGCGGGCGGGTGTCGACGAGCCGCGCGGCGTCGCGGTGGTGTGCGGGGCCGGCATCAACTGCGTCGGCATGCTGCCTGACGGGCGCACCGCGCGCTTCCCCGCGATCGGCCGGCTCTCCGGCGACTGGGGCGGCGGCGGGGGGCTCGCGGACGAGGCGATCTGGTTCGCGGCGCGGGCGGAGGACGGCCGGGGGGAGCGCACGGAGCTGGCGCACGCTCTGCCGGCGCACTTCGGGCTGCCGTCGATGTACGCGCTGATCGAGGCGCTGCATCTGGGGCGGATCGCACCGGGGCGGCGGCATGAACTGGCCCCCGTGCTCTTCGCGGTGAGCGCGGAGGGGGACCGGGTCGCCCGGTCGATCGTGTACCGCCAGGCGGAGGAGGTGGTCGCGATGTCGACGGTGGCGCTCGGGCGGCTGGATCTGCTGGCCGAGGAGGCACCTGTGGTGCTGGGGGGCAGTGTCCTGGCGGCCCGGCATCCGGAGCTGGACGACCGCATCGCGGCGCTGATGTCGGACCGGGCCCCGAAGGCGGTACTGCGCGTGGTGACGGCACCGCCGGTGCTGGGGGCGGCGCTGCTGGGCCTTGACCGTACGGCGGCCGGGCCTGCGGCGCGTGAACGGTTGCGCGCGCACTACGCGTGACGGGTACGGGTGCGGGGGCGGGTTCCGGTGCCTGCGGCGCTTTCCCCGACCCGCCCCTTCCCGAACTGGGGCGCTGCCCCAGACCCCGCTCCTCAAACGCCGGAGGGGCTGGATGGTGCGGGGGGGATCAGCCCCGCAGGGAACCGAAGCCGTCCCCCCTGCGTATACAGGAGGGGGTCAGAACGCGCAAAGCGCCTTGATCGGCACAAGATCCAGTCAATCGTGGTGTGTATACCGGCCCCTGCGGCCATACTGCTTGCCGGGACCGAGGGGGAGGTCAAGTGGCACACCCGCCGAATGTGCGCGAAGCGCAACCACCCGCGCGCAGCACCGCGTGGTCGGAAGGCGTGGACCGGCTGCGCGCCGGCGCCACGACCGAACCCGGCCGGCTCCGCATCATCGGCGCCCTCGTAGCCGCACTCGTCGTCGCCTTCGGAGCGGCGACCGCCTGGGAGATCTCCGACCGCGCGGCCGCCGCCGACGCCGTGGTCACCCGCAGCCAGCCCCTGAGCGCCGACGCCGCCAGCATCTACCGTTCCCTCGCCGACGCCGACTCCGCCGCCGCCGCCGGATTCCTGGCGGGAGCGCAGGAGCCGCACGACGTGCGCGAGCGGTACGAGGACGACATCGCCACCGCATCCGCGCTGCTCGTGAAGGCCGCCGCCAACACGGAAAGCACCAGCGCCTCCGGACGCGAGATCGCCGCGCTCAACACCCAACTCCCCCAGTACACCGGCCTGATAGAACGCGCCCGTGCCAACAACCGCCTCGGTCTGCCCCTCGGCGGCGCCTACCTGCGGTACGCGAACGAGCGCATGACCACCAAGCTGCTCCCCGCCGCCGAGCGGCTGTACAAGGCGGAGACCAGCAGACTCGGGGACGACTACGACGACGCCCGGGTGTGGCCGTTCGTCGGGCTGGGGCTCGGAGTCCTCGCACTGGGCGGCCTCGCCTGGGCCCAGCGGCGCCATTACCGGTGTACGAACCGGGTGTTGAACCACGGTCTGGTGGCCGCGAGCGTCGCCTCCGCCGTCGTCCTGTTGTGGCTGGGCACAGGGCATGCCGTGGCGCGGGCCGACCTCAAGGACGCCATGGCCCACGGCCAGAAGTCGCTCGAAGTCCTCAACGACGCGCGCATCAACTCCCTCAACGCCCGCGCCAACGAAAACCTCACCCTCGTCGCGCGCGGCGCCGTACTGGCCGAGGACGGCAAGCGCGACCTGTACGAATCGCAGTACGCCGACGGCATGAAGGTCCTCGTGCAGCGCCTCGCGGACGCGCGCGAGCTCGCCGACGACCCCCAGGGCAGCGGGCCCGTGACGGACGCGACCGCCAAGGCCGCCGAGTGGCGCAAGCGGCACACCACCGCGCGCGCCACCGACGACGGCGGCGACTACAAAGGTGCCCTGACGAAGGTCATCGGCGTCAAGGGCTCCACCGGCGAGTGCTTCAACGGGGTCGACGCGGCACTGGAGAAGGCGCTCGCCCATGAGCAGGCGGAGTTCACCCGGGCCGCCGAGGGCAGCCGGGGCGCGCTCACCGGGCTGCCGCTCGGCGCCGCGGTCCTCGCGGTCCTGGGCGCCGCGGGCGCTGTGCTCGGCATCGGGCGCAGGCTTTCGGAGTACAGGTGAACAGGTGAACAGGCGATGCGGGTGGGAGGAGGCGCGGTGACCAGGACCGGCGGCAGGGTCAGGGCCGGGGGCGGTACCGGCAGCAGGCTGCGCGGCTGGGGCGGCGTGGCCGGCATGGCCGCGGCCTGCGCGCTGACGGCCGCGGCGACGCTGCTGCCGCTCTCCCACGGCACCGGGGACGGGCAGGGCTCGGACGCGGCGGGGCAGCGGGTGGCGCGGGCCGTCCCCGCACGGGCGGACATCTGCGAGGAGCCGGAGCGCAGCCTGCGGCCCTCCAACGCGGACGGCCCCGCGATCGAGAAGATCAAGGCGCGCGGCAAGCTGATCGCCGGCGTCGATCAGAACAGCTTCCGCTGGGGCTACCGCAATTCGGCTACCGGTAATCCGGCCACCGGTGGCCTCGAAGGTTTCGACATCGACCTCGTGCGCGCCATAGCGGAGGACATCCTCGGCGACCCCGACAAGGTCATCTACCGCGCGATTCCCACCAATCAGCGCATCCTCGCCCTCCAGGAGGACAGGGTCGACGTCGTCGTCAGGACGATGACGGTCAACTGCAACCGGATCAAGGACGTCGCGTTCTCGACCGCCTACTTCGAGGCGGGGCAGCAGGTGCTCGCCCCGAAGGGATCGACGGTCAAGGGCTACGACGCCTCACTCGCCGGCAAGAAGGTCTGTACGGCGAAGGGCTCGACGGCGTACGACGCGCTGGCCGCGAAGTCGTTCGGCGCGAAGTTCGAAGGTCTCACCGTGCCCAACCAGCTGGACTGCCTGGTCCGGCTCCAGCTCGGCGAGGTCGACGCCGTGGTGACGGACAACGCCCTGGCGGCCGGCCAGGCGGCGCAGGACCCGGCGGTCGAGCTCAAGGGCGAACCGTTTACTCAGGAGTACTACGGCGTCGCGGTGAAGCTCGGCAGCGACGACCTGGTACGCCGGCTGAACCAGGTCCTCGACGACTACCGCGAGGGCGGCGAGACCGGTCCGTGGATGAAGGCGTACGGCAAATGGCTGAAGGACGACCTGCCCGGCATCAAGAAGCCGCCGGAGCCGAAATACCGGGACAATTGAGCCGGTTGAATCCTGGGCAGAACGACACGGGGCCGTACAGCAGTACATCGGGGAAGCGGAAGAGCGGAGAGGTGATCGATGAGCGTGGCCGCGGATGCTGGTGCCACCGGGCCGGTGATGGACCGGGACGAGGTGGACCGTGCGCTGGCGCGGCTCGGCGCGGAGTACGAGGCGATCGAGAGCTCGCTTCTCGCGTTGCAGGACCACGCGGGCCGCAGGCTGCTCGAAGGGGCCGAGCTGACGGGCACCACGCTGGACCGCTGGACCGCGACAGAGCCGGCCATCACGCTGCTGTGGTCGTACTTCGACACGTACACCGCCACCCTGCGCGCCGCCCGTGAGCTGCGGTCGCGGCGGCGCTTCCCCAACCGCCAGGACCTGTCCGAGCTGACCGACATCCTGCGCGGCGCGAGCGTGACCGTGTCGGGCGGCGCGCCCGCCCCCACCGCCCCGTCGATCACCGGGCCCGCCAAGCTGTCCGAGCGGCTGACACTGGCGGAGCTGGTGTCCCGGATGAACGATCTGTACGCGCGGTCGCTCGACATGATCGTCACCGCCGACGCGGTGTGGTCCGCCCTCCCCGCGCGCATCGACCTCCTCGCGGCCGAGCTCCAGCGCACGCGGTCGCTGGCGCGCTCCGTCGGCGTACGGCCGGGTGAGCATCCGTCGGGCGACGACCTGGAGGCGATCACTGGCGAGCTGGCGGCGCTGCGCACCCAGGTCGTGACCGACCCGCTCGCGTTCTGGCGTCCCGGGCTGGGCAGTTCGGCGCCGGGCGGCGGCCGCCCCGACACCGAGCGTTACGACCGGGCGGCCCGCGCGCTGGAGGACGTCAGGCGCGAGATCGACGCGGTGCTGACCGTACGGCAGGACGCCGAGCAGCGGCTGGTCCGGCTGCGCGACACGCTGTCGCGCGCGGACCGCACACTGACCGAGGCCAGGTCGGCGCGCGGCGAGGTGCTGGCGAAGATCGCCGCCTCCGAGGTGCCGGCGGTCGGCGGCCCGCCCACCGCGCTCCAGGAGCAGCTGGTGCTGGCGGCCGAATACCGCAGGCACGCCCAGTGGCACCGGCTGTCGCCGCTCCTTGAGTCCCTGGAGCGCGATGCCGAGGACGAGCTGATGCGGGCGCGGGAGTCGTTGACCGCGGTCACCGCGCCGCTTGCGGTGCGTGCCGAGCTGCGCGGCCGGCTCGACGCGTACAGGGCGAAGGTCGCCCGGCACGGCATGGCCGAGGACCCGCTGCTGATCGAGCGGTACGACGCGGCCCGCCGCATGCTGTGGAGCGCGCCGTGCGACTTGCGGGTCGCCGAGCAGGCGGTACTGCGCTACCAGCAGGCGGCGGCGGAAGTGCTGGTGCCGCGACGCGACGAGCCCAGCGACCGCGACCACACGGGGAGTACGTCATGAGCCGGTGTCAGCGCCCCGGATGCGAGGGATCGTACGAGGACATGGGCGGCGGCGAGTTCTACTGCGGCACCTGCGGGCTCGCCCCGGTCGTCTCGCCGACGGGCATGCTGTCGTCGCCGCCGACCGGGATGGCGGCGGGCGGGCGCAACGGTACGTCCGGGCGCAGTGGCAGCGCGCGGGCGACGTCGGGCTCCTCCTCGCCCACTTCCTCCCGCTCGTCGCGGTCCTCGACCTCGCGCCGTTCGGTCTCCGGGCGCCTCTCGCGCTCCCTGTCCGGCGGGGCCACGTCGGCACGGTCGGTGTCGGTCCGCAGTTCCGGTGCGTCGTCGGGATCGTCCGGGCGCAACCGGCTGGGCGCGGGGCTGGTCTCCATACCGGACGTGCCGCGCCCCGATCCGCAGTCCGCCGTGATGAAGAACGCGGAGGTCCCGGAGCGCAAGCGGTTCTGCTCGCGCTCCGACTGCGGGGCGCCGGTGGGGCGTTCGCGCGAGGACAGGGCCGGGCGTACGGAAGGCTTCTGCACGAAGTGCGGGCACCCGTACTCCTTCGTGCCGAAGCTGGGCGCCGGGGACATCGTGCACGGCCAGTACGAGGTCGTGGGCTGTCTGGCGCACGGCGGCCTCGGCTGGGTCTATCTGGCGGTCGACCGCGCGGTGTCGGACCGGTGGGTCGTACTCAAGGGCCTGCTGGACACGGGCGATCAGGACGCGATGGCGGCGGCGATCTCGGAGCGGCGCTTCCTCGCCGAGATCGAGCACTCCAACATCGTCCGCATCTACAACTTCGTCGAGCACCTCGACCAGCGCACCGGCTCCATGGACGGCTACATCGTCATGGAGTACGTCGGCGGCAAGTCGCTCAAGGAGATCGCCAACGAGCGGCGCGGCGAGGCGGGGCGGCGGGACCCGCTGCCGGTCGAGCAGGCGTGTGCGTACGGCATCGAGGCGCTGGAAGCGCTGGGGCACTTGCACAGCCGGAATTTGCTCTACTGCGACTTCAAGGTCGACAACGCCATCCAGCAGCAGGACCAGCTGAAGCTCATCGACATGGGCGCAGTCCGCAGGATGGACGGCGACGAGAGCGCGATCTACGGCACGGTGGGGTACCAGGCGCCGGAGGTCGCGGAGGTCGGCCCGTCCGTCGCCTCCGACCTCTATACGGTGGCGCGCACGCTGGCCGTGCTGACCTTCGACTTCCAGGGCTACACGAATGTCTTCGTGGACAGCCTGCCCGACCCCGGCAACATCGAGGTGTTCCGGCGGTACGAGTCCTTCTACCGGCTGCTGGTACGGGCGACGGACCCCGATCCGGCGCGGCGGTTCGCGTCGGCGGCGGAGATGGCGGAGCAGCTGACGGGCGTGCTGCGGGAGGTCGTGGCCCTCCAGACGGGCCGTCCGCGCCCGGCACTGTCGACGCTGTTCGGGCCAGAACTGCGGGTGCCGGACACGCAGTTGTTCGCGGAACTGACGGGCGACGTCTCGCAGCTGGGCGGCCGGGCCGCCCCGACGGGGCGAAGGGCGCGACGCGCCTCCCGGGCCGGTGGTGTCCAAGCCGGTGATGTCCAGGCCGTTGGTGTCCAGGCCGGGGTCGCCTACGCCGCCACCCAGGCCCGCGTGCCCGCGCCCGTCTCCGTGCCCGGGGTCGTCGCGCCGCCCGAAGCCGCTCCCGGCGTCGGACCCGGCGGCGTACCGGCACTGTCCCCTTACCTCGCGCCCCTGAAGGCGGGGGCCACCGCGCTCGCGCTGCCCGTGCCGCGCGTCGACCCGGACGATCCCAACGCCGGGTTCCTCGCGGGCCTGATGGCTTCCGCGCCCGCGGAGCTCATCGCCGCGCTCCAGTCCGCGCCCGGCGACTCCGTCGAGCGCCGGCTGCGCGAGCTCCGCGCCCGGTTGGAGATGGACGAACACGCCACCGCCGCCGAGGCGTTGTACGCCCTGGAGCTCCAGCACCCCGACGACTGGCGGGTCGTCTGGTACCGGGGCATCGCCTCCCTCGTCTCGGGAGACAACGAGAACGCGGCGCTGTCCTTCGACGCGGTGTACGACGCGTTCCCCGGCGAGGCCGCGCCCAAGCTCGCCCTGGCCGTGTGCGCCGAAGTCCTCGGCCAGCTCGACAACGCCGCCGAGTACTACCGCCTCGTCTGGGCGACCGACCCGAGTTACGTGAGCGCCGCCTTCGGGCTGGCCAGGGTCCAGCTCGCCGCGGGCGACCGGCCCGGCGCCGTACAGACGCTGGAGTCCGTGCCCGAGGCGTCGATCCACTACACGGCGGCCCGTGTCGCCGCCGTGCGCGCGCGCCTTCGCCGGCGCGCCCCGCAGGACGGGACGCTCGTCGACGACCTGACAGCGGCCGCCGCCCAGGTGGAGGCGCTGCGGAACTTCGGACTCGACGCCGTACGCCGGGAGCAGCTGTCCACCGAGGTGCTGGGCACCGCCCTGGACTGGGTACTCTCCGGTGGGCACGGGGCTCGCCCCGCGCAGAGCGCGCTGCTCGGCAGCGAACTGGACGAGCGCGGCCTGCGCTTCGGCCTGGAACGCTCGTACCGGGTACTTGCCCGGCTCGCCCAGCGCGGCGAGGAGAGGATCGACCTGGTGGAACGGGCCAACCGTTTCCGCCCCCGGACCTGGGTGTGAAAGATGTCGCAGATGCGCCACCAGCTGCCTGCTGAGCCGACCGCCTGTCCCGGCTGTGAAGAGCCGCTGGAGCCGGGCGACTTGTTCTGCGGGGCGTGCGGGTCCGACCTGTCGGCCCTGTCGCAGCCGCCGGGGGACCACCCCACGATGGCCATCACGGTCGCGCCGGGCGCCGCGGCCGCAGGTGGGGCCGAGCCCGGCACGGACGTGCCGTCGGCGGCCGTACGGTACGACGATCCGCCCCCGGCGGCGTCCGAGACCGGCGACTTCACGCTGGCGGCACCCGTAGCCGCCGTACCCGCGCAGCCGCAGCATCAGCCGGAGCCGCAGCCCGTCGACCCGCGCTGCGTCGTGCCCGAGCCGACGCCCCCGTCCGGCACGCTCGCGAAGGTGTGCGTCGCGTGCCGCACCGGCCGTATCGACGACGACGGTTACTGCGAGAACTGCGGCCACGCACAGCCCCGCGAGCGCGACCACATGGAGCAGGAGCTGGACGCGGTAGCCGTTGTCAGCGACCGCGGGCTGCGTCACCACCGCAACGAGGACTCGTTCGCGGTCTCGTCGGCGGCCCTGCCCGACGGTTCGCCCGCCGTCGTCGCGATCGTCTGCGACGGCGTGTCGTCGGCGACCCGCCCCGACGAGGCTTCGGCAGCCGCCGCGACCGCCGCCAACGAGGCCCTCCTGGAGTCGCTGCCGCGCGGCACGCACCCGCAGCAGGCGATGCACGAGGCGATCGTCGCGGCGGCCGAGTCGGTCAACTCCCTTGCGACGGACACCGCTCACGCCGTGGAGCACGACGCGAACCACCACACGAACGCGCCCGCCTGCACCCTGGTCGGCGCGATCGTGGCCGGCGGGCTGCTCGTCGTCGGCTGGGTCGGCGACAGCCGCGTCTACTGGGTGCCCGACGACCGCACCGCGCCCCCCGCCCGCCTCACCGAGGACGACTCGTGGGCGGCCCAGATGGTGGCCGCGGGCCTGATGAACGAGGCGGAGGCGTACGCCGACGAGCGCGCCCACGCGATCACCGGCTGGCTCGGCGCCGACGCGTACGAACTGGAGCCGCACACCGCTTCCTTCAAGCCGGACCGGCCGGGCGTGGTGGTGGTGTGCACCGACGGCCTGTGGAACTACGCGGAGGCGGCACAGGAGATGGCGCAGGCCGCACCGGCCGATGCCGCCGTACGGCCGCTGCACTGCGCCCAGGTGCTGGTGGGGCACGCACTCGACGGCGGGGGCCACGACAACGTAACAGTGGCCGTGCTGCCGTTCGCCATGCCGGAGCAAGGGGCAGGATCGGCCTACGGCACGGCGTAAGGCCCGGATCCCCGACCGCACACGTCACTCCGTCCCGAGGAGCCGATTGACCATGGCCAACTTCGCCAAGTCCAACGTGCCGCAGTTCTCCGTCGACGTGTACCAGAACGAGTACCTGCCGGAGGGCGGACGCGAGGTCAACGCCATCGTCACCGTGACATCGACCGGCGGCGGCACGAGCGGCGCCGCCGCGCTCCTCGCCGGGGCCGGGGCCTCGCCCGCGCACATACCGACGGGGCAGGGTCTGGGCGTACCGAGCGCAGCCGTCGTGATCATGGTGGACTGTTCGGGCTCGATGGAGTACCCGCCGACGAAGATGCGCAACGCGCGCGAGGCCACGGCGGCCGCCGTCGACACCTTGCGCGACGGTGTGACCTTCGCGGTGGTCAGCGGTACGCACCAGGCCAAGGAGGTCTACCCGGGCAACGGGCGCCTCGCGACCGCGAGCCAGGTGACCAGGGCGCAGGCGAAGGAGGCCCTGTACAAGCTGAGTGCGGGCGGCGGCACGGCGATCAGCACCTGGCTGCGGCTGGCCGACCATCTGCTCGCCCAGGCGGAAGTCCCCATCCGGCACGGCATTCTGCTGACCGACGGACGTAACGAGCACGAGTCCCCCAAGCACCTTCAGAACGCTCTCGAAGCCTGCGCCGGCCGCTTCACCTGTGACGCACGTGGCGTCGGTACGGACTGGGAGGTGAAGGAGGTCACCGGCATCGCCTCGGCGCTGCTCGGCACGGCCGACATCGTCGCCGACCCCAGCGGCCTGGCGGCGGACTTCACACAGATGATGGAGAACGCGATGGGCAAGGAGGTCGCGGACGTGGCGCTGCGGCTGTGGACGCCCGTCGGTGTGGAGATCAAGTTCGTCAAGCAGGTGGCGCCGGCGGTCGAGGACCTGACGGGCCGCCGTACGGAGGCAGGCCCGCGCTCCGGGGACTACCCGACGGGCTCGTGGGGCGACGAGTCCCGCGACTACCACGTGTGCGTACGGGTGCCGGAAGCCGGCATCGGCCAGGAAATGCTGGCGGCCCGCGTCTCCCTGGTCCTCCCCGACCCGTCGGGCGGTGGTACGCCGCAAACGCTCTCCCAGGGGCTCGTACGGGCGGTGTGGACGGACGACATGGTGGCGTCCACCTCCATCAACCCGCAGGTGGCGCACTACACAGGCCAGGCGGAATTGGCACAAGTCATCCAACAAGGGCTTGACGCGCGTAAGTCGGGTGATTTCGATGGAGCGACGGCGAAACTGGGCCGCGCGGTGCAGTTGGCGGCGGCTTCGGGGAACACGGACACCGCGAAACTGCTTTCGAAGGTGGTGGACGTCGTCGACGCGACGACCGGTACTGTGCGACTCAAGGCGAAGGTCGCAGAGGCGGACGAGATGACCCTCGAAACGCGCTCGACCAAGACAGTTCGCGTCAAGAAGTAACCAAAAAGCTGCGAGAAGTACCGATTTACGGCCTTCGGGCCGAACGAGAGAGGGGGAAGCGCCGACATGCCGACCTGCCCGAACGGACACCAGTCGGGTTCCGACGACTGGTGCGAGGTCTGCGGCCATCGCATGGCCGGCGCCGTGCCGCCGCCTCCGCTGCCGCCCGCTCCCGGTTACGGGTACCCGCAAGGCCCCGGTCCTGGAGGCGCCCCCTCCGGCTACGGCTTCCCGCCGCCCGGGCCGGACGCCACCGCCCAGGCGGAGATCTGCCCGCAGTGCCGCACCCCGCGCGAGGCCATGGCCCCGTTCTGCGAGGAGTGCCGCTGGAACTACCTGACGAACACGGCGACGTCTTACACGCCGGTCGCCCCGCAGAACTCGGGTCCCGGTCCGGGCCTCAACCTGCCACCCGGTTTCCAGGCGCAGCAGCAGGGGCCGCCGGCTCCGCCTCCGCAGGCCCGTGATCCGTACGAGTACCAGGCCTCGCGGCCGTCGCAGATGAACCGGCCGGCCGAGCCGCTGGCACCGGAGCAGTCGGGCCGGATGGCACCGCCGCAAGGCTTCCAGCAGCCGGGTCCGCCGCCGCAGTTCCAGCAGCCGGGCCCGCCGCCGCCCGCGTCGTTCCAGCAGCCGGGCCCGCCGCCTCCGCAGTTCCAGCAGCAGGCCCCGACCGCACCCGCACCGCCGCAGCACCAGCAGCCGCCGGCGCCCCCGCAGCGGGACCGCAACGGTGACGACGACTGGATGCTGCCGCCGCCGTCGCAGCAGCAGCCGCACCAGCCACCCCATCAGCCGCCGCACCAGCAGCAGGCACCCCAGCACCCTCAGGCGCCGCCGCCCCAGCAGCAGTACCAGGCGCCCGCGTCGGCAGGCTGGACCGCGACCGTGGGCCCCGACCGTGAGTACTTCATGGCGATGATGCAGCGCAGCGGCCCCGACGCCGCGGGCCTCAACCTGCCCGCGTACTCGCCCGAGCAGCAGCGCCCGCTCACCGGCAACCAGATCACCATCGGCCGCCGCCGCCAGAGCACGGGCGAGGCCCCCGACATCGACCTGTCCGTACCGCCGGAGGACCCGGGCGTATCGCACCAGCACGCGGTCCTGGTTCAGCAGCCCGACGGCTCCTGGGCGGTGGTCGACCAGAACTCGACCAACGGCACCACGGTGAACGGCGCCGAGGACCCGATCCAGCCCTACGTCCCGATCCCCCTCCAGGACGGCGACCGCGTCCACGTGGGCGCCTGGACAACGATCACGGTCCGGGCGAACGCCGGGCGGACGGGGTGAGCCCGATGGCCGGTGGGCAGACCGCGGCAGTGGCGCGGCTTGAGGAGGACCGGCAGGTCCTGGCGCGGGAAAGTACCGCGGGCCGGGTGGCCGACATCCTGCGCACCCGCATCACGGAGGGGATGTTCCGCCCCGGTGAACGCCTGCCCGAGGTGAGCATCTGCAAGTCGCTCGGTGTTTCCCGTAACACGTTGCGGGAGGCGTTTCGCCTGCTCACCCATGAGCGGCTCCTTGAGCACCACATCAACCGAGGGCTCTTCGTCAAGGACTTCTCCGCCGCGGAACTGGACGACATCTTCCGGCTGCGCGCGACGCTCGGGGTGGCGGCACTGCGCAGCCTGACCGCTGAGCCCCCTTGGCCTCTTGCCCCTCTTGAGCGAGCCCTTGAGCAAGGCGCCCAAGCGTCCGCGGCCCGCGACGAACAGGCGCTCATCACCGCCAACATGCGCTTTCACGCGGCGCTGGTCGCGCTGGCCGGCAGTCCACGGTTCGACAACGTCATGTGCGGGCTGATGGCGGAAGTCCGTCTCGCGTTCCACGCCCTGGAAACCACCTTCGCCTTCCACGAGCCCTATCTGGCGCACAACCGGCGGATCTACGAGTCCCTCCGGGCCCAGGACGCCGTGGGAGCGGAGCGGCATCTAGAGCGTTATCTGGACGAATCACGCCGGCAGCTGCTCGCCCGCAACGCGCAGGACGCCGGCGCGTGACCACGCGTCCCGGCCTCCTGCGCCGGCCGGGACGCTCGGAACGTCAGGCGCCCGAGTCTTCGAGGACTTCGCAGCCGCCCCCGGCAGCAGGGCTGCCGTCTCCCCGGATGTGACCGTCTCCGGTGAGGATGTACTTGGTCGTCGTCATCGCGGCCAGCCCCATCGGGCCCCGCACATGGAGCTTCTGGGTTGAAATGCCCAGTTCCGTCCCGAGTCCCATCTCGGCCCCGTCGACGAGCCGGGTGGAGGCGTTGACGGCCACCACCGCGGTGTCCACGGCAGCCACGAACGCGCGGGCAGTGGACTGGGAGTCCGTCATGATTGCCTCGGTGTGACCCGTTCCGTGCAGGCGGATGTGGTTCACGGCCGCCTCCATGCTGTCGACCACCGCGGCGGAGATGTCGAGCGAGAGGTACTCCGTTCCCCAGTCCTCATCGGTGGCCGGGACCACGGACGAGTCGTAGGCGCATACGCGCGCATCACCGTGCACGGTCACCTTCCGAGCCTTGAGGGCGTCGAGTGCCAACGGCAGGAAGGCGTCGGCGATGTCGGCGTGCACCAGGAGGGATTCCGCCGCGTTGCACACGGACGGCCGCTGGGCCTTGGCGTTGAGCAGCACCCGAAGAGCCACCTCGATGTCCGCTTCCCTGTCCACATAGATGTGGCAGTTCCCCACGCCGGTTTCGATGACCGGCACGAGCGAGCCGCGCACGGCGGCCTCGATCAGCCGGCGCCCGCCACGCGGGACGATGATGTCGACCAGCCCGCGCAGAGACATGAGTTCCTGTACGGAGGCGTGCGTCGTGCCGGGGACCATCTGGACGGCGTCCACCGGGATCGACGTACCGGTCAGTGCCCCCCGCATCACCTCGATGAGCGCGGCGTTCGTCTCACGGGCGACGGACGACCCGCGCAGCAGCACCGCGTTGCCGCTCTTGAGACACAGCGCCCCGGCATCGACCGTGACGTTCGGGCGCCCTTCGTAGATCATTCCGATGACGCCGATGGGCACTCTTGTCTGCCGTACCTCCAGGCCGCTGGGCAGGACGGATCCGCTCACCGTTTCCCCCAGGGGACTAGGCATCGCGGCGACCTCACGCACCATGGCGGCCAGCCCGGCTATCTGCCCGGCGTCCATCCGCAGCCGGTCCAGGACAGCATCCGAAACGCCGGCGGTGCGGGCCGCGTCGAGGTCCCGGAGGTTGGCGTCGAGGATGTCCTGCGTTCCCGCGGCCAGCGCGTCGGCGATCGCCTCCAGGGCCGCGTCCCGGTCCGCGCCAGTGGCCCGGGCCAGCCTCGCGGAGACAGACTGCGCGGCGATGGCGGCTTCGCGGACCGTTCCGGACGAGAGTGAAGTGCACATGTTCATCGGCCCGTACCTCCGTAGACAACAGCCTCGACCTGATCGCTGTCGAGCCCGAACGCGGTGTGCGCGGCGACCACTGCCACCTCCAGGTCGTGGAGGTGCACGACGACCGAAATCCTGATCTCCGAGGTGGAGATCATCTCGATGTTGATACCGGCGGCCGCCAGGACCGAGAACAGAGTTGCCGACACCCCGGGATTGGAGCGCATGCCCGCTCCCACCACGGAAAGCTTGCCGATCCGGTCGTCGCTGCGCACGCCGGTGAACCCGAGGCGCGGCTTGAGCTCTTCGAGGGTGCGCAGCGCGGTGGGGCCGTCGGTCGCGGGCAGGGTGAAGGAGATGTCGGTGAGGCCGGTACCCCCGGTCGAGACGTTCTGCACGATCATGTCGATGTTGATGCCCGCTTCGGCGAGGGCGGTGAAGATCACCGCTGCCTCACCGGTCTTGTCCGGCACCCCCTCGATGGTGATCTTCGCTTCTGTCCGGTCGTGTGCTACGCCGGAGATGATCGCGTCTTCCACTCCGCTGCTCTCCCTGTCGGTTCTAGAAGATGTGACATAGGTGCCCTCGTTCCCGCTGAAGGAGGAGCGCACATGGATGGGGATGGCGAACCGTCTCGCGTACTCCACGCACCGCAGGTGCAGGATCTTGGCTCCGTTCGCGGCCAGTTCGAGCATCTCCTCGTAGGTGATGGCCGGGATCTTGCGGGCCTTGGGTGCGATACGGGGGTCAGCGGTGAAGATGCCGTCGACGTCCGTATAGATCTCGCACACCTCTGCGCCGAGGGCCGCCGCCAGCGCGACGGCGGTGGTGTCCGAGCCGCCGCGCCCCAGGGTGGTCACATCCTGTGTCTCCTGTGAGACCCCCTGGAAACCGGCCACGATCACGATGGCCCCGTCGTCGAGTGCGGAGCGTATGCGTCCCGGCGCCACGTCGATGATCTTGGCTCTGCCGTGCGCGGCATCCGTGATCACGCCCGCCTGCGAGCCGGTGAACGATCGTGCCTTGTAGCCGAGTTCGGTGATGGCCATCGCCAGTAGCGCCATGGAGATGCGCTCCCCGGCAGTCAGCAGCATGTCGAGTTCGCGGGCCTCGGGCCGCGCGCTGAGCTTTCCGGCCAGTTCGAGCAGATCGTCGGTGGTGTCGGCCATGGCGGACACCACGACTACGACGTCGTCGCCGTTCTCCCGTGCCGACACCACACGCCGGGCCACGCGTGTGATGCACTCGGCGTCGGCTACTGACGAGCCGCCGTATTTCTGCACAACCAGAGCCATGAAGGTTCCTTTCAGGTCGGTACGGATCAAGCGCCGCGGGTGGACCGGCAGTCGAGCAGTTCCTCGACGAGAGGGCGGCAGCCACCACATCCCGTGGTGGCCCGGGTGTGGTCGGCGACGGCGGCCACATCCCGCGCTCCGGCCTTGCGGCAGCGCAGGATCGCGTCTTTGGTCACGCCGTTGCACTGGCAGACCACGGCTTCGCCGGGAAGTGCCGCGGCGTCCTTCGCCCCGTCGCCGTCCGCCAGCTCCGGAAAGAGCAGCAGGCGGCGGTCGCGGGGAACTTCCGCACCCCGGTCGAAGTACCGCGTGACCACCCCGCCGGTGGAGGTGTCACCGAGCAGCACGGCCCCGGTGACGCGGCCGTCCCGCAGCGTGATCTTCTGGTAGACGCCACGCCCCGTGTCCGAGAAGCGCAGCACCTCGGTGTCCGGGTCGTCCGGCGGGGGGTCGGACGGATCGCCCATGGCCGCGAGGTCGATGCCCGCTGCCTTGAGCCGTGTGACCAGGCGCGAGCCTTCGTACGGCGTCGCGTCGGGGCTGCCGGTGATGGCTCCCGCGGCGGTCCGGGCCTGTTCCCAGGCCGGTCCGACCAGGCCGTAGACGGTGTCCCGGTGTTCGGCGCAGTCACCGACGGCATAGACGTCCGGGTCGTTCGTACGCATCCAGTTGTCGACCAGGACTCCCCTGCCGGTGGCCAGGCCGGCCGCGACAGCCAGCTCGGTGTCCGGCCGGGTTCCGCACGCCACCACCAGGAAGTCACCGGGGATCCGGCGGCCGTCGGTGAGCTCGACACCGGTGAGCCGGTCCTCGCCGAGCAGTTTGGCGGCTGCGGCGGACGTCCACGTCGTGATGCCCAGCCCGGTCAGTGTGCGGGACAGCATGCTTGCGGCGGTGGCGTCGATCTGTCGTTCCAGCAGGTGGTCCGCGGCATGCAGGATGTGTACGTCCAGGCCGCGCTGAGCGAGACCGCGGGCCGCTTCCAGCCCCAGCAGTCCACCGCCCACGACGACGGCCCGTCGGCGCCCCTTTGCCAGGCGTACGATCCGCAGGCAGTCGTCGAGGGTCCGGAAGGCCACGGCGTGGGGGTGCAGCCGGCCGTCGTCGTGCGTCAGGCCCTTGACCGGCGGCAGAAACGGCAGCCCGCCGGTGGCCAGCACGAGCCGGTCGTACGGCACTGTGGAGCCGGACTCCAGGAACACCGTGCGCCGCAACCGGTCGATGCCGGTGACCCGGCGCCCTGTCACCACGCGGATGACGGGGGGCTGTTCGCCCAGCACGATGCTGTCCGCCGTGGCCCGTCCGGCCAGGAGGTTGGTCAGCAGAATGCGGTTGTAGGCCTGGTAGGGCTCGGAACCGATGACGGTGATGTCCCAGTCGGGCCGGCGGGCGTGGACTTCGGCCGCCACGCGGTGACCTGCCATGCCATTGCCGATGACGACCACACGCTTCATGACAGACGCTCCAGACGTACGGCGCACACCTTGAATTCCGGCATCCGTGAGACGGGGTCCAGGGCGTCCCCGACGACGGAGTTGGCTCGTCCCTTTCCGCCCCAGTGGAAGGGCATGAACAGGGTGTCGGGCGGTACGGACGAGGTGATGCGGGCTGCCGCCTCGGCCGTGCCGCGCCGGCTCACCACCCGCACCCGGTCGCCCGCCGTGATGCCGTGACGGGTGGCGAGGTCGGGGTGGATCTCCACGAACGGTTCGGGGACCTGCGCGGTCAGGGCGGGTATCCGGCGGGTCTGAGCACCGCTCTGGTAGTGCTGGGTGATCCGTCCCGTCGTGAAGTACAGGGGGTACGTCTCGTCGGGCTCCTCCGCGGCAGGTCTGTGATCCACCGGTACGAAGCGGGCTCGCCCGTCGGCGTGCGCGAAGGCACCGAGGAACATCCGGGGTGTTCCGTCCCCGTCCTCCCCGTCCTCGGCGGGCCGGTCGGTCGCGCCCGCGCCCGTGTCGGGACAGGGCCAGAAGACTCCGTCGTGTGCTTCGATCCGCTCGTAGGTGATCCCCGAGTAGTCGGCGGGGCCTCCGCGGCTGGCCCGGCGCAGTTCCTCGAAAACCTCCTCCGGCTCCGCGGAGAAACCGGCCGGGTGTCCGAGCCGCCCGCTCAGGTCCGCGAGTACCTCCAGATCCGTGCGTACGCCGTCGGGCGGGTCTTGGACCCGGCGCCTGCGCAGCACCCTGCCCTCCAGGTTGGTCATGGTGCCGTCCTCCTCGGCCCATTGAGCGGTCGGCAGGACCACATCCGCGAGCTCGGCGGTCTCGCTGAGCACCAGGTCCGAGACAACCAGCAGCTCCAGGGAGCGCAACCGCTCCACGACCCGGCGGGCGTTGGGCGCGGAGACCGCTGGATTGCTGCCGAAGATCAGCAGGCTCTTGGGGCCCTCCTGAGTGCCCAGGGAGTCAAGGAGTTCGTACGCGCTGCGTCCGGGACCGGGCAGCGCGTCGGCGGACATGCCCCAGACCTCGGCGATGTGCTCGCGAGCCGCCGCGTCGTCGATGCGGCGGTAGCCGGGGAGCTGGTCCGCCTTCTGGCCGTGCTCCCGCCCTCCCTGCCCGTTTCCCTGGCCGGTCAGACAGGCGTACCCGGACCCGGGAGTGCCCGGCAGCCCGAGCGCCAGGGCGAGATTGATGAACGCGGAGACCGTGTCGGTGCCGTTGCTGTGCTGCTCCGCGCCACGCGCGGTGAGGACGATGGCGCGGCGCGCGCCGGCGAGCAGACGAACGGCGCGGTACTGGTCGCCGACCGCTACGCCGGTGATCCGTTCGACGCGCTCCGGCCAGTACTCCGCGACTTTCTTGCGTACTTCGGAGAATCCCAGGGTGCGGTCGGCGGCGTAACGCTCGTCCGTCAGGCCTTCGGCCACGGCAATGTGAAACAGCCCGTTGGCCAGGGCGAGGTCGGTGCCGGGGGAGGGCCGCAGGTGCAGCGTCGCCCGCTCGGTGGTGGGGGTGCGCCGGGGATCGACCACGACGAGTGAACCGCCCGCGGCCCGTTGGGCTTCGAGGTACTGAGCGAACGGCGGCATCGTCTCGGCGGGGTTGGCGCCGACCAGGAGCAGCGCCTCGGCCCTGCCCACGTCGGCGAGCGGAAACGGCATGCCGCGGTCGAGGCCGAAGGCGCGCAGGCCTGCGGCCGCGGCCGAAGACATGCAGAACCGCCCGTTGTAGTCGATGTTGGAGGTGCCCAGGACGGCCCGTGCGAACTTGCCGAGGAGGTAGGCCTTCTCGTTGGTCAGGCCTCCCCCGCCGAACACCGCCACGGCGTCCTTGCCTGCGCGCCGCTGGATGTCGCCGATGCCCTGCGCCACCCGCGCCAGCGCCTCCTCCCAGCCGGCCTCCACAAGCGGGCCGTCCGGGGTGCGGCGCACGAGCGGAGTGGTGAGCCGCCGCTCGGAGGTGAGCAGGTCGGCGGCGCTCCAGCCCTTCTGGCACAGGCCTCCGCGGTTGGTGGGAAAGTCGCGGGGGCGGACGGTGACGGCGCCCGACGTGTCGCGCCGCAGCCACATGCCGCACTGCAGGGCGCAGTACGGGCAGTGGGTGGCTGTCCCCCGGTCGTCGGACGCCGGGGCTGTCTCACTCACGGATCGTTCCTCCTTCGACGCCGTCGCGCCGCACGTAACAGAACCAGGTCAACACGGCGCACAGCGCGTAGAAGGCGGCGAAGGCGAGCATGGCCGCGCCCGAGTCCCCGGTGCCGCCGATGGACGTTCCCAGCGCGCGGTTGACGAGGAAGCCGCCGAGGGCGCCGACCGCCGAGATGAGGCCGAGCGCCGCGGCTCCGGTACGCCGCCCCTCCGCCAGCGCGGTACGGACCGCCTCGGCCCCCGCGCCGGCCACGGCCCGCAGCGCCCGGGCGCGGAAGACCGCCGGGATCATCCGGTACGTGGAGCCGTTGCCGACGCCCGCCGTGACGAACAGCAGCAGGAAGGAGAGGAGGAAGCCGGTGTGGTCGTGGCTGCCGAGTGCCACCCATACACCCGTCGCACCCGCCACCATGAGCGCGAAGTTCGCCGTCGTCACACGGGCACCGCCCCACCGGTCGGCCAGCAGACCGCCGAGCGGCCGCGCACAGGAACCGATGAGCGCTCCGAGGAAGGTGTAGTGGAGCGCCGCCGATCCGGGGAACTCCAGGCTGACCAGCAGCGGCAGCGCGGTCGAATAGCCCACGAAGGACCCGAAGGTACCGATGTAGAGCAGCGACACCAGCCAGGTCTGCTTCATCCGGACCACGGCGAACTGCCCGGCCGGGCTCGACCGGGCGCTGCGCAGGTTGTCCATGCACAGCGCCGCCGCCACGGCCGAGAACACGATCAGCGGTATCCAGAACAGTCCGGCCGCCGCCAGCCCCATCGAACCGATGATGAACGGCACCACGAACTGGACGGAGCTGACGCCGACATTGCCGCCCGCGGCGTTCAGTCCCAGGGCAAGCCCCTGCTTGGAGTCGGGGTAGAAGTGCGTGATGTTGGCCATGCTGGAGGCGAAGTTCCCGCCGCCGACGCCGGCCGTCGCGGCGCACAGCAGGAAGAACCAGTACGGGGTGTCGGCGTCCGCGACAGCGACACTGAGCAGACCGGCCGGCACCAGGAGCAGCAGGGTGCTGACGACCGTCCAGTTGCGGCCCCCGAAGCGTGCGGGCGCGAAGGTGTAGGGCACCCGGAGGACCGCGCCCACCAGGCTGGGCAGGGCCACCAGCCAGAACAGCTGGTCGGCGGTGAAACGACGTTCTCCCAGCTCTACCGCGACCACACTCCACAGCGTCCAGATCGTGAAGCCCAGGTGTTCGCAGACGACGGACCACACCAGGTTCCGCCGCGCCACGCGGCGCCCGGCCGCCGCCCAGAAGGACGGCTCGCCGGGCTCCCACCGCTCGATCCAGCGGCCGGGGCCACGTACCAGCGCCGGCACCGCGGACCCGTGTTCCACGGCCGGTGTTTTGCTGACCGTATCGATGCTCAACGGTCCGACTCCCGGCCCATCATCCGGATGCTCCGGGTGATGCCGCGGACGGATTCGAAGGTGTTCAGCTCGGTCACGACCGCGGCGAGCGCCGCGTCCGTCGCCAGGTGGGTGGAGACGACGAGCTGCGCCTCCGAACCCAGACCTTCCTGGCGGACCGTCGCCAGCGAGACACCGTGGTGTCCGAAGGCCGCGGTGACTTCCGACAGCACTCCGGGGCGGTCGGTGACGAGCAGACTCAACTGGTGGCGCGTGGCCACCTGATCCATCGTCCTGACCGGCAGGAGCTGTGCGGGCGGCTGGTGCGCACCGACCGCGCCGGTCAGGCGGTTGCGGCAGACCTCGACGAGGTCGCCGAGCACCGCGCTGGAGGTGGCGAGCCCCCCGGCTCCCTGGCCGTGGAACATCAGCTGACCGGCGGCCTCGGCCTCGACGAGAATGCCGTTGTACGAGCCCCTGACGCCGGCCAGGGCATGGTCGCGGGGGAGCAGCATGGGGTGGACCCGGACGCTCACCCCGTCTGCCGTGCGGTCGCAGATTCCGATCAGTTTGATCACGGAGTCGTTGGCGGCGGCATGACTGATGTCCGCGGGGCCGATGTGCGTGATGCCTTCGTAGTGGACGTCACCGGGACCCAGGTCGGTGTCGAAGGCGAGCCTGGCCAGGATCGTCATCTTCG
The DNA here is from genome assembly GCF_018614035.1 of Streptomyces sp. ISL-96. Classification (GTDB taxonomy): domain Bacteria; phylum Actinomycetota; class Actinomycetes; order Streptomycetales; family Streptomycetaceae; genus Streptomyces. The sequence goes on from NZ_JAGGPA010000081.1 coordinate 35,769, forward strand.
CCGCGGCGTCGGCTCCCGAGACGTCCGCGGTGGGATCGGCCTCGGCGTAGCCCAGTTGCTGTGCTTCGTTGAGGGCGGCCTGGAACGTACCTCCGATGGCCGCCATCCGGTCCAGGATGAAATTGGTCGTGCCGTTGACGACTCCGCTCAGCCGTCGCACACGGTCGCCCGCCAGTGACTGGCGCAGCGGTCGCAGCAGGGGCACGGCCCCGGCCACCGCCGCCTCGTAGGCGAGTTCGACTCCGTGCTTGTGGGCGATCCGGTGCAGATCGGCTCCGTCGTCGGCGATGAGGGCTTTGTTCGCGGTCACCACTGAGGCCCCGGACTCCATCGCGGCAACGATGAGGGAGCGGGCGGGTTCGATGCCGCCCATGAGTTCCACGACGACATCGAGGTCACCACGGGTCACCAGCTGTTCGGCGTCCGTGGTGAACAGGTCCGGGTCGGTGTCCCGGCCCGGGCGAGGAGTGCGTACGGCGATACCGACGAGCTCGATCGATGCGCCGATCCGGGCGGCGAGTTCGCCGCGGCGGGCGGTCAGCGCGCGGGCTGTCTCGGAACCCACCGCTCCGTGTCCGAGCAGGCCAATGCGCAAGGGACGGTGTTTCACGTCAACCCCCTTCGGGCGGTCAGGTGGAGAGGGTCTGCGGGAGCGGCTGGGCGTCGGCGTCGGGGGTTTCGTCCTGCGGCGGAACCGGACGGCGCGCGGAAAAGTGCTGGAAGGCCTTCGCACCGGCGACCAGGGCCAGCGGGAGGGTCAAGTACCAGCCGAAGAAGCAGAAGACGATCAGCACCGCGACGAGCGACACGATGGCCCCGATACGGCCCCAGGTGCTGCCGCGCAGCAGCTTCACGGCAGCCGAGAGACCGGCGACGTACACGGCCACGAAGCAGGCGGAGGCGGCGGTCATGATCGGGTCCAGCCGGATGTCCAGTACGGCGGCGGCGATCAGCAGAACGGCGGTCAGCGAGGCGAGGACGACCAGGCTGCGCTTGGGGATCTCGCCCGCCTTGTTGCCCTTGCCCAGCCACCTGGGCAGGTCCCCGTCACGGCCGAGAGCGGCCCCGAGCCGGGAGCCGCCGGCGATGTACGCGTTGACGGTGGCGAAGGTGAGCAGGGCCGCGGCGACCGCGGTGACGGCGCGGGCCGACTCCCCGATGCCGCGCTCCAGCAGCAGGGTCAGCGGGACGGCGGAGCGGTCGGGGTTGGACCCCAGGACCGCCACCGAGGTGAAGGCGATGCCGAGGTAGAGGACGGCAACGGTGATGATGGTGAGGCCGGTGACGAGGGGGAGCTGGCGGCGCGGGTTGGAGAACTCGCCCGACAGATGGGACACGGCTTCCCAGCCGGAGAAGGCGAAGAAGAGCAGGGTGGCGGCGTTGCCGACGGCGAGCCAGCCGTGCGGGGCGAACGGAGTGAGGTTCTCCGAGCGGGAGTCGGGGGCGGCGATCACGATGGCGACGATCATGAGTGCGGCGAGCATCCCGATGAGCAGGAGCTGAAGGCCGCCGGAGAGCCGCAGACCGAGCCAGTTGCTGATGTACGCGCCCAGCAGCAGGACCGCGGCGACCGCCAGAGACATCAGGTATCCGCCGCCGAGAGCATCGGCGACGTAGGCCCCGCCGACGATGGCCGCGCTCGCCGTGCCCACCGGGACGGCGAAGTAGAAGAGCCAGCCCACGGGGGCGGAGGTCCTGGGCCCGAATGCCTTCGCGGCGAAGGTCGCCACGCCGCCGCCGTCGGGATAGCGGATGCCGAGCGACGCGAAGGCGCCGGCGATCGGGATGCAGAAGGCGACCATCAGGGCCCAGGCGACCAGCGAGGCCGGCCCTGCTTCGCGGGCTGTCAGCGCGGGCAGCGCCAGGACGCCGCCTCCCAGTACTGCGCCGACGTACAGCGCTGTCCCTTGGGCCACACCGATCCGGTGGCTGGAACTCATGAATTCATCCTCTTTACTGTCGTGTTGTTCTGTCGTCCGCGGAAGTCGGCGGAAGAAGTCAGCGCAGAACGCCTTGCCTGCCTCGGATGCCTTGGAGGAACTCGTCGGCGACGGACAGGAATTGCGGCACGTCGAGAAGAAAGGCGTCGTGCCCCACGTCCGCGGCGCCGTCCCGCTCGTGGCGGGCGAGAAGCCCTCGCTCGGCCAGCTCGATCTGGATCAGCTCGCTGTGAGCCGGACCGAAGAGCCGGTCCCGTTCGAAGCTGAAGAGGCAGACCTCGGGCAGGGACTCGGCCTCTGCGAGCCGGTCGGGCACGGCGAAGGCGTCGAAATGGTCCATGGCACTCATCAGTTGGAGGTAACTGTTGGCGTCGAAACGCCGCAGGAACTTGTCCGCCTGGTGCTCGAGGTAGCTCTCCACAGCGTGATCGCCCTGCACGACCACCGAGGAGTACTGACGCGTCCCCGCCTTCCGGTGCCTGCGCCCGAACTTGCGGTGCAGCGAGAACTCGGAGAGATAGGTGATGTGCGCGATCATGCGCGCCACGCCCAGACCGGCACGCGGGCCGTCCCCCGGCTCGTACCGGCCGGCTTGGAATTTCACGTCGTTGCGGATCGCATGGCGGGCGATGGCGTTCCACGCGAGGTTGTCCGCGCTCTGTCGGGCCGTGGCCGCGACGATCAGGAAACCGGCTGCGTCATCCGGGTGGCGCAGGAGCCACTCGAGCGCCTGCATGCCGCCCATCGATCCACCGACCACCGCGTGCAGCCTGCCGATACCGAGCCCGGCGAGCAGTTCCCGGTGGACAGCGACCATGTCGCTGATCGTTACGCGCGGGAACTCGGGTCCGTACGGCTGCCCGTCGGGCCCCGGTGCCCAGGGGCCGGTGGTCCCCGCGCACCCCCCGAGGACGTTCGCGCAGATCACCAGGTACCGATCGGTGTCGATCGGCTTTCCGGGCCCCACCATGGACTCCCACCAGCCCGGCGGTTCCCCGGCGTCTTTCCGGGTCACGTGCGAGTCGCCGGTCAGCGCGTGGCAGACGAAGACGGCGTTGTCGCCGGCGCTGTTGAGACTTCCGTACGTTTCGTAAGCCACCTGCACCGAGTCGAGCCGCGCACCCGATGCCAGCAACAGCGGTCGGCCGGGCGAGAACCGTTCGACGCGTGAAGCAGGTCGACTGCCGGTTTCAAACCACCCCGTGAGCACTGATCCCCCTCCCGTCCCGCGCCGCTTATACGGCGGCCAGGGCTTGGTCGAGGTCGTGGATCAGGTCGTCAGGGTGCTCCAGGCCGACCGCGAGGCGCACCGATCCCTGGGTGATGCCGGCGCCCAGCAGATCCTTTTCGGGAAGGTGGGCGTGCGTGGTGGAGGCGGGGTGGGTGGCCAGCGAGCGTACGTCGCCGACGTTGGTGACGTGCGAGAAGAGCTTCAGGCCTTCGATGAACCGCGCTCCGGCGGCTCGTCCGCCCTTCAACTCGACCATCACCATCGGGCCGTACTCGCCGTCGAGGTAGCGCTTGACCTGCTCGGCCTCGGTTCCCTCGGCGAGGCTCGGGTGCCGGACGAGGTCCACCTTGGGGTGGCTCGAAAGGAACTGGGCCACCTTGAGGGCGTTGGCCGAGTGCGCGGGCATGCGCAGCGACAGCGTCTCGATGCCCTGCAGGATGAGGAAGGCGTTGAACGGACTCATGCACAGACCGAAGTCGCGCAGCAGCGTTTCCCGCGCCTTGAAGAGATAGCTGCTGCGGCCGCGGGTGTCGGGGAGCTTGCGGCACTCCTCGCCCCAGATGACGTTTCCGTACGCGGGGTCGGGCTGGGTCATCTGGGGGTGGCGCGGGGAGTTGTCCCAGTCGAAATTGCCACTGTCCACGATGATGCCGCCGATTGCCGAGCCATGGCCGCCCAGGTACTTCGTACCGGAGTAGACGGTGACGGCCGCGCCGAACTCGAAGGGGCGGCAGGTGAGCGGCTGCAGCGTGTTGTCCATGATCAGCGGGATGCCGTAGCGGGCACCGATCTCGGCGACCTCGCTCATCGGGAAGATGCGCAACCGGGGGTTGGGGAGGGTCTCGCCGAAGTAGAGGCGGGTCCGGTCGTCCGTCGCCTCCTCGAAGTTCTTGGGGTCGGAGGGGCTGACGAACCGGGTCTCGATGCCGAGCCGTTTGAGCGTGGCTCCCAGCAGGCTCCAGATGCCGCCGAAGAGTTCGTTGGACGAGACGATGTTGTCCCCCGCCTCGACGAGGTTGAGGATCGAGAGGGTCACGGCGGCATGACCGGAGGCAGTGGCCAGGCCGGCCACGCCACCGTCGATCTGCGCCATGCGCTCTTCGAGGACGTTCAGCGTCGGGTTGCCCAGACGCGTGTAGGCGTGACCGTTGCCCTCCAGGTTGAAGAGACCGGCCGCCATGTCGGCGTTGGGGAACTCGTACGCGGCGGTCATGTAAATCGGCGTGATCAGCGGCGGGTTGACGCCCATGCGGACATGGCGACCGCCCTGGATGGCCGCCGACTCGCGCCGGGCGTAACCGCGTTCGGCGAAAAGCTCTTCTTCCTTTGCGGACAGCATGCAGCAGCTCCTTGAGAACGATCTTGGCTGGGACGTGGCAGACACTACAGATCGTTCAACAATCCAACAACCTTTCATATTTGGATCGTTGCCCATCGCCGCCGCCCGAGGGCGACCCAGCGGCCCTATTCCCCCGCAAACCCACCCAGCGGCCACGCGTACGGCCCCTGCGGATCGTCCAGCCAGGCCCACTCCCCGTCCTCGGCGACCGTGACGCCGAAGCGTTCGCGCGGCGGCCGGTGCTCGCGGTGCCACAGCGTGAGCGCCTCGTGTGGGTCCAGGCTGCCCGCGGTCAGGCTGAGCAGGAACCGGAACAGGTCGTTCTCCAGCGCCCGCCGCGGCAGCCCGCCCAGCTGCCTGGGCGCGGGCTCCGCCGTTCCGCCGCGCAGCGGGACGAAGTACGCCGGGGTGTGCAGGAAGTGCCCCTCCGCGTGCGACGCGTCCCGTACGTCCAGCGCGATCAGCCCCGTGGCCAGCGGAGCCAGAATCCGCGCCCCCGGCCGGCACTGCGCGAGCCATGCGCGCGGTACGGACGGCAGCGCGCAGGTCGCGATGATCCGGTCGAAGGGAGCCCGCGCCGGGCAGCCGAGCGCCCCGTCGCCGGTGACCACCGCCGGGTGGTACCCGGCCGCCTCCAGGTGCTTGCGAGCCGACTCGGTGATCTCCGGATCGAGGTCGACCGTGGTCACCAGGTCATCGCCGAGCCGATGCGAGAGCAGCGCCGCGTTGTAGCCGGTCCCCGCGCCGATCTCCAGCACGGCGTTCCCGTCCCGTACGTCCAGCTCCTCCAGCATCCCGGCCATCAGCGACGGCTGGCTGCTGGAGGAGACCAGCTCGCCGCCGTGCATGCGGGTGGCCAGGGGTGTGTCCGAGTAGACCCCCTCCAGCCAGCGCTGCCGCCGCGCCGGATCGGGGTCCTCGCCCCACAGCCGCTGGTAGCCCGCCGGGCCACCGACGAAGTAGTACGGCACGAAGAGGTGGCGCGGGACCTCAGTGAAGGCCGCGCGCCAGGCGGGGTCGTCGAGGGCCCCGGCCGCCGCCATCTCCCGTACGAGTGCCGCGCGGGCCTCGGCGTACATGCCGTGCATGTCTGCGTCCTGTGCGCCCATACGCCCCACTGTCGCGCGACGCGGGCCCCGACGCGAGTACCCGGGCGCCATGGCCGTGGGCCGCAGTGGATGGTCCTAGGCCGAAGGTCCTCCGCCGCCGCGTCTGAGACGATGGACGGGTGAATGAGATTCCGCGCGGCACGCTTCAGGAGCAGACCTTTTACGAGCAGGTCGGCGGCGAGGAGACTTTTCGGCGCCTGGCCCACCGCTTCTACCAGGGAGTCGCGGAGGACCCGCTGCTCAAGCCCATGTACCCGGAGGAGGATCTGGGCCCCGCCGAAGAGCGGCTTGCCCTCTTCCTGATGCAGTACTGGGGAGGCCCCCGCACGTACAGCGACAACCGCGGCCACCCGCGCCTGCGGATGCGGCACGCGCCGTTCACCGTCGACAAGGCCGCGCACGACGCCTGGCTGAGGCACATGCGCGTCGCCGTCGACGAGCTCGGACTTTCCGAGGAGCACGAGCAGCAGCTGTGGAACTACCTGACGTACGCCGCCGCGTCGATGCTGAACACCGAGGGCTGACACCGAGGGCCGACTCCACCCACGAGCGACCCACATTGCGGTGACCGGCGCCCGGAATCCGGAATCCGGAATCCGGTCACGATCGCGTCAAGTCCAGTGCGAAAGCGGTTTCATCCACCACCCGACTCCGAAAGCATCCCCACAAACCAATGGGGCGCGGGCGCGTAGCACCACAGCGTGGCGGTTTCGGGGGGAACGGGTGGCGGGGTTCATATTTCTGCGCGGCCTGGGCGGACGATCCCGGTCTGAGCCGCCCCTTCCAGCCTGGCCGGCCATTCCAACCCGGGCCGGCCATGTCAGCCCGTCCGGCGCTTGAGGACGGAACCGTCCGCCGCACGCGCGGGCCGAAGCAACCCACCCGGCCACGCGAAGCCCACCTACACCGGGGCCACCGAAAGCACCCCGAGCCCGGCCCGACGTACCGCGATCGACCCGTACGGCGTACGCAGCCGAAGCCAGCCGCCGGCGGCAAGCAGCGCAACCGCACCCGCGCCAGCACCACCCGCACCCGCACCCGCACCCGCCGAGCCCAACCGCAAGAAGCCCAGCGACTGCGCCGCATGCACCGCCCGCAGCGGCAACTCCGTCTCGCCCAGCGTCCGCGACCAGATCTCGCGACCGATACGGTCCCGAGCCGCCCGCGTCCGATCCTCCGGCGCCAACGCCCCGTCCCGCGCCCGGAACTCCGCGACCGCCGCCGCGACCGCCGCGCGCATCGCCTCGGGCTCCGGCAGCCCCGGAACCTGCTGCCAGCCCCCGCGAGGCGGCAGCATCCCGGCCCAGGGCGGCCCCGTAACGGCGGCAGGCACCACAACCACCCCGGTGGACTCCTCGATGCCTTCGAGAAGCTCCCCGGCAGAAACCGTGACATCCAGCTCACCGGCACCAGCACCGGCACCAGCGGCGTCGCCGCCACCCGCACCGCCACCGCCACCGCCCACCGCCGCCGCGACCGCCAGCCGGGACGTCCGGACGGCCAGCACCTCGAACGACGGCGGCCGCCCGAAAACAGCCACCGCCCCTGCGCCCACCTGAAGACGTACCGCCGCGGCCCGGTCGTAATGGATCAACCGCCCGAGGAACGCGGCAAGATCCGCCGCCTCCCCCGCATCGGCAAGCGTCAGCCGCCCCGGCGCCGTCATGCGGCGACAGCCCCCCGCGCACCCCGCCGGTCAGCACGGTCACTGCCGTCGTCCAGGTACTCCAGGAGGAAAGACTTCTCCTCCGCCGAGATCCGCCGCGGCCGCGCCGCTTCGAGGTCGTACGGCACAACGACCGTCGAGGCCCGCACGTACACCCGCTCAGGGGTGTCCGCTTCCGCGGGGTCCTTCACCTCGTAAGCGATCGTCAGCGACGCCGCGCCGATCTTCGTGACCCACGACTCGATGATCACCGGCTCGTGCCGGTGGACCAGCGGCAGCTTGTAGTCGATCTCGTGCCGGGCCACGACGGACCCGCCCGCGAACGACGGCGAGCCGTCCCCCGGCGCCAGCCGGAACATGAAGTCGATCCGCGCTTCCTCCAGGTACCGGAGGAAGACGACGTTGTTGACGTGCCCGAAGGCGTCCATGTCCGACCAGCGCAGAGGGCAGCGGTAAATGTGACGGGACAAGATCAGCCCCGCGTCAGCTTCTTGTACGTCGCACGGTGCGGCCGCGTCGCGTCCGCGCCGAGGCGCTCGACCTTGTTCTTCTCGTACGACTCGAAGTTGCCCTCGAACCAGTACCACTTCGAGTCACCCTCGTACGCGAGGATGTGGGTCGCGACCCGGTCCAGGAACCAGCGGTCGTGGGAGATGACCACAGCCGCGCCCGGGAACTCGAGCAGCGCGTTCTCCAGCGAGGACAGGGTCTCCACGTCGAGGTCGTTCGTCGGCTCGTCGAGGAGCAGCAGGTTGCCGCCCTCCTTGAGCGTCAGCGCGAGGTTGAGGCGGTTGCGCTCACCACCGGACAGGACACCGGCCGGCTTCTGCTGGTCCGGACCCTTGAAGCCGAAGGCGGAGACGTACGCCCGCGAAGGCATCTCGACCTGGCCGACGTTGATGTAGTCCAGCTCGTCCGACACGACCGCCCAGAGCGACTTCTTCGGGTCGATGTTGGAGCGGTTCTGGTCGACGTACGAGATCTTGACGGTCTCGCCGACCCGGATCGCGCCGGAGTCCGGCTTCTCCAGGCCCTGGATCATCTTGAACAGCGTCGTCTTACCGGCACCGTTCGGACCGATGACACCCACGATGCCGTTACGCGGCAGCGTGAACGAAAGGTCGTCGATCAGGACCTTGTCCCCGAAGGCCTTCGACAGCTTCTCGACCTCGACGACGATCGAACCGAGACGCGGGCCCGGCGGAATCTGGATCTCCTCGAAGTCCAGCTTCCGCATCTTGTCCGCCTCGGCGGCCATCTCCTCGTACCGGGCGAGACGCGCCTTCGACTTGACCTGGCGGCCCTTGGCGTTGGAGCGGACCCACTCGAGCTCTTCCTTGAGCCGCTTGGCGCGCTTCTCGTCCTTGCGGCCTTCGACCTTGAGACGGGCGGACTTCTTGTCGAGGTACGTCGAGTAGTTGCCCTCATACGGAATCGCGCGGCCGCGGTCGAGCTCAAGGATCCACTCGGCGACGTTGTTCAGGAAGTACCGGTCGTGAGTGACGGCGACAACGGCGCCCGCGTACTTCGAAAGGTGCTGCTCCAGCCAGTTCACCGACTCGGCGTCGAGGTGGTTGGTGGGCTCGTCGAGGAGCAGCAGGTCCGGCGCCTCGATCAGCAGCTTGCAGAGCGCGACACGGCGCTTCTCGCCACCGGAAAGGTTGGTGACGGGCCAGTCGCCGGGCGGGCAGCCCAGCGCGTCCATGGCCTGCTCCAGCTGGGCGTCGAGGTCCCAGGCGTTGGCGTGGTCCAGGTCCTCCTGGAGCTTGCCCATCTCTTCGAGCAGCGCGTCGGAGTAGTCAGTCGCCATGAGCTCGGCGACCTCGTTGAAGCGGTTGAGCTTGCCCATGATCTCGGCAGCGCCGTCCTGGACGTTCTCCAGGACGGTCTTGGACTCGTCGAGCTTCGGCTCCTGCATGAGGATGCCGACGCTGAAACCGGGCGACAGGAACGCGTCACCGTTGGACGGCTGCTCCAGCCCGGCCATGATCTTCAGCACCGTGGACTTACCGGCACCGTTGGGCCCCACCACACCGATCTTCGCGCCCGGCAGGAAGCTCAGCGTGACGTCGTCAAGGATCACCTTGTCGCCGTGCGCCTTGCGCGTCTTGCGCATCGTGTAGATGTACTCAGCCAAGAGAAACCGTCCGGCAATCGATGTGTGGGCAGATACACCCCATCTTGCCTGACGTCCACCCCGGGACGGAAACGGGTATGGCAACGGCCCCGGTCCGCCAAGGCATACCGGGGCCGCGGTGAGCGCCCGGTGACCGGGCGTCGTCGCTCGTCTTTACTCTTCGCCGGAGGCGGCGGACTCCTTCTTGCGGACGAAGATGACCGCGGCGAGGCCGAGGACGACGAAGGCGACCGCTACGCCCAGGATCATCGGCGTGGCGTCGGAGCTGCCGGTCTCTGCGAGGTCGAGTCCGTCGGCGGCGGTGGGGGCGTCACCGGCCGTGGCGGGGCTGGGCTGGTTCTGGGGCTGGTCCATGGTGCCGGTGCCGACGCCCATGCCGGTACCGGTGCCTGCGGAGGTGGCGGCGGAGGTCTTGCAGTCGAGGATGCCCTTGAAGTTCTTCTTCAGGCCGCCGGGGCCCTCGATCGTGAAGTCGTACGCCTGGTCCTCCTGGACCGGGATGGTCACCGTCCGGGACTGGCCGGCCGCCACGGTGTGCTTGAAGTCCATGAGCTCGAAGCTGAACGGCTCGTCGCCCTTGTTGGTGGCGGTGATGTCCACCCCGCCCTTCGCGCAGTTCTTCTCGGCGGAGAGAGCGGGAATGGCGCCCTTCTTCGCCCACGTGGCGGTGGCGCCGGCGGAGACGGTGGATTCGCTGGACCCGGCCAGGATCTGCGTCTGGCTCTGCGTGACCCCGGCGAAGGCCCGGCCGACCGGCACCGAGGTGGTGCCCTGCACGGTCAGGGAGGTCGAGCCGTCGGCCGCGGCGGCGGGGACGTCGAAGTACAGCTCGCTGCCGTTGGTAGCGGCGGTGACGGGCTTGCCGTCCTTGCCTACGACCTTGACGCCGCTGGCGGCGGCGTCGGCGGGCGGGGCCACGGTGACGCGTCCCGCGTTGGTGCGGACGGTGACCGGGCCGAGCTTCTCGCCGGCCTTGCCGGAGACCGCGTTCGGCTCCAGGGTCAGGGACGCCCTGGGCTCGGCGGCACCGCGCGCGTTCTTTTCGAGGAAGTCGGCGAGCTTCTCCGCCTTCGGGTCGAGCGCGTCGACCTTGACGTGGTCGGAGTACCGCCAGATCGCGACCTGGGTGCCCGCCGCGGCCGTCTGCTCGGTGAGCGAGCCGACCCCCGCCTGCTTGGCCAGCGCGCTCAGGTCGTCGACCTGCGGGTAGGAGTGCTCCAGGATCCAGCGGATCTTGCCGGCATCACGGTTGCCGCCGAGAGACGTCTGGTCCCAGGAGGTCTCCAGGTACTTCGCCTGCTCCTGCGTGGGGCGGTGGACATCGATGCAGTACGTCTTGAGCGTGCCGCCGCCGTCGACGGTCATCTCGAACAGGCCGGCGGGGATCTGCTGGTCACCACCGGCCGTGCGGAGGACGGCCTTGTCGTAGGTCTTCAGTCCGTCGAGCGTGGCTGCCGCACCGCCCTGGTGCTGCGGCGCCTCCGCCGCGGCGGCGGGCCCCGCGGCAGCTATCGCCCCCGCGGCGAGGAGCCCCGTGGCCACGGCCGCGGCGGAGAGACGGGCAGAGGGGCGGGCGGAGCCCCGTCCGCGTACAGAAGGTGTCGAAGTGGCAGAGGACGCAGAACACGCAGAGGACGCAGAACACGCAAAAAACACCGAGAGCGCAGAAAACACAGAATTCCCCTTCGGGCGAGGCCCTTTCGCATGGTGCGACCGTGGGGGGAGTGCCTCGCCGACAGACTCAAGTGCCCCGTGAGTATGCGGAAATCCTAGAGACGCGCCGAACGACAGCCCTCTGTCATACCGTCAGATAGCCATTCCGAATCAGAATCGTTATCGCTCACCTCTCCCCTGCGCCGGCACTGTCGACAAATCACCGTGCGAATCAGCCGAGTTGTGCCCTTCCGTCACCGAACGCCGCGTCAGCGCCGGGTCCCCCTTCACCACCCGCCTGAACGCGGACGTACCGCGCGTCATGTCGTGCCCCACGGCCAGCGCCTCGATGTCCGCCGAGAATCTGCGCTGCCCGTCCTTCTCCTCGTCGCGGATCCTCAACCGTCCGTGCACGAGCAGTGGTTCGCCGATGGAGACCGAGCCGGCCAGGTTCGTGGCCAGCGCCCGCCGCGCCCACACCGTGTAGAAGCTGGACTGCCCGTCCGCCCAGCTTTCCTTCTGGCGGTCCCAGTACCGCGCCGTCACCGCGAACCGGAAGCGCGCCACTCCGCCCGCCGCCGAATCCCGGTAGTCCACGCCTGTCGCGGCATTGCCCACCAGCGTCACCCACGTGTCACTCATCCCGACTCCCCCTCCACCACTGGTCCGCCCCTGTGCCTGTCGCCGTGCCTGTCCCTGTCCAAGTGACTGGTTCCATGCTGGACCGGAAGCGGCGAGCCCGCCGGAGCCTGTGGGTTACCGGCCGGTTGTGGACAAGCCCGTCACCGCCACGTACTGCTCCCGCACCTCCCAGTACCGCATCAGCTCCGCCGACACCGGATCCAGTACGCGCGCCCGGCCGCACCCGGCGGCCGCCTCCCGCAGCCGCCGCTCGGCGTCCTGCCCGTACCGCCGCGCCGGCCCCCTCGCCGCCACCGAGCACGCCCACTCCACCAGCGGACCGCCCACGATCCCGGCGAGCATCACCAGTACGGGCGGCAGCAGTTGCGGCTCCAGTACGCCCACGATCTGGCCCACCAGCCACAGCCCGCCGAAGATCTGGAGCAGGGTCATCGAAGCCTGGGTCAATACCGCCGCCGGCCACCACGCGGGCTTCGGCGGCCTGCCGCGGGGCACTCCGGCCCGTACCGCCAGTACGTCCAGCTCCTCCGGCAGTCCCGCCGCGCCGCGCACCGCGGCCTCCCGTACCGCCTGCGCCCAGGGGGCCGGCAGCCCGGCCGCGGCGTCGTCCGCGACCGTACGCACGGCCTGCTCCACCCGCTGTCTGGCGGTGATTTCCTCCTCCTCCCCCTCGGCCGGGGTCTGCCCGGAAATCGGGTCGAGCCCCGCGCCCAGGGCCCGGTTCGCCTCGTACCAGCGCCACAGCCTCAGCCACGGCGTCCCGCACGACTTCCCCGCGTTCCGCCGCCACTCGCGTTCCGCCGCCTCGCCCACGGCCGCCGCGCCCACCGCCGCCGCCAGCCGGTCGGTGAACCGGTCGCGGGCCCGCTCCCCGAGCTCGGGAGGCCGCCGCCCGTCGGCGACGTAGACCGGTCGCAGCCGGGCCGCGGCGGCGTCAACGTCGGCGGACAGCCGGCGGGCGGCGGCCCCGCGCTCCTGCACGAACTGGCCGAGCATCTCGCGAAGCTCGCCGACGCCCTCACCTGTCAGCGCCGACAGGGCCAGCACCGTGGCGCCGGGTTCGCCGTGCTCGCCGAGCGCCATGCCGTCCTCGTCGAGGAGCCTGCGCAGATCGTCGAGGACGAGGTCTGCGGCGTCGCCCGGAAGCCGGTCCACCTGGTTGAGCACCACGAAGGTGATCTCCGCGTGTCCGGCGAGCGGCCGCAGATAGCGCTCGTGCAGTACGGCGTCGGCGTACTTCTCCGGGTCGACGACCCAGATCACCGCGTCGACGAGTGTGAGCACGCGGTCCACCTGGTCGCGGTGGGCGGTGGCGGCCGAGTCGTGGTCGGGCAGGTCGATGAGGACGAGGCCGTTCAGCGCGTCGTCGCGGAAGCCGGGCGGCGCCGGCCTGCGGCGTAGCCGCCCGGGGATCCCGAGCCGGTCCAGCAGACCGGCGGCGCCGTCCGTCCAGCTGCACGCGATGGGCGAGGAGGTGGTCGGCCTGCGGAGCCCCGTGTCGGAGATCTGGACGCCCGCGAGGGCGTTGAAGAGCGTCGACTTGCCGCTGCCGGTGGCGCCCGCGACGGCGACGACGGTGTGCCGGGCGGAGAGGCGCTGGCGGGCGGCGGCCTCGTCGAGCACGCGGCCGGCCTCGGCGAGCGTGGCCGCTTCGAGGCGGGTACGGGAGAGCCCGACGAGTTCGCGCAGGGCGTCGAGGCGTCCGCGCAGCCGGCCGTCGTAAGCGCCGCCGGGCGGCAGGCCGTCGTACTCGTCGTCGCCGTCCCGCGGCGCGTTGGACGGGGGCCGGACGGGGCGCGGGGGCCGCACGGGGCGCGCCGCGCGCTCGTCGGAACGCCGGGCGATCAGCCCGTCGTCCCAACGCCCCTCAGGGGGCCCGCCGACGCCTTCCACCCCCTCCCCCCCATCCATTCCTTCGGCACCATCGACGCCATCGACACCATCCATGCCATCTGTGTCATCAGTCACAGCAGTCACGTTTGCGGTCACTTCTCCTTCTGCAACACGGAGAGCGCGGCGATCAGCGCCGCCTGCGGCTCCGGGGTCACTTCGAGGGCGTCGAGCGGCGCCAGCCGCAGCTCCCGTTCAGTGCTCAGTACGCGGTCGATGTACGTCGTCAGCAGCTCCCCGCCCTTGTCGCGCAGCCGGGTCGCGGCGACCGCGCCGATCCGCTCGGCCAGCCGTTCCCCGGCGGTGCGCGCCCGGCGGCCGCCCAGCAGCGCGGCGGCGAGCAGGGCGGCGACGGTCTCGGCGTCGGGCGCGGGCGGCCGTTCCAGATCCCGTACCTCTTCCTCGGCGAGCTCTTCGAGCACCCGGCGCCAGCGCCGTGCGGCCATCCCGATCCGCTCGCCCGCCTCGCGGTGGGGGATCGCGAACGCGACCGCGTCGGCGGCGGGCTCCCGCCGCCACGCCTCGTGGACGTGTTCGTCGGCGGCGGCCACGGCGCACTGGAGCAGCGAGGTGAGGCTTCCGACGAGCGAGTCGAGAAGCTCACCCGCCGAACTGTCCAGCGGATATCCGCGCCACCGGGTGAGGGCGTCCCCGGAGAGGACCGCGCCGCGCTGGAGCCGGCGGCGTACCCGCGTGCCCTCTTTCTCGTACGCCTCTTCGACGTCCGCGGTCAGCCGTACGGACGCGGCGTACTGCGCGGCGACGGCCCCGGCGAGCTCGGGCATCCGGGCGTTGAGCGACTCGATGACGCCGGTGGCGGTACGGCCGACGGCCTGCTGCCGGGCCGCCGGGTCGTGCACCCGGTGCGCCAGCCAGGCGCGCAGCGGCTCGACGGCGGTGGAGGGCAGCAGTCCGGTGCCGCCGCCCGCGGATTCGGGCAACTCGGGGATGGTGAAGCGCGGTACGTCGCCGAGCCCGGCCTTGGTGAGCAGCGCGGCGTACTGCTGCGACACCTCGCCGATCACCTGGTGGGGCACCCGGTCGAGGACGGTGACGAGGGTGGCGTCGTACTCCTTCGCGGTACGCAGCAGATGCCACGGCACGGCGTCGGCGTACCGGGAGGCGGTGGTCACCATCACCCACACATCGGCGGCGCAGATGAGTTCAGCGGCGAGCACCCGGTTCCTGGCGACGAGCGAATCGAAATCAGGGGCATCGAGGAGGGCGAGCCCACGCGGCAGCGTCCCCACGGTCTCCACGCGCAACGTGTCCCCGCCGCCGGCGCCCCTCTCGCCCTCCAGGGACCCTTCCGCCCCGTCTTCCTCCCCCTCCTGCCGGGGCAGCCATACGCGCGTGAGCTGCGGCAGTACGCGGAGACTGGCGAACCAGTGGTGATCGTCCGGGTGGCATACGAGCACGGGCGTACGCGTGGTGGGCCGCAGCACGCCGGCCTCGCTCACCCGCCTGCCCACCAGCGAATTGACGAGGGTGGACTTGCCGGCTCCGGTGGAGCCGCAGATGACGGCGAGCAGCGGTGCCTCGGGCTGTTTCAGCCGGGGCAGCAGATAGTCGTCGAGCTGCGCCAGCAACTCGATCCGTGCCTGTCTCGCGCGCGGAGCCCCCGGTAGGGGGAGCGGGAGGCGCACGGCAGCGACACGGTCGCGCAGGGCGGAGAGTGCGTCGATCAGCTGAGGCCGTGCGTCCAAGGTCACCACATGCGAAGAATGCCCAATTTTGGAGCCTTTTAGAAGCTTAAAGGCTCCTCTGCGCGCCTATGAGCGCCGATTGGCGGCGAGGGACAGACGGTATGAGTGGGGCACAGGCATAACGAGTGCACAACACCCGGGGCGCGAGACGCCAAAAGCGATGCGCGATTCGCACTCGCCTGCGATTATCAGGTTCGCTTCACCGAACCTCCACATCGTGCCACGCAGGTGAAGCAACCGGCCCAAGGCAATCGGAGCCCTATCCTTGTCCCCGGCAAGGTCCAGGACCCCTCCCAGCCCGGGGCCAGGCCGCCGAGGTCATGATCCGGCCCCCGTAGCTCAGTGGATAGAGCAGGCGCCTTCTAAGCGCTTGGCCGCAGGTTCGAGTCCTGCCGGGGGCACCACGCCCGATTGGTGTCCGGCCCTCCCTCCGGGAGGGCTTTTCTGCTCACCTCAGGGAGCGGGTTACGCAGGTGTTCCTACTGTGTCAGTACGCCGCCCCGCTCGAACTCGGCGGCGTACGCGGCCTCACCCAGTGCGTCCCGGACCCGGGTGGTGATGCGGTCCACGTCGGAGCGTTCGCCGCCGCGCAGGAGTGCGCGTACTGACTGCCTGGTCGCGGTGGCCGCGCCCAGCAGCCGGGCGGCGTGCTCGTTGTGGCCGGCCAGGGACAGTGCGCCGGCCAGGCCCTCCAGGGCCAGCGCGATCGCCCGGGGGTCGCCGGAGTCGCGGGCGGCGGCGTAGCCGTCCAGTTGCAGCGCCAGAGCGGCCGGCGCGTCGCCGCGGGACTCCGCGACGAATCCGAGTTCGGCCAGGATCAGCGAGGGCCTGGCCGGCTCGTAACCCATCTGACGGTGCAGGTCGAGCACTCGGTGCAGGTGCGTCTCCGCCGCGTCCAGGTCACCCGCCCTGCGCGCCCCGAGGCCCAGTCCGATCTCGGCGAACTGCTCCCCGAACGCGTCCGACTGCTCGGCGGCGAGCCGCCCGGCGCGTTCGTGGAACTCCTTGGCCTGCGGAAGGTCCCCGGTCAGCAGCGCCACGCGGCCAAGGCTGGAGAGGTGGAACGACACCTGGATCCACAGCCCGAGGTCCTCGGCCATCCGCAGTCCGTCCCGGTACAGCCGCCCGGCCTGCTGGTAGTCGCCGGTGATTTCGGCCAGTGTCCCGAGCGGCACCATGGCCTGGAGCTGCCCCCACTGGTCACCCAGTTCCCGGAAGAGTTCGAGGCTCTGCTCGCCGTTCCGCCGCAGCGCGCTGAAATCTCCCCGCAGCTTCGCGTGGAAGGTCAGACTGCCCAGGGCCGCGGCCACCCCCCAGCGGTCGCCGACCGACCGGAACGTCGCCAGCGCCCGGTGGATCAGGTCCTGGCTCGGCCCCAGGTCGCCGATGCCGTAGAGGCTGGACGCGAGGAACCACTGGGCCCGGGCATGCCCGCCCGGGTCGGCGGCCCGCACCTGTTCGTACGGCTGGAGCGCGGCGCGGTACTCCGCCAACGGGTCGGCGACGCCGCCGAGTACCAGCTTGAAGCCGCCCAGCAGGGCGGTGGCCCTGGCCGTGGCGGCGGGCGGCGCAGGCACCGCGCCGCCGATCGACAGTGCCGCGGTCAGGGACCGCTTGGCCTCGTTGTTCCGGCCGCGCAGGTACCAGTACCAGCTGAGCGCGTTGGTGAGGCGCAGAGCTCCGTCGGCGTCACCGGCCTGTACCGCGCAATCGAGCGCCGTACGCAGGTTCGCCGTCTCGGCGTCCAGGCGGTGCAGCCACTGCCGCTGGCCGTGACCCCGCAGATGCGGCTCGGCGTGTTCGGCGAGGCCGGTGTAGTAATCGCGGTGCCTGCGCCGCAGGGCCTCGTACTCGCCTGCCTCCTGGAGGCGTTCGACGCAGTAGGCGGTGACGGATTCCAGCAGCTGGTACCGGGGCCCGTCCGTGCCGTCGGTCATGACCACCAGCGACCCGTCCACCAGGCGTGCGAGCACGTCGAGCACTTCCGTACGGTCCACGTCCTGCGCCGCGCAGATCTCTTCGGCGGCGGCGAGCGTACAGCCGTCGGCGTGTACGGCGAGCCGGCCGAGCACCGCACGCTCCTGGTCGCCGAGCAGCTCCCAGCTCCAGTCGATCACGGCCCGCAGCGTGCGCTGGCGCGCCGGGGCGCCGCGCGCTCCCACCGCGAGCAGGTGAAACCGGTCGTCGAGGCGCGCGGCCAGCTCGCGTACGCCGAGTACCCGTACCCGGGTGGCGGCCATTTCCAGGGCGAGCGGAATGCCGTCGAGGCGCCGGCAGATCGATACGACCGCCTCGACGTTGGTCTCGTCGAGTACGAAGTTCGGTGCCGCCGCGGTCGCCCGCGCCACGAACAGCTCGACCGCGCTGAACCGGCGTACGGCCGCGGGGCTGAGCTCCGTCGTGGCCTCGGGCCGCTCGGGCCGCTCGGGCCGCTCTGGCCGCTCGGGCCGCTCGGGCCGCTCTGGCCGTCGCAGCGGGGGCACCTCTTGTAGGTGTTCGCCGGTGATGCCGAGCGGAACCTGGCTGGTGGCCAGGATCCGCAGGGCGGGCGCGGCTTTGAGCAACTGCTCGGTCAGCTCCGCGACCGGGCCGACCACGTGCTCACAGTTGTCGAACACCAGCAGAGTCGGCCGGCCGCCCAGCGCCTGGGCGACCCGGTCGGTCAGCGAGGGCGGCGCGCCCCCAGCCCCTGGTCCGGCGCCGACCATGTCGTCCCGTACCCGCAAAACCGCGCCGACCAGCTCGTGCACCCCTGCGGAGGAAGTCGCGGACCGCGTGCCTCGGGACGGGGACGGGTCGAGG
The DNA here is from genome assembly GCF_018614035.1 of Streptomyces sp. ISL-96. GTDB lineage: Bacteria > Actinomycetota > Actinomycetes > Streptomycetales > Streptomycetaceae > Streptomyces. The sequence goes on from NZ_JAGGPA010000081.1 coordinate 53,884, forward strand.
GCGCCGAACTCGGCCAGCCGTACGCCGCCCGGGAACTCCGCGACGAGCTGCGCGGCGGTCGCGAGCGCAAGCTGCGTCTTGCCGACCCCGCCCGAACCGGTCAGCGTCACCAGCCTGTTCGTGCCCAGCAGTGAGCGGAGCTCGCTGATCGCCTCCGCCCTGCCGATCAGGTCGGTGAGGGCGGTGGGGAGGTTCGTCGGCGGGTTGGCCGCGGTGGTGGCGGGAGGAGGGACGGCGGACAGCGCCGCGTCCTGGGTGAGGATCGCCCGGTGCAGGGCCGCGAGTTGGGGGCTGGGGTCCAGGCCCAGGCTGTCGGCGAGCCGCTCGCGCAGGTCGGCGTAGCTGCTGAGCGCGGCACTCTGCCGGCCCGCGAGGTAGAGGGCGCGTACGTGAGCGGTGCGCAGCCGTTCCCGGAGGGGGTGCAGGGCTACCAGGTCACCGAGCTCGTCGGCCACCAGGGCGTGTTCGCCGAGATCCAGCCGTGCCTGGGCCTGCTCCTCCAGCGCGGTCAGCCGCTGTTCCTCCAGCAGTTCTCGCGCGGCGCGGGTGAACTCCTCGTCGGCGAAGTCGGCGTACGCGGGCCCGCGCCACACCGCGAGCGCGTCCGCCAGCAGAGCGGCGCGCACCCGGGGATCAGCGGCGGACCGCGCCCGCGCCGTCAGGTCGCGGAACGTGCCCGCGTCCACCGCACCTGTGTCGACCAGCAGTTGGTACCCCGGTGAACGGGAGACCACCAGCTCCCGGGCGCCCGGCTCGGCGGTTTCGAGCGCTCGCCGCAGCTGCCACACCTTGTTCTGCAAGACGCCGACCGGGTTGTTCGGCAGCTTCGTACCCCAGAGGTCGTCGATCAGCCGGTCCACGGACACCGGTCTCTCCTGGTGCACCAGGAGGCGGGCCAGCAGGGCGCGGACCTTGAGCTCCGGCACCCGGACCGGGCGCCCGTCGGCTGTCCACACCGCCAACGGACCGAGCACCCCGAAACGCATGTGATCACGCTAACTCGGCGCGGCGATCAATGACAGAGCGATATCGGTCCCCTGATTGACCGGCCAAGAGCGGCCGAGAGGTCGGTCGAGGACGGCCGAGACCAGACCGAGAGAGGGCCGGGAGAGCTCGCGGTCACTGTGGTGGCCGGATCACATCCACGACTCGCAGAAGGAATCCCATGTCATCGAACGCCCCTGTGGCCTCCGCGCCCAAGGCCGGGGCCCGGGAATGGGCCGGGCTTGCCGTGCTGGCCCTGCCCACCCTGTTGATCTCCCTCGACCAGAGCGTGCTGTTCCTGGCGCTGCCGCACCTCGCCGAGGCCATGGACCCCTCCGGCACGCAGGCGCTTTGGATCATGGATGTCTACGGATTCATGGTCGCCGGCTTCCTGGTCACCATGGGTACGCTCGGGGACCGGATAGGCCGCCGCAAGCTGCTGATGATCGGTGCGGTCTGCGTCAGCGTCACCTCGGTGACGACCGCGTACTCCACCAGCGCCGAAGTGCTGATCGCGACCCGCGCGCTGCTCGGTATCTCCGCGGCGACGCTCATGCCGTCCACCCTCGCCCTGATCAGCAACATGTTCCATGACGCGCACCAGCGTGGCCGGGCCATCGCGGTATGGGCCAGTTGCTTCATGGCGGGCACCGCGCTCGGCCCGGTGGTCGGCGGGACGCTGCTCGAATTCTTCTGGTGGGGCTCGGTGTTCCTGTTGGGTGTGCCGGTCATGGTGATCCTGCTGGTCGCCGCGCCGATCCTGCTGCCGGAGTACCGCGACCCCGGCGGCGGCAAGCTCGACCTGCTCAGTGTGGTGCTCTCGCTGGCGACGATCCTGCCGGTCGTCTACGGACTCAAGGAGCTGGCCAGGTACGGCTGGGAGCCGTTGCCCAGCGCGGCGATGCTTGTCGGTGTGGTCCTCGGTGCGGCGTTCGTGGCGCGGCAGCGCAAGCTCACCCACCCGCTGCTCGACATGCGTCTGTTCAGCAGTGGCGGGTTCACCTCGGCGCTGGTGATCCTGTTGTTCTCGATGATCGCCACGGGTGGGAGCTACCTGTTCATCACCGGCTTCCTCCAGATGGTCGAGGGGCTGTCCCCGATGGAGGCCGGGCTGTGGATGGTGCCGTCGGCGCTGGCCTCCATCGTCGCCGGGCAGTTGGCCCCGGTCATGACCAAGCGGTTCCCACTGGGGGTCGTCATCGCCGTGGGGCTGGGCAGCAGCATGCTGGGTTACGTGCTGATCGCCTACGTCAGCCCGGTCGGCGGGCTGCCGCTGCTGGTGGCCGGCTTCGTGATCGCCTTCTTCGGCGGCGGCCCCATCGGGGCACTGGGCACGAGCCTGGTGGTGGGCTCCGCCCCGCCGGAGAAGGCCGGTTCCGCTGCCGCGCTGTCGTCGATCAGTGGCGATCTGGGTGCGTCGCTGGGCATCGCCGGGCTGGGCAGTCTCGGCGCCGCCGTGTACCGGAGCGAGCTCGATCTGCCGGCCGGTCTGCCGACGGGCGCGGCGGAGACGGCACGGGGCGGCATGGAGGGAGCGCTGACAGTGGCCCAGCAACTGCCCGCCGAGATGGGGGGCAAGGTGCTGGCCGCCGCCCGGGACGCGTACACGAGTGGACTGAACACGGTCGGGGTCGCGTGCGCGGTGCTCGCCGCCGTGCTCGCCTTCACCGCGGCGACCGTGCTGCGCGGTGCGGGGGCCGGGCGGGGGAAGAGCCCCGAGGAGGAGGGTCCTGGGCCGGAGAGGCCGGGGCAGGACGAGACGCCCGCACCCCCCGCCGGTGGCAGGCTCGCGGCTCTGCCGGAGCGGTAGTCCTGCCCCCGGACCAGCAGTGCCCCGCGCGCGACACTCTGCGGCGGGGCACTGCTCTTTACCTTTTCCCGTGGAGGGTCAGCGGTTGAACGAGGAGCCGAGAGCGGCTCCGGGCGCCACGGTGCCCAGCGTGCCGGCGCCGAAACTGAAGGAGCCGGTGGCGGTGATGCCCGCCGTGGTGCCGGGCAGGACCCACACGGAGCCCTCGCCGGCGTTCTCGTGCGGGGCGCCGACGACGAGTTCGGCGCGGGCGTCCCGGTTGGTGTCCACCAGCTTCACCGCGAAGCCGAAGAAGTCGTCCGTCTCGGCCACGCCGGTCACTCGGGGGGTGTCCTGGTTGAAGCCCTGGGCATTGGTGCCGGTCGGGCCGGTGGCCGAGCCGCGCATGACGATGACCGAGCCGGCGCGCTTGAGCGTGCCGATCGCTTCCCCGAAGACGCCGATCGCGATGTCGCCGTAACCGTCGCCGTTCACGTCGTTGATCGATACCGACCTGCCGAAGGCGTCGTCGTCCTCTGCGACACCCGGGATGCCGGGGCTGTCCTGGTTGAAGACCTTCGCCTTGGAGCCCTGCGGGCCGGTGGCGCTGCCGGGTACGTACGTGACCATGCCGCCCTTGGCCATCGGGATGGACACGTCGCTGTCGTGGCCGTCGACGGAGCGGCCGACCACGATGTCCGCGTAGCCGTCCTTGTTCACGTCGCCCGCCGTGATGTGCTCGCCGCCCTCGACCTTGTAGCCGTTCTCACGGTCGACCCTGGCGAACGCCGCGAAGCCCTCCGGCGTACCCCGCCAGTAGAAGATGGTGCGTGAGTCCCACTCCTCGCTGCTGGTCACCACGGCCACAAGGTCACCGGTGCCGTCGCCGTTCACATCCCCTACCGAGGTGTCGAGGAAGCGGGTGTCGCCGTCCGTGTCCGGGGTCGCGGACGTGGCGCGGGCGGCGCCGTCGCGGCCGAACGGTCCGGACAGGAGGCGGATGTCGCTGGACTGCGCGATGTACGCGATGTCCGGGTTGCCGTCGGCGTCGAAGTCGCCGGCCTTGACCATGTCGCCGACCTGCTCCCGCAGGGTCTTGCCCTCGGCCAGCACCGCGCCACCGGCCAGGCCCGTCGCGCCGCCCCAGACGACGGTCAGGATGCCCGCGTCCTCGACGGTGCCGACGTTCTCGCCGGTGGCGCCGATGATCAGGTCGGCGTATCCGTCGCGGTCCAGGTCCTCGGAGGTGACGGCGGAGCCGAAGGCGTCACCCGCTTCAGCGACTCCCGGTATCCCGGCGGTGTCCTGGCTGAAGACCTTCTTGGACGCGGTCTTCAGGCCCGTCGCCGATCCGTACATCACGGCGACGTAGCCGGCCTTCGCCCGGCCGTTGACGGTGGCCGAGGGCGCCGCGAAGGCGACATCCGCGTACCCGTCGCCGTTGAAGTCGTCCCCCTTTACGGTCGTGGCAGCCGCCCCGGTGACGGTGGGCGCGGCATGGGCCGCTGCCGGGAGGACTACGACGGCCGAGACCACGGCGGCGGCCAGGGCGACGCTGGTACGGAGTGCTTTGGCAGGCACGCTTACTCCTTCAGTGCAGGATGAGGCTGTGACCGAGCAGAAGCTCCGTACACGCCTCACCAGACACTCGGGCCCCGCAAATGGTTGCCCTGCGGTTAACTCTCCGCAACTGGGCGGCAAAGCGTGGCTGTTCGGCTCCCCGCGCCACGCCACGGCCGTTGTCAGGCCAGCGAGGCGCTCACCACCAGGGCGAAGCCCGCCGTGACCAGCAGCGTGCGCACCAGGTGCAGCCGGTTCCACCGCGTCTCGAAGGCCGCGCGCGCGTCGCGGTCGGTGGTGTCTGTCTGCTCGGACGCCGCGAGGGCGTTGTTGAGGGGGATGTTCCCGGCGATCGTGATCAGGTGGTTGAGGATGACGAGCCCGAGGCCCGCGCCCAGCAGTCCCCACTCCGCAGCAGACCGGTCGTCGCCCGGGACCGCCAGCGCGGCCGCCGGGAAGGCCACCGAGGCGAGCATGACCGACACGAACACCGTTCCTAGAGACTGAGCGGGAGTGAGTCCTGTTGCCAGAACGCATGCCCAGCCGAACGCCCCGAACGGTTTTGGGCGTTCTGGTCTCCCGCGTTCGCTCCGCGTCCGGGCGGCACGGATCGTGTCCGTGGTCCGGGAATGCGGGGGCGGGTTTCCTCACGCCCAAGAGCACGCCGGCCGGCCTGGACGGTCCGATGCCCACGACGATCACTCTGGTCGTTGTGGGGCGGTGCCGTCCGTCGCCGGACCGGGTGTCCTTGGGCGCGCCTTCCGATCGCCACGGCGGCAGCGTCGTGGCGAGTGGTCTTACGTGCCTTGCTGGTGAGGGGCTTCTGCCAGTGCTGCGCGCCCCACTTGCTGGTGTAGGCCGGGTCGACGGCAATGATCGTGATGCCCGTTTGGTCGGCCATCGAGGTGAGGCGGGCGCGGAGTTTGCCGGTGGGCATGCCGGAGATCAACTGCCGGAACCGGCGCTTGCGTCCGTGCTTCTCGCGGCTCTTCTCCGCCTGGAAGTCCAGGTCCTCGACCGCGATGGCGGCCACCTGGCAGGTCTTCGCCCAGTTCAGCAGCCGGGACAGGGCGTGGCGGACCTGCGCGTCACGGTGGGGGGCGTTGCCGGACAGGTCGTAGAAGAAGCGGCGGGGCCGGCCGATGGGGTTGCCATGGACATCGAGGCGCCAGGCGGCGAGATGGTCGGCGTTGGTATCGACACCGATCACCCCGTGCGCGAGCGCCGCCTCCATCGGGACCGTGGGCGCGGGCGGTATCTGCCAGGACGCGGTGAGATACCAGCGCCCGCGCCGGGTGTCGTGGTGGATGCGGTAGGCGACCGCCCGGTTCGCCTCAACACGATCAGCCCACTCGGTGCCCCGGTGCGCGAACCGCACCTTCGCGGCGAGCACGTACCGACCGTGCGGGGCATTCGCCAGCCCGGCCAGCGGCACCGGAAGCTTGATCGACACCTGGCCGTCCGGGCTGACGCGGATCGTCTCGTTGCCATACCGCTTCCCCGACTCACCATCAGCCGACAGGAACCAGCGCTCCGCCTCCCAACGCTCCCGCCACTGCGCCTCGGTGAGCTGGGCGTCGGCGAGGTGGTGGCGGGTGTGCAGCAGACGTTTGCCACCCCGCACCACCCGCACCCGGCCCGCACGCCAGTCCGAGACGGCGGCAGTATGCCGGGCCTCCAAGGCGGCCAGGCGCCGGGACTTCGCATGCCGCTCCCGCCGCGACCGGTAACCTCCCGGCGCCTTCTTCGAGCCGCGCTCACCCACCGGCAGTGACAGGCGGTGCCGAAGCATCCCGATCCCCGCCTCAAGACCCCGGATGTGCGCGGCCTGGCAGCGCCGGGCCAACGCCCACTGATCATGCGAAGCCTTCGTCACCGCCCCCGCCCACCGAGACGACGACACCGCCGTCAGCGCTCGCTTGCGCC
>NZ_JAGGPA010000082.1 GCF_018614035.1 Streptomyces sp. ISL-96
TACCGGGGCCCTCGTGCGTACAGGCCGCTTATCAGCCGCCGAACTCCTGCAGGCCCTTCAGCGCCTGGTCCAGCAGCGCCTGCCGGCCTTCCAGCTCGCGGGCGAGCTTGTCGGCCTTGGCGTTGTTGCCTGCCGCACGCGCCGTGTCGATCTGCGAGCGCAGCTTGTCGACCGCGTCCTGGAGCTGGCCCGTCAGACCCGCGGCGCGAGCGCGCGCCTCAGGGTTCGTACGGCGCCACTCGTTCTCCTCGGTCTCCTGGAGCGCCTTCTCCACCGCGTGCATCCGGCCCTCGACCTTCGGGCGGGCGTCGCGCGGCACGTGGCCGATGGCTTCCCAGCGCTCGTTGAGGGTACGGAAGGCAGCCCTGGCCGCCTTCAGGTCCTTCACCGGCACCAGCTTCTCGGCCTCGGCCGCGAGCTCCTCCTTGAGCTTGAGGTTCTCGGACTGCTCCGCGTCCCGCTCCGCGAAGACCGCGCTGCGCGCCGCGAAGAAGACGTCCTGGGCGCCGCGGAAGCGGTTCCACAGGTCTTCCTCGGCCTCGCGCTGAGCGCGGCCGGCGGCCTTCCACTCCGTCATCAGGTCGCGGTAACGCGCGGCCGTCGCGGCCCAGTCGGTGGAGCCCGAAAGGCTCTCCGCCTCCGCGACCAGCTTCTCCTTGGCCTTGCGGGCCTCCTCGCGCTGGGCGTCCAGCGAGGCGAAGTGGGCCTTGCGCCGCTTGGAGAACGCCGAGCGGGCGTGCGAGAAGCGGTGCCACAGCTCGTCGTCGGACTTCCGGTCGAGCCTGGGCAGGCCCTTCCAGATGTCCACCAGCGCCCGCAGCCGCTCACCGGCCGACCGCCACTGCTCGCTCTGGGCGAGCTCCTCGGCCTCGACGACCAGCGCCTCCTTGGCGTGCTTCGCCTCGTCGGTCTGCTTCGCCTTCTCCGCCTTGCGCTCCTCGCGGCGCGCCTCGACCGTCGCGACCAGTGCGTCGAGCCGCTTGCTCAGCGCGTCCAGGTCACCGACGGCGTGGTGCTCGTCGACCTGCTGACGCAGGTGGGCGATCGCGGCCTGGGCGTCCTTGGCCGACAGGTCGGTGGTCTTCACCCGCCGCTCGAGGAGGCCGATCTCGACAACCAGGCCCTCGTACTTGCGCTCGAAGTAGGCCAGGGCCTCCTCGGGAGAGCCCGCCTGCCAGGATCCGACGACCTTCTCGCCATCGGCCGTACGCACGTACACGGTGCCGGTCTCGTCGACACGGCCCCACGGGTCGCTGCTCACAGCGCCTCCTCCACATGACGCCTGCGAGGGGCTGTTCACCCCCGGGCATCGTCCACAGTTTCTTTCGCGGGGCCACAGACGCCCTGCACACCGCCAACATAGGCGAACGGCAGGGCGGCTGTCCGCATCCCGCACTTCCGGATTTACTTGGTGACGGTCGCCTTGTCGATGACGACGGTGGCATTGGGCGCCCCGTCGCCCTGACCGGTCGCCTCACCCTCGTCAGCGATCTTCTTCAACACGTCCTGACCACCCTTGATGGTTCCGAACGGTGTGTAGTTGGGCGGCAACTTGCTGTCCTGGTAGACGAGGAAGAACTGACTGCCGCCGGTACCCGGACCCGCGTTCGCCATCGCGACCGTGCCCGCCGGGTAGACGCCGCCCTTGAGCTTCGGGTCCTTCAGGTTCTCGTCCGGCAGCTTGTAGCCGGGCGTGCCCGAGCCCTGTGCGGTCGGGTCGCCGCACTGCAGGACGTAGATGCCGCTGGTCGTCAGCCGGTGGCACTTCGTGTGGTCGAAGTAGCCCTTGGAGGCGAGGAAGTTGAAGGAGTTCACCGTGCGCGGGGCCTTCGCCGCGTCCAGGCCGAGTGTGATGTCACCGCAGGTCGTCCGCAGCTTCATCGTGTACGACGCGGACTTGTCGATGGTGAGCGCGGGCTCCTTCTTGTACGACAGCTTCTTGACCGAGCCGGCTGCGGGCTTCGCGCAGGGGTCGGCGGCAGCTTTGCTGTCGCCGCTCAGCGCGCCCGTCGCGTACGCCGTCGCTCCCGCCGCGAGCACCACGGCGAGCGTCGAGGCGATCACGGCGTTGCGGCGGCGAGCCTTGCGCCGGTTCTCGGCGCGGCGCTGCTGCTGGCGTTCGAACTTTTCCCGGGCGAGCTGCCGCCGCCGCTGATCGCTGCTGACCACCGGTGTTCTCCTCGTACGTCTCGTCTGTCACTGCTGTCCGGCCGAGCCGAGCTTGCCCGTACCGTATATGGGTTCGCTGTGGGTTGAGCGGCGCCGGTAGGCTCTGACCTGTTGCGGATCAATCCAGCAACCTCCCGCCGGACGACACATTGAGGACGATCGTGCTTATTGCCGGGTTCCCCGCCGGGGCCTGGGGGACCAACTGTTACCTGGTCGCCCCCGCCGCAGGCGAGGAGTGCGTGATCATCGACCCGGGCCACCAGGCCACCGCGGGCGTCGAGGAAACGCTCGCGAAGCATCGCCTCAAGCCCGTCGCGGTCGTCCTCACCCACGGCCACATCGACCACGTCGCCTCGGTCGTCCCGGTGTGCGGAGCGCACGACGTACCGGCGTGGATCCACCCCGCCGACCGGTACATGATGAGCGACCCCGAGAAGGCGCTCGGCCGCTCGATCGGCATGCCGCTGATGGGCGAGCTGACCGTGGGCGAGCCGGACGACGTCAAGGAGCTGAGCGACGGCGCGGAGCTGAAGCTGGCGGGTCTCGAATTCACCGTCTCGCACGCGCCGGGCCATACGAAGGGGTCGGTGACCTTCAGACTGCCCGAGCAGGCCGACATCCCGTCGGTCTTCTTCTCGGGCGACCTGCTGTTCGCCGGCTCCGTCGGACGCACCGACCTGCCCGGCGGCGACCACGCCGAGCTGCTCGAGTCGCTGGCCCGCGTGTGCCTGCCGCTCGACGACTCGACCGTGGTGCTGTCCGGCCACGGCTCCCAGACGACCATCGGCCGCGAGCGCGCCACCAACCCGTACATGCACGGTCTGGCCGCCGCTCCCCGACGAGGAATGTGACGAGACAAGCCCCATGAGCACCTTCAAGGCCCCCAAGGGCACGTACGACCTCATCCCGCCGGACTCCGCGAAGTTCCTGGCGGTACGCGAGGCGATCTCCGCGCCGCTGCGCAACTCCGGCTACGGCTACATCGAGACGCCCGGCTTTGAGGACGTCGCCCTCTTCTCACGCGGTGTCGGCGAGTCCACCGACATCGTCTCCAAGGAGATGTACGCCTTCGAGACCAAGGGCGGCGACAAGCTGGCGCTGCGCCCCGAAGGCACCGCGTCCGTGCTGCGCGCGGCCCTCGAAGCCAACCTGCACAAGAGCGGCAATCTGCCGGTCAAGCTCTGGTACTCCGGCTCGTACTACCGCTACGAGCGCCCGCAGAAGGGCCGCTACCGCCACTTCTCGCAGGTCGGCGCCGAGGCGATCGGCGCGGAGGATCCGGCGCTGGACGCCGAGCTGATCATCCTGGCCGACCAGGCGTACCGCTCGCTGGGCCTGTCGCAGTTCCGCATCCTGCTGAACTCGCTGGGGGACAAGGAGTGCCGGCCGGTCTACCGGGAGGCGCTCCAGGGCTTCCTGCGCGATCTCGAACTGGACGAGGACACGCGGCGTCGCATCGAGATCAACCCGCTGCGGGTGCTGGACGACAAGCGGGACGACGTACAGAAGCAGCTGGTCGGCGCGCCGATGCTGCGCGACTACCTGTGCGACGCCTGCAAGGCGTACCACGAGCAGGTACGGGAGCTGCTGAACGCGGCGGGCGTCGCGTATCAGGACGACGAGAAGCTGGTGCGCGGCCTCGACTACTACACGCGTACCACCTTCGAGTTCGTCCACGACGGGCTCGGCTCGCAGTCCGCGGTGGGCGGCGGCGGCCGCTACGACGGCCTGTCCGAGATGATCGGCGGCCCCGCCCTGCCGTCCGTCGGCTGGGCGCTCGGCGTGGACCGTACGGTGCTGGCGCTGGAGGCGGAGGGCGTCGAGCTCGACCTGCCGGCCACGACCAGCGTGTACGCGGTGCCGCTGGGCGAGGAGGCGCGCCGCGTCCTCTTCGGTACGGTCACCGAGCTCCGCAGGGCCGGTGTCGCGGCCGACTTCGCGTACGGCGGCAAGGGCCTCAAGGGCGCGATGAAGAACGCGAACCGCTCGGGCGCGCGCTACACGATCGTCGCCGGCGAGCGGGATCTGGCCGACGGCCAGGTCCAGTTGAAGGACATGGAGACCGGCGAGCAGGTGCCGGTGGCTCTGGACGCGATCACGACCGAAATCCAGCGCCGCCTGTCCTGAGTACCGGACTGCCCACGGGCCCGGCCGGCCGTCAGGGCGGCCGGGCCCTGCCGTTCGTCCGTCAACACGGTGGGCGTGGATTCGTCCTGCCGGGCCATGCCGGTTCCGGACAGTCCCGTACGGTCCTCCTGCGCCGGCCGGCGCCCAGAATCGTTACTTCGCACCGGTCAGGGCCTTGCCGGAGCGGAACCGGCGGGACCTCGTGCGTACTGCCTTATGTCCATCGAACGGTGGACACAGGTGGCGGTGCGGCAGAATGGGCCAGGTCCGGCAGCCCACTCAGCGACGGAACGGCGATATGACGACTGCAGCGGTAGACGACCGCACCTCCAACGGTGCGCAGGAAGGCCCGACGGGCACGACCGGCAGCGGCCGCCCCTTCGCCCTGCTGCTGGTGATCACGGGTCTGGCCGGGCTGCTCGCCTCCTGGGTCATCACGATCGACAAGATCAAGCTCCTGGAGGACCCGAACTTCACTCCGGGCTGCAGCCTCAACCCCGTTGTCGCGTGCGGCAACATCATGAAGAGCGAGCAGGCCGAGGCCTTCGGGTTCCCCAACCCGATGCTCGGCCTCGTCACTTACTCGATGGTCGTCGCCATCGGAGTGGGTCTGCTGGCCGGGGCGCGCTACCGCCGCTGGTTCTGGCTCGGCCTGAACGCGGGCACGCTCTTCGGCGTCGGTTTCTGCACCTGGCTCCAGTACCAGTCGCTGTACAACATCAACTCGCTGTGCCTGTGGTGCGCTCTGGCCTGGGTCGCCACCATCGTGATGTTCTGCTACGTCACCACGCACAACATCAAGCACCGGATCATCCCCGCCCCGCGCGGCCTGCGCAGCGCCCTGATGGAGTTCCACTGGGTGCCGCCGGTCATGTGGATCGGGATCATCGGCATGCTGATCCTGACCCGCTGGTGGGACTTCTGGACCAGCTGAGCCCGCCTCCGTTCTCGCGGCCTCGCGGCGTTGTCAGTGGGCTGACATAGGCTTCATGCGTGGAGCCAGACCTGTTCACCGCAGCCGCGGAAGACCGCCAGCTCAAGGATCCGTCCAGCAGCCCCCTTGCCGTACGGATGCGTCCGCGCACCCTCGACGAGGTCGTCGGCCAGCAGCATCTGCTGAAGCCGGGGGCCCCGCTGCGGCGGCTGGTGGAGGAGGGCAGCGGCGGTCCCGCCGGGCCCTCCTCGGTGATCCTCTGGGGCCCGCCCGGTATCGGGAAGACGACTCTGGCGTACGTCGTCAGCCTGGCCACCCAGAAGCGCTTCGTGGAGCTCTCCGCGATCACCGCCGGAGTGAAGGAAGTACGGGCCGTCATCGACGGCGCCCGCCGCGCCTCCGGGGGGTACGGCAAGGAGACCGTCCTCTTCCTCGATGAGATCCACCGCTTCAGCAAGGCCCAGCAGGACTCGCTGCTGCCCGCCGTCGAGAACCGCTGGGTCACGCTCATCGCGGCGACCACCGAGAATCCGTACTTCTCGATCATCTCGCCCCTCCTCTCCCGCTCCCTCCTGCTCACGCTGGAGTCGCTGACCGACGATGATCTGCGGTCCCTGGTGCACCGGGCCCTCACCGAGGAGCGCGGTCTCGGCGGCGCGGTCACGCTCTCCGGTGACGCCGAGGCGCATCTGCTGCGGATCGCGGGCGGCGACGCCCGGCGCGCGCTGACCGCGCTGGAAGCGGCGGCGGGGGCCGCCATCTCCAAGGGCGAGAAGGAAATCACGCTCGAAACGGTCGAGGAGACGGTCGACCGCGCGGCGGTGAAGTACGACCGTGACGGCGACCAGCACTACGACGTCGCGAGCGCCCTCATCAAGTCCATCCGCGGCTCCGACGTCGATGCGGCACTGCACTATCTGGCCCGCATGATCGAGGCGGGGGAAGACCCCCGGTTCATCGCCCGGCGCCTGATGATCTCGGCCAGCGAGGACATCGGCCTCGCCGACCCCACCGCGCTGCCGACGGCCGTCGCCGCCGCCCAGGCAGTGGCGATGATCGGCTTCCCGGAGGCCGCCCTCACCCTCAGCCACGCGACGATCGCACTGGCCCTCGCGCCCAAGTCCAACGCCGCGACGAACGCGATCTCCGCCGCCCAGGCCGACGTACGGAAGGGCATGGCGGGCCCGGTCCCCGCGCATCTGCGCGACGGGCACTACAAGGGCGCGGCCAAGCTCGGCCACGCGCAGGGCTATGTGTATCCGCACGACGTGCCCGGCGCGATCGCCGCCCAGCAGTACGCCCCGGACGCCGTGCAGGGCCGCCATTACTACGAACCCACGCGCTACGGAGCGGAAGCCCGCTACGCCGACGTCGTCGAGAAGGTGCGCGGCCGGCTGCGCGGCGACGGTCAGTCCGAAACGCGCCCTTGACGCCCCGGCCGCTTCACTCCGCGGCGGCCGCCTCGAAAAGCTGGTGCATGGCGCGGCGCAGCCCGATGACGTCGCGCACCGGTTCGCGGAAGTCGAACCGCGCGTCGAAGACGCGTCCGTCGGCGCCGCCGCTGAAGCGCACCCGCAGCCCGAACCGGTCCAGTGCCAGCGGCACCGCGCTCGCACCGTCGGCCCGGTCGCCCACCAGAGCGCACAGCTGCCGCACCTGGTCGCGGTGAGCCGCGTGCAGATGCTGGAGCAGCTCGGCCTCGTCCTCGACGAGCGGATCGGCGGCAGCCGCCACGAACCCTTCGGGGTCGACCATCCCCGTGCCCCACAGGTCGTCCACGCGCGCCTCGCCGACCTCCAGCCGCAGCAGCATGCGCCCCGGCTCCGCCACCCCTCGTACGCAGGTGAGCCAGCCGGAGACCCAGGCGCGGCCCCGGATACGGTTGGGGACCGAGACCGGCGCGACATCGGTGATCTCCAGCACCACGCGCAGCTCGTCGTCCTGTGCGTGGGTGGCTGCCCGTACGGCCGGTGAGTCCGCGGGGTAGACCAGCAGCACTTCACCGTCGGGTCCTACGCTCCGCTCCTCGGGGACCAGCTGGTCAGGACGGCCCACCACAGGGCCCGGGAGAAGCAGTACCGCGGAGGAGGTACTCTGTACGAGAGTTCGTGTGCGCTCGGCTGCTGACGGCATCCGCGCGATTTCAAGTCCGCTGGGACGCGGCTGACCACGATCTGATCGGACCTCCGTCGCGTCGACACTGTGATTGTCGGCCTTCTTTGTGTTGTCCGTGACGTGACTGGTGTTCCCCGGGCGAGACATGCGATCTCCTTGAGTAAGGTGAACCTAACCTAACCTACAACGGAGGTCTGGAGAACGTGCCTAACCAGTCGCGTCCCAAGGTCAAGAAGTCCCGTGCGCTCGGCATTGCGCTGACGCCGAAGGCTGTCAAGTACTTCGAGGCCCGCCCCTACCCGCCGGGCGAGCACGGCCGTGGACGCAAGCAGAACTCGGACTACAAGGTCCGTCTGCTCGAGAAGCAGCGTCTGCGCGCCCAGTACGACATCAGCGAGAAGCAGATGGCCCGCGCCTACGACCGCGCCAAGAAGGCCGAAGGCAAGACCGGCGAGGCCCTGGTCATCGAGCTCGAGCGCCGTCTCGACGCCCTCATCCTTCGTTCGGGCATCGCCCGCACGATCTACCAGGCCCGTCAGATGGTCGTTCACGGCCACATCGAGGTCAACGGTGGCAAGGTCGACAAGCCGTCCTTCCGCGTCCGTCCCGACGACGTCGTGATGGTCCGCGAGCGCAGCCGCGAGAAGCACCCCTTCCAGGTTGCCCGCGAGGGTGGCTACGACACCGACGGTGAGACGCCGCGCTACCTCCAGGTGAACCTGAAGGCCCTGGCCTTCCGCCTGGACCGCGACCCGAACCGCAAGGAAATCCCGGTCATCTGCGACGAGCAGCTCGTCGTCGAGTACTACGCCCGCTGATCAAGCGGCCGCGGTAGTCGGGCAATCGCCTCAGCCCGTCGTCTCCTCGTTCCGTACGGAACGGGAGGCGGCGGGCTCGCGCGTGTGCGGGGCACTGTTCCTGGCCGCCGGCGCCGCGACGCGCGGCAGCGGCGGGGCGGGCACCGGACGGGGCGGCCCTTCGATCGCCCGCGCCACCGCAGCGTCCAGAGCCAGCGCGGCGCCCTCGCACCGGAACGTCTCGTACCGGCCGTCGCCGAGCCGCTCACGCGCCTTCTCCTCGCACAACGTGTGCGGAGCGTTGTAGTACGCCGAACCGAACAGCGGCAGCCCCACCGACGGCCAGATCCGCTCGGCCGCCCCTTGAAGCACGGCCGCCTCCGCCGGATCGCCGGCGTCGAGGGTGACCAGCGCCAGCAGCTCCAGGGCCAGCACCGCGCCGAGCAGGTCGTTGAAGGCGTGGTCGATGGCGAGGCACTCCACCAGCAGCTCCCTCGCCCGGTCCGGGCGGCCGTTCGTACGCTCGGCATAGGCGCGGACGTACAGCGCGTACGCGAGAGCCCAGCGCTCCCCGTGGTCCTCGCAGACCTCGCTGACCTCCTCGCAGATCGCGACGGCCTGCGCCAGATCCCCGCGGAACGCCACCGCCATCGCCAGTTCGATCTGCCCCATCAGGACATTGCTGTTGAGTTCGCCGATCTCCTCGTACCGCGCGAGCGCCTCACGCAGCAGCTCCTCCGCGCGCGGCATGTCGTCGGTGACCAGCGCCAGGCAGCCGGACCGGTGCACCGCGTACGCCGCCGCGAGGGCGTTCGCGCTGAGGTCTGCGCCCTCCCGGCACTCCTCAAGGGCGGCGAGCGCCCCGATCGCGTCGCCCTGCAGCACGGCCACATAACCGAGCACCCACAACGCCTTCAGCCGGTGCGCCTCGTGCTCGCCCTCCGCCTCCAGCGCGTGGTCCAGCCAGTGCCGGCCCTCCGACAGGCGCCCGCAGCCGACCCAGTAGAACCAGAGCGTGCCCGCCAGATACTGGCCCAGGTGCACGTCCTCGGCATGATCGAGCGAGTACTCCATCGCCCGGCGCAGATTGGGCAGTTCACTGTCGACGCGCGCCGCCACCTCGGCCTGGCGGGGGCTGAACCAGTCCAGCTCGCACCAGGTCGCGAGCCCGAGGTACCAGTCGCGGTGCCTGCGGCGCACGCGCTCCGCGTCGCCCATGGCCGACAGCCAGTCGGCGCCGTACTCCCTGACGGTGTCGAGCATCCGGTAGCGGACCCCCGACAGGGTGCTGACGGATTCGCGGATCACGACCGACTGCGAGATGAGATCGGTGAGTACGTCGAGCACACTGCTGTCCGGGAGTTCCGGCCCACCGCAGACGTACTCGGCCGCCTCCAGGTCGAACTGCCCCGCGAACACCGAAAGCCGCGCCCACAGCAGTCGCTGCTCCGGCGTACACAGCTCGTGGCTCCAGCCGATCGCCGTGCGCAGCGTCTGGTGGCGGGGGAGCGCGCCACGGGTGGAGCCGGTCAGCAGCCGGAAACGGTCGTCGAGCCGGTCCAGCACCTGCTCGACGGAGAGCGCCGTCAGCCGCCCGGCCGCCAGCTCCAGAGCGAGCGGAATCCCGTCCAGGCGGCGGCACAGCTCGTGCACGGCGCCGCGGTTGGCGTCCGTCAGCCGGAAACCGGGCTGCCCTGCGGCGGCCCGGTCGGTGAAGAGCCGCACCGCGTCCGGGGCCGGCATCGGCGGCAGGGGGAAGGTCTGTTCGCCGTCGACACACAGCGGCAGCCGCCCGGTGGCCAGTACCGTCAGCCCGGGAGCGCGCCGCAGCAGCTCCCTGACCAGCCCGGCGACAGCGTCCACCAGGTGCTCGAAGCCGTCCAGTACGAGCAGCAGCCGGCGCCCCGACAGGTACTCCAGCAGCACAGTGCGCGGCGGCTTGCTGGTGTGGTCGGTCAGCCCCAGAGCCTCGACGACCGCGTGCTCCAGCAGACCGGGGTCGGTGAGTGCGGACAGCTCGGCGAGCCGGGCCCCGTCGCAGTACCGTTCCTGCGCGTCAGAAGCGGCGCGCAGTGCGAACCGCGTCTTGCCGACGCCGCCGACCCCGGTCACGGTGACCAGCCGGGCGTTCTCCAGGAGACGGCCGAGCTCCGCCAGTTCCTCGCGGCGCCCGACGAACGGGTTCAGCTCCGCCGGAAGGCCGTCATGAGCGGAGGAGTGGGGCGCGGGAGGGGAAGTGCGTCGCATGGAACACGGAGCGTACCGATCCGTAAGCACTCCGTACAATCACCCCGGCGGGGGCCGCTGCGCCTGCCCGTAATGCGGTACGGACCCGGAGCCCCGGCGCGATAGGCTCGCAGAACGACTTTTCTCACGTATCAGGGAGCGGTGCAAAGTGTCCGGTGGAGAGGTGGCCGGCATCCTGGTGGCCGTCTTCTGGGCGATTCTGGTCTCCTTCCTCGCCGTGGTGCTGGTGAGGCTGGCCCAGACGCTCAGGGCGACGACCAAGCTGGTGGCGGATGTGACCGAGCAGGCCGTCCCGCTGCTGGCGGACGCCTCCGCGACCGTGCGGTCCGCGCAGACCCAGCTCAACCGGGTGGACGCCATCGCGACGGACGTCCAGGAAGTCACCTCCAACGCGTCCGCGCTCTCGACGACCGTCGCGTCCACCTTCGGCGGCCCGCTCGTCAAGGTCGCCGCCTTCGGGTACGGCGTACGCCGGGCGATGGGCCGCGGCAAGGACGCTCCGGCGACGACGGAGCAGCCGTCGCGTCGCACTGTGATCGCCGGCCGGACCGTGCCGTCCGCCCGGCGCAGGAAGCGGAAGGGCTGAAGCCGCAATGTTCCGCCGTACGTTCTGGTTCACCGCAGGCGCCGCAGCCGGCGTGTGGGCCACCACCAAGGTCAACCGCAAGCTCAAGCAGCTGACGCCCGAGAGCCTCGCCGCGCAGGCCGCCGACAAGGCGATCGAAGCAGGTCACCGGCTCAAGGACTTCGCGCTCGACGTCAAGGCCGGAATGGCACAGCGCGAAGCCGAACTCGGCGAAGCCCTCGGCCTCGAAGCGCAGAACGACCCCAGAGCTCTCGAGCACCGGCGTCCCGCCGCTCGCGACCACTCAAAGCATTCGTACAACCGGAATGAGGACCACTGATGGAGTCGGCTGAAATCCGCCGCCGCTGGCTGCGCTTCTTCGAGGAGCGCGGACACAACGTCGTGCCCTCGGCGTCGCTCATCGCGGACGACCCGACCCTGCTGCTGGTCCCCGCGGGCATGGTGCCCTTCAAGCCGTACTTCCTCGGCGAGGTCAAGCCGCCCGCCCCGCGCGTCACCAGCGTGCAGAAGTGCGTGCGTACGCCGGACATCGAAGAGGTCGGCAAGACCACCCGCCACGGCACGTTCTTCCAGATGTGCGGCAACTTCTCGTTCGGCGACTACTTCAAGGAAGGCGCCATCCAGTACGCCTGGGAGCTGCTCACCAGCTCCGTGGCGGACGGCGGCTACGGCCTCGACCCCGAGCGGCTGTGGATCACGGTCTACCTCGACGACGACGAGGCCGAGCAGATCTGGCGCGACAAGATCGGCGTACCGGCCGAGCGCATCCAGCGCCTGGGCAAGAAGGACAACTTCTGGTCCATGGGCGTGCCCGGACCCTGCGGCCCGTGCTCCGAGATCAACTACGACCGTGGCCCCGAGTTCGGCGTCGAGGGCGGCCCGGCCGTCAACGACGAGCGGTACGTGGAGATCTGGAACCTGGTCTTCATGCAGTACGAGCGGGGCGCCGGCGACGGCAAGGAAGACTTCCCGATCCTCGGTGACCTGCCGTCGAAGAACATCGACACCGGTCTCGGTCTCGAGCGCCTGGCGATGATCCTCCAGGACGTACAGAACATCTACGAGATCGACACCTCGATGGTGGTCATCGACAAGGCCACCGAGCTGACCGGCGTCCGGTACGGCACCGATCACGCCTCCGACGTCGCGCTGCGCGTCGTCACCGACCACATGCGTACGTCGGTGATGCTCATCGGCGACGGTGTCACCCCCGGCAACGAGGGCCGCGGCTACGTGCTGCGCCGCATCATGCGCCGCGCCATCCGCAACATGCGCCTCCTGGGCGCCACCGGCCCCGTCGTCGCCGAGCTCGTCGACACCGTGATCACGTCGATGGGCGCGCAGTACCCGGAGCTCCTGACCGAGCGCAAGCGCATCGAGACCGTGGCCCTCGCCGAGGAGGCCGCGTTCGTGAAGGCCCTCAAGGGCGGCACGAACATCCTCGACACCGCCGTTACGGAGACCAAGGCCGCCGGCGGCAAGGTGCTCTCCGGCGACAAGGCGTTCCTGCTCCACGACACCTGGGGCTTCCCGATCGACCTCACCCTGGAGATGGCCGCCGAACAGGGCCTGTCCGTGGACGAGGACGGTTTCCGGCGCCTGATGAAGGAGCAGCGGGACCGGGCCAAGGCCGACGCCAGGGCCAAGAAGACCGGTCACGCCGACGTCTCCGCCTACCGCGAGGTCGCCGACACCTCCGGCACCACCGAGTTCACCGGCTACACCCACACCGAGGGCGAGTCGACCATCGTCGGCCTGCTCGTGGACGGGCTGCCCTCCCCGGCCGCCACCGAGGGCGACGAGATCGAGGTCGTCCTCGACCGCACGCCCTTCTACGCCGAGGGCGGCGGCCAGCAGGCCGACACCGGCCGCATCAAGCTGGACACGGGCGCCATCATCCAGGTCCGTGACGTGCAGCAGCCGGTCCCGGGCGTCTCCGTCCACAAGGGCTCGGTCCAGGTCGGCGAGGTGACGGTCGGGGCCTCCGCGTACGCCGCCATCGACCTCAAGCGCCGACGGGCCATCGCCCGCGCCCACAGCGCCACGCACCTCACCCACCAGGCGCTGCGCGACGCTCTCGGCCCGACGGCCGCCCAGGCCGGTTCGGAGAACGCGCCGGGCCGCTTCCGCTTCGACTTCGGCTCGCCGAACGCCGTACCGGGCACGGTCCTCACCGACGTAGAGCACAAGATCAACGAAGTGCTGGCCCGTGAACTGGACGTCCAGGCCGAGGTCATGTCGATCGACGAGGCCAAGAAGCAGGGCGCCATCGCGGAGTTCGGCGAGAAGTACGGCGAGCGCGTGCGCGTCGTGACCATCGGCGACTTCTCGAAGGAGCTGTGCGGCGGTACGCACGTCCACAACACCGCCCAGCTGGGTCTGGTGAAGCTCCTCGGCGAGTCGTCGATCGGCTCGGGCGTGCGGCGCATCGAGGCTCTGGTCGGCGTCGACGCGTACAACTTCCTCGCCCGTGAGCACACGGTCGTCGCCCAGCTCCAGGAGCTGGTCAAGGGCCGTCCGGAGCAGCTGCCGGAGAAGATCTCCGGGATGCTCGCCAAGCTCAAGGACGCCGAGAAGGAGATCGAGAAGTTCCGCGCGGAGAAGGTCCTCCAGGCCGCCGCGGGGCTCGCCGCCGGGGCCAAGGACGTGCGGGGCGTCGCCGTCGTCACCGGTCAGGTGCCGGACGGTACGTCGGCCGACGACCTGCGCAGGCTGGTCCTCGACGTTCGCGGCCGCATCCCCTCCGACCGTCCGGCGGTCGTGGCCCTGTTCACCACCGCCAACGGCCGCCCGCTGACCGTCATCGCCACCAACGAGGCAGCCCGCGAACGCGGTCTCAAGGCCGGCGACCTGGTCCGTACGGCCGCCAAGACCCTCGGCGGCGGCGGTGGCGGCAAGCCGGACGTCGCCCAGGGCGGCGGCCAGAACCCGGAGGCCATCGGCGATGCCGTGGCCGCCGTCGAACGCGCTGTCGGCGAGAGCGCCTGATGCGACGCGGCCGCCGTCTCGCGATCGATGTCGGGGACGCCCGGATCGGGGTCGCCTCGTGCGACCCCGACGGGGTGCTGGCGACGCCGGTGGAGACCGTGCCGGGACGTGACGTTCCGGCCGCCCACCGGCGGCTGAGGCAGCTCGTAGAGGAGTACGAACCGATCGAGGTCGTGGTCGGCCTTCCTCGCTCCCTCAACGGGGGCGAGGGGCCGGCGGCCGTCAAGGTCCGGGCGTTCGTCCAGGAGCTCGCTCGCGGCATCGCACCGGTTCCGGTGCGACTTGTCGACGAGAGGATGACCACAGTGACGGCCACTCAGGGCCTGCGCGCTTCGGGCGTGAAGTCCAAGAAGGGCAGGTCTGTGATCGACCAGGCGGCGGCAATTGTCATCCTTCAGAACGCTCTGGAGGCCGAACGGGTCTCGGGCCGTCCCCCGGGCGAGGGCGTCGAAGTGGTTGTCTGATCGCGATACGGTAACGTTCCGCGCGATGCGGCGGTGTTCGAACAGCTGCCGCACAAAGAAGAGGCGGAACGGATGCCGTGCCCCACGCGCGAAGCAGCCACCGCCTCGCGGCACACTATGGGGTTTCATGACTGAGTATGGCCGGGGCGCAGGCCACGAACCGTGGCATCCCGAGGACCCGTTGTACGGGGACCAGGGATGGCCAGGACAGCAGGCCGCACAAGGTCAGCAGGGTCCGTACGGCGGTCAGCCGCAGCAGTACCAGCAGGAGCCGCAGCAGCCGTACTACGAAGGCCAGCAGCAGCACCAGCAGCACCCCGGCTACCCGGAGCAGCAACAGCCGTACAACGAACAGCAGTACGGCAACAACGGCGGCTGGGACACCGGCCACCAGCAGCAGGAGCCCGTCCCGTACGGCATGAACCCGGCGCCCGACCCCTACGCGGGCCAGCAGCCGGCCTACAGCGCCGCCGATAGCCCCGACTACTACGCCGCTCCCGACGCCTACCCCCCGCCGCAGCCCCCGAACCAGCGCCGCGCCCCCGAGCCGGAGCCGGCCCCCGAGTGGGCTCCCGAGCATGAGGCGCCGGAGGAACACCCGTTCTTCACGGGCGCCGACGACGCGCCCGACGACGAGCCGCGCGAATCGCGCAGGGGCCGGGGCAGCGACCGCCGCGGCGGAAAGCCCAAAAAGAAGAAGAGCCGCAACGGCACGGCATGCCTGTTCGTGACGGTGGTCCTGGTCGGCGGCGTGGGCGGCATCGGCTACTTCGGCTACCAGTTCTACCAGGACCAGTTCGGTGCGCCCGAGGACTTCACGGGCAGCGGAACGGGATCCGTCGAGGTCGAGATCCCCAAGGGCGCGGGCCTGGGTCAGATGGGCAACATCCTGGCGAAGGAGGGGGTGGTCAAGAGCTCGGAAGCCTTCGTCTCGGCCGCGACCGCCAACCGCAAGGCACAGGGGATCCAGCCCGGCGTCTACCCCATGAAGAAGGAGATGTCCGCCAAGGCGGCCGTCGACCTCATGATCAATCCCTCGAACCTGAACGCCATCATCGTCGGGGAGGGCTGGCGGAACGCCAAGATCTACGAGGAGATCGACAAGAAGCTGAGGGTCGACGTCGGGACGACCCAAGAGGTCGCCAAGGAGGAGTACAAGGAGCTCGGGCTGCCCGAGTGGGCCAACGACAACTCCGACATCAAGGACCCGCTGGAAGGCTTCCTCTATCCGTCGCGTTACGAAATCGGCGGGAAATCGACGCCCAAGACGGTGCTCAAGGAAATGGTCGCGCGGGCCAAGGGCAATTACGCGTCCGCGAAGGTCGAAGCGGAGTCCAAGAGGCTCGGTCTCGAATCTCCGTTGCAGCTCATCACCGTGGCGAGCCTTGTGCAGGCCGAAGGCAAGACGCACGACGACTTCCGCAAGATGTCCGAGGTCATTTACAACCGGTTGAAGCCCACCAACACGGAGACGAACCAGCTGCTCCAATTCGACTCCGCCTTGAATTACCTCAAGGGGCAGAGCGAGATCGAGATCAGCGAGGCCGAAGCCAACAGCAACATGGACCCGTACAACACGTACAGGCAAAGGGGCCTCACTCCGGGGCCCATCGGAAACCCGGGTACCGAGGCGATGGCCGCGGCCCTGAATCCGACGGCCGAGGGCTGGCTGTACTTCGTGGCGACCGACGGCCGGCACGAGACGGAGTTCGCCAAGACCTACCCCGAGTTCAAGAAGCTGAGGGACAAGTTCAATGCAAGCCAGGGAATCGACTGAGGCGCGCCGGGCGGCCGTCCTCGGCTCGCCCATCGCCCACTCGCTCTCGCCGGTGCTCCACCGCGCCGCGTACGAGGCACTCGGTCTCGCCCACTGGTCGTACGACCGCTTCGAAGTGGACGAGGCAGGGCTCCCCGGCTTCTTCGCGGAGCTCGACGCGTCCTGGGCGGGCCTGTCCCTCACCATGCCGCTCAAGCGCGCCGTCATCCCGCTGCTCGACGAGATCACCGACACGGCGGCGTCGGTCGAGGCGGTGAACACGGTCGTCTTCACCGAGGACGGCCGTCGGCTCGGCGACAACACCGACATTCCCGGGATGATCGCCGCCCTGCAGGAGCGCGGCATCGAGAAGGTCGACTCCGCCGCAGTCCTCGGCGCAGGAGCCACCGCCTCGTCCGCGCTCGCCGCGCTCTCCCGCCTGTGCACGGGCCCGGTCACCGCGTACGTCCGCAGCTCCGCCCGCGCCGACGAGATGCGGCAGTGGGGCGAGCGGCTGGCAGTCGACGTACGCATCGCCGACTGGGCGCAGGCGCAGCGGGCCTTCGACGCGCCGCTCGTCATCGCCACTACCCCGGCCGGGACGACGGACGCCCTCGCGCAGGCCGTGCCGGACCGCCCCGGCACGCTCTTCGACGTCCTGTACGAGCCGTGGCCGACCGCACTCGCCGCCGCCTGGTCGGCGCGCGGCGGCGCGGTGGTCGGCGGCCTCGACCTGCTCGTACACCAGGCCGTGCTCCAGGTGGAGCAGATGACGGGCTGCGCCTCCGCACCGCTCGCCGTGATGCGAGCAGCCGGGGAACGCGCGCTCGCCGCCCACTAGGGTCCGTCCCGCGTACTGAGAAAGTCGTCCGCTTGCTGGACGGGGGGCCGACCGCGTGCCCGGTCGTGGGAGGATCAGGGTGGCGGGCCAGGGCCGCGCACCCGGTCGCGCCGTCGCAGTTCCAGGCGCGAGCATGAGGAGCACCGTTGAGCAGGTTGCGCTGGCTGACCGCGGGAGAATCCCACGGCCCCGCACTCGTCGCGACGTTGGAGGGCCTTCCCTCCGGCGTCCCCGTCACCACGGAGATGGTGGCGGACGCGCTCGCCCGGCGGCGGCTCGGCTATGGACGCGGCGCGCGGATGAAGTTCGAGCAGGACGAGGTCACGTTCCTCGGCGGCGTGCGGCACGGCCTGACCATGGGCGGCCCCGTCGCGATCATGGTGGGCAACACCGAGTGGCCCAAGTGGGAACAGGTCATGTCGGCCGACCCCGTGGACCCCGATGAGCTGGCCAAGCTGGCGCGCAACGCGCCGCTGACCCGCCCCCGCCCCGGCCACGCCGACCTCGCCGGTATGCAGAAGTACGCACTGGACGAGGCCCGGCCGGTGCTGGAGCGCGCGAGTGCGCGCGAGACGGCGGCCCGCGTGGCGCTGGGTACCGTCGCCCGCTCGTACCTGAAGCAGACCACCGGCATCGAGATCGTGTCGCACGTGGTGGAGCTGGCGGCCGCCAAGGCGCCGTACGGCGTGCTGCCCGTGCCCGCCGACGAGGCGAAGCTCGACGAGGACCCGGTGCGCTGCCTGGACGCGGACGCGTCGAAGGCGATGGTCGCCGAGATCGACCAGGCCCACAAGGACGGCGACACGCTCGGTGGTGTTGTTGAGGTGCTGGCGTACGGCGTCCCCGTCGGGCTCGGGTCGTTCGTGCACTGGGACCGCCGGCTCGACGCCCGGCTCGCCGCCGCGCTCATGGGCATCCAGGCCATCAAGGGCGTCGAGGTCGGCGACGGCTTCGACCTGGCCCGGGTGCCGGGCAGCAAGGCGCACGACGAGATCGTGCCGACCGCCGAGGGCGTACGTCGCACCACCGGGCGCGCCGGTGGTACCGAGGGCGGTATGTCCACCGGTGAGCTGCTGCGCGTACGGGCCGCGATGAAGCCCATCGCCACCGTGCCGCGCGCGCTCGCCACCATCGACACCGCCACCGGTGAGGTTGCCGCCGCGCACCACCAGCGGTCCGACGTGTGCGCCGTTCCGGCCGCCGGGATCGTGGCCGAGGCCATGGTCGCGCTGGTCCTCGCGGACGCCGTCGCGGAGAAGTTCGGCGGCGACAGCGTCGGCGAGACCCGGCGCAATGTGCGGAGCTACCTCGACAACCTGGTCGTCCGGTGACCGGGACAGGCGGGACAGGCGGGCCTGTCGTCGTACTCGTCGGGCCCATGGGGGTCGGCAAGTCCACCGTCGGCGCGCTGCTCGCGGAGCGGCTCGGCGTGGCGTACCGGGACACGGATGCCGACATCGTCGCGGCCGAGGGACGGCCCATCGCCGAGATCTTCGTCGACGAGGGCGAGGCGTACTTCCGTGAGCTGGAGCGGCGAGCCGTGCACGCCGCCCTCGCCGAGCACACGGGCGTACTCGCGCTCGGCGGCGGCGCGGTCCTCGACGACAGTACGCGCGCGGCCCTGGCCGGACTGCCCGTCGTCTACCTCTCCATGAACGTGACCGAGGCGATCAAGCGCGTCGGGCTCAACACCGCCCGCCCGCTGCTGGCCGTCAACCCGCGCCAGCAGTGGAAGCAGCTGATGGAAGCGCGCCGTCATCTGTACGCCGAGGTGGCCGACGCGGTCGTCGAGACGGACGACCGCACCCCCGAAGAGGTCGCGCAGGCGGTCCTCGACGCACTCGAATTGAAGGAAGCATGACGGAGCAGGCAGTCACCCGTATCCAGATCGGCGGCAGCGAGGGCTCACAGCCCTACGAGGTGCTGGTCGGCCGGCAGCTGCTCGGTGAGCTCCCCGGCCTGATCGGCGACCGCGCCCAGCGCGTCGCCGTCCTGCACCCCGAGGCGCTCGCCGGCACCGGTGAGACGATCCGTGAGGACCTCGCCGCCCAGGGCTACGAGGTCATCGCGATCCAGCTGCCGAACGCCGAGGAGTCCAAGACCGTCGAGGTCGCGGCGTACTGCTGGAAGGCCCTCGGGCAGACCAACTTCACGCGTACCGACGTCATCGTCGGAGTCGGCGGCGGAGCCACCACCGATGTGGCCGGTTTCGTCGCGGCGACCTGGCTGCGGGGGGTGCGCTGGATCGCCGTACCGACGACCGTGCTCGGCATGGTCGACGCCGCCGTAGGCGGCAAGACCGGCATCAACACCGCCGAGGGCAAGAACCTCGTCGGCGCCTTCCACCCGCCGGCCGGTGTGCTGTGCGACCTGGCGGCGCTGGACTCGCTGCCGGTCAACGACTACATCAGCGGCCTCGCCGAGGTCATCAAGGCGGGCTTCATCGCCGACCCGGTGATCCTCGACCTGATCGAGGAGGACCCGGCGGCGGCCCGTACGCCCGAGGGGCCGCACACCGCCGAGCTGATCGAGCGCGCGATCCGGGTCAAGGCCGACGTGGTGTCGAGTGACCTGAAGGAATCGGGCCTGCGCGAAATCCTCAACTACGGTCACACGCTCGCGCACGCCATCGAGAAGAACGAGCGCTACAACTGGCGCCACGGCGCGGCTGTGTCGATCGGCATGGTCTTCGCCGCCGAACTCGGGCGCCTCGCGGGCCGTCTCGACGACGCGACCGCCGACCGGCACCGCACGGTGCTGGAGTCGGTCGGGCTGCCGCTGACCTACCGCGGCGACCAGTGGCCCAAGCTGCTGAAGAACATGAAGGTCGACAAGAAGTCGCGCGGCAACCTGCTGCGGTTCATCGTCCTGGACGGCCTCGCCAAGCCGACCGTGCTGGAGGGCCCCGACCCGGCGGTGCTGCTGGCGGCGTACGGCGAGGTGTCCAAATGACACGGGTGACGCGGAGGGTGTTCGTCCTCAACGGGCCCAACCTCGGGCGTCTCGGCTCGCGCGAGCCCGACGTGTACGGCGCGACGTCGTACGCCGGGCTCGTCGAGGAGTGCGGACGGCTCGGCAAGGAGCTCGGCTTCGACGTCGACGTACGCGAGACGAACGACGAGGGCGAGCTGATCCGCTGGCTCCACGAGGCTGCGGACGGGTCAATTCCGGTCGTTCTCAACCCCGGTGCTTTCACGCATTATTCGTACGGAATGAGGGACGCGGCGGCCCAGCGCACCGCGCCGCTCATCGAGGTGCACATCTCGAACCCGTACACACGCGAAGAGTTCCGGCACACCTCGGTGGTCGCCGCAGTCGCCAGCGGTACGGTCGCCGGCTTCGGCATCGGCTCCTACCGGCTCGCCCTGCGCGCCCTCGCCGAGGAACTCGACGGCTGAGCGGGCACTCTGGACCTGCCCCCGCCGTTCACAGTAGAACGGCGGGGGCAGGTACCTTTCGGTAGGCCCGGGCCGTCCTGGCCGAGCAAGAGTCGCCTGTACGAGACGGAGTGGCACCGGATGCAGCACGCAGTGGGGGCTCCGCTGCCACCACCTCACAGGCCCGCCGCAGGGTGGACGCACGGCGCCCCGCAGCCCGCCGGACCGCACGCAGGGCCTCCCGGGGGCCCGCCCGGCCCTCAAGGGCCTCCACACGCCTCCCAGGCCCCTCAGGCGCCTCAGGGCCCTCACGCCCCTGGGCACGCTCCGGCTCCTGGCTGGGCCCCACAGGCCCCGCAGCACGCGCAGAGGCCGCCGTCCCGGGAGACCACCGGACACATCCAGCTGCCGCCCGGCGGCCCGGTCCCCGTCCCGGCGCCGCCGCCAGCCGCCGCGCCCACGGACACCGGCAGTACGACGCTGGCGGTGCTGCTCATCGGCCCGGCGGGCGCGGGCAAGACGACCGTCGCCAAGCACTGGGCCCAGCACCGCCGGGTGCCGACCGCGCACATCAGCCTCGACGACGTACGCGAATGGGTGTGCTCGGGGTTCGCCGACCCGCAGTCCGGCTGGAACGACCAGTCCGAGGCGCAGTACCGGCTCGCACGCCGCACCTGCGGCTTCGCCGCCCGCAACTTCCTGGCCAACGGCATCTCGTGCATCGTCGACGACGCGGTCTTCCCGGACCGTCCCGTCGTCGGACTCGGCGGCTGGAAGCGCCACGTCGGGCCCGGGCTGCTGCCCGTGGTCATACTCCCCGGTCTGGAGATCGTGCTGGAGCGCAACGCCCAGCGCAGCGGCAACCGGCGCCTGTCGGACGAGGAAGTCGCCCGTATCCACGGCCGGATGGCGGGCTGGTACGGCTCGGGGCTGCCGATCATCGACAACTCGCAGTACGACGTGCCGACGACGGCCCGCGTACTGGACGAGGTGCTGGCCCGCTCGATAGCCAGCCCGCCGGCCTGGTAGGGCGGCCCGGTAAGGACGGTCGTACAGAGGGCCGGGCCGCCCGGTCGGACGCGCTGAAGCGGCCGGACGGCGGCCGCGCTCGTACGCTCGAAACATGTCAGAGCTGTATGCGGTCCGCCGTGGACGGCTGCGCGACCGGTGCGCCGCTGCCGGCAGCGGCGCCGCACTGGTCTCCCGCCCCGCCAACGTCCGCTACCTCGCGGGCGGAGCGCCGCCCGGCGCCGTGCTGCTGCTGGGGCCGTCCGCCGGGGAGACCGACGTGCTGATCTGCCCCGGTATGTCGGTCGTCGACCCGGCAGACGGCCGCCCCGACGAACAGCTGCGGATCATGGTCCTGCCCGCGCAGGGCGGCGGTGACGCCGTCGTCGCCGCGGCCAGGACGGCGGCGGCCGCCGGCGCGGACTCGCTCGCCGTCGAGGAGCACCACCTGACGGTCGCCAGGCACCGGGCGGTCGCCTCCGTCGCCCCGCGGCTGCGCCTGGGCGACCTCGCCGGCGCCGTGGAGCAGCTGCGGATCGTCAAGGACGAGGAGGAGATCGCGTCCCTGCGGATCGCGGCCGAGATCACCGACCAGGCCCTCGGCGAAATGCTCGAATCGATCCTCGTCGGCCGCACCGAGCGGCATCTCGCCCTGGAACTGGAGCGCCGCCTGGTGGACCACGGAGCGGACGGGTCCGCCTTCCCCACCTCGGTCGCCACCGGGCCGAACGCCGGCCTGGGCCGGCACCGGCCGTCGGACCGGCGGGTCGAGGAGGGTGATTTCCTCTCCGTCTGCCTCGGCGCGAACTACCACGGCTACCGCTGCGAGA
The DNA here is from genome assembly GCF_018614035.1 of Streptomyces sp. ISL-96. Lineage (GTDB taxonomy): Bacteria > Actinomycetota > Actinomycetes > Streptomycetales > Streptomycetaceae > Streptomyces. The sequence continues at coordinate 22,240 of NZ_JAGGPA010000082.1, forward strand.
TCGGCCGCACCTTCGTCATCGGTACGACGCCCGCCGACTGGCAGGTGGAGCTGTACGACGTCGTATTCGCCGCTCAGCGGGCGGGCCGGGAGGCGCTCGTGCCGGGCGCCGAGTACCGCGAAGTCGACCGCGCGGCCCGCCATGTACTGGCCGCGGCGGGCTACGGCGAGGCCCTCCCGCCGCAGACTGGGCACGGTGTCGGGCTCGAAATCGAGGAGGACCCGCAGCTGGCACCTGCGGCCATGGGTAAACTGGACGCTTGTGTGCCGGTCACCGTCGAACCGGGGGTCCACCTCCCGGGCCGGGGCGGTGTCCGGATCGATGACACGCTCGTCGTGCGCCCCGAGGCGGACGGCGGACCCGAGCTACTCACCATTACGACCAAGGAGCTGCTCGCGCTGTAGTGCAGTGCCGCAGCGCGCGTCCTCGGTCCCACCAGCCTTCAGTCCAGGAGATTCCGCAACCGTGGCTTCCACGAACGACCTCAAGAACGGCATGGTGCTCAAGCTCGACGGGGGCCAGCTCTGGTCCGTCGTCGAGTTCCAGCACGTCAAGCCCGGCAAGGGCCCTGCCTTCGTGCGCACCAAGCTCAAGAACGTGCTGTCGGGCAAGGTCGTCGACAAGACCTTCAACGCCGGTGTCAAGGTCGAGACGGCCACCATCGACCGGCGCGACATGCAGTTCTCGTACATGGACGGCGAGTACTTCGTCTTCATGGACATGGACACCTACGACCAGCTGATGGTCGACCGGAAGTCCGTCGGCGACGCCGCCAACTTCCTGATCGAGGGCTTCACCGCCTCCGTCGCCCAGCACGAGGGCGAGGTGCTCTACGTCGAGCTCCCGGCCGCCGTCGAGCTCACCATCCAGCACACCGACCCGGGCGTCCAGGGCGACCGCTCCACCGGCGGCACCAAGCCCGCCACGCTGGAGACCGGCCACGAGATCCAGGTCCCGCTCTTCATCACCACCGGTGAGAAGATCAAGGTCGACACCCGCACGAGCGACTACCTCGGCCGGGTGAACAGCTAACCGTGGCTGCCCGGAATACGGCGCGCAAGCGCGCCTTCCAGATCCTCTTCGAGGCCGACCAGCGCAGTGAGTCCGTGCAGACGGTCCTCGCGGACTGGATGCGGCATGCCCGGACCGACACGCGTCAGCCGCCGGTCAGCGAGTACACGATGCAGCTTGTCGAGGGGTACGCGCAGTACGCGGACCGCATCGAGGAGCTCATCGCCACGTACGCCGTCGACTGGGCGATCGACCGGATGCCGGTCGTCGACCGGAACATCCTGCGACTCGCCACGTACGAGCTGGTGTGGATGGACGAGACGCCCGACGCGGTGGTGATCGACGAGGCGGTGCAGATCGCCAAGGAGTTCTCCACCGACGACTCCCCGTCCTTCGTGAACGGCCTCCTGGGCCGTTTCAAGGAACTCAAGCCGAGTCTGCGTCGCCAGTAAAAAGCCCCGCCGGGTTATAAACGCCTGAAAGGGCCCGCAGCACGCTTTCGAGCGTGCTGCGGGCCCTTTCATTGCGTTCAGCCGCCGGGCAATGTACGAAGAACGCCGGGGCCGGCGGAAGCCCGAAAGCTTCCGCCGGCCCCGGCGTTACGTTTCTGCTGCGCCGCTCGGACTCAGGCGTCCTCGTGGGCGACCGCACGGCGCGCGTCCGCGTCGAGCACACCCCAGCTGATCAGCTGCTCGGTCAGGACCGAGGGCGACTGGTCGTAGATGACGGCCAGCGTGCGCAGGTCGTCCTGACGGATCGACAGGACCTTGCCGTTGTAGTCGCCGCGCTGCGACTGGATCGTCGCGGCGTAACGCTGGAGCGGGCCCGCCTTCTCGGCCGGGACGTGAGCGAGGCGCTCCAGGTCAAGGCGCAGCTTCGGCGGCGGCTCGGCGGCGCCCCCCGGCGTGGTGCCCGGCAGGAGCTCCTGGACCGGGACGCCGTAGAAGTCCGCCAGCTCGGCGAGGCGCTGTACGGTCACGGCACGGTCGCCGCGCTCGTACGAGCCGACCACTACGGCCTTCCAGCGGCCCTGGGACTTCTCTTCGACACCATGAAGGGAAAGGCCCTGCTGGGTGCGGATGGCGCGGAGCTTGGCCCCGAGCTGTTTTGCGTATTCGCTGGACATATGGCTCCCCGGACGCTGTGACGACGTGCGGCTCCGCCGCGCGGCTGGTCTCACTTGGTAACTCACTGTGAGGTTACGCAGCGTTACTTGGGTGCGTCAAGCCGAATGGGTCCAGACCGCCTACGCGGGGGGTCTCGCAAGGGTTGCCGAATAGTGCTGGTACGGTGGGTGGCGCAATTCGACGTCCTTTAAGGTCCGTCCCGTGAGGCGGAGAAGGAGGTCCGTTTCCAATGGACACGGTTAATTCCGATGCCCCGCGCCCTGTTCTCGAGGGCCCGGACATCGAGCGGGTACTGACCCGCATCGCCCACGAGATCGTCGAGCGCGCCAAGGGTGCCGACGACGTGGTGCTCCTCGGCATCCCCACCCGCGGTGTCTTCCTGGCCCGCCGGCTCGCCACCAGGCTCGAAGAGATCACCGGCCGCAAAATGCCGGTCGGCTCCCTCGACATCACCATGTACCGCGACGACCTGCGCATGCGTCCCGCGCGGGCCCTCGCCCGTACCGAGATCCCCGGTGACGGCATCGAGGACCGGCTCGTCGTGCTCGTCGACGACGTGCTCTTCTCCGGCCGTACGATCCGGGCAGCGCTGGACGCGCTGGGCGACATCGGCCGCCCCCGCGCCGTGCAGCTCGCGGTCCTCGTCGACCGGGGCCACCGGGAACTGCCGATCCGCGCCGACTACGTCGGCAGGAACCTCCCCACGTCGTTGCGGGAGACGGTCAAGGTCCAGCTCTCCGAGGAGGACGGCCGCGACGCCGTGCTGCTCGGGCTTCAGCAGACCGCTCCGGTCGGCGAGCAGTAGCGGCAATCCCGCGTACGGACCCGGAGTGGCGGGACCGTGCACCGGCCTGCCCTCCTGCCCGCCTCCACACACGCGCCCTTACGAACCACGGAGCACCAGATGAAGCGTCACCTCATCTCGGCCGCCGACCTCACCCGCGACGACGCCGTACTGATCCTCGACACCGCCGAGGAGATGGCCCGCGTCGCGGACCGGCCGATCAAGAAGCTGCCGACCCTGCGCGGACGTACGGTCGTCAACCTCTTCTTCGAGGACTCGACCCGCACCCGCATCTCCTTCGAGGCCGCCGCCAAGCGCCTGTCCGCCGATGTCATCAACTTCTCCGCGAAGGGCTCGTCCGTCTCCAAGGGCGAGTCGCTCAAGGACACCGCGCTCACCCTGGAGGCGATGGGCGCCGACGCCGTCGTCATCCGGCACGGCGCCTCCGGAGCGCCCTACCGCCTCGCGACCTCCGGCTGGATCGACGGCGCCGTCGTCAACGCGGGCGACGGTACGCACGAGCACCCCACCCAGGCGCTGCTCGACGCGTTCACGATGCGCCGCAGGCTCGTCGGCGCCGACGCGGGGATCGGGCGTGACCTCGAAGGGCGCCGGATCACGATCGTCGGCGACGTACTGCACAGCCGCGTCGCCCGCTCCAACGTCCTCCTGCTGCACACCCTCGGCGCCGAGGTGACGCTCGTCGCGCCGCCGACGCTGGTGCCGATCGGCGTCGAGCAGTGGCCGTGCGAGGTCTCGTACGACCTGGACAGCGTGCTGCCGAAGTCGGACGCGGTGATGATGCTGCGGGTGCAGCGCGAGCGGATGAACGCCGCCTTCTTCCCGACTGAGCGCGAGTACTCGCGGCGCTACGGCCTGGACGGCGACCGGATGGCGCGGATGCCCGAGCACGCCATCGTGATGCACCCCGGCCCGATGAACCGCGGCATGGAGATCACCGCGCAGGTCGCGGACTCCGACCGCTGCACGGCTGTCGAGCAGGTCGCCAACGGCGTCTCGACCCGGATGGCCGTCCTGTACCTGCTTCTGGGCGGCAACGAGTCCGCCATCAGCCCCAGCTCGACCCAGGCACGCACCGAGGAGAACAAGTAAGCATGAGTGAGACGACGAAGATTCTGCTCCGCGGTGCGAAGGTGCTGGGCGGCGAGCCGCAGGACGTCCTGATCGACGGCGAGACCATCGCGGCGGTCGGTACGGGCCTCAGCGCCGAGGGCGCGACCGTCGTGGACGCCGAGGGCAAGGTCCTGCTGCCCGGCCTCGTCGACCTGCACACCCACCTGCGCGAGCCCGGCCGCGAGGACTCCGAGACCGTCCTGACGGGTACGAAGGCTGCCGCGGTCGGCGGCTTCACCGCCGTACACGCCATGGCCAACACCTTCCCGGTCGCGGACACCGCCGGCGTCGTCGAGCAGGTCTGGCGCCTCGGCCGGGAGTCCGGCTACTGCGATGTGCAGCCCGTCGGCGCCGTCACCGTCGGCCTGGAGGGCAAGAAGCTCGCCGAGCTGGGCGCCATGCACGACTCGGCCGCCGGGGTGAAGGTCTTCTCCGACGACGGCAAGTGCGTCGACGACGCGGTGATCATGCGCCGCGCGCTGGAGTACGTGAAGGCCTTCGACGGCGTCGTCGCCCAGCACGCCCAGGAACCCCGCCTCACCGAGGGCGCCCAGATGAACGAGGGCATCGTCTCCGCCGAGCTCGGTCTCGGCGGCTGGCCGGCCGTCGCGGAGGAGTCGATCATCGCCCGCGACGTGCTGCTCGCCGCCCACGTCGGCTCCCGCGTGCACATCTGCCACCTGTCGACCGCCGGCTCGGTGGAGATCGTCCGCTGGGCGAAGTCCAAGGGCTGGAACGTCACGGCCGAGGTCACCCCGCACCACCTCCTGCTCACGGACGAGCTGGTCCGTACGTACAACCCGGTCTACAAGGTGAACCCGCCGCTGAGGACCGAGGCCGACGTCATGGCCCTGCGCGAGGCTCTGGCCGACGGCACCATCGACTGCGTCGCCACCGACCACGCCCCGCACCCGCACGAGGACAAGGACTGCGAGTGGGCGGCGGCGGCCATGGGCATGGTCGGTCTGGAGACCGCCCTGTCCGTCGTCCAGCAGACGATGGTCGACACCGGCCTCATGGACTGGGCGGGCGTCGCGGACCGCATGTCGTTCCGCCCGGCGGCCATCGGCCGGCTCGAAGGACACGGCCGGCCCGTCTCGGCAGGCGAGCCTGCGAACCTCACGCTGGTCGATCCGGCTTACCTTGGAGCGGTGGACCCCTCGGGCTTCGCCTCCCGCAGCCGTAACACCCCCTACGAGGGCCGTGAGCTGCCGGGGCGCGTCACCCACACCTGGCTGCGGGGCCGCGCAACGGTCGTCGACGGGAATCTGGCGTGACACCTTTCATCCATCTGGCCGCCGAGGCCGCCGCCGCGGAGCGGAAGTCGGCCGAAGTGACCGACTGGGCCGCCCGCATCGGCTGGGTCGTCGGGCTGCTGCTCTTCATCGCGCTCGTGTACTGGCTGATGCGCCAGGGCTGGAAGTGGCGCGCCACCCTCCAGTCGGACCTACCGGAGCTCCCCACCGCGCCCGAGGCGTCCGGTGAGGCCAAGCTGAGCATGAGCGGCCGCTACCACGGCTCGACGACGGCCGGGCAGTGGCTCGACCGGATCGTGGCCCACGGTCTGGGGACACGCAGCAGGGCCGAGCTGACGCTCACCGACGCGGGCCTGGAGGTCGTACGCCCCGGGGCGGCCGACTTCTTCGTACCGGCCGGGCAGCTGCGCGAAGCCAGGCTCGACAAGGGCATCGCGGGCAAAGTCCTCGCCGAGGGCGGCCTGCTGGTCGTCACCTGGCAGCACGGCGACAAGCAGATCGACTCCGGCTTCCGCTCCGACCGCGCGGCCGAGCACACGGCCTGGGTCGAGGCGATCAACTCGATGACAAGTATTTCTACGGAAGGCACCGCACGATGACGATCTCCACCCGGGGAGCTGCCAAGGCTCCCGCCGTACTCGTCCTGGAGGACGGCCGCAGCTTCCGCGGCCGTGCCTACGGGGCCGTGGGGGAGACCTTCGGCGAGGCGGTGTTCAACACCGGCATGACCGGATACCAGGAAACCCTCACCGACCCGTCGTACCACCGCCAGGTCGTCGTCATGACGGCCCCGCACGTCGGCAACACCGGCGTGAACGACGAGGACGACGAGTCGGCGAAGATCTGGGTCGCCGGTTACGTCGTACGCGACCCCGCCCGCATCCCCTCGAACTGGCGCTCCCGCCGCTCGCTCGACGACCAGCTCGTCGCGCAGGGCGTCGTGGGCATCAGCGGCATCGACACCCGCGCGCTGACCCGCCACCTGCGCGAGCGCGGCGCGATGCGCGTCGGCATCTTCTCCGGCGAGGCACTGGCCGACGAGGAGACGCTGCTCGCCCGCGTGCAGGAGGCCCCGCAGATGGTGGGCGCCTCGCTCGCCGCCGAGGTCTCCACGGACCAGCCGTACGTCGTCCCCGCGATCGGTGAGAAGAAGTTCACCGTCGCCGCGATCGACCTCGGCATCAAGGGCATGACCCCGCACCTGATGGCCGAGCGCGGCATAGAGGTCCACGTCCTGCCGGCCACCGCCACGGCCGAAGAGGTGTACGCCGTCGCTCCCGACGGGGTGTTCCTCTCCAACGGCCCCGGCGACCCGTCCACGGTCGACCTCACCGTCATCAAGGCTGTCCTGGAGCGCAAGACGCCGCTCTTCGGCATCTGCTTCGGCAACCAGATCCTGGGCCGCGCGCTCGGCTTCGGCACGTACAAGCTGAAGTACGGCCACCGCGGCATCAACCAGCCCGTGCAGGACCGCACGACCGGCAAGGTCGAGGTCACCGCGCACAACCACGGCTTCGCCGTCGACGCCCCGCTCGACAAGGTCTCCGAGACCCCGTACGGGCGCGCCGAGGTTTCCCACGTCTGCCTGAACGACGACGTGGTGGAGGGCCTCCAGCTGCTCGACCAGCCGGCCTTCAGCGTCCAGTACCACCCCGAGGCAGCAGCGGGCCCGCACGACGCCGCGTACCTGTTCGACCGCTTCGTACAGCTCATGGAGGGCCAGCGTGCCTAAGCGCACCGATATCCAGTCCGTCCTGGTCATCGGCTCCGGTCCGATCGTCATCGGCCAGGCCGCGGAGTTCGACTACTCCGGCACGCAGGCCTGCCGCGTCCTCAAGGCCGAGGGCCTGCGCGTCATCCTGGTCAACTCCAACCCGGCGACGATCATGACCGACCCGGAGATCGCCGACGCGACGTACGTGGAGCCGATCACGCCGGAGTTCGTCGAGAAGATCATCGCGAAGGAGCGCCCCGACGCGCTGCTGCCGACCCTCGGCGGCCAGACCGCGCTCAACACCGCGATCTCCATGCACGAGCAGGGTGTGCTGGAGAAGTACGGCGTCGAGCTCATCGGAGCCAACGTCGAGGCCATCAACAAGGGCGAGGACCGCGACCTCTTCAAGGGCGTCGTGGCGGCCGTCAAGGCCAAGATCGGTTACGGCGAGTCCGCCCGCTCGGTCATCTGCCACTCCATGGACGACGTCATCGCGGGTGTCGACACGCTCGGCGGCTACCCCGTCGTCGTACGCCCCTCCTTCACCATGGGCGGCGCCGGCTCCGGCTTCGCGCACAACGAGGACGAGCTGCGCCGCATCGCCGGACAGGGCCTCACCCTCTCGCCGACCACCGAGGTGCTCCTGGAGGAGTCCATCCTCGGCTGGAAGGAGTACGAGCTGGAGCTGATGCGCGACAAGAACGACAACGTCGTGGTCGTCTGCTCCATCGAGAACTTCGACCCGATGGGCGTGCACACCGGCGACTCGATCACCGTCGCCCCGGCGATGACGCTGACCGACCGCGAGTACCAGCGGCTGCGTGACGTCGGTATCGCGATCATCCGCGAGGTCGGCGTCGACACCGGCGGCTGCAACATCCAGTTCGCGATCAACCCCGACGACGGCCGCATCATCGTCATCGAGATGAACCCGCGCGTGTCGCGTTCGTCCGCGCTGGCTTCCAAGGCCACCGGCTTCCCGATCGCGAAGATCGCGGCCCGTCTCGCCGTCGGCTACACGCTGGACGAGATCCCGAACGACATCACCGAGAAGACCCCGGCGTCCTTCGAGCCCACGCTCGACTACGTCGTCGTCAAGGTCCCGCGCTTCGCCTTCGAGAAGTTCCCGCTCGCCGACGCCACCCTCACCACCACCATGAAGTCGGTGGGCGAGGCCATGGCGATCGGCCGCAACTTCACCGAGGCGCTGCAGAAGGCGCTGCGGTCGCTGGAGAAGAAGGGCTCGCAGTTCGCCTTCACCGGTGAGCCGGGCGACAAGGCCGAGCTCCTGGAGCTCGCCAAGGTCCCCACCGACGGGCGTATCAACACCGTCATGCAGGCCATCCGGGCCGGCGCCACCCCCGGGGAGATCTTCGACGCCACGAAGATCGACCCGTGGTTCGTCGACCAGATGTTCCTCATCAAGGAGCACGCGGACGACCTCGCCGCCGCAGACAAGCTCGACCCCGACCTGCTTGCGGAAGCAAAGCGCCACGGCTTCTCCGACGTCCAGATCGCCGAGATCCGCGGGCTGCGCGAGGACGTCGTACGCGAGGTCAGGCACGCGCTCGGCGTCCGCCCGGTCTACAAGACGGTCGACACCTGCGCCGCCGAGTTCGCCGCGAAGACCCCGTACTTCTACTCCTCGTACGACGAGGAGAGCGAGGTCGCGCCCCGCGAGAAGCCCGCAGTGATCATCCTCGGCTCGGGCCCGAACCGCATCGGCCAGGGCATCGAGTTCGACTACTCCTGCGTCCACGCCTCCTTCGCGCTCAGCGACGCCGGCTACGAGACCGTGATGGTCAACTGCAACCCGGAGACCGTCTCCACCGACTACGACACCTCCGACCGCCTGTACTTCGAGCCGCTGACGCTCGAAGACGTGCTGGAGATCGTCCACGCGGAGACCCTCGCCGGCCCGATCGCCGGCGTCATCGTCCAGCTCGGCGGCCAGACCCCGCTGGGCCTCGCCCAGGCGCTCAAGGACAACGGCGTCCCGGTCGTCGGCACCCCGCCGGAGGCCATCCACGCCGCCGAGGACCGCGGCGCCTTCGGCCGCGTGCTCGCCGAGGCCGGCCTGCCCGCCCCCAAGCACGGCACCGCGACGACCTTCGACGAGGCCAAGGCCATCGCCGACGAGATCGGCTACCCGGTCCTCGTACGCCCGTCGTACGTGCTCGGCGGACGCGGCATGGAGATCGTGTACGACGAGACGCGCCTGTCCTCGTACATCGCCGAGTCCACCGAGATCAGCCCCACCCGGCCGGTCCTGGTCGACCGCTTCCTCGACGACGCGATCGAGATCGACGTCGACGCGCTCTACGACGGCACCGAGCTCTACCTCGGCGGCGTCATGGAGCACATCGAGGAAGCCGGCATCCACTCCGGCGACTCCGCCTGTGCGCTGCCCCCGATCACCCTCGGCGGCTTCGACATCAAGCGGCTGCGGATCTCGACCGAGGCCATCGCCAAGGGCGTCGGCGTACGCGGACTGATCAACATCCAGTTCGCGATGGCCGGGGACATCCTGTACGTCCTCGAAGCCAACCCGCGCGCCTCGCGCACCGTCCCCTTCACCTCGAAGGCGACCGCGGTGCCCCTCGCGAAGGCCGCCGCCCGCATCTCGCTGGGCGCCACCATCGCGGAGCTGCGCGCCGAGGGCATGCTGCCGAAGACCGGCGACGGCGGCACGCTGCCGCTCGACGCGCCGATCTCCGTCAAGGAGGCCGTGATGCCGTGGAGCCGCTTCCGCGACATCCAGGGCCGCGGCGTGGACACCGTCCTCGGCCCGGAGATGCGCTCCACCGGTGAGGTCATGGGCATCGACTCGGTCTTCGGCACGGCTTACGCCAAGTCGCAGGCCGGGGCGTACGGTCCGCTGCCGACGAAGGGCCGCGCGTTCATCTCGGTCGCCAACCGCGACAAGCGCACGATGATCTTCCCGGCGCGCGAACTGGTCGCCCACGGCTTCGAGCTGATGGCCACCTCCGGTACGGCCGAGGTGCTCAAGCGCAACGGCATCAACGCCACCGTCGTACGCAAGCAGAGCGAGGGCCCGGGCCCGCAGGGCGAGCGGACCATCGTCCAGCTCATCCACGACGGCGAGGTCGACCTCATCGTCAACACGCCGTACGGCACCGGCGGCCGCCTCGACGGCTACGAGATCCGTACGGCCGCCGTGGCGCGCGGCGTCCCGTGCCTCACGACGGTCCAGGCCCTCGCGGCCGCCGTCCAGGGCATCGACGCCCTCACCCACGGCGATGTCGGGGTCCGTTCCCTTCAGGAACACGCACAACAGCTCACAGCGGCCCGCGAGGTCTAGCGGCCCAGAGGGGGACACCGGTCGCGGTGTCCCCCTCTTCATGAGCCCAGCCCGACGCCCGAGCCTCCTGAGGAAAGCACCCAGCCCATGTACAAACTCTTCTTCAACGTCGTCTTCAAGCGCATGGACCCCGAGCAGGCCCACTACCTGGCCTTCCGCTGGATCCGTCTTGCCGCCCGCGTCCCGGTCCTGCGCACCTTCGTCGCCGCCGTCCTCGCGCCCCGCTACGCCTCGCTGCGCACCGAGGCGCTCGGCCTGCGCATGCACGGCCCGTTCGGCCTCGCCGCCGGCTTCGACAAGAACGCCGTCGCCGTCGACGGCATGTCGATGCTCGGCTTCGACCACATCGAGATCGGTACGGTCACCGCCCAGCCGCAGCCCGGCAACCCCAAGAAGCGCCTCTTCCGCCTCGTGAAGGACCGCGCGCTCATCAACCGCATGGGCTTCAACAACGAGGGCTCCGAGGCCGTGGCGGCCCGCCTGGCGGCCCGTAACCCCGTCTTCAAGACCGTCGTCGGCGTCAACATCGGCAAGACCAAGGTCGTGCCGGAGGAGGAGGCCGTCGCCGACTACGTCACCTCCACCGAGCGCCTCGCCGCCCACGCCGACTACCTGGTCGTCAACGTCTCCTCCCCGAACACCCCCGGACTGCGCAACCTCCAGGCCACCGAGTCGCTGCGCCCGCTGCTGACGGCGGTGCGCGAGGCGGCCGACCGTACGGTCACCGGCCGCCGCGTCCCGCTCCTCGTCAAGATCGCGCCCGACCTGGCCGACGAGGACGTCGACGCCGTCGCCGACCTGGCCCTGGAGCTCGGCCTTGACGGCATCATCGCCACCAACACGACCATCGCCCGCGAGGGCCTCGGCCTGAAGTCCGACCCCGCACTCGTCAAGGAGACCGGCGGGCTGTCCGGAGCGCCCCTCAAGGCGCGCTCCCTGGAGGTCCTGCGCCGCCTGTACGCCCGCGTGGGGGACCGGATCACCCTCGTCGGGGTTGGGGGCATCGAGAACGCCGACGACGCCTGGCAGCGCATCCTGGCGGGCGCCACGCTCGTACAGGGCTACAGCGCCTTCATCTACGAGGGCCCGTGCTGGGCCCGCGCGATCCACCAGGGCCTCGCCGAGCGTCTCGAGAACAGCCCGTACGCCACGCTCGCCGACGCCGTCGGCGCCGAGACCAGGAAGGTGTCCCAGTGACGCTCGAACCCTTCGGTGCCCGCCTGCGCCGCTCGATGGACGCCCGCGGCCCGCTCTGCGTCGGCATCGACCCGCACGCCTCGCTGCTGAGCTCCTGGGGCCTGAACGACGACGTCAAGGGCCTGGAGACCTTCACCCGCACGGTCGTCGAGGCGCTGGCCGACCGGGTCGCCGTACTGAAGCCGCAGTCGGCTTTCTTCGAGCGCTTCGGCTCGCGCGGCGTCGCCGTACTGGAGAAGGCCGTCGAGGAGGCCAGGGCGGCGGGCGCGCTGGTGCTCATGGACGCCAAGCGCGGCGACATCGGCTCCACGATGGGCGCGTACGCCGAGACCTACCTCCACCAGGGCTCGCCGCTCTTCTCGGACGCGGTGACCGTCTCGCCGTACCTCGGCTTCGGCTCGCTGCGCCCGGCGCTGGACGAGGCCGTGCTCAACGGCTGCGGCGTGTTCGTACTCGCGCTTACGTCGAACCCGGAGGGCGCCGAGGTCCAGCGGGCCACCGCCGCCGACGGACGGTCGCTCGCGCAGCTGATGCTCGACCACATGGCGGCCGAGAACGAGGGCGCCGAGCCGCTCGGGTCGGTCGGCGCGGTGGTCGGCGCGACGCTCGGCGACGCGGGGGCCGATCTCGCGATCAACGGTCCGCTGCTCGCTCCGGGCATCGGAGCACAGGGCGCGACGCCGGCGGACCTTCCGGGCGTATTCGGCTCGTCTGTCGGCAACGTCGTACCGAGTGTGAGCCGCGGCGTACTGCGCTTCGGGCCCGATATTGCCGGACTGCGAGAGTCCGCTTCTCGCTTCGCCGACGAGGTCAGGGCGGCCGTCTCGGGCGCGTAACGGGGTGTCAGCGATTCATGTTGACGGAATCCTGACCGAAAACCAGGGTGTTATGTCTGATATGCCTTAGTCGACAGAGGCTGACCAGGACTTTTCGCCGCTTCTCGCTGACTGGAGCGGCCATGGCCGCTAGTCTCCGTCGAGAGCAAACGCGCAGCTCGTTGTTTCGCAGCTGGCTGTTCGTTGCTCGCCCTGGTGTGGGGCACTAGGTTCCTCACCGGTCCGTATCCGACAGTTCGACATCCGAGGTGACGTAGGCGTGGCTCTTCCGCCCCTTACCCCTGAACAGCGCGCAGCCGCGCTCGAAAAGGCCGCCGCGGCTCGCCGGGAGCGGGCCGAGGTCAAGAATCGACTCAAGCACTCCGGCGCCTCTCTCCACGAGGTCATCAAGCAGGGACAGGAGAATGACGTCGTCGGCAAGATGAAGGTCTCCGCCCTTCTCGAATCTCTGCCGGGCGTGGGCAAGGTCCGCGCCAAGCAGATCATGGAGCGGCTCGGGATCTCCGAGAGCCGTCGTGTGCGCGGTCTCGGCTCCAACCAGATCGCCTCTTTGGAGCGCGAGTTCGGCGGCGGAGCTGCCTGACGTTCTCGGGCACCCCCGAGAACCTGGATAATCGCATCCATGGCTGCAACATCCCGGGGGACGACCCCCGTACCCCCGGACGTACGTCCGCGGCTGACCGTGCTCTCCGGCCCTTCGGGCGTCGGCAAGAGCACGGTCGTCGCCCATATGCGCAAGGTCCACCCCGAGGTATGGCTCTCGGTGTCGGCCACCACACGCAAGCCGCGACCCGGCGAGCGCCACGGCATCCAGTACTTTTTCGTCAGCGACGACGAATTCGACAAGCTCATCGCCAATGGTGAGCTGCTGGAATGGGCCGAGTTCGCCGGCAATCGTTATGGCACGCCCCGACGTGCCGTTTGCGAGCGGCTCGAAGCGGGCGAGCCCGTGCTCCTGGAGATCGATCTCCAGGGCGCACGGCTGGTCCGTGAATCGATGCCCGAGGCTCAATTGGTCTTCCTGGCCCCGCCCAGCTGGGACGAGCTGGTCCGCAGGCTGACCGGCCGCGGCACGGAGGCGCCCGATGTCATCGAGCGCCGTCTGGAGGCCGCAAAGATCGAACTCGCCGCGGAGGCGGAGTTCGACACCACCCTGGTCAACACCTCCGTCGAGGACGTAGCGCGCGAGCTGCTAGCCTTGATGGAAGTTGCTTGATCTCTGTTCACTTATCGGAAGGTAGAGCGTGTCCTCTTCCATTTCCACGCCCGAGGGCATCATCAACCCGCCGATCGACGAGCTGCTCGAGGCTACTGACTCGAAGTACAGCCTCGTGATCTACGCGGCGAAGCGCGCGCGTCAGATCAACGCGTACTACTCGCAGCTCGGTGAGGGTCTGCTCGAGTACGTCGGTCCGCTGGTGGACACCCACGTCCACGAGAAGCCGCTCTCGATCGCCCTGCGCGAGATCAACGCGGGTCTGCTGACCTCCGAGGCCATTGAGGGTCCGGCGCAGTAGTCAGCACGCAGGAAATCTTTTTCACCACAGGCCCGGCAGTGAGACTGCCGGGCCTGTGGTGTGTCATAGGGACGTAGACAGCCGGACGAGCGGGGAGACGCAGTGGACAAGCCGAAGGTCGTGCTGGGAGTCAGCGGGGGCATCGCCGCGTACAAGGCGTGCGAGCTGCTGCGCCGGCTGACGGAATCCGGCCATGATGTGCGGGTCGTGCCGACCGAGGCGTCGCTCCACTTCGTCGGCGCCGCCACCTGGTCGGCGCTCTCCGGCAACCCTGTCTCGGCGGAGGTCTGGGACGCCGTCCACGAGGTTCCGCACGTACGGATCGGGCAGGCCGCAGACCTGGTCGTGGTGGCCCCCGCCACCGCGGACATGCTGGCCAAGGCGGCGCACGGGCTGGCCGACGACCTCCTCACGAACACGCTGCTCACCGCGCGGTGTCCGGTGATCTTCGCTCCCGCCATGCACACCGAGATGTGGGAGCACCCGGCCACCCAGGAGAACGTCGCGACGCTGCGCCGCCGCGGCGCGGTCGTCGTCGAGCCGGCGGTGGGCCGGCTGACCGGAGTGGACACGGGCAAGGGCCGGCTGCCCGACCCCGACGAGATCTTCGAGATCTGCCGCCGGGTGCTCGCGCGCGGTGTGGCCGGGCCCGACCTCGCCGGCCGGCACGTAGTGATCAGTGCGGGCGGCACGCGAGAGCCGCTGGATCCGGTCCGCTACCTGGGGAATCGTTCCTCCGGCAAGCAGGGATACGCCCTCGCCCGTACCGCCGTCGCCCGTGGAGCCAGGGTCACGCTCGTCGAGGCCAACACCGGTCTGCCGGACCCGGCGGGCGCCGATGTGGTGCGCGCCGGGACGGCCGTGCAGCTGCGCGAGGCCGTGCTCAAGGCGGCGGCGGACGCGGACGTGGTCGTGATGGCGGCGGCCGTGGCCGATTTCCGCCCTGCGGTGTACGCCGAGGGAAAGATCAAGAAGAAGGACGGCCAGGAGCCCGCCGCGGTCGAGCTGGTCCGTAACCCGGACATCCTCGCGGAGCTCTCGGCCGAGCGGCGCGGACGGCCCGGTCAGGTGGTCGTCGGCTTCGCCGCCGAGACCGACAACGTGCTCGCCAATGGCCGGGACAAGCTGCGCCGCAAGGGCTGTGACCTGCTGGTCGTCAATGAGGTGGGGGAGCGCAAGACGTTCGGCTCGGAGGAGAGCGAAGCCGTCGTGCTCGACGCCGACGGGGGCGAGACTCCGGTGCCGTACGGACCCAAGGAGGCGCTGGCCGACACGGTCTGGGACCTCGTGACACGTCGGCTCGGTTAATTCTTGGTTCGCTGCGCCGGAAGCCATAAACCGTCGCGAATCCGGCGTATCGTGCTCTGGTGAAGTGTGATGGTCGTCCCGCACAATGCAGTGCCGCTGGTCACAGGGCCTCCAAGAAGCGAGACACATGGTCCGCCGACCGGAAGCGACCGATAAACTGGTCCCGGACCGACGCCGGGCGCAGCTCCCGGTCCGTTCCATCAATGCTCAGCCAGCAGCCGCTGCAACCCCAGGGAGCGATGTGTCCCGCCGCCTGTTCACCTCGGAGTCCGTGACCGAGGGCCACCCCGACAAGATCGCTGACCAGATCAGCGACACGATCCTCGACGCGCTCCTGCGGGAGGACCCGGCTTCCCGGGTCGCCGTGGAGACCTTGATCACCACTGGCCTGGTGCACGTCGCCGGCGAGGTGACCACCAAGGCTTACGCAGACATTCCCACGCTCGTACGCAACAAGATCCTCGACATCGGGTACGACTCCTCGAAGAAGGGCTTCGACGGCGCCTCCTGCGGCGTGTCGGTGTCCATCGGCGCGCAGTCTCCCGACATCGCCCAGGGTGTCGACACGGCGTACGAGACGCGCGTCGAAGGCGATGAGGACGAGCTCGACAAGCAGGGTGCGGGCGACCAGGGCCTGATGTTCGGATACGCGTGCGACGAGACGCCCGAGCTGATGCCGCTGCCGATCCACCTGGCGCACCGGCTCTCGCGCCGGCTGTCCGAGGTCCGCAAGAACGGGACGATCCCGTACCTGCGTCCCGACGGCAAGACCCAGGTCACCATCGAGTACGACGGCGACAAGGCCGTCCGCCTCGACACGGTCGTCGTCTCCTCGCAGCACGCCTCCGACATCGACCTGGACTCGCTGCTCGCTCCCGACATCCGCGAGTTCGTCGTCGAGCACGTCCTGAGCGGGCTTCTCGAAGACGGCATCAAGCTGGACACCGAGGGCTACCGCCTGCTGGTCAACCCGACCGGGCGCTTCGAGATCGGTGGCCCGATGGGCGACGCCGGCCTCACCGGCCGCAAGATCATCATCGACACGTACGGCGGCATGGCCCGCCACGGCGGCGGCGCCTTCTCCGGCAAGGACCCGTCCAAGGTCGACCGCTCGGCCGCGTACGCGATGCGCTGGGTCGCCAAGAACGTCGTGGCCGCGGGCCTCGCCGCGCGCTGCGAGGTCCAGGTCGCGTACGCGATCGGCAAGGCCGAGCCGGTGGGTCTCTTCGTGGAGACGTTCGGCACGGCCACGCTGGACAGCGAGAAGATCGAGAACGCCATCGCCGAGGTCTTCGACCTCCGCCCGGCCGCGATCATCCGCGACCTCGACCTGCTCCGCCCGATCTACGCCCAGACCGCGGCGTACGGCCACTTCGGGCGCGAGCTTCCCGACTTCACGTGGGAGCGCACGGACCGCGTGGACGCGCTGCGCGCGGCGGCGGGCCTCTAACCAGTACTGGCGCACTGCTCGGCCGCGAAGGCCCCGGACCGTATCGGACGCTGTTGGTTTATTCG
>NZ_JAGGPA010000083.1 GCF_018614035.1 Streptomyces sp. ISL-96
CAACTATGCGGGCACCATCCCTATGCCGGAGCAAACCCCCGGATCAGGTCGAACCCGTACACCACTTCCTTGGACGCAACCCAGCCCCATCCGACTCACCGGTTCCGCAGCGGTCCACCGGTCTGGCGGCCTGGAGGGAGGTGAGCTCGGTCGCCCCCTTTGCGCTGGGAGCGATTCGGCTCGCTCGGGCGGTTGGTATGGGAAGCGGTAGGGCGAAACTGACGATCACTCCTTCCGTGCTGGTTCGTAGATCTCTCTCGAACGGCTGTGGCCATCGGTCACCCGAAACTGCCTAGGTGGGGGTTCGTTCGCTCCAACGGCCCCTTCGGGGCCGTGTGCAAGGAACCCGGCACTTGATGAATCTCAACGTCCCACCAACCCCACCCGTCTCAGCCCTATCGCCTCCAGCCATCACGGGAGCATTTCGACCCACAGCCGGGGAGGGGGGCGGGATCGAACAGGACGGCTGTTGGGACGGCCGGTGCGGTTGGTGCGAGAGGTACCGCTGGGGTGGCGGCTCGTCGGCCCAGTGGCCCATCCGCCTGGCGGATGCGGTAACTCGGCCGGCCCTATCGGCCCGTTCGAGGCCTCGGAACGCGACGAATCCGTCACTTGATGAGCAGCAACGCCCCTGAAACCCCATGCGCCTCAGCTGTATCGCTTCCGACCCTCACGGGAGCGTTTCGACCCACATCGGCTCCCGCACCTCCGCGTGGACCGCCGACTGGCGTGGCGGATTCGCACGTGCTTTGGGGCTCGGTGCCTCACCACCCGTCCACATCAGCAACGGGCTTGAGGCTCCACCGACCACCGGTCGGGGCGGACGCCGAACCGGCCCGAGTCCCCCCATTCAACTGTCGCGCCTCACCCGCCACGACCATGGGTCCGCAGGTCGACCGGACATGCCAGCTGGTCGCCGGCGTGGGTGCGCGTGTGCATGGGGATGTTGTGCCAACGGCCGTTCCCGTCAGCCGCTGAGCCTGGGGCCGAGCCGCCCCCTAGACCCGTACTTCGCAGGTCACCCGATCGTGAAGATCAACTGGTCACGACCGATCGCCGCTCAGTCCGGTCCGCAACGGCGATCGCAATGCCGGTCCGATCCGGTCGGGTTCGGACGCCGAAGAGCCGCTGCGGCGAACCTTTTCAGCGACCCGCGAAGTCCGGGCCTAGAGCTCATGCGCCCCGCCCACCGGCCCGTCGGGCGGCAGCGAGACAGCGGCCAATCCCCGAGCCTTCCCCGTGGGCTCCCCCCGGGGGGCCGCCCCCCAGAAGCATTGCGGCGGAGGGGCGACGGTCAAGGGTGAAGCGAAGCGCAATCGCCGCAGGCGACGCGACGTAGGAGCGCCCTTTACCGGCGGGCCTTCGGCGCCACACTTACGTGTGGCGGCCCCCGTCGCAGATGCGATCAACGCTCCTGGCCCGTCAGCGCCCCCTCCCTGCCTTCGGGCCCTGGCCCCGGCCCTCAATCATTCGGCTTTGCTTCAAAGCTTGTCCAGAAACATTCGATAGACCTGACTGGTCCGAGGGTGTGAAAGTCGGTGTATGACGACGACGACCACGGCGACGACCGACGCGCCCCT
Source organism: Streptomyces sp. ISL-96 (assembly GCF_018614035.1). Taxonomy (GTDB): domain Bacteria; phylum Actinomycetota; class Actinomycetes; order Streptomycetales; family Streptomycetaceae; genus Streptomyces. The sequence continues at coordinate 1,581 of NZ_JAGGPA010000083.1, forward strand.
CCAAGACCCGCACGCCAACGACGCCGCCCCGTACGGGGGAGGCGACCCGTACGCCGACTACCGGGGTGGGGACTTTGCCTTCGCCGAGCTGGTCGACCTGGCCGACCGGCGTCTTGGGGCCGGGGTCATCGCCGCCAACGACGAGTTCTTCGCCGAGCGCGAGAACCTCCTCATCCGGGAGCGCGCCGTCTTCGACCCGGAGCACTTCGGGCACAAGGGCAAGATCATGGATGGGTGGGAGACCCGTCGTCGCCGCGGCACTGACGGGGCGCACCCCTTCCCGGCGCCCGACGACCACGACTGGGCCATCGTCCGCCTCGGCGCCCCCGGCGTCATCCGCGGCATCATCGTCGACACCGCCCACTTCCGCGGCAACTACCCGCAGCGCGTGAGCATCCAAGCCGCTGCGGTGGAGGGTTCGCCGAGCCCCGAGCAGCTTCTCGCCGCCGATGTGAAGTGGGAGGAGATCGTCCCGGTGACGCCCGTGCGCGGCCATGCCGCCAACGGGTTCGAGATCACCAGCGGGTGCCGCTACACGCACATCCGCCTCTGCCAGCACCCCGACGGCGGCGTCGCCCGCCTCCGCGTGCACGGCGAAGTCGTGCCCGACCCCGAGTGGCTGGACCTGCTCGGTACCGTCGACCTCGTCTCCGTACTCAACGGGGGTGTGTACGAGGACGCTTCCGACAAGTTTTACTCGTCGCCCACGCAGATCATCCTGCCGGGGACATCGCGGAAGATGGACGACGGGTGGGAGAACCGGCGCCGCCGCGTCCGTGACACCAACGACTGGGTGCGTTTCCGCCTCGTCGCGCAGGGCGCCATCCGCGCCGTCGAGATCGACACGGCGTACCTCAAGGGCAACTCGGCCGGCTGGATCGCGCTCAGCGGGCGCAACGGCGAGACCGGTGAGTGGTTCGAGATCATTCCGCGGACCAAGCTTCAGCCGGACACGCTGCACCGCTTCAAGCTTCCTGCGCAGGCTGTCGCCACCCACGTACGCCTCGACGCCTTCCCCGACGGCGGCGTCGCCCGGATGCGGCTGCATGGGGCGCTCACTGAGCAGGGGGCGGCCGAACTTCGGGCGCGGTACGAGGACGTGGCCGGCCAGTAGGTTCGCCCGGTAGTCCCGGCCACTGGTCCCGGTCAGTAGTCCCGGCCGGTAGGACCGGCCAGCAGACCCCCGCCCGGCGGACGGCAGCGGCACAGCGCCCGGCCGTCGGGCGGTTTCAACTGTGTGCGAGAGGGCGCCCCTGCGCGTATGGCAGGGGCGCCCTCTCGTGCGCGTCGGTGCGGCCGCCGGGGAAGGGGGGGCGAGCCTACGCCGCGCCCCCCGGCACCCCCTACGCCCCGCCCGCCGCCGCGTCCGCCGCCTGGGCCTTCAGTGCTCGTTCGATGCCCGCCCGCGACTCCAGCACCAACCGGCGCAGCGCCGGCGTCGGGTCCGCCGATGCCAGCCACGCGTCCGTCGCGTCCAGCGTTGCCTGCGAGACCTGGACCGCCGGGTACAGGCCGACCGCGATCTGCTGCGCCATCTCGTGGCTGCGCGACTCCCAGATCGACTTGACCGACGCGTAGTACTTCTCCGAGTACGGCGCCAGCAGCTCACGCTGGGCGGCGTCGGTCTGGACGAAGCCGCCGATCACCGCCTCCTGCGTGGAGTTCGGGAGCGTGTCGGACTCGATCACCGACGCCCACGCCTCCGCCTTCGCCTCGGCCGTCGGCCGAGCCGCCCGCGCCGACGCCGCGTGCAGCTCGCCCGCCGACGTCTTGTCGCGCTCCAGCTCCGCCGCGATCGCCTTCTCGTCCGCGCGGCCGGTCGCCGCGAGCCGCCCGACGAACGCCCAGCGCATCTCGGTGTCCACGGCCAGCCCGTCCACCGTCTCCGTGCCGTCCAGCAGGCCCTGGAGCAGGTCCAGTTGGTCCGCCGTACGGGCGGTCGCCGCGAACGCGCGCGCCCACGCCACCTGGTGGTCGCTGCCCGGCTCGGCGGCGCGCAGGTGCTCCAGCGTCGCCTCCGTCCACCGCGCCAGGCCCGTCTCGCGCCAGTCCGGCGCCGCGTACAGGTCCAGCGCGAGCTTCGCCTGGCGGTGGAGGGACTGGACCAGGCCGATGTCCGACTCCTTGCCGATGCCCGACAGGACCAGCGAGAGGTAGTCGCGCGTGGCCAGTTCGCCGTCGCGCGTCATGTCCCACGCGGCCGACCAGCACAGCGCGCGCGGCAGCGACTCGGTGAAGTCACCGATGTGCGCGGTGACGACGGCCAGCGACTCCGCGTCCAGGCGCACCTTCGCGTACGACAGGTCGTCGTCGTTGAGCAGGATCACCGCCGGGCGGGGGGTGTTGGGCGGGAAGGGGACGTCCGTAAGCTCCGCCGCGTCGATGTCGAGCTCGATCCGGTTCGTACGGACCAGCTTGCCGGTGGCGCCGTCCAGGTCGTAGCAGCCGACCGCGATCCGGTGCGGGCGAAGGGTGGAGTTCCCCTTCGCGCCGGCGGGGAGTGCGGGCGCCTCCTGCCGTACCGCGAGCGACGTGACATTGCCGGCCGCGTCCGTCTCGATCTGCGGGCGCAGGATGTTGATGCCGGCCGTCTCCAGCCACGCCTTCGACCAGGTCTTGAGGTCGCGCCCGGACGTCTTCTCCAGTGCGCCGAGCAGGTCGGGCAGGCGCGTGTTCCCGAAGGCGTGCGCCTTGAAGTACGCCTGCACGCCCTGGAAGAACTCGTCCTGGCCGACGTACGCGACCAGCTGCTTCAGTACGGCAGCGCCCTTCGCGTACGTAATGCCGTCGAAGTTGACCAGCACGTCGTCCAGGTCACGGATCTCAGCCATGATCGGGTGCGTGGAGGGCAGCTGGTCCTGGCGGTACGCCCAGGTCTTCTCCGCGTTCGCGAACGTCGTCCACGAGTGCGGCCACTTCGTGCCCGGCGCGTGCGCGAGGCAGGCGACCGACGTGTACGTGGCGAACGACTCGTTCAGCCACAGGTCGTTCCACCACTCCATGGTGACCAGGTCGCCGAACCACATGTGCGCCAGCTCGTGGAGGATCGTCTCGGCCCGGCGTTCGTACGCCGCGTCCGTCGTGCGCGAGCGGAAGATGTACTGGTCGCGGAAGGTCACCGCGCCCGCGTTCTCCATCGCGCCCGCGTTGAACTCCGGCACGAAGAGCTGGTCGTACTTCGCGAAGGGGTACGCGTAGTCGAACTTCTCCTGGAACCAGTCGAAGCCCTGCCGCGTGACGTCGAAAATCGCGTCCGCGTCCAGGAACTCGGCGAGCGACGGGCGGCAGTAGATGCCCAGCGGCACGCTCTGCCCGTTCTCGTTCTCGTACGAGCTGTGGACCGAGTGGTACGGGCCGACGATCAGCGCGGTGATGTACGTCGAGATGCGCGGCGTCGGCTCGAAGACCCAGACGTCGTCCTTGGGCGCCGGCTCCGGGGCGGGCGAGTTGGAAATCACCTTCCAGCCGGACGGGGCCTTCACGGTGAACTGGAAGGTCGCCTTCAGGTCCGGCTGCTCGAACGAGGCGAAGACGCGGCGGGCGTCCGGGACCTCGAACTGCGTGTAGAGGTACGCCTGCTGGTCGACCGGGTCGACGAAGCGGTGCAGGCCCTCGCCCGTGTTCGTGTACGCGCAGTCGGCGACGACCTTCAGCTCGTTCGGGCCGGCCTTGAGGTGCTTGAGGGTGATGCGTGAGTCCCGGAAGACGGCGGCGACGTCGAGCGACTTCCCGTTCAGCACGACCTTGTGAACGGCGGGCGCCACCAGGTCGATGAAGGTCTGCGCGTCGGCCTCGGCGGACTCGAAACGCACGGTGGTCGCGGACCGGTAGGTGCCGCCCTCCTGCGCGCCGCTCAGGTCGAGCTCGATCTCGTACGCGTCAACGGTGAGCAGGCTCGCCCGCTGCTGGGCCTCTTCGCGGGTCAGATTCGTGCCAGGCACCCGGTCATCTCCTCGGTATGTGTCGTTTTCCGCCATCCTTCCACGCCGCTCCTGTAATGGCTGCTGAGTATGCTCGCAGCTGACGCCGACCTGCGGTGACCGCGCAGCGCGTTGTCCGGAATCCGCCGGTGCGGTGCACTCGCCGCGCCGATGCTGGTCGTATGACGACCACGACGACCACGCCGTACATCGCACGCCCCATCGAGCCCTCCGCGCTCAAGCAGCTCCGGGAGACCGACGACGCTGGGCGCGCCTGTGTTCCGTACGGCGATGAGGAGGGCGGGGCGCCGCTGCGGTGTTGTCTGCGGCTCAGCGAGCCCGGTGAGCGGATCGCGCTGGTGTCGTACGCGCCGCTGCGGCGGTGGGCGGCCGAGACGTGGGCCCGGCCCGGGGCGTACGACGAACAGGGGCCCGTCTTCATCCACGCCGAGGAGTGCGGGGGCCCGGACCCGGCGGCTGCCGGCTACCCCTTCGCCCGGGCCGGCGCCCTGCGCGCCGTGCGCCGCTACAGCGCCGAGGGGCGGATCGTCGGCGGCCGGCTGATGGAGATCCCGGACGACACGGCGGCGGGCTTCGACGCCGCGTTCGACGATGAGGCCTTCACCGACCCCGAGGTGGCGCTCGTGCACGTCAGGGCGGTGGAGTACGGCTGCTTCCACTTCGAGGTGCGCCGGCCTTGAGGGGGGCGGCCACTGTCGGGTAGCAAGGAGGGTCATACCCGAGTAGCATCGGTGGTATGAAGATTAGTGTGAGCTTGCCGCAGGAGGACGTGGCCTTCGTCGACGAGTACGCGGCGAAGATCGAGGCGGAGTCCCGGTCCGCAGTGATACATGCCGCGATCGAGCTGCTGCGTAACTCCCAGCTGGAGTCGGACTACGCGGCCGCGTTCGAGGAGTGGGATGCGAGCGAGGATTCGGCGTTCTGGGACCGGACCGCCGGAGACGGGCTGACCGATGCGCAGAGGTGAGATCTACCTGATCGACTACGAGCCGGTGCGCGGCAGTGAAGCGAACAAGGCCCGCCCCTCGGTGATCGTCTCGAACGACGCGGCCAATCAGACCGCGCAGCGGATGGGCAGAGGTGTGGTCACCGTTGTGCCGATGACGTCGAACACGTCGCGGGTTTTCCCGTTCCAGGTCCTTTTGCGCGCTGAGGAATGTCACCTTGCGAAGGATTCCAAGGCCCAGTGCGAGCAAGTCCGCGCGGTCACGGTGGAGCGGGTGCTGCACCGCATCGGTTTCGTGCCCGCTCAGCGAATGGCCGAGCTCGACGCAGCGCTGCGGAGACACTTGGCGCTCTGAGCGACAGGGCGCGCACGCAGCGACCGGTGGGGCGGGACTCCGCGGAGTCCCGCCCCACCGGTCGCAGCGAACGTACGGGAAAGGTCAGGCCTTGAGCTCGGCCGCGACCAGCTCCGCGATCTGCACGGCGTTCAGCGCCGCGCCCTTGCGGAGGTTGTCGCCGGAGAGGAACAGCGCCAGGCCGTTCTCAGCGGTCTCGTCGCGACGGATACGGCCGACGTACGACACGTCCTTGCCGGCGGCCTGGAGCGGCGTCGGGATCTCGGACAGGGCGACGCCCGGTGCCCCGGCAAGCAGCTCGGTCGCGCGCTCGACGCTCAGCGGACGCTCAAAACGGACGTTGACCTGGAGCGAGTGGCCGGAGAACACCGGGACGCGTACGCAGGTGCCGGAGACCTTGAGCTCGGGGATCTCCAGGATCTTGCGGGACTCGTTGCGGAGCTTCTGCTCCTCGTCGGTCTCGAAGGAACCGTCGTCGACGATCGAGCCGGCCAGCGGCAGCACGTTGAAGGCGATGGGGCGCTTGTAGACGCCGGGCTCCGGGAAGTCCACGGCCTCGCCGCTGTGGGTCAGCTCGGCGGCGTGGTCGACGACCTTCTTGACCTGGCCGTCGAGCTCGGCGACACCGGCCAGACCCGAGCCGGACACGGCCTGGTAGGTGGTGGCGATGAGGGCGGTCAGCCCCGCCTCGGCGTGCAGCGGCTTGAGGACCGGCATCGCGGCCATCGTGGTGCAGTTCGGGTTGGCGATGATGCCCTTGGGGCGGGTCGCCACCGCGTGCGGGTTGACCTCGGAGACGACCAGCGGCACCTCGGGGTCGCGGCGCCAGGCGGAGGAGTTGTCGATCACGACCGCGCCCTGGGAGGCGACCTTCTCGGCCAGCGCCTTGGAGGTCGCGCCACCGGCGGAGAAGAGGACGATGTCCAGGCCGGTGTAGTCGGCCGTCGACGCGTCCTCGACGGTGATGTCCTTGCCCTGCCACTCGATCGTGGAGCCCGCGGACCGGGCGGAGGCGAAGAGGCGAAGCTCGTCGGCCGGGAACTTGCGCTCGGCCAGGATGGTGCGCATGACTGTGCCGACCTGACCGGTGGCTCCGACGATTCCGACCCTCACGAGGACTCCTTCATACGTACGAACGTGCTGCTGGGGGCTTGACCTGGTGCTGTCCATAATGCGTATGTCCGGGGTCGCCTTGTCCAATCCATTGTCCGGCCCCTGGACCGGGTGACCGTTGTCACGGACGTCACATGGCCGTCACACGGCCGTCACCGGGTCTCCAGGCTCCACGCGCCGCCCGTCCGGATCTGCAGGAAGCCGCTGGGGAACGTCTGCAGCCCGGGGGCGGTGGTGATGCGCCGCACTGGCTCCAGTCGCTCGTCGAGGGCCCAGACGACGGGCAGGTCCAGGGCGCCCTTGGACTCGTGCGTGAGCATCATCTCGGTTGCGGGCCCGGTGTTGCGTACGACGGCGTATCCCTGGCCCGAGACGCTCTGGCCGACGGCCGGGGCGCTTTCGGCCGGCATCGGCTCGATCTGCCAGCCGGTCGCTCCGGGGGCGGCGACCAGAACGTAACAGTGAGCTGCCCCGCTCATTACCCAGAGCGGGCCGACGACCGGGCGGCGCCTGCCCCGGGTGTCGGCGGAGATCACGGTCTTGCCGTGGGCCTGGACGGTGCGGGCGCAGAGCGTGTGGTCGTCGGACGTGGTGCGGCGGATACCGAGGAGGGCGGGCGGGCCGTCGTAGCGGAAGACCTCGCTGCCGTTGCTCTGCACCGGGCCGGTGAGCACCGGGACCTGGTCCGGCGGGATCAGCCGCAGGTTCCAGTCGACGGCGTCCGCGATCCGCAGCCGGACCTCGGCCTCGCCCTTGCGGAACAGGAGGGTGCGGCCCTGCTCGCCGTTGTCGTTGCCGCGCAGGAAGCGCTCCTCGTCGTCGTACTCGTCGAGGATCACGACCTCGTAGCCGAAGAGCGATCCGTCGCTCTGGACCGTGTAGTCGAGAACAGCGGGGTGGCCCGGGTTCGGGTTGGTGAGGGTGACCGTGGTCGCGCCGCGGCCCTGGTGGACGCCGGTGGAGCGGGCGACGGCCGCGTCGAAGACGGGCAGCGCGCGGGGGGTGAGCGACCAGGGGCCGTCCGCCTCGACGGTGATCACCAGGGGGCCGGCCGTGAGGGGAACGGTCTGCCGCAGCCGGCCGGTCTCGTTGACGAGGAGATCGCTGCGGTCATTGAACTTGTCGGCGGTCTCGCAGCTGCTTACGCCGAAGTAGCCGCCCTCGTCCTCGTCGCCTGCGAACTCCACGTCGAGGTCCGCCACCGGGCCGTGGTAGACGACGACCTCCGGTCCGAAGCCGCGGATGCCCTCCGTCATGTCACGGGCGACGGAGAGTGGCTGGACCATCAGGGTCCAGTCGTTGTCCGCCTCGATCTTCAGCCGCAGCGGGCGGTCGGGGCGGTTCTGGATGAGCGCCCGGCCGCGGAAGGTGGTGATGGTGGTGTTGAACACCAGCTCGTCGTCCTTGTTGCGGCGGTCGAGCGTCTCGACGCAGAAGTAGCCGTCCTCCTCGTGCCAGGCCTCGATGATCACCGGGCCGGGGGGAATGGGCGCGTCGACGGTGACGACGTCGTTGCCGTGGCCGCGGCGTACGAAGGAGGGGAACTGGGGGCCGAAGGTGTGGGGCACGCGGTCCCGGACGGGCGCGGGCATGGCGTTCTGCACGGCGGGTGCGTGTGCGGGTGCGTGAGCGGGTGTGGGCAGGGGCGCCGGTACCGCGTCCTGGGGCTGGGCCTGCGCAGCCTCACCCCCGTCGACCGCGATGCCGAAGTCGGTCGCCAGCCCGGCCAGCCCGGACGCGTAACCCTGCCCGACCGCACGGAACTTCCAGCCGCCGTCGCGCCGGTAGAACTCGCCGATGACGAACGCGGCCTCGGTCGTCGCGTCGTTCACCGCGTAGAGGGTCACCGGCACTCCGGCGCCGGTGAGGACCTGGACGTACAGCCCGGGTACGGAGCCGAAGACGCCGCCGTCGCAGGAGCCGGCTATCAGCACCCGCTGCACCTCGGGTTCGACGCGCGGCAGGTCGATCTCCAGCCACTCGGCGAGCTGGCCGTTGGCCTCGTTCGTGCCCAAGTGCCGTGCCGTGCCCGACGGATGCTGCGGCTGGTTGTAGAAGACCAGGTCCGCGTCGCCGCGTACCTTGCCGTTCGCGTCCAGCAGGAGGGCCGATGCGTCCACGGCCGGGGCTCCGGCGACGTTCTGGCGGCAGACCGCCACGCGGAGAAGGTCGCTGGGCACAGGGGTGTTGGCCCCCTTGATGAGGTGCGTCATGGGAGCCATGGTGACAGTGAAGATGCTGTGAAGTCGATGTACGGTTCGAATTCTCGGAGGTGGATTTCTCCGGGAACGTGACAAGGCGGGCGCCTGTGCGGGCGCCCGCCCCTCGTGCGTAACTCACGCTGCTACGAGCAGTGTTACGGCGTGACCTTCTCGATCTGCGCGCTGCCGGAGCCCGCGACCGTGCCGCGCGCGTTCAGCAGCTGCACCTGGCCGAAGAAGCGCCGGCCCTCGGGGGCCGCTCCGGCCACCACGACCTCGGCCTTGACCTGCGCCGAAGCGCCGTTGGCCAGCTTCACGACCTGCGCGTCGTCGACCTTGACCTGGCCGAGCGACGGCGCGAAGTACACGTCGCGGTAGTTGTACTCGGTGCCGGCGGCGCCGACCGCGTAACCGTCCACCTCGATGGTGTACGTACCGGCTGCGGGCTTGATGAGGCTGACCGCCTCCTCCGAGTCGCCGTCAGCGGCCTGGCCGAGGATCGCGGTGCCCTTCTTGACCGTCAGGTCGAGGTCGGCGGTGGCGTCGGAGACCCCGCCGATGGCGACGTCGAAGCGCTCGACGCCCTCACCGATGGTGACCGTGGTGGTCTGGGTCTCGCCCTGCTTGATGCTCGGGCGCGCGTCCTTCGAGGAGCCGAGCGAGCCGCCCTTCAGCTTGCCGTCCATCGCGGCGAAGTTGTTGGTCACCTTCCACTCGACCGGGGCCGGCGTGCCGGTCCTGGCCTCGGGGATGGTCTGCACGGCCGGGTCGAAGACGGCGCCGAGCACCGAGACGTCCAGCTTGTACGGGTTGTCGAGCAGCGGCGACGTACGGCGCGACTCGACCTCGACCTCCCAGACACCGGCCTGCGGGTTCGTGTACGAACGCAGGTCCGGGCGGCAGGTGTTGGCCGGGTTGGTGTAGTTCGGGTAGCAGACGATCGACGAAGTGGAGTCGACCGGGACGCCGTACGGGTGGATCGCGATGAAGCGGGTCTGACTGTCCTTGCCCAGACCGCCGAGCGCGACCTCGAGCGACTTCGCGCCCTCGGGGACGTTGATGAAGTACGACTTGCTGCTGTTGCGCTGCACCGAGGCGGTGTCCGAGAACGTGTACGAGGGCTTCACCAGGTCCTTGGACACGACCACGGTCGCGAGGATCTGCTTGTCGATGCCCTCGGTGTCCTCGTCGTCCACTTCGAGGGCGGCGCTGTGCACACCGGCGGTGCCGGGCTTGGCCTGCACCTTGACGGTGACCGGCTTGTTCAGCGGCAGGTCGACGTCGCCGTCGCCGAGGAGACGGAAGGTGCCGTCGTTGTACTTCCAGTCCAGCTCGTGCTCGATCGCGCGGTCCGGGCCGCTCGTACGCGTGATGGTCACGTCGTACGTCTTCTTCTGCCCGGCCTTCAGGCCGCCCTCACGGTCGTAGACACCGGTGCCGAAGCCCGGGGTCTTGAGGTTCTGGTCGAGCGCGGTGTCGACCGGCGCCTTGACCGCGTAGTCGTGGGCGGTCGCGCCGTCCTCGATCGCGTCCCAGGCGTCGACGACGTTGATCAGGCCGGCGCCCTGCTCGTGCGCCTGCGTGCCGCTGATCTTGTCGGCGGTGCTGGTCAGCGCGGTGCGCAGCTCGACCGGCGTGAGGCTGATCTTCTCCTGCTTCGCGGCCGAGAGCAGCAGCGCGCTGGCGCCCGCCGCCTGCGGCGAGGCCATCGACGTACCCTGCAGCATCGAGTAGCCGGCCGGGAGCTTGTAGCCGGCCTCGGCGACCGGGCCGCCGGGCGACCAGGTCTGGGTGGTGTTGATGGACGCGCCGGGCGCGGAGATGGTCGGCGTGAAGCCGCCGTCCTCGCGCGGGCCGCGGGAGGAGAACGGCATCATGGCGTACCGCTTCTCCACGACCGAGCCGTAGTTGGCGGCCCAGGTCTGCTTGGAGATGGACGCGCCGACCGAGACGACCTTGTCCGCGAGGGACGGGTCACCGATGGTGTTGGTGCCCGGGCCGCTGTTGCCGGCCGAGACGACCAGCTGCACGCCGTACGTGTCGATGAGGCGCGTGTAGAGCCGGGCGCGCGCGTTGTTGCCGTCGTTCAGGGTCGGCAGCCCGCCGATCGACATGTTGACGATGTCGACACCGCGCTTGGTGACGAGGTCGATCATGCCCTCGGTGAGCGCGATGTTGGTGCAGCCGCCGCTCCAGGTGCAGGCGCGCGAGGAGACCAGCTTGGCGCCGGGGGCGGCGCCGTTCATCCGGCCGCCGAAGAGGCTGTTGGCGGCGGTGATGCCGGCTACGTGCGTGCCGTGCGAGCCCTCGATGACGCCGATGTTGACGAAGTCGGACTTGGCGCCGGCCGCGTTGTGGACGACGTCCTTGCGGACCTCGGCGACGAACGGGATCTGCTCGACGACCTCGGTGGCGGGGTCGTCCTTGCCGAAGTACCGGATCTGGTGCTTGTCCTTGTACGGCTTCATCGCCTCTTCGTCGCCGAAGTCGGCGTCGTCGTCGAGGTCGACGCGGATCGTGCCGGAGGCGGCGTCGTACAGCACGCCCCACACGTCGGTGGTGTCACCGTCGCGGTTCAGGTCGCCGTTCATGTCGCCGCCCTTGGTGGCGGCTTCGGCGAACTTCCGGAACATGTACGAGCCGGCCGGGGCCGAGTACGTACGGCTGTCGGTGGTGAACGTCGGCCCGGTCACGGCGTTGTCCATCTGCAGCCAGGTGCCGTCGCCGTCCGAGACCGGGTCGGTGGCCGTCACCCAGTCGACGATCTTGCGCTCGCCTGTGGTGGTCTTCTGGAGCGCCGGGTGACCGACGTCGACACCCGAGTCGAGGATGCCGATGGTGACCCCGCGGCCGTCGGCCTTGGGGTTGTCCTGCACGAACTCCACGGCGCCCGTCTCGAAGGACGGGTTGTACGGGTTCTTCGCGGGCGTCTGCTTGCCGGGCCCGGAGTAGCTGCCGGTGGCAGCGGTTTCCGCACTCTTGCTGCGATCCCCGGCCGGTGTCGGGTCGTCCAGCAGGATCTCCTGCTTGAGGTCGATGCCCTGGACGGAGGAGAGCTTCGTGGCGGCCTTGATGGCCGCGTCCGCCTTGCCGGTGGGCAGGGTGGCCCGTACGTAACCGAGCTTGTCGTCCGTACGGCCGACCAGGCCGCCCTGTACGGAGTCGAGCTGCCGGGCGACCTGCTCGGTGGCGCCGGGCGCGGTGGCGACCATCAGCGTGACGCTCTTCGCGCCGTCGGCCTCGGCCTCCGCGAGCAGCTGCGCGTCGGCGGAACCGAGCTTCGCGGCGGCGGACTTGGGCGCGGGCGCGGTGGCCCGGGCGTCGTCGGCGCCGGCCGCCAGGGCGGGGACCGGTGCGGTCGCACACAGCGCGGCGACCAGCCCGGCGGCGAGCGCTATGCGGGCCGCGGGTCTGGCGCCGGGTATGGAGCCGGATGATTCGAGGGTCATGGGCTTCCCTGTATGTGAAAGAAGGAGTCCGGAATACGGTGCCGGATGACCGCTCAGCCTTGCCTAAGTGATGGTTGTTTGGGGAGAGTTGCCGGGGGCGGAATGCGGTCGTGGCACACATCCGCCACCGCGCGGTATGCGCCACTGGGGTCAAATCCCCAGATACCGGACGGCTTGTTGGCGTCACCCCGTAACCTCAGCCAATGAACCGAGAGCTGAGGGTGGCGGCCTACGCCGTGTGCGTACGGGAGGGACGGGTGCTCCTGGCCCGCTGGATTGCGCCAGACGGCGCGAAGCGGTGGACACTGCCGGGCGGGGGCATGGACCACGGCGAGGATCCGTACGACACGGTGATCCGCGAGGTGGAGGAGGAGACGGGGTACGCCGTCGAACCGGTCCGGCTGCTCGGCGTGGACTCCATCACCCGCCGCTACCCGCGCCGGCTCGGCAGTTTCGCCGACTTCCAGGGCCTGCGGGTGGTGTACGAGGGCCACATCACCGGCGGCGAGCTCCGCCACGAGACCACCGGCTCGACGGACTTGGCGGCCTGGCACCCGCTGGAGACCGTGGCCCGCCTCGACCACGTCGAGCTGGTCGGTACGGGAATGGAACTGTGGCGGACGAGGCCGGCGGTGGGGCGGGTGGCGTTGCCGGGCAGGTCTGGGGCGGAGCCCCAGCGGTGATCCCTGTTCGGTGATCGGTGTTGCGCGTTGCGGAGCCGTTAACGCGCAGGCCATCCCCGGTGTCAACGATCCAATGGGGCAAGGGGTTCCGCTGGCTCCCACCAGTGGTCCACCCCCTGCCCGGCCGATGCGATCGCACCCCGGGGAGACCGCGCCATGTCACGCCTACGCTCCGCAGCCGAAGCCGCCCTCGACCGCCGTTCGTTCCTCGCCGCGACCGGAGCGGTCGGCATCTCCGCCGGCATCGGGCTCGCGCTCCGCCCGGAGCACGCCGCCCAGGCCGCGCCACCTTCCGCCCCTCCGGCGGCCGCGGCCCAGGCACCGGCCCCGAGCCCCGCCCGCGCCCCCGTCGCCGTCCCGCCCTGGACGGCCACGACCCTCCGCACGGTCGCCACCCCGCGCGGCTCCGCCTCCGGCTACCGGCGGCTCGCGACGGGCCCCGGCTGGCAGCGCGTCGTACGCACCCAGCTCACCGCCGCCCGCTCCGGCCGCGCGGAGCGACGTACCGCGCTCGCCTCCTTCGTACAGCTCACCGACCTCCACCTCACCGACGTACAGCACCCGGTCCGCACCGAGTACCTGCGCGCCCAGGCGCCCGGCGCCTGGCGTCCCCAGGAAGCCCTGACAGTCCACGGCGCGATCTCGCTCGTCGAGCGCGTCAACGCACTCCGCGGCGGCCCCGTCACCGGCACGGACCTCGGCTTCGTCATGACGACCGGCGACAACACGGACAACAACAACAAGGCCGAGCTCGACTGGTTCCTGCGCACCATGAGCGGCGGTCGCATCACCCCCAACACCGGCGACCCGACCCGCTACGAAGGCGTCCAGGACTCCGGCCTGCCCCTGTACTGGCACCCGGACGCGGTCCTGCGCGACGCCGACAAGAAGCGCGGCTTCCCGCGCCTGGAGGGCTACCTCGCGGCAGCACTACGTCCGGTGAACAGCCCCGGCCTGCGCATCCCCTGGTACTCCACAGTCGGCAACCACGACGACCTGCCCAGCGGCTGCTTCGCCAACGCCGCCGACGGCTCCGGCTTCCTGGCCGACTTCGCCGTCGGCGGCCGCAAGCTGATGTCCCTCCCGGTGGGCGACGCGAGTGCCCTCGAAGCCGTACTCAGGAAGGGCAACGACCCGCGCGGCAGCTACTTCACCGACCTCCTGCGCCGCGAGACCCGCCGCATGCGCTCCATCACACCCGACCCGGCCCGCGCCCCCTTCACCCCGCGCGAGTACGTCGAGGCGCACCTGGACCCGGCGTACGCCGGCGCGGGCCCGGCCGGCCACGGCTACACCCGTGAGAACGCCGACACAGGCAGCCTCCACTACTCCTTCCGCATCTCCGACGACGTACTCGGCATCAGCCTCGACACCACCGACCGGGGCGGCCACTTCGCTGGCTCGATCGGCAAGGCCCAGCTCGACTGGCTGAAGCGCACGCTGCTCGCCCACCGGGACGACCACGTCATCGTCTTCAGCCACCACAACAGCTGGACGTTCGACGACGGCGGCGGCGACAAACTCATCGCCCTCCTCAAGCAACACCGCAACGTCGTCGCCTGGATCAACGGCCACAGCCACCGCAACGAGATCCTCGCGCACGGCACCTTCTGGGAGATCTCCACGGCTTCCCACGTCGAGTTCCCCCAACTGGCCCGGATCATCGAACTGACCGACAACCACGACGGCACGCTCTCCCTCTTCACCACGCTGATCGAGTCCGCCGCCCCGCACAGCACGGACCACACCGACCTCTCCCAGACGGGCCTGGCGGCGCTCTACCGCGAACTGTCCCTCAACGCGCCGGGCGCCCGGCAGACCCTGGCGGGCCCGGCGGACGCCCGGAACACGGAGCTCCTGCTGAAGAAGCGCTGAGCCAGCTGAGCCAGCTGAGTCCGGTGTGCCGGCTGAGCCCGGTGAGCCCGCTGAGCCCGGTGGCTCTGCCGCTAGCGCGGCAGGGCCACCACATAAGCGGGCGGCTCCCGGTCGCTCGACGCCATGAGAGCGGTCCGTACGACGGTCGCCTGCTGCTCCACCGCTTCCCGCAGCTTCTTCGGCGTGATGTGTACGACGGTGATGCCGAGCCGCTCCAGGTGCTCGCGCTTGCGGGCGTACTCCGACCATTCCCCAAGCTCTCGGCTTCGCTCGAGCAGGGGAGACCCCATTGCGTCCTCGTCCTGCCGGGGCGCCCGGGTGTCCAGCTCCACGGCCACGGCCTGGTCGGGCCAGTAGACGTCGACGCCACCGAGGTGGGGCCCGCCGGGCAGCCGCAGATCGACGTTCCAGAGCGGGTCAGGCAGTCCGTGATCCCGGACCATCGCATACAGCCGGTCCTCGGCGATGGCCCGCCCCTCGGCGAGCAGCGAGTCGACGGCGCCGATGACGTGGGGCTGCGAGAGCAGCCGCGCGAGCGTCAACTCCTTGACGACAGCGGATGGTTCGCAGTGGAAGGCGCGTACGGCCTCGGTGAGCAGCCGGCGTACGGCATCGGCGTCACTCAGCTGCGCGACGGCATCGGCGAGGGCGCGGGCGACGGGGGCGACGGGCAGGCCGCCGATGTGCTGGACCTGGGGCAGCGCATGAACCCGGACCAGCCGCGCGCACCCGGTTGACCGCAGCCGCCGAGTGCGCGGCATGAGCACGTCGATCCGGTCGAGGGAGAGCAGCGGGGGAGCGGTGGAGAAGCGGTGCAGGGCGAGGGCGGCGAGCCCGGTGACCATGACATCACCGTACGAGCCTGCCTCCCCCTCACCCCTGACCTGCGCCGGTACCACCCGCTCCACGGTGGGCCGCCCCGCGTACAGCAGGGCGGCGTGCAGCCGCTCCTCGCTGGTGGGCGGCCCCGGGTGCAGGACGAAGACACCCGGCAGGATCTGCTGCCAGGGCCCACCCGGGCGGCACTGCGCGGCGGTCCGGGCGGCGGACACGCCGTGCGCACGCAGCTGCGCGGCGGACAGCACGCGCCGCTGGGCGTCGGAGAGGTGGCTGAGGGGGCGGGGGGAGACCGGTGTGTTGTGGTTCATGCTCCGGGGTTTCCCGCCCGCCCCCTGCTGCCTAACCGCTGTTACACACCTGTCGACAATCCAGGACAACCCCGCACTAAAGTACGGCCGTTCGACTGCCGAAACCTCACCCGCCGAAATGGCCGAAGGTGACGCTGTTCCTTGCGGCGCGCAAGCTGGGGCCGGAGCCCCAGCCCCCGGTCAACGCGCCGCAGGCACCCGCACCCATTCCCCGGGGCTGCCAGCCCCAGCCGCGTCACACCCCCGCGGCCCGATCGCAGGCCTGTCCCCGCAGCCCTCGCGCCAAGTCGTCCCGCGCCTCCAGTACCAGCCGCCGCAGCGCCGGCGGCGCGTCCGCGTGGCCGGCCAGCCACGCATCCGTCGCGTCGAGCGTGCCCTGGTTGTCCTGGAGCCCCGGGAACAGCCCGGACACCACGTCCATCCCGATCTGGATGGACCGCTCGGCCCACACCCGCTCAATCGCGGCGAAGTACTTCTCCGCGTAAGGAGCGATCAACTCCCGCTGCCCAGGCTGCACGAACCCGTCGATCGTGGCCACGACGAGCGCGTTCGACAGCGTGTCGGACTCCACGACCGCCACCCACGCCTGCGCCTTGACGGCGGCCGAAGGGCGCGACGCCAGGCACCGCACCTGGTGCCGCTTGCCCGAAGCGGTGTCGTCCCGCGCCAGCTCCGCGTTGATCTCCTTCTCGTCCACCACACCGTGCGAGGCGAGCGGCCCGAGGAACGCCCAGCGCAGCTCCTGGTCCACGTCGAGCCCGTCGATCTTGGCCGTACCCTCCAGCAGCCCCTGGAGCAACTGGAAGTCCGCGTCCCGGCACGCCGTGGCCGCGAAGAACCGCGCCCACGTCAGCTGATGCTCGCTGCCCGGCTCCGCGATCCGCAGCTCCCGCAGCGCGCCCTCCGCCAGCAGACGCCCGCCCTGCTCCCGCAACTCGGGCGCCGCGTAGTACGTCAGCGCGGACCGCGTCCACGTGTGCAGCATCTGGAGCACGCCGATGTCCGTCTCGCGCCCGGCGAACTTCAGCACCAGATCCACGAAATCGCGCGCCGGCATCAGCGCGTCCCGCGTGAGGTTCCACATCGCCGACCAGCACAGCGCCCGCGCCAGCGGGTCACTGACATCACCGAGGTGAGCGCGCAAGGTCCCCAACGACTCCGCATCGAAGCGGATCTTGCAGTACGTCAGGTCGTCGTCGTTGACGAGCACCAGATCCGGCTTCTCGCTGCCCGCGAGCTCTGCCACGACCGTACGCGGCCCGGTGACATCCACCTCGGCCCGCGCGTACCGCACGAGTGCACCGCCGACGCCCTCCCGCCGGTACAGCCCGACAGCCACCCGGTGGGGCCGAAGCTCAGGATGGGACGCGGCGCTCTCCTGGAACACCGCCAGCTCGGTGATCCGCCCGGCCGAGTCGTAAAACACCTGAGGAGTGAGCGAGTTGACCCCAGCGGTCTGCAGCCACGCCCGCGACCAGGACGTCAGATCCCGCCCCGAGGTCTCCTCCAGTACGGCCAGCAGGTCCTCGAGCCGGGTGTTCCCGTACGCGTGACGCTTGAAGTAGCGCCGGGCGCCCTCCATGAAGGCGTCCTTCCCGACGTACGCGACGAGCTGCTTCAGTACGGACGCACCCTTGGCGTAGGTGATCCCGTCGAAGTTGAGCTTCGCGTCCTCCAGGTCGCGGATGTCGGCCGTGATCGGATGCGTCGAGGGCAGCTGATCAGCCCGGTACGCCCATGATTTGCGGTTGTTGGCGAAGGTGATCCACCCGTTGGTGAAGCGAGTGGCCTCCACCATCGAGTACGACCCCATGAAGTCGGCGAAGGACTCCTTCAGCCACAGGTCGTCCCACCACTGCATGGTGACCAGATCCCCGAACCACATGTGCGCCATCTCGTGGAGGATGACGTTCGCCCGCCGCTCGTACGACGCCTGCGTGACTTTCCCCCGGAAGATGTACTCCTCGCGGAAGGTCACGCAGCCAGGGTTCTCCATGGCGCCGATGTTGTACTCGGGCACGAAGGCCTGGTCGTACTTCCCGAAGGGGTAGGGGAAGTCGAAGTTGTCGTGGAAGAAGTCGAGCCCCTGCTTGGTGACGGTGAAAATGTCATCCGCGTCGAAGTGCCGGGCAAGCCCCTTGCGGCACATAGCGCCGAGCGGGATCTCGAGCTCCGTACCGTCGCTGAACGTCCGCCGGTACAGATCGCTCTCGTAGTGGTACGGACCGGCGACGAAGGCGGTGATGTAGGTAGAGATCGGCTTGGTCGCCCCGAACCGCCAAACCCTTCCCTTTCCGGCTACGTCTCCCTCTCCCCCTTCACCCGTCACCTCGCCGACCCCGTTGCTCCACACGGTCCACCCGTCGGGAGCGGTCACCTCGAACCGGAACGGTGCCTTGAGGTCCGGCTGTTCGAAGTTGGCGAAGACGCGGCGCGCGTCGGCCGGCTCGTACTGCGTGTACAAGTACACCTCGCCGTCCTCAGGGTCGACGAAGCGGTGCATGCCTTCGCCGGTACGGCTGTACGCACACTGTGCGTCCACGACCAGGACGTTCTCGTCCCGCAGCCCGGCGAGCGCGACCCGCTTGCCGTCGAAGACGGCCGGGTCCAGCGCCTCGCCGTTGAGCGTGACGGCGGTCACGGAGGGCGCCAGCAGATCGGCGAAGCTGTCGGCGCCGGGCCGCGCGCACCGGAACCGAACGGTGGTCACGGAGCGAAACGTACGCACCCCGTCCCCACTGTCCCCACTCGTCCCACTCCCCCCACCGTCTCCCCCATCCCGGGTCTCCCCGACCGCTGATCGCAGGTCGAGGGCTACTTCGTACCCCTCGACGGACAGCAGTTCGGCCCGCTCGCGGGCCTCGTCGCGGGACAGATTCTCACCGGGCACGGGCACTCCTTCGTGTCTCGTTCGAACATCCCGATCCTCGCACGCGGCACTGACATGGGGAGCGTGGGAATGCCTCCGGTGGCCGGTGGCGTTGGCACGGTCAGGTTGCGACCGCGCTATTGAGGAGAGACATGTCCGAGAGCTCAGAGAACGGCAAGATCACGGCGGATTTCTGGTTCGACCCGCTGTGTCCGTGGGCGTGGATGACGTCCCGCTGGATGCTGGAGGTCCAGAAGGTCCGTGATGTCGACGTTCGCTGGCATGTCATGAGCCTGGCCGTACTGAACGAGGACAAGCTCGACGAGCTGCCCGAGCAGTACCGCGAACTGCTCGGCCCCAAGGGCTGGCGCCCGGTGCGTGTGGTGACGGCGGCGCAGCAGCTGCACGGCGACGAGGTCGTCGGCGACCTGTACACGGCACTCGGCACGCGCTTCCACAACAAGGGTGAGGGCTCGACCCTGGAGGCGATAGCAGGCGCGCTGGCGGACGCGGGACTGCCGGCTGACTTGATCGAGTACGCCGACAAGGAGACGTACGACGCCGAGGTGCGCGCGTCGCACAAGGTGGGCATCGACAAGGTCGGCCAGGAGGTGGGCACTCCGGTGATCTCCGTCCCGGGCGCGAACGGCGAGGAGATCGCCTTCTTCGGCCCGGTGGTCACCCCGGCACCGAAGGGCGAAGAGGCGGCACGCCTGTGGGACGGCACGCTGATGGTGGCGTCGGTCCCCGGCTTCTACGAAATCAAGCGCACGCGCACGCAGGGCCCGATCTTCGACTGAGGGGGGCGGGGTCTGGGCCGGGGTCGGTCAGTAACAACCACAGATCGCTTCTGGGGGTTTCGGGCCGTCCCGGGCGCTCGAGTGTCGGTGGGCCGGGGCGGCGCGTCAAGGGCGCTCCTGCGTCGCGTCGCTGCGCGATGTGCCTGCGGCCCACCCTTGACCCGCCGCCCCGGCCCACCGCTAACGCTTGTAGGGGGACGGCCCAAAGAAAAACGCCCTGCACGGGGGGTGGGGGAGTGGTGCGGCTCGGTTCGGTGGCCGACGGCCGAGTGGGTGGGGCGCATGACGTCTAAGGGGTGGCCCGGCCCCCGTCTCGGCGGGTGCGGGGACGGCCATTGGTGCGACATCCCATTTCCTACGCATGCGAGCACCCACGCCGGCGG
>NZ_JAGGPA010000084.1 GCF_018614035.1 Streptomyces sp. ISL-96
CGAGAACGGACAGTGGGCGTATCAACGGTTGGGCCGGTCACCACGCGTGGTGACCGGCCCAACCGTTGATACGCAGGCGCCTCTCCGATGCGGATCCACGCTTCCGGGGCTCACGGGCGTCCTGAGGAGACCCTCGCCGACGCTGCTGGCGGGTCTCTGGGGATCTGACTCTCCTACCGGGTCAGCGTCGGTGGCGGCTCGGCTGGCTCGTGGGCGCTGCGGTTGTCCTCGGCTGGGCGGCGGGGGAAGGGGCGCCCAAGGCCGATGCGCTGATGCTTCGCAGCCGGGCTGCCTCGGCGCGGCGATTGGGCGCGGGGTTGCGGCTGGTGTGCTGGATGCGGGTGATCAGGACGCGGGCCGGTTGGCGGGCTGTGCTGAGCTCTCGGCGGGCGGCTGCTTCCTTGAGGAGCTGGTGGGGTTTGTGGCCGCTGGCTTCGGCGTCGGCGAGGACAGTGGCGAGCCCGGGCCAGCCCCGGTCGGCGAGGATCCGCTCGGCGTGTTCGGGGACGGCTGCGCGTACGTCGTTGGCAAGAGTGCGGCGGGTCCCTTCACCAGGGCGCCGGGCTTCGAGTTCGGTGAGCGTCGGAGCGAGCGCGGCGTCGGCTGCTGACTGGAGGTGCTGGACGGCTTGGTGGGCAGCGTCGGCCTGGTGGGCGTGGCCCTTGGCCTCGTGCCAGCGTGCAGCGAGGATGGCGGCCCAGAGGAGTGCGGCGGTCAGGGCTGCGAGGGCGTTGCCGTCGGGGCCGGTGGCGGTGTGTGCGATGTCGCGGGCGGCGGTCCGCAGGGCGTGGGCGGCACGGTCCTCGGCCCGGATCTGCGACCGCTGCGCCCGGGAGAATGCCGCACTGGCTGAGCGCAGTTGAGCGCGATGGTCGGCGGGCGCTGCTTGGGCGGTGGCTTCGATCAGTTCGCCCAGAGCGCTGATGTTCGCCTGTGTCCGTGCGTCCTCGTCGGCGCTCGTGGTGGTGGTCTCTGGGCGGAGGGTGTCGAGGGCTTCGGTGGCCTGATGCCAGGGAGTGGTGGGTCGGTCGCGGCGGGCTGTGGGGTGTTCCGCGGGCGCGCCGTTCTCAAGGCGGGCCTTGAGTTTGGGCAGGGTGAGGTCGGGGGCGATCTTCCCGCCGGGGTGGTAGATCTGCTCGCCGTCCTTGTTCAGGTCGCCGGGGCGGCCTACGGCGTAGCCGAGGAGGTCTCCGGAGGGGCCTCGGCGGGGCTTGACCAGGACTTCGCCGGCTTCGAGGTAGGCGAGGAGTTCCTCGGCGCTGGTGGCGTGCGGGATGGCGGATCGGATGCGGTCCTGGAGCCACTCGCGGCTGGTCTGCTCCCAGCCGAGGCGATCGGCTTTGTGCATCTCGGCCTGGGTGGGGCGCCGGGCCGCGGTGCGGTCGCCCTTCTTCAGGCGGCGCAGCCCGTAGTCCTTCTCAATCTGACGGCACTCGTCGCCGACGCGTACGCCGCTGCCGTGGAGCTTGGGGCGGCGGCCGTCCTCGCGAACGGTGGTCGCGAGGATGTGGATGTGGTCGTCGGCGTGGCGTACGGCGATCCAGCGGCAGGCCAGATCGTCACCTGCGGGGGCGATGCCAGCTGCCTGCACGATGCGCTGGGCGATCTCGCCCCACTCGGTATCGGAGAGGTAGCGGTCCTCGGGTGCTGCGCGGACGGGGCAGTGCCAGACATGGTCGGTGACAGGCTTGCCAAACTCGTTATTGCGCAGGCGTACGGGATCGTCGAGGTGGTGGCCAAGTTCGGTCAGGGTGGCGTTCTCTTCGCGGCCGGGGTCGGGCATGCCGAGCATGGCGAAGGCGGCGACGAGGTGCGGGTCGAGGTGTTCGTCGTGCCGGCCGGGGCCGTAGAGGTAGGCGAGCAGACCGCGGGTGTTGGACCCGGCCGGTTTGATGGCGGCGATCACGCTGACGATTCCTCCCTCGGGTCGGTGGGCTGACGCAGGGCCTCGGCGATCAGGGTGAGCAGGCGGTGGAGTTCATCGAGGCGCTGGCGAATGTCAGGCGGGGTGAGGTCGCTGTTGAGCGCGCGGGCGATCTGATTGACGTTGACTCCGATGCGGTTGAGGGCGCGCAGGACCTGGGCGCGGAACATGTGGGTACGTCGTCGGTCCTCGGACAGGGGCAGGTTCGCGGTGAAGCGGCCGTCGATGAAGGCGAGGACGACGTCGGCGGCAAAGCCGGATTCGCCCTTGTAGCCGTGCTCGGCTGCGGCCTCCTGCAGGCTGGTGCGCTCGTCGTCGGTGAAGCGCAAGGGGCCGACGCGCTTAAGGCGCGCGTCGCCGGTGAACCGGCGGATCGTTGGCTGGACGCTCTGCACGGAGGGTTCGCCGACGGCGGGAACGTCAGTAGGCGTCGGGCGGAGGATCATTTGCTGGGCGACGTGAAGCGTGTCCGGGTCGGGGCCTCCCTCGGCCCCGGCCACTTGGTCCGGCGCCCCCTGGCGCTGGGCTTTCTCCGCCACCCCCGGGGCGGAGACCCCCGAAGACCGGCCATGAGTCGGACTCGGGGTACTACTGGCTCCGCCAGGAGCCGTCCGTCCGAACGCCCGCCGCAGACGTGCGAGCAACGTAGGGGACTGCGGTGACGCGGACGGCTCAGCGTAGGTGTCGTCGGGCAGATGCTGGTTGTGCGTCAAGGAAGCTGCTCCAGGTGCGGCTGGGCGAGCGGGGGCGGGGATGTCTGCGCGGCGCGGCCATCGCGTTGTCCACAGGTGTGGAAATCTGCGGGCCGGTTGGCCGATGCTCGGGTGACCGGATGGGTTCCGGTCACCCGAGCAGGCCCGGCATCAGCGCCTGGATACCTCGATACCGACGGCTTCGAGTTCCGGCCGAAGCAGCTCCATCACCTCGGTCTGCCGGTCACTGCCGATCGCCAGGTCTCGGTCCTTCACAGCCGCTCGGAGCAGGCCGCGCGTGAGTTTGCCGTGCTGATGACCGGTGGCCCGGCCGATATCCGTTAGCTCCGCGATGGTCGCCTTCGGCGGCCGGCCACCGCTCGGTTTGCTCTCCGATGTCTGGGACGCAGGTTCCGTCCGCTCGTTACTCGGGGCTTGCGCATCGTCGGGAGCGGAATCCGGCCGGTGGCCGTGGCTGACGTCGCCGCCCGACCGTTCCTGCGCCTGTACGGAACCGGTGCCCGGAGCGTCGTCGGACGGTGCGACGAGTTGGTGAATCTGTCGCATCAGGACGCCGAAGGCGACCATCGCGGCGGCTGGAGGAACGGCTGCGACCACATAGTCGAGGAACGGTACGGCGCCCGCGTGTCCGGTACCGCTGACCCCGGCGACGTTCAACGCGATGGAGCCGACCGATCCGGCAGCGGTCACGGCGATCGCCCAGGGGTCGGTGACGCGGCGCAGTGCCGCACGCAGCATGAGCAGTTCGCCCGCGACGATGAACGCGTCCAGGGTGGCTGGCCAGGCCCACCGGCGGATGGGAGATGCGCCCAGCCCGTGCTGGCCGGCGACGTCGGCGAGGTGCGCGTAGGAGAGCCAGAACGCTCCGGCTGTCAGGGCGACGATGACGATGCCGGCCGCGCCGAGCACGAGCTGTTCGGCGTCAGCACGCTTCTTCGGCTGCCCTTGGGTGCGGGCATCGCCTCGTGACTGAGGTGATGGCGTGGTGAGGTGCGGGGCGGTCAAGCGGGAAGCTCCTGGGGGTAGTGGTGTGGGGCGTCTTTGCCGTCTCGGCCGTTGCAGGTGCAGGTCAGCGCGGGACGGCAGCGCTCCGTGCCTGCCGTTTCAGCAGGGCAGCGCCCGTGTCTTGTCCCGACTCGGGACAGGGAGGCGGCGGATTCCGATCCGAGTTCTGCCCGGGGGCGACTTGCGCCTGCCGGGACGGCTGCGTTGCGGCAGCCGTCCCGGCGAGCAGGACTGCGACCAGCGGCGATACGGCAAGGACGCCAGGGACGGGGCAAGACGGATCAGGACGGTGTCCCCTGGCGGGCTGCCAGCACGGGGACGTCTGCGTTGCCGTCTTGCCCTCGGCTGCCGTCTTGCCGGTGTGTGCTCTGACCTGCGGGATCACGGCAGGGACGGCAAGTACGGCAACCGGGGAGGGTGGGGTTCAGCCTGCGCCGCGAGGGGCACCGACCGGGTGGACGGTGGGGCAGTACCGCCGCCAGGCGTCGAGGAACTTGTTGCGCGTGTAGCCCTTGCGCTGCGTCCGGTCGGCCATGCGCACGTTGCCTGGCCGGATGTCGTAGTCGCGCAGCATCCCGCTGAGTTCCCGGGAGGTCAGGCCGTAGCGCCCCCGCTCTCCCCACGGAGCTTCGGCATCCGCGTTCAGGTAGTGCAGGAGATCCTCGGTGGAGAGGCTATCTGCCTCCCGCTGGGCGAAGAAGACCCGCCGGATGTCGGCGAGGATGCGCGCCCCGCTGGGATGGTCTTCCTCCGCCGCCACTTCGGCGGCGACCATCCGCGCACACGCGACCCGCGCGAGCCGGGGCCAGCGACCTCCCGCCAGATCGGCGACGGTCACCAAAGGCTCCCACGTGTCGGCAGCACGGTCCTCGACCGGCATACTCGGCTCCAGGTTCGCGGCATCCTCCAGCAGTGGGCGGGCCCAGGCGTGAATACGGTCGCGCAGCTCGTGCAGGGCCGGGATGTCGCGCCGCGAGCGGAAGGGTTTGACCTTCTCGCCCTCGGCCTGGCGCCGCATACGGATGACCACCGACCGGTCCATAACCGTGTCCGGAAGGTCCCCGATTCCCGCGATGGCCGCCATGGCGAAGGTGGCGAACTTGTGCGGGGTGTGGTCGTTGCCGACGACCCGGGTGACGTACC
This sequence comes from Streptomyces sp. ISL-96, assembly GCF_018614035.1. GTDB lineage: Bacteria > Actinomycetota > Actinomycetes > Streptomycetales > Streptomycetaceae > Streptomyces. The sequence continues at coordinate 4,786 of NZ_JAGGPA010000084.1, forward strand.
GGCCGCGCTGATGGCCGGCGTTGAGGAGGCCGCGTGTCTCCTCGTTCTTCTCCGCGACCTTGGGGCCGAAGATGGTGTCGGCCTCGTCCACCAGCAGCGTCGGCGGCTCCTCGCCGTCGATCGAGCGGAAGATGGCCGCTGGTGTGGTGTTGATGGTGAGCATCGGCTCGTGGACCGTCTCGGTCAGCACGTCCAGCAGCCGCGACTTGCCGCAGCGCTTCGCCGGCCCCACCACCGCCAGCCGTGGGGCGTGCTGCCACGCGGGCTGGAGATGCGTTGCCGCCACCCACAGGGTGATCGCGTCCAGCGCCTCGGATGAGGGTGGGATCACGAACTGGGCTATCTGGGAGCGCAGTTCGTCCAGCAGTTTCGAGCCCGGTGTCGGTTCCGCGTCCGGGATGGCCTCCAGTCCGCTCGCCGGGTCCGCCTCGCTGGCGCTGCCGTCAGCCGTACCGTCGCTCGGGTCCACCGTGGCACTGTCGACCTGCGTGGGGCGCAGGTGGGCGCCGGGCCGGCCGGGGATGGCTGTGGTGGGCCAGGCTGCTCGTGCGGGGGCGGAATAGGGCTCGGCGTTATCGGGTTGCACTGGGCGGCTCCTCGTCTGGCGGTGTCGGGCTTGCACGCCCCTGCCGCCGGGTCGGTTCTCATGGGATTGGTGGGGAGTCCTGGGGCCTCCGGCGTTGCACCGCCGGAGGCTCTCCCTCTTCTCGCGGGCTTGTCGGCACCGCGAGCGACCACGGACAGTACGTCCACGCCGTGCCACAGTCCAACGTTTCTGTGTCAGCTCAGCGCAGAAGCGTCTGCTATGCGGCAGGCACTTCATGCCGCCAGCCCCAGCAGGGCCAACAGGTCTGCGGTCACCACCCGGTAGGCGTTCCCGAGCCTGAGCACCTTGCAGGGGTACTGGCCACGCTTGGCGAGCTCGTACCCCTTGCTCCGCCCAAGCCCCAAGGCACGGTTGCCTGTCTCCAGGTCAACGGCCGCAGGAAGCTCCAGAAGCTCCCCGCGACTCATCCCCTTCACCCGACCGGCCTCTTCGCTCTCACGCATACGCACTCCATCCATGACTGAGCCCACGGCGAACGCGGCTACCGCGCCCGTCTCCAGGTCTTGGAATCAACGCTAGGCGAGTTAATGTGTCTTCATGACACAACGCCGTAGCGACCATGGATCCAAGAAGGCCGACGACGAGGACGACGTCCTGGAGTGGGTGGACCAGGTCATGGCCACCGTGGCCGCCGAGGTCCGCAGACGACGGAGGGAACTGGGTTGGAGCGCGCAGGACTTGGCCGACAAGTGCGAGGAGATGGGCCACCCCATCCCCCGCAATGTCATCGCCAACATGGAGTCCAGGCGCCGTTCCAACCTGCCCCTGGTCGACGTCATGGTCCTGGCCCAGGCGCTGAACACCCCACCCATCTGCCTCATCTATCCCGTCGGCTACGTCGACGACGTGCAGCAGCTCCCGCTCCAGGACTCCACTTGCACCCTGGACGCGCTGCGCTGGTTCACCGGGGAGGAGACCGAACTCGGCGCGGACGACGACATGCTCCGCTACTTCCGGGCTCACCACGCCGCCCAGGAGCGACTGCGAAGCGCGCGACGCGACGAGGAGTACGCCCGCTACCACGCCGAGACCGCCCCGAACGCCGACCGGAAGGCCGAGGCCCTCCGCTCCCAGGCCCGTGCCGCCGAGGCGGCCGATGGCGCCGCAAGCCGCCTGCGCAGAGTTCGCGCCTTCATCGAGGAAGAGGGCGTCACACCCCCGTTCCTGTGGCCAGACGTGGCCGACGTAATCGACTCACCCGGGACCGATCCCGAGACCACCGAGGAGAACGATCTTTGAAGGGCTCCACCTACCGCCGCTGCTCCTGCCGCGACCCCAAGACCGGCAAGGAACTCGGCACCTCCTGCCCCAAGCGCAACAGCAGGAACCACTGCACCTACTCCATCCGCCAGGAGCTGCCATCCCGCGAGGACGGCAGCCGGCGCTCCTTCGCCCGTGGCGGATACGGCAGCCTCAAAGCAGCCCAGGCTGACCTCGACCACGTACGCGCCCTCCTGGGGCTGGCCGAGTCGGACGACCCCGAGGGCACCGACCTCATCGCCGAGATGCTGGCCGAGGTCAGCCGCGAACGGTCACCTCTGCCCGAGGTCGAGGAGACGAGGCGGCGGCTCAACGCCGGCCAGGGCCTCATCGGTAGCCTGACCGTCGCCGAGTGGCTCGACCGGTGGCTGGCCGGCAAGCGCATACGCAAGTCCGGCCTCAACCGCTACGAGACCGACATCCGCGTCCACCTGAAGCCGCACATCGGCGGCCGACGTCTGGACCGGCTGCGCGTCAGCCACCTCAGCGAGATGTTCACGGACATCCGCGACGCCAACGCCCAGATTCTGGAGGACAATGCCCAGCGCCGAGCCGCGATCGACGAGATGGCGACCGTGCCATGGAAGGGCGTGGAGAACCGAGCCCGACGCAAGGCGATGAAGGCCGCCATCGACAAGATGCCGCCCTTCCGCCGCATCACCGGACCCGCCACGCGCCAACACGTCAAGGCCACCCTCCGGGCATCGCTGAACGACGCGATCGGGCAGCAGATCATCACCTTCAACCCCGCCGCCCACGTCGAGATCGACCCCGTACGCAAACCGAAGGCGCTCGTGTGGACCGACGAACGGGTCACCAAGTGGGAGCAGACGGGCGAGAAGCCGTCGCCCGTCATGGTCTGGACACCCCAGCAGACCGGCACCTTCCTCGACTTCGTCGCCGAGGACCGGCTGTACGCGATGTGGCACCTCATCGCCTTCCGCGGCCTGCGCCGGGGCGAGGCGTGCGGGCAGCCCTGGTCGGAGACGAACCTCGACGCCCACTCCCTAACCGTCTCCTCCCAACTCGTGCAGGACGGCTGGGAAATCGAGGCGTCTGATCCCAAGACCGACAGCGGCTACCGCGTGGTCGCACTCGACGACGACACCGTCGACGTCCTGAAGCGCTACCGCGAACGGCAGGGCCAAGACCGCGAGAAGTGGGGCACGGCCTGGGTCGAGACCGGCCACGTCTTCACACAGGAGGACGGCTCCTGGCTCCACCCGGGCAAGGTCACCGACCTCTTCGAGCGCCTCGTCGCCGCTTCCGGCCTCCCGCCGATCCGCCTGCATGACCTGCGCCACGGCGCGGCGACGCTCATGCTCGCCGCCGGCATCGACATCAAGATCGTGTCGGACACCCTCGGCCACAGCGACACCCGGATCACACGGGACATCTACCAGAACTCTCGGGAATTGCATCAGATGGGCGAGAAACCGCAGGTCGCGAGGTCAGGAAGGGGCCTGGCGAGGACTCCGTCCTCCTACAACTTGACGGCCTGAGCTGGGGGTTTGGTGATCAGATCCCATCTGATGCATGATTTGCCCTCTCAAGGGGAGGGTGGAAGTGGGTCTACAGCGACGTGCCGATCTGGCGGGGGCGGCTCATCTGGAGCTGGTCTCCGGGGTGGTCCAGCTGCGTCCGCAGGACGCGATGGTCGAGGCGATGGTGCGGGGCTGGCGGGCCCAACAGGCCGCTCGCGGGCTCCGCGGAGACACGGTCATCGCCCGAGAACGGCTCGTTCGCAGGTTCCTTGAGTACACCAACGAGTACCCGTGGGCCTGGACTCCGGGGCATGTGGACGAGTGGTCGCTCTGGCTGACCAGCGAGAAGCACCTCGCGCCGTCCACGATCCGCAGTTACCAGGGCAGTCTGCGCCTGTTCAGCGAGTTCCTGATCGACGGCCGCTACGGCTGGGCAGTTGCCTGCGAGGATGCCTTCGGCACCCACCCGATAGCGATCTGCCACGAGTGGAACACCATCGCCCACCTCAACGACTACGAGGGCAGTCCGGAGGCGAGGCCGTTCACCCGCGAGGAGATCCAGCGCTTCCTCGACTACGCCGACGACCAGGTCGACCGGGCGGTGCGGGCCAAGCGCAAGGGGGCCCTCGCCGCCTACCGGGATGCCACGCTCTTCAAGGTCATCTACGGGTGGGGGCTGCGCCGCACCGAGGCGGCCAAACTCGACCTGGTGGACTTCGGCCGCAACGCCTCGGCCCCGCACTTCGGCCGGTACGGCACGCTCAACGTCCGTTACGGCAAGGCGAAGAAGGGCCAGCCTCCCCGGCGCCGGAACGTACTGTCGGTGATGGACTGGGCGGTGGAGGCGGTCGCCGACTACGTGGAGAACGTTCGGCCGCGGTTCGGCTGCGAGGACCATCCCGCGCTCTGGGTGACCGAGCGGGGCGGCCGGATCAAACCCGCGGAGATCAACGCCCGGTTCGTCACCTACCGCGACGCGCTGAAGCTCCCGAAGCAACTCGTCGTCCACTCCGCTCGCCACGCCTACGTCACCCACCTCACGGAGGACGGGGTCGACCGGCGGTTTCTCCAGCAGCAAGTCGGTCACGAGAATGACAGCTCCACCGCCATCTACACCCACGTCAGCGACGACTTCATGAACACCATGCTCCGCAAGGCACTTGCTCCCGCGCTCGCCCCGACCTCCGCAGACAAGGACCGCTGATGGCCGCGAAGCTGGACTACCAATGGCACCTGCGCAAGATCATGGCCGACCGCGGACTCTTCTCCACCACGGATCTCATCCCGCTGCTGCAAGAACGCGGCATCACCCTGTCCTCCAGCCAGGTCTACCGGCTCGTCGTCGAGCGCCCAGAACGGCTCAGCCTGAAAATCCTCATGTCCCTGCTCGACATCCTCGCCTGCACCATGGACGACCTCATCGAGCCCGTGGCCGCAGTCGGCTCCGAATCAACTTCTCATACAAAGAAGGCTGTTGGAGCCGAGACCGGCATCGGTGGCCTGCGGCCCAAGCGAGCCCGAATCCGCGGGCTCGAGTGACCGTGACCGCACCCGGGCACTCCGAGCGGGCCGTCACCGATCCGGTCGGGCTGATCGCGGACCTGATCGGGGCCGTCGAGCATGACCTGGAGCCCGACCGGATCCGCACCGTGGTCACCAGCGTCGCGGGCGGCCGCTCGAAGTCACGCCGCCTCGCAGCGCATCTGGCCGAGCATCCCAGCGTGCTGACCGACGGGCGCTCTCCGGCGCCCAGGGCCGTCGGCGACCTGCTCATCGCCCTGCGCGAGGCGGGAGCTCAGACGGTGTCGCCGCCATGTTGCGCTGAGTGCGGCAGACGGATGCGCACCCTCCAGCGCCGCGGCCAGGACTGGTACTGCTGGAACTGCGGACCACTGCCCGAGCCGTGTGCTTCCTGCGGAAACACCCGCCGGGTCGCTTCACGCGACCGGGCAGGGCGACCACGATGCGGCAAGTGCCCGGACACCGATGGACGTGACCCCATCACGGTGATCGGTGCCCTGATCACCGAACTGGACCCGCAGGCCCGGCAGGAAGTGATCGCCGACGTGGTCCACCGAGCGGCACCCCGCCCCTCCTACCAGCAGAAACTCGCTTGGGCCCTGGAGTCCAACCCTTCCCTGCTGACCGGGGACGGCCACCTCGCACCCCACCGCGCGATCCTCCGACTGATCGATCTGCTGCACGAGGCCGGCGTCACCGGGATCGTCCGGCCGTCCTGCCCCGGCTGCCACAGAGTCGTACGCATCGACAAGCCCCTTAACGGGCAGCGGGTCTGCCGCACCTGTATCTCCCACTCCCGCATCGAGGAGTGCTCAGGCTGCGGAGCCCGCCGAGAGCCTGCCACCCGTGACGACAAAGGCCGGCCGCTGTGTCCGAACTGCCTGGTCAACGACCCTGCGAATCTTGAGCAGTGCGTCCGCTGCGGCCGACGAAAGGTCGTGAACACCCGCACGCCGGACGGTCCGCTCTGCCCGAGCTGCCCCTCCCTCCCCACCGCGACCTGCAGCATCTGCGGCGAGGAGAAACCCTGCGGCACCTCCCGCACCACGGGCCGACCGTGGTGCCCGGACTGCCAGCATCGCTCAGCACCGTGCTCGGCCTGCGGAGGCGTCGCGGCCGTCGTCTCCGGCACTCGCGACCAGCCCCTTTGCGCGGACTGCACCGCCCCTGAGGTCTGGCACACCTGCCCCACCTGCAACGACCCCGACTACCCGCACCCCGGCCAGTGCGCTCGCTGTCTCATCAACCGGCGCCTGGGCGAGCTCCTGGGCCCTCCATCCGATGCCCTCCATCCCGGTCTCGAAGCCCTGCGGAACGACATCGCCACCGCCGAGCACCCCATCACCGCCAGGCGATGGCTGAACAAGCCCTCCGTCTCCCCGGTCCTGGCCGACCTCGCGGCCGGCCGACGAGCGCTGACTCACCAGGCCCTCGACGAGCTGCCCGACAGCCCGCCCCTCGCCCACCTCCGCCAAGTCCTCGTCGGCGTCGGTGCCCTGCCTGAGCGGGACGAGTACATGGTCCGCCTCGAACGCTTCCTCACCGGCCTTCTCGCATCCCAGCAGGACCCCGAACAGCGCAAAGTCCTGCACCGGTACGCGATTTGGCACTTGGTACGGCGACTACGCCGACGCAACAACGGCCTTCCCCTTACCCCGCAGCAGTTCATATCTGCACGTCAACGCACCCACGCGGCTGTCGCCTTCCTGAACTGGCTGACCACTCACGACCTCACCCTGGAGACCTGCCGGCAGACCGACCTCGACTTGTGGCTCACCGACGACTCCGCCACCTACCGCCAGACGGCCGGGCACTTCATCCGCTGGGCCCGCACCAACAAGCTCTCCACCGTCCACGTCCCCGCCATCCGCTGGAACGGCCCCACTCAGCCACTCGATGACGAGCACCGCTGGAACGTCGCACGCCGGCTCCTGCACGACGACACCCTCAAGCCCGAAGACCGTCTCGCGGGACTCCTTCTCCTCCTCTATGCCCAAGGGCCTTCGGCGATCAGCCGGTTGACCATCAAGGAAGTCGAGGTAGGTGCCCACGAAGTACGTCTCCACCTCGGCGATGCACCTGTCCAGCTGCCCGAGCCCGTCGCCGAACTGGCCCGCACCGTTGCCGCGAACCGCAAGGGCCACGCGACCATCGGCGCCCTGGCACCGTCTCCATGGCTCTTCCCCGGCGGCCAGCCCGGACGTCCGATCAGCACCACGCAGCTGACCCAGCGCCTGAACCAGCTCGGGATCCGGCCCAACCAGGCCCGCAGCACCGCGCTCTTCCAGCTCGCCACCGAGATCCCGGCCGCGATCCTCGCCCGCACCCTGGGCATCCATACCGACGTCGCCGTCGCCTGGCAACGTCTGTCCGCGGGCGACTGGGCCACCTACGCCGCTGAAGTCAGCCGCCGATCCAAAGAATCTTGATCACAGCGAGCATGTCAGACCCCTCTGACATGCTCCTTCGCATGCCGAGCGAACACGCCCTCGACCTTGCCCAGATCACCAACCCGCACGACGTCACCCCCGAACTCCGACGAGAGCTGATCGACTGCTGGATCGCTGTCACCAACGCGGGCGGCGCCGCCGGATTCCCCTTCCCACCCGTCAGTGACCACGACGTCGAGCCTGTCGCGGACAAGATCGTCGGCCAGCTCAACCCACAGCAGAGCCGACTCCTCGTTGCCAAGGCTGGAGGCGTTCTCGCCGGATGGGTCGTCCTCAACCGCGACCCCCACCGGCTCGTCGGGCACTGGGGCACCGTTCACCACCTCCAGACCCACCCTGATTGGCGTGGACGAGGTATCGGCGCCGCCCTCGTCCACGAGCTCCGGAAGATCGCCCGAGAGGAGCTGGGGCTGGAACAGATGCATCTCGCCGCCAGGGGAGGCGAGGGGCTTGAAGACTTCTACGGACGGCTCGGATGGCGCGAGATCGGTCGCTGGCCCGGAGCCCTCCGGCTCGCACCCGACGAAACCCGCGACGAGGTCCTCATGGTCCTCGCCCCACTCTGATCACAGAGGCATTCAGACAGTTCCAATACCCGACGTCACCATTAAGCGTCCTGCCCCACGTCGGCAGGAGCGCCGCCGAGGCCACCGCGAAGCTCGTCCCCCTCCAGCGCAAGGCCGAGGCCGAGAAGGCGGCACTCAAGGCCGCGAAGAAGGAGAAGGCCAAGAAGGCTGCGGCCAAGAACGCCGGCAGGGCCAAGGGCGGCAAGCCGAGCAACAAGGCGAAGGCCCAGGACGAGGAGGCCGTGAAGGCCAAGCGCCGGAAGCCCAAGAAGTAGGGGTCCCTGAGCGGCTCCGCTCACGCACCGCTCACGCAGGCCCTGCCGCCGCGCCCCGGCCATCAAGCAGCCCAGCCCCGGAACAGCAGAAACCCCAGGTCACGGGCTATGTGACCTGGGGTTTCGTGGAGCCCCCTGTCGGATTCGAACCGACGACCTACGCATTACAAGGTCTATCAAGTCGAACACGCGACCTGCGGCATAACGCCGACAGGGCCCTGACCTGCACATTTGGCTTCCCGGGCAATCCTGATCTATCCGCGACTCTCCCGCCATCATGTGTACGGCATGCGTACTGGAACTTTGGCGAGTGAGTTGCTTTTCGACTCAGTCGGCTTTAGAGTCGACTCACCGGCCCCCGAAATGGGGGCGGCCCCGCTCGGTGCGACAACACCAAAACGGGGCCTAGGTATCGACCCTCCGTGAAGGGACCGAACCATGTCCAACACCGTACAGAACCACGTCAAGCCGTCCGGTGGCCTGGTCCTGCCGGCCATTCCGACGCAGCCGACCGGCGAGGCGCAGAAGCCCGCTGAGGCGCCGGCCGCGGACCGCACCATCACGTACCCGCTCATCGGCGGCGGCTTCATGGCGCTGGAGTGCCCGACCTGGTGCACGCTCGACCACGCCGACGACGTCCGCGACGGCATCCACCCCGTCGACCTGACCCACGAGGGCGACGAGATCTCGATCGACTTCACCACCAACGAGGGCACGCAGGAGCGGATCCTTTCGGCCCGCATCACTCAGTTCCCGTTCTCGTCGGGCGACGCTTCGAGCTACCCGCACATGGCGCTGATGCCGGACGGGGGCAGTGGCGAGACGCTGGGCTACCTCACCGCGGCCGAGGTGTACGGCGAGATCGCCCGCGTGCGGACTCACCTGCGCAACCTGCAGGCGATGGCCGACCAGCTGGCGGAGGCGTGCGCCGACGAGCACGCGAAGTTCCACCGCAGTCTCGACCAGGCGGGGCGGTCCCCCGGCCGGGACAAGTGGCTGAGCCTGCGCCCGGACGACGTGGCGACGATGCCGGTGACGTACCTGCTCGACTGCTTCGCCGCCCGCGTCGTGGAGTGCGAGCCGGACGACATCCCGGCCGACATGCTCGCCACGCTCAAGAAGGGCGACGACGGCGAGCTCGTCGTGAAGATGCCGCGGAACCTGACCCAGCCCCTCCGGGAGCGGGCCGTGCGCGACCTGTTCAGCCAGCACCTGCGCAACCACCGCCCGGACCTGTTCACCGCCCCTGCCGCGCAGCGGGGCCAGGCATGAGCGACGACGACGAGACGCTGTACGTCGCGCCCATGGCGCCCGTGAGCAACGGCCGGGCGAGCATCCACACCCGCGATCACGGCCTGGTCGTGGTGGACGAGCCGGCCTGGTGCAACGGCAAGCACACCGATGGTGGGTTCCGGGAGGACATCCAGCACCAGGCGTGGGACAGCTACATGGTGTTCGACGCCGGTCACGACGACGGCCCGGCGGAGATCCTCACCTCGTACCTGATGCAACGGCCATTCTCCCCGACCAGCCCCGAGCCGCACATCGGCTTCGACATGGGCGACCAGTTCGCGGAGCTGGACCCGGCCGGGGTCGACAGGCTCGCCGCCGCTCTCGTCGAGCACGCCGCGGTACTCCGCGCGGCAGCCCGTCGCCTGGCCGAACTGCGGGGAGGCGACCAGTGAACGCCATCGACTACGCGGCCCGGTTCGCCGGCCTCAGCTCTGACACGCTGTTCGCCCTCGAAGAGGAGCACGGCGACTGCGACGCCCCGCGCGACTACGTCGAGCAGCTGCTCGTCGTCCTGACGGACTGGCGGGCCGAGATTGTCGCAGGTCGTTCCTCAAATGCCCCCGCCTATGAGCGGGCGCTGAATGCCGTGCGTGAGGCGTGGCTGCAGTACGACTTCCGCTACAAGGGCGGCCCGGATCTCCCCTACCCGTTCGACCTCCCCGCGGGGGTGGCCCGGTGAGTACCGCCATGGTGCGCCGGCCGACCGAGGGCGCCGCCGTACACGCGGCGTCCCGGTCGCCTAGGCCGCTTCCCCCGACCCCGTCCCTGTTCGCCTCTCTCGTGACCGCCTACGCGGTCGGGGACCGGCACGGGGTGAACCTCATCGCTCACGCCATCGCCCGCAACGGCGGGGAGGTGGGCGAGCGATGAGCAAGCGCATCAACGCGAAGAACCGTGCGGTGCTGGCTCAACGGCTGGCTGAGCGGAGCGGGTGCGGGTGGTGCTGCTTCTACTGCCGGTCCCCGTTCACCGAGACGAGCCGGGCGACGTTCGACCACTACATCCCGTACTGGTTGTGGCGCACGGGCAGGCAGCGGAATCTCGTGCTCGCGTGCGGCCCGTGCAACTCGGCGAAGGCTGACGCGCTGCCGTGGGCGGTGGCTGTCCTGCTGCTGCAGAAGGTGCGGAGCAGTCCGGTCTGGCGTGCCGCGTGCACGCCTCCCGCAGCGCCGTCAGGTGTCACGCACTGACCTGCGTGACCACCCGGGTCACACCCGGGGTCACGCAGGTGTGACCCGGGTGTGACACCGCAGCGTGCGACCCAAGTGTCCCCCCCTCTGGAGGGCACTGGATCGCAGGTCGTATCGCAAGTGCCCCCCCTTCCGGGAGGGCCTGCGCTGCAGGTCAAATCCCAACGACCCCCCGGGCTTCGATCGCAGGTCGAATCCCAAATGCCCACCCCTCAGAACCGTTGGGCGTAAAGGCTTCCAGCCCTTTACCCACAAGGTCTCCGAGGGCCCGCACAACCCGCTTCCTGTCTGGTCGGGAAGCGGCTGCAGAACAACGAGCGCCGGCCGCAGGATCGCACCCCGCGGCCGGCCGGTTCAGACCCCATGGAGGACAGAACCGTGACCATTCTCCGCACTCTCCCGGACGGCACCGTAGAGCGGATGCCGAACTTCCCGCCGCCGACTCCGCCCACGGGCACGTTCGGCGCGACGGACCCCACGTATGACGACACCGACATCCGCGCCGTCGTCACGGTCCGGGTCGCCATGACGCGCGACATGCTCGCCGCCGCCCTGGACCTGTTCGCCGGCGGCGCCTACGACGAGCACCCGGACGGCTGGACCGTGCCGTACATCCGTGAGTCTGTCGAGATGACGCTCACGCACGAGAGCGTCGTACAGATCGAGGTCGACGCCGAGAGGTTCCCCCAGCTCCTCGACGACCCGTCCGTGGCGGACCGGGTCCGCGCCGAGTACCGCGCCATCGACCGCGCCTACCCGCACTTCGCCCCGAAGGAGTCGTGACGTGAAGACGTACACCGGACCGACGCTGGGCGGCGCTACGGCGACCGTGGAGTGCCCCGACTGGTGCGTGACGGATCACGCCTACTGGGACGACCGGGTGGACGACATGTTCCACCACAGTGCGCCCATCGAGATCACCCCGCCGAAGGACCCGGCGCCGCTCGCGGGCCGGCCTCTCGTGCCGCAGCTGGAGGCGGACCTGATGCTGCACTCGACGGACCCGCGGCCGTGCGCGGCGAGCGTCTACCTGCGGCTCGACGAGCACAACAATCGCGCTGTCGACCTGGACGTGCCCGGCGTCGACAAACTGCTGGCCGAACTGGACCGCTACCGGGCCGGACTGGTGCTGATGCGTGAACGGCTCGCAGCGATCCACGCGGAGCGCACCCGGCGCTGACCCGGCGGAAGGGCGGCAGGACCCCGGCGTACACCCGGTGGGCCTGCCGCCCTCTGCGGTGCCCCGCCGGGTGCTTGCCGGGTCTGTGCCGGGCTTCCGCCGGGTGCTTGCCGGGGTTTCGCGATGGCTCAACGGCTCGGCTCAAGCCGTCCGGCTGAGCCATCGACGGACCAACGCGCCCCTGCGCGCTTGCGCGCACGTGCGCGCGTAGCAGAGGGGACGTTCACCTGTCACGGGCTCGGGTGAACGAGTGAACGGGGCAGGCACCCGACCCTGCCTTTCCGCAGGGCGCACCTTGCCTTGACCCGTCCCCGACCCTGCCCAGGCCGGGCAAGGTCACCGCCGACCCTGCCCCGCTCGGGCAGGGTCGGGGACGGGTGGTTCGCCCCGTTACGTCCCTGCGCAGACCCCTGTGCAGGGGGT
>NZ_JAGGPA010000085.1 GCF_018614035.1 Streptomyces sp. ISL-96
CTATGTCGTCTCAATCTGATTGCAGGTGTGGGCATTCCTCTAGGCGTCTGACCTGCGATGCTGCAAAAGCTGAGAAGATGATCAAGGAGGGCGTGGCCTGGTGGGGTACGACGATTGAGCATCTTGTATAGCTCTGACCTGCAAGGCTGCAATATCTGAGACGCTCCTGCGCTTCTATTGAGACGACCCTAGGAGCGGCGATGATTTGGAGGGGGTGCTATGAGCGTATCCGTCTGCGGCGGCAGGCCAACCGCTGATCTCGTCCCCTGGCTGCTGGCCTCGGCGGCATGACGCCGGTGCTGGTCGGCGCACCGTGATGGATGACCGCTGTGGCCGCCAGGCCAAGCGGCTCGGCCACGAGGGCCGACGCCGCCGCGTATAGACGAGGGGTCCGACCGAGACGGCGGTGAGGACGAGGAGGGCGGGGGAAGGTGCGACAGCCCCGGACTGCTGAACCGGCATCGCTCCCTTTACCCACTTGCACGCCGTCGGCGGCTGGCATTTAGGCGTGACAGCAGTTCACGGCCCCTTCGGCTGCGCGCCCACAGCGAGAATCGCTAGCGGGCGACCACAAGTACGACTAAGTGGTCGGCTCCGGAAGTCCTTCGGGGGTTGATCAAGCTGCCAGGGCGACGGAGGATTCTTCTGGGTGATCGGCGGTGTGCCGGTCGAGCCTGGCCAGCAGATCGTCCAGGTCGGAGGTGGTGAACTTCCACTGGAACGGCTGTGCCGTGGCGTTGTAGCGGGCTTCGAAGGCTCGGAGCCGGTCCCCGACCTGGGCAAGGTCGGTGAAATCGTTGGGCGAGACGACCTTGCGCTGCACGACGGAGAAGAAGATCTCCACCTGGTTCAACCAGGAGGCGTGCACCGGGGTGTGGACCAGCACCGCGTTGGGGAATGCGGCGGTCAGCCGATCGGCGGCCTTCTTGCCGCGGTGGGAGGAGCCGTTGTCCACGATCCAGAACACGCGCTTGGCGCTGGCGTACGGTTCCTGACTCATAACCTGGGTGACCAGAGCCATGAACGGGTCGATGCCGGTGCGCGGTTCGCAGCGGCCGAACACCTTCGCGTGGTGGACGTCGTAGGCCGCCAGGTAGGCCAGCGCGCCACCGCGGCCGTAGGTGTGGTTCCGCATCGCCCGGGCCTGCCCCGGTGCGAGGGTGGGGTGACAGCGGCAGCGGGCCTGAATGGAGGTCTTCTCGTCCGCGCTGATGACGTACTCGCCCGCGTCCAGTGTCCGGCCCTGCCAGGTGCGGGCGTAGAGGTCCAGCACGCGCTCGGCCTTGGCGCGGAAGTCGGGATCGGTGATGAAGATCCAGGAGCGGTGCTGCCAGGGCTTGAGCGCGTCCCGGGCGAGCCAGCGGCGCACGGTGGAGGCCGACATGGCGCCAACGATGCCACGCGCGACCACCTCACGGGCCAGCTCCGGGCAGGTCCAGCGCGAGAGCGGCGCCCCGGCTTCGGCCGGGAGCTGGCAGGCCAGCGCCTTCACCTGGGCGGCTTGCAACGCAGTGAAGGAGGCAGGCCGGCCCGGACGCTTGCGATCGGCCAGCCCGGGCAGGCCCAGCTCGGCGAAGCGGCCCCGCCATGTGCGCACGGTGTCCACGTGCACCCCCGCCCGCTCAGCGATCCGAGCGTTGGGTAGCGGCCGGGCCGCGAGCAACACGATCTGGGCCCGGATCCTGGCCTGGTGAGGCGTCTTGTGACCGTATGCCGATTTCTTGAGCCGGTGCCGCTCGGCGGCGGTCAAGGTCACCGGGCACGCGGGTATCGCAGGCATCAGGGCTGCGGCCGATCTCGATGAGTGGACCACGGGGCCGCGACGGGCCGTCAGAAACCGGTCAGGATCGCACGTTTCCGGTGCCCTGACGTCGACGTGGACGTGTGTCAGAGCGATGCGCAACGACGCGGGAACGCGGACTGGCGTGGCGGACGGGGTCTGGACCGTGCGGTCGTGCGGTGCAGGGTTCCCGCTTCGGCCGTCTCAGACGAGGATGATGCCGCTTCGGGGGTATGCCGGGGCGCTGAGTGAGGGGTCGACCAGTACCGGCTCCTCGGCCCGGCACCTCGCCAGGACCTGCGGATCGAGACGGGCGGTGGCCAGTCCGGGGTCGGCGGTGCCCGCGTCGACGAGCAACGTGCCGTCCGGGTTCCAGACCGCACTTTGGCCACAGCCCTGGTACGGGCCGCTGGACCCGCTGTGGTTGGCGAGAAGGACATAGCTGGTGTTGTCCAGGGCCCGTGCCGGGAAGACAGTGGCGCGTTGATGGGCACCGGAGCCTCGGCCGAACATCGCGCCAACCAGGTACGCGTGGCAGCCGTCGAGCGCGGCAGCGCGGGCATGCTCGGGATAGCCGGAGTCCCAGCAGATGCCGAGTCCAAGACGCCAGCCGTCGAGGGTGAGGGTGCACCCGCTGGTGCCGGGGCTGAAGCCGGCGGCGCGCTCGCTTGGAGTGGGGTGCTGCTTGTCGTAGTGGGCGGCGAATCGGCCATCGAGGCCCAGGACCAGGGCGGAGATGTGCAGCCGCCCGGACTCGGGGTTGCGGGTGGGGGCTCCGGCCACCACGGCGGTGCGGGTCTCGGCGCAGACGGCGGCCAGCGGGTCCAATCGGGAGTCCATGGCGTTCAGGGTGTACGCCTCGGGCTCGGCCGTGATTCCTGGCAGCTCGTAGCCGGTGAGGAAGAGCTCCGGAAGGACCAGCAGGTCAGCTCCCTGGTCGGCGGCGCGGCGGACCAAGTCGGCAGCGATGGCGACGTTCGCGGGGATATCCAGTGCGGTGCAGGTCGCCTGACCGGCCGCCACGGTGAGCGGGCCAGAGGGCAGGGCATGAAGATCATCCATGGTGGGCCAAACTACCCCGAGCAGGCGCAGAGCGGAGCGTCCGGGGCATCCTCATGCCTGACTCACGCTCCCGCCCGCGAAGGACGGACCATCACCAAGTGGACGCAGCTTCACGGGTGCCAGGGATGGTCCGCACGTCAGGCACAACGCGCACCCCCAGAACAACCCCCGAAGGACTTACGGAGCCGACCACTAAGCGCTATGACCTGATGGGCGCTGGATGGGGTGTTGCCGTGCAGGGGAGGGACTGTTGCGGCCCGGCCGTCATGCAGTCACACCGTCTCAAAGCCATTGGGCGGCCATGCTGCTGATCGACGTCATCACCATGGCAGCGGCGGCGATGAGCCAGCTGGGGACTGCAGCGTGGCCGTTTCCTCGTCGGGGAGACGACGTTCGGGTGGCGTTCGAGGCGTTCGAGTACGACGAGGCCGAGGTGGTCGTCGAGGTGCATCTTGAGGCGCCGTGTAAGTCGATTGGCCGCGGGCTTTTCCGTCGGCCCGCTGATCGTAAAATGGCCGGATGACGACTGGATCTGCCTCTCCGTACTCGACCGGTGGTGGCGGTGTCCGGCTGGAGCACCGTTATGCGGCGACGTTGCTCGCTGCTGTCCTGACCGAAGATCCGGTCAGCGAGCTCGGTGATGACGTTGTTCCCCAACTCGTGCGGTTGCAGGCGAGCGACATCAGCCCGATCGACGATGTCGTGGTGGAGGGCCGCACGGTCGATGGCCACGTGCGGCGGGTATCGATCGGAGTGCGCAGGAACCCGGCACTGAATACGAGTGATACGACGTCGGTCCCGCTGGTGCAGTCCTTCCTTCGCGTCGTGACTGATCAGTGGGACGAGGTCGCGGCAGGCCGCTGGAGAGTCGCTTTGGCGGTCGGCGTGTCCAGTACTGCCGTGCGGCAGACGGACGCGCTTGCGCAGATCGCGCAGTCCGTCCGCTCTCCGCAGGAGTTTCGCGAAGTCGTTGAGCTGCCGGCGGCAACGAATGAAGGCGTGCGGGGCCGCTTGACGCACCTGGACGCCCTCGTGGTTGCTGCGGCCGCGGATGTTCCGGCATTGTCACAAGTCGATGCCAGCGAGCTGACCTGGCGTTGGCTGTCGGCGCTGCGAGTGCGGCAGCTGCGGCTGGAAGGCGTGGACGAAACCGACCGCACGACGGCGGTCTCGGCACTGCGGCGGATGGTGGCCGACGAGGCGGTGGAGACCGCAGACAAGATGTTCGCCGCGCTGGCCGAGCTGACCGGCCGCTGGGCTTCGTCCGCTGCACGCGTCGATCAGGCGCTGGTGCGCCGCGCGTTGAGCGGATACCCGCTGAACCGGTCGGTTTCGTACCAGCAGGCGTGGTCGCTGCTGGACGGTTTGGCCCGCCGATTGCGCGAGGGAATCCGAGCGGACCTGTCGGCCGGCGAAGTACGGCTGGAAGTGGACCGTGCCGAGGAACGGACCCGCCTCGCCGACGCGATGACCCATGCGGGCCGGACAGGGGCCGCCCTGGTGGTGACAGGAGAACCCGACGTCGGGAAGTCCGCGCTCACCCTGCGCGCCGGCGAACAGCTCGCCGCCCAGGGCGCGGCAGTGGTCTCACTCAGCCTCCGTGACCTTCCCTCCTCGGTGGCGGAGGTCGAGCATCTTCTGGGACAACGGCCGGTGGCGGACGTGCTGGCGGCAGGGGAGATGCGCCCGGTGCGGTTGCTTGTCGTCGACGGTGCGGAGGCCGTGCTCGAAGGCCGCCGTGACCTGCTGCGTGAACTTGCTGCGGCTGCCCTTCGGGCCGGGCTCGGCGTGGTCGCGGTCACGCGGACGGACGGGGCGGCGCGCGTGCGGGAGGTTCTACAGACCGCCACGTCACTGTCAGGCGGAACCGGAGCAGCGGCCGAGCACATCGTGGCGCGACTCACTCCGGCTGAGCGCCACAGGCTCGTCGACACCTTCCGGTCACTGATCAGGCTCAGCGCTGACGCGCGAGCGGAGTGGCTGGTTGGTCGGCCAGGCCTGGTAGATGTACTGCTGCGGTCCGGCACGGTGTCCGAGACGACGGAACTGCTTTCCGAGGCCGACGTGTTCGTCGCGGTCTGGAACGGACTCGTCCGCAACAATGAGGAACAAGCACCTGGCAGCGCCTCGCCCGATGATCGTGAACGGGCCGTTCTGGCGGTTGCGCGTCGCGTACTCAACGCGCCCGACGGCGCAGCGCCTGGCGGGGGAGTGTGGGCGCAGCTGCGCTCCGACGGAGTGCTGCGGGCGCCTGCTAATCCCGCACTTGCGTCAGGCGATGAGTTTGCAACCGACCTGATCCGTGACTTTGCGCTGTGTCGACTCTTCCTCACGTCCGGCTGGGAGCCCTTGCGGGCAGCCGGAGCACCTCGGTGGACCATCCGTGCAGTCCGGCTTGCCTGTCAGGCCAAGCTCCTTGCAGGAGACCGGGCAGCCGTCTGGCGCGTGATGCGCCGCGAGTTTGACGAGCTCCGCGAGGCTGAGGGGGAGCGGTGGGCGGAGGTCCCGATCGAAGCGTTGTTGACCCTCGGCGACGCGCAGACGGCGATCGAGCACGTTTGGGATGAACTCGCCGCCGATGATCACCACGGGGTGCAGACCTTGCTGCGTCTTGCACGCCTTCGCTACGTCACGGGAACCTTCGGGGATCCCTTCGCGCTCGCGCCGGTTATCGCCGTCACCTACTGCAGTGACCTTGACCTCGGACAGTACAGCCGCTACTCCCAGCGGGGTCTCGGTGAGACTGTCCGCAAGCTCGTGCTGGCGTGGCTGCGCGGCATGGCCCGCGGCGACCACGGGCCGGACCCGCTGCGGCGGCAGGTCCGTGACCGAATCTTCGCCGCCGCCCCGGAACCTTACGACGAATTTGCGGTCGAAGCACTGGCCATGCTCGGCCCCGACACCGACGACCGCACCGAACAATGGCTTCGGGATGTGGCGGCCAGCGCACCCTCCCGGCTGCGGCCGGCCGTCGAGTCGACCGGCGCCGCCTTCAGCCTGGTCGAAACACGCCCTCGGCTGCTGCTCGACCTCACCGAGGCGTACTACATCGAACACCCCGACCTGGACGACGTACCCGGCTGGGGCCTGCTCGATAACGGCATCCGAGACCACCAGCACGGGCTTGGTTTCGGCCCCCCGTTCGCCGCCTGGTACTACGGCCCGTTCTTCCAGCTGCTGAACAAGCTGCCCGCCGACGCCGTCGACATGATCAACCGTATGCTCGACCACGCCGCAGCAACCCGCATGCAACCCGCCCGACAACCACATCGCGACGCCCACCCAGGCGAGCCCGGCAGTACCCCGTTCGGCGTCGACCTCGACATCCCCGACCTCGGAGCCCGGCACTACGTCGGCGACGCACACGTATGGGGCTGGTACCGCGGCTCCACCGTGGGCCCTTATCCCTGCATGAGCGCGCTCCTTGCCGTCGAACGATTCGCCGACCACCTCATCAGCAAGCTGGACATCCCCCCCAAGGCTGTCGTGCAGTTGCTGCTGCGCAACTGCAATAACCTCGCCATGCCGGGGCTCGTCGTCGGCCTGCTGGTCCGCCACCTCGACGTGGCCTCGGATCTGCTCGACTCTTGGCTTAGCTCCCCAGACGTGTGGGGACTGGAGTTCAACCGCACGACTGCGGAAGGCCACTTGCACGTGCAGGGAGCCGACCCGGAGGACGTGGTTGGCCGAGACCGGCGTCGATTCACCCCCCGCGACGCGGCCGCGGAAATGACTCTGCGCGCAATGATCGCCGGCGATCAGCCACGACTTGACGCACTCGCCGCTGTCGCGGACCAACTCCTCGTCAACGCACAAGCCGAGCTCGGGGACGACTCCGACGACCGGCTCGTCGTTGTCCAGGGATGGGCCTCGGTGTTCCAGCCTGAAAACTACCCCACTCGGCGGGCCCCAGACGGGACGCTCGTGGCGCAGTACGAACCTCCCGCCCCTGTCGCCGAAGCGCTCGCTCCCTCGGCAGCTGACTTCCGAGCCGGCAGCGAAGCGCTGCGCTTGGAGCTGACCTACACAGACCACGACAAGAATCCCGGAGGATGGCCTGCCGACACCCTTCTGGCCGACATCACACTCGCACGACAGTTCACCGTCGATCCGCCCACCAGAGGCCCCCTGCACCCCGAAGATCCCCTCGCCGCTGTCGCGGCCGCCGCTATCACCAGCCACGCGCGGGGGCTCCTCGCCCTCCCGGACGACGATCTGCGATGGGCAGTAGACGCAGTCCTCAACGCCACGGCGAACCCGCACGTCGACGGCATGAGCTATCAAGCAACGACCTATCCGATGGCCGCCGACCGCTCGGCCGCCAAAGCCGTCCCCTCTGTGCTCCTCGCACCGTTCGACCACCTCGCCCTTGATTCAGCCCGCATCGAAGAGGCACTCACAGCCCTAGCCACCAGCCTGTACGACGAAGTCCGTACCGCATTCGTCTCCGGCTGCGCTCTCGTCTGGAGTACCCCCTGCACCAATGCCCCCGACGGCGCCCCTTGTCGGCGGCACGAACTCCTGTGGGCCGCTGTGCAAGCGGGACTCCGCGAATGCCGTCTCGGCCCTTGGAACAAGCAGGCCCAGCGCCGACAGCCCCAGTTGTTGCCGCCCCCATATACAGACACACTGCCGACCGTCCCAGCCGCCGACCTGGTGGTGAACCGGCTCGCCATGCCGATCGCCTGCACCGCCGCCGCCCGCAGCACCGCTTGCCTGACCTCGCCGACGGCCGCATTGCTGCCGGTACTGCTAGATGCGCACCGCATCGGC
>NZ_JAGGPA010000086.1 GCF_018614035.1 Streptomyces sp. ISL-96
GGGGCTTTTCTGCGTTCCGGGTAGAAGCGCGAGGCCCATGCGACGGCATGCGAGTTGTGCGGAGTTCAGCTCGTGGCGGGCGGCGGTACGGACAACGTGGCGTCCACGTACGCGAGGAGCGCCGCCCGCATGTCCTCGGGACTCGTGCCGGTACCCGGTTGCGCGACCGGCGCCGCGGCGAGCACCTGGGTGGCCAGGCCGTCGATCAGCGCGGTGAGCCGCAGTGCGGCGGCGTCCGGGTCCGTGCCGGGTCGGAAGACGCCCTGGTCGACGCCGCGCCGCAGGATATCGGCGACCGTCGCGCGCCACTGCCTGGAGTACGTCACGTGGAGCCGGCCCACGGCCGTGGAGCGGGCCGCCTCCGCCCACAGGTCGAGCCAGACCCTCCACTGCCGGCGCTGCTGCTCCGTGTACGGCGTCTGGAGCTCGATCAGCTGCCGGAGCTCGTCCGCGGCGTCACCGGTGTCGCCCGCCCCGGCGATCCTGGCCGCGCGGCGGGCGGTGTCCTCGTCCATGCACCAAAGCACGGCGGCTTCCAGCAGGTCGTCCCTGCCGGGGAAGTGGTAGTGGATGGCGGCGGTGCTGGTGGCGCAGGCCTCGGCGATGTCGGCGACCCGTACGGAATGGAAACCGCGCTTCGCGATCAGCCGCACGGTCTCCCGCACTATCTGCAGCGGCCTGCCGCCCTCGGGCGCCGCCGCGGCCGCGCCCGAGGCGCGTTCGCGGCGTACGGCGGAGGGCTTCACCGAGGCCTCGGTACGGAACCCGAGCAGCCAGCCCGCGTCCACATCGGCGGTGTCGGCGATACGAGCCAATTCGGCCACGGTGAACCGCCGGACACCGGTGAGCGAACGCGACAGTTTTGACGGATCCATGGCGATGCGTCGGGCGAACTCGCGCTGGCTCACGCCGGCGGAGCCGATCACCTGACGGACCCGCTCGGCGACCTCACCGCCGGAGTCGACCACTCGGCTTCCGGGTTCTGGCTGCATGGTCGGCCACCGTACCTGTGCGTTGAGAGGACCACAACGTACGAATCCGGTGGACCCTGATGCGGCAAGAGATTGTGCCCGATGATGAGCTGCTGACTGATGCGTCAGTCGGCGGTATAAGCCGTGAGAACCTCCGGCACAGCGGTGAAAGCAGACTTCTGCAACTTTGGGCATCCAGCGGTCAACTTGGCTCAGGCAATGGACGGTTGCATTGTTATTGATGGTCGGACATGGGCATATACGCCCCAGCGTACGCGGGGCTCTCATGAGGAGACCGAACATGACCGTAATCTCGCCACGTCGAGTGGGCCAGCAACTGCCGAGCGTGCCCTTCTACTGTCCGGTGCCGTCGATCGTCCACCCGTCGGCCGAGGCTCTCAATGACATGACGGTGCGTTGGATGCTCCAACAACGCCTCGACGCGGACGATCATCAGCGCAGCCGGCTGTCCCTCTGCGACTTCGGCGGTCTCACGGCAGCGACGATGTCGTACGGACAGCTGGAACCGCTCACCCTGATGGCCAAGTTCCACGCCGTGCTCTTCTCTCTCGACGACGGCGTGTGCGACGAGGCCTATGCCACCGCTGACTCGCTCGCCCAGGAGACGGCCCGGATCGTCCGGGCCATAGAGGCCCCGACCGCCCACCAGTTCGACGACTCGCCGCACGCGGCGGCGCTGCGCCTACTGCGGATCGAGCTGGAGCGGTACGCGTCCCCGCAGCAGATACGCCGCTGGACCGACGCCATGCGCGTCTACACCTCGGGGCTGGTGTGGGAGGCGTCCTGGCGCCGCAGTCCGCGACTGCCTTCGCTCAACGACTACATCACGCTGTGGATGAGAGCCATAGGGATGGCCCCCTCCACCGCGATGATCGAGATCGTCGCCGGTTATTCCGTGCCCGACAACGACCTGGAGGACCCGCGTGTGCGGGCCCTCACCGAGATCACCTGGACACTGGTCAGCTGGGACAACGACCTCTACTCCCGCAACAAGGAGCTCCTGCGGGCCGACGACAATCTCAATCTGATCGACGTCCTGTGCCAGGAACTCGGCTGTGAACCGCACCACGCACTCCAGGAGGCCGTGGCGATGCGGGACCGTGTCATGGTGCTCTTCCTCCGGCTGCGCGACCAGGTGCTGCGGGATGCGGGCGGCGGACTGCGCCGCTACGTACAGGGGCTCGGTCAGTTCATCCGGGGGCACCTCGACTGGGCGTCGGTGTGCCCTCGTTATCATGTGCCCTCGGAGCCGGAGGGTAAACCGGACGAGGGGTGGTGGAAGCAGCGTCCGGCCGATGACAGCTTCGAGCCGCTTCCCTTCCCGACGATCTCCTGGTGGTGGGACCAGCTGGCGGTCAGTAGCCGCGCCACCACCGGGTGACCGCCTGCCACATGCGCTTTGGCGCCCCCGGCCTGCGCTGGGCCGGAATCATGACCGGCGTCTGCACCGTCGCGGGCGGGGGTGCGGGCACGGATCCCCGTACGGGGCCCGGCTGCGGGACCGTGCGCGACGCCGTGGGCTGGAGGCCGGTGGCGTCATGCTCCGGCGGACGCGCCGCGAACTTCACCGGGAGCGCGACCAGATGCCTGGACATGAGCGCACTGTTGTACTCCAATTCGTCCTCCCCGACCGCGAGTTGAAGGTCGGGAAGGCGCATCAGCAGCGCGTCGATACCGGTGTCCGCGATGGCGCGCCCGATGTCCTGCCCCGGGCACTCGTGCGGCCCGCCGCTGAAGGCTAGGTGGGCGCGGTTGCCCTGCATCGAGGCGTCCGGGTCGGGCCGTACCACCGGGTCGACGTTGGCGGCGGCGATGCCGACGATCAGGGCGTCGCCCCTCTTGATCTGCTGGCCGCCGAACTCGGTGTCACCGACGGCCCAGCGGCCGAAGATGGAGGTGAACGGCGGCTCGTCCCACAGGGTCTGCTCGACCGCCTCGGGCAGCGTCATGTGGCCGCCGCTGAGCTGGGCCCGGAAGCGCGGATCGGTGAGCACCATGCGCAGTACGTTGGCGATGAGATTCGCGGTCGTCTCGTACGCCGCGATCAGCACCAGCCGCAGATGATGGCTGACCTCCTCGTCGGTGAGCCCGGCCGGGTGCTCGATGAGCCAGGAGGTGAAGTCCGCGTCGGGCGCGACCCGGCGCCTGGCCACATGCCTGCTCAGTACGCCCATCACATAGGCATTGCTCGCGTTCGCCGTCGCGGTGCCCTTGATCATGTCGCGGGCGGACTGCACCATCCGCTCGTTGTACTCCTCGGCCATGCCCAGGATCTGGCACATCACCATCATCGGCAGGTGCTCGGCGAACCGGCTCACCAGGTCGGCCTTGCCGTCCTGGCAGAAGTCGTTGACGAGCCGGTTGCTGTACCGGTTGATGTGGCGGCGTACGCCCCGGTGGTCGATGCGCCCGATGCTGTCGGTGACCGCGCCGCGCAGCCGCTCGTGTTCCGCGCCGTCCGCGAAGACGCAAACGGGCTGCCACGTGAAGATGGGGGCCAGCGGATGGTCGGGGGGGACGGTGCCGTCGGCGGTCAGGCGCCAGCGGCGCGAATCGCGGGAGAACTGCGACGGGGTGCGGGTCATGTGCAGGTTCTCGGTGTGGCCGAGGACCAGCCAGGCCGGTACGTCGCCGCTCAGCAGCACCGGCGCCACCGGGCCGTGCTCGGCGCGCAGCTTCTCGTACACGGCCATCGGGTCGCGCTCATGCTCCGGCCCGTACAGCCGGCGCAGCCCGCCCGGGCCCGTACCGGTGATGGCGTGGGCCGGGCATCCCGGGGGCGGAAGAGCACCGCCGTCCGCTCCGGGCGGCTGATGGAAGGGGGTTGTCACGGTCACTCCAGGGATCGGGCGATCAGGCCGGCCAGCGGTGGAAGGGGACCCGGACAGGGCCCGCCAGTTACAGGGACCAGTTACAGGGGCCAGTTGCGGGGATCAGTTACGGGGACGGGGACGGGGACAAGGTGTGCAGATAGCGCATCAGGGTCAGCAGGACATCGCGGCAGGACCCGCGCCCCCGGGCGTCGCAGTCCACTATCGGTACGTCGGGCGGCAGGTCGAGGGCCGTGCGCAGGGCCTCGACGGGGTGCCGGGGGGCGTCGGGGAACGTGTTGATGGCGACCACGAACGGAACACCGCGCTCCTCCAGGCGGCCGATCACGTCGAAGCTGACCTCGAGGCGGCGGGTGTCGATCAGCACCACCGCGCCCAGGGCGCCCTCGAAGAGGCCGTTCCACAGGAACCAGAAGCGTTCCTGGCCCGGTGTGCCGAAGAGGTAGAGGATCAGTTCCTCGCTGATGCTGATCCGGCCGAAGTCCATCGCGACGGTGGTGGCGGTCTTGCCCTCCAGGTTGTCGTCGACGCCGACCCCGGCCTGGGTCATCGTCTCCTCGGTGGTCAGCGGACGGATCTCGCTCACCGAGCCGACCATCGTGGTCTTGCCGACCCCGAACCCGCCCACGATCACGATCTTCACCGCCGATGTGGCCGTGGCGGGGAGGATGTCCTCGCTGCGCGGGCCGGTGACCGTGTCAGAGTTTCTGAAGTCCATGCATCACCGCTTCGAGGAGGGACCGGTCCGGCAGGGTGGTGCGGACGATGGGCGCCCGCGATTCGACCAGTTCGATGGCGAGGAGATCGGTGACCAACGCGGTCACCACGCTGAAGGGAAGACTGAGATACGCCGAGATCTCGGCCACCGACAACGGCGCCCGGCACAGCCGCAGAATGGCGGCCTGCTCGGGCTGGACCGTCGGTGTCGGTTCCGTACGGGAAATGACCATGGTGACCAGATCGAGTGGGGCCCGCGCAGCTCCGTCCGGGCCTCCGGTGAGTACGTACAACCGTTCCGCGTCTCCCGTCCCGCGCTGTCGACGTTCCCGTTGGGGCGGACTCATACGGCGCGCCCTTCATGGCGCGGAGGACTCGTCAGGTGGGCGCCGATCCGGATGACCATGTCCCGCATGCGGGCGCCCACCAGCCCGGCGTCCACCGTCTCGTCGGTGAGCACCGCCAGATACGCCCCGGTCCCGGCCGCCATCATGTAGAAGAAGCCGCCGTCGACTTCGATCACGACAAGCTTCATCGTGCCGTCGCTGTACACGATTTCGGCCGCGACGGCCGCGGCGAGACTCTGGAGACCCGCGCAGGCCGCGGCGATCCGGTCGGCGGCGTCCGGGTCGCCGCCGTACCGGGCGATGCGCAGGCCGTCCGCGGACAGGACCACGATCTGCTGGACCCCCGGCACCCCGTCGTGCAGCTCCTTGAGCATCCAGTCGAAGTTCGCCCGTTGCTGGATCACTTGAGATCTCCCTTGTCCAACGCTTCGTCAGGTTCGTCATCGGCCGACGGGCCGGGAGTCGTCCCCTTGTACCCGTTGGTGAACGCTTCGAGCCAGATCCCTGGCTCCTTGGCCTTGCCGTTGGCGTGGCCGTTGCTCGGTGGGGTGTTCTGTTCGTCGGCCGGCACAACATGGGAGAAGAGCGGCGCTCGGCCCTTGCTGCGGCGCTGCGGAAGCCCGTTCGCCGTCCATTCGGTCACCTCGGGAACGTCGTCCTCCATGGAGAACGACGCGGGCGCCGTCCGCTGCGGCCCGGTGGTCTTCCGGGGCTTCTTCCGCCTGGGGACGCGGGCCTCTTCCGCGCTCGACAGACCGGACGGACCCTGCTTGGGGACCGAGGTGATGCCGATGCCGTGGGCGAGACCGGGGGCGCGGCCGGTGGTGACCACGCCGCGCGGCACGATGAGTACGGCGCGGACGCCGCCGTACGCGGACTGCCGCAGCGAGACCTTGAGGTCGTACATCTGCGAGAGCCGGCCGACCACGGCCATGCCGAGCCGGGGCGTCTCACCGAGGTCGTTGAGGTCCATGCCCGCCTGGGCCCGGGCCAGCATGTCCTCGGCCCGCTTGCGGGCCTCTTCGCTGAGGCTGACGCCGCCGTCCTCGATCTCGATGGCGATGCCGGTCTGCACCTCCACGGCGGTGACGTGCACGCGGGTCTGCGGGGGCGAGTAGCGCGTGGCGTTGTCGAGGAGTTCCGCGCAGGCATGGATGAGCGGTTCGACGGCCGTACCGATGATGGCGACCTGGGCGATCGAGTGCAGATCGACGCGCTGGTACTCCAGGATCCGGGACATCGCGCCGCGCAGCACGCTGTACAGCGGTACGGGCTCGGGCCATTGACGTCCGGGACGGCCGCCGCCGAGTACGGCGATGGAGTCGGCGAGCCGGCCGATCAGCGAGGTGCCGTGGTCGATGCGCAGCAGGTCGTCGAAGACGTCGGGGTTGCGCCCGTGGTCCTCCTCCATGTTCCGCAGCTCGGTGGACTGCTGGTGGACGATGGCCTGCACGCGGCGCGCGATGTTGACGAAGGCGCGCTGCGCGGAGTCGCGCATCGCTTCCTCGTCGTCGATGATGTCCAGGACGGTGCGGACCAGGGCGCGTTGCGGATCGGGCAGACCGCGGTACGTCGGATCCGCGTCCACCACGTCGCGCATCACTTCGTTGGTCGAATGGCCCGCCCGCAGGCGGCGGATGGCGGCCGGCAGCAGCTCTTTGCTGGTCCGCAGGGTCTGCTGGTCGTATCCGGCGACGCGCTGGTCGAGGAAGGCCAGGCGTTGCCCGTACTCCGCGCGCAGCGCCCGCATGGCCCGGCCGCGACGGACGACTTCGGCGGCGACCGAGGTCACCACCACCGTCGCCAAGGCGCCGAACCAGACGACCGGTATGCGGGCGGGGCCCGGTACGACGACGAAGGCGGCGGCGGTGGCCGCGGCCATCAGGAGCACGGGTGGCAAAAGCGCGCGGAAGAAGGGGGATTCTCGGTCAGTTGGAGGCGATTCAACGCGAACCATGTAAACCCTCTGGCGGTCGATTCGGGGACGTATTCGAACTATCGGGCACCTGCGAACAAGTGCCTGATTTCATATCAACTCGGCGCGCTTCGAGCGAGCTTAGCCAGATCGGATCAGTGCGGCGGCATATTCGCGTAACCCTCTGCACGGGGCTTCCCGGCGGGTTTAGACTCGCCAATTTTGCACAGTCGGCTCATGGCCGTGCGCGAGGAGTAACCGAACGGGTGACGAATAGACCCTGTGTACGCGAGAAGGCCGCTCCCGCGGTGGCGGGAGCGGCCTTCGGTGTGCGTACGAGTGAGTGAGCTGTGCGGGGTTCGTCAGGCGATGGACGCCGAAACGATCGCCGCCACCGCGACGTTGCACGAAGCGGTCACCCAAACCGCCGGGTGCGGCTCTTCCTGGACCAGCGTTTCGCCCAGCTTCCCGGGCGTCACCAGGTCGACGACCAGGAACGCCACCGCCATCATCACGAGCCCCAGCACCCCGAACGCGGCTGTCGAAGCCAGGCCTTTGCCGAAGTCGGTGTACGTCGTCCAGATCGAGGTGAACACGATCCCGCCGATGCCGAGCAGTGCCGAGCTCAGCAGAAGCGCCGCGT
The DNA here is from genome assembly GCF_018614035.1 of Streptomyces sp. ISL-96. GTDB lineage: Bacteria > Actinomycetota > Actinomycetes > Streptomycetales > Streptomycetaceae > Streptomyces. The sequence continues at coordinate 7,446 of NZ_JAGGPA010000086.1, forward strand.
TGCGGTTGCGCTCCTGCCAGATCTGCCGGCCGAGCTTGCCCGGCGTCAGCGCGTCCACCAGGAATATGCCGAGCGTCAGCAGCACTACACCCAGGGCCCCGTAGGCGGCGGAGCGGCCAAGTCCGTTGACGATGTCTTCCATTGAGGTCTCAGTCTCCGCTGGTGATGTTGATCGTGGTCAAGGAGAGGCAAAACCTATCGCACGGGTCTGCCGGTGCACCGGACGGGTTGCGGGGCGGCGCAGCGGCGCCTCGTGCGAGCGATTACGATCCGAACTCATGAGCGCCTCTGACCAGGAACAGACAGTGACCGACAGCCCCTTGCGGCAGCAGCCCACCCGGATCGGCGGCCTCACGCCGCGTATGGCCAGGCGAGTACGGATCGCCGCGGCGTCGGTCCTGATGGTGGCCGTGGCGGCGGTGCTCGCGGTGCGGCTGGCGAGCCGGTCGTCGGTTCTGGTCGTCGGGGTGTACGGGCTGGCGCTGATCCTCTGCGGGGGCGTGATCGAGCTCAGTCGGCGCGGGCGCACACGCCTGGGCACCTGGCTGCTGGTGGCGGGCCTGGCGGCGGCGATTGCGGCGGACGCGTTCTTGATCCCCTGAGGGAAACGCGACGCGGCGCCCCGCGCGACCTCATGGTCGCCCGGGGCGCCGAATGCGGCGTCCAGGACCTCTTAGTCGAGGTAGTCGCGCAGCACCTGCGAGCGCGACGGGTGGCGCAGCTTCGACATCGTCTTCGACTCGATCTGGCGGATGCGCTCACGCGTCACGCCGTAGACCTTGCCGATCTCGTCCAGTGTCTTCGGCTGACCGTCGGCCAGACCGAAGCGCATCGAGACCACACCGGCCTCGCGCTCGGACAGGGTGTCCAGCACCGAGTGCAGCTGCTCCTGCAGGAAGGTGAAGGAGACCGCGTCGGCCGGGACGACCGCCTCGGAGTCCTCGATGAGGTCACCGAACTCGCTGTCACCCTCCTCGCCGAGCGGGGTGTGCAGCGAGATGGGCTCGCGGCCGTACTTCTGGACCTCGATGACCTTCTCGGGGGTCATGTCGAGTTCCTTGGCCAGCTCCTCCGGGGTGGGCTCGCGGCCCAGGTCCTGGAGCATCTGGCGCTGGACGCGGGCCAGCTTGTTGATGACCTCGACCATGTGCACCGGGATACGGATGGTGCGGGCCTGGTCGGCCATCGCGCGGGTGATCGCCTGCCGGATCCACCACGTGGCGTACGTCGAGAACTTGAAGCCCTTGGTGTAGTCGAACTTCTCCACCGCGCGGATGAGACCGACATTGCCCTCCTGGATCAGGTCCAGGAAGAGCATGCCGCGGCCGGTGTAGCGCTTGGCCAGCGAAACGACCAGGCGGAGGTTGGCCTCCAGGAGGTGGTTCTTGGCGCGGCGGCCGTCCTCGACGAGGATCTCCAGCTCACGGCGGAAGACCGGGTCCTGCTCGTCCTCCTCCTCCAGCTTGTGCTCGGAGAAGAGACCCGCCTCGATGCGCTTGGCGAGCTCCACCTCCTGCTCGGCGTTGAGCAGCGGCACCTTGCCGATCAGCTTCAGGTAGTCCTTGACCGGGTCGGCGGTGGCGCCGGCGACCATGACCTGCTGCGCGGGCGCGTCGTCCTCGTCCTCGTCGGACAGGACGTAACCGTCACCCTGCTGCGGCTGCTTCGTCGGCTTCTCGTCCGCGTCGTCCGCGGAGCCCGACTCGTCGGCCCAGGCGTCGCCCTGCGGCTCCTCGGGAGAGGCCGCGGCCTTCTTGGCGGCCGTCTTCTTCGCGGACGTCTTCTTCGCCGCGCGCTTCGCCGGGGCCGGGGCCTCGGCTTCGGCGTCGGAACCCATTACCGATATTGACGCGGAAGCCGCCTGCGACGCCGCCGAAGCGGTCTTCTTGACGGTCTTCTTCACGGCGGCCTTCTTGGTCGCCGGACGCTTCTCCTCGTCCCTCGCGACGGTCTTGCGCGCACGCTTGACGGGCGCCTTGGCCGGAGCCTTGGGCGCCGTGACCATGAGCGTCACGCCCTCTTCGTCGAGGACCTGGTTGAGGCTGCGCAGCACCCGCTTGAGCTGGTCCGCGGGAATGCTGTCCGCCTCGAAGGCGTGGCGTACGTCGTCGCCGTTGATGTGACCCTGCTCCTTGCCACGCTCAATGAGCGCGACCAGGGAAGGGGATTCCGCAATCTCCTGTGGGAACGGGCGGGACGGACTGACCGACACGAGGAGCCTCTCGTAGCAAAAAATGATGACTGGGCGAGGTCGCATGACGTACGGGGCAGCGCGACGACACCTGTGGGTTCATCGCACGCTCGCGCCATTTCGTTACGCCTTGAATAGAGTGACCTGAGCCACTTTTCCGAAACGGCCCTGTCGGGGCCCCTCGGGTAGCGTGACGGCATGATCACCGGCACTGGCCATGTACTGATACTCGGCGGTACGACGGAAGCCAGGCAGCTAGCGCGGACACTGGCCCCGGTCTCCCTCCTGCGCGTGACGACCTCGCTCGCAGGACGGGTTACACAACCAAGGATGCCTGATGGTGAGATTCGCGTCGGAGGCTTCGGCGGTCCGGGGCCGATGGCGGCCTGGCTGAGCCGGCACGAGGTCGCCGCTGTGATCGACGCCACGCACCCTTTCGCCGCCGTGATCAGCGCGAACGCGGCTACAGCGGCGGCCGCGGCGGGCGTCCCGCTGGTCGCCCTGAGCCGCCCCGGCTGGCAGCCCGGCCCCGGTGACCGCTGGCACCACGCCGACGGCCTGGACCACGCGGCGGCGCTGCTGCCGGGGCTCGGCCGCCGGGTCTTCCTCACCACCGGTAGGCTCGGCCTCGCCGCCTTCGCGGGACTGGACGGGCTGCACTTCCTCGTACGTTCCGTGGAGGCCCCCGAGCCGCCGCTGCCGCTCCACACGGAGCTCCTGCTGGACCGCGGCCCGTACACCCTCGAGGGCGAGAGGGAGCTGCTGCGTACGTACGCCGCCGACGTCCTCGTCACCAAGGACAGCGGCGGCCCGGCCACCGCCGCGAAGCTCACGGCGGCCCGCGAACTCGGCCTGCCGGTCGTCGTCGTACGCCGCCCGCCCGCGCCGTCCGGGGTGCGTACGGTCCCGGACGTGGCCGGGGCCGTCGCGGAGCTGGAGCGGCTGGGCTGCCTCAGTCCTGGTGCGATTCCTGGCGCGGGTCCCGGCGCAGCAGGTACGTGTCCATGATCCAGCCCTTGCGGGCGCGGGCCTCGGCGCGCAGCCGCAGGATCCGGTCCGAGACCTCGGAGAGCCTGCCGGAGACGAGGATCTCGTCCGCGGTGCCGATGTAGGCGCCCCAGTAGATGTACGGGTCCTCCTCGGCGTACCGCTGGAAGACCTGGTGCGCGTCGAGCATGACGACCACGTCGTCCGTGCCCTCGGGCCAGCCCTCCGCGAGCCGCCGGCCCGTCGTGATCTGGACGGGCTTCGCGACCCGGTTCAGCCCGGTGCGGTGTCGCGCGACCAGCGCGGACACGCTGCTGACACCGGGCACGACCTCGTAATCGAAGGCCACCGCCCCGCGCTCCAGGATTTCCTCCAGGATGCCGAGCGTGCTGTCGTACAGCGCCGGATCGCCCCACACCAGGAACGCGCCGGTCCGGTCCTCGCCGAGCTCGTCGATGATCATCCGCTCGAAGATGTCGGCCCGGCGGCTGCGCCAGTCGCCGACCGCGGGGGAGTAGTCGGCGCCACCGGCCCTGCGGTCACGGTCCGGGTCACGCCCCTCGACCAGCCGGTACTCCCGGCCCTCCGCGATGTGCCGGTCGAGGATCTCGTGCCGCAGCCGGATCAGGTCGGACTTCTCCTCGCCCTTGTCGAGGAGGAAGAACACGTCCACCCTGTTGAGCGCTTTGACGGCCTGGATCGTCAGATGGTCCGGGTCGCCCGCGCCGATGCCTATGACATAGATCTTTTTCACGGGCGTGAGTCTGCCGCATCGGATCCGTCCGACACTCGCCCGCGCAGGCGCGGAGCGTTCCCGGCAGCCGATACGGGCTCCGCCTCCCGCTCGACACGCTCGGCCAGCTCGCGCGCCCACGCGGTGAGTCCGGTGATGCCGAGACCGTACGGGCGTGAATCTGCGTACGCGGCGATTCCGGCGGCGCCGCGCCGCAGTAGCGTCGCACCGCCGTTCCTGTTGCCCCGGGCCGCGTGCGTGAGGCCGACGGCGAGCTGGGCGAGGCCGCGCCAGAGGGCGCGTTCCGCTTCGGGGCCCGACTTCCAGGCGTCCTCGAAGACCTCGTGCGCGTGGAACGGCATACCGGCGTCGAGCAGCCGCTGTGCCTCGCGCACCGTCTCGTCCCCGGTGCGCTCCACCCCCTCGGGCTGCCGGGCCACGCCCTCGGCCCCGTACGGCAGCGGCCGTCCGAGCCCGTCGCGCGGTCGCGCGTTGCGCGCCCGCCCCTCGGCGTCGCGGTCCCTCCTGGCCTGCTCCATTTCGTCCACCCGCCCATTGTGGCCCGTTCCGGTAGGCGCCCACCCGACCCGCCCGGAACAGGCGTTGGAGCACCGGTGGCAGTCGGGACCACTCACAGAGTGGGGTATTGTTCTGTTGCGCGCTGATCCAGGGGAAACCCCAGGTCAGGCGGGCACCGGGACGTGGCGCAGCTTGGTAGCGCACTTGACTGGGGGTCAAGGGGTCGCAGGTTCAAATCCTGTCGTCCCGACCAGCGTTTACGCGGGTCGAAGGCCGTGTCGGAGAATTCCGATACGGCCTTTTCGGTTTTTCCGGTGCCAAATGGCAGACAATCCGGACGGATTAGAACCCGAAGGCGCTTTCGTCCAGTACGAGCGGCAGCTCGGCCCAGATGGTTTTCCCGGTCGGTGTGTAGCGCGTGCCCCACTGCTGCGTCATCTGCGCGACGAGGAACAGGCCGCGGCCTCCTTCGTCGTCGCTGCCGGCGTGGCGCAGGTGCGGTGAGGTGTGACCCGTGTCGGAGACCTCGCAGATCAGGGTCTGGTCGCGGATGAGCCGTAGCTGGATGGGGCCTGCGGGGGCGTGGCGCATGGCGTTGGTGACGAGTTCGCTGACCACCAGTTCGGTGGTGAACGAGAGCTCTTCCAGTCCCCACTCCCCGGTCTTCTTGGTGGCGGCGGCCCGGGCGAAGCTGACAGTCTCGGGATCGGGGGTCAGGTCCCATACGGCCACCTGGTGGCGGTCGAGCTTGTGCGTACGGAGAAGAAGCAGCGCGACGTCGTCGTCCACGGCGCCCGGCAGCAGCGTCTCGATCGTCCGGTCGCACAGCTCGTCCAGCGGCTGCCGGTGTTCGGTGAGGACGGAGCAGAGCGCGTCGAGCTGGTCGTCGAGGTCCCGCTCGCGGTTCTGGACGAGGCCGTCGGTGAACAGGGCGAGGATGCTGCCTTCCGGCAGTTTCAGTTCCGTCGTCTCGAAGGGCAGGCCGCCGAGACCGAGCGGCGGCCCCGCCGGCAGGTCGGGGAAGGTGACGGAGCCGGTCGCGGGGTCGACGACGGCGGGCGGTGGGTGGCCGGCCCCGGCCATGCGGCACAGGCCCGACACCGGGTCGTACACGGCGTACAGGCAGGTCACGCCCAGCGCTTCGTCGTGGGGCATCTCCTCGCCGTCGATGCGGATGGCCCCCTCGTTGGCCGCCTGCGTGACCAGGTCGTCCAGGCGGGCGAGGAGTTCGTCGGGCGCGAAGTCCAGCCTGGCGAACGCCCGTACGCTCGTGCGCAGGCGCCCCATGGTGGCCGCGGCGCGCAGCCCGTGACCGACCACGTCTCCCACGACCAGGCCCACCCGCGTGCCCGACAGGGCGATGACGTCGAACCAGTCGCCGCCGACACCGGCCTTGTTGTCCGCGGGCAGGTAGCGGTGGGCCAGCTCGACGGCGGTCAGCTGCGGGAGCTTCTGGGGCAGCAGGCTGCGCTGCAGCATGAGGGCCGCGGTGCGCTCGCGGGTGTAGCGGCGGGCGTTGTCGATGCTCATGGCGGTACGTGCGACGAGCTCGTCCGCCACGGCCAGCTCACCCGCGTCGAACGGGTCGCGGCGGCGGTCCCACGCGAACGTGACCACGCCCAGCGTGCCGCCTTCGGCGCGCAGCGGCACCACGAGCAGCGCGCGCGGCTCCGGCTGCCCATCGGCGGCCTCCGTGTGGCCCGGGCGTTCCTGCACCGACCGGCCGGAGGCCAGGCTGCGTGCCTGGGGCGAGTCCGGGGCGTAGCCGATCCGCTGCCGTCCGGCGGGGGGTTCCCGGGTGCTCGCGTCGTATCCCGGTCCCCACACGCGGATCATGTCGCCCGCGGGCTCGGTTCCCCTGGTGGGCTGGTTGCCCTCCAGTACGGCCTCCAGGAGGTCGACCGTGACCTCGTCGGCGAACTGCGGGACGGTGACCGCCGAGAGTTCCTGCGCCGTGCGGGCCATGTTCAGGGTCGTGCCCACCTGCCCGCCGGCCCGTACCAGGAGATCCAGCCGCTGCTGCGCGAGGTAGCGGTCGGTGACGTCCATCGTCTCCTCGCACACCCCCAGCGAGGCTCCGGCGGCGTCCCGCAGCCAGTAGTAGGAACACGACCAGACGTGGTCGCGCTCCGGATCCACGGGCGGGCGGCCGCGGTAATGGAGCTCGATGACAGGCTCGCCCGTGGCCATGACCTGCCGCATCGTCTCCTCAAGAGTCGGCGGGTACCGGTCGGACAGGATCTCGCCGTCGGCCACCATCTCGTCCGGGCCCAGCCCGGCGTACTCCGAGGTCCCCATCTCCCGGTAGAGCGCGACATTCGCCCACACCACGCGCAGGTCCGTGTCGTAGATCACCAGGCCCACGGGTGACTGGGTGGCCAGGCCCCGCAGCATCGCCTGCAACGCTTCCCACTGCTCCGTCTCCTCGGCGTCGGCCACCGCGAGCAGCCGGGCGGGACCGGTGCCCGCGGGAGACAGCGCGAGCATGGCCGTGGCCACGCGGACGACGCGGCCGTCGCGGTGACGCATGCGCAGCACGTGGCGGCGGGGGTGGGGAGCGCCCGGCGGCTCCGTGCCCGGCAGGTCGGCGGCCGTGCGACTCGCCTCCGTACCGTCGACCAGCAAGGTGCTCACGGGACGTCCGATCACCTCATGCGCCGCGTATCCCAGCAGCTTCTGCGCCGCCGGACTCCAGCCGACGACCACGTCGTCGGGGTCCAGCACGGCCGTGGCCGCTCTGGAGACATCGAGGGGGCCGCGGAAGTCGCCGTCCCCAGCTGTGTTTACCGCGCTCATGGCACCTGCCTTGTCGGTTCCGCCCAGCGGGCGGCGAGCAGAAGCGCAATGTCGTCGGGCCGGTCGGCGGCCTGTCTGGCCTCCCGGATCAGACGGTCCGCCGTCTCGGCGAGAGAGGAAGAACCGGTGTCGGCGAATGTCGCGCGCAGCCGCTCGATGCCCCGGTCGATGTCGATGCCCGGCTGCTCGACCAGGCCGTCGGTGAACAGCGCCAGGACGGCGCCCGGCGAAAGCAACAGCTCGGTGACGGGGTACGACGCCTCGTCGTCGACGCCGAGTACGACCCCGCCGTCCAGGTCCAGGACCTCCGTCCTTCCGTCGGGGTGGCGCAGCAGCGGCTGCGGGTGCCCGGCCCGTACCGCCTGCGCGGAGCCGGACGCCGGATCGAGGACGATGTAGCAGCAGCTGGCGAACTGGCCCGGATCGATGTCGATGAGCAGGCGGTTGGTGTCGCGCATGACCTCCTGCGGGTCCTGTCCGGCGAGAGCGAAGGCGCGTACGGCGCTGCGCAGCTGGCCCATCGTGGCCGCCGCCGCGACGCCGTGTCCCTGTACGTCGCCCACCACCAGGGCCATCCCCCGCCCCGTGTCGACGACGTCGTACCAGTCGCCGCCGACATCCATGCCCTGGGTGCCCGGCAGGTACCGGGCCACGGTGTCGACGTTCTCGACCACGGGCAGCCGGTGCGGCAGCAGCGCGTTCTGCAGGCCGCGGGCGAGGGCGGCCTCGGTGTCGTAACGCTGCGCTCTCTGGAGCGCCTGCGCGATGAGACCGGCCAGGGCGGTGAGGACGGTGCGCTCTTCGGGGCTGAAGCCGCGCGGCTGGTCGAAGCCGAGGATGCAGGAGCCGACGGGGCGTCCCGAGGCGATCAGCGGCAGGAAGGCCCTGGCGCCGACATGCGCGTCCATCGGGATGCCGGGGTAGGCGGCGGCCAGGTGCTCCATGGACTCGAAGAACAGGGGGCGGCCCGAGGTGAGCGTCTCGACGCCGGGCAGTCTGGCGTCGAGGGCCACGCCGTCGAAGCGGTCGAGGAAGCCCTTCGGGAAACCGGTCTCCCAGGCCAGGTAGAGGTGCCGCTCGTTCAGCAGGTAGATCGCCAGCTGGCGGCCGCCGAAGGCGGGCAGCAGCTCGTCCGTGACGACGGCGGACACCTGGCGCGCCGTGACGGCCTCCGTCAGCGCGATGGCCAGGGCGACCGGACGGTACAGCGCCGACGCCCGGTCGGCCGGGGAGCCGAGTCCCGCGCCCGGCTTGGTGACGGAAGCCGGTGCGTACGCCGGATCCTCCGCACCGGCGAGCGTGGCCGTCAGGCCGTCGTGGCCGGGGTAGAGGGAGACCGCCAGCCATTCCTCCCGGCCCTGGGGGCGGCGAGCCGTGAAATGGACGGCTTCGGGGGAGAGCAGCGCGGCCCGGAAATGCTCCTCGTACGCCGGGTGCCACAACCACGGCAGGGCTTCCCACAGGACCTTGCCGACCAGGTGGGAACGTGCCTGCCCGAGCAGCGTCTCCGCGCTCTGGTTCATATAGGTGATCCGCCCGAGCCGGTCGAGCGAAAGAATGGCGCGCGGCAGCCGGTCGGTCGCCTCCGCGACGATCGGCCCGGTGCCGAAGTCCACGACGAAACCGGTCAGGTGACCCCTCGGGCCGTCACCGGGCGGGCGCGCGCGGGCCGAGATCTCAAGCAGGTGCGTGCGTCCGTCCGGGCCGCGCAGCCGCATCCTGCGCGCCGCGGGACCGCCGGACTTCACGGCCTGGCCGGCCACGGTCCACAGTCCGTACGAGTCCTCCGGCGCCAACCGCGCCGCCAGTGCGTCGATGGTGCCGGGAAACGCCGCGGGGGAGGTGCCGAGGATGGCGCACATTTCGTCGTCGGCGTTCACGGCGCCGTCGGCGAGGTCCCAGTCGAAGCGGCCGATGCGTACGGGCGGCGTGGTGACCGAGGGCAGCTGGACGCACACCGGCTCGCCGTCCCACTCGACGCCGGCACCCCGCGCGCTCATCTCGGCGAGGGCGGCGGCGAGCCGGTCCGCGGCGTGGTGCAGCCGGCGGCGGTCGGTGTGTTCGACGGGGACCCCCGGCGTGGCCGCGCGCAGCACCACAAGGACCCCGAACTTCTCGCCGCCCTCCGCCACGGGCACGTACAGCGAACCGAACGGGAACGGCAGACCGGCCATGAGCTGCGGAAACCGGCGCATGGCCTCCTCGGCGTCGGCGAGATGGACGGCCTGGCCCGAGCGGTGGGCCTCCGCGACCGGGAACGGGCGGTTCACGTGCATGCGCCACCAGGGGCGGAACAGCGGTCCCGGAAGCCCGGCGAGTACGGCCATCCGCAGCAGCTCCGGCGTCCGGGAGCGCAAGTAGACGCCGCCGGCGTATCCGCCGGCCGACTCGATCGCGTTTACCGCGGCTTGGGCGAGCACCAGGGCCAGTTCGTCCGGAACCCGGCCGTTGCTGTTCGGTTTTCCGGTCTTTCCCGACTTTTCCGCCGTTGCGCCGCTTTTTCGCGGCGGTGCGGGCCCGGCCGCGCCGTACCAGGTCACATAGCCAAGGATGCTCCCCCGTTGCGGTGCCGCGCATCTTCGCGCGCCGCGAGCGGCCCAGTCAGCCGGCGGCGGGGTTTTCCGTCGCAGCCTGCGCCGGCCGGTGGCCGGGCCAGGCGCTCAGGGCGGTCGCCAGCTGGGCGCGCGAGCGGACGTCCAGCTTCTGGTAGATGCGGGTCAGCCGGGCCTCGACCGTCTTCACGCTCAGGTACAGCTTCGCCGCCGCCTCCTGGTTGCTGGCGCCCTGGCCGACCAGCTGGGCGAGGCGCAGTTCCGCGTCCGTGAGCGACGCGAGGGTGTCGCCGCCGGCCGGGGCGGGTTCGGCCGTACGGGACGAGGTCTCCGTGGTCAGGCCGAGCCACGGAACCGCGCCCGCCCGTTCGAAGACCACGGCCGCGGCGTGCAGGGCGCTCTGGGCGGCGGACCGCCTGCGGCGGCGGCGCTCCACGCGGGCGAGCGCGATCAGCGCCCGGCCGCGCTCCAGCGGCAGGCCGGCCACGGCGAAACTGTCCGCCGTGCGGGACAACAGATCCGCGGCCTCGGCCGACTTCCCGCTCGCCGCCAGGTACAGCGCGTACGCCCGGTCGCAGCCGAGGAGCACCGTGGTACGGCCGAGGCGTTCGGCGACCGGCCGCACGTCCTCGAGCAGGGCCGCTGCCTCCTCCGGGGCGTCGTTCGCCAGCAGCGCCTCGGCCAGCTCCTCGTGCCAGCGCAGCATGGACGGGTCGACGGTCGACTGGGCGCGCTCGTCGGCCTGGACCCGGCGCAGGCTCTCCAGGGCCGACGCCACGTCGCCGTTGATCAGCTGGACGCGGCCCAGCGCGTACAGGCTGCGAGAGAGGAAGACGTGGTCGCCCTCCTCCTCGGAGGCCCTGACACTGCGCCGGGCGTAGCTCGCGGCGCGCCCGAAGCTGCCTCCCGCGGTCTCCGCGAGGGCCAGGGCGTACCAGGCGGGGCCGGGGGAGAGGCCGGCTTCCAGCGTCAGGGCGAGCGAACGGCCGGCGTGCGCGAGCGCGGCGGCGCACTGCCCCTGCCGGGCCTCGATCTCCGCGAGCGTACTGAGCAGCTCGATGGAGTCCTCCACCGGGCCGCGGCGCTCGACCAGCGGCAGCAGGGCGTTGAGCTGGTCGCGGGCGTCGGTGAGCCGGCCGTCGAACATCGCGTGGCGGATCGTCAGTATCTGGGCGGCGTTACGGATGCCGAGCGGGCGCTCGAACACCTCCAGGGCGCGCGCCTCGGCCAGGACCCGCTCCGCGTCCGGCGAGCCGAGGACCCGGTCCATGCGCGCCTGTACGGTCAGCGCCCTGGCCGCGGTCCTGCGGTCGCCGACCGAGCCGGCGAGCGCGGCGGACTCCACGGCGGCGGCCCGCGAGCGTACGGGATCGCCGTCGGCCAGGACGTACTTCACCGCGAGCCGGAGCTGGACGGCCGCGCGCAGCGCCGTGTCGCCCTCGGAGTCCTCCATGGCGTGGACGTACAGCTCGTCGAGGTTGCACAGGCCCTGGCCCGCGGTGTCCAGCACCGCGAGCCGCGCGCGGACGCGGTCGGCCGGGGCGGCGTCCCTGGCCAGCAGATCGGTGGCCGCGCGCATGGCCAGGTCGGCTCGGGCGGCACGGGCCGCCTCCTCGGCGGCGTCGACGAGCCGGGCGATGCGCTCGGCGCCTTGCTGGACGGGGGTGGACTCGGCCGCGAGGAGGGCGAGTTCGGCGGCCAGGGCGCTGTTGCCGCGGCGCCGCGCGATCTCGGCGGACGCGGCGACCTCGGTGGCCAGCTTCTCGTCGGGGATGTCGGTGGCCAGGGCCCGGTGGCGTACCGCCTCGACGGGATCGTCCACGACCCTGGCGAGCGCCGCGTGACCGGCGCTGCGCTCGGTCCAGCAGGCGTCGTGCACGAGCGTCGACGGCAGCAGGCCGGCCGTGAAGCCGACTGTCCCGTCCTCGTCGAGGGAGACCAGGTTCGCCCGCTCGGCGGCGGCGAGATCGGCCTCGGCGGTGGGGCGGCCGGCGCGGCGTATCAGCGAGGCCGTCGGACGCAGCGCCAGCGCCGCCAGCAGGAGCGTGGAGCGTACGTCGGGGGAGGCGGCGCCCAGGAGCTGGCGGGCGAGGTCGCGGGCCCGCCCGGACAGCGACAGCGCCTCGGCGTGGTGCACCGGAGTCCGCGCGTCGGCGAGGGAACGGCCGACGGCGAGCGCGAGGCGCGGGTTGCCGCCGCTGGCCTTGTGGATGCGGCCGGCCATCCGGGACGGCAGCCGGTGATGGATGAGGAGTTCGGCGATCTCGTCGGCCTGGAGCGGCGGTACGAACAGGACGTCGGCCTCGGAGGGCACCCACAGCGGCTCCGGGCCCGCCGGGTCCGGCCGCGGCGTACCCCTGTGAGGGGGCGCCTCGGAGCCGTACGCCGACGGGGTCTCGACGGCGATCACCCGCAGCGCGGACGGAGCCAGATGCAGGGCGAAACGCAGCAGGTCGGCGCTGGTGTCGTCGATGCGCTGCACGCCGTCGACCGCCAGCAGGACGGTGCCGCGCGCGGCGAGAACGCGCAGGATCTGGGCGAGGCCGAGCCGCAGGGCGATGGGGTCCCAGCCGCCGTCGGGGATGAGCGCCTCGCGGCACAGCATGGCGACGGCGGTGCGCTGCGGGCCCGGCAGCCCGTCGAGGATGTCGTACGTTCCCGGGCTGCCGGAGCCGCCCGGTCCATCGGGTCCGCCGTGGGCCGTGCCGGGGGCGGGCCAGGACATGGACGCTGCCACGGAGGCGACGAGGGCGGCGGCGGCCGCGCCGGGTATGTCGCGGTCGGCGGGGAGTGTGGCGAGCCAGATGACGGTCTCGCCGCGGGACTCGGCGCGGGCGGCGACGGCGAGGGCGAGTTCGGTCTTGCCGACTCCGGCGGGGCCGGTGAGCAGGGCGCGGCCGCGGGTGTGCAGGACCCGTTCGAGCCGCGCGAGGAGTTCCGTGCGCCCGACCGGCGCGGCGCGGTACACGGCCGACGTCACGAACCCTCACCACCTTCCGGTGCGCGCGAGCCCTCTGCCCGTGCGAGCAGAGAATACGAAGTCGGCACCCGCAGTCCAGGCCCGGCGTCCGGCATTCGGACGGGCGTGCGACGGGGCGCGCCCGCGGCGGAAGCCGTGGACGCGCCCTTGACCAGCGGTTATGCAGTTCCGCGGGCGTCTCAGAAGGTGAGACTCCAGCTGTCGATGTAGCCGGTGTCACCCGAAGCCACGTCACGGACCTGAAGCCTCCAGGTGCCGTTGGCGACCTCGCTCGACGCGTCGACCGTGTACGTCGCGAGGACGTTGTCGGCGCTGTCCGAGGACGACGAGGGCTTCAGGTTGCGCACGGTGCCGTCGGGGGCGACCAGGTCGACGACCAGGTCACCGCGCCAGGTGTGCTTGATGTCCACGTCGACCTTGAGGGCGGCGGGGGCGTTGCCGGTGCGGCCGGTCACGGCGATCGAGGACGCGACGGTGGTGTTGTCGCTGATCGTCACGTTCGCGGCATTGGTGAAGGTGGCACCGGGGGTGGTGGTGCCGGTGACGGCGTTCACGGTCTTCGTCGTGTCGGCGATGCCGGAGCCGCAGCCGCCGGTGCAGGTGCCGGGCAGCGGACGGGCGTTGGCCTTGATCGCGGACTCGATGTCGGCGGGGGTGAGCGTGCTCTTGGCCGACTTCAGCAGGGCGGCGAGCCCGGCGATGTGCGGGGCGGCCATCGATGTGCCCTGGTAGGGCTTGTAGTTCTCGGTGGACTGGATCGTCGTACCGGAGTTCAGCGTGGAGAGGATGCCGTTCTCGGGGGTGGTGACGGTACCGGGCGTGTCCGTGGCGCGACGGGTCTCGCCGCCGGGCGCGGAGACGTCGATGATGGTGCCGTAGTTCGAGTAGTACGAGCGGTTGCCCTCACGGCTGGTGGACGCCACGTTGATGACGCCGGAGCAGTTGGCGGGCGTGAAGCCGGAGGCGTTGGCGTTGCTGTTGCCCGCCGCGACGACCACGGTGGTGCCGCGCGAGACGGCGCCGTTGATGGCGGTCTGGTAGACGCTCGGGCAGGTGGAGCTGGCGCCGCCGAGGCTCAGGTTGATGACCTTGGCCGGGGTCGCGTTCGCCGCGACGCCCGGGACGGTGCCGCCGGACGCCCAGGTGATGGCGTCGGCGATGTCCGCCGAGGAGCCGCCGCACTTGCCGAGCACGCGCACGGGCTGGATCTTCGAGCTGTACGCGATGCCCGCGATGCCCTTGGTGTTGTGGGTCGTGGCGCCGATGGTGCCCGCGACGTGCGTGCCGTGCCAGGAGGAGTTGCTGGCACGGGAACCGGTGCCGCACTCGCCGTCGGTGGCGTTCCAGTCGCCCTCGTCCTTGGCGTCGCTGTCACGGCCGTTGCCGTCGCGGGCGTCCGCGGAGGAGGAGATGAAGTCGTACCCGGCGACGACGTTGCCGGCCAGGTCCGAGTGGGCGGCGTGACCGGTGTCGATGACGGCGACGGTGACGCCGCTGCCGGTCGTCTTGTCCCAGGCGCCGGGGACGTTCATGCCGCCCGTGGCCTCGAACAGGTCCCACTGCTTGCTGTAGTCGGTGTCGTTCGGGGTGACCGCCATCGCGTACGCGCGGATGTCGGCCTCGACGGACGCGACCGACGAGTCGGCGCGGAAGGCGTCCATGACCTCGGTGAGGTCCTTCTTGGAGGCCTCGCCGCCCAGGTCGACGAGTGCGGCGCCGCCGGCCAGGCGGCGCTCGAACGACAGGCTCTCGCCGGTCTCCTCGCCCTTGGCGGCCGCGTCCTTCTTGGCTGCGGTGTTGGAACCGGCCTCGGCGGCCTTGGACTTGTAGGTGACGATGACCTTCTCGACCGGCGCGGTCGGCAGCGTGGTCATGGCCTGGGAAGCCGGAGCCGGAGCCGGAGCCGGCTTCGGGGAGGGGCCCGCGGCGGCGGCGGACGCCACGGTGGAGGTGGCTACGACGCCGGCGATCGTGGCGGTCGCGGCCACGACGGATATGAGTCTCCGCCTGGAACCGTTCAAGGTGTTCCCTTTCATGACGTACGTGCGGAGCGCGGGCGGGCGGCGCGAGAACCGCGAGTGGCGTGGGGGCCACGGGTTCGCGATTCCTGGGCTGGGGTGAGCCCGTGCGCCGCCGCCGGCGCTACGGCCTCTGACCAAGGCCGTCCCCGGCGTACCCCACCGTTTACATGCACCTGACAGCCAACGGTCAGGAGACGGGATTCGCCGGTGCGGCAGACAGTAGGGAACGGCGAGATGAACCCGATACGGGGAAAACCCTTGTCACCCCCCGCCCGGTGTCCGAGGCACGGCGCGGGGGAGGTATCCCGCACCTGGCCTGCGGGTGTGTCCGCACGCGGCGGAGCCGCACAGTGTCACAGCGGGCACGGGCGGTAGCGTCGGCTCCTGGCATGGACACCATTACGCTCTGGCAACTCGCGGCGGCCGGATCAAGGCACGTTCGTACGGCATGCTCGGCGGCTTCACCACGCCTTCAGCTGCTGCCTCGCTGATACCGGAGCCGAAATGGTGCGGAAGGTGTGGTTCGTAACGAAAGTAGAGGCGTAGACGCGACCCCTTCACGCTGGGAGAGACCCATGGCTCACCTCAACCGACGCGACCTCGGCCTGCTCGTACTGCGCGTGGGCACCGGCACCGTACTGGCGGCGCACGGCACGCAGAAGCTGCTGGGCTGGTTCGGCGGCGGAGGCGTGGAGGGGACCGCGAAGGCCATGGAGCACATGGGCTTCAGCCCCGGCCGGCAGAGCGCCGTCGCGGCCGGGCTCGGCGAGGCGGGCGGCGGGGTGTTCCTGGCCCTCGGGCTCGCCACGCCCGCAGCCGGCGCGGCGGCGGCCGGAGCCATGGCCGGCGCCGTCGCCGTACACGCGCCCGCCGGGTTCTTCGCCCAGTCGGGCGGGTACGAGTACCCCGCGTTCCTCGGCTTCACCGCGGCCGCCATCGGCCTCACCGGAGCCGGCCGCTATTCGCTGGACCACGCCACGGGGCACCGGTTCGACCAGCAGTGGACCGTGGCACTGGCCTTCGCCGTCAGCGCGCTCGCGGCGGCCGGGGTCCTCACCAAGCGCAGCAAGGCGCAGGCGGAAAGCTCCTAGGGCGAGGTGTAGGCCATTCGGATTCGACCCGCCTGCGTGTGCGTGGCGGAGGAATGATTGAGCGCTTTACGGTGGCCTGATGCGATCTGTTCCCAGGTGGGCCCTGATTTCGTCGGGATGTGCCCCTGTCCTGTTGGCCGGAGGCTGGACGATCGCGGCACTGCTGGAAGGAGCCGCCTACGATCCCGCCACTCAGACGATCAGCGTCCTGGGGGCCTACGGGGCTGCGGGATTCTGGGTGATGACCGGAGCGTTCCTCGCCCTGGGTGTCTGCCACCTGCTTACCGCCTGGGGGCTGCGCCCGGCTGCGCTCGCCGGACGTCTGGCGCTGGGCGGCGGTGGAGTGGCGGCGTTCGTGGTGACTCTGCTTCCGGCGCCTAGCAGTGGGGGGTCCCTGCGCCACGGGGACTACGGCCCGTGCCTTCCATGGTGGCGACCGCTCTGATGGGCGTCGGTGCGGGCTGGCTCCTGATCGAAATCCACCATCACGGTGTCCCTGGTGTCGCTGAACGCCTTGTGACATGCCTTCAGTCCCTATGGCCCTTGGTGGTCGTCGCTTCTTGCCTTCGGCATCCCGACAGCGATGAACCTTCGAAGTGACCGCGGCCGACAGCGTCAGGCGCCCTTTTTGGCCAGGAACCTGCGCAGCTTCGTCAGCGGCCACGTGTTGATGACGTCTTCCGTCGTCAGCCAGCCACGCTGCGCCGTCGCCACCCCGTAGCGCAGGTACGGCAGATGCGTGATGGCGTGTGCGTCGGAGTTCACGGCGAACTTCACGCCGTACCGTTTCGCGCGCAGGATGTCCTCGTCGCACAGGTCGAGCCGCTCGGGATGCGCATTGATCTCCAGAGCGGTGCCCGCCCGCGCGCAGGCCTTGAAGACCGCGTCGAAGTCGGCGTCGATGCCCGGGCGTTTGCCGATCCGGCGGGTCGTGGGATGGCCGATGACGGCGACGTGCGGGTTCTCGCAGGCGCGGATGAGACGGCGGGTGAGTTCCTTCTTGCTCTGGTTGAAGTGGGAGTGGACCGAGGCCACACAGATGTCGAAATCCGCGAGGAACTCGTCGGGCCAGTCCAGGGTGCCGTCCGGGCCGACGTTGAGTTCCGTGCCGTGCAGCAGCCGCATCTTGTGGTGTGCGCCGTCGAGTGCGCGGACCCGCTCGCGCTGGGCGAGGATCTTCTCGTCGGTCATGCGCTGCATGTACAGGTTGGGGGCGTGGTCGGTGACGGCGTAGTACGCATAACCTCGGGCGGCAGCGGCGGCGACCATGTCCTCCAGCGGGGCCAGCCCGTCGGTGAAGTCGGTGTGGGTGTGCAGATCGCCGCGGATGTCCTGCTCCGTCACGAGGTCCGGGAGTTCCCCGCGCAGCCCGGCCGCGATCTCCCCGCGGTCCTCGCGCAGCGTCGGCGGTATCCAGGGCAGTCCGAGCCTTGCGTAGATCTCCTCCTCCGTCTCGGAGGTGATGCTCTCGCCGCTCTCGGCGTCGAAGAGCCCGTACTCGGACAGCTTGAGGCCTTGACGCACCGCGATTTCGCGCGTGCGGATGTTGTGCGCCTTGGAGCCGGTGAAGTACTGCAGCCCCGCGCCCCAGGAGGACGGAGGAAGGACCCGTAGGTCCACCTGAAGTCCCGTGGTGGTGCGCACGGAAGTCTTCTTCTCCCCGTGTGCGATGACCTCCGCCGTGTGCGGAAGGGCGGCGAGGGCGTCCATGAACGGGGCCGACCGGCGTGCCGCCACCAGGATGTCGACGTCCCCGATGGTCTCCTTCATACGACGCAGGGACCCGGCGTACGAGCACCGGACGCAGCCGCGGATGTCCGACAGCTCGGCGACGAGTTGTTCGGCGACGTCCATGGCGGCGCTGACGAGGATCCGGCCCTCACCGGCCTTCTGCAGCACCGAGATGCCGTGCAGGATGTTGCTCTCGGTCCGCTCTCCGAAGCCCTTCAGATCGCGCAGCCGTTCCTTGTGAATCGCGTCGAGCAGCTGGTCGACGGAGGCGACTTTGAGCTCCTCGTACAGGACCATGGCCTTGCGGGGCCCGAGTCCCGGAATCGTTGTCAGCTCGCGCACTCCGGCCGGCACGGACGCCCGGGCCTCCTCGACGACGGACATACGGCCGGTCCGCAGATACTCCATGATCTTGTCAGCGACGGACCTGCCGACGTTCGGGATTTCGCGCAGCCCCTCGGCGTCGAGTTTCGAGACATCCTCCGGGTAGCCCCCGACGGCGCGGGCGGCCTTTTCGTACGCGCGCGCCTTGAATGCCTCCCCGCCCCGGATCGCGATGAGGTCGGCGTACTCCTGGAGCAGCGCCTCGACCTGTTCGTTGGCTCGGGCCATGTCTCCAGGGTGCCCCCGCTCGCCCCCGGTAGGCACGCCGAGCGCCAGGGCGAGGGCCTGGCATGACCGGCGAGCCGAGGGGGTATGCGAATCGTTGTACGCTGCGGAGAAAGCCCTTGACCTGCGTGAAGTGTTCAAGTCCAACATCTGGCGTTCGGGCATCTGCGAGGTCACGGCGATGCTCTGAGGGCCCACGTCAGCAAGGAGGCTTGTCGATGTTCCGGAGGTCGGCCCTGGCCGGCGGCTGGGCGCCTCCGAGGTGACGCGGACAGAGCCCCTTGCAGGGGGTCTTGCGCTCGGTCGCGTGCGCTCGGTCGCGTGCGCTGTGCCGGGTGCAGGAAGATCCGCCACACTCGGCCAGTGGGACTCAGGCGCTACTGCCGGCGACACATACACGGCTCGGCGTTGTCGCTGGGCCGTGGCCAAGGTGGCCGCCGGGAAAGGCCAGTTGCGGCCTGCTTTCGCACGTGTGTTTCGAGGCGGACGGGGGCCCCGGAGTGATTGCGTCACCTGGATGAGGGTGTCGTAGGGTACCGATGCCATTAACTGTCCGATGGTTCCCCCGTGTTGACGGTTGGCCTGCGGCGCATCCCCCACTGTTCCGAGGCTGACCGAGAGGACTCCGATGTCTGAACCCCCAACTTATTCAGCGCGCCCGGAACCCAGTCGGCCGATCCCCGCGCCCCCGACGCGGCCACGGAAGAGGCACGGCAGAACGTCGGCGCAGGAGTCTGCCCCGGACTCCCGCTCGCGCTCCATATTGATGCGGCTCGCCGTCATCCCCGTGGCAGGTATGGCGGTGGTCTCGGCTGCCACCGTCGTATTCGTCCTGCTCTCTCAGGAGGGCACTGCCGACGCCACCACTTGGGGCGTTCTGGCTGCCGCCACGGTTCTCGGCTGCAGTTTCCTGGGCGGCGCCGTGGTCGCGTCCAATTCCGAGGCCCAGAGGCGGGCGCAGCGGTACGCGCGGCTGTACCGCACCGCTGCCGGCGGAGAGTTGCACCTGCAGGCCCTGCTGCGCCGGCTGAAAGACGGTGAGCGGCTCGAGCCGCCTCCGTTCCCTCATGAGGCGCCGGCTGAAGGCGATGCGCTCGGCCGTGTCGAGTACGCGATTCAGCTCGGCCAGTGGCAGGCCGGTGCGGCCCTCATACAGGCGGCCCGTCCTGCCGCGCACACCGCCGCGTCCACTGCCAAGCCTGCCAGGCCGACCCCGGAGGGAAACCGGGCGAAGGTCGAGGTCTTCGTCAACCTTGCGAGGCGGCTGCAGTCCCTCGTACACCGCCAGATCAAAGAGCTCGACGATCTCGAGCGTGAGGTCGAAGACCCCGAACTCCTCAAGCGCATCTTCTTTGTGGACCACTTGGCCACTCGCACCCGCCGGCACGCGGAGAATGTCGCGGTGCTCGGCGGCACCGTCTCCCGTCGGCAGTGGACCCGCCCGGTGGCGCTGAATGAAGTGCTGCGTTCGGCCATCGCCGAGGTGGAGCAGTACTCCCGGGTAAAGCTTGTGCCGCCGATCGAGGGGACGCTGCAAGGCCACGCCGTCGCCGACGTCGTTCACTTGCTGGCCGAACTGATCGAGAACGCCACCGTGTTCTCCGACCCCCACACCCAGGTGCTGCTGCGCTCCCGAATCGTCACGGCCGGCCTGGCCGTAGAGGTTGAGGACCGCGGTCTGGGCATTCCCGTCGAGGACCAGGCCCGGCTCAATGAGCTCCTTGCCGACCCCGATCACATCGACGTCGGCAAGTTGCTCGCCGACGGCCGTATCGGTCTGTTCGTGGTTTCCGCGCTGGCCCGTCGGCACAGCATCCCGGTAACACTGCAAACCAACATTTACGGCGGAGTGCAGGCCGTCCTGGTGCTCCCGCACCGCCTGCTGGGTGAGGAGTCCGTCGCCGCGCCGCAGCAGGGGGCCGAGATGCCCCAGCACGCCCCCGCGGCGTCGGTACAGAACCCTGCCGCCCAGGGCCCGCCGGCAGCCCAGCCTGTGGCCGCTCAGCAAGTGACTTCACAGCCGCAGCCACAGCTACAGCCGCAGGCCGCCGCGTGGGGCCGGCCGCCCACACCGCCGCAGCACTACCGGGCTGCTGAGCCAGTGACACCGCGGGATGACCTTCACTCCCCGGATGCCGGTGCCAACGATCGGCGGCCGCAACTGCCCAAGCGCCGGGCACAGGAAAACCTGGTGCCAGAGCTTCGGGACACGCCCAAAACTCGCACGACGGGGGACGAGCAGGAAGCGGAGCCCACTCCGGGACTACTGGGTGCCTTCCGGCAGGGCTGGGGCCTTGCCGACGACGCGTCCAGCGGTAGTCCCGCCGACAGCGACCGCTACTAACCCCGAGGAAAGAGAACGCCACCGTGAGCGATATCCGTACTGGCCACGCCGACCGTCTTGACTGGCTTCTGCAGAACCTGTTGGTGAAGGTGCCGGGGACCCGGCACGCACTGCTGCTGTCCTCCGACGGCCTGAAAAGGGCCGTCGCTTCAACGACGGCCGAACACGGCGTGGGTCTCGACGACAACGCGGCAGACCGCCTGGCCGCTCTGGCATCAGGGCTCAGCTCCCTCGGACGCGGAGTCGGCCAGCATTTCGCCGACGGCGGCGAGGTGCGCCAGGTGGTGGTGGAGCTGACTACCGCATTGCTCTTCGTGTCCTCGGCCGGCAGCGGCGCCGTGCTCGCCGTGCTCGCCGGGCCGAAAACCGACCCCGGCACGCTCGGCTACGAGATGGGCATGCTCGTGAAGTCCGTTCGCCCGTTCCTCTCCACGCCTGCCCGTCAGCCTATGGGTGCACCGGTCGAGGGCAGGCTTTGAGGATGACGGACGAGCCAGACGCGCTCTGGGTCGACGATGAGGCCGGGCATCTGGTCCGGCCCTACACCGTTGTCGAGGGGCGCACCCGCCCCTCAACGCATTTTGATCTTTTGACGCTGGTACTCGCGACCGGCGCGCGGCCGCAGACCTATCTGGGGCCCGAACACGAGCAGGCCCTGGACCTGTGCGGCGGTCCCATTTCGGTGGCCGAGGTGGCCGCTCACATGAAGCTGCCGGCCGTCGTCACCAAAGTACTTCTCGCCGACCTCGTGCAGCACGAGGCGCTCACCACACGGGCGCCTCGTGCCATCGAGTCGGCGGCCCTGACCGATCGAGAGACACTGGAGGCGGTGCTGCGTGGCCTACGAAAGCGGCTCTGACCCCTTTCCCACCGCCCTGAAGATCCTCATAGCAGGGGGCTTCGGGGTCGGCAAGACCACCTTCGTCGGAGCGGTGAGCGAGATCGAGCCGCTGAGCACCGAGGAGCGGCTGACCCAGGCCAGCGCGGGCACGGACAGCTTGGTCGGCGTCGAGGAGAAGTCGACCACGACCGTGGCCATGGACTTCGGCCGCATCACGCTCGACAAGGACCACGTCCTCTATCTGTTCGGCACGCCCGGGCAGGAGAGGTTCTGGTTCATGTGGGACGAACTTTCCGAGGGCGCGCTCGGAGCGGTGGTCCTCACCGACACCCGCAGGCTTGAGGACTGCTTCGGCGCCGTCGACTTCTTTGAGCGGCGCGGCATCGCGTTCACAGTCGCCGTCAATGAATTCGACGGTGCCTACCACTACACACCTGATGAAGTCCGCGCGGCTATCGACCTCAAGCCCCATGTGCCCGTCGTGATGTGTGATGCGCGCCAGTGTGCCTCAGCGACCAGCGTGCTGATCGCACTCGTACAGCACATCCTCACCTCCGCTCCCGGGACGCCGGTGGCAGAGCCCAACCTGCTGCACTGAACCTCGCTCAACACAACCGCCCCCCTCAGTCGAACGGAGCACCATGTCCCCCTCTGAAGCCGATGACCTCTCACCTGACCCGACCGGCCATCTGCGCCTGAACGCCGACGACCGCGAGGCACCGGCCCGGATCGCCCGTCTGCGCGAGCTCGGCCTGCGAGGGGACAGCCCCGTCCCGGAGTTCGACCATTTCGCCCGGGATCTGGCCCATAAGCTGGGTGCGCGCTATGCGATGGTCAACTTCATCGACGAGCACCGCCAATTCTTCGCCGGCCTCTACACCCCTGATACCGACCGCACGGTTGAGCTGGCGCCACAGCAGCAGCAGGGCCAGGTCGGCCGGGAGATGGCTCTGGATTACGGCTTCTGCCCGCACGTCGTTCTGCGGCGCAAGGCATTCCCCCTCGAGGACGTGTTCGACTATCCGAGGTTCGCGGGGAATCCGGTCGTGAACGAGCTGGGCATCCGCACGTATCTGGGTACACCGCTCATCGACCCCATCACGGACATGCCGCTCGGGACGATCTGCGTGGTGGACACGGAAGCCCGGCAGTGGGGGTCGCGGGGCGTCGAGACCATCAAATTCATGGCGCAGCAACTGGTCGACCGCATTCACAGCACGGAGGCCCGCAACCGGCCCTGAACGAAAGGGCGGTAGCCGCGCTCTGCGGGAGGGGTCTGAACCAGATGCGGGAGTCACGGGCACGGCAGTGTGTCCGTGACTCCCTTCTGTTTCACACCGCGTGGCCGGCTGTCGCCAGCTGCTCCTGATCGCGGTGCTCCGGGGGCGCGGCCCGCACCAGGTGAGCCAGGCGCTCGGACCACTGGCCCTTGGCCGTTCCGAGCGCCACTTCGCCCAAGCGCAGCAGCTGTACGTCGGAGGTGCCGGCGGGCGCGTAGATGTGCTGCGCGTCCCGCAGGAAACGCTCGACGGGGCGGTCGGTGAAGAGGCCCGCAGCGGCGTGGATGTTCATCGCGTCGCGGGCCGAATCGACTGCGGACTCGTAGTTGAGGTATTTCGCGTTCATGAGTTCCGCGTCGCACGGCAGTCCCTGGTCAAGCAGGTGCACGGCGTGGTAGGCGGCCAGCCGCGCGGTCATGAGCCGGTGATGTATCAGGCCCAGCTTCATCTTGACGTTGTTGAGCTCGCCGAGCGGTGCGCCGTACCGCTCGCGCTCAAGGCAGAAGGCTCGGGTCTCGTCGTACACGGCCTGGTGAATGCCCAGACTGACCGCGGCGAGGTTGGCTCTGCCGTACAGGATCGAGGAACTGTAGGCCACGGCGAGGCCCTGGCCCTCCTCACCGAGCCGGTTCGCCGCTGGCACCCAGCAGTTGTCGAACTGGAGCTCGCCGAAGGAAAATCCGTGCAGCCCCATGGCGGGCGTCTGCTTGGCCAGCGAGAAGCCGGGGCGGTCGGCCTCGACGAGGAAGGCCGACAGTCCCTTGGATCCGGGGCCGGTGCGGACGACGACGCCGTGCAGGTCGCCCACGTGGCTGTTGCCCACGAAGACTTTTCTGCCATTGAGGAGGTAACCGTCGCCGTCACGGACGGCGGTGGACTGCATGCCGAGGACGTGACCGCCCGACTGCGGCTCGGTGACCGCGATGGTCGGCAGCACATCGCCGGCGGCGATGGGCGGCAGCCAGGTCCGCTTCTGAACGTCGTTACCGAAGTGGACGATCTTCGCGACGCCCAACTGGCTGGCTTGGACCATCGCTCCCATCGCTCCGCTGACACGGGCGAGTTCCTCGATGATGATGGTCTTGGCCAGGTGCCCGGCGCCCATCCCGCCGTAGGCGCGGTCGATGGTCGCGCCGATCCAGCCCTGGCGGGCGATCAGGCGGGACAGTTGGTGCGCTGTGGTGCGCGAGGCCTCCATCTCGGCTATCCGGGGCCGCACTTCGCGCTCGGCGAAGTCGCGCACTTGCCTTCGCAGATCTTCGTGGGACTCGTTGGCGAAATAACGTTCCACGACAAGCCTTCCTCCGTGCTTCCCCCGAGTCCAGAGGGGACACGGAGGTCGTACGTCGGGCAGTGGTTCCCCGTCCCAGGCTGGCCGACGGTAATATGATCTACAACTCGACCCTTCGCAGCCAAGATCGTTTACTGTCTTTGGCTAAAATACTACGCGTTGTAGTTTGAGCCAAACTGTGCGATGCGGAAGGCGTCTTGCTCACATGCTGATACGCGCCGTGCTCAAGCTGCGTGCGCGAAAGCACAGTTGATCCGCCTCGCCACTGGTCTGCCCACCAGGCACATGCCCGGGCGGGCAGGGACTCGCGCAGCGCTGGAAACCGGCCACCGAGGCCGGTTTCGCCGGACGCCCATGTTTGACAGCGGCACCCGTCGTATTTCGGCCGCGACTGAACCGGTTCTCACGACCATGCGCCGCACGCGCGCGATGAGGCGGGCGGGGTCTGTTCCCGGTACGCGACTCTGGCCCCGGATGCTGGACGCCGGTGGCGCCCACCGCCAGCCGGCCTCGGACACGACTGTCCCGCCGACCTCCTCTGTCATCGGCCGCCCCCGCCGTTCCGGGGTCTCGGTTACGAGTGGCGTTGACAAGCCGATCCAGTGAGCTGATGATGTAATCAGTTATGTGGAGACAATCAGAAGCAATGCCTTCGTGTCTCGCATTCGATCCGGCTCGTTTGGGCCCCTGCACATCGCCGGCCGACAGGTGGGCGTCCGACGTCGAGGAGAGGCGCCATGAGTGAGAAAGACCTGCATGCGAAGTTCCAGAAGCTGCCCGAGGCCGTCCGCGAGAAGGTCGACTCGGCGCTGGCGGACGCGAAGATCGCGCTCAAGCTCCGCGTAGCCGAGGTGCTGGCCGACAAGGAGGAGATGGCCGAGCACGCCGTCACGTCCGCCGGTCGCGTCGGGGCGAAGAGCGGCGAGGTGTCCGAGCTGACGGCCATCCTGCCGCTGAAGCCGAATGGCGCCGCGCGGCTGCGGAAGTTCTTCAAGCTGGTCGGTGGGAACCTGGCGGGCGCCGGGCAGGTCGGCACGCTGCACAACATGCGCTTCGTGTTCCTCGACAACGACACCAAGCTGCTGTTCGCGACCGCCTTCGACGGCGAGTGGGACCCCTACATCGACGACTTCGCCACCAAGATCCCCGAGTTCATGGACTACCTGTTCAGCAACGTCGAGGGCTGGCCCGGCATCACGTCGCCCGACGTGAAGGACTTCATCGTGAAGTACCAGGTCCCGGCGGAGGCGTGGTTCGTCTCGCACCCCAACCTCACCGTCGCGGAGGCCCACCGGCTCAAGCGGCAGGACGCCGCGCTGCAGAACTTCCTGACCGAACTCAACTGAGGCAGCGCACCATGCCCTCACCTTTCCGGCGCCTGCGCCGGCCCCCCACCCTGGATCTCGACGACATCCAGGCGACCTTGCTGCGTGCCCGGCCCGAACCCTACTTCGGCACCCACGCGATCCTGGAGATCACCGAACCGGCCGCCGGCAGGGAACTGCTGCGCCGACTGGCCCCACGGGTGACCTCCGCGGCCCGCTGGGACGAACCCCAGCCGTCCTGGCTGGCCCTCGCCCTCAGTTACCAGGGACTGGTGGCGCTGGGCGTACCGGAGGAGTCGCTGGCCTCCTTCCCGGCCAACTTCCGTGCCGGAATGGCCGCCCGCGCCGAGCGCCTGCGCGACACCGGCCCGAACGCACCCCAGCACTGGGAGTTCCCCTTCGGGACCCCGCGCGTGCACGTCGCCGTCAGCGTCTACGCCGAGAACGAGAACGACTGGCGCGCCGAGGTCGCGGCGTACGAGAAGGAACTGGGCGACGTGCCCGGCGTACGGCTGCTGTCGCACCAGGACTTCGCGGCCGACGGGTTCAACGTGTTCGGCTACCGGGACGGGTTCAGCCAGCCGGTGGTCGAGGGCAGCGGCGCCGAACCGCTGCCGGGCGACGGCAGGCCGATCAAGGCCGGTGAGTTCGTGCTGGGCTACGCGAGCGAGACCGGTCTTCCGCTGCCCGTGCCGGCCCCCGACGCCCTCGGCCGCAACGGAACGTACGTCGTCTTCCGCAAGTACCACTCCCACGTCGCCGCGTTCAACAAGTTCCTGCACGACAACGCCCGAACCGAGGAGGAACGCGAGCTGCTGGCGGCCAAGCTCGTCGGTCGCTGGCGCAGCGGCGCACCGCTGGCGCTGGCCCCGGAGCGTGACGATACGGCGCTCGGCGAGGACCCGAACCGGATCAACGACTTCGACTACGCCGCCGACCCCCGCGGACTGTGCACCCCCCTGGGCTCGCACATCCGCCGGATGAACCCGCGCGACACGAAGCTGACGGTCCTCACCGACGTCAACATCCGCCGCAGCACCTCCTACGGTCACCCGCTGCCCGCAGACCGGCTCAAGGACGACGGCCGGCAGCGCGGTCTGGACTTCATCGCCCTCGGGTCCCGCGCCATCGACAACGTCGAGTTCTTGCAGAGCGAGTGGGTCAACTCCGGCAATTTCATGGGTCTGGGCAAGGAGAAGGACCCGATGATCTCGCTGCAGGACAAGGGCGCGTACTTCACGGTGCCCGGGACGCCGCCCCGGCGGGTGCAGGGCATCCAGTCCTTCAACACCCTGCTCGGCGGCGAGTACTTCTTCATGCCGAGCCTCTCCGCCATCCGCTGGCTCGGCAGCAACTGACCGCCATCCCCCGCGGAGGTCCACATGACCGCATCCCGTTCCTACGTCCGCTACCGGCCCGACCTCGAACAGCCCTTTCCCAACGAGGATGAACTCGTCCGCCAGGTCATCGAGGCCATGGGCAAGGCCAACCAGCAGTGGAGCGGGGTCCAGGGCAGCGCCCCAGGTCGCGTTCCACTCCATGGCCGCGATGCGCTACGGCGACCACGTCGCCAAGTTCTCGGCCGCCCCCCGCTCCGCCAACGTGAAGGCCCTCACCGGTCGGCCCGTGGAGAAAAAGGCGGGCGAGTCGGCCCTGCGTGACTTCGTCGTCGACTTCTTCGCCCACAACAGCGCCGAGTACGAGCTGCGGGCCCAGCTGTGCACGGACATCGACCGCATGCCCGTAGAAGACGCGTCGGTCCTGTGGCCCGAAGAACTGTCACCCCACGAAGTCGTGGCCGTGCTGCACCTGCCCGCCCAGGACGCCTACAGCGACGCCCGCCGCCGCTACGCCGACGACGTACTCTCCTTCAGCCCGTGGCACGCCCTGGAGGCCCACCGCCCGCTGGGCTCCATCATGCGCTCCCGCCGCGCCGCCTATCCCAGCTCCAGCGAGTTCCGCCACCGCTTCAACGGAGTCGAGCCCCACGAGCCGTCCGACATCAAGGAGCTCCCCGCCTGAACCCGGGAACAGCCCAAGGCCACCCCGCCTCATTTCGGCGGGGTGGCCTTCTTGGTACCGGCGGGGCCGTGTGCGGCCCCAGGATCAAGTGGCCGCCGACACAGCGGCGTACGCCGACGCCACCAGGGCCAGTACGGCGGCAGGCAGGGCCCGTACCGGCGGATCGCTGTGGCGCAGGTGCACCACAGCGGCCCCGGCCATCAGCAGCGCCAGCCCGATCGCGGCGGCCACACCGAGGGCGGGTGCGGCGGCCAGGCCCGCCACCAGACCGGCGACTCCAGCCACCTCCAGGGCGCCGACGACGCGGTAGAGACCCGGCGACATGCCGAGGTGGGCCGCCGCCTGGCACATGACCGGTACGGCGGCGATCTTCGCCACTCCCAGCGGAAGGAAGATCAGAGCGAGTACGACGGCGGTGGTGATCTGTGCCGTTCTCATGCCGAGGCCCTTCGGTTGCGGCGTTCGGCGCCCATCCCGGCGTAGTAGTCGATGAGTTCGGGGGCGTCCACCGAGGCAGGGTTGACGACCTGCTCGGCCAGGGAGCCCTGGAGAAGGCGTTTGACGGGGACTTCGAGCTTCTTGCCAGTACGGGTGTGCGGGATCGCGGGGACTTCGAGGATCTCGTCGGGGACGTGACGGGGTGAGGCGCCGGTGCGGATCGCCTCGCGGATCCGGTCGCGGAGGGCCTGGTCCAGGGTGACCCCGGCGGCGAGGACCACGAACAGCGGCATCCAGTAACCGCCGTCGGATTCCTCCGCGCCGATGACCAGGGCTTCGGCGATCTCCGGGAGGCGTTCGACGACGTCATGGATGTCGGCGCTGCCGAGCCGTACGCCGTTGCGGTTGAGCGTGGAGTCGGAGCGGCCGTGCACGATCACCGAGCCGTGGGAGGTGAGTGTGATCCAGTCGCCGTGGCGCCAGATGCCGGGGTAGGCCGCGAAGTAGGCGTCGTGGTATCGGGTGCCGTCCGGGTCGTTCCAGAAGTACAGCGGCATGGACGGCATGGGACGGGTGACGACCAGCTCACCGACCTGGTCGACGACCGGGTGGCCCTCGGCATCGTACGCCGCCAGCGCCACGCCGAGGTGGGGAGCCGACAGCTCGCCGGCCCAGACGGGGGTCGTGGGCGCGCTGCCGGCGAAGCCGGAGACGATGTCGGTGCCGCCGCTGATGGATGCGAGCAGGATGTGGTCGCCGACGTGGTCGCGGACCCAGGGGTAGGCGGAGGCCGGCAGGGTGGAGCCGGTGCAGGCGACCACGCGGACGGACGACAGGTCGTGCACGGAGGGGTCGATGCCGAACTTGGCCATGCCCAGCAGGTACTGGGGGCTGGTGCCGAAGACCGTGACGCGGTGGCGGGCCGCCAGCTCCCACAGGACGTCCGGGCGGGCGAGGGGGGCCGGGCTGCCGTCGTACGTGCACGTGGTCGCGCCGGTCAGCAACGTGGAGACGACCAAGTTCCACATCATCCAGTGGGTGGTGGTGTACCAGAGCGGCCAGGGCAGGTTCACGTGGTCGACCAGCAGGGTGGCCTTCAGCGTCGGCAGTGCGGTGGCCAGTTCGAGGGCGGCGTCGCGGCGGTCGTGCGTGGTGCCGTTGAAGAGGTAGCCGTCGGCGGTGATCAGGACCGTGGGTTCGAGCTGGGCGAAGCGGTCGGCGGCGGCCTTGGGGGCGTAGTCCTGCCCGCACACCGACCACACGGCGCCCAGGCTGGCGGCGGCGAGAAAAGCGACGACGGCGTGCGGGGTGTTGGGGAGGTAGCCCGCGACCCGGTCGCCCACGCCCACGCCGAGGTCGCGCAGGGTGGCGGCGACGGAGGCGACCTGGGCACGCAGCTGTCCGCCGGTCACCTCGTACCCGGACCCGGTCTCGTCGAGCGCGACGATCGCCGCGTCGTCGTCCGCGAGGTTGCGCAGGGCGTGGTGGGCGTAGTTGAGCGCGGCGCCGGGGAACCAGCGGGCGCCGGGCATGGTCTCCTCGGCCAGTACCTGCTCGTACGGCGTCGACGCTTCGATGTCGAAGTACGCCCAGACCGCGCCCCAGAACCCTTCGAGGTCGGTGACGGACCAGCGGTGCAGGGCGGTGTAGTCGGTGAGGTCCTCGCCCGTCTCACTGCCCCGATACGTGGCTGCCCAGCGGGCGAAGTCGACGATGCGACTGGCGGCTGCGGCCTCTGGACCGGGAGTGAAGAAGGGGGCAGGGTACGGCGTGTTCATCGCGTCGTGCTCCTCAACAGGGGCTTCTCAACAGTCCGTTGGGTAGTAAAGGGGCTTCGTGCGGTGTGCAGCAGGGATGCCCAGCCGGCGGTGTCCGTGAAGTCGCGGCTGCCGGCCGGTACGACGTCCGCGACGACACGGTCGGGGCGCAGCAGCACCGCGTCCGCCCGTCCCTCGCGCAGCCAGTCGGCGAGTCGGCCGTCGTTGCCGAGGCCGGTTACCGGGATGACACGGGCGCCGAGCCCGTGGGCGACCGCCTTCAGCGAAGGCGAAAGGGGAGCGGCGGTCAGGACGGCGAAGGAGTCGCCGAGCACGTCGTCGAGGCGGGCCCGCCGTCCATCGACGGTCACCCACGGCTGCGGGCAGAAGCGGCCCACGAGACCGCGGCCGCCCCCACGGATCCGACGGCGTACGAGCGGACCCGCGGCCAGGGCCGGACTGAGGTCGCGCCCTGCCGCCGTAGTGAGGCCGGGGATGCGGCAGGCCGCGCCCAGGACTCTGCGACGGATGGCGGCGACGCCGTCCTGGCCGCCGGTCATGGCCCAGCCCATCGCGACCGCGAGGCGGATCACATGCCGGGCATGCGGCTTGCGTTCGCTCTCATAGGTCTCCAACAGCCGCTCGTCCGCGCCCTGCCGCAGGACACGGGCCAGCTTCCATGTGACGTTGTAGGCGTCGCGCAGGCCGGAGCACAGTCCCTGCCCGACGAACGGCGGGGTGAGGTGCGCGGCGTCGCCGAGGAGGAACACCCGGCCGCGGTGCCACCGGTCGGCGATGCGGGCTCGGAAGGTGTACTGCGCCTGTCGCACCACGTCGAAGTCGGCGCCGTGTGCGAGGTCCACCCAGGGGGCGATCAGCTCGCGCAGCCGCTCGTGATCCAGTTCCGACGCCTCCCGCAGCCGGAACTCCCACCGGTAGCGGTCCTCGCCGATACGCATGAAGGTCGCCGGCCGGCTGGGGTCGCAGACCTGATCGACGCCCTCCCAGCTGCGGACCGGGAGGCTGGTGCGTACGTCGATGACGGTCCAGCGTTCCTCGAAACGCAGGTCCTCCCATACGGCGCCGATGGCGTCGCGGGTCACGCTGTTGGCGCCGTCGCAGCCGAGGACCGCGTCCGCCCGCAGGAGGTGTTCGCCCTCGTCGTCCCGGTACGTCACACTGACCGGCCCGTCGGCGTCCTGCTCGACGCCGACGACCTCCACCCCGCCGCGCAGCTCGCACTCCGGGCGCCGGGCCAGGGCGTCCCGCAGCAGTCGTTCCAGCTCGGGCTGGTCGAACATGCTGGTCTGTGGGAAGCCGTGCGGTCCCTGCGCGGCGCGCGGGAACTCGGCCATCACCCGGTGCCGGGCGTCCAGCAGCCGCAGGCCCCGCGCGGGGCGGGCGATCGCGGCGAACTCCTCCTGGACCCCTGCGGCCTGGAAGATCCGGCGCACCTCGTCGTCGGTGGCCACGGCGCGGGGCAGGGGGTAGAGGTCGTGGTGGCGTTCGAGGACGACGGTCCTCACACCACGCCGGGCGAGCAGGAGGGCGGCGGTCACGCCCACGGGCCCGGCTCCGACGATCACCACGGGTACGTGTCCCGGCCTGGGTGGTCGGGGTCGCGCCAGTAGTCGAAGAGCTGGCTGCCCTGGATGTGCCGGCCGATACCCCAGCTGCGCTTGTAGCCACGCTCGGCCAGGTACTCGCCGCCGGCGGCGATCGAGTCCAGGTCGGTGACCTGGTAGGCGGAGTGGACGTAGCCGTTGCCCGGCCCAAGGTGCATGGCCAGCGTGTGATGGTCGACCGCCACACTGCCCTGGTCGCAGCGGATGAACGCCATCGTGGGACCACGGTCGCGCTGCCCGTCCAGGAACAGGAAGTCGGACACGATCATCCCGAGAGTGTCGAGGTACCAGTCCAGAGCGCGGGCGAACACCCTCGTCTCCAGCACCACATGACCCAGGCGCTGGATCCGCGACGGTTCACGTGGCGGACGCTGGGTGACATTGGTACGACGGTGATCGGTGCCGAAGTTGAGGAGCAGCGGCTGCTGCTCGGGCAGCGTCGGCAGTTCCTCGCCGCAGTGCACGACACGCACGGGGAAGCCCGACGGGTCGAGCAGGTTCACGACCTTGCCGCCGCCCGGGACGTCCGCGTCCCGTACATCCGTCCCCGTCGCCCGTGCGAGCCGGTCCAGGTCGGTCCGCTCGGCGGCACGGAACGCCGGACCGATGAAGCGGGAGGTGCTTCCACGACGGATCACCATGCAGAGCGAGCCCGCGAAGGTACCGCGCAGCCACAGCTCCCGGTCGGTGCGGGCAGCGATCCCGAATCCGAAGTCACGGGCGAAGACCTCCGCCCGGTCCAGGTCGGGCTTCTCGAACTCCAGCCAGGCCAGGTCAGCGACCTTGATCACCGGGTTGCGGGACCGCCCGGGATGCTCGCCCCGTACGGCGCCCTGCTCGCTGTGGAGGTCCTGGTGGGCCGTCCTGACGTCCGTGACGCCGACTGCGTTGACGCGGGTTTCGGACATGGTGTCCTCCAAGCGACATTGACGTAATGAGGAAATCACCAACTCTGATGTCTCTATCGTCAATAGCTGGACCCAAGGAAGGTGATGAATCCATCAGAACTGTGGCGCTGCGGGTCTCATTGCTAGACTCCCGCGTATGCCGACGTCAGCCCCGCCCCACAACCGTTTCGAACGACGCCGCGCCGAGACCCGTCAGGCCCTCGTCCGTGCGGCCCGGCAGATCCTCGCCGAGACCGGGGACACCAGTGCGAGCATCCAGGCGATCGCGGAGCGCGCGGACGTCGGTTTCGGCTCCTTCTACAACCACTTCGAGTCGAAGGCGGAACTGTTCGACACGGCGGTGGTGGACGCGCTGGAGGAGTTCGGGCAGGCCATCGACGAGCGTCTGCGGGGGACCGGCGACCCGGCCGAGCTGGTCGCGGCGAGCCTGAGGCTCAGCCTGCGGATGGTCGACTCCCACCCGGAGCTCATGCAGGTACTGCGTCACCGCGGACTCGGCCATGTCCACTCCGACCGGGGGCTGGCGCCCCGAGCCCTGCGCGACCTGGAACGCGGCGTCGCCGCGGGCCGCTTCGTCGCTGTCGACCCGACCGTCGCCCTGTCCGCGCTGGGCGGGTCCCTGCTGTCCCTGGTGGAGCTGAGGTTCGCCCGCCCCGAGCTCGACGCCGACGAGGCGGCCGCCAACCTGGCCGAGATGGTCCTGCGCATGCTGGGGGTTCCTGCGGACGACGCCCGCGACATCGCCCGTCGCCCCCTCCCCGACCTGGCCTGACCGGGGGTACCGGTTCGGCGGGGTGGCTCGCAGCCGGCCGCCCGCAGCGGCCGGTCCGGGGCGCCGTTTCGCAGGCTGATCCCGCCTGTCGGCCGTGGGGGCGGCATTCGCCTGACGTGGCGTCAGAAGACTCGGCAACTGGTCAGCTCGAATGCTGGGAATCCTGCCGAAAGCAGTCGTAAAGCGAGCCGTTGTAGAGTGAAGGAACCGCCCTTGACCTGGAAGACAGGCAGGGAGCCGAACCCCGGGAGTGCCTCAATGCTGCGTACCCTCTTCAAGTCCTACATCTAGCATTTGCTTATCTTTGCAGGTCAGGGTCATGGCGATCGGGTTGAAGTCAGCAAATGGTCAGCATCGGACCCGATGGAGTCCAGACGCTGTCGACCTTCCGTTGTGGCGATGGATCCTGGTCCCATTGCGGGATTCGGCGCGTCGTGAAGGCTCCGGCGGGAGCCGGTCGGAGTTTGAGGACAGCCGCCAAGCGATGCGAGTGCGCCGGACATCCGTCGCACGACCAGATCCTTCCGCGGGGGTGAGCCCGGGGCCCTGGCGCGGGGTCCAGATGGTCACCACGAGCACCAGTTGGAGGGCGCACAGCACACGTGCGCTCTTCCAGCGGTGCGACACCGCCGGCGCACCGGCGAGGAGCAGCGCCGCAGCGGGGGACTCCTCGACGAGGCCGCACCACCCGGGGCTCGGACAAGCTCTTCGACTGGAACGCCTTCCACAAGGGCGTGACCCTCAAGTGCGCCGCCGTCGCCCACGCCGATGCCTGGACCGGCCCGAAGGCCCCCGCCACCGGCAGCTCCGCCGCCTACCGCACCCTGCCCGGGTCGGCGACCAGCAGGGAGGTCGAAGCATCGGCTCGGTGGAACTCACCGACTCGCGGACCACCACGTTCAACGGCGCCGGTCTCACCGCGATCAACGCCATCCGGATGCGCCACGACGGCGACCCCGTCGTCCCCGCCCCAGCTGCGTCGGCGACTGGTGGCTGCGGCTGCACGGCATGGGCAAGGTCGACGGCGCCGGCGGCTGGATCTGTCTGGACAACCACGGCAACCCTTCCAACCTGGCCGTCTCCGTGGTCGAACTCGCGGCCCGACGTACCCGGCCGCATCCTTCGTCGGCCACGCCTGGCCGACCAGCCGTCCACACCCGCGGACTGCACCGCGAGCCGCACCTGACCCGGCCCGGCAGCCGGACGCCCGGAGGGGTGCCCGGCCACCCACCGGCCGGGACGAGCCCGGAGCCGGCGTGATCGGGGGATCGGTGATGTCGGCTCAACGGTGGTTGCTAGCCTTGCAGGGCCTCGTCCGATGACCGCGGGAGTTCTTGTGAGTGATGGGCCTGCTCAGGACCTGATGGGCACGGTGCGTCGGATCGACTCGCTGTTGGACCGCATGGGATTGAACCGCGGGGACGTGCTCCGGGTGGAGGGCGAGGGCGGGCTGTCGTATGCCTCCGGGGTGGCCGTGGAGGAGGTACGGGAGCTGCTGCGTGGCAAGCGGTCCGCTGAGCCCGGCCCGGATGTGGACGTGGTCGAGGCGCGCCACCGGCGCGTGGTCGAGCGGATCCTGTTCCTGCGCGCGACGCGGCTGCGCGCGGCCGCGGACGGCAGCAGACGGGCTTACTCCATAGCGGAGATCGCGGTCGGCGCGGGAACCAGTGCGCAGTGGCTCGACAAGATGATCAAAACAGGCAGGGCGCCCAACCTCGACCACGCCGCCGGGATCGCGGCATTCTTCGGAGAGAAGATCGAGTTCCTGGTCGCCGAACCGGCCGAGGCGCTGGACCGGGTCCTGCAGCAGATCCACAAGGACCTGCTGGAGCGGACCGTGGAGCGCCAGGACCAGGACCTGCGGCGCCTGCGAACCGCGGGGCCCGTGAGCGAGGTGGATCCCTCCCTCGGCGTTGTCGCGTACGCTGCCCGGGCTCTGGCCGACGTACCGGACGACACCGCCCAGCCCCTGATCGCCCTGATCGAGTCCGTAGCGCGGCGTTCCCGGGAGGAGCGCGCCCGCGAGGCCCGCGCGGCCCTCGAGAACGGCGTGGTGCACAATGACGTCGATTGACCGCAGCGGCGTGGAAACCATGTCTCACCAGCGGTGACGCGCAAGGAACGATGCATGGGGGGCTGTGCATCCGGCACGAGGGACGGGTGGCACGGGGGTGGGGGTCTCGCGAGAGATGAGACGGTATCGCGACGCGCTGTTCATGGGTCTGCCGCAGCCGGTTCCTGAGCGACCCGTGGAGCTGCTGAAGGCGTTCTGCGCGTGTGCGGCACGGCGCAGCGGGCGCGAAGTGCGCCTGATGCTCGAAGAGTTCCCGCCGGACACGGTGACGGGCCTGTGGCTGGACATGGGCGACCACGACCTGATCGTCGTCGAGGCGAACACCTCTCCCCTGCACCAGGTCGTGATCCTGGGGCATGAGCTGTGGCACCTCAAGGAGGGGCACTGCGGTCATGGCAGCGCGGCCGGTGCGAGGGCCGCGGCCCGCATGCTGGGGGACCGCTGGAGCCTTTCCGACGCAGTCACCCACGTCGCCGCCCGTACGGAGCCGGACCTCGAAGAGGAGCGGCGGGCGGAAGAGTTCGGCCGGATGCTGGCCGACCGGGTAAGGCCCTACCTGGAGCGCAGGCGCGGCACGACACCCTCGGGCGGAGTGCCCGGCCGCATCTGGGCGTCGCTCAGAGGATGACGGGCGAGAAGGCGTGAATCTCTACATCCCGGCTGCCGCGCTCGGCATCGTGCTGGTTGTCAAACTCCCCTCGTTGGTGAGGCGCTGGCGCAGCCCCGTGGTCCGCAGCGTCAACGCCGTGATCTTCCTGCAGGCCGCGGCGTTCTTCTTCTCGGCGCCCCCGACGATCACAGTCGTCAACAAGACGACCGGCGTCAGCAACTTCTCGGCGGTACTGGTCTACTGCATCCTCTCCGCCTACGCGTGTGCCTCCCGGGTCCTCATGGAGAACTGGCGCGAGGACGTGGAGGCCCTCCCTCACACCCGCCGCCGGGTCAGGCGTTGGATCTGGGGCCACGGTGTCGTGACCGTGCTGCTCATCGGCTGTTTCGTAGGGGGCGAGGCGCCGGTCGAACGGCAGCGTGACTTCGAGACGTACTACGCCAACACACCCTTCATGCGCGAGATGGTGCTGCTCTGCCTGTTCGCCGTCACCGCCGCTGCCGCCGCGGCGGCAGCCGCGTGCTGGAAATGGGCGCGAGACATCCGCAGGGAGTTCCCCGAGCGGAGGACACCGGCTGGAGGCTTGCTGCGCATCGGGCTCACCGTCCTGGCCGTCGGCTTCCTGACCAACGTCACCTACGGTACGGCCAAGCTGGCCGCGGTCGTGGCCGCCTGGAGCGGCCGGGACTGGGAACCGCTCAACCGGGTGGCGATGTCCTTCGCCTGCCTCGGCACCCTCCTCGTCGCCGTCGGCTTCCTCATCCCCATCGTCGGACCCTGGATGACCCCACAGGTCTTCGGACCTCTGCGGACTCTGCGCTCCCTGGGTCCCCTGCGGCGAACGATCGGCGGCGTCGGCGGTCCCCGTGGCCGGATGCGGCTCTCCACTCCCTGGTACGCCGGCCCCGGCCGGCGCCTCACGGACCGGATGACCGACATCCACGACCGGATGCTGGAGCTGGGGGCGTATTACTCGGAGGACGTACGGGCGGCCGCCTACGCCCGGGCCCTGGAGGGCGGCAGGACGGAGGCCGAGAGTGTCGCCTTCGGCCTGGCCGCCATGTTCAGGGCCGCGGCGGACGCCCGCGCCCTCGCGATGCCCGCCGACAAGGAACAGGGCGTGGCGGCGGTTCGGGCGCTGCGGGCCGCCGAAGCCGAGTACCCCGACCTTCTGGTCGGCATCTCCCGAGCCCTTCCGGCCCTGGCCGTCATGCCGCACGGCGCTCCTGCCGGAGCGGCGGCTTCCCCGAGTCGGGACCGGTAACCCTCCGGGCAGTCGCCCGAGGTCCGGCGGCATCGCTGCCACCGGACCTCAGGGTGTTCCGACTCGGCACCGATCAGTGCGCGGTCAGCCGGTTGACGATCGCGCTGAAGCCGTCATATGCGGCGCTCGTGAGCTCCTTGGCGACGTGGGGGATGTCCTTCGCCAGCGTGGCGATCACCCTCCCCTTCCCGAAGGTGATGAGGCTGAGCCCTGCGACGCCGAGGGAGCTGTAGAACTCCTCGCTGCCGAATCCGTAGCCCATCCCGGTGTAGAACGCGGTCGCGAAGTCGAAGACGACGGCGGTCACACTCAGGACGAGTGCCACCGTCTCCAGAGCCATGGTGACGGGAAGACCGACTCCGGTGAAGCCGACGGCCACACCGCCGAGACCGGCCACGATGCTGCCCACGCCGGCGTAGAAGGCCACTTCATGGCTGCGGTGGGCAGCAGCCTTCCACTCCGACACGGGTACACCCCACCTGACCTCGTCGTGCTCGGAGGCGTCGGCCAGGTTCGTCCTGGCGGCCTCGGCCGCCGCCATCACTTCCGCGGCCAGCTGGGCCTCTGCCCTGTCCTGCGCCTCCCGCTTGTGCACCGCCTCCAGGCGAGCCTCACCGGCCGCGCCGGCCGCCTCTGCCGCGTTCTTGCCCGCCAGGATCGCGGAGGCACGGGCCTGAGTCGCCCACGCCTTCGCGTTGGCCGCGGAGGTGATCGCGGTGCGAGCGGACTTGATGGCCTGGTTGGCGGAGAAGTTCGCCGAGCGGGCGGCGACGCGGGCGGCGACCGCTGCCTGCTTCGCCTGGTCGGCCGAGGCCTGCGCCTTGCGGGCGGACGCTTCGGCCTGGTCCGCGTATGCGTTCGCCCGCTCAGCGGAGGTGGCGGCTCGAGTGGCCGCCTGCTGCGCCTTCCCTGCCCACAACTCCGCTTCCTCGCCGGCCTTGCGAGCTGTGGCCGCTGCCTCCTGGGCACGGGCGGCATCCTCCTGCGCCTTGTCGGCGATCCGCGCGGCGGCGGCGATGGCACCCTGCATCGCCGCGACGTGGGTGGCGAAGTCGTGGTCCAGCTGCGCGGTCTCGTACTGGGCGGAGGCGATGAACTTCCGGCGCATCCAAGCGGGACCCTCGAGAGCCGCTTGGGCATGGGCCTTGGTGTACGGACCCGCGGTCTGGAGGAGGGCCGCGGTGGCCACCGCGTCGTCCTCCCGCTGCGCCTTCTCGAACGTGACGGCGAGGAACTGGTGCAGCGCCTCGGGCGTTCCCGCGTCCAGCGCGGCGTTGGCCGCCTCGGTGACCGCGCGGCCGGGCTGCTGGGCCAGCAGGCGCGCGACGATGACGCGGTTGTCCGCCCCCGCCGCCTGGATGGCACCGGTGCGCAGGAACGTCGCGGCAGCATCGGGATCGCTGCTGTTCAGCGCCGCGGTCGCGGCGAAGGCGACCTTCGAGGGGGAGATCCGGGCGAGGTGGACGGTGGTCTCCCGGTCGTCCTGCCGTTGTGCGATCTGCCGGTCGCTGTCGACCCAGGCGTGGACGTCCGCGTCCGTACCGGCCAGGGCGAACTGGGCAGCCTCCCGGGACCAGACGCCGTGGGAGTCCATGACGGCGAGGGCCGCCTTGCGGCCCAAGTCGGCGGCCGCTGCCAGGTTTCCGGCCCGCAGCGCCGATTCCGCCTGCGCTACGAGGTTCTTCGTCGCCTGGGAAGTCTGCTCGGCCTGGGCTCGCTTCGCCTCGGTCTCCGCCTTCCAGCGGACCTCGGCCTGGGCGAAGAGGCGCATTTCCTCGATGGCCCGCTGTACCTCGTGGTCCAGCCGCTGCTGTTCGGCCTCGCGCGCGTCCTTCTCCACCTTGATCGCCTCGACGACCGCTGCCGTGGCCTTGTCGGCGGCCAAGGTGGCCTCATTGGCGAACTCGGTGGACTTGTTCGCGTAGTCCACCGCCTGACCGGCGTACGTGACGGCCCAGTCGCAGGCCTCCGCGGCCTTGATCGCATGGGCGGCCGCACTGTAGGCGGCGTTCCGGGCGTTACGCGCGGCGGTCGCGGCCGCGCTCGCGAGGGCCTGCGCCGTCCCGGCGGCGTTGGTGGCGATCCGGGCGTTTGTGGTGGCGATCTGTGCCTGACGCGTGGCTTCCGCGGCCTCCGACTGGGCCACACCGGCCGAGCGCTCCGCGGACCTCTGGGCTGCCTCCGCCGTGGCGGCGGCCTGGCGTGCCGCGCCGGCGGCGTTGGCACCGATGTCGGCGCACTGCTGCGCGGCGTTGGCGGCCTGCTCGGCCTGGTCCGCTGTGGCCCGGGCCTTGGCGGCGACGTTCCGGGCGAAGACGGCGGCATCCTTGGCCTTGCCGGACAGAGCGGCGTCCTTGGAGGCGGCGATGGCCGCCCTGTACGCCGTTGACGCGGCGGTGCCCGCGGCGGCTGCCGCCTGGCTCGCGGCCATAGCGGCGTTCGCGGCGCGACGGGAAGCCTGAATGGCGGCATGGGCGGCGTTGGTGGCCATCCGCGCCGCGTCGGACGCTCCCCTCGCGGCCTCGGCCGCCTTGCGGGCCGCCTGGGCGGCCTTCACGACGTCGTTCTCCGCCAGGCGGGCCTCGGCCTCCGCCGTCTCCGCGGCTTGCTTGGCCTTGGCCGCGGCTTCCACGGCCCGGGCGGAGGCCTCTTCGGCCTGCTTCGTCTTGGATTCGGCTGTCTTGCCCTCGCGTTGGGCGACGGCGAGGAGCTCCTCGATCTTGGACCGCTCCTGGTCGCGGGCGCGGGCGATGTGCTGGCCGGTGTCGAGGAACCACTCGACATCGGCTTCCGTACCCGACAGCGCCCTGTTGGCGTACTTCTGCACCTCCGGGCCCGCCAGCATCAAGAGCTTGGAGGCCTCGACGCGCGAGTCCTCCAACCTGGCCGTGAACTGGTCCGTGGTGAGGAACTTCTCCAGCGCGGCCGGGGAGCCGTCGGTGAGGGCGGCGTTGCCCGCCTTGGTCACGGCCTTCC
Source organism: Streptomyces sp. ISL-96 (assembly GCF_018614035.1). GTDB lineage: Bacteria > Actinomycetota > Actinomycetes > Streptomycetales > Streptomycetaceae > Streptomyces. The sequence continues at coordinate 47,183 of NZ_JAGGPA010000086.1, forward strand.
CACTGGTGGACATCACCGTGACGGTGGCCACTCGCAGGTCCTCCACGTGGGCGGTCTTGAAGCCGCCCGCGAGGAACGCGGCGATGGCGGAGTCCCCACCGTTGAGCGCGGCGGTCGCCTCACGACGGGTCCCCTTGCCGGCCACCGCGAGGCTGCTCAGGAGTGCGGCGCGGTTGTCCACCGCGGTCTCCGACGCGAGTTTGACGGCCAGGAAGTTCTGCACGTCGGCGTCCGACCCGGTCAGGGCGGCAGCGGCGGCGGCACGAACTGCCTTTCCGCCCAGCACCCATGCCTTGACGACCTTGGCGCGGTCGGTGTCCGGCAGCAGGAACGGGTCGTCCTGCGGAGGCGCTGTCTCGGCCCAGGCTGCCGTGGGATTGAGGACGAGGCTGGAGGTGGTGACGACGGCAGCAGTGGCCGCGATGGCGCCGAGAATGCGCCGCCTACTCCAATAAATGGTGTCCAAAACGGTCCTTCGCTATCGGCGCATGGCACGCTGCTAAAGAGTGCGGCGGGTCCAGGGCGGCAAGGTGTGAATCGCGTTTCAATCGTCGGACCTTGGAACGCATTGCGAGGTCCGAGAGGCGCGCAGCATGACCCTACCCGGGACACGCGGCTTTGGCTAGACGGTAGTTGATGAGCAATCAACGACCGTTTATTCAACCCCATCTAGAGGGCTCGACCGGCTGCCGACCGGTCACTCAAATCGGGCGCAAACCGCCCCGAGTGGCACGTACTCCCTGGTCAGTGTCTATCGCTCCATGTGAGCCACGTCACCTGCCCAGGGGCTCGCCGACGCCCTTCCGCTGCGCTTGAGCGCACCCGTACGGCGCCTGGTGCACGGACGTCCTCGCGTCGCCGTCAATGCGGGGAATTGATTGACAGGCTGTCACGTTCGTTTTGCTGGACTTGATTTCCGCTGCAGGTGTGCGGTTAAGATCCCGGAGGAAGTTGGGGGCTTCCAAGGAGAGATCACCCGTCTTTGACGCATCTCTTGTTGGTTGGACATGGGCCTTCGCATCCGTATGACACTTCCGGGCAGTGACCGGAACTGAAGACTGGGGTAGGGATGAAGGCACGCAAGAATCTCGTCCGCACGGTGGCCGCGGCCACGGCCGCCGGCGCGCTGGCATGGCTGGCGATCACAGGCGCCAACGGTGCCACTGCAGGCGGGGCCGCCACGGACGCCGCCGCGATGAAGTCCATCGCCGAGGAAGGCCCGGGCTACGCCATCGAGGACTTCGGCTACCCGAACGCCGACAAGATCCTCGCCGAGCAGAACATCACCCTCAAGCGCGGTGACGGCCACATCCTCCTCGCCGACTGCGCGAGCGCGACCGACCTCCTGGAGGTCTGGTCCCGCGCGAAGGAGAAGATCTGCTTCCGGGTCACCGGGACCACCGGCTACCTGACCTTGGAGATCCCCTCGGTCTTCGCCGTCAAGGGCAACGACTACTCCGCTCAGGTCGACATGAAGGTCGGCGCGGAGGAGAAGACGTGGGACGTGAACAAGAATTCCTGGACCGCGGTGGGCGAGAGCGCCGACGAGCAGGGTCGCGAGTTCATGCTCATGGAGATCCGGACCTCCAAGTAACGCCTGTACGGCACTGGCAGAGGTCAGCCAGGACCGCCGACAGGAACGGCGTTCGGACGCGCGTCCGGCCGGCACTCGATTGCTTCCCCACGCACCTGTTCACCGAAGGAAGAACCATGCTCGCACCCCGTCCGCGCCCGGCGCGGATCACCGGTCTGCTCTCCGCCACTGCGGTCGCCGCAGGTCTGTTCTCGGCCGCCCCCGCCCTTGCGGTAGCCGGTCCGGAGGTTCCGGCCGATCAGTACAAGTCCGTCGTAAAGCTGAACGTCGGCGACGAGGCCAACTCCCGTGCCTGCACGGCAACCCTGCTCGACGCGAACTGGATCGTCACGGCCGCCAGCTGCTTCGCCGCCACCCCCGGTACGGCGGTCCCGGCGGGCAAGCCGGCCCTGAAGTCCATCGCCACCCTCGCCGACGGCAAGGCCGTCGAGGTCGTCGACCTCGTGCCCCGCACCGACCGCGACCTGGTCCTGGCCCGCCTGGCCACCGCCGCCACCGGCCTTCCGTGGACCAGGTTCGCTCCCGCGGCTCCCGCGGCAGGCACCGACCTCACCGCGGTCGGGTTCGGACGTACGAAGACCGAGTGGGTCCCCGACAAGCTCCACACGGGCACCTTCACCACCAATGCGTCCGACACCGCCACCGTCAGCGTCACCGGCAAGGGCACCGACGTCCTCTGCAAGGGCGACACCGGCGGTCCGCTGCTCAACGCGGCCGGCCAGCTCGTCGGCGTCAACAGCCGTTCCTGGCAGGGCGGTTGCCTCGGCACCGCCACCGCCGAAACCCGCACCGGGGCGATCTCCGCACGGGCCGACAACCTTAGCGCGTGGTCCGCGGAGGTCCGCTCGCTGACCGCCGGCTGGAAGACCGAGGCCGTCGTCCAGGCCGGCACCTCCCTCTACCAGGGCATCCGCCTGGCAGACGGCGCCTGGACCGGCTTCACCGACGTCCAGTCCAAGGCCGGGAACATCGGCGGCGTCCGCACGGCCACCGTCGCCGGGATCAACGGCGACACCCATGTGGTGGCACTCGGCACCAACGGCCGCGTCTACCACACCATCCGCAAGGCGGACGGCACGTGGGGCACCTTCGGTGACGTCGGTGGCGAGGCCGGCGTTCTCTCCAACGTGACCCAGCTGTCCGCCGTCTCCACTGGCACCGAGATGCAGTTGGTCGCGGTCTCCAACGGCAAGGTCTTCCACACCGTGCGCCGCGCGAACGGCACCTGGGCCCCCTTCGGTGACGTCGCCTCGGTGAGCAGCCCCATGAGCGGCGTGACCTCGATCGCCACCGCCAACACCGGCGGCGAGCTCCAGGTCATCGCCATCACCGGCGGCAAGGCCTTCCACACCCTGCGCACTACCGCCGGTCACTGGACCGTCTGGGGCGACGTCGCCCAGGCCGCGGGCGCGACCGGCCCGATCAGCTCCGTGGCCATGGCGGGCAGCGGCAGCACCGCTCACATCGTCCTCGCCACCGACAACGGCACCCGCCAGTACCACACCCTCCGTGCGAGCACCGGCGTCTGGGGCACCTTCAAGGAGCTGACCGCCCACCTCGGCGGCATCACCGTCAAGTCGGTGGGCGCGGGCGGCGTCGACCACGACGTCGAGGTCGCCTTCACCACCAGCGACAACCGGGTGGTGCACACCACCCGCAACAACGTCGCCCGCATCTTTACGAACCCGGTGAGCGTACCCACAATCCAGGGCATCGCCGCCACCCCGCTCGGCTCCATCGCCCTCGCCGGCACGCTCTGACAGTCCGCCGGTTCTCCACGCCCGCCCACCCACCCCGTCTGACTTCGGGGGCGGTGGGCGGGCGCAGCCATGGCTGAACTGACCGACCGTGAACAGGCCGTCATGTGCCGGGGCCCGGGGCGGGAGTTTACTGGGTATCGAGGGCCGTCTGGGTGCCCTACTCGAAGCACCCTTGGACACGCCGATGGCGATTATGCCTGCCCCCGCTGGTGGGCAGGCAGGAGGAGGTCGATGCCCTCTATGCCGCGGTCGGTGCTGGCCGTGACGTGGTGGTCGTCGGTGTCCCGGGAGTGGGGAAAACACGGCTGACCGGTCAGTTGGGTGATCGAGCGGTGTACTTCGAACCCGCCGCTGGACCATCTGCATGACGACCTGCTGCTGACGACACCGGGAGCAGGGGTCGTGGACGATGCTCATGCTCACCCTGATGCGGTACGTGCCCTGAGGCATGCGCGTCAGCAGACGGGTTCGGCGTTCTCCGTGGTGACGACGACCTGGCCGGACCGGCTTGAGAAAGCGGATGGCTGCCCGAAGCGGTAGTCGTCGACGTGGGCCTCCTTGAACGGGCGGAGATGAACGTCCTGGTGACGTCCGCAGGGGTCACCGGGCACCGTGTCCGGGCCGCGGTACTCGATCAGGCGGACGGCCGGCCGGGTTGGGCGCTGGTGTGGTGCGAGTCGCTGGCCCGCGGCAAGGCCGGGACGTCTTCAATGGCAGGGCGCATGTGGCGCACGTCGAGAGGTACCTTCGCGAGGTGACCTCCTCGCACAGGATGCTGGAAGCGCTCGCCTGCGTGGCCGCGCTGGGGGGCGCATCACCAGAGACGCTGTACGCACTCGCACCCTTGGTTGGGGTGGCTCCGGCTGAGCTGTCGGGCATGGTTGAGGGTCTTGCGCACAACGGCCTGGTGGAGTGCCGCGACGATATCTGGCACTTGCAGCCAGCCCTGCGAGCGGCGCTGGTGGCACGCTGGTTCTTCACCACACCAGTTCGACGACCGCGGGCCACGCTGGCGGCAGCCTTCCCCGACCATGCGCTGAGCCCGGCGTTGGCGGTGATGTCCGCGGCCGAGGTGTCATCTTCCCAACGGGCGCGGGACCAGGCTAAGACGTGGGTCCGATCGCTGCCAGCCGCCACGTCCTGGGACACCAACACTTTCGCCGTGGCCGCGCGGTACGCACGTCTGGACGCGTCCGCAGCCGAGTTCGCCACCAACGCGGCCTTGGTCGTCCTGGCGGCTCCCCGGGAACCGGCCCAGGCATACGGGTAGCTGTCGACTGCATCGGTGACGCAGCGGTCCGCCAACTGATCCAGAGCGCACGTCAGTTCCTGCTGCCTGAAGCGATCGCGGGCCTGCTGGCCTTGGCCGTGAGTGACAGGCGACGCCGCAGCTCCACCCCGGATCATCCGCTGCGGGTGCTCAGCGACTTGGCCGGTGTCATCGATCCCGACTTCGGCACGTCCCTCGACATCCGTACGCGTCTGCTGCGTGCTGTGCTCGACTGGATCCGCAACTACTGCAGAGCCGAAGAACAGTGGTGCGTGGCCACCGAAGCTGTGGCCGGCATCTTCAGCGTCGAGGTGTCAGGGAACGGGCAGGACCCCGGCGCGCTGAACACGGTCACCGTCGCCCACGGCATCGATGCCGCAGGCAATCTATCCGGCCTGCTCCGCTTGTGGGAGCAAGTAGTACTGCTCTTGACCAGCGATGCGTCCGGCGGTGACAAAGTGTCCTGCCTGCCCCGCGCGCTGATCGTGCTACTGGACATGGCGCTGGGATGGGTCCGTCTCGGCCTCAGTCGCCCTCAACAGCCAGACTCCCTCGACCAAGCAGACGCAGTATGGTGCCGAGGGAGGCCGCCGCATCCTGGACACCCTCCACCCGCTCCTGCAGCGCAGTGCAGGCACAGCGCTGCGTGCTCACCGAGCACTCGCCCACATCCGCAGCCGCGCCCGCGCGGCCGGATATGAGCTGCCCGTCTTCGACATCGAGCCCGATCTGCAGTCCTTCTGCGAGTGGGGAGGCATCGACTTCACAGACGGCTACGAAACCGCTGCTGAGCAGGTTTCCTCCCACGCCGCAGCCTTGGAACAAAGCTGGCGGACCTGGGTCCTGCCGCAGGAGTGGTCCGCTTCGATGAACTGGCTGAACAGGCACACCTGGTCGGCGACTACGCCGGTCATCTGACGGCCGTCCGCATGGGCGAACTGATGGCCGACCCGGCTGCCTGGTACCGAGAGGCGGCCGCGTCGGGATGCAGCACGCTGCTGGGCATCGCCTTGACGCAATGGCTCACTACAGACCCCGACGCAGTGCCGCTGGCCGTGCTGTGTGCAGCCCTGGACGACGCTCGCACCCGGCCGGCTGCTATCAGTGCGGTCCTTGCGCGCGGCGTGGTGGACCGGACGGGGGAGCTGGTGATCGACTCGATGGGGGCGGAGGCCACGGCCCGTCTGGATATGCTTTTCCACCGCGAGGCGGATGACGTCATGCATCGGCTGCTCGTCCATGCCGAACCTGCCATCGCCGCGAGCGCAGCGGTCAGCTTCGACATGGGCGCACGGGCACGGACCCACCCTGCCCCCTGACTGGCAGGCTGCGTGGCGCAGCGACATTCACAGGGTGCGGCGATCACTTGGCGCAGCACAACCAGTGGAGAGCGGGCCAGGTACTTGCCTACATCGCCGAGCATGACGCCGACACCTTCGAAGGGTGGTTCTGCCAGCGGCTGCAGGACTTGATCGCCCAGGGCTGGTATGCCTCCCCTCTTCCTCATGATGGTGAGGTGCGCGCGGAGAAGATCGCTGCGGCCGCTGCCTGGTACGACACCTGGTGGGGAGACCGCTCACGCATGCACTCCGAGCTTCTTGAATACTTCACCGCCCTCGCCGACCGTGTCCCAGCGCTGCAGGCGGTGGTGGCGGCGGGCCGCTCACAGCAGCAGGAGCTGCTCCGCGAGACCGAAGAGCAGGAACGCACAGCACGCGTCCGCGGCGGTGACCACACCGCGCCGTCGGCCTGCCGGACAGTCTCATCGAAGCACTCGACCAGCACACCCGCGTCCTGCTGGCAGCCGGAATCGAGTACCGACGCGACGATCTACTGCTGACCCTTTCCCGGCTCCCTGCCCAGCCTGCTATGCCATGGGAGACTCTTGGCGCTGATCGTGATGGCCGGGCAGAGAGTTGAGCGTTCGGTCGCCCCGCCGTGGCAACGGCACGAGACAGATCACTGGTCACGAGAGCGTTGGGGGCTTCCCGGTGGCAGAACTGAAGATCCCGGACATCTACTGGGACGACGCGAAGCACGCCGCCTGCGTGAGTTCGTCGCGGAATCTCTCCGTGCTGCATTAGGTGCTCTCGGGCATCGAGTCGTCACGTGCCCCCAATGCACCTGATGTGTCGTCAGGTAAGTCAGCATCTGATCAGCATCAGTCCCCCGAACTCCCGAGGCGGTCTTCCGAAACAGGTGCCTGGTCGGCGGCCTTACAGCAGCCTGGTAGCAGGCAGGGAGCCTGCTCGCGAGCGTGAACCCATGTTCCGTACGATCTACGAGTCCAACGGGTGCCGTTGTACAGTGAAGAACGCCCTTGACCGGCAGTAAGCAGGCAGGGAGCAGACATTTCGGGAGTTTGTTCATGTTTCGCACAATGTTCAAGTCCAAGATCCACCGTGCCACCGTGACAGAGGCCGACCTTCATTACGTCGGCTCCGTCACCGTCGACGCCGCGCTGATGGAGGCGGCCGACCTGCTCCCCGGGGAGCTCGTCCACATCGTCGACATCACCAACGGCGCGCGCCTGGAGACGTACGTCATCGAAGGCGAGCGCGGCTCGGGTGTCATCGGCATCAACGGGGCCGCCGCTCACCTGGTCCACCCCGGTGACCTGGTCATCCTCATCAGTTACGCCCAGGTCGACGACGCCGAGGCGCGCGCCCTGGAGCCGCGGATCGTGCATGTCGACGCCGGAAACCGGATCGTCGCGCTCGGCGCCGACCCCTCCGAGCCCGTGCCGGGCAGCGACACCCGCAGGAGCCCTCACGCCCGTGCCGGCGCTCAGAAGCGGCCTCGGTCACGGCTTAGCTCCGGCGGGGCCGGCGCAGCTCGGACTGCGCGCGGCAGCAGGCGGCCGTACGGGTTCCTGATGTGTGCTCCCGGCGGGCGCGGGCAGCCGCACGGGGAGAAAGTGGGTCTTGAATCCGTCACACAGTCCCGTCACACAGTGACTCTCGCAGGAGGCCAGTGATGACACAGCCTTACGCCGATCCCGTTACGCCGCCCCCCGCCCCGGGTCCCGGTCCCGGCCCACTGCCCGACCCGGGCCCCCTGCCCGGCCCCGGCCCCGCTCCCGGTCCGGAGCCCGGTCCCGCCCCCGGCCCGACCCCGACCCCGACCCCGACGCCGCCTCCGGCCCCCGGTCCGGGTCCGGTTCCGCCCGGTCCGGCGCCCGATCCCATCCCGAAGCCGCCGGGGCCCGATCCCGTACCCGAGCCGGAGCCGCAGCCCGGACCGAGGGGGGTCTGATCAGCCGGTGCGCACTTCCGACCGGTCACCGCCCCAGAGGGTGTGGAACGAACCCTCGCGGTCGGTGCGCCGGTAGGTGTGCGCGCCGAAGAAGTCGCGCTGCCCCTGCGTGAGGGCCGCGGGCAGCCGCTCCGCGCGCAGCGCGTCGTAGTACGCGAGCGCCGCCGAGAAGCCCGGCGTCGGCACACCCCGCAACGCGGCGGCCACCACCACCGCGCGCCAGTCGTCCTGCGCCGCACCGATCTCCTCGGCGAACCCCTTGTCGGAGAGCAGGCTCACCAGCCCGGGTTCGGCGTCGTACGCGGCCCTGATCCGGTCGAGGAACGCCGCCCGGATGATGCAGCCCGAGCGCCAGATCGAGGCGACGCCACCGAGGTCGATGTCCCAGTCGTACGTCTCGCTGCCTGCCCGGATCTGGTGGAAGCCCTGCGTGTACGACACGATCTTGGACGCGTAGAGAGCCTGCTCGACCTGGTCGGCGAAGGCGGCCGCCTCGGCCTCGCCCAGCGGCGCCGCCGTCGGCCCCGGCAGCCCGCGCGAGGCCCGTCGCAGATCCGTGTGCCCGGACACGGAGCGGGCGAAGACCGCCTCCGCGATGCCCGAAACCGGCACGCCCAGATCGAGCGCGATCTGAACCGTCCACCGTCCCGTGCCCTTCTGCTCGGCCTCGTCCGCGACGACGTCGACGAAGGGCTTGTCGGTGGTGTCGTCGATGTGGGCCAGCACCTCGGCGGTGATCTCGATCAGGTACGAGTCGAGCCGGCCGGTGTTCCACGAGCGGAAGGTCCTGGAGATCTGCTCGGGGCTGTATCCCGCGACGGCCCGCAGCAGGTGGTACGCCTCGGCGATCAGCTGCATGTCGGCGTACTCGATGCCGTTGTGGACCATCTTGACGAAGTGGCCCGCGCCGTCAGGACCGATGTGGGTGACGCACGGCGTGCCGTCCTTCGCCTTCGCGGCGATCTTCTCCAGCAGTGGGGCGAGTGATCGGTACGACTCGGCCGAGCCGCCTGGCATGATGCTCGGGCCGTGCAGCGCGCCCTCCTCGCCGCCCGAGATGCCCGTACCGACGAAGTGGATGCCGAACTCCCGCATCTCCTTCTCCCGGCGCCTGGTGTCCTCGAAGTGCGCGTTGCCGCCGTCGATGATCACGTCACCCGGCTCCAGCAGCGGCGCGAATTCCTGGATCACCGCGTCCGTCGGGTCGCCCGCCTTCACCATGACGACCAGGCGGCGCGGTCGCTCGAGGGCGGCCACGAAGTCCTCGGCCTTTTCGGCAGGAACAAACGTGCCCTCGTCTCCGAATTCCTCGACGAGGGCGTGCGTCTTGGCCGCCGTGCGGTTGTGCAGCGCGACGGTGAAGCCATTGCGCGCGAAGTTGCGGGCGAGGTTGCTGCCCATTACCGCGAGCCCCGTTACACCGATCTGGGCCTTACCACTCATGCGTGAGCTCCTGGGGGTGTCCGTGTCTGCGTCCGCGTCCGTAGGGATACGTACCAACGGACCCGGCTGTTCATCGATCCTCACGCCGCGTGGCCCGCTCCGCATTCCGGCCGGGCCCCGGCCGGACGACATTCGATTGAAGGCAGGTCAATATGCCGGTGGCAGTGGAGAGTTAGCCGTTTGTGCCCTTGTCATGGCCGGGTGCGAGCCGTATTTTTGCCGATTGCGACGTGTCCGACACGTTAGTGGGGGGAACCGAGCCATGGCCGCATCCGGTCGACACCGCCGATACCAGCCGAGCCGTATCAACCGTGCATCGCTGACCGTCACGGCCGGCGGAGCCGGGATAGCCCTGCCGCTGGTCGCGTCCGGATCGGCCGACGCCGCGTCGGTGGATGTCTGGGAGAAGGTCGCGGCCTGCGAGTCGACCAACGACTGGAAGATCAATACGGGCAACGGCTATTACGGCGGCCTGCAGTTCAAGCAGTCCACCTGGCAGGCGTACGGCGGCACGGCGTACGCCCGGCGCGCCGACCTGGCCACGAAGGACCAGCAGATCGCCGTGGCCGAGAAGGTGCTCAACGGACAGGGACCGACTGCCTGGCCGCTGTGTTCCGTACGGGCCGGCCTGACCCGCGGCGGCGACGCGCCGGGCGCGAGCACCGAGGCCAAGGCCGCCCCCAAGACGGCGACGCAGTCCAAGAAGGCCTCGGCCGGCACCGCCCGGCCCGGCACCAAGGACCCCGGCCCGGAGACATACACCGTGGCCAGTGGTGACACCCTCTCCGCCATCGCGGACGCCGAGGACGTGAGAGGCGGTTGGCGGAGCCTGTACACCGCGAACCGCGATGTCGTCGGCAGCGACCCCGACATCATTCTTCCGGGGCAGCGGCTGTCCCTGGACGGCGACGCGAAGAGACCCGAGCCGGGGACAAAGGAAAAGGAGAAGGCGAAAGCGGGAACCGGCAAGAAGGCCGGAGCCGACCGCGCCTCCGTCACCAAGCCTGCCAAGAAGGAGACCAGGGCCCCGGCGCTCTCCGCCCCTGTCGAGACCGGCCCCAGTACGCCCTACCGCGCCGCCGGTTCCTCCTGGGCCAAGGGCTACCACACCGGCGTCGACTTCCCGGTCCCCACCGGCACCGCCGTGAAATCCGTTGCTCCCGGCCGGGTCGTCTCGGCCGGCTGGGGCGGGGCGTACGGCTACCAGGTCGTCGTACAGCACGTCGACGGCAAGTACAGCCAGTACGCGCACCTGTCGGCGCTCACCGTCCGCGAGGGCCAGAAAGTAGGGGTAGGCCAGCGCATCGGCCGCTCCGGCTCCACCGGCAACAGCACGGGCCCCCACCTCCACTTCGAGGTGCGTACCGGGCCCGGCTACGGTTCGGACGTCGATCCGCTGGCCTACCTCAGGGCGGGTGGAGTCACCATCTGAGGCCGAGTCCGGGGCCGCGTCTGCGGCCCGGCCGGAACAAGTACCCCAGCCAGTGCCTTCGGCGCGGGCGCCACCGGTACGGCGGGCAGCCGTTGCTGCCGCCCGGTGTGCGCCCCGAGCCGCTCCGTCGTCAGCAGGATCAGCCCGCCCGCCGCGACGACCCCGCAGCCCAGCGCCAGAGCGGTACCCGTCGCGCCGTACCTGAAGTGCTCGCCGAAGAGTGTGATGCCCACGGCGGCCGCGACCACCGGATTGACCACGGTGACCGTGGCCAGCGGGGCGGCCAGGCCGGCGCCGCGGTACGCCGCCTGGGAGAGCATCATGCCCGCGGCCGCCAGCCCCGCGATCGTCAGCAGGCTCGGCAGCTGTCCGGTCGGTCCGCCGAGGCCTCCCCAGGCTTCGGCCGCGGCCGCCCAGTCGACAGCCACCGTCTTGGTGAACACCGAGGCGATCCCGAACGCGGCGCCCGCCGCCGTCGCCAGCAGGATGCTGCGTACGACGGCGCGGTGCACCCGTTGCGCCACGAGGAACACCACCGCCACCCCGCCGAACGTCACCAGCGCCACCGCCAGCCGCTCGCCGCCGCCCAGCGACTGTGCGTCGGCCGTGCCCGTCAGCGACAGCAGACCCGCGAGCCCGGCCGACGCCATGATCGCGCCGCGCCAGGCGGCGGCGCCCGCCCTGCGGCGTACGAACACAGCCGCCATCGGCAGCGCGAACACGATGGTCAGCGCGCCCAGCGGCTGGACCAGACTCAGCGGCCCGTACGCCAGAGCCCCGACATGCAGCAGCGCGCCGAACCCGTTGAGCGCCACGGCCGCCCACCACGCGCCGTGGCGCAGCGGGGCGTACGGGCGGGCCGGGGTCGTGGACGCGACGTGCTCCTGGACGATGGCCCCGGCCGCATAGGCGACAGCGGAGACCAGCGCCAGCAGCACGGACATCGCGAGAGCACTCATGCACTCCACGATGTCTCTTCAAAGCCTTCGCGTCGTCGTCCTTGAGCAGGCATTCGGACGTACTGCCGACGTAGTACGCAGTAGCCCTGAAGTCCTCCTCCCGGCTGTCTTCCCCCTCCCACGGGTGGACACCGGGACCCTGCCTCTCAGCACAGCGGCGTGTGAAACTTGCGCGGGTGAAAGGGCAGGGACATGGATCTGGAAGAAGCGGCGTCGGTGGGCGGATTTTTCGCGCTGCGCACCCGGACACCCGACGCGGGTGCGGGTGCCGGTGCTCACGTTCCGCTCGCGCGGATCTACGCGGGTGACCTGGCCCCGCTGACGTTCCGCGTCGACAAGGTCGCGGCGCGGCTCGGCGCTCCCGAGCGCAGAGTCGCCGCCTCCATCGCGCATCTGGGACTCGTCGCCCGGCTGTGGTCGCTCGCCCTGGGGCCGGCCGCGCTGTACGGCGAGTTCCCCGACCTCCCGCCGGACGATCTGCGGTGGAACGCCGACCTGACGTCGCCGCACGACCTGTGGCTGGCGGCGCCGCCGAGCCCGCTGCCCGCCACCGCCGACCGCATCCGCGAGGTGGTTCAGTACGGTCATCTCCTGCCCCTCGCGGACGCGTTCCGCCAGGACGGACGGATCTCACGCCCGCTGCTCTGGGGCAACGCGGGTTCGGCGCTGGCCGGCGCCGCCCGTGAGCTCCACGCCTGGGCACGGAAGAACGGGCGCCCCGAGGTGGGGGAGCGGGCCCTGGAGCTGGCCGCCGAGCTCTTCCGCCACCCGGACCTGCGCGCCACCGGCACGCTGGACGGTGCGGCCTTCCGCCGCCGCAGCTGTTGTCTCTACTACCGTTGCCCGTCCGGTGGCCTGTGCGGCGACTGCGTATTCGACCACTCTCCGCAGCGGTCTTCCGCACAGCGCGCATCTGAGTGACCATCAAGGGACGGTGACGACGGGAGGGCCGCGGTGAAGGTGGGACTGCTCACCCGTGAGTATCCACCGGACGTGTACGGCGGCGCCGGGGTCCATGTCGAGTTCCTGGCCCAGGAGTTACGGTCCCTCACCGACCTCGAAGTGCATTGCTGGGGCGCCGGTGACACGCTCGAAGGTGTCAAGGGCCACCGCTTCGACGACGTACTGGGACACGCCAACGAAGCCCTGCGCGCCTTCTCCGTCGACCTCTCGATGGCCGCCGCACTCGAAGGGTGCGACCTGGTCCACTCCCACACCTGGTACACCAGCCTCGCGGGCCACATCGGGAAGCTGCTGCACGGCATCCCGCATGTCATGACCGCGCACTCGCTGGAGCCTCTGCGCCCCTGGAAGGCCGAGCAACTGGGCGGCGGCTACGCCCTCTCCAGCTGGGCAGAGCGCACGGCGATCGAGTCGGCCGACGCCGTCATCGCCGTCTCGCACGGCATGCGCGCCGACATCCTGAGCAGCTATCCGGCCCTCGGCCCCGAGCGGGTGCGCGTCGTGCACAACGGCATCGACACCTCGCTCTACCGGCCCGATCCGGACACGGAAGTGCTGGAGCGCATCGGCATCGACGAGGAGCGTCCGTACGCCCTCTTCGTCGGCCGGATCACCCGGCAGAAGGGCGTCCCCCACCTGCTCCGCGCGGCCCGCCGCCTCGACCCGGCCACGCAGCTCGTCCTGTGCGCCGGCGCTCCCGACACCCCGGAGATCGAACGGGAGTTCCGCGAGCTCGTCAGCGAGCTGCGCCGCACCCGCGACGGGGTGCACTGGATCGCGCACATGCTGCCCCGCCCGGAGGTCGTCCAGCTCCTCTCACACGCCGCGGTGTTCGTCTGTCCGTCGGTGTACGAGCCGCTCGGCATCGTCAACCTGGAGGCGATGGCGTGCGCCACGCCCGTCGTCGCCTCGGCGGTCGGCGGCATCCCCGAGGTCGTCGAGCACGGCGGCACCGGGCTGCTCGTACCGTACGAAGAGAAGGATCCCGAGGCCTTCGAGGAAGGCCTGGCCAATGCGGTCAACCGGCTGACCGACGACCGGCGCACGGCGACGCGGATGGGCACGGCAGGCCGGGAGCGTGCGGTGCGGGAGTTCGGCTGGGACGCCGTGGCCCGTCGCACGGTTCAGGTGTACGAGGAGATTCTGAAGTCCAAGTAGCGACGAGCAGGGGGCGCAGATGCGCGGTGGACCTTCGGTGCTCGGGATCGTACTGGCGGGCGGGGAGGGCAAGCGGCTGATGCCGCTGACCGCCGACCGGGCCAAACCGGCGGTGACGTTCGGCGGCACGTACCGGCTCGTCGATTTCGTCCTGTCGAACCTCGTGAACGGCGACATCCTGCGCAACTGCGTGCTGACGCAGTACAAGTCGCACTCGCTGGACCGCCATGTGACGACCACCTGGAGGATGTCCAGCCTGCTCGGCAATTACGTCACCCCGGTCCCGGCCCAGCAGCGGCTCGGCCCGCGCTGGTACCTGGGGAGCGCCGACGCGATCCTCCAGTCCCTCAACCTCGTGCACGACGAGCAGCCCGACTACATCGCGGTGTTCGGGGCCGACCACGTCTACCGCATGGATCCCCGGCAGATGCTGCGACGCCACATCGAGAGCGGCGCGGGCGTCACGGTCGCCGGCATCCGCGTCCCGCGCAGCCAGGCGTCGTCCTTCGGCGTCATCACGCCCGCGTCCGACGGGACGAGGATCGAGCGGTTCCTGGAGAAGCCCGCGGACCCGCCGGGCCTGCCGGGTGACCCGCGGCGTGTCTTCGCCTCCATGGGCAACTACATGTTCACCGCCAAGGTGCTCGTCGACGCCCTGCACCGGGACGCCGAGGACGAGCGCTCGGTGCACGACATGGGTGGCTCGATCCTGCCCATGCTCACCGAGAGCGGGGTGGCGCAGGTCTACGACTTCGACGACAACCATGTGCCGGGGGAGACGGCGCGTGAGCACGGCTACTGGCGCGATGTCGGCACGCTGGACACGTACTACGACGCCCATATGGACCTCATCTCCGCGCAGCCGCAGTTCAGCCTGCACAACCGGCGCTGGCCGGTCTACACCCACCCCGGGCAGCTGCCCCCGGCCCGCTTCGTGTCCGGCGGCATCGCGGGGGAGTCGATCGTGAGCGCGGGGTGCGTGATCCAGGGGCAGGTCACCCGGTCTGTGCTCTCGCCGGGTGTGGTGGTGGAGGAGGGGGCGGTGGTGCAGGGGTCTGTGCTGCACGACAACGTCCGTATCGGGCGGGGAGCGGTCGTGAGGGGCTCGATACTGGACAAGAACGTCGACGTACCGCCGGGGGCGACGATCGGTGTGAACCCGGAGCGTGACGCGCAGCTCTACACGGTCTCCGGGAACGGCGTCATAGCCCTGGGCAAGGGCCAGCCGGTCTCGTAGCCCGCCGGCCCCGTCCGGCGATCGGCGGGGCGGGGAAAGAGCCCCGCGCAGCGGCCGGGGCCGGTCACTCGTTCAGCGTGGCAAACTTGTGCAGGCGGCCGGCACACGGTACGTCGGCCAGCGACACGAGCAACAGAGGATCGGCAGCGGCAGTGACGATGACAGAGGACAGTCCGGCGGCGTACGACAACATCCCGGACGACCAGGACGCCACCCAGACGTTCGGCCCCGGCATCGACCCCGACCGCATGGCCGTCTGCCTGAGCGTGCTCGACGAGCTCGACAAGCTGGATGTCGACCACCCCGACGCCATCGCCGTACGCCGCGCCACCGCCGGGATCTACCGCACCGTGAAGCAGCGCCGCCGCCAGGAGCGCCGTGCCGCGAAGACCGCCCACGACAGGGCTGTCACCCACGCCACCGCCACCGGCTCCGCCGAGCGCATCGACGACGAGACCCAGGGTGTCCTGCCGTCCTCCTCGGCCACCGCCGAGATCGCGGGCATACTCCAGCGCCCGCGCTCCTGCTACATCTGCAAGACCCGTTACGTCGAGGTCGACGCCTTCTACCACCAGCTGTGCCAGCCCTGCGCCGCCGAGAACCGCTCCCGCCGCGACGCCCGCACCGACCTGACCGGCAAGCGCGCCCTCCTCACCGGCGGCCGCGCCAAGATCGGCATGTACATCGCGCTGCGGCTGCTGCGCGACGGCGCGCACACCACCATCACCACGCGCTTCCCGAACGACGCGATCCGCCGCTTCAAAGCGATGCCGGACAGCGACGAGTGGATCAACCGCCTCAAGATCGTCGGCATCGACCTGCGCGATCCGGCCCAGGTCGTCGCGCTCGCCGACTCGGTCGCGGCGGAGGGCCCGCTCGACATCCTGATCAACAACGCCGCCCAGACCGTACGCCGCTCCCCGCGCGCGTACAGCGAGCTGATCGGCGCCGAGTCCGCCCCGCTGCCGGCCGGTGAGCTCCCGGCCGCCGAGGTCATCGGCGCCTTC
This sequence comes from Streptomyces sp. ISL-96, assembly GCF_018614035.1. Classification (GTDB taxonomy): domain Bacteria; phylum Actinomycetota; class Actinomycetes; order Streptomycetales; family Streptomycetaceae; genus Streptomyces. Next base: position 63,261 of record NZ_JAGGPA010000086.1, read on the forward strand.
GGCTCCGGCGCTCAGCTCGCTCTGCCCACGGCCCGCCCCGAGGGCCTCACCGCCCAGCAGGTCACCGACCTGGCGCTGGTCACGGGCTCGACGTCGCTCGCCAGGATCGAGGCGGGCACCGCGATCGACGCGGGCGGGCTCGTACCGGACCTGGACGACACGAACAGCTGGATCCAGACGGTTTCCGAGGTCGACCCGGTCGAGCTGCTCGAAGTACAGCTGTGCAACTCGACGGCGCCATTCATCCTGATCAGCAGGTTGCGCCCGGCGATGGCCGCGGCCGCCGCCAAGCGCAAGTACGTCGTGAACGTCTCCGCGATGGAAGGCGTCTTCAGCCGCGGCTACAAGGGCGCGGGTCACCCGCACACCAACATGGCCAAGGCCGCGCTGAACATGCTCACCCGTACCAGCGCCCAGGAGATGCTGGAGACCGACGGCATCCTGATGACCGCCGTCGACACCGGCTGGATCACCGACGAGCGCCCGCACCCGGACAAGATGCGGCTCGCCGAGGAGGGCTTCCACGCCCCGCTCGACCTGATCGACGGCGCGGCCCGCGTCTACGACCCGATCGTGCGCGGCGAGGACGGCGAAGACCTCTTCGGCGTCTTCCTCAAGGACTACGCACCCGCCAACTGGTAGGAAGCGGACGCTGGTTCACCGGTCCGGTGCGTGACGCCCGAGGAGGCGGCTTACGCACCGGATTTGTGCGTTGTCGCCACGAACGCGAGGGCGCGCGGGCCTGCGGCTGAACGCGGCAAGAACGGCAGTGGGCCGAAAGGTGACGTAGCCCATCGAGAACCATCGAGCGGAACCGCGCTCATATGGGTACTCTGGTGGGCACGGACAGCCTCACCAAGGCCACTCCAATGTGAGTAAAACGGCGCCACCGCGACCGAACAGCCCCAACCTTCCTGACCCGCCGGGCCACCGGTCGCCGCTTGCCAAGGCCGAGGCGACAGTCCGACGGGTTACGCGACACAGAGGAGTGCGCGGTGACGCCAGAGATGACAAAGCAGGACAAGCGGTCCCATGAAAGCGGTGAACGGGCCGGCCAAGCCCGCCGCCGAAGGCCCGACGAGCTGGGCAGCCTCGAAGTGTGGTCCCGTTCCGCCCCCATCAGGCTGGCGGGGTACGAAGACGACTTGGCGGAGCCGCACATCCTGCCAGGAATCGACTGAGCGAACTCTGAATGAGACGGCGTCCCCCTGCCGGACCGACCCGGTCCGGCAGGGGGACGCCGTCTTTCACTTCCCGGTGGTGGCCGGGGGTTCCACCTCCAGGAAGCGGCGTCGGCGCGGCCCGCGGTACAGCAGGGCGGTCCAGCCGAGGCGGCCCAGCTCTGCAGCGCACCCGGTCAGGGCCTCCTGCTCCTCCTGGGCGGCGCCGCTCCCCGGCGGCCCCAGCCACTCCACACGAGCCGTCCCAGGGCGTTCGCCCGCGCTGACGCGGTAGCCGGTCGCGGTGCGCGAGCCGGCCGCGTCGACGGCGGAGGCGGCGATGCCGGCCGCCTCCAGGGCCAGGGCCACGGACCGTACGACCTGATTCACCTCCCAGGTCGCGGGGACGGCCTCCGGGGCGTCGGTGTCGGTGTTCGTCAGGCGCCTGATCTGCATCAGCCCCTCGAACGCCACCCGCACCTCGGCGGCCCGCCGCTCCGCGGGCACGGCGAGCTCAGGCCCGTCACCGGTGGCCGCGCCGAACGCTCCCGCCGTCATGTCCCCGCCCGCCTCCCCGCCTCCCCGCCTCCCGCATTCCGGATTCCGGATGAACGGCCGATTCTGTCAGGGCGACGCTCTGCGGGCGAGAGCCATCGGCGGCCGGAAGTCGCGGACCAGCGTGCGGTGCCACCAGGCGTGGGTGTCCCGCAGTTCGCGCCAGGTGGTGAAGCGATAGCGGTAGACCCGGGCACGGACGTAGGTGGGCGGGGCGTCGGGGAAGGGGTTGACGCGCAGCAGCCGCAGCGTCGCCGGGTCGCCCGTGAGCAGCCGCTCCACGAAGGGGTCGAACCAGGAGTAGGCGTACACGGGGGACAGCGCCGCGAACCACATCAGCCAGTCCAGGCGCAGATGGTACGGCGCGAACTGGCGCGGCAGCCTGCGCGGATCGCCGGGCTTGCCCTTGAACTCGTACGCGCGCCACACCGTGTCCCGGTGCACCACAGGTTCGTCCGTACCTTCGACGACGATCTCCTGGCGGACCCGGCTGATGCTCCCGAAAGCGCCGTACGCGTTGACCAGGTGGAGCGGATCGTACGAACGGTTCATCGCCTGGCGCCGCGAGAACAGATTGCGCGCGGGCCGGTAGCTGAGGGCGAGCAGCAGCGCGGTGACGGCGGTGACCAGCACCTCGTACCAGAGCGGGGAAGCGGGAAGGGCGGGCGCGGTGACCCACGGCGAGAAGTCGATCACGGACGCCGCCAGGACGATGGTCAGCCAGTTCAGCCACGCGAAGTTGCCGGAGAGCACCAGCCACAGCTGTGTCACGATCATCAGGCCGGCCGCCACGCTCGCGACCGGCTGCGGGGTGAAGAGCAGTACCGGGACCAGCAGTTGGGTCACGTGGTTGGCTGCCACCTCGACGCGGTGCAGCGGCTTCGGCAAGTGGTGGAAGAACCAGCTCAGCGGGCCCGGCATCGGCTGCGTCTCGTGGTGGAAGTCCAGGCAGGTCAGCTTCCGCCAGCAGCGGTCGCCGCGGATTTTGATCAGCCCGGCGCCGAACTCCACCCGGAACAGCACCCAGCGCAGCAGCCACAGCACCAGCACGGGCGGCGCGGTGCGTTCATTGCCGAGAAAGATGGCGAGGAAACCGGCCTCCAGGAGCAGGGACTCCCAGCCGAAGCTGTACCAGGTCTGCCCGACATTGACGATCGACAGGTACAGCGCCCACAGGGCCGCCCACATCAGCATGGCCGTCCACAGCGGCAGGTGATCCGCCGCGCCCGCGACCAGCGCCGCCGCGAGCGCTGCCCCCGCCCAGGCGCACGCCGCGAAGAAGCGGTCCGAGTAGTGGAGCCGGAAGAGGGTCGGCGCCTCGCGCCACGGCACCCGCCAGAGGTACTCGGGCACCGGCAGCATGCCGCGGGAGCCGATGAGCGCACGGAACTGGAGCGCCGCCGTGAGGAACGCGACCAAGTACACGGCGGCCAGCCCCCGCTGGAAGACCAGCCGGCTCAGCCAGTAGTCGGGCTCCGTGAACCACTCCATTACGCCCATTATCGGCGCACGGGCGCTCCGGCGGCGATCCGTCGCAGAGTCCTGCCGAGCCGGCGGGCGTACCAGAGCTGGCAGGCGGGCACGACGGGTCCGGCGAGCCGGCTGTACCAGCGGGCCGGGCGGCTGAAGGCGGTGACGGTGAACCACACCGTCCCGTCGTCCGCGAGCTCCACGACGAACGACTCCTCGCCGCGCTCCGGGTGCCGGCCTGTCGTCCCGTACGCGAAGCCGGTCCTGTCGTTCTCGTACGCCGTCCAGACCACCTCGCAGGGCGCGGCCAGCCGCAGTGGCCCGGCGCCGAGCGAGACTTCGACGGCCACGCCGGGCTCGGCCCGCGCCGCGTCCGCCCGCACCCGTACGCCCGACGCCCGGTGCAGCCGCCAGGTGGTCACGGCCGCACCCGCCGCTTCGAAGGCGGCGCGGCCGGCGCCTACGGGCACGCGGTGGCGAAGGTGGTGGTAACCGGCAGGCAGGTGGGTGTCCTGCCGGGTGGCGCCGACCTCGGGGTAGGTGAAGGTGCTCATGCGGTGGTCTCCTTGTCGAGTCGTCGCCAGGCCAGCAGTGCGCAGAGTGCGAAGCCGAGGGCGTTGCCGAGGCCGTGGGTGGCGGCCATCCAGGTCAGGCTGGGGTGCGGAATGCCGGTCGCCTCGCCGAGCGCCCAGCTGAGGGCCAGCAGCATGGTCGCGACCAGGACGGCGGCCGAGACGGCGAGCAGCGTGCGGGTCGTCCGGTCCTGCCGGTCGTCGCGCACGTCCTGCCAGGTGAGCAGCGCCACCGCCCACATGCCGGCGGTCAGTACGAGCGCGCCCGCGAGTTCGGCCCAGTCGTCGATGAAGTACCCGGCGAGAACCAGCAGCGTGCCGAGCGGCACACTCAGCGCCGCGAACCGCCCGGCGGGGCGGTCCGGGGACACCCGGCAGACGAGCCCCGCGACCAGCGCGGCGGCGAAGCCCGCGAAGTGGAAGTGGGGCACGGTGAGCGCCAGGATTTCGAGGTCGAAGCCGAAGAGTTCGTGCCCCGAGCGCTCGGCGACCAGTGCGAGCCCGGCCACCGACGGCGTCGCCAGGGCGGTGAGCACGGCGATCTCGGCCGGGGCGAGGGACCGCGTGCGGGCCAGCCGCGCCGGGGCGTGCAGTGCGAGGGCGAGCGTTCCGGCGGCGTACACCGCTGCCAGCGCGGTCGCCACCCCGCCGCGCGGCAGCCACAGGGCGACCGCCCCGGGCGCCGCGAGCAGCGGCCACAGCCGGCGGACGCGGCTGAGCCCGGGCGAAGGGACGAGCCGCAGTCCCAGGGGAACGACGACGAGCATGCCGAGCATGACGATCAGGTTGACCAGCACGGACACCGCGGGACCCCCAAGAGTTGAACATGTTCAAATCTATCTCGCGATGACCATACGGGGTCTGTTGAACGCGTTCAAGTCTCCGTTCCCGGGAAGCTTCCGTTGGCTCCAGTACGCCGGTCGGGCGCAGACTTGAAGGGAGGTCCGTCGCGCGCCCCCTTCGGGCAAGGCACAGACGGAAGGAGACGTTCATGCACCCTCTGGCTCTCGCCGGTGCCGCAGCCGGCCGGCTCGCGCACTACGCGGTCTCCGGAGTGGTCGGCGGTCTGATCATCCGGGCAGCGTCCAAGCGCCTTCCCGACGCGAAACCGGTCGCACACAAAGCCCTGGTAGGCGGCATCGCGAACAGCATCGTCGCGGGGCGCTGGGTCGCCTCGGCCGCCGAAGAGGCCCGGCTCAAGGCCGGGGACATGCTCGCGGAGGCCCGGACCAGCCTGGGCGAAGAGGTCCCGCCGCCCTCGGCGGTCAAAGCCGGCAACCACGACCACGGACACGAGCACTGACCATGTCCGCCGTGGTGGTGTGCTCCGTGGCCGCCGGCCGGGCGCGGCTGACCGTTCCCTGGGTACGAGCCCGCCCCGGCAGCGCGGGACTCGTCGACGAACGCCTGGCCGGCATCAGCGGCTTCCGCGCGCTGCGGATCTTCCCGCGTACCGGCAGCGTCGTGATCTGGGCCGAGCCGGACAGCCTGGACGTCGGCCGTCTGGTGGCCGCTCTCGAAGAACCCCCACCCGCGTCCGCGCCGGCCACACCCACCCGGTCGGTACCTGATTCCTCCACCGGCGAGGTCGCACGGCTGGTCGTCGGAGGCGCGGTCCTCGCCCTCGTGGCACTGCGCCGCCTGCTGCGCAGACCACGGATCACCTTCGGCTCCTCGGGCTTCCTCGGAGCGGTCACGCTCTTCACCGGCCTGCCCTTCTTCCGGGGCGCCCTGCGCTCGCTGCGCGGCCGGAGCTCTCCCGGGACGGACACCCTCGTCACCGCCGCCACGGTCATCTCGCTGGTGCTGCGCGAGAACGTGGTGGCCCTCACCGTGCTGTGGCTCCTGAACATCGGCGAGTTCCTCCAGACCCTGACCCTTCGCCGCACCCGCCGCGCCATCGAGGAGCTGCTCACCATCGGCGAGGAGCGCGTCTGGCTCGTACGGGAGGGAGTCGAGGTAGAGGTCGCTCTGGAGGACGTCGAGCCGTTCGACGTGGTCTCCGTGTACGAGCACCACCGGATCCCGGTCGACGGACACGTCGTCTCGGGCGATGCCCTGGTGGACCAGGCGGCCGTCACCGGTGAGGCCCTTCCCGTGTACGCCCGTACCGGCTCCCACGTCTACGCCGGCACCATCGTCACCTCGGGTTCCCTCCACGTCCGCGCCACCTACGTCGGGCCGGACACCACAGTCGGCCGGATCATCAGCCGCGTCGAAGAGGCACAGGCCGACCGGGCGCCGATCCACACGGTGGCCACCCGCTTCACCCAGCGCTTCGTTCCCGTGTCCTTCGCGCTGGCCGCTCTCACGTACGTCTTCACCCGCGACGCGAGACGCGCGATGACCATGCTGCTGATCGCCTGCCCGTGTGCGGCCGGTCTGGCCACGCCGACGGCCATCAGCGCCGCGATCGGCAACGGAGCGCGCCGCGGAACGCTCATCAAGGGCGGAACGCACCTGGAGGGCATCGGGCGGGTCACGGCCGTCGTGTTCGACAAGACCGGCACGCTGACCTTCGGACGGCCCCTGGTCACCAGCGTGGTCACCCTCAGCGACAGGTTCAGCGCCGACGAGGTGCTGAGTCTGGCCGCGTCCGGGGAACTGCACGCCCGGCACCCGCTCGCCCAGGCCATCGTCGCCCGTACCGAGGAACAGCACTTGCACGTTCCCATCCACCAGGCCTGCGAGGTCGTTCTCGGGATGGGCATGCGGGCCGAACTGGACGGCACGCGCCTGCTGGTCGGCAGCCCGGCCCTGCTGCGCCGGCACGGTGTCGAGCTGACCGATGAGGCCCAGGGGTGGACGGAACGGCTGCGCGGCGGCGGCGAGACCGTCATCTGTCTGGCCCACGACGAGGACCTGATAGGCATGCTCGGCGTGTCCGACGCCGTACGGGCGGGCGCCGAAACCGTCATCGGGCAGCTGAGGGACCTCGGCGTGTCCCGCCTGGTGCTGCTCACCGGTGACGCGCCGGAGACCGCGCAGGTCGTCGCCGACGCACTCGGCATCACCGAAGTGCACGCGCACGCGCTCCCGGAGGGCAAGCTCCAGCTGATCCGCGACCTCCAGGCCGAGGGCCACACGGTGGCGATGGTCGGCGACGGCACCAACGACGCCCCGGCCCTCGCCCTGGCCGATGTGGGGATCACCATGGGCGAGCACTCCTCGCACGTGGCGCTGGAGACGGCCGACATCGCTCTCGCCGGGAACGACCTGCGGCAGGTGGCCGCCGTCGTCGAACTCAGCCGCCACACGCTGCGTGTCGTACGCCAGAACTACGGCTTGGCCATCGGCGTCAACCTGCTGGGCCTGCTCGCCGGCGCCGGGGGCACCATGAATCCGGTCCTCGCCGCACTGCTGCACAACACCAGCAGCATCGCGGTCGTCGGAAACTCGGCCCGGCTGGTCAACCACACCCCCCACCTGCCGCGGGAGACCGAGGAACGGCTGAGAGCAGCCCCCCTGGAGGCCCGCCGCGTGCGGTGAGGATCGCCTGGTACGCCGTGGGTGCGGGATCCCGCACCCACGGCGTACCGCATGCGCGCGCCGCACGCTGCGCCTAGCGTGGCCCCATGGACGCGGGCGCAGGGGGCGGCGAGGCGGCGGAGTACTGCCGCTGCTGGGAGCGGAAAGGGGGTGTGGCGTGCTGCTTCTTCGAGGTGTACGGGCCCGAGCTCCGCCTGGGCGGATTCGACTGGGACCTCGACAGCGGCCTCATGCGGATGGACGCGTCAGCTCTCGCCGTTTTCGACATGCCCCCTGACGAATACACCGGCCGTCCGGAGGCACTCGGGGCCCGTGTGCCGCCCGCCGAGGGCGCCCGGCTCGACGCCCTGGTCTCCGAGGCACTGAAGAACGGCAGCGTCACGTACGGCGCCTACTTCCGCATCCGCCGCCGTGACGGCACCCTGCGCTGGACCCACACCCAGGGCTGCGTACGCCGCGACGCCACCGGCAGGCCGCGCCGCATCATCGGCGTCGTCCGCGACGCCACCCAGGAGCTCGCCGACTCCACCGACCGGCTCGAACACGACGCGGAGCGGCGCCGCAGGACCAGCGTGGTCCAGGGCACCACGGCCGCCCTCGCCCACGCGCGTACCGTCAAGGACGTCATCGACGTACTCAACGACTCGCAGGGCCTGGAAAACCTCGGCGCCACCAGCCTCGTGATGGGACTGGTCGAGGCCGGCCGCATCCATCTCGTCGCCGACGGCCCCGACGGCTCCTTCGTGCCCGGCACCCGCTACACCCGGATCGACGAGCAGTACCCGATGAGCGAGGTGGTCCGTACCCTCGCGCCCCGCTTCATCGAGTCGCCCGAGGACTTCGCCACCTCCTATCCGGTCCTGTGGCCGCACATCCGGGGGCTCGGCATCACCTCCGCCGCCTATCTGCCGCTCATCGCCCAGGCCCGGCCGGTCGGCGCGCTCGGTCTGCTCTACGGCGACCGGATCGGGTTCACCTCCGACGAACGCAACGTGCTGATCGCGCTCGGCAGCAGCATCGCCCAGTCCCTCCAGCGGGCCATGCTCTTCGAGCAGGACAAGGACCTGGCCGCCGGCCTTCAGCAGGCCATGCTGCCGCGCCGCATCCCCTCCGTCCCCGGCGCGCAGATCGCCGTCCGCTACCGCTCGGCCCGCCTCGGCCGCGACATCGGCGGCGACTGGTACGACGTGATCCCGCTGCCCAACGGACGCGTCGGCGCGGTCATCGGCGACGTACAGGGCCATGACACGCACGCCGCCGCCGTCATGGGGCAGCTGCGCATCGTGCTGCGCGCGTACGCCGCCGAGGGGCACACCCCCGCGACGGTGATGGCCCGCGCCTCCGTCTTCCTGCACGAGCTGGACACCGACCGCTTCGCCACCTGTACGTACGCCGAGACCGACCTGACGACCGGGGTGGTCCAGCTGGTCCGGGCCGGGCACATCGACCCGCTCGTGCGCCACGCCGACGGCAGCTGCCGCAGGCTGCCCGCCGCCGGCGGCATGCCGCTCGGCCTCTCCGCGGAGTTCGGGCAGCTCGAATACCCGGTCACGACCGTCGAACTCGACCCCGGCCAGACGCTGCTGCTGTGCACCGACGGGCTCGTGGAGCTTCCGGGCGCCGACCTCGACGACGGCATGCGGATGCTCTCCACCCTCGTCCGCACCGGGCCGCACGACCTCCAGCAGCTGGCCGACAAACTCTGCGAAGTGGTCGATGAGCGCGGCGGGGAGGACGATGTGGCGCTGCTGCTCCTGCGCCGCAGGGGCGCGGACGTACCGCAGACCGGCGGGCGCCTCCAGCAGCATGTCGCGCAGAACGATCCCGAAGCGCTCAGCTCGGCGCGGCACATGGTCCGTGCGGCGGTACGGGCGTGGGGCGCCCGCGAGCGTGCGGACGAGATCGAACTGGCCGCCGACGAGCTGATGACCAACGCGCTGATGCACACGGACGGCGGAGCCGTCATCACCGCCCGCGTGCTGGCCGGGGTGCAGCGCAGGCTGCGGATCGAGGTCGAGGACCGCTCCAGCGCGCTGCCGCGCCGCCGGGACGCGGGGGAGGCGGGCGTGTCGGGGCGGGGGCTGATGCTGGTGGACCGGCTGGCCGACGTGTGGGGCGTGGAGTCGCGGGGGAGCGGCAAGTGCGTGTGGTGCGAATTCGTCGTTCCCGACCGGCTTTGAGTACTCCTGACCGTACCGTTCGGTAACGGTCCGTGGTTCGAACATACTTGACCGTAACCGACCGTCCGGGATTGACTGCGGCTCTCCACCGGCCTCCGACGACGTGAGGGCTCATTGAGCACCGAGCTTCTGGCACCTCTTGATCTGGCGTTCTGGCACCTCGAATCCACCGAACATCCCATGCATCTCGGCGCGCTCGCCTTCTTCGAGGGCGGGGGAGAGTGTGACGGCGAGTCCGTCGCGAAGCTGCTTGCCGAGCGGGCCGCCGCGATTCCCCGGCTGAGAATGCGCGTACGCGCCGTCCTGCTGCCCATCGGCGGCGCGGCCTGGTCCGCCGCCAAGGACTTCGACGTACGCCGCCACGTCCGGCAGATCAGGCTCCCCGACGGCGACTTCGCGGCCCACGCCACCCACATCGCCGGGGAACTGATGGAACAGCCGCTCGAACGCGGCCTGCCGCCCTGGGAGATGTACGTCCTGACCGCCGCGGAGTCCGGCACGTTCGCCGTACTCGTCAAGCTGCACCACGCCCTGGCCGACGGCATGCGCGCGGTCGCCATCGGCGCCGGCATCTTCGACCAGATCGCGGGCGCCGGAGCGGCCGGCGCCCGGCGCGAGCGCAGCGTGCCGCCCCGGTCCTGGCTGCCGGGACCGCACCAGGTGGTGGGCTTCGCCCGCGACCGCCTTGAGGAGGTGGGCCGGGCGGTCGGCATCGGCGCGTCCTTGATGCGGGCCAGCAGGTTCGATCTGCGGGGCGCGAGTGCCTTCGCGGCGGGATCCAGCGGCACCCGGCGGCTCGGCACCGCGGTGCTCCCCCTCGACGACGTACTCAAGATCCGCAGGGTGGCGGGCGGGACAGCGAACGATGTGCTGCTCGCCGTCGTCGCCGGCGGTCTGCGCCGGTGGATGCAGGAGCGCGGGGAACCGCTGCCCGGCGCCGACCCGCGCGCCCTGGTGCCGGTGTCCCGGCGCCGCCCCGGAAGCGGCGCGGCCTCCGCCTCCGGCAACAGACTCTCGGCGTACCTCGTGGGCCTGCCCGTCTCCGAGTCCGACGCCTGGGCGCGGCTCACCTCGGTGCGCCGGGCCATGGACCGCAACAAGGCCGAGGGGCCGGGGCGCGGCGCCGGAGCGGTCGCCGTACTGGCCGATCACCTCCCGCCACTCGCCCACCGGTTCGGCGCCCCGATCGCGGGCAACGCGGCCCGCATGCTCTTCGACGTACTGGTCACGAGCGTGCCGCTGCCCCGCTCCACGCTCTCGCTGGGCGGCAGCCCGCTGCGCGCGATCTACCCGATGGCGCCGCTGGCCCGCGGCCAGTCCCTGGCCGTCGCCCTGACGACGTACGGCGGCCAGGTGCACGTCGGTCTCGTCGCGGACGCCAAGGCGGTCCCCGACCTGGACCGGCTGGCCGGAGGCATGACCGACGAGCTGGCAGCCCTGCTGCGGGCCGCCACGGGCTGAGGCAGGCTGGGAACATGCCTGAGCTGCCGGAAGTCGAAGCGCTGAGGGAATTCCTCGACGAGCACCTGGTCCGCCGGGAGATCGCGCGGGTCGTCCCGGTCGCGGTGAGTGTCCTCAAGACGTACGACCCGCCGCCCTCGGCGCTGGAGGGCGCCGCGGTCAGCGCCGTCGGCCGGCACGGCAAGTTCCTCGACATCAGTGCGGGCGACGGCCTGCACCTGGTCACCCACCTCGCCCGCGCCGGCTGGCTCCGCTGGAAGGACGACCTGCCGGCCGAACCGCCGCGCCCGGGCAAGGGGCCACTCGCGCTGCGCGTCGCCCTGGCGGACGGCGCGGGCTTCGACCTCACGGAGGCCGGCACGAAGAAGAGCCTCGCCGTGTACGTCGTACGCGACCCGGCAGACGTGCCGGGCATCGCCCGCCTGGGCCCCGACCCGCTGGCCGGCGACTTCGGGCGCGACCGGTTCGCGGAGCTGCTGCACGGGGAACGGCGGCAGCTCAAGGGCGCGTTGCGCGACCAGAGCCTGATCGCCGGGATCGGCAACGCGTACAGCGACGAGATTCTGCACGCGGCGAAGATGTCGCCCTTCAAGCCCGTCGCGAACCTGACCGAGGACGAGATCACCGTCCTGTACGAGGCGCTGCGCGCCACCCTCGCCGAGGCCGTCGAGCGCACGCGTGGGGTCGCGGCGGGCCGGCTGAAGGCGGAGAAGAAGAGCGGGCTACGGGTCCACGGCCGGACGGGGGAGCCCTGCCCGGTCTGCGGCGACACGATCCGCGAAGTGTCGTTCAGCGACTCGTCCTTGCAGTACTGCCCCACCTGCCAGACGGGCGGCAAGCCGCTCGCCGACCGCAGGTTGTCGCGGCTCCTGAAATAGCGTCCGGCACGGCACTGGGGCGCTGCCCCGGACCCGCTCCTCAAAACGCCGGAGGGGCTGGACGGTGCTCACGCCTCGACAGTGACCAGGTGCCTTCCGTCCACCGTGCGGACTTCGAAGCGGTCGATCTCGGTGCCGCGCAGTGCCGCGCCGCCCTCCGTGCGCAGCGGTTCCTCGTGGCCCTCGACGCCCGGCATGCCGTAACCGCCCTCCGGCACCGCCCAGGTCGTCACCGTCTGCTCCTCACCGTCCTTGCCGACGGCGATCAGTTCGCAGGTCAGCGGACCTTTGACCCGCGCGAGTTCGAGCCCCACCCCCGACCCCCAGCCGCGGTCCCTCAGCGCGACCGACGCCGAGACCCCGGAGGCCGGGTCGGTGGCGGCGTACCGCTGCACCCTGCCGCCGTCGTCGTCGCCGTCGGCGGCCCCCGGCTGAAGGGCCAGCGTCGCCACCGGCCCGGCGATGATCAGCGCGGCCGCCGCGGCGACCAGCCGCATCCGGCGCCTGCCGCGCTGCCGGCGCCCGGCCTCCACCCTGTCGAGCAGCCGGTCCAGCAGCCCGGGCGTGGGCCGCTCGGGCTGCACAAAGCCGGCGCCCGCGCCGGGATGGGCGTACGCGGCCAGCGTCGACTCAAGCGCGGCGAACTCGCTGAGCCGCACGGCGCACGTCGCGCAGTCGGCCAGATGTTCCTCGAAACGGAACGAATCCGCTGGATCGAGGACACCGAGCGCGTACGCTCCGACGTCCCGATGCCGCTGGTTCGTACTCATGGGGCAATTCCTAGGGGTCTCGCGTGGTTCGTGGGGTAACCGACCGGTCATCCTCAGGTACGCAATCCATGGGGTTTCTGCTCACGCGAACAGCGGATCCTGCCGGATTCCACCGGATCCCGCGCCGCCCAGCGCTTCTTGTGGGGCGCGGGGCGGTCCGCGCAGAATGTGCGGGTGACAGGTGGGCATGTGGAGCTGCTGCTGGGCGCGTACGTCCTCGACGCCCTGCCGGCCGGCGAGGACGCCGAGGTCGCCTCCCACCTCGGGCGGTGCGACCCGTGCCGCACCGCCTACCTCGAAGTGGCCGACGCCGTCACGCTCCTCGCGCTCCTCTCGGCGGACGACCTGGCGGCGGGTCCCGACGACGACGTCTGAATGCAGTCGCGGACGGGACCCGTATGTCCAGGTCACCGCACCTGCTCCTACACTCCGGACCATGTTGCGTGCACTGGCTGTCGACGACGAACGACCGGCGCTGGAGGAACTCCTCTACCTGCTGCGCGCCGACCCCCGCGTCAGCAGCGCCGAAGGGGCCACCGACGCCACCGAAACCCTCCGCCGGATCAACCGCGCACTCGACGCGGGACCGGACGGCGACGACGCCATCGACGTCGTCTTCCTCGACATCCACATGGCCGGACTCACCGGCCTCGACGTCGCCAGGCTCCTCGCCGGTTTCGCCCGCCCGCCGCTCATCGTCTTCGTCACCGCCCACGAGGGCTTCGCCGTCCAGGCCTTCGACCTGAAGGCCGTCGACTACGTCCTGAAGCCGGTACGCCGGGAACGCCTCGCCGAAGCCGTACGCCGCGTCTGCGACCAGGTCGACGCGAGCCCGGCACCCGCGGCTGCGGCCCCGCCCGCCGTCCCGCCGCAGACCGGCGCCGCCGACCAGATCCCGGTCGAACTGGGCGGCGTCACCCGCTTCATCCCGATCGACGACATCGCGTACGTCGAGGCGCAGGGCGACTACGCCCGCCTCCACACCCCCGCCGGCAGCCACCTCGTACGCATCCCGCTCTCCACCCTGGAAGAGCGCTGGGCGGCCCGCGGCTTCGTCCGCATCCACCGGCGCCACCTCGTCGCCCTCGGCCGCATCGACGAACTGCGGCTGGACGCGGGGGCGACGACCGTACGCGTCGGCAACGCCGAACTCGCGGTGAGCCGCCGCCACGCGCGCGAGCTCCGCGACCTGCTGATGCGCCGGGCACGCGGCTGACACCCGGCGACCGACGGCTGACCGCTGACCCACCCCCGGCCGCCGTTCAGCGCCGTACAGCCGCCGCTTGCCGCACCTGATCCGCCGACGGCCGTACGGCCCCCGCGCACCGCCTACGCTCGGTCGGGCCACCCGTCACGAGGAGCCCGGATGTCCGAACTCGACGCGCTGCTGGAGGAACTCCGCGGCCTGCCGCCGACCCGGCCGTCCGACGCGCGCGACCTCGAAGCGCTGCTGACCAGGGTCAAGAGCGCGGCGGGCCGCTGGGCCGATGTGCTGGACGAGGTGCGGGAGTCCGCACAGAGCATCGCGGGCCCGCGCACCGCCGCCGCCCTGGAGATCGCCTTCCGCAGGGCCGAGGAATCGTACGTCGAGCTGGAATTCGCGCTGAACGACTGCGGCCGAAGCGGCCAAAAGCCCTCCCGCTGACCCTACCGACCGTAATCACCGCTGCGTAGACTCGCGCCGATGTCCGCAGATCAGCCGCTCCCGGATCAGCCGTCGCCCGCTCAGCCGCCGCCCCGCCGCGAAACCGTCACCGGCGTGCCCCGCAGCGCCCGGCGTCCCCCCGGACATGCCCCGGCGCGCTCCGAGATCACCGAGCAGACCACCCTGGGTGCGACGTACGTACGCTCCCTGATGCGCAGCCAGCTGCGAACGGCGCTGATCTCGCTGGGCGCGCTCGTGCTGCTCGTCGGCTCCCTGCCGCTGCTGTTCTCGCTTCCGAAGGTCTTCTCCGCCTCCGACCTGCCGTCGCCCGCGCCCTATGTCTGGGTCGTGCTCGGCGTGGCGGTCTACCCGGTCATGTGGCTGATCGCCCGCTGGTACGTCCGGCGCGCGGAGCGCAACGAGCGCGCGTTCAGCAAGCTCGTCGAAGGGCGCTGACCGCACTGTGAACCAGGCGTACGCCGTGGCCGCCGTCACCGTCGTCGTGCTCGCCACCGTGCTCATCGGCGGACTCGGCCTGCGCATATCCCGGACCACCTCCGACTTCTACGTCGCCTCCCGCAGCGTCAAGCCGGGCCTCAACGCCGCCGCCATCAGCGGCGAATACCTCTCCGCAGCTTCCTTTCTCGGCGTCGCCGGTCTTGTCCTCCTCCAGGGCCCCGAAATGCTCTGGTACCCGGTCGGCTACACCGCCGGGTACCTCGTCCTCCTGGTCCTCGTCGCCGCTCCGCTGCGCCGCTCGGGGGCGTACACCCTCTCCGACTTCGCCGAGGCCCGGCTCGAATCGCCGCAGGTCCGCAGGCTCGCCAGCCTCTTCGTCGTCGGCATCGGGTGGCTCTACCTGCTGCCCCAGCTCCAGGGCGCGGGCCTGACCCTGGAGATACTCACCGGCGCTCCCGACTGGGTCGGCGGCCTCGTCGTGGCGCTCGTCGTGACCGGGGCGGTGGCGGCGGGCGGGATGCGCAGCATCACCTTCGTGCAGGCGTTCCAGTACTGGCTCAAGCTCACCGCACTGCTCGTTCCCGCCCTCTTCCTGCTCGTCGCGTGGCTGGGGGACGACGCGCCGCGCGCCCGGTTCGCCGAGCCGGCGACCTTCCGCGAGCACACGGTCGTACGGATCGACGACACCGTACGCATCGACCTGGCCCGGCCGCTGCGCGTCACCGTGACCGGGACCGTCGACGACCGCCGCCACGACCGCGAGCCGGTCGCCCTCGACGCGGGCGTCCACGGCATCGGCGCCGGTACGGAGCTGGGCTTTCCCGCGCACGCCCAGGTCCCGGAGAAGGCGGGCGCCGAGCGGACGGGCGCGTCCAGCTGGTCCCAGCCGCTGGCCAGCAGCCGTGAGGAGCATCCCCTGTACGCGACGTACGGACTGATCCTCGCCACCTTCCTCGGCACCATGGGGCTGCCGCACGTCGCCGTGCGCTTCTACACCAGCCCCAACGGCACCGCCGCCCGCCGCACCACCCTCGTCGTCCTCGGACTGGTCGGCGCCTTCTACCTGCTGCCCCCGGTGTACGGCGCCCTCGGCCGGATCTACGCACCCGAGCTGTCCCTCACCGGGGAGGCGGACGCCGCCGTTCTCGTTCTCCCCGACCGGATGATCGGCGGCGTCGGCGGAGACCTGCTGGGGGCGCTGCTCGCGGGCGGGGCGTTCGCGGCGTTCCTGTCCACCGCGTCGGGGCTGACCATGTCGGTCGCGGGCGTCCTCACCCAGGACGTCCTGCCGTCCCGGGGCGTACGGCACTTCAGGCTCGCCACCGTCCTCGCGATGGCCGTGCCGCTCGGCCTGAGCATCGTGACGGTCAATGTGCCGGTCGCCGACGCGGTGGGCCTCGCGTTCGCCGTGTCCGCCTCCTCCTTCTGCCCGCTGCTCGTGCTCGGCATCTGGTGGCGGGGGCTCACGCCGCCGGGCGCGGTGGCCGGGCTCGTCGTCGGTGGCGGGGCGGCGCTGACCGCCGTCATGGCGACCAGGGCGGGACTGCCGGCGGACGGCTGGGCGCACTCGCTGCTGGCCTGGCCCGCGGTCTGGTCGGTGCCGCTCGGTTTTCTGACGATGGTGCTGGTGTCGCTGGCGACGCGTGAGCGCATACCTGCCGGGACCGCGGCCACCCTGGCCCGGCTGCACCTGCCGGAGGACCTCATGGGAGTGGAACGATGACCGGGATGGAAATCGCGTCGCTGGCCGCCGCGGGCGCCGTACTCCTCGCCGCCGGCATCGTCCTCGGCCGCGTCACCGCCCGCCACGGCCGCGGCGAGGACCTGGACCTCGGTACGCCCGTCGAGCGCGCCACCTTCCACACCCTGCACACCGCCTCGCTCGCCGCGCCCCCACTGCGCGCGGGCCTCACCGAGGACACCGCCCGCAAGGCCGCCCGCCGACTGCGCTCCCTGCTCGGCACGGAGGCGCTGTGCCTGACCGACCGCGAGAGCGTGCTCGCGTGGGACGGGCCCGGCGGCGATCACCACAGGGAGCTGGTGATGCGCCGCGTACGCGAAATGCTCGACTCCGGGCGCAGCCAGAGCGTACGCAGCGACTGCGACGACCTTCAGTGCCCGCTGCGGTGGGTCGTGATCGCGCCGCTGACCGGCGAGGAGGGCCTGCTGGGCGCGCTCGTCGCGTACGGGTCACGGGAGTCGGCGGTGCTGGTCAGGGCGGCCACCGAGGTGGCCCGCTGGGTGTCCGTGCAACTGGAACTGGCCGAGCTCGACCGCTCACGCACCCGGATCGTGGAGGCGGAGATCCGCGCCCTGCGCGCCCAGATATCGCCGCACTTCATCTTCAACTCGCTCGCCGCGATCGCCTCGTTCGTCCGCACCGACCCCGAGCGTGCCCGCGAACTGCTTCTGGAATTCGCCGACTTCACCCGCTACTCCTTCCGCCGGCACGGCGACTTCACCAACCTCGCCGACGAGCTGCGCTCCATCGAGCAGTACCTGGCGCTGGCAGGGGCCCGCTTCGGCGACCGCCTCAAGGTGACCCTCCAGGTCGCCCCCGAGGTGCTGCCCGTCGCGCTGCCGTTCCTCTGTCTCCAGCCGCTCGTGGAGAACGCCGTCAAGCACGGTCTTGAGGACTCCAGAGACGAGTTCAAGGTGACCATCGCCGCCCAGGACGCCGGCGCGGAGGCCGTGGTCGTCATCGAGGACAACGGTGTCGGCATGGATCCCGGACGGCTGCGGCAGATCCTCGCGGGTGAGCACACTTCGTCGTCCGGCATCGGCCTGTCGAACGTCGACGACCGGCTGCGCCAGGTGTACGGGGACGACTACGGCCTCGTGATCGAGACGGGCGTGGGCGCGGGCATGAAGATCACGCTGCGGTTTCCCAAGTACCGCGCGGGAGTGCACTCGTCGGCGCCCGCCACACGCGACCGTGATCAGAAGAGGTGGATGGCGAGATGACCGAGCGGCAGGCCCAGCTGCCAGGCCGGGGTCCACACCCGTTCGCTCTCGTCCACGCCGAGATCCGCCGCCTGGTGCGAGGGGATCGCGCCGCCGAGGTCGGTGGCGAGGAGTTCCGTCCCGCTGAGCCATCGCCATGAGGCCAGGGCCAGTTCGAGATCCGGGCTGGCTTCTTCCCGGCGGCGGTCGGTGGCGGTGCGGTCGGCGAGCCTTTCCCGTACCCACGTCTCCCAGGGATGATCGTACGTAGTGAGCGAGAGCCACTCGTCGAGGCTGGAGACGACGCGGATGCCGGACAGCTCGTCCGAGCTGTCGGACAGGTAGATGGTGAGCGCCAGGGTCTCCCGGCCCGCCCGGAACTCGATCGTGCCGGGCGGAATCAGATTGCCCGTGCGGAGCAGCTCGTCGGCGATGTACTCGGCGTACAGCCAAGCCATCGGTACCGCGAGCCTGTCTCCGCTGGTGCCATTCGTACTCTCGGGCAGCACAGCACTCCACCTTCTCCCGGACGGATCTCTTCTGTTTCTTCGGGGCACCGCCGAGCCTTCACTCTCAGAGACGCACAGCGTGCCGTCTTTACTCAACTTGACGCTGAGGTTTCGAAATCGGCCTGCTCTGCACGGGTACGGAGGGTGAAGATTTTGACCTGCGGGGCGGGTGGGACGAGGGTGCCTCAGGCGGCGTCGCATCCGTACCCGGGAAGCACCTTTCGCAGGGCGCGCAGAGCATAGTACGTACGGGACTTGACCGTTCCCGCGGGTATGCCCAGCACTTCGGACGCCTCCGCCACGGACCGGCCGCGGAAGTAGACCTGCGTCAGCACTTCGCGGTGCTCCCCGCGCAGCGCCCTGACGGCCTCACGGACGTCGAGCGCGGTCACTGAGCGTTCCACGTGGTCGTCGGGGAGCGCGGACTGTTCCAGTACGTCGTCGCCGACTTCGTGCGGCCGGGCGCGGCGGGCACGCCTGGCGTCGATCGCGAGCCTGCGGCCCACAGTGAAGAGCCAGGGGCGCATCGAGTCGTGGTCGCTCGCCAGTGCCTCCGGGTGCTGCCACGCCCGTACCAAGGTCTCCTGGAGGAGATCCTCCGCGCGCTGGCTGTCCCCGTACGTGAGGCCCAGGAGGAAGCCGAACAGCGCTCTGCCGTGCTCGCGCTGGAGGTCGGCGATGGCTCGTTCGTCGGTGTGCTGCTTGAGCGGGGAAGCGGAGGAAGTCACCGTTGACGCCCCTTCGGGAGACCGGGTGGCCGATGGCCGGACGGCGGCGAAGATATCCGCCGCCCGCCCGATGCGCGGCGGTGCGGGAGGCGGCGGCCGAACGGGCGGCAGGGGCCGTGCGGTGAGCGGTCGAACGGTGCGACGAATGGCGCGACGAACGGTCGCGACGACGGTCGCGACCGCGCGTCCGTTCCGGTGACGGGAACGGCCGTGTCCCTTGACTTCCCGAAGCCCCCCGTATGGATTCATTTCAGCAAAAGTCATACAAGCTGAAAGTCGGTCTGATGGTGAAACGAAAGCTGCAAGGGGTGTCGGCCATGGCCGCGCTGCTGATCGGGAGCGTCACCGCGTGCGCCGGCCTGCCGACGGCGACGCACGTGCCGGACCCGGCGGCCGCGGGCGGCTCGGACGGCGAGCAGCGGGGCTTCACCCTGGTCGCATCGGGCGACGTACTGCCGCACGCGTCGATCATCCGGCAGGCCCAGGCGGACGCCGGCGGCAACGGTTACGACCTCGCGCCGATGCTCGTCGGCGTCAAGTCGGTCGTCTCCGAGGCGGACATCGCGATCTGTCACATGGAGACGGTGTACGGCGCGGACGGCGGCCCGTACACCGGCTACCCCAACTTCAAGTCCCCTCCCGAGGTCGCCAAGGGGCTGAGCAGCACGGGCTACGACTCCTGCTCCACCGCCTCCAACCACAGTCTGGACGCGGGAGCCGACGGGATCGACAGGACGCTCGGCGCGCTCGACAAGGCGGGCATCAAGCACGTGGGCTCGGCCCGGACGGAGGCCGAGGCGCGGGAACCGGCCTGGCTGACGGGTGGGACCGCGAAGGTCGCGCAGCTCGCGTACACGTACGGCACGAACGGCTACCCGCTGCCGGAGGGGCGGCCGTGGGCGGTGAACCTCATCGACCAGGAGAAGATCGTCGCCGACGCGCGGGCGGCGCGGAAGGCGGGCGCCGACGTGGTCCTCGTCTCCCTGCACTGGGGCACGGAGTGGCAGGACGCGCCGGACGACCAGCAGTTGCGGCTCGGCAAGGCGCTGACCGCGTCGAAGACGGACGAGCGCCCCGACATCGACCTGATCCTCGGTACGCACGCGCATGTCCCGCAGGCGTACGAGAAGGTCAACGGCACCTGGATCATCTACGGCATGGGCGACCAGATCGCCGGGCCCATGGTCAACCACTCGGGCGCGTACGACCCACGCGGCAACCAGGGCACGATCGGCCGCTTCACCTTCGCTCCGCCGGAGCGGGCGGGGGAGCGGTGGGTGGTGCGCAAGGCGGAGTTCATTCCGCAGTGGTTCGACACGGAGGCGGGGCGGGTGGTGAACCTGAACGCGGCGATCGCGGGGGGCGCCGACCATGTGGCTGTACGGGACCGGATCCGGCGGGTCGTGCTGAGCCGGGGCGCGGGGAAGGCGGGCCTGGCCATGGGGAAGTAGCGCCCGGGGCCGGCGGACCGGGACGTCTGTGTGGTCCGGGGGCTACCCCTTGCCGCGCGGATCCCCCGCAGGAGGGGTCTTCGCCAGCGCCGACTTCCGGTACGAGTAGGCGAAGTAGATGATCAGGCCGAGCGCGAACCACACGGCGAAGCGGAGCCACGTTTCCACCGCCAGGTAGGTGATCAGCCAGATCGAGGACACCACCCCGATCGCCGGCACCACCGGCATCCCGGGGGTGCGGAAGCTGCGCGGCAGGTCCGGCTGCCGGTAGCGCAGCACGATCACGGCGGTGCACACCACGGCGAAGGCCAGCAGGATCCCGATGTTGGTCAGTTCGGCTGCCTCGCCGATCGGCAGGAATCCGGCGATCAGCGCCGACGCGATCCCCACGATCCAGGTCACCCGGACCGGCACATGCCGGGTCGGGTGGGTCTTGGCGAACCAGTGCGGCAGCAGCCCGTCACGGCTCATCGAGAACCACACCCGCGTGACACCGCGCGTATGGCGAAGTGAGCTTTAAGTTCCTGATGGAGCTGGCCGCCTGGGACTTCTACCGGGGCGAGGCCCCGGCGCCGGAGCTCATCCGGGCCGTCACCGAGCAGGCCCCCCGGGAGCTCGGCCCCCTGTGTACGTGCGGACTCCCGCACAGCCTCGTTTGTCGTTTTTGCGGCGCCGACATGGGCCGTCACTGCTACCGGCATGACGTAGTCGAACCGCACCGCTGCCGCGCAGCGGGGTGACCCCGCCCTTGTGGGGCGGGAAGGAGGAGCCGTGCAGGACGGCATAGCCGAGGACGGACAGTTGGCCGGCCAGTGGCTCAAGGAGCACTTCGCAGGAGACCCTGACCCGAAGATCGACATCACTCTCATGGTCGGGAAGTCCAACCCGGCTGTCTATCGGGAGGTGTTGGAGATCCTGTTCGGTCCCGAGGGCGTCGAGAGGGCGACATAATGCCGCTACATGAGTGACCCCGGCGGTACGGCGAATACCCCGGGGTCTGGCCAGTCGCGAAAGGACTGACATGACCCAGACTCTCACGAGCTCCATCGAGGTAGCGCAGCGGGCCGTACGCCCCGGGCAGCTCAGGGCCGTGATCTACGCCAGGGTCTCCACGGAGGAACAGGCCAAGGGCTACGGCATCGAAGCCGGCGAGAAGCGAGCCAAGCGGTACATCGAGAAGAAGGACTGGGCGTACATCACCACCTTCGCTGACGAGGGGGTCTCCGGCTCTCTGGACTGGACAGAGCGGGAAGATCTCAACCGGCTCATGGAGATGGCGCAGCAGACGCCCTGCCCCTTCGATGTGGTCGTCGTCCCCGAAGGCCGAGTCATCGGCCGCGTGGACAAGGCGTACTACCCCTGGGTATGGAAGCTCGAAGAGCATGGCGTGTTCGTCGCTGACGCCAAGCTGGATATCGACAACACCACCGACGAAGGCCGCGACAAGATGCGCGAGGAGGCGAACTACGCCTTCAAGGAGTACACGCGCATCCGCTCACGCACGCAGAGCGGCGTCCAGGAGCACGCTGAGGACGGCGGATACACGGGCGGCTACGTCCCGTTCCCCTACCGCGTCGAGAACATGGGCAAGAAGAAGGAAAGCCGGCTCGTGCCCGACGCCTGCGAGCACGGCGAAGGGTGCGCGGAGCGCCACGACGTCCCCGTAGCCAAGCGAGGGCGCACGCTGTTCGTCGAGCATCGCAACTGGGACAAGGCCGCCGACCTTCTGAACGCGGAAGGTCTCTTCACTCGCAGCGGTGTTCCGTGGTCAGGCGCCAACCTCCGCAACGTCATGACCGGGGACGCTCTGATGCATGCCCGGCAGGTCTTTCGCAAGAAGAGCAGGGCGAAGCTGGACCGCAATGGCGAGCCGGTGCACGGCCAGCAGGTCATCATCGACCTGCCCCCCGTCTTCACGGACGAGGAGCGGGAGGAGCTGAAGGCCGCCATCAAGATGGCGGAGAAGGGCCCCTCCCTGAACCGCGGTCGGGCATATCCCATCAGCGGCAGGTTCACCTGCCTCTGTGGCGGTACGTACACGGGATGGAATCCCACCGGGAAGCGCAGCCCGAAGTATCGCTGCAACAAGGGCGGCCCCCAGTGCAAGCTGGTGCCCGCCGAAGTGATGGAGAAGGACGTCTGGCGCAGGGTGTAGGCAGCCCTGAGCGACCAGGAGCGCCTGGAGCGAGTAGCCGCCGACTGGATCGGCGCCGCCCAGAAGCGGGACGTCAACTTCGAGGACCGGATCAAGGATCTCGATACGAAGATCGAGCGGCAGAGGAAGACCGTCAAGGTCACCCGTGCCGTGGCCATCGGTGAAGCGCTGGACCGGGGCCTGGACGAGGCTGAAGCCGCCCAGGAGGCGATCGACGCCGTCCGGCCGCTGAACAAGCAGCTGGCCGACCTGGAGAAGCTGCGGGCGGACACCGCCCAGTGGCAGAAGGAGGCCACGGAGACGGCCATGAGGGCCGACGACCTGATGAAGCTCGCCAAGGCTGCTCAGGAGCGCTTCGGACGCCTCTCGCTGGAGAAGCAGGCCCGGCTGCTGACGCTGCTCGAAGCCGAGGTGACCGTCACTGCGCCGGCCCCGCAGGGCAGGTCCGGCGTACGGTGCTCGCTGATTGCCTGGTTCCGGGAGAACGATTACCGGGTGCCCGAGCTGACCGACGAGGCATGGGAACGCGTGAAGGACATCGTTCCTTCGGCTCCGGGGCGGGACACTCGCCGGGCCCTGGAGGGGATGCTGGAGAAGGTCCGTACCGGGGTCGCCTGGGGCAAGCTGCCCAGGGAGTACGGGGACGGGCAGGCGCTACGGAAAGTCAACGCCGGGTGGATGAAGGACGTCTGGCCCGCCGTGATGGAGCGCCTGAAGGGCCTACACGGAGCCGAGCCGTTCGACCCTACGCCGATCCCGTCCACCCACATTCGCTTGTGGGTCATGCCGGAACTGCTGCTCGGCAGCAATGTTCACTCGGACGCATGCGCGTCACACCCAGCATGAAGGTGAACATCACGGTGAGGATGCCGATGATGGCGCCCACCGCGATCACATCCGCGAGCGCGTCGAGCCCCACAGACTGGAAGGCCGTCGAGAAGCCGCTCTCCGGGTCGACCTCCCTGTAGTTCTGCATGCCGGTGAGCACCAGAGTGGCCAGCACGTACAGCGCCATCGAGATCGCGAGCGAGTACATGATCGCCTTCGGCATGTGCCGCTGCGCGTCCTTGGACTCCTCGGCCGCCGTCGACATGGCGTCGTATCCGAAGACCGCGAAGAACACCGTCGCCGCCCCGGTGAAGGCCCCGCCGACGCCGAAGGGGAAGAAGGGGCTGTAGTTGCTGGTCTTGATGTGGAAGAAACCGACCGCGATCACGACGAGCACGACGAGGACCTTCAGCACTACAACGACCATCTCGAAGCGCGCCGCGCTCTTGATGCCGAGCGTCAGCAGGTACGCGATGAACAGGCACAGCACCGCCGCGAACAGATCGACCTTGTGGCCGCTGCCGGTGCCGGGCGCGCCCAGCATCCAGGTGGGCAGCTCGGCGCCCAGGTCCTCGAGCAGGAAGTTGAAGTAGCCGGAGATGCCGATCGCGACCACCGCCACGATCGCCGTGTACTCCAGCAGCAGGTCCCAGCCGATGAACCAGCCCGCGAGCTCACCGAGGACCACATAGCCGTAGGTGTATGCCGAACCGGCCTTCGGGATCATTCCCGCGAACTCGGCGTACGAGAAGGCGGCGGCCGCGCTCGCCACACCCGCGATGAGGAAGGAGATGAGGACGGCGGGTCCCGCCGTGCCGTTCGCGACCGTACCGGCGAGGGTGAAGATGCCGGCGCCGATGATGCCGCCGACGCCGATCGCGGTGAGCTGCCAGAGGCCGAGTGTTCTGGTCAGCTGCTCGCTCGCGTCGCCCTCTTCGATCTGTTCGATGGGCTTGCGGCGCAGTACGCCCTGTCCCATCCGCAGTCCGGCCATGACTGATACCTCCGCAGACGACTGTCGGCTGATGGCGGCTCATGGTGGCTCAGGTGCGGCTGTGACGAAAGGTGTCGTACGCCAAGTGGCGTCTTCCTCCGCTTGCCCTCTTTTTGGTTACGGCACGACCGTGACCGGCCAGGCGCTGCTGCTCTGTCACGCCATCGAGGCTGTCCGGCACGGACCGGCTCGTCCCATCGGGTACTTCGGCTCCCGCTGCCGGTGTGGGTCGGGCTCCGGGGCCTGCGGCCGTGCGAGCTATTAGTCATGAAAAAGGATCAGATGTATCCGGGGCGCAGGGCGATGCTGCGCCTCGCCGCCTGCCTCGGGGCCGCCACCGCCGTACGGTTCCTCGGCCCGGACCCGGCCCAGACGCCGGGACGCTACCCCTCTGGCCCGCCCCCGGCGGCAGGACCGCAGGCCGGGGCGCCGGTCAGGTTCTCGGCGTACCGGCTGCGGCCCATGACGGCGTACACCCCGCCCAAGTTCAGCCCCGCCCGGCCACCCGTGCGCCGCAGGCCCTTCCTGCGGATGGGCGGGATCGGCCGCAGCATGGTGCTGACCTTCGACGACGGGCCCGACCCCCGCTACACCCCGGACATCCTGCGGACGCTGCGGCGCTACGACGTGCGCGCGATGTTCTTCGTGTGCGGGGAGATGGCGGTCGAGAACCGGGATCTGCTGCGGGAGATGGCCGAGGACGGCCATGTCGTCGGCAACCACACCTGGTCCCATCCGATGATCCCGAGGCTGTCACCGGCCGGCATCCGCGCCGAGCTGGGGCGTACGAGCGACGTGGTCGAGCGGACCATCGGGCACGCCCCCGACTGGTACCGCGCACCGTACGGAGCCTGGAACCGCCGCTCCTTCGAGATCGGCGCGGAGCTGGGCATGGAGCCGCTCGCCTGGACCCTCGACACCCTGGACTGGCGCGAGCCGGGCGCCGGGGCCATCATCCGCAGGGTGCGCCGCGGCGCGGGCCCGGGGGTGGTGGTGCTCTCGCACGACGCCGGGGGCAACCGGAAGCAGAGCGTCGAAGCCCTGCGGACCTACCTGCCGGAGCTGCTGGACGCGGGGTACCGGATCACGGTTCCGAGCGCCGTGCTGCGGGGGTAAGTGCCGTACCCCGGACGCCTCCCTGGGCGCCGCCTGTTCAGTGGGTGGCGACCAGGGAGGCGAAGACGACGACGTTCCCGGTGTAGCCGACCGTCTTCGAATAGCCGCCGCCACAGGTGATCACGCGCAGCTCCGGCCTGCCGAGGTCGCCGTACACCCTGGGGCCGGGGAAGTCCTCCTTCGAGAAGACCTCGACGCCGTAGACCTCGAAGATGGCGGCGCGGCCGTCGTAGCGCATCACCTGGATGCGGTGGCCCTTCTTGAGCGAACCCAGGTTGTAGAACACGGCGGGCCCGACGGAGTTGTCGACATGGCCGACGATCACCGAGGTGCCGCGCTGGCCGGGTGCGATGCCGTTCTGGTACCAGCCGGCGAGGTTGGGGTCCTCCGGCGACGGTGCGTCGATCCACCCCTCCGGGTCGAGTCCCACGTCCACGATGGGCGCGTCGACGTGGATGTCGGGGAGGCGGATCCGGGAGGCCGGGGCGTACGGCAGGGGACGGACGGAGGTGCGGCGCGCCTTCTCGGTGCCGACGACGTCGGAACGGCTGTTCAGGGACGCCGCCGACGCGGGCTGCGGCGGGCCGAGGGACACGTCGGCGCCGTTTCGCATCAGGGCGAGTCCGGTGAGCATGGCGAGGGCCAGGACCCCCCAAGGTGAGCGTTTTCTCGGCTCGGAGCCGGTGTACTCCTGGCCCATGGTGCTCCCTTCGACGCGTCTGTACGGACGCTAAGTGCGCGGGGTGGGGGCTGCGAGACGTGAGGGGCGAACGGGTGGCGCGGCGGCCACGGGGTACCCCATCCGGGTAACTCGTCGTACAAGATATCTGACGGTGTGTGACCTGCGGCTCCGTCAGATCCGGGCGCGTCGCACCGGCGTGTCGCCTCACCGGGGTGGACCAGTCCCAAAATGCGGTAATCGCCCCGGTCGGTGAGTGTTCGTCTGGGAGGCGTTCTCGTCGATCTTCCCGGAGCACCGCTCCGGGGCGCCGTCCCGTGGAGGTTTTACGATGCGTGCTTCACGCGCCTGCCTGGTGACCGCGGTTGCCTGGGCGGCGGTCGGTCTCGCCGCCCCGATCGCCGCCGCCACCAACGGTCCGAGCAACGTCAACGTCAACCCGTTCAGGGTCCACCAGGGCGGTGTGCTGACGGTCAGCGCCTCCGGGTGCGGCCATGGCGGCACCGTGTCGTCCCACGTCTTCCAGCGGACAGCCCATCTTCCGGCAAGTGACACCACGTCGTACGCCACCGCCAAGATCAGGCACAACGCCACTCCCGGCACCTACCACCTGGCCGTCAAGTGCAACGACAACCCCAAGATCGTCACGCACCAGTTCAGGGTCGTCGCGGGCCACGGCGCCCACGGCGGTATCGGCGGATCGGTCGGCCCCTCCGACACGGAGATGCAGGTCGGGGCCGGTCTCGTATCCGCGGCGGCCGTCGGTGGTGGCCTCTTCATCGCACGCAGGCGTCGCCTGAACCGCGCCGAGTTCTGAGCGCGTGCTGCTTGTGTGAACGCCCGTCGCCCCGCGTCCTGACCAGGACGCGGGGCGACGGGCGTGCCGCGATTTCTTGGGGCGTCAGTGCTGGCGGCTGCCGGCGCGCCGGCGGAGAACGAAGATCACGCCTCCGGTGGCCGCGACGACCAGCGCCGCACCGGCGGCGATCTCCCCGGCGTTCATCCCGTCCTGGCTGCCGCCCACGCCACCCCTGGCGGGGCCAGCGGTGGCCGTGGTGGTCACGGTCGGGCGAGGCCTGGTGAAGGTGGGCGTCGGCCGGGCGCCGGCAATGGTGAGCTGCGAGGTGGTTTGCCGGTTGTCGTCACAGGTGTACGTCACCGTGTACATGGCCCCACGCTTCGCGTCCCAGTCGACCGTGGCGGTCGCCATGCCGCCCGGAGGGATCCGGACGACGTCGAACACGTCCGAAGACGCGTCCGCTTGGCCGTCGCACCCCGAGAGGGACAGCGTGACCTGTCCGCCGGGGGCGATGGTGGACGGCGTGGCGGTACCGACCAGCGGGGAGACTTTGCTGCCGACGGCCGAGGCTGCCGGGGCGGTGAGCGAGAGAACGGTGAGGCCGAGCGCGGCGGCCGATGCGAGACGTATCGCGCGCATGGTCAATCCTCCGGGTCCCGAGGGGCAGCGGCGGAATCTTTATCCACACATGGCAGGAAATGCACCTCGATAACCCGAACGCTAGGAGCGGCGACAGCGCCGCGCGATCACAGTCGCGCAAATGGGGTATCGGGGTACGCCACCCGGCGGCCCGCCGTAAGCCGTCACACTGGGCCGATGCGCAGCTTCAGCGAAGATCCGGCACTGCGGCCGCCGCCCTGGCAGCCCCTGGTATTCAAGGGCTACCTGGCCACGGCGACCCTTCACCACGACCGCGTCGACATCAGGCGGAGCCGCCTGGCGAAGCTGGGCGGGAACAAGGACGCCACCGTCGCCCTCGCCGACGTGGTGCGGATCGTCAGCAAGGAACCGACGCTCCTCGTGAACGGTTACGTGTTCCTCGCGACGGAATCCGACCCCGGCCCGCTGAGGGGCTTCGCCGCCCGCCCGGCCGGACAGGTCGCCGGAAACCCGCACACGATCATGTTCACGCTGGCCCGGGCGAAGGCCTTCGCGGCCTTCCTGGAATCCGCCGACGCGACCTGGCGCGCGAACGGCGGGGGCGCGGTGGGGGCGTAGCCCGTCGCTGGTGCCCGTCTATTTCGATGCGTTCGGGAACAGCTCCAGGAACGGGGTCGCGGTGGCTGAGAGGCCGCGGCCGAAGGGGGCGTCGAAGTCCCAGATGAGGAACAGCAGGAACGCGATCAGGGCGCTGTAGAGCCCGGCCAGGAGCAGTTCGCGTCCGGTGCGGCGGATCTGGAGAGTGAAGATCAGACCGACCGCGACCAGGGCTCCGGTGATCAGGCCGAACCAGACGACACCGGGCATGGTGGCCTCCGCGCCCGCGCCGCGCTGGCCGCGGGCGTCGTCCACCTCGGCCACCTGGTCGACCAGCGGCTGGTAGGCCTGGCCCTCGTGGTCGGTCTTCGGTACGTAGTCGGTGACTTCGCGGCGCAACTCGTTGAGGAGTTCGGTGCCGCGCTCCGTGAGGCTGCCGTGGTCGGCCATGTGGCGCCATTCGGTGTTGACGACGTACGTGACATACGCGTCGACATCGCCGCGGATACGGGCCCGGACCTCGGCGGGGTAGACCT
Source organism: Streptomyces sp. ISL-96 (assembly GCF_018614035.1). Classification (GTDB taxonomy): domain Bacteria; phylum Actinomycetota; class Actinomycetes; order Streptomycetales; family Streptomycetaceae; genus Streptomyces. The sequence goes on from NZ_JAGGPA010000086.1 coordinate 91,835, forward strand.
CTGAACGGACGCTGACCTCGTGCAGGGCCTGGGCCTCCTGGCGTACGGACTCCTGGGCGGCGCCGCGGCCCTCCCAGACGCCGGCGATGGCGAGACCGAGGACGATCGCGTAGACCACGCCGATCATCATCGTCATGTACTCGATGACGTCCGGGGTTTCGGAGGGGTCGTCGTCCTCGCCTACGCGGCGGTGGTTGATGACCGTGATGGTGAGGACGACCGCGCAGGCGGCCGCCATCGCGATGCTCAGAACGAGCCATTCCGACATGCAGAGATCTCCGTCGGCTAGCGGGAACGGGGGCGCAGCACGGCGGCGGCGAATAGCGCCGGGGCCGTGACCAGGAGGGTGAGGGAGACCAGGGACGGGCCGTTGTGGGGCTCCTTGCGGGTCGCCTGGCGGTACACGGGAATGGCGACCGGTGTGGGGGACGGCGGCTTCGGCCGGGCGGACGGACTGGGCTTGGGCGGGGGAGCGGGCTTGGGCTTGAGCTTGGGGGCGGGAGGAGGAGGCGGCGGCGGTGGTGGTG
>NZ_JAGGPA010000087.1 GCF_018614035.1 Streptomyces sp. ISL-96
AATTCTCTGCAAGCCCTAACTACGCGGCATTGGGCGTACTACTGGTCACGGGTGCCGTCGGCATCTACGCCAAGGAGGCCGAGGAATGGGGCCACTGAAGAGGCGCGGGCGAAGGCGGAAGCCTGAACGTGGCGTTGGACCCTCGGTCCCGGAGCGCTGGTGAGCGCGGCCATGGCGCTCACCAGCCGGCCGCACTGCCGAGGAAGGCCCTCTCTGAGAGATGGTCCTCGACGGGCTGAATGAGTCTGCCGCCTGATGTTGAGCGTGCTGGTACTGGTCCAATGCATCGATGCTGTAACCGAGTTGCGCACGCCCAGGCCTCGCATGCGTCTGTCCGGTGACAATGTGATCGTGTCTACTGCGACTGACCTCGAATTCGACGACGGCACGCCCGTCCGGTTCCTGCTCACCCCCGGTGACGGCGCTGCTGCTCCCGTGGCGAGCGCGGCTGCCGTTGCGCCGGACGACGATCTCCCCGAGGGTATGGGAAGGGCCATACCGGTGGCCGCCGGCGGCCGGGCCGTCGCCAACTTTGCAGCCGGAGCCCTGCGCGGTGCGCTCAAGCCGCTCGGCCCGCTGCTTCAAGAGGTCCACGACGCCGTCACGGCCGCTGCTGAGCCGCCCACGGAAGTGAGCGTGACCTTCGGTGTCCAGGTCGGTCAGGACCTGAAGTTCGGGATCGTGGGCGGCAAGGGCCAGGCTCACCTCACTGTCACCGCATGCTGGAAGCCGACTGCGGCTGCGGACGCCGACGCGACGTCCGTCGCGGAGTGAGGCGTGGGGTGGTTCAAAGCCGCGGACGACGCGGACGAGGATCCGTCCCTCCACGTCGTGTCCGTACGGCGTACGGAGGACGGCAAGGCCGCGGGCGCGGGTTTCGTCCTCGGCGCCGACACTGTGCTGACCTGCGCCCACGTTGTGAACGACGCCTTGGGCCGGGCTATGTTCGAGTACCGGTCGCCGGGGCCCGTCGTGATCCGCGTCCAAGTGAGCGACGCGTCGCGTTCTCAGTTGTACCTCGCGCGTGTGGCGCACTGGATCCCGCCGCGCGCTCGGGACGACGGCGCGGTGCGCGAGGGTGATGGTGAGTGGCTCGGTGACCTCGCCGTGCTGCGCGTCGACGGCCCGGCCGAGGGCCTGCCCGCCGCACCCGACCGGGTCGCCATGGCGGTCGGCCAGGAAGTGGGCGCCTGGCACGGCGGCGGCCGTGCCGCCAGTCTCGCGCGCCTGACCGTCGTCTCGCTGCACGGCTCCCGGGGCTACCTGGACGGCGAGGCCACCGGCATGGCGGTTGGTCCTGGCTATAGCGGCGGCCCGCTGTGGTGCCGGCACGAGCGAGCCGTCGTCGGTCTCGTCGTCGCGCACTTCATGCCGCCCCTGGACCCCGCCACCGGGGCCCGGCTCGCGCACAGTCCCCAGCACCTGATCCGGCGCAGCTGGGGTATTCCCTGGCAGCGAGTAGAGGCCGAACTGCGTCCCCTTGGCCTCCTCGACCACCTGACTCCCGAGGCCCTCGAACCTGAGGACCCCGCGTTCGTGCTGCTGGTGGAGGTGATCAAGGACGTCCTGCCCTCGCCGAACGGACGCAGGGACAGCGCCCAGCGGCTGGCCCGCGCGTGCGGCGTCGGCTACGGCAGCGACGTCACCCCGCCTACGCCCGAGGAGTTCGCGGCGTTCCTCCTGACGCATCCGCGTGCCCTGGCGGCCTTCTCCGGGACCCTGCGTCGCGACAGCCCGGCCGCCGCTGACCGGCTCCTGGCCGCGGGGTGCCTCTCGCGCACGCCCAGGCTGCTGTCCCCGCAGGAGTACGCCCAACTGCGAAAGCATCTGCGGACCATGGACCGGGCCGTGCTCGGACGGTTCCCCGAGGCGGTGCGCGCCGCCCTGCCGCACCTGGCGGCCCTCCCCGGCGGGGATACCCTGGACGCGCTGCTCGACCACCTGGAGGCACTGCCCGGCGACGGCCACTCCGCCGGCGGGGAGCGCAGGGTCCCCGCGCTGCTGCGGGTCATGGAGTACGTCGGTGCGATGTGCCCTGGGCCCAAGCGGGCGCAGCTGCGCCTGTGGGCGGACGGGGTGGCCGGGCGCCTCAGCATCGCGCGGGCGGCGCTCGGCGAGCGCCGGTTGGACGCCCAGGAGTGGGCGCGCTCGGCACGCGACCGCTCCGCGCGCGTGCGTGTCCTGGTGCAGGTGACGGGGGCCGAGCGGCGCCGCCACCGGCTGCGGATCTGGTGCGACGAAGGCGCGGGGCCCCGGCAGGTGTCGACGGCCAGCGTCGTGTCGTACTCGGCGTCGGAGGCGGCGCGCGAGGTGCTGCGTGTCCTGGACTCCTTGACGCCCCCGGCCGGGGACGATCGGCCGCCGCTCCTGGAGGTGCTCGTGGACCGCACCAGTCTCAACCTGCCCGTCGACGAATGGGAGGCACGGGACCCGATCGTGCCGGGCGTGCTCGGAGTGGAGTTTCCGCTGGTCGTGCACTGCCCGGAACTTCTGCGTCGGCACGGGCGTTTCCTGTCCCACTGGCGCAGCAGATGGGGTCGCCTGGACTCGGGGAAGACGTTCGTCGTCTCGGAGCCCATGGACCGGGACATGATCTACTCCAGGCTGGTCAACCAACTCGACACGGTTCGCGTCTTCGTGGACGTACCGCCCGGTCCACGGGACGGCATCGTGCAAACGTGCCTCGCCCTGGGCATACCGGTGGTGGTGTGGGACCGCGGCCGGGACGGAGCGTCACATGTCGTCAAGCACATGGCGGAGGTCGCCACGCGAGAGCTGCCCGACGGAGTCCGCAGCTACCGCGCGAACGCCAAAGCCAGTCCGCCCGAGTTCCCCGGTCGCCCGGTCCTCGCCTGGGCCGATGCCGACCAATCCCTGCCCCGACTGCACCTGACCGAACCGCAGGAGAGCGCATGACATCCGCTGCCGAAGCCGACTGGCGCCTCTTCCGCGGCGACGGCCTGCCCCGGTCCGTCACCCTCCCCTCGGCCCCGCCCTGGCGCCGCTTCACGCCCGTGCGGTCGGCGCGCCCCGAACTGCCGTACCTGATCGAACGGCAGCACGCCGACGTCGTCAGCGCGGCGCTGTATCTGCGCCGCCCGCTGCTGGTGACTGGGCCGGCCGGCACCGGCAAATCGTCACTGGCCCGCGCCGTCGCATACGAGCTGCGCCTCGGCGAGTTGCTGCGCTGGCCCATCAACAGCCGCTCCATCGTGAAGGACGCCCTTTACCAGTACGACGCGATCGGCCGGCTGCGCGAGACGTCACTCAGCCGAGACCGCGGCGAGCGCGAGCCGTCCATCGGCACGTTCATCCGGCTCGGCCCGCTCGGCACCGCCCTAGTGCCGTCAGCCACCCCTCGAGCCCTGCTCATCGACGAAATGGACAAGGGCGACGTCGACCTGCCCAACGACCTGCTGACCGTGTTCGAGGAGGGTGTCTTCGACATCCCGGAGCTGACCCGGCTCCCGGAGGACATGGCCGAAGTGGAGGTGCAGACCCACGACCACCGGGGCACCGTCCGCGTACATCAGGGGCGCGTCCAGTGCGCCGAGTTCCCCGTCGTCGTCATCACCAGCAACGGCGAGCGCGACTTCCCGCCCGCGTTCCTGCGCCGCTGCGTCCGGCTCGACCTGCCGGTGCCCGACGAGGAGCGGCTGCGTGCCATCGTCGCCGCACACCTGGGCGAGGAGGCGTTGCGCGAGGCGGACGATCTGATCGAGGCCTTCCTGCGCCGCCGCGCCCCGGGCGAACTCGCCACCGACCAGCTGCTCAACGCCGTGTTCTTGCGCACCGGCGGCGTCGACCTGGACGCGCACGGCCTGCTGGACGCCGTACTGCACCAGCTCACCGGGGCCATGTGACCATGGCGGGTGGTGGTGCGCGGCTCGCCGAGGCACTGCGGGTCCTTTCGGCCTGCGGCCACGACCTGGACGCGGACCAGGTCCTCGACGTGCTGTGGCTGGCCCGTCACCTGCCCGCAGGCCCTCACGCCCCGCTCCACTCGGACCCTCCTGCACCCCAGCTGCCCCCGGCGCCGCTGGCCGCGCCCGAACCGGACCGGCTCGCTCCGCAGCCGCCGGTGCCGGCACCCGACGACCCGGACCTGCCCGACCTCACCGCCCCGGCCCTGTACGCGGCGGCCCGTCAGGCCCCGGCCCGCGAGGTACGGGCTCTGAGGCCAGGCCAGGAGCCCCGCAGAGCCATGCCCGTGCGGGTGCCCGAGGACAAGGCCCTCGCCGACGAACTCGAACTCGGCCGGGCGCTACGGCCGCTGCGCCGCCGCCGGGACAGCCGGCACCGCACGGAGGTCGACGAGGAGCGCACAGCCGACGAACTCGCCGAGACCAGGCTGGCCGACGTGGTGGAACGACCGGTGCGGGAACGCTGGCTGAACCTGGTCCTGCTCGTCGACGACGGCCTGTCCATGCTGCTGTGGCACCGGCTCGGCGCCGAGCTGCGCACCCTGCTGGAGCGCCTGGGCGCCTTCGCCACCACCCGCGTCCTCGGCCTCGACACGCGCAGCGCGCGCCAACCGCGCCTGCACACCCGCCCGTTCAGTCCCGACAGCACCGAGCTGCCTTTGAGCACCGTCAAGGACCCCTCTGGCCGTACCCTCCTGCTCGTCGTCAGCGACGGCATGGGCGCCGCCTGGCGGGCCGGCACGATGCACGAGCTGCTGGCCGAGCTGGCGGCCCGCGGCCCCGTCGCGGTCCTACACACCCTGCCGCCCGATATGTGGGACGCGTCCGGCATCACCGCCGAGCGCTGGGAGGCCACCACCCGGCGGATCGGCGGCGCCAGCACCACCTGGGAGATCACCGATCCGGTGCTGCCGCCGGGACTGGCCGACTTCGACGGTGTCCCGGTGCCTGTTCTGGAACCGACCCCCGCCTCACTGCGGGAGTGGGCGCGCCTGCTCGCCTCGCCCGGCACCACCGTGGCACTGCCGCTGCTGACCCGCCCCAGCCGGTACGACGCCGTGGCCGCCTCGAGGGACCTGAGCAGCGCCCAGCACTTCCGGGATGCCGCCACCCCGGAGGCGTACCGCCTCGCGGTCCATCTCGCGGCCGTATCCCCAGTGTCGGTGCCGGTGATGCGGCTGGTGCAAACGGCGGTGCCATGGCCGGCCAGCACCTCGCACCTCGCGGAAGTGTTCCTTGGCGGTCTCCTCCGGCCATATCCGGCACCCGTGCCGGGGCCGCTGCCTGCCAAGCACAGGGTCTTCGACTTCTCCGAGGAGTCCAAGGCGGTGCTCCTGGACGCGCTGCCGCAGGCCGAACTCTTTCGTACCAGCCGCCGTATTGGCCGCCGCCTGGAGGAACTCGCCGGCAACTCGCCTGACTTTCCGGTCTGGCTGGCCCACCCGGACGGATCCGCCGACCTGCTCGGCTCGCACCAGCCGTTCACCAGCGTCGAACGGCGGCTGCTCACCCGGTTCGGAGTGTCTTTCGGCGGGCCGCGAACCACCCCAGGCCCGGAGCGGGGGCAGAGCGTCACCGATGCGGACGTCTGGGAGCCACTCACGGACGACGACCCCCGGCGGCTCGGCGGGTACGAGCTGCACGGCCGGCGCCGTGGGCGCCGTTCTATGGTCTACCGGGGCGTCGACACACGCGGGACGGAGGCCGTACTGCGCATCCCGCGGCCCGACCTCCCTGCCGTCAACGCCCGATTGATCGAGGTAGAGGCCGAGGTGCTCGCCCGGCTCCAGGGGCAGTACGCCCCCACGCTGCTCGACGCCGGGCTTAGGCACTCCCCGCCCTGGCTGGCGATGACGCCGGTCGCGGACGCGGACGGCCCGGACGCGCAGCCGCCGCGGCTTGGGGAGATCTTCACCCAGGCCCTGCTGGACGGAACCGCCCCCTTCGACATCCTCCGCGGGCTCCTCGTCGGCTGCTACCTCGCGAACGCCCTCGCCCTGTGCCACGTCAACGGTCTCGTGCCCGCCGACCTCAGCGCCGACAGCGTGTTCGTCCTGCGACGCACCGTGGTCCTCGGCGACCTGTCGGACTGTGTCATTGACGGGGAGTACCTCGGCTCCGGCTCGGTCCCGACCCGTGAGGACAACGTGCGCTCCCTCGGTGAACTGCTCCAGATGATCAGCAGCAAGGCAGGCTGGGACATGCCGAGCCGGCCGGAAGGCATGCACCTGTGGCAGGGCGACACCTGGGAACAGCTGCGACGGCTCGTCCTGCGCTGCCTCGACACGGATCCAGCACAACGCCCTGCGGCGAGCGAAGTCGCCGAGCTCCTTGCCCGGTACGTCGCCCGGACCCGCCTCCAGCGGGGCGGCGGGCCGCCAGCCTCACTATCCCCCAATCGGCCAGCACGCGTGCCGCTCACCCCGCCGCCGACCGCCCAGGCATCCCAACCGGGCCAACACGGCGGCCTGCGCCTACCCCGCTTCGGGACCGCCCGCCGGGAGACGGAGACACGCCTGCAGCGACTGCGCGTACCGCTGCCGCACAGCAGACGGCTGACCCTGATCGGCGCCTACCACTACAGCGGACGGGCCACGACGACCATGGTGCTCGGCTCCCTCCTTGCCACCGTGCGGGGCGAGCCCGTCCTCGCCCTCGACGGTGCCGCCTCCGAAGGGGCACTCGACGCCTTCCTCACTCACCGCAACGGGGCCGTCGTACGTGATCTGGCGGCGCTGCAGCCCACCCCTTCGTATGCGGAGATTCGCGCCCGTACCACACGCCTGGAGTCGGGCCTCGAAGTGGTCGCACACCGCACGGGCCACTTCAGCCCCAACCCCGCCCACGCGCAGGAGTATGCGCGTGTGCTGGCACAGGCCGCGCCCTACTACTCCTTCGTGCTGACCGACTGGTCCCCGCTGCGCCTGGACCGGTCGGCCGACGTCGTCCTGCACCACACGGACCAGCTGATCCTTTGCTGCGGCACCGCCGACTGGTTCCTCGACGCGGCGGTGCGCACCCTCGAAGGGGTGCGGGAGGCCGGCCGCGATCGGCTGGCGCAGGAGGCGGTCGTGGTGGCCGCCGAGGTCGACGGTCCCTCGGGACGGCGTCTGCCCGCCGACTTTGCCCACCGCCTGCGCATCGACCCCGTCCATGTGGTGCACGTCCCCTTCGACGCCGCCCTGCAGTCGCCCGGCTGGAAGCTGAACCGGCTGCGGGCGGCCACTACGAACGCCTTCCTCCAACTGGCGGAGCTGGCCCTGTAGCCCGACGATGCGAGACCTGGGTCCGATCCCGAGCCCAGTGATACTCGGCCGCCGCCGCACCTCGTGTGGGCTGGTGCAGGATGGCGGCCCAGGACGCTCTGGAACAGCTCGCCACACGATGCTCGATGCCACACAGCCATGGAGATCTGTGAGTGGGCGATGGGGTGGCAGCGGGTGGGCGTCAGGGGCGTGTCAATTTAACGGCTGATCTTGGTTGTTGGGGTTCAGTTGTTGGCCGGGGTGAGCCGGCCATCGAAAGCGATCTGGAAGGCGTTCAGGGGTGCTTTCCAGCGCATGGTCCACCTCTTGCGGCCCTTGCCGGTCGGGTCGAGGCTCATCAGTGCCATGTAGACGCACTTCAGGGCGGCCGCCTCGGTGGGGAAGTGCCCGCGGGCCCGGACGGCTTTGCGTATCCGCGCGTTGACGGACTCGATGGCGTTCGTCGAACAGATGACGGTGCGGATCTCGACGTCGAAGGAGAGGAAGGGCACGAACTCGGCCCAGGCGTTCTCCCACAGGTTGATGATCGCCGGGTACTTCTTCCCCCAGGCGTCCTGGAACTCTCCGAAGCGTTCGGCCGCCGCTCTCTCATTCGGCGCGGTGTAGACGGGCTTGAGTGCCTTGGTGATCTTGTCCCAGTCCGCACGCGAGGCGTATCGGAAGCTGTTGCGCAGGAGGTGAACGATGCACGTTTGCACAATGGTGCGGGGCCAGACAGTCTCGACCGCGTCCGGCAGGCCCTTGAGGCCGTCGCAGACCAGCATCAGCACGTCGTCCAGGCCGCGGTTCTTCAGTTCGGTGAACACCTGCAGCCAGTACTTCGCGCCCTCGCCGCCGTCGCCGGCCCAGATGCCGAGGATGTCCCGGGTGCCCTCGACGGTGACGGCCATAACGACGTAGATGGGCCGGTTCGCGACCTTCCCGTCCCTGATCTTCACGTTGATGGCGTCCACGAACAACACCGGATACACGCGGTCCAGCGGCCGGTTCTGCCATTCGGCCATGCCCTCCATCACCTGGTCGGTGATCGTGGAAATGGTCTGCTTCGAGACCTCGGCGCCATAGATCTCGGCCAGGTGCGCGAAGGGTCTCACCCACGGGGAGATCTCCGCGCACCTGGTGTCGGCGTACGCATGAACGTGGCTCTGGCAAGATTTTCGTAGCCGGAGATCATCTCGGTGACGTGGTCGGCCGGTCCGCATATCGGCGGCGGAGGTGGGCGATCAGGACGACGCGGTGGCGGAGGAGTGGGACGCCGGCGCGTCCGGCCATCAGGCGTTTTTGCAGCTTGACATCGGTGATGCGGCCTTCGTTGACCCCGGAGTTGTAAGGGGTGGTGATTCCCTGGGCGACGGCGTGCCGGTCTTCGTGTAGGGCTCCGGCGAGGCCGGCGAGAGGGGCCAACCCGCTGTCTGCGAGGTCGTCCAGCCAGCCCGGCAAGGGTGCGGCGTCACGGTTGTCGAGCATGCCGGCGAACCGGCGGACCAGGTCGTGGGCGTGCCTGAGTTCAGGGCAGTGGTCGAGGAGCCGGGGCAGGCGGTCGTTGATGTGCGGGCTGCGGCGGCCCGGATGGGTGGTGATCCATCGGGCGGATTCACGCGGGGAGGGCGGTCGCTCGCGTGGCTCGTCCAGGGGCAGGCCCCTTCGCAGGGGTGCGACGGCCATTTTCACGCGCTGGTAGTGGCCGAGGTAGCCCTTGGTCTGGAGTTCCTCGTGCAGGACCTTCGCGCTGTGCTGTCCCTCGTCCCAGCGTTGTTGCAGGTAGTCGAGGTAAGGGTCCAGGGTGGAGGGCTTGCGGGGCGGGCGGCGCATCACTTCCTGCCAGGTGCGGGCCCGGGCGTACTTGCGTACCGTGCGGCGGTCCAAGCCGAGCTCCCGGGCCACGGAGCTGTGGCTCCGGCCGGTGCGGGTCAGACCATGCACGGCCTCGAACAGCCGTCTGGCATGCCGCCCGGCCCTGGTATCCGCCGCAGTGTTCTCGGCGGTCTCCTCGACCGGTGCTGGATCGGTCTCACTGACCGGGGGCAGTGCTGCGGGCAGGCAGCCGCGGTGGGCGGCGGCGACATCCTGGACACGGCGGGAGAGGCCCTGCCAGAGGTGAAAGCGGTCGCTGACCTGCACGGCGTCGGGGGCACCAGAGGTGATGCCCTGCCGGTAGGTGAGAGAGCCGTCGCGGCAGGCGACCTCGACACCGGGATGCGCGCGGAGCCAGCGGCTGAGCTGTTCCGCGTCCCGTCCTTCCCAGAGCGTCAGCGGGAGACGCGTGGTGGCATCGACCAGGAGAGTTCCGTAAGTGCCGCCGTAGAGCGCGAAGTCGTCCACGCCCAGCACCCGGGGTGTCTCCAGGGGCGGAAGCGGCACCCGCATCAACTGCGACAGGACGGTGCACCGCGAGAGCGTGACGTTCAGGATCCGCAGCATCCGGGCCCCGCCCCGGCCGGCCAGCACCACACCGACGTCCTCTACCAGGCGCTGCAACAGCGGGGTGCGTCGCTGGTAGCGCACGGTCAGCCCCGGCACTTGCTCGGCGAAAGTCACCTTCGGGCAGGTCGGGTTTTCGCAGTACAGGCGGCGTACTGACAAGTCGATGCGCAGAGGCCGGCCGCCGAGCGTGACATCGGCGAGGTGCCGTACATAGCGGCTGTGGCACCACGCGCTGAGCTCGCCGCATCCCGTACATCTCGCTGGAACAGCGGACCTCGTGCGGGCGCGGACCGCCACGACAGCATCGGAAACATCGGCCGAGACCACCAGCACATTGGCCAACTGTGGTAACAGACTGGGCAGTTCAGCAGAGCACAGCTATAGGCATGCCCGCCATGCGGACCGGCCGACCGCGTCACCGAGATGATCTCCGGCTACGAAAATCTTGCCAGAGCCACGTTCACGTGTACGCCGACAGCAGGCCGCCGACTATCGCGCAGAGACTGCCGCAGCCCCCACCGGGGACCGTGGCGGTGGAGGTGATGCCCTGGGAACAGCGGGTGGGTGACGTCGTTCTCTGCGATGACTGCGTTGGGCGGCTCATCGTCGACATACACGCCGTGAGCCCTGGCGGCTGCGCACGGCGCCTGACCTTCGCCGACCTTCTCCCCTGACTGCGCGGCACAAGCTGCGCGTCTACCGGCCACCGGCCCTGAGTACCTGACCCACGGGCGGTTTGCCAGCTGGCCAGCTGGGCCTCCCGGCTCTGTCTGGCCTTCAGCCGGGGAGGAACGCAAGGACCGCGATGGCGACGGTTGCGGCAAACCAGCTGACCACGACGGCCCGCAGGGCCGGCGCGGTGTCGCCGGTGAACAGCTCGCCCACGTGCTGCCATGCACCGGACGGTTGCCGCACCAGCTGGTCAGCGACGCCGCCCGGCGCGAGCAGCTCCGCGCAGTGCGGGCAGGAGGGTTCGTCGGAGTTGCTCTGGAGGCCGCCGTCCAGCGCCGCGTAGTGAGTCGTCCGCATACTGGCTCAACTCGGCAGACGGGCACGGAGCAATGCGGTGGCATCCTGTCGACACCCAATCGCTACCTTGCCCATACCCCAGGCATAAACAGGCATGGCCAACCAGGACCGGCAGCCTGCCCCCGTTTCGCCGACGGCCGCCCCGAACTCCGCTCTGCGAGAGCGCCGGAGCGTCTGCCGATAGACGACCGGCCCGCTACCGTCCTGCCGGGGTTTTCGCTGGCGATGGCGGCTGAATGGTCACGCGATGGGTGGCGCAGGGGCGTGTCGTAGGGGCCGGGATGGCGGGGAGGGGCATGCTGGCCGGTCAGATGCCTGTGGTTTCTGCGACAGACCAGCGCGGTGTGGCGGCCTTCCCCCCGGTCTCCGCATCGCGCTGTACCGGCCGGCAGTCTCCGAGCCTTGCCCGGCCTCCGGGGGCTGCCGGACCGGCGTATCTGCATGGGTGGTCCTTCCGGCATGGCACCCCACCCAGTTGGCCCGCTCGCCCCCGCTGTTCCAGCCGGCCGCGACGTTCCCGGGAGGTCATCGGCGCGCGAGAGCTGAGGCACCGTGAGCAGTCCTCGGCGAGGCCGCGCGTGATGCTTCCACCTGCTGCTACCGGGGGAGCCGGGCCCGGATGGTTTTCCCGGTTCCGGGGCCGGGGGTGGTGGTCAGGTGGGTGGTGAGGCGGCGGACCATGTGCCAGCCGAAGCCGCCGCTGCCGCCGTTGAGACCGGGGGTGCGCTCGCGGGGGTGTGCGGGGCCGGGGTCGCTGACCGCGGCGGTCACGGTGTCGGGGCCGGCGGAGAGTTCGAGGGTGTAGCGGCCGCCGTGGCGCAGGGCGTTGGTGGTGAGTTCAGAGACCACCAGGATCAGAGCGTCCGCCACGTCAGGGCCGAGCGGCGGGGTGAGGCTGTCGGTGAATCCGCGGGCGGCCTCACGGGCCATTTGGATACTGCCGGTGCTGTCGCCCCGCATCACAGTCGGTGCGCCGGGCGTAGAGGTGACGGTGATCATCGTGTCGTTCATACGCGTCCACCCCACCTTCATCTGTTGTGCCGCTTTTGCCGTGTCAGGCCACCTGCCCGCCCCCACGGCCTTCACACCTCGCCGGTGCGCTCCCGGCGCAGCTTTCGGGTGGCGCACACGGCAGAACACCGCCATCACCCCTCACAGGAAATCTGTCTTGACGGAAGTAGACATGCGCGGGTGTTGGGGTTAGTGTCTTCCTCGTAGCCAAGAGATCGACAAGGCGCGGCAGGAACGAACTGCCGCGCATGCAGGACCAGGTTGAAGGGCCCGGCAGAGCTGAACGGCCGGGCAGCAGTACACGTAGTTCGCAGGTCGGTGCGGTGGTGGAGCTTCGAAGCCAGGGCTGTTGCAGGACGGCGACGGGACTGACGACCGGACCGGGTGGCCCGCAGTGATCAGGGGCCGCCAAGAGCAGTACAGCAGGACCATCGGTACCAGCAGCGCGGTACGTAGTGGTCTCTCGGTGAAGGCGTCGGGCTGCGGGCGCGCGTGCCGGGAGGTTCGGCAGTGGGGTTCTAAGCCAGAGCAGTTGCAAGACGGGCGACGGGGCTGGCTGCCGGACAGAGTGGCGCATTTCTGAGGCCACCAGTAGGTCGCATCACCAGGCAGGACCCGCAACACGCAGTACAGCAGTACCAGTAGTTCGCAGTACTAGCAGTGCAGTAACGGTAAGTGATTGTTTTCAGAGGAAAGAACGGAGGAGTGAAGCGCCATCAGGATCGCCCGGGCGGATGGTTTGAGCCCGGGTACCGCAAGACCTCGGATAGGCAGGTGGTCTCCGGTCACGCAACCGCGATCCCCGCACACCCGCCCGCGTTCGGGCCGGGCAGGCGGACACAGAAGGCCGGCGCAGCACTGAGGCCGGCAGATGGTGTTGGATTTCCTTCGGGGCCCTGGTGCCGTACGGCACCAGGGCCCCTCCACGCGTTCCCGCCCCAAGCACTCACCAGTGAGGTGAAATGACCGCAGAAGACTCTCTGGGCCGTCTCGATGACGACGACTACCCTGCCTACACCATGGGCCGCGCCGCCGAAATGATCGGCACCACCCCCGGCTTCCTGCGCGCCATCGGCGAGCACCGCCTGATCACCCCGCTGCGCTCGGAAGGCGGACACCGCCGCTACTCCCGCTACCAGCTGCGGATCGCCGCCCGCGCCCGCGAACTCGTCGACGGCGGCACCCCGATCGACGCCGCCTGCCGCATCGTCATCCTCGAAGACCAGCTCGAGGAAGCCCAGCGCATCAACGCCGAACACCATCGCGCGGCGCCAGGACAGAATCCGCCGTCAGCGGCCTGAAGGTGAGCGTGCCCGCCGGCCTCGGTGGGCCGCCGCACGCCGGTCGGAGCGTGCTGCGTGGCCGTTTTCCTGCGCTGATGCGCCTGGACCTCGTGCCGGGCGCTCTCCTGGGGGCTCCAATTCCCGCGTGACGCAGGCGGGCTGGCTCGTTTCTCCGTAGGCGTCGCGGCGCAGGATGCACGCGTGATCGATGACTCTCAACCTCTGGCCGCACATGCCGACGCCGCCCGCGCCTTGGGCGGCCCCTAGATCCGCGAGCAGCACAGCAGGAGACGACGATCCGCGTCCCGACGTCCGCACCGCGTACGGCAACCGATAGCACAGCGACCGCCCGTCCGGAACCGATGGCCGGGCCAGCTGGCCCTGTGCGGACGCGCGCGAGCTGGGCGGCCTTCGCAATCGCCGAGTACCTGCGTAGGCGTGAGCGGCACAGACGGGAGACTGCGGGGCCCGCGGCGAATACCAACCTCACCCGAAAAGCGCCCGGGTACCGCGTTCGGCCGCAGTCAGTGAGGGGCCATCGGCTTGTTGTCGGTGTGGCCGCATACCCAGGCGAGGGCGTCGTGGACGCCGTGGATGTAGTCGCGGGGGACGGTGCGTTGGGTGGAGTCTTCCATCTGCACGGTGGCGGCGTCCGTCTCGGCGGTCATCACCTTCAGCTCGGGGGCACCGTCTGTTGCCTGGGCGGTGATGGGGGCGGGCTCGCCTCGTCCCAGTGCCCAGAGGTATCCGGCCAGTGCTCCGCGGGCGTACTGCGTTTGCTGATCCGGCCCGGCGGCCCCAGCTTCCAGGCGCTGGAAGGCTTGTTCGACCTGGGCCGCCTCCCGGATGCCGACCCTTGCTTGCGTCGTACTGAGCGGATGCGTCGTCATACCGGTATGACTAACCGCGCTCGCTCGTGCCATGTCACGGCGCACCCGGCGCTCACCCGGTGAGCGGTAGCCGCCCCGGCGCACTGAGCCCTGCTGCACAGCGCCGGCCGACACCGGTGATTCCACGGCGATGCGGGCAGACCTATGGGTTGGCCGATTCGCTGGCTCGGGCGATGCGCGAGAGGGCCACGCTCCTGGAGCCAGCGCCGCAGGCCCTCGGTGTGCCGTTTGAGCTTGTGCTCGTCCTTGGCGACTTCGCTGTCGACCATGGTCCACCGCGATTGCCAGTGGTGATTGTGGGCACTCCCATAGGTTTGGCTGACTTCGCGTAGCGTCGAGCGACCGGGGCAGACGCCCAGGCATGAACGTGGTCCAGGAGCTGGGCGAGGATTCGAAAGCTGAGCGGGCTGACGGCGACCAGGCCCGGAGCCTGGCAGACGCCGTGTCCACCGCCGTGGCGTCGGTGCGCCAGCAGCTGGCTCGCGTACATGCGGGATTGCCGCCCGTTGACGAAGAACCAGCCGCACAACACCCTGACCGTCCGGCCACTGGAGCTGCGGCTGCGGAAGCGTGCTGACACTGCTGCGGACAAGCCGAAGCCCTGGACGGCTTGTGACGGCTTGTTCCAGGGCTCCGACTGCGACCCAAAACGTCTTTTGGAGTCGCCTCCACTGTGCAGGCTCTGCGGGTGGATACAGCCCAGCGCACCGTCCGTGGGCACCGCCTCTCACTCCATCGGCCGCCAGGTGCAGGTCGCGCGGGTGATCTATCGGCTGAGCAAGCCTTTGGGGCGACCTCGGGCAAGCCTGTGGTCGGCGGCCGGGCAAGCCCGCCTGGGATCGACGGCGGGCGTGAACCGCGCCTTCCGAGCGGCTGCCGGGCGCCGGGGGTCGTGGCCCCCGACATGCCGTGCTCGGGGTAGCGCCGCAGAGGCCGACGGGCTGACCTGCCGTTGCTGCCGATGCCGCGCAGCACGGGAAGGCTGGCCTTAGGTCGACGTCGGTGCATGGATTGGCAGGGTGGGCGGGGCCCTGGACCAGGCGCGGTTATGTCAGGGCCCCTTTGGCGCGCGCATGCCGTGGGTGGATTCATGTGCGCGCGTCAGGCACAACGGTGTCGGCTGGCTTCGGGGCGCGGGTCGGATTTCTCTTCGGGGTGGTTAAAGGGCTGGCCGCCTCTCCCGCGGGCCACCCAAGGTGATCAATCTCTGACGTAATGTCAGTGGCTGCTGTTTTCATAGAACGGGGCTGCGCACCGGGCACGGCCCGTTCGGGAGGGGGAACAGCCATGCCCTGGGTGGAGGAGCACGAGCGCGGCGGTACGCGGGTGCGACGGTACTTCCGGTGGGCGCCGGGGGCGCGCCGGGACATGTCGATCCTGGTGCTGCTCGGGTTGGCGATAGTCGGATACAGCGGCACGTCCGCCACCAGCACCGGCGGTGGGACGGGGAAGTTACCGCGGCCCGGGTCGACGGCGGTGTACCCGGTGAAGTTTCCCGGCTGGGACAAGAAGCCGGCCCCGCGGCCGAAGCCCACGGTGTCCTACCCGATCCGGTGGGAACGTTGAGCAACCGGCCCGGGCCTGCTGCGCCGCGTGGGCGGCCCCGATCTGCGGCCGTGACGTCTGCCCGAGCGGTGACGGTTGGCAATCCGTACCGCCTGGCGGCGACTGCGACACCTGCGCCTACGCGCAGGAGGGCGAGCGCCAGGAGGTCGAGGAGCGGGTGGCTGAAGAGGCGCAGGCGAAGGCGGAAGTTGATGCGTGGCGCGAGGACGCGCACCGTTTCGGACGTCAGTTGACCACCGCGCCCGCGGTGGCGATGCCGGGTGTGGCACCGGTTGATGGTGGGGGCTGCGATCAACGTCCTGTCATGCGCTTCACCACTATCCATACAGGCAAATCTCGCGTGACGTCACCAGCGGGGACATACAGGTACTCCTGGGCGATTTCCAACGCACGTGCGGGGCCCAGTTGCCGGAAGTAGCTGTCGTCGATTTCTACGCGGCCGTCTCGATGGCGCCACAGCGTCCCACTGCTCTGCCGCCTCATCAGGACTGGTTTTCTGCCGTCGAACAGTGCGCGCAGCTGATCCTCAAGCCACGGTAGGTCCGTGGACCGCTCCCGGCGCATTCGTGCCCGGTTGAGCCACATCCTTCGCCGCAGGCGAAGCCTGCGCCCGCTGCCCGGCGGCGAGGGCGTATCGATGTCCCACAGCATGGCAAAAGGTAGGAATGCAAAGTAAACGCAGAGCATGACGGAGTACGGGATAAGCCACAGCACCCCCAAAAAGGGGAACCAAAGCCATTGTGTCAGATAGCGAGCGCGCAACCGCGCAATGGACTTTTCCGGCCTTGTGGACCACAGGGGGTCGGCATAATGTACAGTCATCCGGACAACCTCGTCTTGTTCTTTCTCATCCGAAGACGTTCCTGATGTCGTCGACGACTCGACCAGCCTTATCGCGAGCCCCATCGACCGCGCCGTGGACCTTGTCGGACAAGTACTGGACATCTTCAGTCGCAATACGTATGCCCTCCTTGGCTAGGTTGGTCGATCCCAGGGCGGCCTCATATCCGCGTGCTGGCCAGGATCGTGGGTCGATGTACTTGCCGACAACCTCGCCCGTATCGTCGATGATGGGCTTGACGGAACCGGCGATCGCCGGGATATGCCTCAGGGGGGTGTTCTCGATGAGCTCCGGCATCATCTTCTGGAATCCTATATCCGAGATTCCAGTCCCTGCTTTGTAAAGATTGGCGTCTCCGAAGTGCCGGGCCACGGCGACACCCAGGCGGTCCGTGAAATTGTCAGCGGTGATATGAATGGCGCGCGCCTTTTGCCCCAGGTCGGTCACGTTCCTCATGACCCATTTCTCGCCTTCTTCGCCGTACCTGGCCGTGCCGCCGACTGAGTCAATAATGTTGTCCGCGCGCTTCCACGCATCAGACGCCCTCGCCCCGAAGTCCATCACCTCCATGGGAATTTTCACGCCCGTGAACGCCCCCACACCCACCTTGCCCACCCGCACAAGATCACCGAAGGGAACAAACCCGACGATGTCCAGGCCGATGTCCAGCCAGGAGCCCTTCTTGGCTCCGAGCGCCCAGCCGCCGGCATGAAAGGCGAGGGCCCAGCCATTCAGGACGATGCCAATGGCCTCGAAGACGACCGCGCCGATGAGGGTCTCGGACGTGAGGATGGCGAGGACATCGCATGCGGCGCTGGCGTAGCTGAGCCAGTCTCCGATCTTGTAGATCAGATCGGCGTGGTCCTTCAGCCACTGATGGATCAGTCCGGCGACGACTTTGAGCTTGTCGCCAAGGTCCTCTAGGGCATCCTTGAAGCGGTCGAAGAGTCCTGGCAGGTCAGGTGCCCGTTCTGCGGCCCTGCGTATGGCCTCGGCCGCGGCGCGTGCTGCGGCAGCGTGTTCCTCGATCAGCTCGTGCGCTTTGTTGATGATGCCGTTCAGCGTCTGCGTGGCTTCGTTCACTCGCTGCGACGCGTGGTTGAGACGCTCCTGTGCATCCTGCAGCGCCGCATCGGTGTCGAATGTCTGCCCCGCGAGTTTCAGGTCCGGGTTGCTCTGTGCCTGCTTGAGGGTGTGGCGCGCTGCTTCCGCGTCGGCCTCGTAGCGGGAGGCGAGCGTCTGGAAGTCGGTGAGTTGCACGTCCCACTTGTGGAGGGCGGACGCGGCGTCCATCAGCGAGCCGTGCCCGTCCTGGAGGTACTTGGGCAGCTCGCCGACCTTCCCGGCAAAGCCTGCAGCCGCTTCGCCCTCCCATATGCCTTCGCTCTTACCCAGTCGTGTCAGGGTGCCGTGGGCGTCGTGCAGTTGGTTGCCGACCTTGCTGAGGATTGTGACGAGTCGGTGCACCGATGCCGGGGTGCCTGGTGCCGGGTCGAATCCCAGCGCGTCGTAGACCTGTGTGCTCACGTTGTGCGCTCCTCGATACCCTCAGCCGAAATCGGACTTCAGCCCGGGTTCTGCTTCTGCGTCTGTCTCGGCGTGTTCCGTGTCGCCGAAGGTGATGGTGTCGGCGATGTCCGCGAGTACCGCCTGGTACATGAAGAGGTCCTCGACATCCGAGGTGCTCAGGCAGAAGAGAAGCAGCCGGTTCTCGGTCGGGAACGGCAGCCACAGCTCGATGCGTATGAGGAAGCGTTCCTGCTCTCCGTCAGCCAGGTTCCACACGGCACGAGAGCCTGCGATATTCAGCACCGCGGGGCCCACGGGAAGGGAGACGAGCTGGGTTTCCCCACCATCGTTCGTGCGGGAGAGGGCCTCCGTGATCCCGGCGACGCTGACGGCGGGGTCGGGGTTGTCCAGTTCCCGCACACTCACGAGCAACGTGCAACGACTGACCCGCTCGGGCGGCTCGGAACCGTCAGCAGTGCCGCCAAGGGGGAAGATGCCCATCGCCTGGTAGATAGCGCCACCGGAGGCAAGCTGCTGGGCGTTAGCTGTCTGCATCCCCGCGAACATCCTGCGAAGCGGCTCCCACTCTTCGCGATCACCCCAGTACGCACGAGAAAATTCACGCATCTGCTCGTCGAGGACTTCCTCCGCGACACCTGCACCGAGGGGGGTCTCGTGGAACTCTTGCTGAACCTGGAAGCTGAGTGCCGCTGTGGAATCGTGCGTCACCATCAGTTCGCGGCCTTGCCGGGCCCTTGGAACCCTTCGGCGACCTTCTGCTCCAGGGCCGCGTACAGCTTCTGGGTCTGGGCCAGCCCTTCAGTGACCCC
This sequence comes from Streptomyces sp. ISL-96, assembly GCF_018614035.1. Taxonomy (GTDB): domain Bacteria; phylum Actinomycetota; class Actinomycetes; order Streptomycetales; family Streptomycetaceae; genus Streptomyces. The sequence continues at coordinate 18,573 of NZ_JAGGPA010000087.1, forward strand.
GCCAGTCGCGTCAGCGATCAGGCCGATGCCGTACCCCCACGAGTCCTGGAAGTCGTCACAGGCCTTCTCCAGCTCCGCAGACCCGGACCCCTTGGGCCCGATATCCTTCAGCAACTTCATAGCGGAACGCATCTCGGCCGCGCATTCACCGAGCTGAGTAGCAAGGTGGCTGAGCGCGTCGAGCTCAACCCTGTAGTAGCCAGTCATGGCCGTACTGCCCTTCTTCCCTTCACGCCGGTGACACGATTTCGTCACGCCTGATGGCCTGACGTTCGGTCAGCTCTACTGCGTGGCTTGCTTGTAGGGCGGAGTCAATCCGGCCGAGGATTATGAAAATATCATCGCCGCTCACATCCTCCTCACGCGGTTCCGCCCTGTCATGCGCGAGCTGATCCCGGCGCACAACGGCAAAACAGCGGCGTACTGACTGCGAGTGGTTGAGCGCGGGACGTGGGCTGCGGGAACGGGCGGCATGGCCGATCCGGGTCAGGTAGCGGACCGTGGGCGGCAGGACCGGCAAATACCTGCTCTCAGCCAAGTCTGGGACGGCCGCGGGCAGGGCGAGGTCGGTGTGGTCACTGTCGCCCGTCGTGACCACGGAGCATGTGCTGCTTCGGCCGCCCGGTGGCACACTGCGTGCATGCTTCCGCTTCCTGTGCGCACCATGGTCATGACGCCCATTGTGATCTTCTCCTCGGGAGCCATTGGCGCTCTGGTCGGTTACATAGCTGGTGGGAGCAGAGCCATGGCGGTGGCGGCGGTGGTCTTCGCCGCGGCCGGCACAGGGGCCTGGCTTCTGTTCGTGCGCAGCAGCATCACTGCGGCCGAACAAGCGGCCGCTGAGGCAGAAGAGCATGGCTACGAGGAAGGGCTGGCCGACGCCGTGTTCGGTCTTGTCACCTCCTACCAGCACGCAGTGTTCCCGCTGTCGGGGCCTGGTGGTGTACTGCCGCAAGAACGCATCGCCCGGCGGTCCTTCGCGTACAGCATGGCGGCCGCTGAGCAGTTGCCCGAGCCTGTGCGCAGGGCAGCTGCCGACGCGCTCGCCGTCCTCGGCGTGGGCGAAGACGAGAAAGTCGCCGCCGAAGCCGTGAAGCAGCTGGCCTTTGCGATACACGTCCACCGGAAGGGCTTGTAGCCCACGGCTCGCACTTTGGCGGTCACTTCGCCCCTCAGGACGCATCTGCCGCGGGCTGCGGTGTTTTGCAGGGGCGTCCTTGGGGGCGCGACTCCTTCAACGCCGTCGTCTACTCCTGCTCGAAGGCCGGCACCCACCGGTCGGCGCGCAGTTGCGCGAGCATCGGCGGATGCATCGCCCGCGACGTACAGGGCACCGCTGATCAGGCACCCATGGGGTGCGCCGCTGGAACCATCGCAACAAGCGCCGCTGGCGCGACCTCCTCAGGTCCCCCTTCCCCGGGGAAGCCCTTCAGTCAATGCAGCCGATGCTCCCGGCTCATCTTCCGGCCTTGGCTGATCAGGAAACGAGCGGTGTCTCGCATAGCTTCCGCACGACCGCCGATGTGCCCGCAGCAAGCCGTTCGAGGGCCTGGCCCCTGCATGTGAGTTCTGCTGAGTTCGTCAGGGGGTGGATCCGGCGTCGGCGGCGTGACGGCGTAGGAGCGCGTCAGCGGGCGGGAAATACGGGCTTCTTGGTCCCTTAGGGCTTGCAGAGAATTAA
>NZ_JAGGPA010000088.1 GCF_018614035.1 Streptomyces sp. ISL-96
CAAGGGCGCTCCTGCGTCGCGTCGCCTGCGGCGATTGCGCTGCGCTTCACCCTTGACCACCGGACCTCCGCCGCAATGCTTCTGGGGGGCGGCCCCCCGGGGGGGAGCCCACGGGGAAACTCCGGCAAGTGGCCGTTCACCGCTGCCGGGCGGCGGGCTCGGTGAGTGGGGCGCACCACGTCCAGGGGGCGGTGCGGCCCCAGGCTCAGCGACTGCGGGAACGGCCGCTGGTACTACACTCCCATTCCCACGCACACGACCACCCACGCCGGAGGGCGGCTGGTCGGTCAGGTCGACCTGCGGACTCATGGGCCTGCGGGTGGGGCGCGACAGTTCAATGGGGCGACTCGGGCCGGTTCGGCGTCCACCCCCGACCGGCGGTCGGCTGGGCCACAAGCAGGTTGCTGGTGTGGGTGGGTGGTTGAGGCACCGAGTGCGACTGCGGAGGCCAGCAAGTCGATCGCGGAAGCCGCACTTTCGAGCTTGGATGGCCGGATGGAACATATCGAGGATGCCGCTACCGGTCACGCTGACTCACGGACCGTCGGGCTCCCTCGCCCGGTACGGGGAGTGAAGGTGTATTCCCGCCAGACGCTTGGGGCTTGCTGGCCGACGTACGGCAGGGCGGAGTTGGACTTCGAGCCGGTTCCCGAAGGGACGGCGTCGTCATGCGAGTTTGCCTGTTCGGCGCTGCCGGAACCGGATGATGAGCTCGAAGAGGCGCTCGTGCAGGGCGTAATGCGGGAGCTGGCCGGTGAGGGCAGCAACAGTCCGGAAGCACGCCGGGGGAACTCAGTGGGCGTGCGCGTTATTGTGCGAGCTCTGTGGTGGCACCCTGCCGATTCCTGCGAAGGCGTATTCGTCAGGCTGGGTGCACTCGCGGTGCGGGAAGCACTCCAGTGTGTGGCAGAGGACCGGGAACCGCAGGAGATCGTGACACGGGTCAGCCTGCTTTGATGGCCTAGAAGAGGCTCCCTATCCCGTCGTAGCCGTCACGAAGGCGTGGCCAGCGCCCCGAAGCGGACGGTCTGAGCGACCGAAGTCCGCGCCGGGCTGTTGGTGTGCACTGAACCCAGCACTTGACGCATGCCGGGCCCCTCCTGATGCGCCGAAAGCGGGCAAAAGGGGCGCCAAGGCTCGTCATGTGTTGGATTCGTCCCATTCCGCCGACTGAGAGCCTCGAATTGCCCCACCTGTGGGAGTGAAAGTGTCGACCGTCCTACCGGCCGGCCGATGGGTTCACCCCCTGCGGGCCTGGCCGTGAGTGTCGCACCAGCCTGCGAGCGTCGTCGCTCGTCCGGCCGGGCCGTCGGCAGGACCACCGACCCCTGGGTGCCCATCCACCCACCCACATCAGCAACCTGCTTGTGGCCCAGCCGATCACCGGACGGGGTGGACGCCACAGCCACCCGAGTCACCCCATTCAACTGTCGCGCCCCACCCGCAGACCCATGAGTCCGCACGTCGACCCGCCAGATCGACCGGACCGCCGGCGTGGGTGCTCGCATGCGTAGGAAATGGGATGTCGCACCAATGGCCGTCCCCGCACCCGCCGAGACGGGGGCCGGGCCACCCCTTAGACGTCATGCGCCCCACCCACTCGGCCGTCGGCCACCGAACCGAGCCGCGCCACTTCCTCAGCCCCCGTGCAGGGCGTTTTTCTTTGGGCCGTCCCCGTACAAGCGTTAGCGGTGGGCCGGGGCGGCGGGTCAAGGGGAGCCCGAAGGGTTCTCGCGCAGCGACGCGACGCAGGAGCGCCCTTGACGCGCCGGTCCGGCCCACCGACACTCGAGCGCTCGGGACGGCCCGAAACCCCCAGAAGCGAGCCTTGGTTACTGCCCCTGGTGAGCTGCGCCACGGCGGGGCGCCCGTCCGGCGCCCCGCCCAACACTCGACCTCAGTGCCTCCGGCCCCGCAGCCGCCCCAGCAGCGACCTCGCCTGGCTGCGCCTCCTGGGGTCGGACGCTGCGCGGCGTCCCTGTGCGATCGTTCGGCGCCCTTGCGGGCTGCGTGCGTACTGCTTGATCCGGCTGATGATGCCCGGCATGGTCGGCCCTCCGTTCGCGGTGGTGGCACGTGCTGTGGCGTGCGTTTTGCTCTACGTATGCCGCTTACCCCGTCTCGGGCGTTCCAAGACCGACCTGCGGGTGATCGGTGCCGTTGTCGTCGCTCATGCGCGGGAGCCTGGACGAGGAGGGAGCGGCAGAAGTCCTACGCCGGCCTCGTCGCCCCCGCGAACGGCATCTGGTCGATCGGCGCCACCCGGACCGGGGCGCCGGGGCGGGGTGCGTGGATCATCTGGCCGTTGCCGATGTAGAGGCCCACGTGGCTGATGCCGGAGTAGAAGAAGACCAGGTCCCCAGGAGCCAGCTGCGAGCGCGAGACGCGCTGTCCCGCGTTGATCTGCGTGTACGTCGTACGCGGCAGCGAGACGCCCGCCGCCTTCCAGGCCGCCTGCGTCAGGCCCGAGCAGTCGAAGGCGGACGGCCCCGTGGCACCCCAGACGTACGGCTTGCCGATCGCCCCGTAAGCGAAGGAAACCGCCTGCCCGGCTCGGGAGGTCGGCGCCTGGGGCGGGCGGTTGCTGCGCGTGGCGGTGCGGCCGGACCGGTCCGACCAGTCGGCCCCGGACGCGGTAGCGGCGGTCGAGGCGCCGTGGCCGTCCTCCTGGGCGTACTCCGCGCGCTGCTCCGCCGTGAGGCGGGACAGGAGGTTCTCGGCCGCGCCGATCCTCTCCTTGATCTTCGACTTGTGCCTGTGCAGATCCTTCTGGTGCGCCTTGAGCTCGTCCAGGCGGTCGTCCGCCTCCCCCCGCAGCTGCTCGATCTCGCCGAGCTGCTGCCGTATCCCGGTGACGGCCGCCGCCTGCCGGTCGCCGGCGCGGTCGGCGATCGCGGCGCGCTCCAGGTACTGGTCCGGGTCGGAGGTGAGTGCGACCTGTACGGCCGGATCGATCGCGCCGGTGCGGTACTGCGCGGTGGCGAGCGAACCGAGCCCGTTGCGCGCCGCGTTGAGGCGCTCGGTCCTGCGGGCGGCCTCGTCGCGCAGCTCGTTCAGTGACTCGCCGGCGTTGTCGGCCTTCTCCTTCACCCCGTTGTACTTCTCGGTGGCGACCTCGGCGTCGTGGTACAGCTGATCGACCTTCGCCTTCACCTGAGCGGGGGTGAGAGCGGGCTCCGCGTGCCCGATGCCGTCGAACGCGGTGGCGCTCGCGGCTCCCGCGAGCGCGAAGGTGACGGCGGTGCGGGCGGTGCGGGCGGTGCGGGCGGTGCGAGCGGTGTTGCCGGTGAACAGGCGCTTCTTGGGCTTTTGGTGCGTGGCCACGAGGGCGTCCACGTCCTTCCGTCCTGTACGTCGCTGTACGTCGAGCCGCTCGCATCCGGCGGCGGCCCGCACAGGGGAACGGGCCGCCGCCGGACTCTCGGCGGTGGTGTCCGACTGCCGCTCCGGGGAGGGGCGGCGGTGGGGAGTCGGTCACCTGGGGAAGGACGCTAAACCTGAGGGTCACGGGACAGAGGTGGAATGACCGACAGTGGTCGAATTAGGCAGCTGAGTGAACGTGGTTGGGAAGGCACCCTGCGTCGGCAGCGAGCATTCCGCTCTTCCGCGACCGATACGGCGATGGCACGGGAACCTGGCCGCCGGGGCTGCTATGGCCGGAGCTAGGCTCCGGTTCATGGACGTACTCATCGATCTCTTCGTCGGCCTGCACATCATCGGCATCGCCTCGCTGCTCGGCGGCTTCCTGACCCAGATGAAGGCGATGGGCAACGGCACGGCCCGCTTCAATCCGGCGATGCTGCACGGCGCGCTGACCATGCTCGTCACGGGCGTGGCGCTGGTGGGCCTCAACCAGGCCGACGATCAGACGGTGAACAACCTCAAGATCGGCATCAAGCTCGCGATCCTCGTGGTGATCCTCGGCCTGGTGTACGTCAAGCGCGATGAGGAGAAGGTCGAGAAGGCGCTGTTCGGGGCGGTCGGCGGCCTGACCGTCGCCAATATCTTCATCGCGGTGCTCTGGACCTGATTCCGGCCGCCGCGTCGCACCCGTCAGCGGACGCTACGCGGGGCGCACGCTGCCGTAGACCGGCATGTAGTAGATCGACTCCTCGCGGACGTACGCGCCGGGCTTCGGGGCGTGGATCATCTTGCCGGCGCCGATGTAGATGCCGACGTGGCTGATGTCGTCGTAGAAGAAGACCAGGTCACCGGGCTTGAGGTTGTCCGTCGCGATGCGCGTGCCGACCTTCACCTGGTCCCAGGTGGTACGGGGGAGATCGACGCCGGCGGCCTTCCAGGCGCCCTGGGTGAGGCCGGAGCAGTCGTACGAGGTGGGGCCTGCCGCGCCCCAGACGTACGGCTTGCCGATCTGGGCGCGGGCGAAGGCCAGCACCTTCTCGGCCTTGGCGGCGTACGCGTCGCCGGTGCCGGTGCCGGTGCCGGTGCCGGTGCCGGCTCCCGTGCCCGTGCCTGCTCCCGTGCCTGCGCCCGTATCGCTCTCGTCCTGCTGTGCCGCTTCCTCCCGGCGCTTGCGCTCCGCCTCCGCCTTCGCTTCGGCTTCCGCCTCAGCCTCGGCCTTCGCCTCGGCCTTGCGCCGCGCCTCCGCTTCCCGCTTCTTCTCCAGCGCCGCCAGCCGCGCCTTCTCCTGCGTGGTCAGCCGGGACAGCAGCTCGCGCGCCTCCGCGAGTTTTGTCTGCACGTCCTGCTTCGAGGACTTGAGGGAAGCCTGCGACTCGGTGAGGCTCTCCAGGCTCCGCGTCGCCTCGGCGCGCTTCTTCGACGCCGCCGCCTGCTGCGTCTCGAAGTCGGTGACATCCGTCTGCTGGCGTTCTGTCATCCGGTCCAGCAGCCGGTTCTGGTCGAAGTACGCCTGCGGGCTGTCCGCGAGGAGCAGCGCGGCGGTCGGGGTGACCGACCCCGACCGGTACTGCGCCGCCGCGTAGTTGCCGAGCTTGCGCCGGGCCTCGTTCAGCTTCTCTGTCCGCTCGGCCACGGCGTCGAGCAGGCCGTCCACGGACTTCCGCTGCTGGTCCGTCTTCTCTTTGGCCAGGTTGTACTTCTGCGTGGCCGTGCCGGCCTGCCGGTAGAGGTCGTCGACCTTCTTCTGCACCTCTTCGACGGTCGGCTTCGGAGCCGACGGCGCTGCGGGTGCCGCGCCCGCTGTCTGGGCCAGCAGGCCGACTGAGGCGAATGCGGCCGTCGTGATGCCCAGTGCGGGTGCGGTGGTGCGTGTACGGGCACGCGGCTTGCGATGCGACGCCAAGGCCGGCATCTCCTTCCGTGGACCGCCTACCGGGTTAGCTGTCGGGTTCGGGCGGGACGAACGGAAGGTGCCCTACGGTCCGTGGGACTGGACTGCGGACCGATTCACCCCAGGTGGTGCGCGTGGGTCCCCGGTTCCGAACTGCCCTGTGGCAGCCCGGATTCGGCGTGGGCTGATCGCTCCGGCGCTGTTCGCCGGCTGGGGTACGAGCCGCCCGACTCGGCACGCTAGCCAACAGTTGTGAGCGCTGGGAAGCCCGATGTTCGATATGCCCGATACGTTTTCGTGACCTGGTCGAGTTGGTTCCGTTGTGCGTCCCGCAGCCCGGTTCCTCGGTCCGCCGTCGGGCGTGCGCAAGGTCACACAGGGCGACGGCAGGCGTGCGAAGTGGCGGAGCGCCGGGTTCGCCCGGCCGGATCCGGGTGGCCCCGGTGAAATCCGGGGCGGGCTGTCGGTGGTCCCGCCTAAGCTTGGTAGACGATGAGCAGCCTCTTTGACGACAGCTTCCTGGCCGACCTCCAGCACTCGGAGTACGCAAAGGACACCGCCCCGCCGCCCCCCGAGGACCACGCCGAGGACCACGCCCGGGAGGAGGTCCCGCACGACCTCTTCGGCGGCGCCTTCGACGCGCCTCCGGCGCCCAGGGACGGGCACTACAGGGACGGCGCGCCGCGCCCGGTCGTGGACGCCGCCGCGCTGCTCGACGGGCTGAACGAAGAGCAGCGCGCCGCCGTCGTGCACGCCGGGTCGCCGCTGCTCATCGTGGCCGGCGCGGGCTCCGGCAAGACCCGTGTCCTGACCCACCGCATCGCATACCTGCTGGCCAAGCGGGGTGTGCACCCCGGCCAGATCCTCGCGATCACCTTCACCAACAAGGCCGCGGGCGAGATGAAGGAGCGCGTGGAGCAGCTCGTCGGCCCGCGCGCCGGCCACATGTGGGTCTCCACCTTCCACAGCGCCTGCGTGCGCATCCTGCGCCGCGAGTCGAAGAAGCTCGGCTTCACGTCCTCGTTCTCGATCTACGACGCCGCCGACTCGAAGCGCCTCATGGCGCTCGTCTGCCGCGATCTCGACCTTGACCCGAAGCGCTTCCCGCCGAAGGCCTTCAGCGCCAAGGTCTCGAACCTCAAGAACGAGCTGATAGACGAAGAGACCTTCGCCGGTCAGGCCGCCGACGGCTTCGAGAAGACCCTGGCGCAGGCGTACGCGATGTACCAGGCGCGGCTGCGCGAGGCCAACGCCCTGGACTTCGACGACATCATCATGACCACGGTCCACCTGCTCCAGGCGTTCCCGGACGTCGCCGAGCACTACCGGATGCGCTTTAGGCACGTCATGGTCGACGAGTACCAGGACACCAACCACGCTCAGTACACGCTCGTACGCGAACTGGTAGGACCCTCGGGCGAGAACCAGGCGCCCGCCGAGCTGTGTGTCGTGGGCGACGCCGACCAGTCGATCTACGCCTTCCGCGGCGCCACCATCCGTAACATCCTCCAGTTCGAGGAGGACTACCCGGACGCCAAGACGATCCTGCTGGAGCAGAACTACCGCTCGACGCAGACCATCCTCACCGCCGCCAACGCCGTCATCGAGCGCAACGAGAACCGCCGCCCGAAGAACCTGTGGACGGACGCCGGGGCGGGTTCGTTGATCACCGGGTACGTCGCCGACACCGAGCACGACGAGGCGCAGTTCGTCGCCGAGGAGATCGACCGGCTGACGGACGCGGGCGACGCGAAGGCCGGCGACGTCGCCGTCTTCTACCGTACGAACGCCCAGTCCCGCGTCTTCGAAGAGATCTTCATCCGCGTCGGGCTGCCCTACAAGGTCGTCGGCGGCGTGCGCTTCTACGAGCGCAAGGAGGTCCGGGACGTGCTCGCGTACCTGCGCGTCCTGGCGAATCCCGAGGACACCGTTCCGCTGCGCCGCATTCTGAACGTACCCAAGCGTGGCATCGGCGACCGTGCCGAGGCGATGATCGACGCGCTGTCGCTGCACGAGAAGATCAGCTTCCCGCAGGCGCTGCGGCGCGTGGACGAGGCGTACGGCATGGCGGCCCGCTCGGCGAACGCCGTGAAGCGCTTCAACACGCTCATGGAGGAGCTCCGTACGATCGTCGAGTCGGGCGCCGGGCCCGCCACGGTCCTGGAGGCTGTTTTCGAGCGGACCGGCTATCTCGCCGAGCTCCAGGCCTCGACCGACCCGCAGGACGAGACGCGCATCGAGAACCTTCAGGAACTTGCCGCCGTGGCCCTGGAGTTCGAGCAGGAGCGCGAGGGCGACGTGCCCGGGACGCTGGCCGAATTCCTGGAGAAGGTCGCGCTCGTCGCCGACTCCGACCAGATTCCCGATGAGGACGAGGACGGGTCCGGCGTCATCACGCTGATGACGCTGCACACCGCCAAGGGGCTTGAATTCCCTGTGGTGTTCCTGACCGGCATGGAGGACGGCGTCTTCCCGCACATGCGCGCGCTCGGCCAGACCAAGGAACTGGAGGAGGAGCGGCGACTCGCGTACGTCGGCATCACGCGCGCCCGCGAGCGCCTCTACCTGACGCGGGCCTCGATGCGCAGCGCGTGGGGCCAGCCGTCGTACAACCCGCCGTCGCGGTTCCTGGAGGAGATCCCGGAGACGTACCTGACGTGGAAGCGCAAGGGCGCGCAGGCCCCGGCGGGGCCGGTGTCGGGCGTCGCTTCGTCGCTGTCGTCCTCGCTGGCCTCGCGGTCGCGGGGTGGTGGCGGCGGCGCTTCGGGGTTCGCCACGCGGCGGACGTCGGACAAGCCGGTGGTCGCGCTTTCGGTCGGGGACCGGGTCACGCACGACCAGTTCGGGCTCGGCACCGTGATGACGGTGACGGGGACGGGGTCGGACGCGCAGGCGACGATCGACTTCGGCGACGAGCGGCCGAAGAAGCTGTTGCTGCGGTACGCGCCGGTCGAGAAGCTGTAGCGGCTGCGGCTGCGGCTGCGGCTGCGGCTTCGCGTGGGGTTTACGTCGGGCTGAGGCCGTGGCCGCGGAACCACTGCAGGGGGTCGATCGCCGACCCGCCGCCGGGACGCACCTCGAAGTGGAGGTGCGGGCCCGTGGAGTTGCCCGAGTTGCCGGAGTACGCGATGGTGTCGCCGGCCTGGACCGAGCCGGAGCGGATCTTGGTGCTGCTGAGGTGGCAGTACCAGGTCTCCGTGCCGTCGGGGGCGGTCACTATCGCCATGTTTCCGTAGGCGCTGTTGTACTGCGTACGGACCGTGCCGTCGGTCGCCGCCATCACGGGCGTGCCGTACGAGACGGGGAAGTCGATGCCGGAGTGCACGGACATCCAGTTGATGCCGGCCTGGCCGTAGTACGCGCTGAGGCCGTGCTGCTCGACCGGCAGGGCGAACTTCGGGCGGGCGGCCTCCTTGCGGGCGGCCTCCTCGGCCCTGCGCTTCTTCTCGGCGGCCTGGCGCGCCTGGAGGTCGATACGTTCCTGCGTGCGGCTCGCGCGGTCGGCGAAGTCGTTGACGCCCTCGTCCAGGGCGGCGAACTGGGTGTCCAGCTTGTTGTTGACCGCTACGGGCTTGACCGAGCCGGGGTCGGCGGCGGTCACCGTCTTGGTCGTGTCCTTCTTCTCCTCGGCGGGGGCGCCGCCGACGCTGCCGACCGAGGCGGCGGCGATGCCGGCCACGCCCATCACGCAGGCGGAGGGGACGGCGACGGTGAGGAGGGCGGAGCGTTTGGCGGGGGTGCGGCGGCGGCCGCGGCCGGAGTTGCCGGAGCTGCCCGCGCTGCGGCGGGCCGATCGGGAGCCGGGCGCGGTTGCTGCGGCGGCTGTTGCTGCGGCCGGTGCGTCTTCGAGTTCCGGCTCGGGCCCGGGTCCAGGCTCCGGTTCGGGCTCGTTTTCCTGTTCGGGCGCGTGATCCGGGGCGTATTCGTGCTCGGCCTCGGGCGTGTCGTCAGCCAGGCCGGCCACCGGGAACTCGGCTGTCTCGTAGAACACTTGCTGCTGAGGCGGGGCGCTCTCGTACGCGCCGGTGTTCCAGGCGGTGGCGTCGTACGCGCCGGTGTCGTACGCGCTTGTGTCGTACGTGCCGTCGTCGTAGCCCGGTGTCGTGTTCCACTGCCCGGTGGCGTCGTCGGCGGCCTGGGTGAACTGGGCTGTTTCGTACTGGCCTGTCTGGTACTGGCCGCTGTCGTGCTGGCCCGTGTCGGCGTGGCCTGTTCCGTACTGGCCGGTGTCGTACTGGCCGGTCGTGAAGTGGCTCGTGTCGAACTGTCCTGTCTGGTTCCAGGCGTTGGAGTCCCACTGGCCGGTGGACTGGGCCGGGATTCCGGCCGCCGTCTGATAGGCGGCGGTGGGCCACGCTCCGGTGGCGTCGTACTGCGGCTGCTCTTGCTGCTGGTGCTCGTGCTGCTGCGTGCCGTACGCGTCGTAACCGACCGCCTGTTGGGCTCCCGTGGCATCCCACTGGGTGGTGTCGTACTGGCCGCTGTGGCCTGCTTCGTAGTGACTCCCCTGGGCGGGGAGGGTTCCGAAGAGGGGATCCGCTTGGAACGTGCCGGTGGAGTAGCCGTCGTACCCGGCGTGGGCGTGCTGGTCGTCCACCAACTTCTCTCTCGCCTCGGCAATGCAGGACCTGTGGGGGCTGGGGTCCCGGGAGGGAGCCCCAGAGGCAAAGCAGTGGCGCGACTGTACCCGGCGGTAAGGGACGGCGACAATCTTCGCCAGATTTTCCACGGTCCGGAAACGGGCATTCGGCCGCCTTTCGGCGGACGGCGGGCACAGCTTTGGTGCTGTGTTCGACTGATGTTCGATCAGGGTTCAGTGAGTTCAGGCGACGGAGACCGTGCCCGAGGTGCCCGCCTCGGTGTCCTGCTCCTCCAGCGCCTGCCGGATGCCGGCGGCGACCGTCGGATGGACGGGCAGAGCGAGGTGGCCGATTCCTGTCACCCGTATGTTCTGGGCGATGAGATCCGGGTGGCTGACGCACGCGGTTTTGACCGGGATCATGATCTGGTCGAGATCGCTCCAGAAACTCACGAACCGCGTGCGGCAGGACGGCGCGGGCCTGCGCAGCTCTTCGATCACATCGGAGCCGGGCCGCATCTGCCGCACGATGGGGTGCGCGCTCATCGGCGGGGCGATGCTGGTGCCGGCGTGCGGGGTGCCGAGCGTGACGAGGGTGCGCACGCGGGTGTCGCCGCCGAGCCGTTGGACGTAATAGCGGGCGATCAGGCCGCCGAGGCTGTGTCCGACGATGTCGATCCGGGTGTGGCCCGTACGGTCGCAGATCTCCGCGACGTGGCGGCCGAGCAGCTCCGCCGCGGTGCGGATGTCGCAGGTGAGCGGCGAGTAGTTGAGCGACTCCAGGTGGCGCCAGCCGTGCCGGGCCAGGGAGCGGCGCAGCACGACGAAGACCGAACGGTTGTCGACGAAGCCGTGGAGCAGTACGACGGGCGGGTGGTCCTGGCCGACGGCGGGGAGCCGGGGGGTCTCGGGCGGCACGGACGCCGGGTCGGGGACTGCGTCCACGCCGTTGCGGCGCTCCTGGGCGATGCCGGACGGGTAGAGGAGCAGGTGCCCGGCGAGGATGGCGAGGTCCAGCGCGGTGGCTCTCAGGAGCGCGGCCGACACGCGCAGCTCCTGCAGACGGGGCAAAAAGAAAAAGGGCAGGACCCTCATGGCCGACCTCCCGAACGGCACGTGGGGTCGCTGCTCCGTCCCCCGTGTGCCCTCATGGGGTGCCGTACTGAGGAACGCGGCCGACCGTTCCACCGTGCCGCGCGGCTGACGGCACGGTGGAACGGCGGCCTCGTTGCGGCTCCCCTTGCGGTCGTCCCGGCTGCTGCGGCGGCTGCTGCGGCTGGCGGGCCGCGGTAGCCGCTGTAGCGTGGCAGGAACGACGCATAGCGAACATGTCCCATGTGTGATTTCCCCCTCCCTGTCCACCGCGAAACGGCCGGTTGCGGGATGCTGTCGATAACGTTCGTTCACTTCCCCGTCCGTATCGGTGCGGGGCGCGTGCCAATGACGGCGCAGTCGGTACATGGAGGCAGTGATGGGTGTGACCGGACCGATCCGCGTGGTGGTCGCCAAGCCGGGACTCGACGGACACGATCGCGGGGCAAAGGTCATCGCGCGGGCTCTGCGCGACGCAGGTATGGAAGTCATCTACACCGGGCTTCACCAGACGCCCGAGCAGATCGTGGACACCGCCATTCAGGAGGACGCCGACGCGATTGGCCTGTCCATCCTCTCGGGCGCGCACAACACGCTCTTCGTGAAGGTCATCGAGCTGCTCAAGCAGCGCGATGCGGAGGACATCAAGGTCTTCGGCGGCGGCATCATCCCGGAGGCGGACATCGCGCCGCTGAAGGAGAAGGGCGTCGCGGAGATCTTCACGCCGGGTGCGACTACACAGTCGATCGTGGAGTGGGTCAACACTCACGTCCGCCAGGCGGCCGACGCGTAAGGGCCCTCAACCGCCGGACGGGACAGCCAGCCCCTCCGGCGTTTGAGGAGCGGGGTCTGGGGCCGAAGCCCCAGGCACCCCCGCCCGGCGGTCTAGCCCTCCCCTAGCTCCGCGAGCATCGCGGCTCTGAGGCGGAGGGTGCCGACGAGACGCTGGAAGGCCTCCGACCAGTAGCCCCCGGCGCCGGGCACCGCGTCCTCCAGCTCTTCAGGCGTCGTCGTGAGTATTTCGAGGCGGCCCGCCTCGCCGGGGTCGAGGCAGCGCTCGGCCAGACCCATGACCCCACTGAAACTCCAGGGGTAGCTCCCCGCGTCCCGGGCGATGTCCAGCGCGTCGACCACCGCGCGGCCGAGCGGCTGCGCCCACGGCACGGTGCACACCCCGAGCAGCTGGAACGCCTCGGAGAGGCCGTGCGCCGCGATGAACGCGGCCACCCAATCCGCGCGTTCGCCCGCCGGCAAGGTCGCCAGCAGTTTCGCCCGCTCGGCGAGGGACGACGTACCGGGGCCGGTCGCCGGTGGTGCGGACGGCGGGCCGAGCAGCGCGCGGGACCAGCCGGCGTCCCGCTGGCGCACCGCCGCGCGGCACCAGGCCGCGTGCAGCTCCTCCTTCCAGTCGTCGCTCACGGGCAGGGTGACGATCTCCTGCGGCGTACGGCCGCCCAGCCGGTGCGGCCAGGTGTGCAACGGGGCCGACTCGACCAGCTGGCCCAGCCACCAGGAGCGCTCCCCCCTGCCCGCCGGCGGATGGGGCGACACGCCGTCGCGCTGCATGTCCGCGTCGCATTCGTGCGGGGCCTCCACGGCGATGCGCTCGCCTCCGGTCGCGCGGCCGGAACGGTCCAGGCTGACGCAGGTGGCGGCCCGCGCCGCCATCCGCTTGGCGAGCGCGGAGGTCGGCAGCGCGGAGAGCAGCTCGGCGGCGGTGGCCCGCACATTGCGGCTGCGGTCGGACAGGGCCTGTTCCAGGAAAGGCTCGTCCGCCTCCGAGAGGCCGCAGCGCAGCGAATCCAGGAACATCAGGCGGTCCTCGGCGCGCTCGGTGGGCCACGTCGTCGCGAGCAGCGCTCGCGCGGCGACCGGGTCCTGGGCGCGGACGGCTGCGAGCAGGCCGACGCGCTCCGCGAACAGGCCCTCCTCCCACAGGCGCCGTACGGCTGCCGCGTCCCGGGGGTCGGGCATCGCGGCGTTGCCGCCGCCCGATTCGCCGCCCGACGTGCCGCGCAGCGCGAACCGCCAGTCCCGGTTCAACCGGGCCAGCCACAGCCCGCGCGGCCCGGCGAAGGCCAGCGCCTGAGGGCGCAGGTCGGTACGGGCACGGGCCGCGTCCAGCAGCGCGGGGAGCAGGGCCGGTGGCGCCTGGAACTGGCGCCGGTTCGCGGCGGCGAGCCACTGGGGGAGCAGCTCGGTGAGATCGGGCGCGGTGCCGCGCCTGCCCCCGGCGCCGACGCCGGTACTGGCGCCGGCGGGGGATGACGTGCGGCCGGCCAGCAGTTGTGCGAGGCGGTGGCGGGCGGGTGCGGGCAGCGGGGGGCGCGGGTCGTGCGGCGCGGGTTCGGGGCGTGCGGCGGCTCGCGCGGGCAGGAGGCCCGCCCTGCGGCGTACGGTCTGGTACGCGGCGGCGTCCAGCAGCGCGGTGGGGGCGTCCTTGCCCTGGGCCGCTGCGCCGGGCGGCAGCGTACGGCGGTCGGTGCCGAGCAGGGCGGTGGTGACCAGGTCCTCCCACGTGGACGTTGGCGTCGCTTCCGGGGCCTTGGGGTCGGCGCCGTGCCGTGGCGTCTCCTCGGTCGTCGAACGTTCGGGTACGGGGATTTCTTCGGGGTGGTTGCGTTCAACGCCCTGCGGGGAGCGCCCCGGCACGTCCCCTCCTGGCAACGTGCCTTGTGCCGGCGCGGCTTCGGGTGTCCTGCCGGTGGTGGTCATCGGTGCCTCCTTGGTCAGGGTTCGGTCAGCGGGACAGGTTCCGTCGAGCCGTCGGACCAGGCCGTCAGCGGCGTGAAGCCTCGGTGGCCGCACTCGCCGAAGACCGTGACGGGGCCGCCGCCCGACAGGGCCGCCAGCTTCCAGAGCTTTGGGCGGGACAGCGCTGCCTGGGTGACCGGCAAGGCTGAGTCGCCTTCCGCGTCGGCCAGTTGCCAGGCATCGTCGGACGGGACCGGTATGACGCGGCTCAGCGTCACCGGCCAGGAGTCCAGCCACGGGTCGTCGCCCAGGGCGTTGGCGTACGCGTGGATCGCTTGTGTGGTGCCGACGCCTGGTGGCGGGGTGTCGATCGGGAGTGGGAGGGCCGGGTGGTCGCGCAGGTCGGCCCTCAGTTGCGCCGCGCCCGGGTAGTAGGTGAGCTCGGTGTCCAGCGTCAGGCCTGTGGGCAGCGCGATTTCGGGGGCGCGGCCCCCGGCGCCGAAGGAGAGGATCAGCGCCATGCGCCCCGACTCCCGTCCGTACAGCCATATGCGGCGCGCGACCAGGTTGCCGTCCGGGGTGTCGTACTGGGCGAGCACCAGCCAGCGGTCACGGACGGCCGGTCCCGCGGCGGACGCGGTGAGGCCGACGCGTGTCCGCACTGTCGCGGCCAGCGGCTCCGGCAGCCGGTCGCGGCCCAGCCACGCCATATCCAGCAGATGGAGCAGCGCGCACTCCTCCAGCAGCCGGGCAGGCCAGCCCGGCCCCGATGCGGGCACCGCGCCCAACTCCCGCACCCGCGCGGCCAGCCCCGGCGCCTGAGCGTCGACCATGCGGCGGGATGTCTCCTCCCACAGGCCGTAGTTCGTCTGCTCGGTGGCTACCAGGCCTCCGCGCAGCAGGTCGGCCAGGCGCTGCTCCAGCTCCGATGCTCCGGTGGTGATCCGTTCGGCGCGTTGCTCGGCCCTGCGCCTCGCCGCCTCGGGCTTGCCGGCCTTCGTGTGAGTGGTCTGCTTCCTGTGGGACGTCAGCCATTCGTCCGCCCAGTCCGGCGCCTCGGTTTCTTGCATGGCCGACTCGTCCGCTGTCCAGAGCAGCAGCAGGCCCAGCGCGTGCTTACAGGGGGACTTACGGCTCGGGCAGCTGCACTTGTAGGCGGGGCTGCCGCCCGCGGTGTCGACCACCGTCCGGTATGGAGTGCTGCCGCTGCCCCTGCACGATCCCCATAGCGCCCCCGACCCGCTGCAACCCGCCTCCGACCACGGCCCGGCCGTGCCGAGCCTGCTTCCCGTTTTGCGTGACGCATCGTCAGGAGCCAAGGCCAGCACCTGTTCCGCAGTCCAGCGCACCCCCTGCTGATTCATGGGAAAGACGCTACGGGGCACCACTGACAACCGGCTCCGACCTGCGGTTTTGATCTGCGCTCGGCACTTGACCGGGCTTTCGCTTTGCGGTTGAGTGCCAACTTCTGACGTACGTTCAGATCCGGGGGGATCTCATATGAACCGCATCATCCGTGCCGGCGTCTGTGCCGCCACTGTCGGCCTTGTGTTCGGGCTGGGTGCCTGCTCCGAGGCGACCGAAGCCGCAAAGAAGGAGTCCGTCGACCAGATCGACAAGGCCATCGACGAGAAGTACGAAGTCACGTACGAGGTCACCGGCAAGAACATCGAGTCCATCGAGTTCGTGGGTGGCGAGGGCACGGCCATGGAACCGAAGCTGGAGTCGGTCAAGAAGCCCACGCTGCCTTGGAAGAAGACGGTCACGCTGCGCGGCATCATGCCGCCATCCGTTTCCCCGATCAGCCTCGATCCCGCCGACCTGACCTGCAAGGTCATCTACAAGGGCGAGACGATCAAGGAGGCGAAGGGCGAGAAGGCTCTGCTCGGCTGCATCGCGGAGTCTCCGATCGTGTGAAGTGACGGCCGCAGGCGGTCACTTACGCGCTGACCTGCGGTGACGGTCGATTGTCAGTGGCGTGGTGCACGGTGGATCCCACATCCGGGAAATCTGGAGGGGGATCCATGACCGTGCCCGAAACCAAGGTCCTGCGGCCGCATGCCGAAGACGCCTACGCCGACGAGCTCAAGGCGCTGGCCGCTGCCGACGACCGGCCGCGGCCGGCGAAATGGCTGCTTTCGCCGTGGGCCGTGGCGACGTACCTGCTCGGTGGGACGCTTTCCGACGGCACGGTGATCACGCCGAAGTACGTGGGACCGCGCCGGATTGTCGAAGTCGCCGTCACCACGCTCGCCACCGACCGGGCGTTGCTGCTGCTCGGTGTTCCGGGCACCGCGAAGACCTGGGTGTCCGAGCATCTCGCGGCCGCCGTGAGCGGTGACTCGACGCTGCTCGTGCAGGGCACTGCGGGAACACCCGAGGAAGCCATCCGGTATGGCTGGAACTACGCCCGGCTGCTCGCGCACGGGCCGAGTCGTGAGGCGCTCGTGCCCAGTCCCGTCATGCGTGCCATGGCCGACGGCATGACGGCGCGGGTCGAAGAGCTCACCCGCATCCCGGCCGACGTGCAGGACACCCTGATCACGATCCTGTCGGAGAAGACCCTGCCCATTCCCGAGTTGGGGCAGGAGCAGCAGGCCGTACGCGGCTTCAATCTGATCGCCACCGCCAATGACCGCGACCGTGGGGTCAACGATCTGTCGAGCGCGCTGCGCCGGCGGTTCAACACGGTCGTGCTGCCGTTGCCGGAGACGGCCGAGGCCGAAGTGGACATCGTGGCGCGGCGCGTCGATCAGATCGGGCGTTCGCTCGACCTTCCGGGCGTGCCCGACGGATTCGACGAGATCCGGCGCGTCGTCACCGTCTTCCGTGAGCTGCGCGACGGCGTGACCGTCGACGGGCGTACGAAGGTCAAGTCGCCCTCCGGCACGCTGTCCACGGCCGAGGCGATCTCCGTAGTGACGGGTGGCCTCGCTCTTGCTGCGCACTTCGGGGACGGCGTGCTGCGCTCCGGCGACGTGGCGGCCGGGCTCCTCGGTGCGGTCGTTCGCGACCCTGCGGCGGACCGTGTCGTCTGGCAGGAGTACCTGGAGACGGTCGTCCGCGAGCGGGACGGCTGGAAGGACTTCTACCGTGCCTGCCGGGAGGTGTCGGGATGAGGTCCGGGCCTCTGTTGCTGGGCGTACGCCACCACGGGCCCGGCTCGGCCCGTGCGGTGCGCGGGGCGCTCGACGCCGCGCGGCCCCTGGCCGTCCTGATCGAGGGGCCACCGGAGGCCGATGCGCTGCTGCCGCTCGCGGCCGACGAGGCGATGCGCCCGCCCGTGGCCCTGCTGGCGCATGTCACGGACGATCCGCGGCGGGCCGCTTTCTGGCCGCTGGCTGAGTTCTCCCCCGAGTGGGTCGCGATCCGCTGGGCGCTCGGGAACGGGGTGCCGGTCCGCTTCATCGACCTGCCGGCAGCGCACTCGCTGGCGCTGACTGAGGAGAGTGGGGAGGGTGGGGAGCCCCTTGCCGTCGATCCGGTGGGGGTGCTTGCCGAGGCTGCCGGGTACGACGATCCGGAGCGGTGGTGGGAGGACGTGGTCGAGCACCGCGGGGACGGTGGCGCCGGTCCGTTCGCGGCGTTCGGGGCGCTCGCGGAGGCCATGGGGGCACTGCGCGAGACGTACGGAGACGGAGGGCACACCCGCGACCGGGTGCGCGAGGCGTACATGAGGCTCCAGCTGCGGGCAGCGCGGAAGGAGTTCGGTGACGACTTCGCCGTGGTCTGCGGTGCGTGGCACCTGCCCGCGCTCGGCGAGAAGGTCGCGACCGCCACCGCCGACCGCGCGCTGCTCAAGGGCCTGCCCACGGTCAAGACCGAGATGACGTGGGTGCCCTGGACGCACCGCAGGCTGGCCCGGCACAGTGGATACGGCGCGGGCATCGAATCACCCGGCTGGTACGGGCATCTCTTCGCTGCCGCGGACCGTCCTGTGGAACGCTGGATGACCAAGGTCGCCGGGCTGCTGCGGGGCGAGGACCGGATGGTTTCCTCCGCCCACGTCATCGAGGCCGTACGGCTCGCCGAAACGCTCGCCGTCATGCGCGGCCGCCCGCTCGCGGGGCTCACGGAGACGACCGACGCCGTGCGGGCGGTGATGTGCGAGGGATCGGACGTACCGCTGGCGCTCGTGCGCGACAGGCTCGTTGTCGGCGACGTACTGGGTGAAGTCCCGGACTCGGCGCCCGCCGTGCCGCTGCAACGTGATCTGGCGCGGGCACAACGGAGTCTGCGGCTCAAGCCCGAGGCCCACGAGCGTGACCTGGAGCTCGATCTGCGCAAGGAGACCGACGCGGCGCGCAGCCGGCTGCTGCACCGGCTGCGGCTGCTGTCCATCGGCTGGGGAGAGCCGGCGGAGGCGCGGGGGAGTACGGGAACGTTCCGCGAGACCTGGCGGCTGTGCTGGGAGCCCGAGCTGTCGGTTCGGGTCGCCGAGGCCGGAGTGTGGGGCACCACCGTGCTCTCCGCAGCCACCGCCAAGGCCGAGTCCCGGGCCGTGTCGGCCACCGTCCTCGCCGACGTCACCGCGCTCGCCGAGCGGTGCCTGCTGGCCGAACTGCCCGACGCCCTGCCCGTGGTCATGCGGGCCCTCGCCGACCGAGCGGCGCTGGACGCGGACGTCGGCCACCTCGCCCAGGCGCTGCCCGCGCTCGCCCGTTCGCTGCGGTACGGCGACGTACGCGGCACGGACACGGCTGCGCTGGGAGAGGTCGCGGCGGGTCTCGCGGAGCGGATCTGCGTGGGGCTGCCACCCGCCTGTACCGGCCTCGACGCGGACGGTGCGGCGGACATGCGCCGCCACCTCGACGCGGTCCACGCGGCGATCGGCCTCCTGGCCGAGACCGCGCCGGGCAAGCGCCGTGATGTGCGGGGGCGTTGGTCGGCAGTGCTGAGGACGCTCTGCGGGCGGGACAGCGTGGGAGGGGTGATCCGCGGCCGGGCGGTGCGGCTGCTGCTGGACGACGGCAGGCTAGGGGACGACGAGGCGGCGCGCCTCATGGGGCTCGCACTGTCGCCCGGGACGCCGCCGGCCGATGCCGCGGCCTGGATCGAGGGCTTCGTCGGCGGAGCCGCCGGGGGCGGAATGCTCCTGGTGCACGACGAGCGGCTCCTCGGCCTGGTGGACGCCTGGCTGACGGGCGTGCCCGGCGCCGCGTTCACCGACGTACTGCCGCTGCTGCGCCGCACGTTCTCGGCGTACGAACCGGGAGTGCGGCGGACTTTGGGGGAACTGATCCGGCGCGGTCCGTCCGCTGCGCGCCGCCCAGCACGGACGGAGCCCGGCGCTCCCGGTTTCGGGCCGGGCCTCGACGAGGAACGCGCGGACGCGGTGCTGAGGGTGCTGCAACTGCTGCTCGGGGAAGAGTCAGCCCCTCCGGCCCTGCTCGGGGCAAGTTCAGCCCCTCCGGCGTTTGAGGAGGCGAGTCTGGGGCGGAGCCCCTCGCGCGGCGGCGCCAACGGCGAGGAGCGGTTGCGGCGGTGGCGGCTTGTGCTGGGCGGGGAGGCGGCGGACGGGACCGGGTGCGCGCTCGGCGGTCAGGACGCCGCCATGGACGCGGCGTTGGGCGCGCTGTACGGCGGCGGCCGTCGCGAAGCCGGGAGTCCGGCCGGCCGGTCGGCCGGGCTCGGCGCCTCCGCGCCGTCCGTCGCGCGCTGGCTCGGCGACATCCGTACGTACTTCCCGAGCTCCGTCGTGCAGGTCATGCAGCGCGACGCCATCGAGCGCCTGGGACTGTCGGCGCTGCTGCTGGAGCCCGAGATGCTGATGGCTGTCGAGGCGGACGTCCACCTCGTCGGGACGCTGCTCTCGCTCAACAAGGCGATGCCCGAGACGACCCGGGAAACGGCGCGTGCCGTCGTCCGCAAGGTCGTCGACGACCTGGAGAAGCGACTCGCCACCCGCACCCGTGCCACCCTCACCGGCGCCCTCGACCGCAGCTCCCGCGTCAACCGCCCCCGCCACCGCGACATCGACTGGGACCGGACCATCCGGGCCAACCTGAAGAACTACCTTCCCGAGTACGGGACGATCGTTCCCGAGCGGCTCGTCGGGTACGGGCGGGCGTCGCAGTCCGTGAAGAAGGACGTCGTCCTGTGCATCGACCAGTCGGGGTCGATGGCCGCGTCGGTGGTCTATGCGTCAGTTTTCGGTGCGGTCCTTGCCTCCATGCGCTCGATCAACACCCGCCTCGTCGTCTTCGACACCGCTGTCGTGGATCTCACCGATCAGCTGGACGATCCGGTCGACGTCCTCTTCGGTACGCAGCTGGGAGGAGGTACGGACATCAACCGCGCCCTCGCGTACTGCCAGTCGCAGATCACCCGCCCTGCCGACACGGTCGTCGTGCTGATCAGCGACCTCTACGAGGGCGGCATACGGGACGAGATGCTGAAGCGGGTCGCGGCGATGAAGGCGTCGGGAGTGCAGTTCGTGGCCCTCCTCGCGCTCTCCGACGAAGGCGCCCCCGCCTACGACCGTGAGCACGCGGCAGCTCTCGCGGCCCTCGGAGCCCCTGCCTTCGCCTGTACGCCGGACTTGTTTCCGGAGGTGATGGCGGCGGCGATCGAAAAGCGACCCCTGCCCATACCCGACATGGCGACTCTTCAGTAACATGCCTCCGTCACCTCCGTCCCCCTTCGAAGGCGTTTCTCCTCTTGACTGCCGTAGTCGCTCACTCCCTTGCTGTCCTGCGCGTACTGCGCCGGGCGGGTCGGCGGCGTGCACTGCGGGTGGTGTTCTTCCTGGGGAGTCTGCTGGCGTTGGGCGTGGTGTGGGGCGGGCAGGCGTACGCCGTCGAGGCGCCGCTGCCGGCGCGTGACCCCGCTGTTGCCGTGACGCCGGTGCAGGAGGCTGTTCCGCAGAAGCCGTTGGCGCAGCCGGTGCTCGACGGTGCACAGGCTGTGGATGAGGCCGTGGGGCTGGTGGCCGATGTCGTACGGCACGTCACTCGGCCCGTCGGTGAGCTGAAGGACCGCGTGGCGGAGCGTCGGCCGGACGCGCCTGAGCTGCCGGCGCCTGCTCTTCCAGCCCCCGCTCTTCCAGCCCCTGCTCTGCCGGCGCCCGCTGTTCCGGCGCCGGGGCCTGTGTTGCCCGTAGACGCGGCGTCTCCCGGCGGTGGTACGGAACCGCCCGCCGAGCCGGTCATGCCCGTGCACCAGGGCCCCGGCGACCGAGCGCAGCGAGCCGCGAGCGACACGTCCTCGGACGGCATGGCGGGCGCGGGCGCGAGCTTGGGCTTGGGCGACAGGGGCGTGTACCAGTACGACGTCTCCGGCCCGCATCACGCTGCTGCGCACCGGAGCCCCGGCCTCGGGGACTGCGGGGAGGCCGCTCCTCCCCTGGAAGCGCCTGCCGGGCCGTGCGGTGACGGCGTATGGCAGTCGGCCGGTGACGGGACCTCCTCGCGCTCCGGCGACCAGCACCCGGCGGCCGCGTTCGCGGACGGCGCCCGGTTCGGGCTGGTGCGCGGGGCAACGCTGCCGGCGACCACCTCACCGACGTACGACCGACCGCACCAGATCCTCGAATTTCCCGGCTAGGGCAGACCGTCCCCGCTCAATGACCTGCCGCGCGGGGGCGGGACAGGTCTGCCCGCCAATCCGGACACCTCCGGACACAGCCGAATGAATTCGAAGGATCTGAAGCAAGCATGAACAAGAACATCCGCCGTTCCATCGCCGTCGCCGCCACCGCCGGCGGCATGTGGGCCCTCGGCACCGCCGCCGCGAGCGCGGCCGAGCTGCCCGTCTCGGTGCCGCTGTCGGCCCCCGACCAGGCGTCCGACGCCATAGACGACGTCCAGGACGTCCAGGACGCAGGCCTTGTCAGCGACCTCGCCGACGTCACCGTCAGTGCGAACGTCGCTGCCCAGGATGTCCAGCAGGAGGTGCGGCACGACGTTCAGGCCGCGCCCTCCGTGGCTGTGGCAGAGGCTGAGGCCGAGGTCGACTACCTCTTCGGTCCGCTGTCCGCCTTCGCCTCCGAGCTGGAGCAGGCACCGAGCCAGGTCCAGGCCCAGGCGCACAGCTACGCCGAGGGCGCCGTCGCCGACGCCACCCCGCTCACCCACGCCGTCGCCCAGGACACCCTGCCGCCCATCGCCGCCCGCGCCGTGGCGGGCCTGCTCCCCGTCGCCGGTCAGGCCGTCGGTGACGCCGGTGGCCTCGCCCACGGCGCGGTCGGCGACGTGACGCCCTTCGCGGGCGGTGTCGTGAGCGACGTCCAGCCCTTCGCCGGTGGCGTCGTCTCCGAGGTCGGCCCGTTCGCGGATGGCGTCCACGGCGCGGTCCAACCGCTCGTCCAGACCGTCGTCGACCAGGTCCAGCCGCTCGCGTACGGCGTCGGCGGCAGCGCCCACACCCTCGCCCACGGTGTCGTCGGCGACGTGACGCCGTTCGCCGGCGGTGTCGTGTCCGACGTCCAGCCGTTCGCGCAGGACCTCTCGGGCACGGTCGCCTCCACCCCGCTCGCCGGCAACGCCGCCTTCGGCGCCCAGGACGCCGCCGACTCGGTCACCCCGGGCTACGCGTCGTACCTGACGCAGGGCATCTGACGTACGAGTGCACGACGTGCAGTGCACACAGGGCATCTGACCGGCGGGTCCGATGTTCCCCGGGCGGTCTCCATTGGGGTGGGGGCCGCCCGGCTCCGTGACGCCGTAGCACGTCCGTTCCGTGACCGGCTGTGACCGGTATCACCGCCCAGGTGTGATCTGCGATTTAGGGACCTGTGGCCCACGGGGATAACCTGCGAGACGGACATGCCGCGTACCGGACACCGTGTACGCCTCCCTTGTGACTGCGCCGTCACGTTGCCCTTCGCGGCACGCCCATCGCATTCAAAGCAACGAACCGCGATCACCAGAAAAGGGACGGACGCGCGTGGACCTGTTCGAGTACCAGGCGAGGGACCTCTTCGCCAAGCACGGTGTACCGGTGCTGGCCGGTGAAGTCATCGAAACGCCTGAGGCGGCGCGCGAGGCCACTGAGCGGCTGGGCGGCAAGTCGGTCGTCAAGGCGCAGGTGAAGGTCGGCGGCCGAGGCAAGGCCGGCGGCGTCAAGCTCGCCGCGACGCCGGACGAGGCCGTCGCCCGGGCGACGGACATCCTCGGGATGGACATCAAGGGCCACACGGTCCACAAGGTGATGATCGCCGAGACGGCGCCCGAGATCGCCGAGGAGTACTACGTTTCGTACCTCCTCGACCGTACGAACCGCACCTTCCTCGCCATGGCGTCCGTCCAGGGCGGCATGGACATCGAGGAGGTCGCGGAGAAGACCCCCGAGGCTCTCGCGAAGGTCCCGGTAAACGCCAATGACGGCGTCACGATCGAGAAGGCCCGCGAGATCGTCGCGCAGGCCAAGTTCCCGGCCGAGGTCGCCGAGCAGGTCGCCGAGGTTCTGGTGACGCTCTGGGACACCTTCGTCGCCGAGGACGCCCTCCTCGTCGAGGTCAACCCCCTCGCGAAGGTCGCCGACGGCCGCATCATCGCCCTCGACGGCAAGGTGTCTCTCGACGAGAACGCCGAGTTCCGCCAGCCGGGCCACGAGGAGTTCGTGGACCACGCCGCAGCCAACCCGCTCGAGGCTGCCGCCAAGGCCAAGAACCTCAACTACGTCAAGCTCGACGGCGAGGTCGGCATCATCGGTAACGGTGCCGGTCTGGTCATGTCGACCCTGGACGTCGTCGCGTACGCCGGTGAGAACCACGGCAACGTGAAGCCCGCCAACTTCCTCGACATCGGTGGCGGCGCCTCCGCCGAGGTCATGGCGAACGGCCTGGAGATCATCCTCGGCGACCCGGACGTCAAGTCCGTGTTCGTCAACGTCTTCGGTGGCATCACCGCCTGTGACGAGGTCGCCAACGGCATCGTCCAGGCTCTTGAGCTGCTCAAGACCAAGGGCGAGGCTGTTACCAAGCCGCTCGTCGTGCGACTGGACGGCAACAACGCGGAGCTGGGTCGCAGGATCCTCTCCGACGCGAACCACCCGCTCGTTCAGCGCGTGGACACCATGGACGGCGCGGCCGACAAGGCCGCCGAGCTCGCCGCGGCTGCGAAGTAAGGGACGAGGGACTCCAACACCATGGCTATCTTCCTCACCAAGGACAGCAAGGTCATCGTCCAGGGGATGACCGGCGCCACGGGCATGAAGCACACCAAGCTCATGCTGGCCGACGGCACCAACATCGTCGGTGGCGTGAACCCCCGCAAGGCCGGTACGTCCGTCGACTTCGACGGCACCGAGGTTCCGGTCTTCGGCTCCGTCAAGGAAGCGATGGAGAAGACGGGCGCCGACGTGTCCGTTCTCTTCGTGCCGCCGGCCTTCGCGAAGTCCGCGGTCGTCGAGGCGATCGACGCCGAGATTCCGCTGGCCGTCGTGATCACCGAGGGCATCGCCGTCCACGACTCGGCGGCCTTCTGGGCGTACGCCGGTGCCAAGGGCAACAAGACCCGGATCATCGGCCCGAACTGCCCCGGTCTCATCACGCCGGGCCAGTCCAACGCCGGCATCATCCCGGGCGACATCACGAAGCCCGGCCGCATCGGTCTCGTGTCGAAGTCCGGCACGCTGACCTACCAGATGATGTACGAGCTCCGTGACATCGGCTTCTCGTCCGCCGTCGGCATCGGTGGCGACCCGGTCATCGGTACCACGCACATTGACGCTCTGGCCGCGTTCGAGGCCGACGCTGACACTGATCTGATCGTGATGATCGGTGAGATCGGTGGCGACGCCGAGGAGCGTGCGGCTGATTACATCGCGAAGAACGTGACCAAGCCGGTCGTCGGTTACGTCGCGGGGTTCACGGCGCCGGAGGGCAAGACCATGGGTCACGCCGGCGCGATCGTGTCCGGTTCTTCTGGCACCGCACAGGCCAAGAAGGAGGCCCTTGAGGCCGCCGGAGTCAAGGTCGGCAAGACGCCCACCGAGACGGCGAAGCTGGCTCGCGCGATCCTGGCGGGCTAGTAGTTGGTAGTACGCCGCTGCCGCTTCGGCGGTGGTCCGGTGCGGGCCCGTATCCCCTGGTCAGGGGGTACGGGCCCGCCCGCGTTGGGTCGCCGCGTTGGGTCGCCGCGTTCGGTGCGCGTTCGTCAGCGCGTCTGGGGGACCAGACGGGCCGGGCCCGTGATGGGGGCCGAGTGGAGCATGTCGCGCAGCTCCTCGTCCTCCGGGGTCAGTGGCTGAGGGCCGCCGCGCACCGGGACGCCGCCCACTGGTTCGCCGGGGGCGCGCGGGGGCTCGTACCGCGTCGGGGCTGTGACGAGCGTGAAGCCTGTGGCGCTGACGATCATCGCCGTGAAGAAGAGGGCCGCGCGCGTCCAGAACCGCGTTTTGCGCTCGCTTCCCGTCCGTACGGCGCCGGCGGGCGGCAGCTTGACCGCCGGCGCGTTGACGGCCGGCGCGGTGGCGCACTCGGCGAGCTTGCCGAGGCGTTCCTGGAGCAGCGCGGTCTGCTCGGCGGGGGTGCCGGCGTCGGCCAGTTCCGGCAGCCGCCGGGTGATCGCGGCTCGGGCGTTGAGCAGGCGGTTGGCGGCGGCGCGGGTGCTCGCCTCGGTCTCGGCCGCCGTGTCGGGGAGGTCGAGGCCCAGGCCGTCGTACAGGAGGAGGGTGCGGCGGTAGACGGGGGGCAGGTCGAGGAGGGCCTGGAGGAGCACCCGGCGGTCGCGGTCGGTGGGGGGCCGTTCGGGGCGTGTGTGCGCGCGGTGCAGGCGGTGCCAGGGGGAGAGCGCGTACTCGTACGTCGCTGCCCTGACCCAGCTCGCCGGGTCGCGGTCGGTGGCCACGGTGGGCCAGCGCTGCCAGGCGAGGCGGAAGGCGTACTCGACGGACTCCCGGGCGAGGCGCCGGTTTCCGGTGAGGAGGTACGCCTGGCCCAGCAGGGCGGGGGCGGAGTGGGCGTAGAGGGCGTCGAAGGCCTGGGCGGGGGTGAGGGCGGGGGGTCCTTTCGCCGTGGCTGCGGGGTCGGTGCCGCGCCGTGGCGTCTCCTCGGTCGTCGAACGTTCGGGTACGGGGATTTCTTCGGGGTGGTTGCGTTCAACGCCCTGCGGGGAGCGCCCCGGCACGTCCCCTCCTGGCACCGTGGCTTGCGGGGCGGGGGTGGGCTCGTCCTTGAGGGAGGCGAGCAGTTTGGCGTACGCCGCTCGCTTGCGGCGCTTGGGGTTTACGCGGCCGGATTCCCAGGCCTTGAGCGTCTCGCGGGTGACGCCCAGAGCGGCGGCGACCTGCTCCTGGGTAAGCGATCTCGCCTCGCGCAGCCTGCGCCGCTCCTTGGGGGAGGGCAGCGGGGCCGCGGGGGCGGTTTCGGTGCCCTGCGTCATGAAAATCCCCCCGCAGCGCTACACCAGGCGAAAAAGTACATAAACGTATATTGAGCGACACGGCAGTCATTCGCCCGTTACATGGATTAAGCGCGTGTCGTTGACAGCATGGCCGGGTGACTCAAGTGACCCATCGCGCTACGTGGTTGCCGTCCGTGCGAAGCCGCTCCTCGGCGCAGGCCGCCTGTTTTGTAAGGGGGGTGATCGCTGCGGGGCTCGGTCTGGGATCCCTCGCCGTCCTGGTGCTGGGGCTGTGGATCAGTTCGCCGTACCCCGACAACGGGCCTGGCGGTGCGCTGCGCGCCGCCGCCGGGCTGTGGCTGCTCGCCCATGGGGCCGAGCTGGTCCGGTACGACACGCTCTCCGGCGTTCCCGCGCCCGTCGGGCTCACTCCGATGCTGCTCATGGCCCTGCCGGTGTGGCTGGCGCACCGGGCCGCGCGGGATGCGGTGGAGGGGGATGCGGTGGAGGGGGATGGAGTGGAG
>NZ_JAGGPA010000008.1 GCF_018614035.1 Streptomyces sp. ISL-96
CCGGGGCCAGGGGCGTATCCGTTCTCGCGTCAGTCCTTGGCGAGGATCGCCTCGATGCTGAGGAGTTCGGCCTCGCTGAACTCCAGCCGGGCGATGGTCTCGACGCTGTCGCGCAGCTGCCTGGCGCTGCTCGCGCCGACGACCGCCGAGGTCACCGTGTCGTCGCGCAGCACCCAGGCGAGCGCGAGCTGCGCCAGTGACTGGCCGCGCTCACGCGCCAGTTCGTTCAGCGACCGCAGGCGCGACACCAGCGAGTCCGTCACCGCGTCCGCCGTCAGGAACGGGCTGGTACCGGCGGCGCGGGAGCCTTCGGGGACACCGTCCAGGTACCGGTCCGTGAGCAGCCCCTGGGCGAGCGGCGAGTACGCGATGGCCCCGGCTCCCACCTCCCGCAGGGCGGGGAGAAGTTCGTCCTCCGGATCCCGGTCCAGCATCGAGTACCGGGGCTGGTGGATCAGCAGGGGCGTACCGAGCTCGCGCAGGATCGTCGCGGCCTGCCGTGTCTGCTCGGCGGGGTAGTTGGAGATACCCGCGTAAAGGGCCTTGCCCTGCTGGACGGCGGTGTGCAGCGCCCCCATCGTCTCTTCGAGCGGGGTGTCGGGGTCGTAACGGTGCGAGTAGAAGATGTCGACATGGTCGAGCCGCATCCGGCGCAGGCTCTGGTCGAGGGAGGCGAGCAGGTACTTCCGCGAGCCCCACTCGCCGTACGGGCCCGGCCACATCAGGTACCCGGCCTTCGTGGAGATGACGACCTCGTCCCGGTACGCCGCGAAGTCCTCCGCGAAGATGCGGCCGAAGGCGGTCTCCGCCTCGCCGGGCGGCGGGCCGTAGTTGTTGGCGAGGTCGAAGTGCGTTACGCCCAGGTCGAAGGCGCACCGCAGGATCTCGCGCTGGGTGTCGAGGCCGCGGTCGCTTCCGAAGTTGTGCCACAGGCCGAGTGACAGCGCCGGCAGCTTCAGACCGCTGTTGCCGACGCGGCGGTACGGCATGGTGTCGTATCGGCCGGGGTGGGCGGAGTACACGTGGGTCTCCTCTGGGGAAGTGCGGGCCGGCGGGGGAGTGCGGCGCGGAGCGCGCCGCCTACCCAGACTGCCGGGCGACCGTCATCCCGTCCAACAGAAGAATGCGAATGCATTGAGAAGCTACGCTTCTGAATTGTGGAACTGAGACACCTGGAGTACTTCGTCGCCGTGGCCGAAGAGTGCCACTTCACCCGGGCCGCGCAGCGGCTCATGGTGTCGCAGTCCGGGCTGTCGGCGGCCGTGCGGGAGCTGGAGCGAGACCTCGGCACCGCGCTGTTCGCCCGTACCACCAGGTCGGTGGGCCTGACCGACGCGGGGCGCGCGCTGCTGGCCGAGGCGCGGCGTACCCTCGCGGCAGCCCGCGCCGCCAAGGATGCCGTGGCCGCGGTCCAGGGGCTGCTGCGCGGCACGCTCACCGTGGGCACCGAGCAGTGCATCGCGGGCGTGCATGTACCGGGGCTGCTGGCGCGCTTCCATCAGCGGCACTCACAGGTTGAGATCCGGCTGCGGCAGGCAGGTTCCGCGCAGATCGTCGAGGAGGTCGGCAGCGGGCGGCTCGACCTCGCCTTCGCCATCGACTGCGGGGACACACCCCGGACCGTACGGACGCTGCCGCTCACGGACGAGCCGATGCTGCTGCTCTGCCACCCGGATCATCGGCTGGCCGGGGCGGGGGAGGTCTCCTGGGACGAGCTGCGCGACGAGCCCTTCATCGACTTCCACTCCGACTGGGGGCCGCGCAGGGTCGGCGACGCGGCGTTCGCCGCCGCCGGGATCGGCCGGCAGGTCTTGCTGGAGGTCAATGACGTCCACAGCCTGCTGGACCTGGTCCGCGAGTCGCTGGGCGTCGCGCTCGTTCCCCAGCATTTCACGTGCAAACCGGAGGCGGCGGGACTGCGCGCCGTCCCGCTGGCGGGCGCGGGGCGGCTGACGTACAGCAGTGTGACCGCGCTGCCCCACGAGGAGTCCACGAGCCCGGCGGCCCGCGGCCTCCTCGGGCTGCTTCGTACTTCTACTTCTTGAGCGGCTCCAGGCAGAGGGCGACGTCGATGCGCCCGCGCTGAGTGATCGTGAACTTGCTTTCGCCAGGCTTGCATTCGAGGGTGTCGACGCTCATGCCCTCTTCGGTGACCTTGAGCTCCGCCTTCGGACCGGCGCAGTCGACGATCTCGATGTCCGGGCGGGCTTCCGTCCCCTTCTCCATCACGCAGTCGCCGACGTCCGCGCTGTAGGCCGTGGTGTCAGGAGTGGCGTCGGGGACGGGTGTGGTGGTGCTGTGGTCCTTGAAGAAGAAGACGTAGATGAGAACGACGATCGCGGCGACGACGAAGCTCGCGCCCTTTATGACAGGCGAGAGGCCGCGGTTACGCCGGGGCGGCTGCGGGGGCTGCCCGCCGGGCGCACCGTACGGGGACTGCGGCTGCCCCTGGTAGGGCTGCTGGCCGTACGGGGGCTGGCCCTGCTGCTGCGGGTACGGGTTGTAGCCGCCCTGCGGCGGTGGCGTGGACATGGTGGGCTTGGGTCCCCTCGTGGCGGAGTAACGGCACATCTACTTGACGCGCCCTCAACAAGTTAGCTGCCGCAACCGACAGTGCGTCCGCCGGGGGTGGCTGCCGCCGCAGTGCGCGGTGTGGCGGAACTGCCGTACCGGGCCCCTGGAACCAGCGGACCGGCCCCTCCCGGACAGCGGGCGAACGCGCCTCGCTCACCGGCTTTCTGCGGTATCAACGCGAGACTCTGGCCATGAAGTGCTCAGGCCTGACCACCAGTCAGCTGAGGGACAGGGCGATACCGCCGTCCGGCCTGTCTCTGCTCGGACTGGTCCGGCACATGGCCGAGGTCGAGCGGATGTGGTTCCAGGTCGTGTGGAACGGCGAGGATGTCACGGGCTATTGGCCGGGCAAGGTAAACGGCACGTTCGCCGAATTCGCCATCGACTCGGCCGATCCCGACGAGGCGTTCAAGGTCTGGCACGCGGCGTGCGCGCGATCCCGCGCGATCGTGGAGGCCGCCGAGTCCCTCGACGTCACGGTGGAGTGGCGGGACGAGGCGTACACGCTGCGCTACATCCTCACCCACATGATCGAGGAGTACGCCCGGCACAACGGCCACGCCGACCTGCTGCGCGAGCGGATCGACGGAGCCACCGGAGAGTAGTGCCGGCCGGCACGCCCTGTCCGGGCGGCATCTGTGGAGCGACGCGACGTCTCGTGTGTGGGCTTCACAGGCGCCGCAGGATCCTCCGCAGGCGCCTCAGGGGACGGACCGACGGCTTGCGGCGCGCCGGCGGTTCGTCCGGCCTGCTCCACAAGGGAACCTGTGGCATGCGGAAGCGCGAGCCGGAAGTCTCCATCACGCAGAGAGGCTCGCCGCTCATGTCCTCCACCACGATGCGGAAGGGCCGGGGCGGCTCCTCGGGCAGCTCCGCCTCCAGGACCGCGGCGCCTTTGGGCCGGCCCTTCCGGTAGGCGACGACCTTGCCGTCCACCAGGACCTCGATGCCGTCGGAGGGCCGTCCGACCTGGACGCTGATGGAGTGCCCATCCTGATCTAGGTGAAATCGGTGACCGTGGGTCATCACGTACCTCCCCCGACGTTGCGGGACATCCTGATCCCAGAGTACGCAGCCGCCTGCGAAACCTCGGCCGGCGCGGACAGTGCCTGCCCGACCACATGTGGTCACCCCTTGGGCCCATGCGAGGAAGACGGTGTGGACACCGTGGTCGCGGGCGTGGGAGGCCAGGGCTGCCATGACGGCAGCGCCGAGACCCTGGCCCAGCGCTGTGCCCTCTGCCGCGAAGGCCGGCTGCGGATGGCGAGTACAGCGGGCAGGGCCGGGTCGTCGGCTGGAGTCGAACTCCTCGGCTTCGGCGAACAGCAGTGGTACGGCGGCGTAGTACTGCTCGACGCGATCACGAGTCCTCGCGGCAGATGACGAAGCCGGGCGCCTTGGAGGCGAAGTCGGGCTGCCGCCCGTTTCCGCTCAAAAGCAGCCCGCGCTCGGCGGGCAGATGGGGGCAGGCTCATCACCCGCCCCCTGGCGGGCCGCTCGGCTACTTCTTGAAGCCGTAGTTCATCAGCTTCTTCGCATCGTCAGTGCGATGGGCATGCGAAGACGAGGCCAGCACCGTGCCGATGACTGTCCTGCCGCCCCGAGTGGCGGCATAGACCAAGCAGTACCTGGCTTCCGGGCCCGAGCCGGTCTTGACCCCGATGGTGCCCGAGTAGGTGCCGAGCAGGTTGTTGGTGTTGGTCCAGGACATGAAGCGGTAACCGTTGTTCCTCGTCGTGACCTTCTGCTTGGTCGACTTCGTCTTCACGACCGTACGGAACAAGGGGTACTTCATCGCATTGCTGGCGAGCTTCGTCAGGTCGCGTGGTGTCGAGTAGTTCGAGGTCCTTCCGATGCCGTCGAAGGAATCGAAGTGTGTGTTCTTCAGACCGAGGCTCCTGGCGGTCGCGTTCATCTTGCCGATGAACGACTTCACACGTTTCGCTCGCGTGGAACCGCTGCCGAACCTGTCGGCCAGTGCGTACGCCGCGTCGCAGCCGGACGGAAGCATGAGCCCGTACAGGAGCTGGCGGACGGTGACCTTGTCGCCGACGATCAGACGGGCCGACGACGCGGTCTTCGAGACGATGTAGTCGCTGTACGCCTTCTGGATCGTGACCTTGGAGTCAAGATTCAGGTTCCTCTGCGCGAGCACCACCCGGGCCGTCATGATCTTGGCGGTGGAGCCGGTGGGAAGGCGCTTGTCCGCGGCCTTGGCGAAGAGCGTCTTCCCCGTGCCGTTGTTCATAACGAAGCCGCCCCTGGCGGCGATCGTGGGCGGCCTGAGCGTGTCGGCCTGCGCCGGGGCGGACAACGGCCCGGCCGTCAGGACGGCCCCTGCGGTGACAGCGACTGACGCCACGCGAAGAATGGCCGCACGGTTGGTTTTCAAGATCAGTACTCCAAACGCCCCTCAGGGGCGGTCACATGAGAACGCGCTTGCTCATGCACAACGCCCAGGAGGGGTCATTGGATGTGTTCCGCGCCGGCTCCGTCCCCCTTGCGCGGACCTGACACATCGCGGGGCGGTACGACCGTCACCACCGCGGACGCGGCCATCCACCGGTGTCACCACGGCCGTCGCCGGGCAGGGATCGCTGCGCGTCCGTCGGCCTTTCACCGGACAGGTAGGCCCGGAGGCCGGTCCGGCGGCCCAGGTCGGGAAGCGGGTGCAGGCGCCACTCGCGGGCGTACGCCGGAGGGCGCCGCCCCTCGGAGACCAGGACCGCGACGGGCTGCCGGAGCGCCGTGGCGGCGAGGGCCCGCGGCGTGATGCTTCCGTCGTGGCCACCGGCCTGGCGGGAGGCGCAGCCGGTACGGAACGCGACCCGGATCGCCTCTTCGCCGCTCACCACACACGGCGGGCGCACGCCCTGGGCCCGCAGTTCGGCGGTGATCCGGGTGAGGTCGGCGGTGTTGCGCCGTACCCGGTCCGCCATCCTGTCGACCACGACGTACTGGATCGCCAGATGACCGACGAGGGCCACTGTGACGATCCCGACCGCGGTACGCCGCCACCGCACCGCGGGGCCGCACACCCGGACCAGGCACTGCGCCACGGGCAGGGCCAGCAGGGCGTACGCCGGCAGCAGGAAACGCGGCGCCGCGTACCCGACGGTGAACAGATACGGCGCCGCCAGCGCCAGGCCCACCATCGTCGCCAGGACGATCGGGGCGCGGCGGCGCGCCCGGCCAGCGGCCCACACACCGCCCGCCACGAGCAGGGGCAGGGCGAAGAACCAGAGGGCCGAGGCAGGGTGACGCCAGGGCACGTCGCACGGCCGGCACAGCGCCCGCCCGCCCAGGGCCCGCACGTGGTCGTCGACGGCGAAATACCAGCCCAGGTGCCCCTGGATCTCGCTGGCCCGCCGCAGCCGGGCGGTGAGACCGCCGTAGTGGACGTACGCCTCGATCACCCACTCGGCGCAGCCGAGGATTACGCCCGCGGCCACCACGACGACCAGCAGCCCCCGGCGACGCGTACGCGGCATCACCAGGGCCGCCACGGCGAGTGCCAGCGCCAGCCACACCGCGTCGGACGGACGCATCAGGGCGGCGAACGCCACTGCGGCGCCCATACCGGTCAGGGCCCAGTGGTCCCGAGGGTCCCGGGCAGCCCGCAGGAGGCACCCGGCCGAGGCGAGGGCGCCGTACGCGACCCAGAGGTTGGGCATCGCATGCCCGGCGTAGAACATCGTGACCCACAGGCTCGCGAACAGTCCTCCGGCGACCGCGAGCACGGCGGTGGGCAGCAGCCGCCGCCACACCCACAGCGCGAGGAACAAGCCGCAGCCGGCCAGCACGGCCAGGTACACGCGGAGGGCCTCGGTCGAGGTGGTGAGAGCCGTGAGGGGAGCGACGAGGTAGGTGATGCCACGGGCCCGCGGCGCACTGAAGAACGCCGGCGGTGCCTGCGGGCTCACCTGGCTGACGTACACCGTCTCGTCCCAGCCCAGTCCGAGACCGGGCGCGACCAGGGCGAGGTGGATGAGGGCGAAGGCGGCGGCGACGGCCGCCAGGGGCAGGGGCCGCGCGGCCGCCCCGACAACGAAGCGGCGCTCGCGCGCCTCGAGCGGCACGCGGTACGGCGTGCCGACGATGAAGCGTGTCTCTTGCATGGCCTCGCCTCGCTCGGGGGTACGGCGGGTGACGGTTCGCCGGCCTGTTCCCCTCCACGCTGCGGGTGGTCGCGGTGGGCCCACCAGGCGGGGAAGGCACTCGGCTGAACGGTTGTCCCGAACGAGTGAGGGAGCGAGCCCGCGCGCCTTTGGTTAGCATCCGACGAGGGGCAGCTCACCCACCGATGGCACGGAGGCCGTCATGCAGCAGACACCCGCTTCGCGTCTGTCGGCGAACCGCTCACGACTCGGCCACAAGGTGCGATACGCGCTGCGGCATCCGGGGCGCGTGCTGCCCTACGTGCGCCGGGCGGGGCGGGACCGGTGGCTGCGGCTGCGGCACCGGGGAAACCACGTCGCGTACTACAGGGCGGTGATGGCGTCCGACACGGCGCGCAGCCCGGAGGCGGCGGTCGGCGGCGGACCTTCGTACGATCGCTGGCTGGCCATCGGGCAGATGCAGTTCGACTACCTGGTGCGGCACGGGCTGACGCCGCAGGACCGCATGCTGGAGATCGGCTGCGGCAATCTGCGCGCCGGCTGGCGGTTCATCGAGCACCTGGAGCCCGGCCACTACTACGGGATCGACATCTCGCCCGACATCCTCATCGAGGCGAAGAAGACTCTGGTCCGGTACGGACTTCAGGACAGGCTGCCGTATCTGACCCCCGTCGAGGACCTGAAGCTGGACTTCCTGCCCGACGCCTGGTTCACGGTGGTGCACGCCCACAGCGTCTTCTCGCACTCCCCGCCGGAGGTCATCGACGAATGCCTCGCACACGTCGGAAGGGTGCTGGCGCCCGGCGGCTTCTTCGACTTCACCTTCGACCGCACCGAGGGAACCGAACACCAGGTGCTGGGCGAAGACTTCTACTACCGTACGGAGACGCTGATCCGGCTGGCCGGGAAGTACGGCCTCGTCGCCTGCTTCATGGACGACTGGGAGCGACTGCCGCACGGCCAGTCGAAGCTCCGGGTCACCCTTCCCGTGGCCGACGGGTCGCCCGTTCCGGCCGTGGCAGCTGAAGTATCCACGGCGGACGCTGACTGAGCGCCTTAGAAACCGCCGTCGAGAAGGACAAGGAGCGGCGCCAGGACGAGCAGAACGTACTGCGCGATTACGAGTCCGCTCTTCGGTACGAAAAGGGCGGCCAGGCCCGCGAAAGCCGCCGCGCAGAGCGCCGCGAAACCGGCGTCGACGAGCGGGCCGCTGACTCCCTTGCCCTGGGTGGAAGGGGCGGGCACGGCTGCCGGGGCGTCGCTCGTGATCACGTCGTCGTTCGTCGTCATGAGCCCACCCACTCGCACCGCGGCTGCGGAGTCCTGAGTACGGATGCTCAACGCCAGGAAGAATCGTGCGGCTATGAGGACAGTGGGAAGGCACGCGGTCACAGAAAGCCGCTTCCGCCACCGAGGGGCGGAGCTGGTCTACGACGACGCCGGTGAGGGCCCTCTCGCCGTGTACGCGCACGGCGGCCTGGTCAGCCAGGCCGTTGAGGACCGAATGGGCCTGTTCGACTGGGTGCCGGTGCTGGACCGGGGGCGGCGCCTGGTTCGCTGTGACGCGCGGGCACATGGCCGGTCCACCGGCGAACCCGTGGACAGCGACTACACCTACACCTCGCTCGCAGACGATCTGTTGGCCTTGCTCGATCACCTGTGCGTCACGGAGCCCATCGACGCCATGGGCGCTTCGATGGGATGCGGCAGCGTGCTGCACGCCGCTGTACGGGCGCCGGACCGGTTCTCCCGCCTGGTCCTGCTCATCCCGCCCACCGCCTGGACGACGCGCCAGGCATATGCGCGGACCAACAGGACGTCCGCTGACACCATCGAACGAGAGGGAGTGGACGCCTGGCTCGCCGCCAAGCGGAAACAGCCACGCCCCGCAGTCGTGGCGGACGTTCCCACGTTCCCACCCACGCCCGCCGAGCGGGTACTGCCGTCCGTCCTGCGCGGCCTGGCGCTGTCCGACCTGCCCTCACCCGCGGCGCTCTCCGCACTGCGCCGGCCGACGTTGATCCTGGCCTGGGTGGATGACCCGGGCCACCCGCTGCCGACGGCGGAGGCACTGGCCGATGCGCTGCCGCACGCGGACTTGCATGTGTCCCGGACGCGCGCCGACATCCGCACGTGGGGAGAACGCATCGCGGATCACCTGACCCGGCCCCGTACTGACCGACAGGAATAGAGAGCCGTAGGGCGATACGGCGGGCGTACGCGGATGAACGATTCGCCGGGTGCGGGGCCTGGCGGCCCCGCGGTGTGGCTCCCTGCGCGGTGTTGTCCTACTGGAATTCTATTAACCCTAAAGGGTGGTGTGAATTCAGATTTTCTGTGGTGGCCCACAAGAATATGAATCTCTTCCCGCTGCTGGAGGTGCCGTTGTCCCGTTCCGCCTCGTCCCCGTCGACCATGATGACGCTCGGGTGCGCGTTGTTCGCGACCCGGTGGCTCCAAGCGCCGCTGTACTTCGGCCTGGTGGCCGCGCAGGGGGTCTACGTCTACAAGTTCTTCAACGAGTTGTGGCATCTCATCGACCACGTCGTCAGCGGGCGGGCGGACGAGACCCACGTCATGCTCGCAGTCCTGAAGCTGGTCGACGTTGTGATGATCGCCAACTTGCTGATCATGGTGATCGTCGGAGGGTACGAGACCTTCGTCTCCCGGATCGGGCTCCAGGGCCACCGTGACCAGCCCGAGTGGCTCTCGCACGTCAACTCCAATGTGCTGAAGGTGAAGCTGGCCACCGCCATCGTCGGGATCTCGTCGGTGCACCTGCTCCAGATGTTCGTGGATGTGCACCACACACCCCAGCACGATCTGCTCTGGGGAACGGTGATCCATATGGCGTTCATCGCCTCGGCGGCGATCCTCGCGTACATGTCCGGCCCCATGGCCTCGCATGAGAGCAGGGCCGGCTCTGCTCACGATCCACCGCCGGTGGTTCTGCCGCGGCAGCGGGACGGCAGCAGCGAGGAGGAGCCGGGCTCCGCGGCGCAGGAGCGCATCGAGGCGGCCGGGTTCCCCGCCCGCAAGGTCCTGGAGATGTTCGACGACACTCACCTGCGGTCGCCCGACCCGCAGACCCTCGCCAGGCTCGGCAAGGTGGACTTCGTAGGCCGCAAGGGCAATGTGGTGTTCCTCGGCGCTCCGGGGACGGGCAAGACACACTTGGCCGTGGCGTTGGGCGTACGGGCGTGCCAGGCCGGTCACCGGGTGCTGTTCGCCACGGCGGCCGAGTGGGCCGCACGCCTGGGCGACGCGAAGGCAGCGGGCCGGCTGGCGAAGGAGTGGGCGCGGCTGGACGACTATCCGGTGCTGATCGTGGACGAGGTCGGTTACGTACCCCTGGAGGGTGAGGCGTCCCATCTCCTCTTCCAACTCGTCTCGCACCGCTACGAGCGGGCCTCGCTGATCGTCACCAGTGACCGGCCGTTCGGCCGCTGGGAGGAGGTGTTCGGCGATGCCGGGGTCGCCTCGGCGGCGGTCGACCGCCTCGCCCATCACGCGGAGGTGATCACGCTCGACGCCGACAGCTACCGGACGCGGGGGCTGGAGTCCGCCGCCGTCGCGGGGCTGGGGGGTCCAGGCTTCTGACGGGTCAGGGGATGTCACAGCTGGTGTGGCCGGGACTGCGGCTGCCGGCAGAGGCGAGGCCGAGCCAGGTGTGCGGGTTGCCCTCCCAGCACCATCCCAGCTTCGGGGCGTGTTTGCTGATCCACAGGGCCGGGACCCGGCGGTCTCCGAGGCGGCTGCCGCCCAGGGAGAAGCATTTGTTCTTGGCCAGAGACCGGGGGTGTTGGGTGATGAACGCTATGCCTTCCTCGATGGTGAGCGGGGTGCGGTCTCGCTCCGCGACCGTGGCCAGGGCGTCAAGAGGGACGACGTCGCAGAACTCCTCGCCCCGGTCGATGTCGAAGGCGACGTACACCTCGCCCTCCGGGATCGCCAGGTCCTTGAGCGAGACGAACCTTTCCAGCTCGCCCGGAGCGTAGAAGCGCTCGATGACGCCGGGTCGGCTCTTGCCGGCGAGCGTGGTCAGCGGGACCGACTCCTCGAGGGGTACGAGGGCCCTGGTGACAACCAGCAGGAACGGAACCCGGCTTTCGGTCGGCGGTTGCAGTGTTGCCGCCCTGGCGAGAACGGGCTTGCGCAGGGGTTCGACGAGATCGCGGAACGCGCTCTCGGCCATCCCGGCGAGGGCCGGATAGCCCATGTCGACCATCGTCTTGACCTGGCGGTCGAACTCGGCGCCGGCGTCGAAATCGGTCATGTGAAGCCTTCCGGGCAACGGGGAACGGAGAAAGGGGCGGTGCGGGCGTCAGTAGGCCTGCCTGCGGGGGGTTTGTGCCGATGGTCCGTCGAACTTACTACGCACGTAAACTTAGTCCGAACGCCCCGCGTTCGTCAAGCGTAAAGTTGCGACGAGTGTAAGATTGCTCCATGAGTATCGAACCGATGGGGCTTCGCGAGTCCAAGAAGCAAGAGACCCGGCAGCTGATCTCCGACCAGGCGACCAGGCTGTTCATCGAGAACGGCTTCGAATCCACGACGATCGCCGAGATCGCGGCGGCCGCCAGGGTCGCCAAGAAGACGGTCACCAACTACTTCGCCCGCAAGGAGGACTTGGCCTTCGATCACCAGGACGACTTCGTCGCGGGTCTTGCCCGTACCGTCGCAGGCCGGGCCGAGGGGCAGTCGGCGCTCACGGCACTGCGCATCGAGTTCCTCGACGGGGCCGCACGGCACGACCCCGTGACCGGGTTCTGTGGAGAGGCCTTCGCCCGGATGATCGCGGACAGTCCCACGCTGCTCGCCCGCCTGCGCGACATGCACGACCAGCGCGAGGACGCACTCGCCACGCTCCTCGCCGCCGAGACCGGAGCTGCCCCCGACGACATCACCCCCCGGGCGGCGGCAGCCCAACTGGGCAGCGCCCACCGCATCCTGTTCCAGCACATCCTGTCCCTGACCCTCGACGGTCAGAGCAACGCGCGGATCGCCGAAACGGTGACCGTCTCGGCCCACCGCGTCTTCGACTTGCTGGAGGGCCCGCTTGCCGACTACGCCGTGAAATGACTACGGCAGTCGCGCCCTGCCGGGCGGGAGCGAGCCCGCACCGGTGTTCACCTGCTGAGGAGCACTGCTGATGTCCACCACTACGTAGTCGTCACTGTCCTGGCAGCCGCAATGATGGGCTTCTCGGCCGCTTCGGTCTTCTTACGCGCCAAGTGGGTTGTGGAGCCGCTGGCTCGGGGCGGCCAAGGCCGCGGGGGCGGCGGGACTGCTGGTCGGTCTGTTCGTACCGGTCATAGACGTACTGGCCGGGATCGGCCTGGTGCTGTACTCCGCCGGGGCCGTCGTAGGCCGTCAGGTGTCCACGGGGCCAAGCGGCCCCAGACGTCAACTTCGGACGCCACACCGGCATCCGGCATGCCGCAGGAGAAGAAGACCCGCACCTCACCGTCGCGCCCTCCGGGCTACGGGGCGACTTCAACGGTGACGGCTACCGGGACCTGGCGATAGCCGCACCCATCGCGAAGATCGACGGCAAGGCAGCAGCGGACGAAGTCCTGAACGACAGGGTTTGTGTCGGCGGTGGACGCCCAGGCAACGCCGACCCCGGTGGCGCTGACACCGCTGACGGGCCGGTAGGTGACGCCGGGGCGCGCGTAGAAGCGGGCGGCGGATTCGGGGGCGAGGGCGATGCCATAGCCGTTGGCGATCGCGCTGAGCCAGTCGTCCGGCTGGTTGGTGACGGCCCCGATGCGGACCGGGTGGCCGTCGCGTGCGTCGGTGGCCAGCCAGTAATCCCGCCATGAGCCTGTTTCGGGCGGGGCTGCCACGAACGGCTCGTCCCACAGATCGCGGAACACGATCCGCTCACGTACGGCCAAGGGGTGTGCCGTGGGCAGCACCACCCAGCGCGGTTCGGTGAACAGCACCTCCACCCGCAGAGTGTCCTCGCCCGGGAAGGGCAGCCGCAGCAAGGCCACGTCAACGTCCCCGGACGCGAGCCCGGCGCTCGGGTTCGACCATGCGGCTTGCCGCATCTCGACCCTCCAACCCGGTCGGCGCCGCGCGAACGCCGCGATGATGCGCTGAGTGGCCTCGTTGGCGACACTGGCCACGAAACCGACCCGTATCACGCGGGCTGCCTGGTCGGCCGCGCTCTTCGTGTCCCGCATCATCTGGCCCCAGTCGGCCAGCAGGGCGGGCACTCGCTCCGCCAGGACACGGCCCGGTTCGGTGAGAGCCATACCGGCCCGGGACCGCGTGAACAACTGCGCGCCGAGCTGAGCCTCCAGCTGCTTGATCTGCTTGGTCAGCGCAGGCTGGGACACGAACAGCCGTTCCGCGGCGCGGCTCAGGCTGCCTTCCTCTGCGACGGCGATGAAGTAGCGCAGCAGCCGGGTGTCGACGTCCATGCCGCCAGGTTATAGATGCGGGTATTGGACGCCATGCAGGGGAGCGGTGAGGCTTGACACGCAGCGAGCACGCACCTACCGAGTTCTCGCCTCAACAGAGGGCATTCACATGTTCACCGCTTATGCAGTCGTCACCGTCATCACCATCTCGGTCAATGCCGTGATAGCCATCGCTGACTTCGCGAGAGCCAAGTTCGTCCTGGCCAACTCCGCTGAAGTAGGTGTCCCGCAGTCCTGGATTCCGATGCTTGGCACCTTGAAGGCGGCCGGAGCTGCCGGGCTCCTCCTCGGTCTCCTGGGCGTCCACTTCATCGGAACAGCCGCCGCGATCGGTCTTGTCCTGTTCTTCATCGGCGCCATCGCGGTCCACGTCCGCGCCCGGGTGTTCCACAACATCGTCTTCCCCGGGAGCTTCCTTGCGCTGGCCACCGCTTCGCTGGTCCTCGCCGTTGCGTGTACGTAGGATCCTTGACCGACGCCGCGCAAACACCCTTCAGGGGCACGCCCGAACACGACGGCGTGGCGGATCAGGACATGCGCGCCCGGGCCCGTTCGAAGGTCTGCGCAACGGGTGGTCTGTCTCGCTTCACACGGTGATGACGACTTTCGCGCGTGCGTGCTCCACTTCGAGGTACCGGATGGCCTCGGGTACTTCGCTCAACGTGTACGTCCGGTCAATGACCGGGGCAACCTTTCCCGACTCGGCGAGTCCCCGCAACGCTGACAGGTTCTCCTTGCTCGGCGTCGCCGTGAGTACGAGCAGTCGTTGGCGCACGAAGCGTGACAGCGCCTGGCCCCTGATGAGGAGACCCATTGGTCCGACGAGGCTGCCTCCGCCGGACACACCTCCGCCGGACAGCACGAGCGTTCCTGAGGGTGTCAGGACACGTCGGCACTGGGTCAACGAACGGTTCCCCACCAGGTCGAACACGACGTCGTACCGCCGCCCGTTCCGGGTGAAGTCCTCGCCGCTGTAGTCGATGACCCGGTCCGCGCCGAGCGACCGGACCAGGTCCAGGTTTCTCGTACTGCACACGCCGGTCACCTCAGCTCCAACAGCCTTGGCGATTTGCACGGCGAACGTTCCGACGCCGCCCGACGCACCATTGACCAGGACGTGTTGTCCGGGCTGTACCCGCCCCAGGTCGCGCAGGCCCATGAGGGCGGTGTTCCCCGCCAGTGGCATCGCGGCCGCCTGTGCGAATGTCAGGCTGGCCGGTTTTGGTTCCACCACCCCGTCCGGGGCACACACGTACTCGGCAAACGCCCCTTCCGCTTCGCCGAACACCTCGTCACCGGGGCGAAACCGTTTCACGTCCCTGCCCACCGCTTCCACGCGACCCGCGAAGTCCGTGCCACGAATCTTCGTTTTCGGCCCGCGGAGCCCGAGCACCATGCGCGCCATGTACGGGTCGCCCCGCATGAGGTGCCAGTCGCGCGCGTTGACCGCGGCCGCGTGAACACGTACCAGCACCTCATTGTCGGCGGCCACCGGCTTGTCGACTTCCCTGACCCCCAGGACATCAGGTGAGCCGTACCGGTCCTGGACGACTGCCTTCATCGGGTCTCCGTAACACGCGAGTTCGGTGCGGAATGGGCCGGTCGGCCGAAGAGCTGCACTGCCCGCAACGCTAGGCGAGCGACCTCGGCGCGGGCATCGGGGACAACCCCTAGATCGCACCCGGATCTTTGAAGACCTCGACCCGCGCAAGGTCAGGACCTGGCCACTCTGCCGTTCCATGGGGGCCGGCACGACGCAAATCGCCCCCCGACAACGTCGTGAAGCGTCGCCTAGGCTTCAGCCCGGATATGTCGAAAGCGGAGCAGAGCTGACGCATCGTCAAGTTGGCACCGCTCCTATGGGCGCGGCCGGAAGAGCAGACAAGCGGTTCTGCCAACAGAACGAAGGGAGTTCAAGGTGGAGCAACCGTTGAGCATCGCGGTAGCGCAGCCGAGGTGCGCGGCTCACGACGTGACGGCCAACGCCCTGGCACACGCGGAGGCCGTGCGGGCGGCGGACGCGCGGGTGGTGGTGTTCCCCGAGATGTCACTGACGGGATACGAGCTGGACGCGGCGCCGGTCTACCCAGACGATGAACGGCTGGCTCCGATCGTCGCTGCGTGCGCCGAGACCGGGACGCTCGCCCTGGTCGGTGCGCCTGTGCCTGGTCCGCGCATCGGCATACTGGCTGTGGATGGACACGGCGTACGCGTGGCCTATGGGAAGGTCTACCTGCACGGCAGCGAGGCCATCCACTTCGTGCCCGGCGAGCCCGCCGTGGTCGAAGTGGACGGGTGGCGGCTGGGGCTTGCCGTCTGCCGCGACACCGGTATCCCGGAGCACGCCGCGAAGACGGCCGCGCTGGGCATCGACGGCTACGTAGCTGGCGTCGTCCACGCCGATCACGAGGCTGAGGTCCACAGCGAACGCGCCCGCCGGGTCGCTGCGGACCACGGTGTGTGGGTCGCCGTGGCGGCCTTCGCGGGGCCGACCGGTGGCGGTTTCGACCGCACGTCCGGCCGTTCGGGCATCTGGTCCGCCGAAGGTGAGCTGATCGCCGAGGCGAGCGCTGCCCCCGATGGGATTGCGCGGGCGGTCTTCATCAAGTGAGCCAGAGCCAGAGCGACTGCGGGAGTCGCGACTGGCCGATTACAGAGGCACGAATGCTCAACTGTCGTGGTGGCCAAAGCAGTTGATCCTGGCACAGGGGGGCGTACCGGCTCTACATGTGCTGCCGCGTCGTCCGAGCAGTTCCGGCAGAGGTATTCGTCCGGCCAGCTGTCGGCCTTGTCTTCGCGACGTCCGCAGTGACGTTTGCGGAAGCTGCACGGCCGGGCGTGGTGCGGCCTGTGGCCGCTGCCTGAAGGGCCGCTCTGGCCTTTGGGGCGTTTGCCTCAACTGGTTACTTCGCTCCCCGGCGCGTTTAGTGCTGCACGAAGCAGGTCCAGGAAGGCCGCGGCAGCGGGGTCGGCGCGATTGTCCGTTCGCCAGGCCAGCGCGATCC
This sequence comes from Streptomyces sp. ISL-96, assembly GCF_018614035.1. Taxonomy (GTDB): domain Bacteria; phylum Actinomycetota; class Actinomycetes; order Streptomycetales; family Streptomycetaceae; genus Streptomyces. Next base: position 16,129 of record NZ_JAGGPA010000008.1, read on the forward strand.
TGCCGTGCAGGCCGCGGTTCCGTGATCTCCAGGGTCCGCAGTCCGAAAGCTGACGCCACGTTGGTCGGGAGGCGCGGAACCACCGCCTCGCCGAGACCGTGGGTGGCGAGTTGCGCAAGCAGCCGCGGAGCGGCAGCCTCGAAGGCGATACGCGGCTGGAACCCGACCTGCGCGCAAGCCCGGTTGTACCACGAGGCAGGCTGATCAGCGGACGATCGCGGAGCTCGGCCAGCGGAATGCGACGCCGCCGGCAGGCGGTGGGCGTTGAGTGGCCACGTGCGGCCGATGGGGGAGTGCAGGCGTCGGGCGACGTTGTCAGCGGGTCGACCTATGCTCCTGCCTCATGATCGAGAACAGACTTGATGCCTTGCTGGAAGCCGGATTCACTGACCGTCTGGGCGAGCGCGACAGGATGCTGTTGGCCCGCCGGGCTCTTCTCAGGTCCTGTTACGAGGAGCCCTCCCCGGTTCTCTCGGACAGCTGGTGGTTCGCGGTTCCAGGCGAGCGGTACGAGGGTCTGTTCACAGCCTTGGAACTGCACGACCGGTTTCCTGTAACGCTCGATGAAGGGGCGGATGTGGCGCGGTTGCCGCACAGGCCAGGAGCGATTCCGGTGTTCGTCACGCCGGAACTCGACGGCTGGCGGCTGATCACCGGGAACCTGGAGGACGTGGTCGGCGTCGACTGGGACGAGTGGATGGGTGCCGTGGAACGGCTGAGCGCGCACTGCGGCGAAGCCCAGATGTTCTTCGAGGACGAAGCGGGTGGATCGAACGTCTGGGTGGTCGCCGAGCGAGGACGCATCCGGCGCCGGTACACGGGCGAGGACGATCCCGAGTGGGTCGGTGAGCCACTGCCCTGGGAAGACCTGCTCGTCGACGAAGAGTACTTCGATCCGGAGCATGACGAGGCCGAGCCCAACGAGGGCACGGCGGACGCTGCCACGGCGTGCCGTCATCTGTCGGTGGACCCCACCCGGATCGGCGCCGACACCCCGATACGCGGCCACGGCTGGCTGGCGCTGAGCGCACCGGGAGTGGGCCACAAGGGCTTGGTCGGCCTTGTCCGCAGCTGACGCTGCCCGCCGACTCGCGGTCGTTGCCCTTGCGGCCACCGCTGCCCACGTGAGCGGACTGTCCGGATCATCCATATATGTACACCGCCGACGGAAGCGGGAGAAGGTATGCGATGGGAATCAACAGGGGCGGCTACCTGGACCCCTGGCAGCTGGGCCCAGGGTCTGCTGGGCGTCGAGGATCTGCTGGGGCTCGTGGTGGCCGGCAGCGTGGTGGCGTGGTGGGCGATGTCGTCGGCATCGCACGGGTCGTCGTCCTGGCGCAGGCCCTCACGCAGCCAGGTGCGTTCGGTGAGGCGGTCATCCGCGACCGCTGCTGGAAGCTTCAGGCTTCCTCTGTTGTCTGCTCACGGAAATCTATGGCGGCTGGAGTAGACATTGGGCGCTCGCGTGGTTATGGTTTCTCTCGTAGCCGAGATCGAGCAAGGCCCGGCAGAGATGAACTGCCGGGCAGTAGTGCGCAGTACGGTGCGGTGGTGGAGTTCCGAAGCCAGGGTTGTTGCAGGATGGCGACGGAACTGACGGCCGGACCGGGTGGCCCGCAGTGATCAGGGGCCGTCATGAGCAGTAACGCGGTAAGAAGTTCTGTAGGTGGCAGTACCCAGCAGTGCAGTACTCAGTGGTCTCTCAGGGAAGGCGTCGGCTGCGGGCGCGCGTTCTGAGAGGTCCGGCAGTGGGGTTCTAAGCCAGAGCAAGCGCACGACGGGCGACGGGGCTGGCTGCCGGACGAAGTGGCTGTCAATGCCACGAGCAGTTGCATCACCGGCAGTACCGAGCAGTACCCAGTAGTAACGAGTAGTACCCGCGTAGCAGTACCGGTTTGGAAAGTAGTTACTTCCAGAGGGAAGAACGGAGGAGTTCGAGCGCCATCAGGATCGCCCGGGCGGCAGCATCGCCTGGGTACCGCAAGACCTCAGATTGGTAGGTGGTCTCCGGTCACGCACCGCGATCCCCGCACCCCCGCCCAGCAGCTTCTCGGGCAGGCATGCGGACACAGAAGGCCGGCGCAGTAATAGGGCCGGCAGATGGTGTTGAAATTCCTTCGGGGCCTTGGTGCCGTACGGCACCAAGGCCCCTCCACGCGTTCCCGCCACAAGTACTCGACCAGTGAGGTGAAATGACAGCAGACAACTCCCTCGGCCGTCTCGAGGACGACGACTACCCCGCCTACACCATGGGCCGGGCCGCCGAAATACTCGGCACCACCCCGGGCTTCCTCCGCGCCGTCGGCGAAGCCCGCCTGATCACCCCGCTGCGCTCCGAGGGCGGTCACCGCCGCTACTCCCGCTACCAGCTCCGTATCGCCGCCCGGGCGCGTGAACTCGTTGACCAGGGCACCCCCATCGACGCCGCCTGCCGCATCGTCATCCTCGAAGACCAACTCGAGGAAGCCCAGCGCATCAACGCCGAATATCGCCGCGCCGGCAACTCCGGCAACTCCTCTCACCCTCCGTCCGCGGCCTGATGCTGGAGCGCCTGCCGGCGTCACGCGGGTGCCCGCGCTGAACGGTGCGGAGCCTGGCCGTGACCGGCGGGCGATCCCAGGGATCGTCGTATCGCCACGGCCCTCGATCGGGCTCGTTGCAACCAACAGTCTCGTGTACAGCGGGTTCGGCAGCGGGGATCGAACACGGGACCCCGCGGCTGCTCGCATGTGAATATCTATCGCGGCAGGCACAGAAATTAGCGCAATGCGCCGTGAGGGTTTATGGCGCGCCAGGGGGAGTGATATTACGCACCGCCCCCAGGCGATTTCTCCGTGCTACTGTTGATCTCAGTTGCAGTTGTGGTTCCCAAAAAACTTCAAGTGCATTTGCTGGCCCACTGTGCCGGCGGGTGCATTTTTGTATGCCGGAGTTGTTTTCCGGACGGGGCGATCATCGCGGCGACTCGGGGCTCGCACAGTGCGGGCCCGGGTACTGCCCCCAAGGAGATATGACATGGCTACTGGCACCGTGAAGTGGTTCAACGCGGAAAAGGGTTTCGGCTTCATCGAGCAGGACGGTGGCGGCGCTGACGTCTTCGCCCACTACTCGAACATCGCCGCCCAGGGCTTCCGCGAGCTGCAGGAAGGCCAGAAGGTGAGCTTCGACGTCACGCAGGGCCAGAAGGGCCCGCAGGCGGAGAACATCGTTCCCGCCTGACGCTGAAGCGTACGGCGTAGCTGGGGCCCGCACCTTGGGGTGCGGGCCCCAGCTCGTTGCTTTCCCCAGGGCACACCCACCGCGTCGTGTACGTTCCGCGAGCGACGCCACCTGAAGTGCTCTGGTTGTCTCACCGTGCGGCGGACGCTCCGCCCATGGCTCCGGATACAGGTCCGTCCGAGCCCCCGTGATCCCGCATCCCGCCTTCGCCTTGGCATGTATGTGCCGGATCATCTTCGACGCAACCGGCCTCAGATGTCTCACATCGGCCCGGTTTCGTCTTCGTATTTATTTCGGCTCGTTCTTGCGATTCTCTGTGCTGTTTATCCGCGCCGGGAATTCCTTGATACGTGCCGCATCGAGGAAGGTTCTACGTGAACCGCACAGCTCGCACGAACGACCGCCATTCCCCTGCCCGCACCAGCGGTTCCGCCGGTGCGGGACGCGGGAGCCGCTTCGGTGCTCCGGCCCGTTCCGGCGCTCCGAGCCGTTCTGGTGGCTACGGGCGTCGTCCCGCCGCGGTGCAGGGGGAGTTCGCCCTGCCGGTCACCATGACGCCGGCTCTGCCGGCTGCCGAGGCCTTCGCGGATCTGGAGATGCCCGCGCCGCTGCTGGCCGCGCTCGGTGCCGAGGGGGTCACGGTGCCGTTCCCGATTCAGGGTGCCACGCTGCCGAACTCGCTGGCCGGGCGCGATGTCCTGGGCCGCGGGCGCACAGGTTCGGGCAAGACTCTGGCCTTCGGGCTGGCGTTGCTGGCCAGGACGGCGGGGCAGCGGGCCGAGCCGCGTCAGCCGCTGGCGCTGGTGCTCGTACCGACTCGTGAGCTGGCCCAGCAGGTGACCGACGCGCTCACCCCGTACGCCCGGTCGCTGAGACTGCGGCTGACGACCGTGGTCGGCGGCATGTCGATCGGCCGTCAGGCCGGTGCGCTGCGCGGTGGCGCGGAGGTGGTCGTGGCGACGCCGGGGCGGCTGAAGGACCTCATCGAGCGCGGCGACTGCAGCCTGGACCAGGTTGCCATCACGGTGCTCGACGAGGCCGACCAGATGGCCGACATGGGCTTCATGCCCCAGGTCACCGAACTGCTCGACCAAGTACGCCCCGAGGGGCAGCGGATGCTGTTCTCGGCCACCTTGGACCGTAACGTCGACCTCCTCGTACGCCGCTACCTGCACGACCCGGTGGTCCATTCGGTGGACCCCTCGGCGGGCGCGGTGACGACGATGGAGCACCATGTGCTGCACGTGCAGGGTGCTGACAAGAACGCCACGACCACGCAGATCGCCGCACGCGACGGGCGGGTGCTGATGTTCCTGGACACCAAGCACGCGGTGGACAGGCTGACCGAGCACCTGCTGAACAGCGGTGTACGGGCTGCCGCGCTGCACGGCGGCAAGTCCCAGCCGCAGCGCACCCGCACCCTCGCCCAGTTCAAGACCGGGCATGTGACCGTGCTGGTGGCGACCAACGTCGCGGCCCGCGGCATTCACGTCGACAACCTCGATCTTGTGGTCAATGTCGACCCGCCCACCGACCACAAGGACTACCTGCACCGCGGCGGCCGTACCGCCCGCGCCGGTGAGTCCGGCAGCGTCGTCACGCTGGTGCAGCCCAACCAGCGCCGCGAGATGTCCCGGCTGATGCGGACCGCGGGCATCACCCCGCAGACGGCCCAGGTCAGTTCGGGCGAGGCGGAACTCAGCCGTATCACCGGCGCACAGGCTCCTTCAGGTGTTCCCGTCACGATTGCAGCGCCGGTGGTGGAGCGCCCGAAGCGCGGCGATTCCTCGAACCGGGGCCGACGCAGCCGACCCGCCCAGACGCGGCGTACGGGCGCGAACTCCCGCGCGGCGGCCGGAAAGTCCGGGCCGCAGCCCCTGCTGGGCGCGGCTGCCTAGGGCCAGCACCGATTCGCCGGTCTCCACCCGCCGGTACCACCTGCCCGTCCTTTCAACCCTGCTGAGGCAATATGCGCTGCGTCATCGCCCGTTTCCCCTTCGACCTGGTCAAGACCGACGTGCAGGCGTCGATGAAGGGCATCAAGCCCGAACCTGTCGTGGGGGAGTCCGTGATCATCGGCCGTCGTCACTACCCCGTCAAGCAAGTAGGGGAAGTCATCACGCGACAGGACCGGCGCGACTTCACCGCGAGTGAAGTGACCAGGGCAATGACCCGCCTCGGCTTCACGTGCCGCACAGCTCCGAGCCTCGCTCCCGCCGTAATGCTCACCCCGATCGCGGCGGCCTCGGCACTGCTGGGCACCCCGGCACTGCTCGGCACACCGGCACCCGTGTAACTGGGCGGCGTACCTCGAACCGAGGCAGAGGCAGACAGCGTTGAGGGCCCCGACCGGTTGGTCGGGGCCCTCGGTTGTTCGGGAGCGGGGCGGGTGACCTGCTCAGTGATCGGAGTAGCTGAAGTCACCTACCGTCCATGCGCTCACATCCTTGATGGCGATGCGGTACATCCCACCGGTCTCGGGAATTCCGATGTTGCCCTGGAGGATCCTCGCGACATGGAAATGCAGGTGCGTGGGAGGCGCGTCCTGCTCGGGACGGGGCTTGATGCTGGGGGCCATGAAGATGCTTGAAAAGGGACCCAGCCGATCGGAGTCCTTCAGCACCTCGGCCACTCGTTCCCTCCACACAGCTTCGGGAGCCAGCCGTCCGGTGATGACGGCACCACCGGCAACCACGGTGAGGGACATCTGATTGCTGTGCTCGGACTCCACCGTGGCGGCAACGTCGGCAAGCAGATCATCGGCGTTCGACATGGCACGGGATTTTACTACCGTCGGCCCCTGCTGGAAACGCCGGTCTTCGGGTGCCGGGAGACCGCCGCCTCGGGTCACAAAAGTAACTTCGGTGATGAATCGTACGTCGTCTTGGTCCGCGGGGCGGGGCCGGCCGGAAAAACAATTATGTATTCCCGGCGGAACAGAAATGCGGCAATCCGCGGGAGAGGCTTTACGGGTAGACGGAGGGAGCAATATGGCTTTATGTGCTTGACCGCTCGCACCATGCTACTGTTGAAATTCGTTTCGGTGGTGTAACCCGAATACTTAAAGCGCGCGCTTGTCGGCATTCTGTACCGGCGGAGCCCTTTTCTTCTGGTGCGCTTCGGGCGGGTAGGTAATGATCGCCGCTGCGCAAAAGGAGGTACGGCATGGCCACCGGCACCGTGAAGTGGTTCAACGCAGCCAGGGGCTTCGGCTTCATCGAGCAGCCAGACGGCGCTGAAGTGTTCGCCCACTTCTCGTACATCGCTGAGCGAAACGTTTTCTCGCTGCTCGAAGGGCAGAACGTGCACTTCGACGTCATGCAGGCTCGAAGTGGCCTGTACGCGGAAAACATCGTCTCCGCCTGAGGGTAGGAAACCTCCGCCCGGGCGCACTACGAGGTCTCGGCCGCTGAGTCAGCCTGTGGGGGCCGGGAGGGCGATTCGGGCGTGCGCGGAGGCCAGCGCGCCCCCTGAGCCGCGTGCTCTGCGGTGGCATGGTCCACCGGTTCACCCACCCGCGAACTCGCTCGCCGCGGCCCCCCATGGTCGTCACCCGCACTGTCGAGCGCGACGAACTGGGGTGAGTACTTCAGCGAGTACGTCCACCGTCAGCCGGTGACTCCACCTCGGAGGTTCTGAGGGTGGTGGTGGACGCAGCTGGGGGACGACCCACATGGCGACGCAAGTTCGGAGCGGCGTGAGCTGTGGTGCGGTGGCGTAGGGGCGGTAGGCTCCGGCCTTCATCTTCACAGGAGGCATGGTGGCGCAGCGGAACCGGGCATCACTCGCGGGGATATCCGAGCGGGGCTGGCGTGGCAGGCTCGTCCCGGTACCCCGGCCGGCTGGGAAGCCCGCCTTCCTGACGCTTCGCTCAGGGGGGCCGTTCAGTTATTTCTCGGCCACAGGGGCGATCGAGACCCCCGACCTCAGGTCGCGGGACGCCTCGATCGGGATCTCCACCTATGGGTCGAAGCCGCTGCCGTTCATTCTTCCCGCCGAGTACACCCATGTGCTCGTGAAGCGTCTTGGCGCGGGCTCGTCGGGTCTGGCCCCAAGGGTATCTGCGCACTCTGCCCGAGGAGGAGATCGGCGTCCTCGACTTTTCCGGTGAGACGCGCGGCACCGGGCACACACTTCTGCGCTGGGCGGGCCCGCGCCGAACGTTCGCCTTCACCCTGGCGGGGAACGAGAACTGGACTCACCTGGTCTGCATGGACACCCGCGGTCATCCGATGTCGGCGGACCGGGAGGGTGACCTGCGGGGACGTATCACCCTGCCGTTTCCCGGGTTCGTCATGGTCCGCTCGGCCGGCCCCTGGGTTCTGCGACCGGTGTGACGCCCGGTGGTCCGCAACCCCGCACAAGCTGGCGGAACAGGAGCGGCTACTGCGCCATCAGGAGGAAGAAGCCCGGTGCCACGCCGGCGCGCACCCTCGGCCGGCCTGGCAGAGCCGGTTGTACCCCACTCACACGAGTGTGTCTGCGTGTCACGCATCAGGGCTGTTCAATCCAGGCCGGCCGACCACAGCCGGCACTGGACGCGTGCAGCATTCACGTTCAAGGCGCGTATTGCCTGACGACTCTGGAGTTCGCTTCCCAAAACGGCGGCGACGGCTGTGGAGCCCCACGAGTATTCGTGACGAACCGACGACCTGAGACACGCGCAGAAGGGGCGGCACGCCAAAATCGGGCGGCCGCCCCTTCTGCGTACCTGGTTACCGCCATCTCGGCCAATGCCGCTTCAGGCAACGTTCTCCCTGCTGGCCGGCCTTGGGCTGTCGAGACTGGCTGCATCGCATGGAGTTGATGGCGCAGGCGCGGGGCTGTGTTAAAGATCGCTGGTCAGGTCCGCCGCCTCGCACCTCCGTGCCATGCGGCCTTGGATGGCCAGGTGTCGCCGGAATAATCCGCTGCGGTGGGGCAGGATATGGGGATGAGTTTTGGTCCTCTGGCTGGTGCGGCCGGGCGTTCGGCTAACGGGTTGTGGCGCCGGCCGCTGTCCACGTTGACCGGCCCGGACTTGAGCGATGCCGAGCGGCAGAGACTTCTCGCTCTGGGCGCGAGGCACTTGCCCGGGCTCGTGCAGAGGACCACTGCCCCATCACCGGCATCACCTCCGAGGAAGTCTTCACTCCTGCTCGACATCCGTCAGGCACGTGCCGCGCTGCGGGAGCCGGGGCGCCTGGCAACACAACAAGGGGAGTTTGTATGACCACCTTCGTCATCTCCATCCCGGGCACGTTCCTGTACGAAGTGACCGAGGCCAAACGGGCCGCTGTCGTAAAGCACTTGAGCCCGGCCGATCCTCAGCACACCGCACTGGGCCGATCGGAAGACCTGGACATCCTCACCGTGAACGACAACGGCACGTTCAGCATTCGCCTGGAGGTAGAAGCTGACAACAGCCACAGCGCGGAACAGCAAGCGAAGCAGGTGGTCGCGGCCGCACTGCGCCAAGCCGGCATCAGCGAGGACCAGGCTCCGCTCGGCCCGACAGCGGTGACCGGCATCGACAACTAGCCCGTTTCTTCTGAAACTTGCCAGACCCGCAAAGTGCCGGTCTGCTGCGTCTGTGTGGGAGGAGTGCTCGACAAGTCGATGGCAGGGTTCTCAGGCGTTGCGGCTGAGGTCGGCCGTTGATGCTGGCGTGTTGCCTGACGCTCAATGCGCCAGGGGCGAGCCGCTCCTGCCAGACGGCCCCCTGCCTGCGGAGTTCGGCGCTCGTGGAAGGGCCCCTACAGCCGCCTGCGGAGCTGGGCGATCGACGGTACTGGGAGCAGGTGTTCGCCCACCCTGTCGGCCCATGCCGGTACGTCAACGCCGAGCCGCGTGCAGAGACTGACAGCCCCACGGCCGTCCAAGGGTGCACATTTTCATCAGCAAGTTCCGCATGCACCACGAAGGCCCCGCCCCGGCGTCAACCTCGCGCTGGGAAACGCCGAGCCAGGAACTGCTCGAACGTGACCTTGCCCACGGCCCGCTCCGGGGCCAGATGCCCTCCCGATCGGAACCCTTGGTAGGCCTTGCCTGCCAGAGGCACGTTCAGCAGGGGGCGGCGACGTCCGCTCGCGCGCAGATAGGCCCGCCCCAGCTCCGGAAGCGTACGCACCTCGGGTCCGCCCATGTCCGGCACCCGCCCCGCAGGCGGCCCGGTTGCGAGCTCGGCCAGCCGGGCGGCGACCTCCGCCACCTCGATTGGCTGGTCGGCGACCCCTGCAGGGAGCAGCATGAGCGGCAACTTCGCAGAGCTCTGCAGGACCCGCAGCACCAGGTCGTGGAACTGCGTCGTGCGCAGCACGGTCCAGCCGAGCCCCGAGGCCTCGATCAGCTCTTCGACGGCGAGCTTGGTCCGGTAGTAGCCGAGCGGAACCCGGTCGACGCCGACGATCGAGATGTACGCCAGATGCCGCACCCCGGCTTGGCGGGCCGCCTCGATCAGATGGCGTGCTGCCTGCTCGTCACCGCCGCGTGGTGTTGTCGCGCAGTGCACGACCGTGTCCACCCCCGCTACTGCTGCGGCCAGCCCGGTGCCCTCGCGCAGGTCCACGGCGTATGGCCGCGAGTGCCGACTCAGCACGCGCACCTCGGCCCCGTCTGCGCGTAGTCGCTCGGTGACGAGTCGGCCGAGCGTTCCAGTGCCGCCGGTCACCAGGATGGTTGTCATCGCAGTGCTCATCCCTTCGGTGGGCGGGCGCTCCCCGGTGGAGCGTCCGCCATTCACTGAGAACCGACGAGCACCCAAAGATGTGACGGCACGCCTCCAGACCCGCCGCATCACGAAGGCCCTCAACGGCATGCCCGGCCCGGCGCCGTTGCACATCAGGAGGCACTGCACAGTCGGCTACATCGACGATCCTACGGCGTGCAACGCTCCGGCGAGAGTGTGGAGTCCATCCTTGACCTGCGGATGACGGGCGGCCATCGAACCGTACGGCGCCTGCGTGGAGGTCGGCTGCCCGGACACGCAGCGCCGGAGCTGACAGCGGAAGGCAGCCACGGCCGCCCTACCGCGCCCCGGCCTCACAGGGCCGGGGCCCAGCTACCCATACCTCCTGGGCTGTGCCGGGCTCAGCGGGGGTAGGAAGGGGGCTTGCATCGGCACCTGGCGGTGCGTACCTCCGCCGGAAACTCGTCGTCAACTGTTGCACCCAGGTACTCCTGTCGCAACGCGAGGATGACCTCGTACGGGATGTCCAGGTGTCCCCGCGGAGGTCGAACGCTACTCCTGTCAGAGGTAGTGAATACGCCGTGGGACCGCGAGGTATGGCCCGTACCCGGCCTGGCAGTCGTCGAGCAGGTCACGAAGCCTTAGTGCTTCGGTAGGCAGCGCCGCCGCAAAGTCGGCCCATCCGGTGAAGGTGAGTTCGTTCGGCAGCTCGACGAGGCCAGTGACCGCGTCCCAGAAAGCGTTCCAGTTCGGCCATAGAAGTCGGGCAACATCAGATACTGCTGGAGGAGTCGCTGAAGTGCCTCGGCGTCCCGTACGTGACTGAGGTCGTTCCGTCATGATGTTCGCCATTCTCAGTACGAGCCGACCAAAACAACCGTTGATCTTACTTGAGGATGTTGCTTTGTTCGGCCGACCGGTGCGTACGCGGCGTTCCTGCGAGATATCGGCCAGGAGGAAGCGGTTCAGGAGCCGTCGATCAGTTTCTCAACCTCGGCAGGGAGGCCCTTGCCGGAGTCGACGGCAAAGAAGACGGCCTCTCCAGGCGTGTCTCCCACCGCGATGGCGATGTCGGTGTCGAGTCCCTCGATCGCGTAGGCGCTCGACTCGGTCGCGGTCTCTTCGCCCTCGTTCTGGCCCCCCGTGTCGTCGCAGGGCGCGGAACTGACCGTGCCGACCTTTTCCCCGATCTCGAAGTTGACGTTGGCGACGTCCCCGTACGTACGGTCTTCGTACGTCACCCGGTGCGCGCAGGACGCCGAGTCATCGCCGCCGCTCGACGAAGTGCAGCTGACGGCCGACGCCGTGGCGGCGACGGCCACCAGCAGCATGCGTACGGATCCGCCTCGGCCGACCCGGAAAGCAGCGCTCATCAGTTCGTTCCTTCTCTCTCTGGCCTTAGCCTCGCCGTTTCGGTTGGGATGAGGCGGCGTTGCAGATCACCAACTGTTGGGTGGCTGAAGCGATTTCGGTACTTGGGCAGGGCGGAGTCCCGGCGCGGTGGTCGGGTTCTCCGGGGTCCTTCGGGTCGTGGGCGGACGGGGGTTTGCCGGTCAGCCGGCGGGTCGGGGCAGTGCGGCGAGGCGATGGAAGGCCGTGGCCAGTTCGTTTCTCCAGGGCCAGGTCGCCGATATCCGCAAGCGCAGGCGGCGGCCGCCGCGGGTGAGGCGGGCGGCGACGTGCAGCAGCCGGTAGCGGAGCTTCTTCGGCTCGGCAGTGGCCAGCTCCCCGTCCAGGAGGAGGGCACGGGTCCAGGCCAGCAGGTCGATCGCCGCGAGGCTGAGTTCGAGCCAGGCGGCGTTGATGTCGAAGTCGCGGGAGGGGAAGCGGCCGAAGCCGGTGGTCTTGCCGCACCGGATGTGGTCCTCGACGGTGGCATGCCCTCGGTGGCGGACCTCCAGGAACTGGGCGGAGCCGCCACCGGAGTACGGGGTGTCGGTGAGGAACACCTGATGGCGCAGGCCCTCGTCCTGGTCGAACAGGGACAGCTGGGCTCCGGGGTGCGGCCGCTCCCGGCGCACGATGATGCGAGTGCCGGCCGGATAGCCGGTCATGTCGACCATGCCGGTCAGCTCGGCGACCTCGGCGCCATCACGCAGCGTCCCGTCCTGGTCCAGGGCGGGATGCCAGAGGCCCTCGGGCATGGCCCGGACAGCGCGGCGGACCGGCTCGGTGATGGCGTATCCGACCGAGAAGAAGGTACGGATTCCTCGTTTCCGCACGTCGCGGACGTGGGCGAGGAAGGCTTTCGCGGATCCGGCGCTGTCGGTGCGGACGAGGATGTCGGTGCCGTGCCGGTGCGCGTCGGGGATCTGCGCGAGTGCCTGGTCGAGCACCGTGATGTGGTCGCTCGCGGTGTTGGCACCGGCGTTCCCGGGCCGCAGCCGCCCCGACATGGCCTCGCCGGTGTTGGCGAGGAAGCACAGCAGCGGGTGGAAGCCGAAGCCGCCCTTATAGGTGGGTGCGGCCTGCTCTTTCTCGGAGTGGCAGGTGACCAGCGTCGCGTCGAGGTCCAGGACCAGACCGGGCAGCATGCGTCCCGCGGCCCGGACTGCGGGAATGCCCTCACTGTGCTCGGCGGCCTGCAGCCAGGCGACTTCCCGGGCCTGGGCACGGGCCGAGCGCAGAGAAGCCAGTGCCCTCTCATCGGTGTCGGAGAGCAGCCGCCAGGCCGTCGGTGTCGAGGCGACCGAACCGAACACCCCTGCCTGGTCCCGCAGTACGGCCAGATCCGCAATGGCCTCGCCACCATTGGCGAGCATCACCGCCAGGTCGGTGGCGATCCGGCCCGGATCATGCCCGGTCCCGCGCGGCCGAAGCGACCTGAGAGCGGCGGAGTACGCGGCGGTCAGCCCGGTGGCGTCAGCGAGATCCGCCAGCAACCGTGCCCCGGCATGCCCGACCACCCCCGAACCATCGGCACTGACCTGGACCCTGGGACGCAACCCGATACCCTGCACGTAGAAAGTGCCCTCCGCCTGGACCGACAGAACCCCTCAGCAAGGTTCATCGTCCCAGGTCAGGAAGGCACTTTCGCGTTTCCGCCCCAAAGCCAGCCGTCCCCAAGTGAAACGGTGAGGTTAGTGGTCAGCGTCGTAAATCCTTCGGAGGTTGTACACGCTGCCGGTGCGACAGAGGATTCTTCGTGGTGATCGGCGGTGTGCCGGTCGAGCCTGGCCAGCAGATCGTCCAGGTCGGAGGTGGTGCACCTCCACTGGAACGGCTGTGCCGTGGCGTTGTAGCGGTCTTCGAAGGCTCGGAGCCGGTCCCTGACCTCGGTGAGGTCGGTGAAGTCGTTGGGCGAGAGGGCCTTGCGCTGGACGGCAGAGAAGTAGATCTCGACTTGGTTGAGCCAGGAGGCGTGCACGGGGTGTGGACCATGACCGTGTTCGGGAACGCCGCGGTGAGCCGGCCGGCCGCCTTCTGACCGCGATGGGAGGAGCCGTTGTCGACGATCCAGAACACGCGCTTGGCGCTTGCGTAGGGCTCCTGGCTCATGTCCTGGGTAGCCAGGTTCATGAACGGGACGATGCCGGTGCGTTCTTCAGTGCGGCCGAACACCTTCGCGGCGTGGACGTCGTAGGCGGCGAGGTAGGCCAGGGCACCCGGTCGACGCCGACATGAACGGGGCGATGCCCCGCCGGGCGGCCTCGCGGCCCAGTTCCGGGCACGACCAGCGTGAGAGCGGTGCTTCACTCTCGGCAGGCAGCCGGCAGGCCAGCGCCTTGACCTCGGCGGCCTGCAGCGGTGTGAACGAGGCGGGACGCCCGCAGCGTTGACGGTCTTTGAGCCCGGGCAGGCCCGCCTGGGCGAACCGGCCACGCCAGCGGCGCACGGTGTCCAAATGCAGCCCCGTCTCCCGGGCGATGCATGCGTTGGAGCGTCCACGCGCGGCGTGCAGCACCACCTGTGCACGCACCCGCAGCCGGTGCTCGGTCTTGTGGCCGTAGGCCATCTTCTTCAACCGCACGCGTTCGGCGGCACTCGGGGCTATCGGACAGGGGGTGCGGACGGGCATGGGGGGCGAACCGATCGGCCGAAAGTGGATCACTGGTATCCCGCAGCCTGCCCCGCCCGTCACCGCCCCAGCCCCCGCAATGACCGGTGCAAGAGGCCACTTGGACAGGGAAAACGCAACTTCGACATGGCCCGCAGAGGCAGCTACCTTCACCTGGTCTTCGGCGATCGCCCACGGTCGCACAGGAGTTCCTTCAGGCTGAGCCACCCGCGACGGGATGAGTTGGTCACGCCCCACGAATCGTCGCCCCCAGGCGTAAGCCACCGAACGGGTCCACACCAGGCACCCCCAACCAGGGAGAGACACATGCCCCATCTTGTGCTGTACACATTCGGCGTCCTGAAGTCACCTCTCGCCGATCCCGCACCTCTCACGCGCGAACTCCACGACAGCGGCGAGGCCATCTACCGGAAGATCAGCCAGCACCCCGGGTACCTCGCTCGTGCTGAAGCGGCAGACGGCGACCGGGGCACACACTTCGACTTGGACTGGGGTGCATGGGGAGAGTTCGCCGTACCGACCTGGTACGGCAAGGGCCGTACGGTGGAAACCACCGCCCTGGACGCGACCCTCTCACTCTGGACCGACCTGCGCTCCGCCTTCGACGCCGTCTACACCGGTCTGCACCGTGAGGCGCTGAACAGGCGTTACGACTGGTTCGAGAGGACAGGACACCCGAGTTACGTGTTCTGGTGGGTCTCCGACGGCGTGACACCCACCTGGCAGGACGGGGTTTCCAGGCTGGAACACCTCCACGACCACGGCTCCGCGCCGCACGCCTTCACCTTCCACCACTCATTCGCCCCGGACGGAACTCCGACCAGGATCAAAGGCATCGGGCCGAAGAGCGACCAGGTTCGCTGACAAGGAAGCCTGAACGACTGGGTTCGCTGTCAAACGCCTCGATTGAATGACGGCGAACAGATGCGTCTGCGCCACGGCGGATCCGCCAGTACCTGGGGCTTCGCCCTCTACCTCGCGAGCACCGATGAGTACCGAGACGCCATCCTGCCCACCAGCGGCTTCGCCGGCACCCCCGAAGACGCCCTCGACTGCGCCCGCGGCCTCTATCTCACCGACCCCAGCATCTGACCCCGCACGACACACAACACAGGTTCCACGCCGGAGTCCGTGACCCGGGGAGCCCCCGTCGCACGGTGGGTCCTTCCGCCGTGGCCGCCTCGGCCGGGCTCCCAATTCCCGCCAGTCCGGCGAAAGTTGTCAGTGCGACTGCACTCGCTCCCGCGCCGAGCACGGCTCTACGGCGTGGATCGATCGGGATGTTACCGGTCATTTCTGCTCCTCCACGCGGTTCTGGTGCGCGAGTGATGGCTGCGAGACAGATCCTGGGCGATACTCGTCGCCGAAACAATGGAGTGACATGACCGAAACTCTTTCGGTCCAACTACATGGAGGTCGACGTGATCAGAAGTTCGTCCGACATCGGTGGGGTGCGTGCGCGTATGCGCGGTCACGTACGTAAGGCCTTAGTCCTGGGCGCTGCCACCGTGCTTGCCGGCACCGGCGTCGTCGCTATAGCCGGTACCGCGAACGCCGCCTCCACGCTTGGCGGCGCGGCGGCCGGGAAGGGCCGGTACTTCGGTACCGCGGTCGCGGCCAACCACCTCGGGGAGGCGGCGTACGCCTCCACTCTCAACACCGAATTCAACTCGGTGACGCCTGAGAACGAGATGAAGTGGGACGCCCTCGAAGGCACCCGTAACTCGTTCACCTTCGGCTCCGCCGACCAGATCGTCAGTCACGCCCAGGGCAGGGGGATGAAGGTCCGCGGACACACCCTGGTGTGGCACTCCCAGCTCCCCGGCTGGGTCGGTGGCCTCGCGGCGACCGACCTGCGATCGGCGATGAACAACCACATCACCAAGGTGATGCAGCACTACCAGGGCAAGATCCACTCCTGGGACGTGGTCAACGAGGCGTTCCAGGACGGCAGCAGCGGCGCCCGGCGCAGTTCCCCGTTCCAGGACAAGCTCGGCAACGGCTTCATCGAGGAGGCGTTCCGCACCGCCCGCGCCGCCGACTCCGGCGCGAAGCTCTGCTACAACGACTACAACACCGACGGTGTGAACGCGAAGAGCAACGCGGTGTACAACATGGTGAAGGACTTCAAGCAGCGCGGTGTGCCGATCGACTGCGTGGGCTTCCAGTCGCACTTCAACAGCGCCTCTCCGGTTCCTGCCGACTACCAGCAGAACCTCCAGCGCTTCGCCGACCTCGGCGTGGACGTGCAGATCACCGAGCTGGACATCGAAGGCTCCGGCAGCACCCAGGCCGCCGCGTACAGCAACGTCGTACGGGCATGCCTGGCCGTCACCCGCTGCACGGGCATCACGGTCTGGGGTGTCACCGACAAGTACTCCTGGCGCAGCAGCGGCACACCGTTGCTCTTCGACGGCAACTACAACAAGAAGCCGGCCTATGACGCGGTGCTCTCCGCGCTCGGCGGTACCAGCGGTGGCGGTGGCGGTGGTGGCACCGGCGCCACGTGCAGCGTGTCCTACGCCAAGACGGACACGTGGAGCGACCGCTACAACGGCAGGGTGACGGTCACCGCGGGCAGTTCGGCGATCAGCAGCTGGAGCGTGAACGTCACGCTGACCTCCCCGCAGAAGATCTCTTCGACCTGGAACGGCTCGCCCACCTGGGACAGCAGCGGCAACGTCATGACGATGAAGCCGAACGGTAACGGAAACCTGTCGGCCGGGGCATCAACAAGCTTCGGCTTCACGGTCATGACCAACGGCAGCCCGGCTGCCCCCGCCATAGGCCCCTGCACGGCATCGGCCTCTTGACCGCCCCCTGAGGCGCGTGCGGCAGGCCGGCCCCGTCCCCCTCAACGGCCGGTCTGCCGCACAGCCTCTTACGTGTCCGCGCCCTCCTGCGGCGCCGCCGTGCTCTTCCTGACCACCAGACTGGTGCCAAGCTCCAGCCTGGTCGCGGAAGATTCACCGGCCCTCAGCCGCAGCAGCATCTGCGCCGCTTCTTCGGCCATCTGCCGGAGCGGCTGATGCACCGTGGTGAGCGCCGGGCTCGACCATTTCGCGACCGGTACGTCGTCGTACCCCACCACCGAAAGGTCGTGCGGCACGCGCAGCCCATTGACCCGCGCCGCCTCCAGGACGCCGAGCGCCTGCAGGTCGCTGCCCGCGAAGATGGCAGTCGGCCGCCGTGGCAGGCTCAGCATCTCCATCGCCCGCTCGTACCCGCCCTCGACATGGAAGTCGCCGTACTGAATGAGTGCTGGATCGGTCTCCAGGCCGGCCATGCTCATCGCCGACCGGTAACCGTCGAGGCGGGCCAGTGAGCACAGCATGTCCTCGGGGCCGGTGATGATGCCGATCCGCCGGTGTCCCAGCTCGACCAGATGGCGCGTCGCCGCCAGTCCGCCGTTCCAGTTCGCCGACCCCACGGACGGCACATCCGGGTCCGGGTCGCCGGCCGGGTCGATGATGACGAAGGGGATGGAACGGGCCCTGAGCTGCTCTTTGACTGTCTGCGGAAGGGCTGAGAAGACCAGCACCACACCGATCGGCCGACGCTGCAGAACCCCTTCGATCCAGTCGGGACTCGGTGAGTGGCGGGTTCCGCTCTCGGTCAGGATCACGCCGGCCTGGTTGGCCTTGGCGACGTTCTCCACCCCACGGATCAGCTCCATCGCCCAGATGCTCTCAAGCTCGTGGAAGACGATTTCGATGAGCGGCGCCTCCCGGCTCGACCGCGTGGTCCGCCGGTAGGCGTGGGTCTCCAGGAGGCGTTCCACCTTCACGCGGGTAGGTGCGGCCACGTCCTGCCGGCCGTTGAGGACCTTCGAAACTGTCGAAATGGAGACGCCCGCCTGCTGGGCCACCTGTGCCAGGGTGATTCGACCCGTCTCCTCGTCATCGCGCATGGTGAGGAGCATAAGGCACGTTCAACTGCCCTGGCAGCGTAACGCTTTGATAACTCGACGTTCGAGGGTTGACCGCCCTGGCGGGGTGAACCTAGCGTCCCGACTCGTGAAGTTTCGGTAATGGTGCCGAAATATTTCGAAAGGCGAGGCGATGAAGCAACGCGCGCGGTTCCTGCGGACTGCTGCCGTCGGCAGCGTGGCACTGACCATCGTGCTCTCTCTGTCCGCGTGCGGCGGAGACTCCGGCGGCTCGGCCGGCGGAGGGTCCGGCGAAATCCACGTCCTGGTCTACGGGGACGCGACGAACAAGGTGGAGAAGCGGCTCGTCGAGAGCTTCAACAAGACGTCCAAGGTGAAGGTCGTACTCGACACGATCCCGGGCGCCGACTACCAGGCCAAGCTGCAGACCATCATCAACAGCAAGCAGGCCCCCGACGTCTTCTTCAACTGGGGCGGCGGAAGCATAAAGCCGTACGTCGACGCGGGCCTGCTGATGCCGCTGGACGACTTCATCGCCAAGGACCCCGGCCTGAAGTCCAACTTCCTGCCGTCCGTCTTCAACACGGCCGTGGTCGACGGCAAGCCGTACGGCATACCCATGCGCGGCACCCAGCCGGTCATGCTGTTCAACAACCAGGCGGTCCTCCAGGAAGCCGGCATCTCCGCGCCGAAGACCTGGGACGACCTGCTCGCCGCGGTGAAGACCCTCAAGGCCAAGGGCAAAACACCGATCGCGCTCGGTGGCGGCGACAAGTGGCCGACGCAGATGTGGTTCCAGTACGCATACGACCGCGTGGCCGGGCCCGAGCTGTTCCAGAAGGTCCTGGACGGCGACAAGAGCGCCTGGGAGAGCACCGACAGCAAGAAGGCGCTGGGCATGCTCAAGGAGCTCATCGACGCCGGCGCGTTCGGCACCAACTACGACTCGGTGAAGTTCACCGACGGCGGCTCGCCGGCCCTGGTGGCCACCGGGAAGGCCGCATTCGAGCTGATGGGCTCCTGGGAGTACGCGACCCTCCAGGACGCCTACCCGGACTTCGTCAAAAAGGACCTCGGCTACGGCACCTTCCCGACCGTCGAAGGGGGCAAGGGCGACCCGGACAACCTTGCCGGCAACACCAACAACTTCTACTCGGTGCTGAAGAACACCGAGCACCCGGAAGCCGTGGCCGACTTCCTCAAGCTCATGTACTCGGACGAGTTCGTCGAGGCCCAGCTCGAAGTCGGCAACCTGCCCACGACGTCCAACACCCCCGCCTTCCTGGACCGGTCCGCCAACCCGGACTACTCGAAGTTCCAGTACGACCTGGTCAAGAAGGCCCCCACGTTCCAGCTCTCGTGGGACCAGGCATTCCCGCCCGCGGCGACCACCACCCTCCACACCGCCATCCAGCAGTTCTTCAACGGACAGATCGACGCGGACGGCTTCATCAAGGCCATGCAGGCTCTGCCGGCCGCCTGACCCCCCTGGGATCACCTGAAAATGACCAATGCTTCCGGCACAGGGGTGGGCCGCCCGGGCTTCGCCTGGGCGGCGCCCGCCGCCGTGTTCTTCGCACTGTTCGCCATACTCCCGCTGCTCATGGTCTTCGTGCTGGCCTTCACCAACTGGAACGGTCTCGGCTCCCCGCAGTTCGCCGGACTCGACAACTGGAAGAAGCTGCTCGACGACCCCGTCATGCTCAACAGCCTCTGGCTGAGCCTCCTCCTCACCGTGCTCGGCGTCGTCGTCCAGACGCCGATCAGCATGCTGCTCGGCGTCTGGGCCGCGGGCCACCAGCGCAACCGGGCGATCCTGTCCGCCATCTACTTCGTCCCGCTGCTGCTGTCCATCACCGCCGTGTCCGTGCTGTGGCGAGCGGTACTCGACCCCAACTTCGGTGTGCCCTCGCAAGCCAAGTGGCTGTTCGGCGACGGCAATCTGCTCGGTGTGCAGAGCGGCGCCATCGGCGTCCTCGTCTTCGTCAGCACCTGGCAGTTCACGCCGCTGCACACGCTCCTCTACCAGGGCGCGGCACGCGCGATCCCGCAGGTCCTCTACCAGGCGGCGCAGATCGACGGGGCGGGCACAGTCCAGCAGTTCTTCCACATCACCCTGCCGCAGCTGCGCAACAGCATCATCACCTCGGTGATCCTGATGGTGGTGGGCGGGCTCACGACCTTCGACACCGTGCTGATCCTCACCCAGGGCGGCCCCGGCACCGACACCACCATCAGCGCCTACTACATGTACCAAAAGGCGTTCAAGAGCTTCGACTTCGGAACGGGCTCCGCCATCGCCCTCCTCCTCGTCCTCGTCGCCTCCGTCGTCTCACTGGTCATGGTCCGGCTGTCGGGCTACGACAAGATGCGCAGCACCATGGAGGGCGTGTGATGAAGAGGCGTCCCAACTACCTCGCGGGATTCGGCTCGCTCGTCTGGCTCTTCCTCGTCGGCCTGCCGCTGTACGTCATGCTGATCGCCACCTTCCAGACCCGCGCCGACTACGCGGCGAACGGCCCGCTCGCTTTCCCCGAGCACTTCACCCTCGACAACTACATCAACGACCTGAACAGCGGCTTCGCGCAGTACTTCCTCAACACCGTGATCGTCACAGTGTCGGTGGTCGGCATCGTCGTGCTCCTGGTGCCGCCGCTGGCGTACTCCATCGTCAGAAGCCGGAGCCGGACCACCACCACGGTCTTCCGGCTGTTCCTGCTCGGCCTCGCGGTGCCCTCGCAGGCCGTGATCGTCCCCATGTTCTACGTGTTCAGCAAGGCTGGTCTGTACGACAACCTCATCGCCGTCATCCTGCCGACCGCAGCCTTCGCCATGCCGGTGTGCGCGCTGATCCTCACAGGGGTGATGCGCGACATCACGCCGGAGCTGTACGAGGCGATGACCGTGGACGGCGCCTCCTCGCGGCGGATCTTCTTCCAGCTGGTGGTCCCGCTCTCCAGGAGCGGCCTGTCGACGATCGTGGTGTTCGCCGCCCTCCAGGCGTGGAACGGCTTCCTCTTCCCGCTGGTTCTGACGCAGTCCGCCGAGACCAAGGTGCTCACCATGGGCCTGTACGACTTCCAGACGGAACACGGCGTCGACATCCCCGGCCTGCTCGCCGCCGTCGTCCTGTCCATGCTCCCCATCCTGCTTGTCTACCTGTTCGCCCGTCGCGCCCTGGTCCAGGGCCTGATGGGAGTCGGAGGAAAGTGACCGACAACGTGTCCGTAGAGACCAAAGCCCCCTGGCGCGATCCGGGCCTCGACGCGGAGACCCGCGCGGACGCCCTGATCGCCGCGATGACCCTCCGGGAGAAGATCGCTCAGCTCTTCGGAGTCTGGGTGGGGGCGTCCGACGAGGGCGCCGAAGTCGCCCCGTTCCAGCACGACATGGAAGAACCGGTAGCCCTCGACGACCTGCTGCCGTACGGCCTCGGCCAGCTGACCCGGCCCTTCGGTACGGCCCCAGTCGACCCGGCGCTCGGTGCGCTCTCCCTGCTGCGTACGCAGAGCCGCATCGCGGAGGCGAATCGTTTCGGCATTCCGGCGCTGGCCCACGAGGAGTGCCTGGCGGGCTTCGCCACCTGGGGCGCCACCGCCTACCCGGTTCCCCTGTCGTGGGGCGCCACCTTCAACCCCGCGCTGATCCGCGAGATGGCCGCGGCCATCGGCCGGGACCTGCGCTCGGTCGGCGTGCACCAGGGACTCGCCCCGGTCCTCGACGTCGTACGCGACGCACGCTGGGGCCGGGTCGAGGAGACCATCGGCGAGGACCCGTACCTCGTCGGAACCATCGCCACCGCCTATGTCCAGGGCCTGGAGTCCGCCGGCGTCATCGCCACCCTCAAGCACTTCGCCGGTTACTCCGCCTCCCGCGCCGGACGCAACCTCGCCCCCGTCGGCATGGGGGCACGGGAGCGCGCCGACATCATCCTGCCGCCGTTCGAGATGGCCGTACGCGAGAGCGGCGTACGGTCGGTCATGCACGCCTACACCGACACCGACGGCATCCCCTCCGCCGCCGACGAAGCCCTGCTGACCGGGCTGCTCAGGGACACCTGGGGTTTCACCGGAACGGTCGTCGCCGACTACTTCGGGATCGCCTTCCTCAAGACGCTGCACGGTGTGGCCGCGACCTTCGGGGAGGCGGCGGGCGCCGCGCTCGGCGCGGGTGTCGACGTGGAACTGCCCACGGTCAAGACGTTCGGCGAGCCCTTGCTGAACGCGGTCGCCGCGGGCCGGGTGGACGAGGCGCTCGTGGACCGCGCGGTACGGCGGGTACTGGTCCAGAAGGCGCAGCTCGGCCTCCTCGACCCGGACTGGAGCCCGGTGCCGGAGGCGCTGACCGGGCCTGACGGGGGCGCGGGCGAC
Source organism: Streptomyces sp. ISL-96 (assembly GCF_018614035.1). GTDB lineage: Bacteria > Actinomycetota > Actinomycetes > Streptomycetales > Streptomycetaceae > Streptomyces. The sequence goes on from NZ_JAGGPA010000008.1 coordinate 38,292, forward strand.
AAGGCGGGCGCTCTGCGCGGGACGATCCACCTGGACACGGACACCAACCGGGCCCTGGCCCGACGCGTCGCCGAACAGGCCGTCGTCCTGCTCCACAACGACGGCACACTGCCGCTCGACCGGTCCGCGCCCCCGCGCCGGATCGCGCTGATCGGCCCCAACGCCGAGGCCCCGACAGCGGTCCTGGGCTGTTACGCCTTCCCCGTCCACGTCGGCGGCCAGCACCCCGAGTTCCCCCTGGGCATCGAACTGCCGACCCTGCGCGAGGCACTGGCGGCGGAGTTCCCCGGCAGCGAGATCGTGGTGGCGGCCGGTGCGAGTGTCGACGGCACCGACACCGGCGGGTTCGCGGAGTCCGCCGAACTGGCCCGGGGCGCGGACATCGTGGTGGCCGCGCTGGGCGACCGTGCCGGCCTCTTCGGCCGCGGCACCAGCGGCGAGGGGTGCGACGCCGAGTCCCTTGCCCTGCCCGGCGTACAACAGCAGCTGCTCGACACGCTGCTCGACACCGGCTCACCGGTCGTGGTGACCCTGCTGGCCGGGCGGCCGTACGCGCTGGGCCGGGCGGCGACGGAATCCGCCGCCGTCGTCCAGTCCTTCTTCCCCGGCGAGGAGGGTACGACGGCCATCGCCTCCGTACTCAGCGGACGTACCGCCCCGGCCGGAAGGCTCCCCGTCAGCGTCCCGCGCCACGCGGGCGCCCAGCCCTCGACGTACCTGGCGGCGCGCCTGGGCCATTCCAGCGAGGTCTCCAGCATCGACCCGACGCCGGCTTTCGGCTTCGGGCATGGGCTGACGTACACCACGTTCGAGTGGACCGACCTCGGCGTGGACAGCGATGTGGCGGCCACGGACGGCGAGTTCCGGCTTGCCTGCACTGTTCGCAACACTGGTACGCGCGAGGGCACCGAGCTCGTACAGCTGTATCTGCACGACCCCGTCGCCTCGGTGGTGCAGCCCCTCCAGCGGCTCATCGGCTACGTCCGCCTGGACCTCGCCGTCGGCCAGGCCGCACGGATCCACGCGACGATCCCCGCCGACGTGGCGTCGTTCACCGGTCGCGAGGGGCGGCGCATTGTGGAGCCGGGGGAGTTGGAGCTGCGCTTCAGCGCGTCGAGCACCGATCCGCGGCTGACGGCACGGGCCACGCTGACCGGACCCGTACGGGAAGTGGACCACCACCGGCGGCTGCACGCGGAGTTCAAGGTGGTGCCGCACACGGCTCCGTGACGGCATGGAGTAGCGCGACGCCGCAGGCGGGCTCTCTTCCGGTGCTCACTCTTCTGCTTCGCCGAGGTGGCCGCATGAAGGGACGGGTGATCGGCTGGCCGGGAGACCCTGTCCAGCACCCACTGGAGAACCAGATGTCCAAGCACATCGTGAGAGCGACTGCAGCTGCGGCCTTGGCAGCGGCTGCGGTGCTCAGCCTGTCCAACGTGGCCACAGCCCAGCCCCTCACCCCAAAGGGCGGGCAGCACACACAACTAGCCGCTCCCCATGACGAAGACGACCTCGACTTCGACTTCGACGGCATTTTCGACGGGATCGGCGAAATCGGGGACATTGGCGGCTGAAAGTTGTCAGGTCGTGTTCACAGAGTCGGGTAGCTGGTCCGTGGTGAGCGTCGTGAGCAGTCACGCGGTACGCCTCTTCGTACGAGGCCAGCGCTGTGCGGACGGCCGTGCCGGCAAGGCCGCGGCGACGTACAACGGCGCACCCACCGCCCTCGGGGCACACGTCGGCCCTCCCGGGGGGAGGCCGGGAGGGACGGCGTGGCTCCGCCCACGTGGCGGCACACGGGCGGGCCAGGGTGAGGGATCTCTGCCTTGGGGGAAAGAGGATCACCGCCGTCACAGCATTGCACTGCTTTCAGCCACACAACAGGGTCGTGACTGGAATGCGTTTGCGGACGGCCAGCAAGTCGGAGTGTCCGTAAGCGGCGTGCGGCCAGGGCGCCGCGGCGGGTATGAAGGGATTCGACCCGGTTTTACCTGCGGGAACGCCGTGCGGACCCCGGTGTGGTCACCAGAGCGCGCCCGGGATGAGGCGGTGTCGGCGTACCGGACGCATGGCAGCCGAACCCGCTATAACTGGCTCATGCTCTATCACGTAGTCGCTCTCGGTAACTGGCTTGCCGACGCTCACCTGCCCTACGCACCTGCCTCTTTGGCGAAGGACGGGTCCGTGCACTGCTCTCCCAGCGAGGAAGCGACTTTGGCAGCCGCCACCCGCTTCCACGGCGGGGTGACCGGTCCGCTCGTCGCCCTGCTCATCGATGAGACGAGGCTCGATGCCTCCGTGAAGTGGGTGGCCCCTGCTCCGGGCTCGCCGCTGGCCCAGGCGCCCGGAGCCTTGTTTCCGCGTGTCCTGGGGCCCGTCAACCGCGACGCGGTGGTCGGGCTGATGGAGATCGTGCGAGACGAAGACGGCCGGGCCCGAGAGCTGGTTCCCCGGAACTGACACCAGCGGCCGAGGGGCAGGGGGCGAGCGCTCGCCGGTGCGGAACGCGCGTGGCCGGTCAGGGCGGAAGCTCAACCGACAGGTGCGGGGTCAGCGCCCGGAGGAAGTCCGCCGCGTCGAACATCGCACCCGCCGAGGCTAGGCCCGTTGTCCGCAATTTGCGAGTGAGGTCGACGCCGGACCTGACAGGCCGCAAGTGACTTCGACGTTCCCGGTTCCACCGGCGTCATCGCCCACGAGCCGCGTCTCCTCGGTCAGGGCTGTCTCAGAACCGTCCTGTGCCTGCAAAGCTTCAGCGTTGTCACCCAACGGTTCGCCGGTACGTGATGTCGGCCGCCGGGGCTCAGGGCTGGTCTTCAGCGCAGATCGAGCCGCATCAGGACTCGCGGGTGACCGGCAAGTACCGAGGTGGTGTCGGCTGCGTGGGTGAACCCGGCACGCTCGAAGTTCTTCCGGAGCCCGGCGTACGCCATCGTCATGTCGACCTTGGCGTCACCGTTGTCGAGGGGGTACGCCTCGATCGCCGGTGCGCCGTGGGCGCGGGCGAACTCGACCGCGCCGGCGATGAGGGCGTGCGAGATCCCCCGCTTTCGATGACCGGGGCGTACGCGGATGCACCACAGCGACCAGACTGGCAGGTCGTCGATGTGCGGGATTTTACGGTTGCGCGCGAAGGAGGTGTCCGAGCGCGGTGCCACGGCGGCCCAGCCGGCCGGCTCGTCGTCTTCGTAGGCGAGCACGCCCGCAGGGGGTTGTGTACGGCACAGCTCGGCGACGTACTCACCGCGGGCCGGCCCGCGAAGCTCGTTGTTGAGCTTGGACGGGATCCGGTAGCTCAGGCACCAGCAGACGTTGGCTCCCGGCGATTTCGGGCCGAGTACGGCACGTACATCCTCGAAGACCGAAGCCGGGCGAACCTCGATGGTCATGGCACCACGATGTCACGGCATGCGGGGCGACGCTGCTCAACCTGTGCAGTACGGGTCCGGTCGCCTACCAGCTCGGCCGCCTGGATGAGCAGGGGCTGATCAGCGCCGGCGCCGGCGATCAGGCGGGTGCCGTCTACGAGCCCACCGGCTCTGTTCGTTGAAGCAGGCGGCCCTTCGCTGCCAATTTGTGCAGTCGGTGTTCTTCCCTGTTCGCCCAGTGGCGCACGCGCTCGGGGTCGAGCGCGGTGCCGTGGCCCACATGCAGCCTGGCCGGCTTCAGCGCGAGCATCTCGCGCAGGCTGGCGAGGTTGCGCAGCGGGTCGTCGTGGAAGGGCGGGTTGGCCGGTCTGCCGGTGATGAGGCCCATGAAGGAGTTGGCCACCAGGTCGCCGGCGACGAGATCCCCCATGTCGGTGAGGACGGACACCGAGCCGGCGGTGTGCCCGGGGGTGGGCATGATCCGGGCCTCGACTCCGTAGTCCGACAGGCTCGTCTCTCCGGTGAGGAGCACATCGGGCTCGACCCGTTCCACGGTGACGTGCATGGCCTTGCTCCGCTTCATGAGTTGTCCGGTCGCCCCGGTCGGCAGGTACGGCTGGCGGGAACGTCCCCTGCGGTACGGGCCCAGGTCGGCCGCATGGCCTGCGACCGGCGCACCGGTGAGCCGGCGCAGTTCGGCGGCGGAGCCGAAGTGGTCGATGTGGCCGTGTGTCAGGACGATGAGGGCGATGTCCTGGGGATCGACTCCGTGCTGGGCGACCTGGTCATAGATCTTGCGGCCGCTGCCGGGCGTTCCCGCGTCGACGATGACCGGGCGTCGGCCGAGCACGAGGTAGGTGTTGATCGCGTGCTTTCCCAGGACCGGCATGGGGATGATCTTCGTATCGGACATGAATGGTCCTCCATAGTGTGTTCGGGCCCCGGCTTGAGCGCGGCTCACGCTCTTCGGGGCGCGCCGAAGTCCGGCGCGTCGTGCGTACGGGAAGAGCCGAGAGGAACCGCGCCGTCGGTCTCGGCAGCGGACGGCGAACGGAAGCGGCGCCGGTATTCGGCCGGCGTGGTGACGAGTCGGCGCCGGAATGCCCGGTGCAGGGTCTCCACGGATCCGAGGCCGCTGGCGGCTGCGACTTCGGGCAGGGTGCGATCGGTCTCCTCCAGGAGGCGTCGTGCGGCCTCCACCCGGGCGGCTTCGATGTAGGAGGCAGGCGTGCTGCCGGTGCGCTGCCGGAACAGCCGCGCGGCGTGGCGCACGCTCAGGTGCATCCGCTCGGCGAGTACTTCGATGGACAGGTCGTCCGCGAGATGGTCGGCGATCCACCGGCGCAGCCCATCGATCCGGTCGTCCGCGGGTGAGTGGATCGACAGCGGCACGCTGAACTGGCTCTGCCCACCGGGGCGCTTGACGTACATGACCATCATCCGGGCGGTGGCGAGCGCCAGCGCCTGGCCATGGTCCTCGGCAACCATCGCCAGGGCCATGTCCATTCCGGAGGTGACACCCGCACAGGTCCACACCTGCCCGGCCCGGATGAAGATCGGGTCCGGGTCGACGACGATCTGCGGATGGTCGGCGGCGAGCCGGTCGGCTGTCAGCCAGTGGGTTGTGGCGGCCAGTCCGTCCAGGATCCCCGCCGCGGCCAGCAGGTGTGCACCCGCGCACACCGAGGCTGTCCGGCGGGCCCTGGGTGCGGCAGTACGCAGCCACTCGACGACAGTGGCGTCGATCACTGGCTCGACGCCCTCCTCAACCAGTTTGATCGCACCCGACACGAGCAGTGTGTCCACCTCACCGCCCACCTCCTCCAGGGCGACGTCGGCGACCACCCGGACCCCACTGGAGGTGCGCACTTCGCCGGCGCGGGCCGCCGCGATCTCCACCCGGTAGCCGGGACGGCCTGCCCCGGCGATGCCGGAGGCGACGGAGAAGACCTCGGCCGGACCGGTGACGTCCAGGAGTTCCACGCCGGGAAAGGCGACGATGACGACTCTGCGTGCTTCGGGCATGCCGCTCATGGTTCAGGCATATGCGTGCGGCCGCAATGACCATTCTCTGTCAGATACGGCCACAGGAGCTGCCACATCGCGGCATGAGCCGAAGAGGGCCGGTGTGAAGACGCCACGGCGCGGCGCCGCCTCGGCCGACATCCTTCAGGAACTGTCGCTGGTCCTCCAGGAATCCGTCCGCGAAGAGCAAGCGGGGGGAGAAGAGCGCGGTGTACGTGGTCTTGAGGTCCGACTGCTCGATGGACTGCTTGACCAGTGAATGGGCCGCGTCCGGGTAGCGCTTTACCGTCAATGCGCCGTCTGCCTCCAACAGCTTGCGGTAGACGCGCTCCGTGTCGGCGGTGTCCACGTTGATGTCATGGCCCGCGAGGGTCAGCAACACCGGTACGCCGCTCAGGGCACGGAGGTCTTGAGTGGCGTCCGCGGTGTGGTTCTTGGAGATGAAGCCCCAGCGATCGGCGGTCATGCCGTCCGCCTCGGCGCCCCTGGCACTGACGTACTCCTCGAAGGTCGCGTGGCGTTTCAGCAGCCGGCGGGTGGTATCGCTCTTGGCGATCTCGGCCTCGGTGCGGGCAGCCGATGCGCCGTCGGCGCGCAGCTCGGCGAGGAGGTTGTAGCGGCCCTGCCGGAGCCAGTTGATCGCGGGCGACACGGCGATGACGAAGCTCACGGGAGTCTTGGCGGCGACCTTCGGCAGGACCCAGCCCGCCTGGCTGGCGCCCCAGAGCCCGATCCGGTCGCCGTCGATGTCCGGGCGGGCGCGCGCCCAGGCGATGGCGGCGGCTGTCTCGTTGGCCCGGTCGTCCATGGACTGGCCGAGCCAGTCGCCGGGTGCGCCCGCGACGCCGGGCTTGTCCCAGGACAGGGAGGCGTACCCGGCCTTCGCGTGCGCTTCCCACATGGGCTTGTAACCGTCGTCGTGGGTGGCGCCGACGGGGCCGTCGCCGTGGACGTACACGACCAGGCCGTGGTGCTTGCGGCCGTCCTTGGGGGTTACCAGTACGCCGTTGAGGGTGTGGCCGCCGTGGCGGATCGAGACCCGCTGCTCGTCCATGTCGTAGGAGTTCTGCCACAGCACCACACCGGCGAGGCCGGCGGCCACGACCAGGACTGCGACGAGTGACCACACGGCGATGCGGAGCCCGCGCCGTCGGGGCTTGATCTTCGGACCCATGGGATCTGACCGCCTCTGTTCGGGTTCGCGCAAGACGAAAACTATCATCGCGAGAACGATCGTAACGAGGATGATAGCTTTGAGTTGAGGTTGCAGCGAGAAAGGGGCACGGCATGGCACTGGATGCGACAGGCACAGGCACAGGCACAGGCAGGGGGCCGGGACCGGTGACAGTCCGGCGGGGCGTTCCGGCCGGCGCCGAGCGGCGGGCGGCCGAGCTGTACTGGGAGGCCTTCGGCCGCAAACTCGGCCCCGCACTGAACCCGCCGGACAAGGCGGTGCCCTTCATCGCCGCCCACCTGAACGCCGATCGCGCGGTGTGCGCGCTCCTCGACGGGCAGCTCGTCGGACTCGCCGGCTACCAACTCGGCGGCCGGGCCCTCACCGGGGGATCGGCCTCCGCAGTGCTGCGCACGTACGGACACCTGCGAGGACTGCACCGACTCCTGCTCCTCGCCCTGTTCGAACGCCGCCCGGCCCCCGGCCAACTCGTCATGGACGGCATCGCCGTGGACCCGGGCATACGCGGCCGTGGCGTCGGGAGCCTGCTCATTGAGGAAGTCGCCGCCGTCGCGACGGAGCAGGACTGCCGGGCCGTCAGACTGGACGTGATCGACACCAACCCGCGCGCCAGGGCCCTGTACGAGCGGCGCGGCTTCACGGCCGTACGGACCGAGCACACGCCGTACCTGCGCGGGCTGCTGGGATTCGGCGCGGTGACCACCATGCACCGCCCCGTCGAGGCGGATGGGCCGAGAGGACTGCGTACACCGTGACAGACCACGTCGAGATCCCCACCCGCATGCTCGTCCACGCACTGATCCGCGAGGACGGCACGGTCAGCGCGGACGAGCTCTACACCGTCGCCGCGACCCTCGGCATGAGCGACCAGCAGGTACGGCTGTGCGTCAAACGCCTCGTGGCCGAGAACCGGTTCACCCACGAAGGCCGCGGCCGTAAAGCACTGCTCCACGCCACCGAAGACACCACGCACGCCTTCACGCCCAACGCGGACTTCCTGCGGCACGCATTCCGCCAGGACGCCGGGCTGGCCCCCTGGGACGGCGTCTGGCACCTGGCAGCCTTCGCGGTGCCGGAATCGGCACGCACGTCCCGCGACGCCCTGCGCGAGACGCTCGTCCACCTCGGCGGAGCCCCGCTCCAGGGCGGGCTGTACGTCTGCGCCAACTCCTGGGAGCCGTACGTCGAAGAAGCGGCCCACCGCCTCGGCGCCCACGGCTCACTCACCCTCCTCACCACGACGGACCTGCGCAGGGGTGACACCCGTGACCCCGCCGAACTCACCCGCAGCCTGTGGCCCCTGCAGGAGATCGCCGACCGCTACCACCGCCTCAGCCTCATCGCCCAGCCCCGCCTCGACCGACTCAACGACCCTGCCGGACTCTCCCCCTCCGCACTCCTCACCATCGCGGTCGAGCTGGCCGCCGAACTCACCCGCGCCATGGACCCCGACCCGCTGTTGCCGCCTCAGCTCCTGCCCCAGCCCTGGCCCGGCACCCGGGCCAGGGAGCTCATCGCCCGGTGCTGGGCGGCCCTGCACGACCGCGACCACGGCGAAGCCCGCCCAGTCCTCTTCCGCCTCTACGCCGATGTCACCCGAGAGGCAGCAGACCGGGCCACGCGCTGAAGCCAAGATCTTCGCCGATTCGATACCGAGTCGTCTGAACGCCAGCCCAGCCCAGGCTGGCGCCGTGACCGGGATGCCCGCACGCTGAAGCCCGGAGTGTCAGCGTTTGTGGCGCTGGCCTTTGACGAGTTGTTCGGTGGTCTTGTCGGCGCCGATGCGGCGTTGGACGGCGGCGGTCAGGCTTGGGGCGGCGCCGCCGAGCAGGGCGATCAGGCGCAGGTTCAGCGGTGCCACGTCGATCTCGGCGAGGTTCTTCTCTATGGCGCGTACGGTCGCGCGCGCCACGTCCTGCGGCGAACGGGTGCCGATCCCTCGGGGCAGAGTGGCGCCGGAGTCGGCGAACATGCCCGCCTCGCTGATGAAGCCGGGGAAGACGGTGGAGACGCCGACGTTGTGGGGCCGCATGTCCTCGCGCAGTGCGAGGGCGAAGCCGCGTATCCCGAACTTGGTGGCGTTGTAGAGGGAGGCCTGCCCGGACGCGGTCTTCCCGGAGAGCGAGGAGATGAAGACCAGGTGACCGCGGCGGCGAGCGGCCATGCGTTCCCCGGTCAGTTTCGCCATCACGATGGGCGCGCGGAGGTTGACGTCGAGTGCGCGGTCTAGCTCGCCGATGGAGTAGTCGGCCAGCAGACCGTTCGCCGGCAGCGCGGCGTTGGCCACGAGCACGTCGATCTCGCCCGCCTCGGCCAGCAGTTGTTCGATCGCGTCCCGGTCGGCCAGGTCGGCGGGGATGGCCCGGGCCCCGAGCTTCGCGGCCAGTGGCTCAAGCAGATCGGTACGGCGCCCGGTGAGCACCACCTCGCCGCCGCGGGCGGCCAGGTCCGCCGCCAGTGCCTGCCCGATCCCGCCGGTGGCGCCCGTCAACAGCACCTTCGCGCCACGCAGATCCATGTCACATACTCCTGTCTTGGGTGCCTGGATACGACCTCATGCATCCGCCGGAGCCGAAGGGAACCGCGGCGGCTGTATGGCGGCGGAATCCATGGTGGTGCCCGGTATGACGCTGTCCTAGAGGACCATCATCAACTCGCTGGCATCGTGGCGGACTTCCCGGTCGTACCGGCCGAGCCGGCCGCCGTAGTACATACAGAACGTGGCGCTCTGCGAACGGCGCGAGCCCCCGAAAACCGGACGGTGAGAGATTCCCGGCGATGGCAATGCAATCGTGACTGCGCATGACCCCACCCTCGCGTGCCTTACGGCCGCGGGTCTTGTACGAATGTTCCCCGGGTCACCGGCCAAGCGTCGCCGGAGTCGCTCTGTTGGCACCGCACGCACACCCACGAGAATCTCGCAGTGCCCGACCTTGGGGCACGCCTTTCCTCAGTGGTTTCCGGGTTTCGCAACCCTGACACAGCATGCTGAGACCCACGGAGCACCGCTTCTCGACCGGGCGTCGCCACCCGCTCAAGGACCCGCAATTCTGTACGGCCTAACTAGGCATCCGCACGTCGTTGCACGGCGAGGGCCGCGATGTCGTCGTCGAGCCTTCCGCCGCTGTAGTGGAGCAGGGCCCGGTGAAGCCGGTCGAGCACCTCACGGGGTGGCATCGTGCCTTCCTGCCGCATCCAGTCCGGCAGCGGGAAGAACTCGCCGGTGCGGTCCCGGGTCTCTGTGACACCGTCCGTGTAGAGCAGCAGTTGGTCGCCCGGGGCGAAGGCGACGGTATCCACGCAGTACTGGTCGCCGAGGAGTGTCGCGAGGTTGAGGGGCGGAGAGGCGGTGGTGGGCTCCAGGACACGGATCTCTCCGCGGTGCACGAGCAGCGGCGGAGGGTGCCCGCAGTTGAGGAGCCTGACGTGGCCGCCGCCATGGGGGATTTCAGCGAGCAGAGCGGTGGCAAAGCGCTCGGGCAGGTCCTGGGTGGGGAAGGCTGTGCCGTAGCGGGTGATGCTGACCTCCAGGCGATGGATGATGCCCCTCAAGTCGGGCTCGTCGTACGCCGCCTCCCTGAAGGAATTGATCACCGCCGAGGCTGCCCCCACCGCCGACAGGCCCTTGCCGCGTACGTCGCCGATGAGCAGCCGGACCCCGTACGGTGTGTCGGCCGCCTCGTAGAAGTCGCCGCCGATCCGGGCCTGCTCCTGGGCCGCCAGATACAGCGACTCGATCTCGACGCCCGCGATGCGGCGTGGCACGGGACGCAGCAGCACCTTCTGGGCCGCGTCGGCGACGAGCCGGATGTGAAAGAGAGCTTCCTCCCGCTGGAGCCGGACATGGCTTGCGTATGCGGCCGCCAAAGTGACCGTGATGATCGCAGCCGCCGTGTACGGCGTCCCCAGGTCGGTGTAGGCGAAGCTGAGCCCAATCATGACCAGCAGGCAGAACGCCCCCAGCAGAATCGTGGGGAGCACGGGCCACATCGCGGCGGCGAGGGCGGGAGCGGCGGGCAGGAGGCGGCTGAAGGCGATCTCCCTCGGTGTGGAGAACGCCAGGCCCGCGATGAGGGCAGTAAGGATCACCGGTGACAGCCAGGCAGCTTCCCACCGGCCGCCGTAGGGGGGACGACGGCGCCGGAGCCGTCCAGGCATGATCACAAACCGCATCATATCTGGTACAGGCGGGGCATCTAGCACCCTAATGGGCCGTACGGTAGTGCCTTCGCGTCGCCCCACGGACCCACCACCTCCAGCTACGCCTGTACGAACGCGTGCGTCGGAGAGACCCAAGCCTGTGGGAACGGCGCCTGAAGCAGCCGCCGTGCCCGGGATCTGCACCGGGCCTGCTGGAGCCGCATACGTCTGTGGCGACCTCGCGAGCGCGGACGACGTGCGCCACCTCTTCGAGTGCGCCATGGACGCCTCGGTGGGCGGGGGAGGAGGAGGCGCCTGGCCCGGCTTGTCCCTGGACGCGAGTGGGCGCGCGGGCCCCTCCCATGGACTCAAGGGCATAGGAGGGCCCCGTTCTGCGCCAGTTTCCTGTGCCGGCTTCTGTGCCGGGCCTTACGACGCGCGGCGGCGGCGCGCCGCGAAGTAGACGGTGCCACCCGCCACCAGCGCCGCGGCTCCCGCGCCCGCGATGGGCAGGGTGTTGTCCGAGCCGGTGGCGGCCAGGTCGCCACCGGCCGTCGAGGTGCCCGGGCCACCGGTGGACGAGGATGAGGAACCGCCGTCCGATGACGACGCGGAGCCGGAGCTGCCGCCGGACGACGAGTCGGAACCGCCACCGGAGGCGGAATTGGAGCCGCCGGTGGACGAGGAGCCGCTCGTGGACGAGGAGTCGGAACCGCCGGTGACCGAGGAGCCGCCGGTGGACGAGGAGCCTCCCGTGGACGAGGATCCGGAACCGCCGCTGGTGGTCCCCGACGCGGCGTTGAGCACGATCTCCGCCGTGTTGTTCGCCAGGTATGTGTCGAAGGGCGTCTCGGCCTTGACGAACGACGCAGTGCCCGTCGCACCCGTCACGACCTTGTCGATCTTCAGACGGAAGCGGTAGGGCCAGCTGCTCTTCTCACTCACCCAGCCCATGTGGTTCATGCACGCGTACTCGCCCGCCTTCACCTTCTCGCACGCGCGCGGCGCTTCCGTCACGGTCGTACCGGCCGGAATCCGAACCTTGATCGTCAGCGCTCCGGTGCTCACCACCCGGTTCATGTCGACCCAGGCCGGGCCCTTGTTGGTGAACTGGAAAGAGGCGGTGATCGTCTCGCCCGCCTTGCCCTTCAGTTCGCCGCCGGTCAGCGAGAAGTCGGCCGTGTTGTCGGCGGTCACGAGCGCGTGCGTCGACGCAGTGCTGTAGTCCTCGTCGGAGGCCGGTTCGGCCGCCTTCCGCTCGACCAGCTTGAGCGCCGGCCCGGTGCCCTGCACCTCTTCGCCGGTCCCGTCGGGGTCCGACCAGCCCGGATCCTTCAGGTGGACCGACACGCCCAACCTCTCGTACAGCGCCCTCTCCTGGACGTTGTACTGCGGCGCCTTCTCGGGCACGTACACCACACCGGGTTCAAGCGCCTGCTCCACGGCGCAGATGGCGTCGTACCCGTCCGGCATCTCGTCGTAGCCGCCCGACTCCGCGTATGTGCAGTTGGAGTGTTGCTTGGCGAAGTCCAGCCCCGCGGAGCCGTGGAGATACACCCAGACGCGCTCGGCCCGCTCAGTGCCGTTGTTCTTGAACGAGAGCGGTATCTCCGGGCTGCTCGCGGGCTTCACCCCGGTTATCGGAGCGAGCTTCCCTACGGCCATGTCCGGCCCGGCCTCGTCCGCGAGGGCGGGGGCGGCCGCCAGCGCGACCAGGGCGGCGGCACCGGCCGCACCGACTCCACCGCGCAGCGAGCGACGGTAGGCAAGGGCGTTCTTCATGCGGGTCCCTATGTGTGACATGTAGGCGAACAAAAGCATCTGCCAGAAAGCAGTTGCGAGAAGCCAGACCTCCGGCGAGACCGGAAGGTTGTACGGAGATCACTCCTACCCGGCCAGGCGGACAACTGGTACCTGTACGGCGAATTTCGGGTGATACGGGGTGCGCTCCGGGGGCACTGTACAGACGCAGGCCCGACCGACGCCGGGCCGGTGGTCGGGCACTGCTCGGTCAGGTCGAGCGGATCGCCAAGGCGCCTGGCTGCTCACTCGCCCAGGTGGTGGGGTTTCACCGCAGTAGCGACCATGCCGCTTCGCGGCGTCGCGTCGACCAGCGCCACTATACGGTCGATAGTGTCCCCGTCCTCTGTGCACCATTCAGGGGGTGGGACTTGAGTTAGTGCCCATTCTGCCGGGGACTCAGGCATCGGCGGGTGATGATCGGGTGATGCGAACGCGTGTGGGGCGAAACGACCGCCTCGTGAAGGCGATGTTCGACCAGCGGTATTGGCCCACGGGGGGCGGTCGTCGTGGAAGGTGAGCGGGGGCCTGGGCGGGGCATGGTGGACCGGTCGGAGGGGTTCGGTGAGCGGCTGCTGGGGGTGCTGCTGGACCGGGCGCATGAGATGCCGCCGCAGTTGATCGCTCCATTGATCGCGGAAGAGGTCGCCAGAATCGGCGGCCGCGACGTCTCCATCCTCCTCCAGGACTACGCGCAGGAACTTCTCGTGCCGCTGCCGGGCAAGAGGCTGCTTGTGGGCGAGCCCGAGGCAATCAGTGGTTCTCCCGCCGGCACGGCCTTCCTGCGCGCGGCAGCGGTCCAGGTACGGCAGGCCGACGGCGTGCGGGTGTACCTGCCGCTGCTGGACGGCAGCGACGAGGTGGGGGTCATGGCCCTCACCCTGGACACCATCGATGGCGACGACCGGCGGCTGTTGCGCAGGCTCGCCGGCCTCGTCGCCGACATGCTGGTCACCAAGCACGGTTACACCGACCGGTTCTTCAGGCCAGGCGGCGCGAACCGATGAGCGTGGCGTCGGAGATGCAGTGGTCCCTGCTGCCGCCGCTGACGATGTCCGTACCGCAGGTCGCCGTGTCCGGGGCCGTCGAACCCGCCTACAGCATCGCTGGTGACAGCTTCGATTACGCCCTCAACGACGACATCCTTCACGCCGCGGTGATCGACGCGATGGGCCACGGCCTGGACGCCGCCACCATGGCGACCGTCGCGATCGGCGCCTACCGGCATGCCAGGCGCTCCGGCATTGACCTGTCCAAAATCTATGCGTTCATGGACCGGGCCATCGCGGAGCAGTTCGGGCCCGACCACTTCGTCACCGCGCAGATGATGGACCTGGACATCACGACCGGCCTTCTGCAATGGGTCAATGCCGGTCACCCGGCACCGCTGCTCGTCCGCAACCATCAGGTCGACCGGCAACTGGAGAGCCCCACCACCCTGCCGGTCGGCTTCGGCGGCGAACACCCCCCGATCAGCGAGTACCAACTGCAGCGCGGCGACCGGGTGCTGTGCTACACCGACGGCGTGATCGAGGAGCGCGATGCCGACGGAGAACCGTTCGGCGAGGAACGACTCATCCGCTGCGTCAACCGCATCGAGCATACGGAAGAAGGCGTGCGGGCGTGGGCGCTGCGGCTCTCCCGAACTCTGAAGCAGGAACGTGGCGGGCGCACCAGCGATGACGCGACCCTTTTTCTGATCGAGTGGCGCGGGGGCGCCGCCGACCACCTTGCTGTCCTGGACTGAACGAGAGCCGCACCGCAGGTCGACCCGCGTGGGCAACCCCGTACCGTTGGCTTGGCTGTGCGTCCTGCGGATGGTCGCTGGCGTGCCGTAGTCGGCCGGCCGCAGGAGCGTTTGCGCCGAGCGATGGCGACCACCGTCCGCAGGGATCGCAGGGGTCCGAAGCGGATCACTGAGCGGAGTAAGGCGTACTCCTCGTCCCGGTCGGCTTTTGCCGCCACGGGCCCCTTCCGGCCACCTGCCGAAGGCCGTCGCACAGATCGGTTGCCGGTGAGTGAGACTGTCCGCCATGACCATGCTTGCCAACGCGACGTTATTGGTGGTGTTCAAGCTGATCGAGTCCGCGCGGGCCCGCTGGTGGGCGGTCAACGCGCCCCACCCGGTTGCCCTGGTGTGGGCGTGTACCTGCTTCAAGCGCGGCCGGCTGGTTGAGCGGCCCGAAGGGATCGCGGCATGACCGGCCCCCACACCCACGACGAACCTGCCGAGCACCGGCGCTTCGCCCGCTATCTGGAGGCGCTGGAGGCCGTCGCCGAGGCGGACGAGGCCGAACTGGTGGCCGCCGTCCTACGCGATCAGGACGCGACGATGGCGGACAGCGCGGTGGGCCGTCATTTGGACCGCCGGGCCGCCGAGCTGCTGACCGACCCTCGTTTCACGGCCTGGGCACACACTCTCGGCGAGGTGATCGGGGACCGCGACTTTCTCACCCGCCGCCTGCGTGAGTGGTCCCTGCTCAGAACCATCGCTCTGGGCAAGCCGTGGGCCGCTGAGGAGCTGACCAGCGCATCCGACTGGTTGCAGCGCATGGCCGCAACCACGCAGATCCTGACCTCACCCGAGGCCATCAGGCTGCTGGCCGAGCACGGACGAACCCACCGCGTTCGAAACGCAGCGAACCGTCAGTTGCAGCACCGGGGCCGGCCCGACTGACCTGGTCACGGGTCTTGACGACTCCTGCCCGCTGCAACGGCTTCAGTCCCCGGAGAAGGAGTAACTGCCGCACGGCCTCGTCCTGATAGTGAGCTCGTGGTGTGGTCGGGCGACAAGCACGGCGTACGGATCACCGCCTCCTGGGGCAGCCGCGAACATCTCGACCCGGTTCTGGTTGTCCCCGAGCTGGTCGCGGAGACCCCTTCGTTTTGCAACCGCCGGACACGATCGCTCTCTATTGCGGGGCGGGCGGCGTGAGGACATCCGCCCGCCCCAGGCCTAACCGGCGCCCCCCCCGGTGCCGCCATGGGGGGTGCCGATCAGGCGTAGAGGGGCTGTTCGACGGAGACTTCCTGCCCGTCGAGCCGGGCCGTGGTGAATGTGGGTGTCTCGAGGCCGGTGTAGGCGTCAGCGTGCTGGTGCAGCGCCGCGGGGCGCAGGTCGACGACCCGGAAGGAGGCGCCCTCCATGCTGTCAAGCAGTCCGATGGCCTCCCGGGCGCAGCCGTAGGAAAGGCTGAACCCGCTGCCGCCGTGGCCGAAGTTGTGGACGATGTTGAAGCCGTACTCCTTCTCGACGCAGACGTTCTCCACGCGGTACGGGCGCAGCCCGGCGATCACGTCCACGTCTGTGTCGGTGAGCTGGACCTTCTTCAGCAGCTCGGGCGCGAACCGCTTGCAGCGGTCGAACATCTCCTTGACCGGTGTGTATTCCTTGCCGATGTGGGTGTCGTACTCGCTGGGCTCCACCAGACCGCCAAGGATCAGGTGAGTCTCGCGCGGGACGATGAAGACCATGTCCTGCTGGTGCGCGGTCTTGGAGATGGCGTACGCGGTCTTGGGCTGCTTGCCCTTCGGCCAGCGGGACATCGGCACCCTCACGAGGGCGCCGCGCAGGGGGACCATGCAGGCGCCGGCCAGCTCAGCGGCGCCCATGCCGGTGCAGTTGACGATGGCGTCCACGCCCCAGTCCTTGCGGATCTTCGCGCTCTGCGGCACCAGGCGATCGGTGATCCGCTTGCCGTAGGTGACGGTGACGTTGTCGCACTGGTCGAGCTGGTCGCGCAGCCAGCGCGTGTAGATGGGGGTGTCGATGGCCGGTACGTGGAGCTGGTACCCGTCCTTCACCTGGAAGGACGGGGGAACTTGCTTGATCTCGTCCTGGGTCAGCCGGCGGAAGCCGTCGATCTCCTCGTCTTCGGAGAGCTTCTGCAGCTCTTGCATCTTCGTGTGCTCGAGCCAGTCATCCTCGATCTTGATGCCGAAGTAGGAGTTGGCTGTGACCATGTGGACACCGGCGTTCGGGGCCAGTTTGCGGAACTCCTTGTACGACTCGACCGACCAGCGCTTGGAGCGCATGATCGACAACTGGTTGCCGTGTTGGCCGCACACGGCCGGGGGAAACTCCCACAGCGCGCCGGCGATCACGGACACGGTTTCGTCGGCGGGCCGCTCGGCGACGACCTGGACGTTGAACCGTTGCTTGCCGTCCACGCGGGCCCGGGCCAGTTCCAGCGCGGTGGTGAGGCCGCTGACGCCGGCCCCGACGACCAGGACCTTCTCCACGCGGTGCGGACGTTGCTGTTCAGTCATGGTTCCTACCTCGTTCGAGCCAGAGGGCCCCGTGGGAGGACTCGCACACGGGGCGGCGGCCGGTACACATCGCCAGAAGCAGTAAGAAGCCTGTCCGGAATGGGCCGCCAGTGATCATCCTTGACCGGTCACGGCTGCCTGTCCCATCCGTCGTTCACTCAGGGGGCGGGCGCGCCGGGGCACACACCCGGCGCACGGAGGCATATGACTACGGAATAGGTCGCGCAAACCCTGGGATGCGGTGCACCGTCAGTCCAGGGCGAGTACGCCGTCGCCCTCATCGTGATCCGCAGAGCGCCTGCTACATGCAGGCGACGGAGCGGGTGAGGTCTTCGGAGAGGGAGACAATGAACCGTCGCTGTGAACCAGTGATCGTCGCCAAGTAGATGCGGGCCGTTCCTTCGGCAAAGAGCCTGTCGACAGCTGCGGCCAGGCCCGGACGCGGGGCAACGCCTGTGTCGAGCATGGCCTGGTGCCTGTGGGACCAGATATTCCAGAGGCCGCGAGCCGAGGCGGTTCCGCTTCCGAACAGTTCAAAGCTCGCGCCTGCCTGGAGCTCGGCCCGGGCGGCATGTGCGGAGGCACTGTCGTCCTGGTTCAGTGCGCACGCCGGTCGTCTCGGTTCATGCCGTCAGTCTGCAGGCGCCTTGCGTTGGGGTGAGCCGGTGCGGCCGCAAGTGAGGAACAGCATTTCGGATCTGTGCGATCGGGAGCAGCTGGTCGTACCGTACGGCGCGGGTGCCGCTGTACGCGGCCGCCTGGTGCTGGACGGTGTGTGGCCGAATGGATGATCGACGGTGTGGCGGTTCGACGGCGACGAGGTGTTCTGGCCAGTTGGGGATCTGGCCGCGTTCCGTTGCCGGCGGGATTACGCGCGGGGGCGCGCACGCGCGGGCACGCCCCCAGACCCACGGTCCGAGCAGCCCGCCGCTGGGGCTTTCACTCTGACGGTCAGGCGAGATTCTTCTCCAGGGCGGAGACATAGCCGTGCATGGCGTGGTCGCGCAGCCCATCGCTGGCCGGGGCGAAGGGATCGGCGGTCATGCCCATGGCCCGGTCCGCCAGCCCGCCCAGGAGCGACGTGGAGGTGCGGACCTTGCCTGTCGAGTCGATGTAGCGCAGGGTCTCGACGTGGGTGTAGGCGGGCTCCGGCGGCAACTGCGGCACGATGTCGTTGTTGTTGACGAAGCGGTACAGCCGGTCCTTGAAGCCTTTGTTGCAGGCGGCGGCGAGTAGCCGGTCGCAGGTGCGGGGCTGGCCGAAGGTATAGATGCCGTCCGCCTGCAGGCGCGGCTCCTCCAGGTAGAGGCGGCAGCCGGCGAGCATCGCCAGGGCGCCGCCGAGACTGTGCCCGGTGAACCAGATGGTCTGGCCGTTGTCGCGCAGCTCGGCCAGCGCGTCCCGGACGGCCGGGAAGACGGAGTCGAGTGCCTTGCCGAAGCCGTAGTGGATGTAGCCCGTGTCGGCGGGGCCCGGCCACGGCGGGGTAGTGGCGTCGGAGAGCCAGTCACGGATCTGAGCCGGCTCCGTGCCCCGGAACGCGGTGATGATCATGTGCTCGCTGGCGGCTGTGTACGCCTGGGTGTCCTCCAGCGGGAAGGGCGGGGTGAACCTGGTGTGGTGGTGGCGCACGCGGTCGAAGCCCCACTCGCGGGCCCGGCGTTCGATGATCGCCTCGTCTTTGTAGGCGAGGTCCGCCGCCTGTGCCAGGTGGTAGGCCTGGGACAGGCTGTATCCGGTGGTGCGGTGGTCGATCGTGGACGGTACGGACACGGGGTTCCTCCGGGAAGCGCGTCTCACATTGGTCTACAGGAGCACGCCCATAGAGCGGCCCCACATATACCTGCCAAGATCGACAGCGGCATAACGGTCTGCCCAGTCCGGCACCCGAAAGCAGCACCGCACTCCGGCCACGATGGCCGCGCGCCATTGTGCTGCGTACGTAAGGGCAGCCCTGTTCAGCTGGCCGCCCTCGGCGCGTCCATCAGCCTGCAAACCAGTCAGCATCTGCTGGCTGGAGCCGGAGAAGTTTGTCCCGAAGAACCCAACGCGGCAGCCGGCCCAGAGGGCCACCGCCAACGTGCATGGGTGCCGTTGAGGAACCAATCCGCCCGGTTCGAGGCCCGCCAGTGCCAGACCACCGAAGCGATGATCAGGGAGTCACCAGCTCATTGAGCATTCCTCAGCTGCTTGTCCACGGGCAGTACGACACCGACGGTCGGCTGCGCGCTGGTGGACGGACCACGCCCCTTAAGCCGGACAGTGTCAAGGCCCTGTATCCGGATCCGGACGGATA
Organism: Streptomyces sp. ISL-96; assembly: GCF_018614035.1. Classification (GTDB taxonomy): domain Bacteria; phylum Actinomycetota; class Actinomycetes; order Streptomycetales; family Streptomycetaceae; genus Streptomyces. The sequence continues at coordinate 57,385 of NZ_JAGGPA010000008.1, forward strand.
GCGTCGTGTCTCAGGATGTGCTGGTGCCGCCTGTTCGGGCGCTGGAAGCATGAGGCGACCCCGGAGCAGGGAGGCGCGTGACCGTGGTGCAGACACCGGCAGCCGTTGGCAGTCCGCAGAGCCACGACGACGCTGCGATGCGCGTGGCCGTACTGGATGTGGACGGGACCCTCACCCCGTCAATGCTGGGGCTGGACCTGTTGCAGACGATGTGTGAGGACGGTTTCTGCCAGGCCGCCGATGTAGAGGCGCTGCGCATCCTCGTCCAAACGGGCCGCTCCGCGGGTTCCGACATGGCGGCCCTTGTCGTCGAAGCCAATGTTGGGTACGCCGACGTGCTTGCGGGAGTTCCGACTCGTGTGGTCATCGATGCCGCCGAGCGGACATGGACGCGGGTGGAGCGGGACCTGTACCCGTTCGTCCCCTTGCTGCTCGCGACGCTACGGCTGCACGGGCTGCACGTCGTCCTGCTGTCCGGCAGCCCGCACGAGATGATCCGGGTGCTGGCCGGCCGGCTGGGCGTGGCGACGTACCAGGGTGCTGAAATGCATGCACGGGCCGATGTCTACGACGGCCGGGTCCGCCTGCCCACCGGCGTCCCCGGCGTCAAGCGCCAGGCTCTCAACCGCCTCTTCCGAGGCCAGGTCATCGACTTCCAGCGCTCATACGCCCTGGGCGACTCCGCGGCCGACGCCGACATCCTGTCCTTGGTGGGCATACCGGTCGCCTTCGAACCAGATCCGGTACTCCGGGACCTGGCCGAGCACCGGGCCTGGCGGATCGCGGACCGTGAAAACGTGCTCCAGCAAACCATTGCCGGCATCACGCAGCAGGAACCAGGACGGGAGTTGGTCCGGTGAGGAAAGGGCGGACGTGCGCCGGCGAGCGCTCCCGGAGCGGCGGCAGCTGCCTCGTAGTGGGAGCGCGCAGGGCATCGGCTCGGCTACCGCGGTCGCCAAGGGCGGTGCTTGCAATCATGCGCGCCGCAGGCAGTGGGCACATCGAGTTGACAGGGAGCTAGCTCATGCAGGATCCCGCACCCACGTTCGCGAACGGCTATCCGGAAGCGCCATGGACCCTCGAAGGGCCCATCCACCTCGCGCAGTTGAAGCTCAGACGGCCCCTGCGGCCACCGGAAGGGGTACAGCCCTTCATGAGCCGTCGAATGGTGCTGCTGCTCGGCCGCTACCGCACGGGCACCCTCGCCTACAGCGAGCTGGTGCTGTGCTCATACGCGCGAAGCGGCCTGCGTGTGGGGCTCGTCATCCACCACATCTGGGTGGACAGTCAGGAATCCGTACAGGGTGGGCGGCACATCTGGGGCCTGGCCAAAAAACTCGCCACCTTCGCGTGGAGCGACTCCCGCGTCCGGATTAGCGACGAAGAAGGACCCATCACCGAACTCCACTGGGACGCCGTCCGTTGGCGACTGCCCGCGGTGCCGCTGCCGCTGCCGTTCTTCGGATTCCGTGACGCGAGGCTGCTCCACACCGTCGCCCATGCCCGCGCCCGGATCGCGCCCTGCCGGATGACTGTGACCACATGGTCCCCGCGACTTCCCGAAGTGCAGGGGCCACGCGTCCGGCCGGCCCTCCTGTGCGACCCGAGCCGGGCCCTGGTGCCCGCGGCCCGCGTCGTGGCCGGCGGCTCACCCGGAAAGACACCTCATCGATAAGGGAGCAGTACATGCCGTTACCAGGCACGTCGGCGAAACCCAACCGCTCCGACCGCGAGCTGGAAAGCGAACTGGATCCGCATGTCGTCGGCCACTACTACGACAACATGACCGACAAGCTCAAGAAGAAGTACGGACCGGGCCCGCGTGTCCATTACCACCTCGGCTACTACGCCTCGGGGAGCGCACCCACGCTCGCTCCCGGCCCCCCGCCGAAACCATCCGTCAGAGCATATGGAAGCACCAGGAACTCCATCTTCAGCATGCGGCGGAACTCTGGGACGCGCCCCGGCGCTTCACCGGCACCGTGCTCGACGTGGGTTGCGGGCTTGGCGGCGGATCGATCTTCTGGGCACAGCAGTACGGCGCCGACGTCACCGCCGTCACCATCGCGGCGGCGCATCCGCCGGTCCTCCACGACTTCGCCCGCCAAGCCGGGGTGGACGACCGCATCCGGACCATCGTCTGCGACGCGACCCAGGTACCGGAGGACCGGCAGTACGACACGGCCGTCGCGATCGAAAGCAGCTGCCAGATCGCCCGCGGCCCGTGGTTCCAGCGACTAGCCCGACTCGTGCGGCCCGGCGGCAGCGTGTGCATCGAGGACATCTTCGCGGTGCGGCCCCGTGGCGCGGTCGTCTGGGCGGACTACTTCCACGCCCGCCCCGGCTCTGTGGCCGAGTATGTCGCGGCAGCGGAGGCAGCGGGCTTCGTTCTGGACGACGACGTCGATATCACCGCCGAGGCGACCCCGTTCTGGCAGGAGAGCATTGCCTGGACGCGCGCCATGCTGGACGGCGACGGGAGCGAGAAGATCGACAGCGTCGAACGGCGGCGGCTGCGGGTCTCTCTCGCCATGCAGTACGCGCTTGAAGCCGAATGGAAATCTGGAGGGATGCGGCAGGCATTCCTCCGCTTCGAACGCCGGCCCAGTCGCGCATGAGAGGAGGAGTTACGCCAGCCAAGTCCTCCCGTGCGTAAGGGCCTTCATCCGGAGCTGTCTCGATCACGGCCTGGACCGCGGGGGCAGCTGCTGCGTCGTTATTCCCGCCGCGTCTGGTCGACCCTCATCCACAAGAGCGGCACGGCAGGGCCGCTCGAGCGCGGCTCCGGGAACCGGGCATCCGCTGCGAACAGCACGATCCCTCCCCTTTCAGGAACAGAGCACAGTTCCGCCCTTGACCTCGTACGTCAGCGCATCCTTCGGCCGGCACGTGGCCGGGCGGCCCCGAGACGTCCGTCTCCGAGGACGGCCGTCACCCAGCCGACTGCCCGCTTCGTGTGACTGAGCGTTTCAGAGGGCCGGTTGAGAGTAGGGGGACTGCTGATGGCCACGATGTCGTTGCGCTGCTGAACGGGTTGTCAGTGGTGCTGATTAAGGTGCAGACAGGGAGATCACCGACGGGTAGCAAGGGGATGAGCGCGTGAGCGACGGGATTCAATGGCTGGTCAGCCTGGAGAAATGGATGTCCAGCGTGGTGTTCGCGCGTGGGATATCCGCCCAGGAGCTCGCGCTGCGCATGGGAGCCGACCCGGACGGTGCGACCGAGCCGATCACCGACTCAGACGTGTGGGACCTGGAAATCGAGGCGTACCGGCCGGGCGGCGACGGGGACGGTGTCGTGCGGGTCGGCGAGTGCGGAGGATGGTCCTTCGCCTTGGAGTACGGCCACTCAACCGGCGGGGACCGGCTGGCGGAGATCTCCCACGGTGGAGTTGAGGCCGTACATTACGTGCCGATGAAGGAGCACCCGCCTGCCACCGTGTTCTACGCCCGCGACGGCGTGTCCCTGTGCGGCTTCGGACTTGATGAGGAGAACGTGCGCTGGGGTGAGGAACCCGATCTACTTGTTCCCGACCTCGTTGCCGGACAGGTGCTCGGCCCTGACGGGGAGACGCTTCTCGCTCCCGAGGACGAGCACTACTTGGCCACCTACCGGCGCACCCTGGGCGTCGTGGAGCGGCGCTTCGGACTTTCCCTCTCGCCGGCCTATCTGCAGGAAGCGCGCCTGCCGGCGTACGCGGTCCGCGGCACCCCAGACATGGGTACCTGAGCGCCCCGGTGGGTTCGATGGGTCCGCACTGTGCCTGACGCCGGTGCGCTGACCGCCTCACAGTGCCGACCCGGCTCCCCGCGGAGAGGGGATACGAAGACCTCGGCGGGCGCGTGCCCTCGGCGCCTCCCGCCGACGGGGCCACGTCACCCTTCGGGTGAGCTGCTCCAGAGGTGATTCGCCGCTCTAGCTGACGTACACGTAGGGCCAGCGGGAGCGGAGCCCTGGCGCTCCAAGCCGTGCATCTTGATCGTTTCCTGGGGGGCGTCTAGGCTCCCATGCTCATGGAGACGGGGGAGCCGGACCGCGATCGCAGGCCGTGGGGCAACCGGCTGATCAGGCCTCGTGCGCTCGCGGCTCTGGTCGCCGGGGCTGCGGGGCTGGCCGTTGTAGGCGCGGTCCTCGTCGTTCTGCCGGGTGTGGTGGTCGACCACGATCTCGCCGGGGCGAGCGTCGCTGCGCAGGACCGGCTGAAAGCGGTGAATGACGTCCGTACGACGCTTCTGCAGGCCGTGGGTGGCATGGTTCTGGCGTTCGGCGCGTACGCCACCTGGCGGCAGCTGCGCGTCAGTCAGGACGGCTTGCGCGCCACCCAGGAGGGCTACGTCACCGACCGGTTCAGCACGGCCGTCGATCAGCTCGGCAGTGACAAGCTGGAAACACGTATCGGCGGACTCCACGCGCTGTGGCGGATCGCGGAGCACTCCGCCCGCGACCGCGAGGCCGTCATCTCCATTCAGGCCGCTTACCTGCGTACACACCTGCCCTGGCCGCCCGCCGTACGGGGAGCTCCAGCGGCGGACGTGCCCATCAACGACGTCGTGCCGCTGGAGGTTCGTGCCGCCGACGCCCAGGTGGCACTGACCGGGCTCGGCGTCTTGTTGCTGCAACCCCGGGAGCAGTCCTGGGTCAACCTCAGCGTCACGGACCTGCGCCGGGCCGACTGCGACGGGCTGTGGCTGCATGAGGTCAACCTCGACCGGTCCTGTATGGAGGCGGCGGGCCTGTACCACGCCAACCTGACTCAGGCATCTCTCGTCTCGGTCAACCTGCGGCACGCCGACCTCAAGACGGCGATACTGCGCCGGGCCCGCTGCGTGCTGGCTGACCTGCGGGGCGCGCGGCTGGTCGAAACAGACTTGCGTGACGCGGACTTCACCGAGGCCGACCTGCGCGAGGCGAACCTGCGCAAGGCCGACGCAGGTGGCGCTGTCTTCCGCCGCGCGGACCTGCGCCTGGCCGACTTGCGCGGCTCCGACATGAGCACGGCCGACCTTCTCCAGGCACGTCTGACCGGCGCGGTGGCCAGCGAGCACACTCGCTGGCCAGCCGGTTTCGACCACGCGGCCGCCGGCGTCGTTGTTACCGAGGACCCCGGCCCTGAACCTCCGCCACTGCTCCAGCCCTCAGGGATAACGACGCAGCACCCGCCTCTGCGGTCCATGCCGTGACCTTCCTGCGCCGGCCCGCACACCACGGTCGGCCCCCGCAGCAGCAGTTGCGGCGCTTCCCCGGCACGAAGAAGGGCCGCAAGGTCCGCTTTGCCCCTGCGGGCTACTCCGCCGATTGGCGAGGAGTCCGGGCGATGAGGGCGTTGATGGTCTTGCCGGGGCCGGGGCCGGGTGTGATGGTCACGGTGTCGGTCAGGCGGCGGACCATGTGCCAGCCGAAGCCTCCGCTGCCGCCGTTGAGGTCGGGG
>NZ_JAGGPA010000089.1 GCF_018614035.1 Streptomyces sp. ISL-96
GTAGACCCGGTCCCACGGCCCGTACCGCTCCGGCACGTCCCGCCACGGCGTCCCGGCCCGGGTCCGCCACCGTATGCCGTCAATCAGCTGCCGCCGAGTCCACAGCCGCGGCCGCCCCGGTTTGCCGCCCACCGGCAGCAACGGCTCAAGCCTTGCCCACTGTGCATCCGTCAGATCTCCACGCGCCACACCATGATCATCACCGATCAAGATCCACTTTCGCAACAGACCCTAGTGGGAGCCGACGTGACGAAACGGTACCGGTGGAGCGCGGCAGCGGTGGGGGCCCTGCTCGCGGCCGCAGGGTGCAGCAGCAGTGGACAGACCGGCACACCGTCACCGTCGACTGCTGCCAGCACGGTGTGGTGATCCCGGAGCCACGGACTTGATTCTCAAAGTGACGTGAATGCCGGACCGACTGCTCTTGCCTGATCGCGGAATGCGGCTCACGCCAGACAGGTGGAATCACTCTCACCCAAACTGCAATCGCGCGGATCTCCCATCAACGGAGAGATGGGTCAAGCCAGTTGGCCCATCTGTCCGGCGACCGAGAGAGAGATTATGGGCTCTCCCTTCCTCACACAACGCTCCGGACCAAACCGGTTAAGTTTAGTTGCGGTTTTTATTTCGCAGAGGAACCGGCAGGCTTGCGCGGGGGATGTAGGCGGCGTCACCCGGCCGCAAGGTCAACGACCCCCGCTCTCCCCCGAGATGGGTCTTTCCCCGGGTGCAGAGGAGTGGAAGAGACGGAAGTCGTCGACCGGTGCGGGGTATGACGCGCTCACCTTCCTGGCCGTCGGCAGCGGGGCTCAGAACGCGCGTCAGCAGCACGGTGAAGCGGATGATCCTCAGCAATTCGGCGCTGTCGATGCGCTTGGGCGTCAGCCCGCAGCGCGGCACGTTGTCGGAGGCGGTCATGATCTCCACGCCCAGGCCGGAGAGACAGGCGTGCGGGATCCCCGCGCCGGGGGAGAGCACCTCGCCAGACATGAGCCGGACGTACGGAGTCGGAACGGCAGCCGGGGCCCGAAGCAGCTCAGGGCCGAGTGACCCAGCATGCCTGTCAACGACCCGCAGCCCCACCAGATGGCCGCACCCACGGCGGCGTTCCGACCGACCGCATCGCGCGCCGCAATGATGCGGTGGGCGTTCAACCGTGGTCGGATCATCGGCATGGACGCCGACGACAGCACCGCAGCCGTGGCGACGGCCCTGGATCAGCGCCGCGCCGCCCGACGAACCGTCGCCAGCTATGTCAGGAACTCCGCCGAGCTTGGTGTTTTCCTCGACATGCTCGATCTGCGCCCGGAGGCTGACGTACGGTACCGGGCTGGGGACGCAGACCAACGCGGTTTCAACGACGCAGAGCGCGGCCACGGTCAGTGACCCTCAGACGGGCAGAAACAGGCACGGGTCTCACCGGATGACGAAGAGGCGCGGCTCCGGTGGTGAGGCCGGCCTCCACTCTGCGGGCGCATGACCTCCGTCAGTGACACCACCCGTCGGCGCAACTCCCACAACGGCACCAGATGCCCGACAAGACATCGCTTCACAGACAGAGGCCCGTTTGGGTGATCGTGCTGTCGGCAACCGCGGCCACCTCGCGTAACGTCGTTATCAGAAGGGCACCGACAGCTATTCCGCCACCGCTCCGCCGGTCGCGGTGCAAAGGGGTGCTGGATGTCGATGACGAGTCGGCGCGGTCTGCTGGCGAAAACCGCGGGAGCGGTGGCCGTCACCCTCGTGCCCAGCTCCGGCGCGGCAGGGGTGGACACACCACGGGAGCGGCCGGTCACTACGGTCGACGGGCGTGTGGACTGGGACGCCTTGCGGGCGCAGTTTCGTCTGGAGCCGGGATGGGTGAACCTCGCGTTGTTCTACCTGGCCTCGCATCCGAAGGTGGTGCGGGATGCGGTGGATCATCTGAGGGCACAGGTCGACGCCAATCCTCTGTCGGTGCCCACGGGGATGGCGCTGCCCGATGGTCCGACCGGATGGCCCCGCGTACGCCAGGCGCTCGCGGCCTATCTGGGAGGCCGGGCCGAGGACATCGCGATGACGGCGAGCACGAGTATCGGGCTGGGTGTCGTGTACAACGGCGTCGTGACCCGTCCGGGACAAGAGTTCCTGTTGACGGAGCACGACCACGTCTCCCATCGCACCGCCGCCCAGTTGGCCGCCGAAAAGCATGGCAACACGGTGCGGCTGGTCTCCTGGTTCGCCGATCCGGCCACCGCGACGGCGGACGGCATCGCAGCGGCGGTCGGCGAGGCGATACGCCCGAACACCAGAGTCGTGGGGATCACCTGGGTGCAGTCCAGCACGGGGCTTCGGATGCCGGTGCGTGCGGTGGCCGAGGTGGTGCGCCGGGCCAATGAAGGGCGCAGTCCTGCCGACCGGTGCCTGCTGGTCGTCGACGGCGTGCACGGGCTGGCGGCAGTCGACGAGGATGCCGCCGGCCTGGGTGCGGACGTGGTGATCGCCGGAACGCACAAATGGCTGTTCGGTCCAAGGGGAACGGGGCTGGTCTGGGTGGCGCCGGACGTCCTCGAGCAGCTGCGGCCCACGTTCGTGAGCTTCATCAGCGGCGGAGGAGCAGCGCCCCTGTCGCCCGGCGGGTTTCTGGCGTTCGAGTATGCCTTCGCCCTACCGGTGGCGGTGGCTCTGCATGAGCAGCTGGGCCGAGCACGCGTGGCCACCCGGATCACACAGCTGTCGACCCAGGTGAAACAAGGACTGAGCCGCATTCGCGGGGTCACCGTGCACACTCCTGCCGACCCGGCACTGTCAGCGGGCATCACCTGTTTCAGCGTGGCAGGCCACACCCATCAGCAGGTCGTCGACCACGCTGCCGCCCACCGCGTGCGGCTGTCCACCTCGACCTACACGCGCATCGGCACCGCCGTGATCAACACTGCAGCAGAGATCGACACCGCACTCAACAGCCTGGCTGATCTCACCCGCTGAAAGCCGTTCTGGGCTTCCCCGGGGCGTCGCTGGGGCGTCCGGCACGGGGCCCCAGCGACGGGCAGGGAGATGGTGCCGACAGCGGCCGGCGACCCGCGGTGGTCGCCGCCGGTGGGTCGGGCCGGTCAGCGGGCGTCTCCTGTCGTCGACGACGTGATGATGTCCCCGTGTGCGAAGTCGCCCGGGGGAATGCCCGGGTGGTGGCTCTCGGGACGTGGATGTGGGGCAGTGGCGCCGAGGGCGAGTCGGGACACGATGCGGTAGCGGTCACCGCGGTAGACGGAGTGGACGTACTCCACGGGGTGGCCTGCGGCGTCGGTCGTGAGGCGCTCGATCAGCAGGGCGGGTGAGAGAACCGGAACGTCGAGCACACCGGCTTCGGCCTCGTTGACGACGGTCGGTTCGATGGACTGAACCGCCTGGTCCACGTGGACTTGATGGTGTTCGCGCAGGTGGTCGTACAGGTCTCCTGCCTCCAGTTCCTGCGGACTGAGCGAGGGGACCAGGTCAGCGGGGATGTGGAGGTGTTCGATCGCGATCGGCGTCCCGTCGACCAGCCGCAGCCGGGCGATGTAGACCACCTCGGCAGCCGGGGAGATGCGCAGTTTGCGGCCGATACGGGCACCCGCACGGATGGTGTCGAGTCGCAGCAGCCTGCTGGACCAGGTGCCGCCTGCCCGGGGTACGACAAAGGAGGCGTCGTCGGAGACGAGTTCCTGAATGATCTTGGCGGGGGCGACGAACATGCCGCGGCCGTGTTCGCGTACGAGCTGCCCGGTAGCGACGAGTTCGTCGACGGCGGCGCGCAGGGTGGGGCGGGAGACGCCCAGTTCGGCGCTGAGCGTACGTTCCGAAGGGATGGCGTCGCCGGGGCGGCGTACCTCGATCAGGCCGAGGAGGAACTCCCGGACCCGCTCCCGCTTGAGTACGGCACGTGAGGAGCTGCTCTCCATGACTCCGACCTCTCTGCCTCTTCGCTCACAACTGGTCTGGTGGTAAACGGCAGTTTAGGCGCTCGCCGCGCCCCCACCTACCGAAAAAGCCTTATTCCCCAGGGGGTTGACGCCCACATTGGTCTATGCCACCTTCGAGCCACATCGTTGCCCAGTTGACCAACTGGTCAACTCTCTCTCGAGGTGAATCCAGTGAAGATCCGCTTCATCCCCACCGCCGCGGCGCTCGCGGCCGCTTGTCTGCTCAGCGCCTGCAGTACCTCGTCGTCCGGCTCCGAGCAGGCGGCCGGTCCCGACACGCTGACCGTATGGATCATGAAGGACAGCGTCTCCGACGCTTACCTCCAGCGATTCGAAGAGGACTTCGAGCGACAGCACAAGGACACCGTCCTGGACATCCAGATACAGGAGTGGGACGGCATAGGCGAGAAGATCACCGCCGCGCTGGCGAGCACGGACTCCCCCGACGTGATCGAGGTGGGGAACACCCAGGTAGCGCAGTACGCGCAGAGCGGCGGCGTACTGGATCTGAGTGACAAGGTCGGGGAACTGCACGGCAGTGACTGGCTTCCCGGCCTCGCCGAGCCGGGGAAGATCAACGGCAAGCAGTACGGCGTCCCCTGGTACGCGGCCAACCGCGTCGTGGTCTACAACAAGGATCTCTTCACGAAGGCCGGGATCACCTCCCCGCCCAGGACCCGTGACGAGTGGCTGCGGATCACCGAAAAGCTGAACCGGGGCAAGACGCAGGGCATCTATCTGCCCGGCCAGAACTGGTACACCCTCGCCGGCTTCATCTGGGAGGAGGGGGGAGAACTCGCCGAGAAGAGCGGTGACCAGTGGAAGGGCTCGCTCGACACCCCGGAAGCTCTCCGGGGCATGGATTTCTACAAGCGGCTCCAGGCGCTGGGCAAGGGCCCCAAGGATTCCGACGAGGCCAAGCCGCCGCAGGCGGACGTATTCGCCAAGGGGGACGTCGCCCAGATCATCGCCGTTCCCGGTGGCGCCAAGATCGTGGAGCAGGCCAACCCGGCCCTCGCGGGCAAGCTCGGCTTCTTCCCGATACCCGGCGAGACGGCGGGCACACCGGGGGCCACTTTCACGGGCGGTTCGGATCTGATCATTCCCGCTGCATCCGCCCACCAGGACGCGGCGTACCAAGTGGTCAAGTCGCTCGCCGGGGAGAAGTGGCAGAGGGATCTGGCCAAGACCATGAGCTACGTGCCCAACCGGACGTCGCTGGCCGACGCCCTGGAGGACAACGAGGGCACCGCCGCCATGGCCGCGGCGGCCGTGCGAGGACGGGCGACGCCCAACTCCCCGCAATGGGCCGCTGTCGAGGCCACCAACCCGATCAAGGAGTACATGACCGCGGTGCTGACCGGAAGCGACCGGCAGAAGGCCGCGAAGGACGCCTCGGACGCCATCAGCAAGACGCTCAACTCATGACCGGGGCCCGGCCGGGGAAGAGAGCATGACGCGCCCCGCCACCCGCACCGGCCCGGACACCAGAGCAGCAGCAACAGCCCCGGCACCGGCTTCCGCTCCGGCCGGACGCCGACGCACCGTTCCCGGCGCCCTGTGGCCCTACCTGCTCATCGCACCCACGGTCGTCGGCATCGCCTTCCTGCTCGCCTACCCCCTCGCCCGCAATCTGCTGATCTCCCTCCAGCACTACGGGATGGCCGAACTGATCCGCGGAGGCGCGGACTTCGCCGGTCTGGAGAACTACCGGGAGATCCTGCGCGACGGCGAATTCTGGCAGGTCGTCCGGCGCACGCTGTGGTGGACCGGGATCAACGTCGTACTCATCATGGTGATCGGCACAGTCGTCGCGCTGATGCTCCAGCGGTTGGGCAAGCGGATGCGGACCCTGGTCCTGAGCGGACTGGTGCTCGCCTGGGCCAGCCCCGTCATCGCCACGACCACCGTCTTCCAGTGGCTCTTCTCCTCCCGCCTGGGAGTGGTCAACTGGCTGCTGGTGCGGCTGGGGTTCGACTCCTTCCAGGACTACTCCTGGCTGGCGCACGGGCCGGCGGCCTTCACCGTACTGGTCCTGTTCGTCGTGTGGCAGTCCGTGCCGTTCGTCGCCATCACCCTGCACTCCGCGCTGACCACGGTCCCCACCGAGCTCTTCGAATCCGCCCGCGTCGACGGCGCCGGCAACTGGCAGATCTTCCGCTCCATCACCCTGCCCGTCCTCAGGCCCGTCTTCGGGCTGATCCTGAGCCTCGAAGTCATCTGGGTCTTCCGGTGCTTCGCCCAGATCTGGGCCGTCACCAGGGGTGGACCCGGCGGAGCGACCACCACCCTGCCGGTCTACTCCTACCAGGTGGCCCGGTCACTGCACCGCTACGACCTCGGAGCCGCCGCGGCGACCCTCACCGTACTCATCCTGATCGCCGTGCTCATCCTCTACTTCCGTCAGATGTTCCGGCAGGAGGCCGAGCTGTGAGACCCCTCCCCGCATCCACGTCCGGCATGCTGCGGCGGCTGCCCCTGAACGCGGGCGCGCTCGTCGTCTTCGTGCTCTGCGTCTTTCCCGTGTACTGGATGGTCCTCACCGCCTTCAAGCCCACCCCCGACATCCAGGCCGAGACGCCCGTCTTCCTGCCCACCTCGCTGACGCTGGAGCATTTTTCCGCAGCGGTGAACGCCGACGGGTTCTGGTTGTTCTGGCGCAACAGCCTCATCGTCACGGCGGGCTGTGTGCTGCTTGCCCTGGCGGTCGCGATCGGCTCGGCCTTCGCGGTGGCGCGGCTGCGCTGGAAGGGCCGCCGCGGCTTCGTCCTGATGGTGTTCATCGCGCAGGTCGCGCCCTGGGAGGCGCTCCTCATCCCGATGTACGTCATCGCACGCGACACCGACATGCTCGACCGGCTCGCCACCCTCACCCTCGTCTACTTCATGATCACCCTGCCGTTCACCATCGTCACCCTGCGAAGCTTCCTCACCGCCATACCCAAGGAACTGGAGGAGGCCGCCCAGGTCGACGGCTGCACCCGCGCGGCCGCGTTCCGCAGGGTCACCTTCCCGCTCCTCGCGCCCGGCCTGCTCGCCACCTCGCTCTTCGGCTTCATCACCGCCTGGAACGAATTCGCCTTCGCCAACATGCTGATCATCAAGAACCAGGACGACCGCACCCTCCCGGTCTGGCTCTCCTCGTTCTCGAACGTCTTCGGCACCGACTGGGGCGCCACCATGGCCGCCTCCACGCTCTTCGCGCTGCCCGTCCTCATCCTCTTCCTGGTGCTCCAGCGCCGGGTCGCCACCGGCTTGGCCGGCGGCGCGGTCAAGGGATAGGAGGCACCGTGTTCCCACCGGCCACAGACCCCGGGCTCGTCCCGAGCCCCTCGAAACTCAGCAGGTCCGCCGGGGCTTTCACCCTCGACGACACGACGGCGATCCGCGTCACCCCGGGGGCCGGGCCCGCCGCCGCCCTGCTGCGCACCCTGCTGGCCCCCGCGACCGGCCTGCCGCTGCCCCTCGCCCCGGACGGCCGGATCGTCCTCATCCTCGACCCCGCCCTCGCCGGCCTCGGCGCGGAAGGCTACGGCCTGACCGTCAGCGGCAAAGCGGTGCTGCTGCGCGCCGCGGGCGCCGCCGGGCTGCGCCACGGTGTCCAGACCATCCGGCAGCTCCTGCCGGTCGCCGCCCTGGGGGCACACCCGGTACGCGGCGTGCGGTGGTCCGTCCCCGGCGTCGAGATCACGGATGTGCCCCGGTACGCCTGGCGCGGTGCGATGCTCGACGTGGCGCGCCACTTCCAGCCCGTCTCCTTCCTGCGGCGCTTCACCGACCTGCTGGCCCTGCACAAACTCAACGTGCTGCACCTGCACCTGACGGACGACCAGGGCTGGCGGATGCCCGTCGCGGCGTACCCCAGGCTCACGGAGGTCGCGGGGGTGCCGCACGGCGGCGCGTACAGCCGCGAGGAGTTACGCGATCTGGTGGTGTACGCCGCCGAGCGGGGCGTCACCGTCGTACCGGAGATCGAGATGCCGGGCCACGCGCGTGCCGCCCTGGCCGCCTACCCACACCTCGGCAACTTCCCCGAGCGGCGACTTGACGTGTGGAAGAGCTGGGGAGTGTGCGACACCGTTCTCGGCGTCACCGACGAGGTCCTCGACTTCTGCCGCACCGTGCTGGACGAGGTCCTGGACCTCTTCCCCTCGCCCTACATCCATGTCGGTGGCGACGAGTGCCCGACCACCGAATGGCACCGCTCCCCCGCCGCCCTGCGACGCGTGGCCGAGGAAGGGCTGGACGGCCCCGACGCGCTCCACGGCTGGTTCATGGAGCGCATCGGGAACTTCCTGACCGGGCGCGGGAGGCGGCCGCTGGGGTGGACGGAGACCGGTCACGACCTGCCCGAGTCCTTCGCCGTCCTGGCCTGGCGCGACGAGGTACACGGGCTGGCGGCGGCCTGCCGCGGTCAGCCCGTGATCATGGCTCCGCACCGTTCCACGTACCTCGACTACCCGCAGTCCGACCGCCCCGACGAACCGCCCGGCCAGTCGGGCGACGCAGTCGACCTGCCGGCCGTGTACGCGACCGAACCCGCACCCTCCCACTGGGAGACGGCAGCCGCCGCACGGGTGCTCGGCACCCAGGCGCAGCTGTGGACCGAGTACGTCGCCACCGCCGCGCACGCCGAGTACCTCGCCTTTCCCCGGCTGTGCGCACTGGCCGACACCGCCTGGTCCGGCGGCCACGACTGGCCCGGATTCCAGGCACGGCTGCACCACCACAGAACCCGGCTCGACGCTCTCGGAGTGCCGAGCCGCCCCTCCGCGATCCTTCGTCCTGAGAGGAACACCAAGTGACCAGCATCAACATCAGCAGGAGCAAGAGAGCGCGCACCACACGGATACGCGCGGCCCTGGCCGCCGCCCTCGTGGCCGGCCTCGGCTGCGCCACCCTGTCGGCGGCGCCCGCTGTCGCCGCCGGCGAGTCACTGACAGTCCAGTACCGGCAGAGCGCCGCCGGCAGCGACCAGGCCGAGCCCTGGTTCAAAGCCGTCAACACCGGGAGCGCCCCGGTCTCCCTCAGCCAGGTCAAGATCCGGTACTACTTCAAGGCCGACGCCGGCGCCTCGTACACCTTCGCCTGTTCCTGGGCGGTCAAGGGCTGTGCCAACATCACCGGCACCTTCGGCACCCTGGCCCGGCCGACCGCCACCGCCGACCGCTACCTGGAGATAGGTTTCACCGCCGGCGCCGGCACTCTCGCGCCGGGCGCGAACACCGGCGACATGCAGCTGCGCTTCCACCGCTCCAACTGGCAGCCGCTGAACCAGAACGACGACTACTCCTTCGGGCCCGCCCAGACGGCGTACGGGAACTGGTCCAAGGTCACCGCCAGTGTCGGCGGTACGCCGGTGTGGGGAACGGCGCCCGAGGGCAACGACCCGGGACCGGGCCCCGGCCCGACCGATCCGCCGACCGGGGGCGCCACCCTCTTCGACGACTTCAACTACACCTCGCACACCGATCCGGCGATCGGCGCCCACGGCTGGAGCGTGCGGTCCAACGCGGGCGGGCCGGGGGTGCCGGGCGCGACCTGGGCGGCGCAGAACGTCACCTTCGCCAAGGAGGGAACCAACTCGATCATGAACCTGGAGACCTCGACAGCCGGCACCCCTGAGTCCACGAAGCACACCGAAGTCCTCACCAAGGCAACGAAGTTCAAGAACGGGACCTACGCGGCCCGGGTGCGCTTCTCCGACGCGCCGAAGTCGGGGCCCGACGGCAACCGCGTCGTGCAGACGTTCTTCACCATCAACGACCTCAAGGCCCCGATGGCGGACGACTACGCCGAGTACGACTTCGAGTACCTGCCCAACGGCGGCTGGGGCGAGCCCGCCAACATCCTCTACACCACATCGTGGGAGACCTACCGGCCCGACCCCTGGGAGGCCGTCAACCAGCACTCGGAGTCCCGCACCAGCTACGCCGGCTGGCACGACCTCGTCGTCACCATCAACGACAGCAACATCACCTACTACGTCGACGGCCAGGAGTTCGGCCGTCACGACGCCCGCTACCTGCCCGAACGGCCGATGTCCATCAACTTCAACCAGTGGCTCATCGACCTCGCGGGCCAGACCAGCACCACACCACGCGCCTACGACCAGAAGGTCGACTACGTGCTGCACGTCAAGGACCAGGTACTGACTCCGGCCCAGGTCGCCACGAAGATCGTCGCTTATAGGGCGGCAGGCACAACCTTCGAGGACACGGTGCCCGCAAGTCAGTGACCACCCGCGGCGGGCGACTCCGCCAACCCGCTCTTCGAGCGCGGTGTGGGCCTTTCCTGCGAGAAGCGGTCTGGGGAGCGTCCCTCTGCTGATGGGCGCTCCCCGCGCCGGTCCCGGACCGCAGCCGACCGAGAGGCCGGGACAGCAACGCACGACCTTGCTCAGGAAAGGGTGCTGTGCACGCTCGACCATGCCGATGTGCTGATGCGGTACGGGGAAATCGCCGCCGTGGGGCGGCGGCTGGCCGTACCGTCCGGGGCGAGGGTGGTGGTTGTGAGCGGCCGTATGTTCCAGGCGGGCGTCACGACAGGCGTGGATGGGGTGCATCCCATCCCGTACGAGACCAGCGAGCGTTCTGTCGGGGCGCTGGACGACCGCGGGCTGCGCTTCGCGTACGCGATGATGCACCGGCTCATGCGACTCCCCGCCCCGCACGGACGCGGGGTGACGCGGAAGAGCCCATGACGAACAGCTACGCCGGCCCCGATGGCCACCTCGTCGAACGTAACAACGTCTTCGTCGGTGACACCGGCGAACCGGTCACCGGCGGGACTGTGGAGGACCGGCGGACTACTACGACTACACCGTCGACGACCCGCAGACGATCAAGGACGTCGTCATACGGGGCGCGGGCCCGGGCACCATCGGCCTCTAGCAGGGCGTACGGAGCCATTGCCTGCCCAGCCGCTTCGGCTGGGCAGGCAGTCGCATTGGTGGTTACGCCGCGGTGTGGGCGCGGGCGAATTCGAGAGACGTGTGGAAGCACCGCTCGACGTCCTCGTCGGACAGGCCGAGCCACGCGTGGTCGGCGCCGGGGACGGGGCGGAAGTCCACCTCCGTACCGGCGTCGCGCAGGGCGGCGGCGAGCTGTTCGCCCTGGGCCAGGGGGATCGCGGCGTCGTCGGTGCCGTGGAGGATGAGGAACGGCGGTGCGTCGGTGGTGACATAGGTGACCGGGCTGGCCGCTCGGGCGAGGGCGGGTGCGTCGGCGATCGCCGCTCCGATGAGCAGGGCTTCGCGGGTGTGCGGGTCGGCGGGGTCGTACGCGCCGGGCGTGGCCTGGGCGGGCATCGTGGTGAGGTCGGTCGGCCCGTACCAGGCAACGCAGCCGCGGACCGGGGCGGTGAGCGTGAGCAGGGCGGCGAGGTGGGCGCCTGCGGATTCGCCCCAGGTCACCAAACGGCCGATGTCCAGGCCGAGTTCACCGGCGCGGGCGCGGAGCCAGGTGAGGGCGGCGGTGACGTCGTCGAGTTGGGCGGGGAAGAGCGCCTCACCGCTGAGGCGGTAGTCGACGCTGGCGACGGCGAACCCGGCCTGGGCCAGCCGGGCGAAGGGTCCGGGCCGCCAGTCACGCATGCGCGGCCCCATGTCCCCGCGCGTACCGGTGCGCCAGCCGCCGCCGTGAATGTAGACGATGACCGGCAGCGCGCCCTGCGGCTCTTCGGGCAGCCACAGGTCGAGCTCCAGGGGGCGGGTGCCGGCCGGGGCGGAGTAGACGGCGCCGCGCAGCAGCCGTACACCCGGTACGGGGTACGCGGCGGGGGGCAGAGGCAGCCGGTCGGGGGCGGGC
>NZ_JAGGPA010000090.1 GCF_018614035.1 Streptomyces sp. ISL-96
CCGCGGAGGGCCTGGTGCATCAGCCGGTGCCGCCGAATAGGCCACCGTTCCCGTTTGCGCTGTCGGACGCCGGGGCCGTTGTCTCTCTGCCCCCGCGGGCTACTCCGCCGATTGGCGAGGAGTCCGGGCGATGAGGGCGTTGATGGTCTTGCCGGGGCCGGGGCCGGGTGTGATGGTCACGGTGTCGGTCAGGCGGCGGACCATGTGCCAGCCGAAGCCTCCACTGCCGCCGTTGAGGTCGGGGGTGACCTCGCGTGGGGGCGAGGGGTTGGGGTCGGTGACTGCGGCGCTCACCGTGTCGGGGCTGGCGGACAGTTCGAGGGTGTAGTGGCCGCCGCCGTGGCGTAGGGCGTTGGTGACGAGTTCGGACACGACCAGGACGAGGGTGTCCGCCACGTCTGTTCGGAGTGCCGGGCTGAGGCTGTTGGTGAATGCGCGGGCGATCTCGCGGGTCCGACGGATGTCAGCTGTGCTGTCGCCCGTCGTTCGGTGTGAGGCAACCGTGTTGGTGATCTTTGTGTCGTTCATGCACGTACACCCCACCTGGATTGGTTGTACCGCTTTGCAGAACGGGTAGCGTGCCCGCTCGAGCAGCTTCCACACGGGGACGGCGGAATCCTGTTGTCTCCAACGGAAAGAAATCTGCCGTGGCGGTAGTAGACATTGCCGTTTGATCGGGTAGGGTTTTGTTCGTAGCCAGGACGGCAAGTGAGGCGCGGCAGGGATGAACTGCCGCGTATGCAGGTTCAAGCGAGTTGTGGCACGGCAGCGGAACCTGAGGGCCGGATGCGCCAGGGTCCTCGGGTTGGCTGCCGGGCCGGACGGCCCACAGGGGCGGATTGTGGCACGGCGGTGGAGTGGCAGGGCCGGACGCATGCAGGGGTCTTGTCGCTGATTGCCGGGCCGGTGGCCCACAAGGGGCCGCGAGCAGTCCCGCAGTTCCAGCAGTACGACAGATTGATCGCAAGGAAAGAAGGAGGTAGACGCCATCAGGATCGCCCGGGCGAGGAAGAGTCCGCTCGGGTACCGAAGGCCCCGGAAGGTAGGTGGTCCCCGGTCACGCATTCGCGATCCCCGCGTTCCCGTCGATTCCCCTGGCGGAGATGTGGAAACAGGTACCCGGCACAGAAGTAGCCGGTAGATGGTGTTGCTTTCCCGGGACCCTGGTGCCATGCGGCACCAGGGTCCCTAGTCTTTGTTGGCAGCTGTTCCTAGCCCAGCCTGTGACCCCTTTTGAGGCCGAAGGTCGACCATCACCGTGCATGCGGTTGCATCTGCGCTCAAGGCCGTCAGACCGCGACTGAGCTGCCGGTGGAGAACATGGTGGCAGAGCGCGCGGTCCCTGAGCATCAGCCCGCGACGACGTACAGCACCTGCGTGCGCATCGCGCTCATTACGGGGGCCTAGTTGGGTTGAGCTCCGACCATTCCTGCTGGTCAGCGGCGCTCATTGGTCCTTCTTCTGATGGAATTCGGCATCCATGGGTTGTAAAGCACATTGCGTGTAGGGGGTGTTGACAGCTTGGATTGCCAAGGTCAAGACGGCGTGGTTGATCCCCGGCGCGTTGAGAAGGGGGCGATATGCGGTCGCATTGCGACATTGACCCGGCTGAACACCGGGTGGCCTGCCCTTAACTTGTACAGAAGGAAGCGTATGACATCCATGCTCGGCGGCTGCACGCCCTGGCCCGAGGAGTTCGTCGACCGCTACTGGGCGGCCGGGCACTGGCGTGGCAATACGCTGGACAACCTGCTGCGCGGCTGGGCCATGCAGTACGGACCGCGAACCGCGCTCGTGCACGGCGGCACCCGCATCACGTACGCGGACCTGAACCGGCGCGTGGACCGCATGGCCGCCGGATTCCGGCTGCGCGGCCTCCGTCCCGGGCAGCGGGTCGTCGTCCAGCTACCGAACGTTCCCGAGTTCGTCATCACCGTGTTCGCGCTGATGCGAGTCGGCGTGGTCCCCGTGTTCTGCCTGGTCTCGCACCGCGCGTCCGAGGTGTCCCACCTCGTGCGGGTCACGCAGGCCGTCGGTTACGTCGGCCCCTCGACGTACCAGGGCTTCGACCACCCGGCGATGGCCGCGGACATCGCGGCCCAAGGGTCCTTCCTGCGGCGGGTGTTCACCCTTGACGGGCCGGGCGCCTCGTCCCCGTACGGCGGCCTTAGGACCGACCCGTCGGGCTGCCACTACTTCCCGCTGGGCTCGATCGACGCCCCGCCCGCGCCGGCGCTTGCGCAGAGCGCCGACCAGGTGGCGTTCTTCCTGCTCTCCGGCGGTACCACCGCGGCGCCCAAGCTCATTCCGCGCACCCACAACGATTACGTCTACCAGGTTCGGGCCGCCGCCGAGCTGGTGTCGCTCACCGAGAACGACGTGTACCTCGCCGCGCTGCCCGCCGATTCCAACCTCGCCTTCGGCTGCCCCGGCATCGTCGGCACCCTCTCCGTCGGCGGCACCGTGGTCCTGGTCGAGAACCCGGAACCCGCCGAATGCCTCGCGGCCATCGGTCGGGAGCGGGCCACCATTACGTCGGTGGTGCCCGCCGTCGCCCAGCTCTGGCTGGACGTACTGCCCACGGTCCAGGCCGACTTGAGCAGTCTGCGTCTCGTGCAGATCGGCGGGGGCGCGCCCTTGCACCGGGCGACCGCCGAACGGATAGGCCCCGAATTGGGCTGCCGCCTGCAGCAGGTCTTCGGCATGGCTGAGGGGCTGATCACCCTCACCCGGCTCGCCGATCCGGACGAGACCGTGCTCACCACGCAGGGCTGTCCGCTCTCGCCCGACGATGAGATCCGCATTGTCGACGTCGACGGCAAGGACGTGCCTGACGGGGAGCCCGGCGAACTCCTCGCCCGCGGTCCGTACACCCTGCGAGGCTACTACCGGGCGCCCGACCACAACGCACGCTCCTTCACCACCGACGGCTACTTCCGCACCGGCCACGTCGCGCGGCGCACCCCGGACGGGAACCTGGTGGTGACCGGCGCGCCTCAAGGACGTTCCGCGGCGGGCTGACACGAGGATCCATCCGGCCTGTGACGGGCAGGGTCAGCCGCCGGCCTTCGCGATCACCGCTGGGAAGGTCAGCGACTGCACCCACTTCGACCATGTCCTGGTCCGCGTCCGCGTCAGCCGGTGCGGACTCTGCCCCGGCCCGGGTGCCGGGCAGGGGCAGGTCGTTGCCAAACATGAACCCGATCTGCTGTCGCTCGGCGTCGGTGAGCCGCATCGGCCTGTTTCCCTCTCAGGGGCAGTGTCTGATCGCGCCGCTCTCATTGACCGCGCACTTGGCCGCAACCCCACCTACCCTCCTGCAGAGGCTCAATCGCGCCCTATTGGCGGTGAGTTGGGACGGCTACGGTGCCGCGCGTGGCTAACTCATACACCGCACTCTCGCGGCACTACGACCTCATCATGACCTCGGGCTACTACGACTACGGCGCCTACGCTCGCACCCTCGTCACTCAGCTCGGCGATCACAAGGAAATCCTGGAACTCGGTGTCGGCACCGGACTGGTCTGCGAAAGGCTGATGGAGCTGAGCGGGGCCGGCCTGCGGATCACCGGAATCGACCACACCGAGAGCATGCTCACACAGGCGCGCGCCAGGCTCGGGGACCGGGTGCGGCTCATCCGGCAGGACATCCTGGAGATGATGGCCCCGCGGGCCTTCGACGCCGCCTACTCCGTCGGCGGGGTCTGGTACTGCGTTCAGGACGAGGACAACACCTCGCTGTGCAGCCATCTCCTGGAGGAGGACGACGACTCCAGGGCGCTGAAGAACCTTGCCGCCGCCCTCCGGCCCGGCGCGCCGTTGCTGCTCGCCGTCCAGCAGGCTCACCGCGACTACCACCGGCCGTTACCCGGCGGATTGGAGTACGCCCAGGAAATCCGAGCGGTGGAGGACGACCGGTACCTCAAGGACTACTTTGTGCGGCAAGAGGGCGAGGTCGTGGCGCACCAGCGCTGCCAGTTCCGTGTCTATCCGCAGGACCGGGCGGACCGGCTGCTGGCACAGTGCGGCTTCCGCTTCCAGTACGCAACCGGCGACGGGCTCCTGCGCAGCTACGTCCGGCTGTAGGCCGCTTGCCCAGGGCCGGTGTCGCGGGCAGCTCGTCCGCCGCGTGCAGTCCGGTGAGCGGGATGCCCGGCCTCAGCGCGGCAGGAACGGAGGATGCTCGGGTAGCCGCCGCGGTCACCCGCGCTCCAGTAGCCGCGCGGTGTATGCCGATATGCGCACATAGGGAAGGGGGCACTCGCACCTATGGTTCCGCGGTCTGTGGGGGCCTGGTTCAGCCACCGGTTCAGCGGGATTGGTTCAGCGTACCCGGCACACAGAAGGCAGCGCCCTGAGCAACCCGGTCTCGTGCAGGGGGCTCAACCGCAGCCGCCCGGCTGCCTTCCGTTCGGCCGTGACCAGACGGACCACGCAGCGAGGTCCGTCTCGCAAGGCATCCGTGGCGGACAGCTCCGCGAGCAGCCGGTGGTTGACGCTGTCGATCAACGGCCGGATCTCGGCGAGCGTCGGCCGGTGCTCGGGCGGCCGGGCGGTGCCGCTGTCCCAGGCCCGGAAGAGTTGCCGCTGGACTAGCTTGTTCGCCTCGATCTGGTCTTTGAAGACCGCCGTCGCCTCGGCCGGATCCAGCCCCATGCCGCGTGCCTTCTCGGCCATAACGTCCAGCACCTGCTTTTCCCGGGAGGGATCGTCGATGGGCGAGTCGGTCCCGTACTTGGCCGCAGCGACCTGGTCCGCGAGCAGCACGCGCTCGGCGGCCAGCCCGACCACCGGTTCCAGTTCGTTTGGTGTGAGTCTGGTCCGGCGCGCCCGGATGCGCACCTTCGTCAAGGTCGACGGTCCCGGCTGGCTGCCTGGCACCCGGTACGGGCTCGGCGTGGTCGGCGTGCCGCTGACCTGCGGCGGCCTGTTGTGGGGGCACGGCGGTGACACCCCCGGCCACCACTCGGCCCCGGTGCACCGATGACGTCCGCGCCCCCACGTCGGCCCAAGGTTCCCGCAGATCTCGCAGCCGGCGTCTGCCCGGGTGTGTCCTCGTCTGCTGGGCCGCCTCTGCACGCAACCAGATCTTCCTGTTCATCGTCTCTCCCCGGAAGGTCTTTTCGGACACGCATGCGGTAGAGCGGGCGTGGAGGGGTGGGGCATCAAATGAACAGGCCGCTGAGACGCGTGGCGATTTTCTGTGGAATCCTGATCATGGCTCTGCTGCTGCGCGTCAACTGGGTGCAGTTCGTGCAGGGGGAGAACCTCGCGCAGCACAAGGACAACCGGCGGGTGAAGATTGCCCAGTTCGCGCAGGCACGCGGGGACATCATCGTAGGGGGCCGCCCGGTGACGGGCTCGAAGCAAGTGCCGGGGCAGGACTTCAAGTACAAGCGGACCTTCACGGACGGTCCCATGTACGCCCCCGTCACCGGCTACGCCTCCCAGGCCATGGGGATGTCCCTGCTGGAGAAGACGTACGACTCGGTGCTCAGCGGCCAGGACGACCGGTTCGCGTTCCAGCGTGCGAGGGACGTCCTCACCGGGAAGCCGCTGCGCGGCGGCTCCGTCGTCACCACCATCGACCCCAAGGCACAGAAGGCCGCGTACAAGGGGCTGACCGGCCTCGGCGCGCGCGGCGCGGTCGTCGCACTCGAACCGGATACCGGAAAGGTGCTCGCGCTGGCTTCCGCGCCATCGTACGACCCGTCGGTGTTCGCCGGGATGACATTCAAGGAGGGCGACCGGTTCAAGGCGCTCGGCGCCGAGAAGAGCAAGCCGCTGGCAAACCGCGCACTGCGCGAGACCTACCCACCCGGCTCAACCTTCAAGATCCTTACGGCTGCCGCCGCCCTGGAACACGGTGTGGTCACGGATATTGACGCCTCGTCCGACGCGCCGTCACCGTATCCCCTGCCACTCTCCACGAACCGGATCGGCAGCGAGGCCGGTGACGGCGTATGCGGCAATGCATCGCTGAAGACGGCCATGCAGTACTCCTGCAACAACGTTTTCCTGGACGCCGCGTCCAAGCTGGGCCCGGACAAAATGAGGGAGACGGCGCAGAAGTTCGGCTTCAACGAGGACGTCTACTCCGAGGACTTCGGTGACCTGCTGGCGAACAAGAGCCTCTACCCGGAGCGCCTCGACAAGCCGGGAACGGCGCTGACCGGCATGGGCCAGGGAAGCCTCACGAGCACGCCGATGCAGATGGCCATGGTGACGGCCGCCATCGCCAACGGCGGCAAGCTGATGCAGCCGTACATCGTCGAGAAGCTGATCGGCCCCGACCTGTCGCCGATCGAGAAGCACGAGCCGAAGCTCAAGAGCCAGGCGATCTCCGAGGAGACCGCCGGCAGCGTGCGCGAGATGATGGAGTTCACTGCCCGCGAAGGCAGCGCCAAGGGAGCGCTGATCGACGGCATCACCGTCGGCGGAAAGACCGGAACGGCGCAGCGTGGCGTCAACGTCGACGACGAGGTGCCATACGGCTGGTTCGTCTCGTACGGCAAGAACGCGGACGGCGCCTCGGTGGCGGTGGCCGTCTTCATCGACCCGACGGACATGGACATCTCGCGCGACGACATCTCCGGCGGCAAGCTCGGCTCCCCGATCGCCAAGCAGGTCATGCAGGCGGTGCTCACCGAGTAGGTGCCGACACGTCTCGGGCGCACCCTCCCCTTGCCAGAGGCCCCCGCTCCGTAAAGGCCACTCCGGCTGATCGCCCGCTACTCGCTCAGGCCCAGTCGTATCCGAGTTGGGGGAGCAGTGCCGGCTGTTGGAATTCCACCCGCATGGGCGAACGTGTGCACGAGTGGGCGAGCAGAAACCCGTGAGACAGTCCCTGCCCGGGGCGTGGCTTTCTGCGGGAGCATGCCTCAGATCGCGAGGCCCTCCCGGCCGTGGGGAGCTCTTGGCCAACCGCTGGCTTTTGTCAGATGAATCGCGGTTCCGGCCCATAAAGCGTGAGATCAGGCCTCTCAAGGGTGTCGGCGCATACGGGGTACCGCGCCGGGGCAGTGCTGATCACCGTGCTTGATCGCGGAGACGAGGGCGGTGCACGGCCCGGCGGCCCGGCGGCACGTACGGAACACGTACGGAAGGGGACGTGGTGCACGCAGTGCAGGATGACGGGAACGGCGCTGGAGACGGCATGGGCACCCTGGACGGCTTCGTAGCCCTCTCGGCCGCACTGACCGGTTTCGACGGTGACGAACTGCGCGCGCTCGGCATGGCGCAGGAGTACCTGGCCATCGTGTTGCAGCAGTTCGGACCCGGCCACTACGCGCGTCTTGCCGCCGAGCCCGATTCCTCCGAGGCGCAGCTTCAGGAGGCGGCCAGGGCGGTGATCCATCTTTGGTACACCGGCAGTTGGCCGGGGATCCCTGGGAGGAGCGGGCCGTTCGTCGTGTCGCCACAGGCGTACGCGTCCGGCTTGGTGTGGCGTGCTGTGGGCGGCCGCGCTCCGGGGACTTCCCCGACGGGTTTCGGAAGCTGGGCCGAGCCTCCGGCCGGCGCCGTCGACCGTACGGAGGCGGGGTGATGAGCGTTCCGGGCCGGTACGACGTGATCGTGGTCGGTGGCGGGATCGCCGGCTCCCTCGTGGCCCGGCATCTGGGCGATCGTGGTCGCCGGGTCCTGGTGCTGGAGGCCGGGGTCAGGGAACCTGATCCCGAGCGGGGGCACCGGGATGCTCTGGGCAGGTATTTCGTGGCGCCGGCGAAGGTGCCCAGCTCCCCGTACACCCCGCACGGGGCTGTCGCCTGGCCAGAGGTCACCGACCTGAGGGGGCTTGAGGACGGCGGCTATCGCGCGGGCGGGTACCTCATTCAGGACGGCGAACTCCCTTACGCCAGCGGGTATCTGCGGGTCAACGGCGGCACCGGCAATATCTGGACCGGTTTGACACCGCGGATGCTCCCCGAGGACTTCGACACCGAGGCATTCGGCTACGGACGCAGCTGGCCCCTGTCCTACACGGACCTGGAGCCCTACTACCGGACTGCCGAGCACGAGATGGGGGTGTCCGCCGACGCCGAGGAGCAACACGCCCATGTCGGCCTGCCTTTCCCTGACGGCTATGTCTTCCCGATGCGCGCCATTGCTCCTAGCCGGCTGGACCGGGTGATGGCGCAGCGTCTGGACGGACAGCGGGTCGCGGATCCGGCCGCTGGGGGAGGCGTGGAGCTGCGGGCGGTGGGCACTCCGCATGCCCGTAACGGTGTGCCTCATCCGGGCTACGGTGGCGGGGCGGGGTACGTACCCGTCGGCGCCCAGGGGCGCCCCGAGGCCGGCAACCGGTGTGTGGGCCATGCGATGTGCATTCCCCACTGCCCGGCGCACGCCAAGTACACCCCGCTCAAGACGCAGGCGCGCTGGGGCGCCTCAGTCACCCTGGTCGACCGGGCCGTGGCCAGGCGGGTACTCGTGGACGGAAACGGCCGGGCCACCGGCGTCGAATACCTTTCCTACCCGGCAGCGGACAGGGGACAGCCGGACTTCGGGCCCGTGACCGTCCACACGGCGAGCGCCGACGTAGTGGTGTTGGCCGCGCACGTGATCGAGAACGCCAAGCTGCTGCTCATGTCCGGCCTGGCGAACCGCAGCGGGCAGGTGGGCCGCAACCTCATGGACCACCCTGTGCTGCTGACCTGGGGGCTCATGCCCGAGCAGATCGGTCCGTACCGGGGGCCGGGCTCCACCTCCGGGATCGAGGGATTCAGAGCCGGCCCGGGCCGCCGCCTGCGCGCCCCGTTCCGAATCGAGATCGGCAACTGGGGCTGGGTGTGGGCCAAGGGCCCCGTCGATACCGACGTCGCGGAGCTGCTGCACGGCACGGACGGCCGAGGGCTGCGGGGAAGCGAGCTGCGCCGGGCGGTGTCGGACCGCATCGGACGGCAGTTCACCCTGCAGTTCGAGATGGAGCAGAGCGCGGACCCCGCCAACAGGGTCACCCTCGACCCGCGGCAGCGTGACATACAACCTCGACAACCACGTCAAAGACGGTATGGCCGCCGCCAAGGAGGTCTCCGACCAGATCTTCACTCTTCTGGGAGCCGAGGACCACACCGAGTTCAGTGCGCCCGCCTGGCCCGGCCGCTTCGAACACGGCGGCCGGATCTACGGCTACCGCGGCGCCGGGCACGGCGCCGGTACGCCCATCATGGGCAGCTCCCCGGAGACCTCCGTCGTCGATCAATGGCAGCGCTGCTGGGACCACCCCGGCCTGTACGCGGTGGGTTGCGGCAGCATGCCGTCAGTCGCCACCTCCAACCCCACCCTGACCATGGCCGCCCTCGCCCTGCGCAGCTGCGAGCGGATCGAAGCCGACTTGGCGGATCGCGACCGGCCCGTCACCCTCGCCGCACCCCAAGCCCCTGGAGCCGCCCCGTGAGCCCCCTTCCCCTGCCGCCTGTCGCCGCGCCCTACCAGTTGCCCTTCCACTACGGAGCCCTGCACAACATCGGCGTGGACTTCCTCGTCGATCCAGGACCGGTACGAGAAGTGCTGGCCAAGCAGCATCCGGCACTGACGGCGGCGGACTTCGGGGGCCAGGCGCTGGTCTCGCTCAACTACCAGCTGTACTTCGCCCAGTACCCGTCCGGCGGGGGCATCACCCAGGAGATCGAAGTCAACATCATCGCCTACCCGACGGCGGCCGCGGACCGGCTGCCGCAGGTGAGCTACCCGCAGTACGCGCAGGGCTACGACCAGAGCAAGCTTCTCGGCATCGCCCGCATCCACGTCCTGTGCGACAACCCCCTGGCCATCGACGCCGGGCGCGTACTGTACGCGGAACCGAAATACCCCGGCTGGTTCAAGGCCGACATGCCCTCGCCCAACGGCCCCGCCGGCGAGACCTGGAACATCCGCTGCCACGCAGCCGACCTCGCCTCCGACGGGAGCATCCAACAGCGCGACGTGGCACTGTTCTCCTTCTCCGCAGACCTGAACACTCTGCGGCCGGTCACTGCCAACAACACCCCCATCACCGGCTACGGGACCGAACCCGGCGGCAAGGCACTGGCCGGGCCGATGAACGTCTACCAGCCCTACCACTGGTACGACCTGACCGTGCCCGCCGCATCCGACCGCGCACGCCTCACCGTCCACCACGAAACAGGCGCCCTCGGCCAGGACCTCACCCACCTCATCGGCAACACCCCGCCGACGGGCGCATGGACCTTCCAGTCACCCCCCGTCGCCGCCCACCACCGCCCCTACTACCTGCCCTGAGCCGTCCCGGGGCCGGCAAAGCCGGACGCCCTGCGCATGGGGCTGCGACCGCCCCCGACGCGCTGACCAGTAGGGTGCGGCCCTCCTCAGAACCCTGTGTTCCTGGGGCAGGGCCGTGTCGCAGGGCGGGACGGTGACGCCTGTGCCGTCGCCGTCGCCGTTGGCGACAGCGATCTTGCGAGGAATGGCAGGCCAGCCGCCGACCGTCAGCGGAGCGTCGCCGATGCGCTCGGAGATGGTGCGCAGGATGGCTTCCTGCGCGGCTTTCGCGTTGATCAGGATGAAGTCGGTGCGCTCCTCGAAGCCGATCAGAATGACCGTCCTGCGCTGCTGCCGCAGCTTGGCGATCAGCGGGAAATCCCGGTCGAGTCCCGGGTAACGCCATCGATCGCACCGGCTACCGCCCCGGCACAGTTCCTGAACTGGGCTGAGCCCGTCGCGAGGGGGCCCGGTGGCTGAGAGCCGACCGTCGCGGCACGGGTTGCGGCGGCATCGCGGTGGCGTTGCGATGCCAGAGCACTTGAGCGCCTCGCCTGCGATGGCATGGCACCCTGGCGGCGGAGCCCGCTGCTCATGTCATCTCGTCGCGGATCGCATTGCGGTGTTCCTCGTAGACGAGCCGCGCGTCGTCGCTCGGCAGCGCCTCGGTGGCGAGGCCGCAGGCACAGGTCACGACGGTGAGACCGCACGGAGTGCGCAGTGTGTGTCCCTCGGGGCTGGTCCAGGCGCCACCGGCCGGGTTCTCGTAGCGGAGCTTGTGGCGGTACTGGTACGTGTGGGTATGGCTCGGGGTACAGCCGGTGCCGGTCTGGTCAACGCTGAAGCGGTGCTTGCTCATGGCTCCAGTGTGGCCGCCGGCGAGCGATCGGCCGGACGTTTCCGTTGCGCCCGGTGGCGGGGTATGGCTGGCTCCTCGTCGGGAGCCGTGCGTACACCGGCCCCCGGTCGAAGGCTCCGGAGGCCGCCTTGGAGGGCTTGGCGGGCGTGTCCTGCTCCGGGGGGCAGCGGAACGAACGTCGAACTTGCGGGTGGACGTCACCGCTGAGGATGTGCCCCCGATGGCGGCTGCGGCTGCGGGCTGGTCTGATGAACCAGTTCGGGCTGTAGCCAATGAAGTGGGCCAAGCCTGTCGTTTTTCAGGGTGTTGGGTAGAACTGGCGGGCCCAGTGGCGGAAGAGGCCGATGGCCTCGTCGCTCGCTGCGAGGCGGGGCTGTGGCTCGTAACGTTTGGTGTTCCAGATCTTCAGATCCTGGTGGACCTTGCTGACCGCTGTCCTCAGCATTGTTTGAGCAAAGGCTCGGTGCAGGCAACGTCGTGGGAGTGACGCTTCGGTAGCGTCCGTCTTGCGGATGTCCGCGCAGCCTGCGGCCACGAGCATGCGGGTGCGTCGAGGGCCGGTCGGTGTGTGCATGGCCCATAGGTAACTGACGAGACCAAGCGAGGGCGGCGGGAGCTCGACCCGGAGGTACCCCAGCCCCGCCATGAGGAACGAATGGTCGGCCTGGACCATGTGCTTCAGGGCGGCGGGCCGGTCCGGCCCGAGGCGCAGGCGCATGCGCAGGAATGCGTCCTGGCACGTCGGCGGTTCGAGTTCCTCCACGGCCACGTGGTGCAGGACGGGCAGATGCCTGTAGTCGAGGGTGCTCTCGATGATTTCCTGGGCGTAGGTGTGCACCTCGGTGCTCCAGGCGGCTGTCGGCACGACCCCGGCCTGAACGGTTTCGGGTACTTCCCAGGCGGGTGGAGCGCCGTTCGGTTCGTACCAGGCAAAGACAAAGCCGTTGTGCTCGCTGATGGTGTGGTGCTGCAGGCGGGCGCGTGGTGGCGGGCCGGCGGGCGTGCTCACGCACGTGCCGTCGGGGGCGAAGGCGAAGCGGTGGAAGGGGCACACCAGGTTTTGCCCTTGGACAGTGCCGCCCGCTCCGAGATGGGCGCCGAGGTGCGGGCAGTAGGGACGCACCGCGCGAGGCCGACGGTCGCGGGTGCGGTACAGGACGATGTCCTCACCCATGAAGCGGCGCGTCAGGACCTTGCCGGGGGCGAGTTCGCGTGAGCGTGCCAGGCAGAACCAGCCGCTGGGGTAGGGGAGATGCGGCCCCGCCCCGTCGACGGCCGGTTCCGGACCGCTGTACCAGGACAACTCGTCCCTCATCGTCATGGCCGGCAGCCAACCACAGAAGAAGACGGAGCCTTTCACCTGATCCAGCAAGACCACCCGTATGAGGCATGGGTAAGTCCGGCAACGGCCCGGGCGCTCGCTAGGCACGTAGGGAGCGCCCGTGGCCGGGGGAAGTACCGACGGTCGTCTGCAGATGGAAGTCCTCGTGATCGGGGCCGGCCTCTCCGGGGTAGCCGCCCTGATCGCACTGCGCCGGGCGGGCGTCGACAACGTCATGGCGCTCGAAAAGTCCGGCCGCCTCGGCGGGACTTGGCGCGACAGCACCTACCCCGGATGCGGATGCGACGTGCCGTCAATGCTGTACGAGTACTCCTTTGCCCCCCACCCCTGGAGCCGGTGCTTCGCCGACCGGTCCGAGATCCTCGGCTACCTCGAGACCACTGCGGCCATGCACGGCGTGGGCGAGGCGATCCGCTACAACACCGAGGTGCTCAGCGCCCGCTGGGAACCGGACACGCACCGCTGGAACCTGGAGACCACGACGGGGCCATACACCGCTCGGACTGTGATCGTCGCCACCGGCCCCTGGCACAGGCTCCGCACTCCCGATATCCCGGGCCTTGACACCTTCCCCGGCACCCTCTTTCACTCGGCCGACTGGAACCACGACACCGACCTGACCAAACGCCGCGTCACGGTGGTGGGAACCGGGGCATCCACCGTCCAGTTCCTGCCCGAGATCCAGCCGAAGGCGGCACACGTCGACGTCTTCCAGAGCACACCCCAGTGGGTGCTCCCAAAACCCGACTTCCCGCTCCCCGCCGGCCTCCACCGCTTCCTCGGACGCCACCCGGCAGCACGCCGCGCACTACGCGGCCTGCACCACTGGACCCAGGAAGCAATCGCCGTACCCCTACGCCACCCCCGCCTGCTACGGCCCCTGGAGGCCGTGGCAAGCCTCCACCTGCGCAACTCCGTCCCGGACCGGGCGCTGCGCCGGGCACTCACTCCCGACCACCGCCTCGGGGGGCGCCGCCTGATCACCTCCGACACCTATTACCCCGCCCTCACCCAGCCCAACGTGCGACTGCACCCCACCCGCGCAGCCGCCGTCGAAGGCTCCCACGTCATCGGCGCCGACGGCACCCGCGCACGCGCCGACGTCATCGTCCTCGCCACCGGCTACCACGTCGGCGACATCCCCCTGGCCCGCCAACTGCACGGCTCCGACGGCACCACACTGGCCCGGACCTGGGCCGACAACCGCAGCGCCTACCTGGGCACCAGTGTCAGCGGATACCCCAACCTCTTTCTCCTCATCGGCCCCAACCTGCTCACCGGCACCAGCGCCGTTCCCACCGTCCTGGAAGCACAGCTCCGCTACATCACCGCCGCCCTCACCCACCTGCGCACCAACGGATACGCCGCACTGGATGTCAAGCCCGAAGCCGAAGAATCCCATCAAAAGGCGCTGCACAAGGCGCTGGACACCACCGTCTACAACACCACCGGCGGATCGGGCTACTACTTCGGCCTCCCGGGCGTCAACACCTTCTGCTGGCCCTGGTCGACCGCCAGGCTCCTGAAGCGTCTGCACGCCTTCACCCCGGACGTCTACAGCTGGACTCCGCCCCGGCGCCTACCGGCCCAGGCCCGCACCGAACGGGACGGCCTGCCCGCCTCCCCGCCGGGCCTGCGCCAATAATTCCGCTGCAGGCAGCCTCCAACTGCCGCAGGAGCGCGACCATCTGGCTTGTCGAGCGTCGCTCCGCGACGCGGCCTGCCTCGCTGCGTACGTCACCGTCGTCTGCCAGGCATCTACAACAGATGATGGCCCCCCATCTCAGAAAGTGGCGCCGGGCGCAGCGGAGGAGGCGCAGTCCTTTCATTGATGAGGGGCGTGGTTCGGGTTACGCCGCGGTGTCGTACGTGTAATGCCTGGTGTGATCCAGCATGTCCGCGGGCGTCACGTCGTTCCAGGGACGCATGACGTCATTGAGGCTCACCACGCTGGGTGTTCCGGCGACAGGCAGGTACGTCGATCCCGGGTGCCGGGCCTGCCACTGCGCCCAGAGCCGGTCTATGAACGCGTGATGCAGCCAGAACACCGGGTCGTTGGGGGAGACACCGGTGGCCATCTGCCCGCCCACCCACACATGTACGCGGTTGTGAAGGTTGACGCCGCGCCAGCCTTCCAGGTGGTTGCGGAATCCGTCGGACGCGCTGTTCCAGGGCGTGGTGTCGTACGTGGGCATCGCGAGCACGGAGTCGACCTCCGCACGAGTGGGCAGCTGCTGTCCGCCGGAGCCGAGGGCTCGGCGGAGGAAACCACGTCCGTCGACCCGTACGGACACCGGCCACTTGCCGGCGGTGACCGCGAAGGCGCCGTCGCTCACTTGGCCGTCCCTGCTTCGCCCTGTACCGCCCAGGAAATCGGCCGCCCACAGAGAGGACGCGGGTGAGCGGTCCACAGTCCAGTCCCAATAGGGCAGTGCCACGTCCGGGTTCACTGCCTGGAGAGCCTGCTCGAACTGTATGAGGAACCTGCGGTGCCAGGGCAGGAAGGAGGGCGAACGGTGGCCCACACGGTCTCCGTTGTCGGTGTCGCTCATGATGAACGCGTTGTGGGTGGTAACGAACGTGTCATAACGCCCGCTGCGCTTGAGCTCGAGCAGCGCGTCGACGAAGCGGCGCTTCTCGGCGGGGGTGAGGTTCGCCTGGTTCTTGCGTACGGTCATGGGAATGCCTTCGGGTTCAGGGTTGCACGGCGTCGCTGGGCGGCGGTGGCGTCAGAGCAGGGGTTCGAGCTGCGATCCCTGAAGCTCCACCACGGCGGCGCGAGCCACGGCCCGCGGGTTGGCGAAGGTCTCGTAGTGATTGACAACGCTGATCCACGTGCCATCGGCGTTCTGCATGACGTGCAGCTCCTCGCCGTCGATGTGCACGGCGTAACCGGCGCCGTGGTGTCCTCCGTGATGTGACGGCGCGCCTTGTATGCGACGTCCCTTGAAGGACTCGTCGAACGGCTTCGGCTGTGTGGGTGTGTGCCCAGAGCCGTGCGGGGAGTGTGCTTCCCGGTTGCGGTGGCCGGCGGCCGGCGGATCGGACGGCCCGGCCGTTCGTGCGAAGCCTGTCAGAGCGAGGCCGGCCAGAGCCGTGGCGGAGGCGCCCAGGGCGCGGCGGCGGCTTAGTTGAGACATGGTGTTCCCCCTGGATATTGCGAGTTGATGCGAGTTGCTGCGCCCAAGACCCCTCTTACGGAGATGGGCAGCGAATTGACGGCCCCTCACCGGGGAACATCCGGCTGGTCAGGCCGTCCAGGCCCCGGTGGGCCGTGGGGAATATGACTACAGCCTTATGTCTGGCAGGGCGAAGTCGCGGTGCGGTCGTTGGTCGCTATACGGACAAGAGCCCACACATAGTGCGGATTTGAACCAAGTCGATCTTCCTTGTGCTGCTCGTTGCGTTGAGGTTGATCGGAAGATTTTGCGGAGAATGTAGGTAACGCGTGAAGAATTTGTTGTCGCACGCTGGCAATCGTGGCAGTCGTCACGCCCGGAGGCTGTCCGGATTTGTAGGTGGGGCTTGAGCGAAGAGTGCAGCTTCTACGGGCGGGGCAGCAGGGGGGCATCTCCCCTGCTGCCCCGCCCCAGTACCCCTCGGCGCCGCCGCGTCGGCTTGGGTCAGACGCCCGGGCGCGGGCCGCCGACGCCCACCGGTACTCCCTGGCCGATGGTGACCTTCACCGACGTCGTCCGGGGGGCGGTCCGGTTGGACTCGTGCAGGATGCCCAGCGGGTTCGTCGTCATCTCCAGCGTGTACTCCTGCGGGGGCAGATCCATCAGCGCGCTGACGTCGAAGGACTGGCCGGCCAGCTCCTTGGCGTATACGTCCGCCCAGCCGACGGAGATACCCATCGTCAGGGTCGTCGCGTTGGCGTTGTGCGAACAGGAGTTGTAGACGGGGTTGACGGGGGAGCCAGGCAGCGTGGAGTCGGCGACCTCCAGGTCGACCAGGCAGAACGCCACCTTCGGCGACTCACGCACCACCTGGCCGCCGGTGTTGATGAGCCGGTAGCGGGAGATGCCGTCCATGTGGAAGTGCTTGTGCTCGTCGTGGTACGTCATCAGCCCGACAGGCAACTCGTACGACGATCCGTCGGACCGGCTGATCCGCTGGTACGCGGGGATCACGTTGTTGCCCGGAGTGGCGGCCGCGGCCTCCTCCTTGGTACGCCGGCCGGTGACGTGGAGGGCGCCGGAGCCGAGGTTCGCGGGCGCGCCGGTGAAGCGGAGCCAGGTGATGCCGGTGTCGGGCTCACGGACCAGGTCGTTCTCCGCGAGCTTCCGCTGAAGTGGTTCGAGGGCGGGGAGCAGGTCCGTCGGGCCGTCAGTGGCCGAGGCCGCGCCGGGGCCGGTGGCCAGCAGCGCGCCGAGTGCCATGACCGCCGCGGCGATCCAGGTCTTGGCCGTGCGTCCGCTCCGTGTTGTGCGTCTCATGACTGTCCTTCCTCTTGTTGGGGGTGTTGCGGTGTACGGGCCGAGGAGCTCCGGGGAGCCGGTCACGGCTCGGGCGAGAGGTGTTCGTGGACGACGAGCCAGCGCCCGTCCGGAGACCGCCGGAAGACGACGGTCTCCCGTTCCCGCAGTTCCTCGCCGTCGGCGTCGTCCTTCACCGCCAGGCGGGTGCGCACCCGGTGGGTCAGCACTGCCAGACCCTCGGCGACGACGCGTACCTCGGTGTCGTCCGTACGGCAGTCCAGCACCCGGAACCCGTCCGCCTCCCAGGCCCGCCACGCGGTCTCGTACGCGGCTCGGTCGGCGAGGATGCCGGGCTGCGTGGGGAAGACGAACGTGGCGTCCTCGGCGAAGGCGGCGAAGTAGCGGCCCGTGTCGTGGGCGGCGAAGGCGGCCACCAGGCCGGCAGCGGCGGCCCGAACCGCGGCTTCGGCGCCGGCGCTCCTGCCTCCACCGGCGCTCACCGGTCCACCGCCGGGAAGCCGTCCACGGTCGGGCCGGTGTCTGCGGGCGCCTGTTCCTGCTCGGCGAGTTCGAGTTCACGCTCGCTGGCGGCCACCGCAGGCGCCTCCGCGGACAGGTCCATCCCGCGGGTCAGCCCGTAGTACAGGACCCCGGAGACGGACAGTCCGACCACGAAGGCCACGTCGATCCCGCCGAGCGCCTCCGCGACGGGTCCGGTGAAGGGGCCCACCACCATGAACGGTGCCATCAGGAGCAGACCGAGGCCGTAGGCCAGCAGGCCGCGCCACGCCCAGGCGCCGTAGATGCCGTCGGGTCGCAGGAGGTGGGTGATGGCGTAGTGGCCGCGCCGGACGAAGAAGTAGTCGACCAGGTTCACAGCGGTCCACGGGATCAGCAGGTACAGCATGAGCAGCAGGGCGTTGCCCAGTGCGGTGGAGAAGTCCGCCGAGACGCTGAGGCCCACGCCGCACCAGACGACGGCGAGACCACAGACGGTCAGAATCCTGGCCCGCCGACCGGGGTGGAGCGGGCGTACCGAGTCGATTCCGGTGAGGACGGTGAGCATGCCGCTGTACGCGTTGAGCCCCATGGTGGCCACCAGCGCGAGCACCGACAGCAGGGTCAGAACGGCGCCCAGGCCGCCCACCATCTGGTCCCCGGCTTCCCGCGTGCCGGCCAGCGGGTCGCTCACACCGAGTGTGGCGGCCATCCAGGCGCCGATGGGGATGAGCCACATCGGCGAACCCGCGGCGCCGCCGAAGACGGAGGCGACGATGCGCGGCGTCGGGGTGTCGCGGGGCAGGTAGCGCGAGTAGTCGGAGACGTACGGCGCGTACGAGATGTTGTATCCGGCAGCGGCGGTGAACTGCACCATGAACGCGACCAGCGTGAAGCCGCCCGCGTCCGCCGCGGCGTCGGCCGCGCCGGTGACCCGGCCGGTGAGGATGCCGGCCGACAGCAGCAGCCAGCAGGGGGCCGAGCACCAGAACAGCACTTGGAACGCCCGGTGCAGCCAGTCGTGCCCGTACACCGCCAGGACCACCGCGATGACGGTGATGCCGATCCCGACCGAGGTCACGTCCCAGCCGAACACCGCGTTCAGCCCGTGGCCGATGATGATGGTGTCGACGACGTTGAAGCCGACGAAGGTGAACAGCGTCGCCGCCAGGGGCACGATCACTCCCCGGTAGCCGAACTGACCCCGGGACTGAATCATCTGCGGCAGCCCCAGCTGAGGGCCCTGACTGGCGTGGAACGCCATGAAGAACGTGCCCACCGCCAGCCCCAGCGCACTGGCCAGCACCGTCCACCCGACGGACAGGCCGAGCCCGGGGCCGATGAACCCGAGCGAGAGGGTGAAGGGCTGGAAGTTCCCCTGGAACCAGAAGGGGCCCTGCTTCCACAGTCTGCCGTGCCGCTCGGCGAAGGGAACGTGCTGGATGGAGAGGCTTTCGATGACATCCGCGCCGCTGTGTTCGGCATTTGAGCGCTGGACAGTCCGGACCGCCATGGACCCTCCCGTTGTCGTTCGCTCCGGGACATCACGGCCCGGAGCTGAAGGCCCGATTGTGCGCTCGCCGTCAGCGGAGCAGCAATTGTGCGGCGCTCAAACTCGACCCCTTCCTTTGTGGGCCGCCACGATGCAGCATGTGCGCGATGACAGCACCGACAGCACCGACAGCGGCCCTGCGGGTCGACGACCTCGTGCGTTCCCCCGCCCTCCAGCTCCGGGTTCTGGCCGGTGAGGACGGGCTGCACCGGCCCGTGTCATGGGCGCATGTGAGCGAGTTGGAGGACCCCACCCCGTGGCTCCTGGGCGCGGAGCTGATCATGACGACGGGGATCGCGGTTCCCCGGACCGCAGTCAGGCAGCGCGCATACGTCGAGCGACTTGCCGACGCGGGCGTGTCCGCGCTCGTCCTCTCCGCCCGCCTGCATGTTCCGCCGCTGCGTCAGGAGTTCCTCGCGACGGCGGACGTACGGTCCCTGCCCGTACTGGAGCTGCCCTTGCAGGTGCCCTTCATCGCCGTGGCGCAGGAGGTCGCTGCCGCCCTGCAGGCGGGCGCGCGGCGGCAGTTGGGCACACAGTTGCAGGTCTTCGGCGCCCTGCGCTGGCTCGCCACTGAAGACCTCACCGCCGTGGAACTCTTCCGGAGGCTGGAGCGGCTGTCCGGGTACGCGCTCTACCTGTGCACGCCCGCCGGAGGCCCCCTGCTGCCCGGCGTGCCCGTACCTCCCGCGCGGCACGCGGCGCTGCTGCCCGACTCGGCCGACCCGGCCCCGACCGTCCCCGGCGGCTACGTCCTGCCCGTACCCGCGCCCGGCCGGCCCGCCGGATACCTGCTGGCGCTGGAACGGCAGGGTGACCGGCGAGGGGAGGGCGTGGAACCGGCCGGCCTCGGCGTCGTTCAGCACATCGCGACCGTCGCGGCACTGCAGGTGTCCATGGTGCGTCACGAGCGTGAGATGCTGCGCCGTCAGGGGGCGGAGACGCTGGCGGAACTTCTCCAGGACGTCCTGGACCCGGACACCGCCCGCCGGCACCTCACCCGCCTCGGGTTCGCAGCGGACACGGCCGTCCTCCTCGCCGTACTCGACGGAGCGGACGACGGCCCGCTGGATGACGCCGCGGTGGTGCAGTGCCTGGACGACTCGCGCGTACCGCACCTCGTGCTGCGCCGGCATGAGGGCCTGTACGTACTCCTCGCGGACTCCGCGGACGCCCGCTTCGCCCTCGCGGCGCTGCCGCGCACCCGGGCCGGCGTCTCACGCCCCGTCACCCCCGGCGGCACCCTGGGCCTCGCCCGGCGCGAAGCCGTTCTGGCGCTGCGGCGGGCGGGCGTCTCGGGCGAATCCATGGTGGTGTTCAGCGACGACATGACGGAACGCTGGCTGCACGACGACCCGTCCGTCCTGAACGGCCTGGTGGACCAGGTGCTCGGCCCGGCGCTGCGGTACGACGCCGAGCACGGCAGCGCGCTGGTGCTCTCGGCGCTGACCTGGCTGGAGCGGGACCGCTGCACGGATGAGGCGGCGCACGCCCTGCACATCCACCCCAACACCCTGCTCTACCGCCTGCGCCGCTTCGCCGCTCTCAGCGGCAAAAGCCTGTCGTCGACGGCCGACCTCACCGAGGTTTGGCTAGCCCTACGGGCAGCTCACCTCTGCGACCGACTCCCCTGACACCCGCAACTGGTGGAGGAGGGGGTTTCGCGCACCTCGTCCCGGTTCACAGCTGGGGGCGGGGGTGGATCCGGGCGCTCGCGACGGCCGAGGCCCGCGTGCTGGCCGGGCGGAGCATCTGACCGGCGGCCAGCTCGCGGTAGGCGGCGCTGC
Organism: Streptomyces sp. ISL-96; assembly: GCF_018614035.1. Lineage (GTDB taxonomy): Bacteria > Actinomycetota > Actinomycetes > Streptomycetales > Streptomycetaceae > Streptomyces. The sequence continues at coordinate 20,678 of NZ_JAGGPA010000090.1, forward strand.
TGGTGAGCAGGTCTTCGTGCCGTCCGAAGGCGGCGGTGCGGCCGTTGTCCAGGACGACGATGCTGTCGGCGTGCTGGACCGTGGAGAGCCGGTGTGCGATGACCAGCACGGAGCACTCCTGAGTGACGTCCTTCATCACTGTGGTGAGCGCGGTTTCGTTGATGGTGTCGAGGTGGGACGTGGGCTCGTCGAGCAGGAGGAGTGCGGGGCGGGCGAGCAGGGCGCGGGCCAGGGCGACACGCTGGCGTTCTCCTGCCGAGAGGGTGCCGCCGCGTTCGCCGAGCACTCCTGACAGGCCACCCGGAAGCCGCCGTACGACCCTGTCGAGCTGGGCGAGCTCTACGACGCGTCGCACTTCGGCGTCGGTGGCGTCGGGAGCGGCGTAGGTGATGTTGTCCCGAAGCGTGCCGTGGACGACGTGGGTGTTCTGGTCGACGACGGCGATGCGTTCACGGCAGGCGGCGCGGCTCAGTTCGGAGGTGGGCAGGCCGTCGAACAACAGGGTCCCGGAGTCTGGTTCGTAGAACCTGGCGACCAGGGCGAAGACCGTGCTCTTTCCGGCACCCGACCGGCCGACCAGGGCGACCTGCTGCCGGTGCGCAACGGTGAAGGACAGGCCGCGAAGCACCGGCCGGCCCGGCGTGTAGCCGAAGTTGAGGTCCCGTAGGGCGAGGACGGGTTCCTCGCCCGAGGCGATATGCCTGCCCGGTTCGCGCGTACGCACCAGGACACTCGCCTTCTGCGCGGCGGGCTCCGCCGGCAGGGACAGTGCCTGCTCGATGCGCTGGTAGGCGCCCATGCCGCGCTGGATGAGGCCGACCGCGCGGAAGACCGACGACAGCGGCAGCACCAGGTAGGAGGCGTACAGCAGGAAGGCCACCAGGTCGCCGAGGGAATTGGCCTGCCCGTTCACCCGCAGGCCGCCGATCACCAGGACGATCAGGAAGGAACCCTGGACAGCGAGTTCGACCGCGGGGCTCATGACGGAGGCGAGCTTCGCGGTCCGTACACCGGCGTCATAGGCCGCTTCGACGCGCTTGCCGATGCGGGCCGCTTCACGGTCCTCGGCGCGGTGGACCCGGACCATCGGGAGCGCGCCGAGGGCGCGTTCCAGCTCGGCGGCGATCGCGCCCACGGAGTTCTGCATGTGCTCGGACGCGACCCGGATGCCCTTGAGCAGCGAGGCGACGATCACGCTGGCAGCGGCCACGGTCAGCGCGACCAGGAGCAGCAGCAGCGGGTCGATCCAGACCATGAGGACGATCGCCCCCGCCGCGACGAGGGCCCCTGTCACCAGATCGACCAGTGCCTGGGACACGACTTCCCTCAGCAGGGTGGTGTCCGCTGTGACCCGGGAGATGAGGTCGCCGCTGCGGTGTCGGTCGTACTCCTTCATCTCCAGTCGGAGCAGCCGCCCCACCAGGCCGTGGCGCAGCCCTCGTACGACGCCTTCGCCCATGCGCTCCAGGACGAAGCGGCCCACGGCCCCCGTCGCCGCCTCGGTGACGAACAACGCCGCCAGAAGCAGCATCAGCGGCCACAGGACCTGCCCCCGCCCGCTCGCGTCCACGACGTACTTGGCGACGAGCGGCTGAGCAAGCCCCAGGGCGGAGCCCACCAGAGTGAGCATGGTGGCGACGGCGACGGACGCCCGGTGCCCGGTGGTCAGCCGGTACATGGTGGCGACCGCCGCGCGCGTCGAGCGGTCGCCTTCGGCCGCCGGCTTCGCCTGCTCCACGACGGTCTCGGTCATCGGCCCGATCGGTTCGCCGGGGCGACCGTCATCAGCCGGGTGAAGTAGTCGTCCGGTACGCCCTCGTCCACGGGGCGGCCGTCCGCCTCGATCCAGGCGTGTGCCGTGAACGGCGGCACCACGCGTACCCCGGTGCACCAGGTCGGCCATGTTCCGGACAGGCGGCACAGAAGGGCGGCGCCCAGAGAACGGGGCAGGCAGCCCTTGGGTCCGGCGCAGCGCAGGCTCACCGCGCACATGGCGTCCCGTGCGTGTCTGGCCTCGGCGGCGGTGGCCGGCCTGGCGCGGCGACGGGCGAGGCCGAGTACAGCGCGGATCCGGCGTGGCGGCAGGAGAGAGAGCGCGACGGCGGGGAGCAGAACGAGACGGGCAGCCAGTCGCCGGGTGAAGGGCACTCCGGTGGGCCGCTCCAGTGCGCTCGGTGTCGTCATACGGCCAGTCCCGAGGTCCGCAGTTGCAGTACGAGGGCGTCGACGTCCTGCTTCGCCTGGTCGGGGCTGATGTCGAATTCGTTGGTGAGTGCGGCCACCGCGTCGGCTTCGTCACCGCCCGCCATCAGTGTGCTGACGACGAGCGTGCCGGTGGGATTCAGTTCCCAGTACTCCCCGGCGCGTTCGTCCAGGAGGACTGTGCCGTAGTCGGTCTCGGCAGTGGAGACATTGGCGCCGAACTTCAATGCCATGCGTGTGCCTTTCCGCTGAGGAGCTGTGGTCATGGGGTGGCGGGCGCTTTGGGTCCGGTGGTGCGGCCAAGTCCGCGCAACCACACTTCGGCGGCGATGGTCGAGTAGAGGATCGCGTCGCGCAGTTCAGGTGTGGCCGGCCGCTGGGCGAGTCGGCGCAGGGCTGCGCCGTCGACGAGGCCGAGCTGTTCCAGCCGCGAGTTCCCCCAGAGTTCCAGCAGGTCGGCACGGTGTTCGCGCAGTCCGTTGGAGGCGTCCATGGACGCTGCGGCCTTGTTGGTACGCCGCAGACACACGTCGGGCACGATTCCGCTCATGGCGGCGGTCAGCACGGGTTTGTACGCCCAGGGCGTCACCCGCTCGCTCGGGCGGACCGCGAGGCATGCCTCGATCACACGGTCGTCGAGGAACGGTGACGCCATCGGCACCCCGGCCCGGGCTGCCATACGGTCCCACTGGCGGACGATACGCGTACACGAAAGGATCTGTTCGAGGTCGGTGTGCAGGCCACGGTCCGGGTGAAGCGGGACCGCCTTCGCCGCGGCCTCGGTCAGCGCCCGTTGGGCCATGTGCTGAGCATCGGGCGTGACCCAGTCGAAGAGCCGGGGCGGCATGCCCCAGCCGAGGCTGGTGTGGACGGTGGTGGCCAGCGGGTCCCGCAGGCAACCGCCGGCGTCGGCCAGCCACTTCCCGTACGGCCGTGAGTCGGCCAGCGCACGCGCCATGTCTCCGATCGGCCACTGCCACAGGGCGCGGAAGCCACGAAGCCGCCCCAGGGCGAACAACGGCCGGGTGCGCAGAAGCCGGTGGTAGTACGCCTCCGAGCACCAGGCCACGTGGTCACCGCCGATGCCGGTCAGGTGCATTCGGCTGCCGCGCTCGGCCAGGCCGGGCAGGTGGTGCAGGACCCGTGAGCGGTCCATGACGCCGATGGTTGGTTCGTCCAGCAGGTCGTCGATGCCGAGCAGGTCGCTGTAGACGAGCGGTGAGGCATCGGCGTCCCAGACGACGTGCTCGACGTCCGGCAGGGACCGGGCTGCCTGTTCGGCCCAGTACAGGTCGCTGTCGGCGGGATCGCGTCCCGGCCATGTGCTTGCCACGACCCTGGCCGATGATCGCGCGGCGAGGAAACAGATGGAGGTGGAGTCCAGGCCACCGGACAGGTCACAACTGACCACACCGCCCTGCCGCGTACGGGCATCGACGGCCTCGGCGAGCGCTTGGCGGACGAGGGGCGCGCCGTCGGCGAGCGTGCGTACCGGCTCGGGAGGAGTCCACCAGCGGGAGTGGCGTACGGTCCGCCCGTCCGCCGCGACGACGAGCGCGTCATGCGGAGACACGGGGGTGATGCCCCGCCACATGGGTGCTTCGGCGAGTGGGTGGGGAACGGGCCACAGCAGCCGTACCGCCAGCTGCTCCTCGTCCGGCTCGGTGCCGAGCGCGGTGGCGAGTACGTCAGCACTGGTGGCAGCCACCTGCACCCCGTCCACGGGAGCGTGGAAGACGAGCCGGAGACCGGACGCGGTGCCCTGGACCCTGAGCCGCCCGTCGAGCGCGGCGACGAGATGGAAGCTGCCGGGCAGGGAGCGGGCCAGTGCGTCGAGTTCGGCGAGATCGCGCAGGCGTCCGGCATGGCGCTCGAGCTGTGCCGAGTCGATCGGGCAGTCGCCGATGACAGTGAGCGCGGCGCGGCCGGCGCGCGCGGTGGTGAGGTCCTGGTCGTGCCACTGCCCGACGAGCCAGGGACGGCCCGAGGCGTGCTTCAGGGTGCGTGTTCCGGGGCGGGAGAGGGAGCGGGCCACGGCGGCCGCGTCCTCACAGTCGGTGAAGACCGCGAAGTGCGCGTCGCCGGGGCCCGCCCCCGCACTCTCGTGCAGTTCAGTCATGACGTCGGATCAGGTCCGCCGGCCGTCAGTTCTTGCTCAGAACCAGCCGGTCGTTGCCGGAGCTCTGCAGGAGTCCGGTCTTCTTCCGGAACGTTCCGAGGCGGGCAAGTGTCGGAGCTTCGTAGGCCTTCTTCATGAGATCTCCCTCACGTGCAGGTGTCACACCGCTTCCCTGGCCGGCTGTGAACCAGTTCGAGGCCGGCCTGTTCAGGGGTCATCGGGACCCGAGACTGAGGAGGCGGTGCATGCAATAAGTACCTTCATGTTGTGGATGTGATGGCAAGGGTGCCAAAGAAAATAGGATTAAATGCAAAGTGTGGATCGCCTGGGATTACGCGTTGCAATTCGCGAGTTTCGTTAAGGGCGAAACGATTTGGGTGGAGGGTGGGGCAGCGAAGGAAAAACGTTTCGACCTGGGCATCCAGCGCGCATAGCCGGTGATACGAGGATGGTGTGCCGCTGGTGCTGGGTGGAGCCGCCGGGGCGCACTCCCTCATTGGCACCGCGCTTCCCGACCTGCATGTCCCCACCGGGGACATGCCCCATTTCGACGGCCTCGACCCGGAACCGGCCGCCGCCGGGGGCCCGTGACCGCTTGAGGGGCGCCGGTCTGGGAGTTCTTCCGGGATCGGCCTGCTGCCGTCTTCATACGAGACCCGGTGGGCGGTCTCGTCGATGCCGGCGCCAGGCTTCGGTCGCGGGCTCTATGGCCCCCGCGGCGGTAGGTTCCGGGCGCTAGGAGGAAACATGCCTGGTGGTCGAAGGGCTGCCCGCCAGACGGCCGGTGACCGGTGACCGGTGCAGAACTGTTTCGCGGTTGGTGAGGACCCTCCGCGTCCGTCCGTCCGCCCGGCCGTGCCCTCCTCGCCTGGCTCCGCTCGTGATCAGGCGGACTGGACAGTGAGCGCGGCGAGTTCCCCCAGGACTCGGGCCGCCGGTGCCGGGTCGATCAGCCACTTGAGGTGGCTGCCTTCGAGGGTGCGGACGTCGTACGGGTTGTCCGGCGTCAGCGCGTTGCCCTCGCGGATCAGCCGGTCCTGCAGGGCGAGCGGCAGACTCGCGTCGCCGGCCAGACGCACGAAGGTCTTCGGGATCCGTCCCCAGGTCGCAGCCTGCGCCCGGTCGGCGGAGGTGCCGACGTCCAGGTTTTCGTCGGGCTGGAAGGTGTTGAGGAAGGTCAAAAACTCCTCGTCGGTGCCGTCGGCGAGGAAGGCCGTCTTGAACGCCGCGAGGACGTCCGGATCCGAGCTGCGGAAGTTGACGCGCAGCAGGCCGAGTTCGGCCGGGTTCCCGGACATCGCCAGACCCAGCGAAGCGGCGTCGACCGTGGCCATCTCCGGCTCGGCGTAGTAGTCGTTGACGTCCAGATCGACCGGGCACCAGGCCGAGACATAGACGATGCGGTCGATCAGGTCCGGCCGTGCGTTGGCCGCAGCGGTGGCCGTGATACCGCCACGACTGTGCGAGACGAGGATCACCGGCCCGTTCACCTTGGCCCGTCCCAGTATCCCGATCAGGTGCGCGGCGTTATCGGTGAGCGTGACACCCTTGATCGAGCCCGGCGCGGTGGCGAGAGCTTCGAGATCCTGCGGCGCCTGATAGGCACGCGGGTAGCTTGCCCCGAAACCGTGGCCGGGGAGGTCGACAGCGACTGAACGGTGCCCGAGGAGGCCGAGTTCGGCCTGGAGCGGCGCGAAGGAAAAGGAGTTCGCGAAGGCTCCATGAACCAGTACGAACGTCGGTTGCATCTGTCTCCCCACTCTCTAACCTCCGCGGCATGGTCGACGCGCGACCGATGAACGGCCCGTTGTCTTGCACCACTTGCCGCGGAGATGGCTGTGCGTGGCAGGTGTCACCCGGCCAAACACGGCTCTCGATCCAGGGCAACGCGAATGCTTGCCCGGTATGGCATGGGGGACACTACGCAGCGAAAGATCGTCGGTGCAACCGGTACGAGCCCTTCCGATTGCGCCCCTCGTCCCGCCACTGAACTCAGCAAACAGACATCCTTGTTACCGCTCATGTTCGGAACCGGTTGAACAGGTGGAGCCAGGCAAAGGTGCGCTCGACACCCACCGGGGCTTGCCGAGTCCAGATCTGATTGGGGCGCCGTGCCGGTCAGCGATCAGGTGGTGCTTGCTGCCGGGCCGGGCCCGGACGACCGGCGAAGGTCCGGTGTGAGCCCCCTTGAGCGCCCGGACGTGCGAGGCGTCGATGCGGCGTCGTCCATGTCCAGCAAGCCCCAAGCCCGTAGCTCGGCGAGCAGTATTTCGTGCAAGCGGGGCCAGTTCTGGGCGGCCGGTCCGGCAGCAGTGGGGCTATGCGTTCCCGCAGGTCATCAGGCAGCCGGTTCCGCTGGTGCCGCTCTTGGTGATCGCGGCGATTGCCCAGCTCCCCGCCAGGACGGCGGCAGGCTGTGCGCGACCGTGCTCGCGGAACCGACTTCGGGTAAGTCCACGACTGGCGGACCCTTCACAACTGGTTTTGGACCACCTGCTCTACGCCCTTCTCTTGAATTTTAGAGCATGATGAGCAGACGCGTATTCGGCTTGAGCTTTCTGTTCACCGAACGACTCTGCACGTATACCTCCAACTTGGGATTACGCCCCGCCTTCACGGAGACGGTCCCCTGGATACCCGTGCCGAACAGAAGACTGCGTGCCGCGTCGCCCGTGTATGCGCGGTCAGTGTCCTTCTCGACCACGATGACTTCCTTGTCGGGCTGAACCTGAACCCGGGTGCCCAGCTGGTAGTAACACGACCCGCGTTCGTACGTCACGCCCGGATGCGAATCAACGAAGGGCCGAATCTCGACCTCTGTGTCGACCTTCAGAAGTCGATACTTGTCGGCCGGGACCGGTTCGAGGTTCGCCCGCACGTCGTCGACCGATATGTCCTGGCCGACCGCGAACAGGTTCTTCGTGCCGCGCACGCCCTGCTCTCGGCCACGGAGGAAGCTGGTGGCGGCAGCCCGCACGGTACCGATCGCCTCTTCGACACCCTCCTGGGAATCCGCATCCCAGATGGCGATGTTTCCGGCCGGGAAGCCGTAGTTCTGGGCGGTTCGCTTCGCCAGGGAGTTCGGAACGAGGATCGCGGAAGTCCAGTGGCCCGGAAGCGCGCCCATCTTCGCCGCGATCTTATCGAGCCAGGGGCCGAGGATGGCCATGTCGCCATCGTGTCGTCTGTCGCCGCCGGAGGCGTTCTCCTCGCCATCGGTCACCACGATCTGGAGGAAACTGTGCTCGCCGTACGCCTCCCAGATGTGGCCCAGGTCGTCCAGGGACTTAAGAGAGGCTTCGATGAGGGCCGTAGCGCCATTGTTGACCTTGTACAGCCCCCGCAGGGACGGCAGATGCTTCACGTCCATGTCCCAGACCAGGTTCTCCACCTTGTGGTCGAAGGAGTAGAGGCTGATCCGGGTCTCATGACCGAGGCTGTCCGACTCGGCCTTCAAGCCCGCCACGAACTCGTCCACGACTCGGATGAGTTGACTCTGGTGCTGACGCATGGAACCCGAACAGTCCACTACCAGCGCGACGTGATTCACCTTGTGCTGGATCTTGTTGGCGGACACTTTCTGCTCCTTCTCCGAGGCTCCCCAAGTGATGTGTCCACACTATGGGGAGGCACTGACAACGGAGCTTGACGGGAGCGCTCCTGATCACCGGGACGGGGCTCCGGCCTGGCCGGAGCCCCGTCGACGGTCAGCTGGTGGGGAAGTTGTCGGGGGTACTGATCCGGTTCTTGAGTAGGGCCCCGGACTCGGTCAGCACACCACTGCTGCTGTAGTCGCTGCCGTTGCAGGTGCCGGGCTTGAACGCCGCGCTGCTCTCATTGGCGTCGGAGTAGGTCCAGTTCGCGTAGCCGATCTTCAGCTGGTCGAGCAGGTCCAGCCAGGCCGTGGTGCTCGCCCGGTCCATCGCTCCACCGCCGGTGTAGCTCACCGTGCCGAACTCGGTGACGAACAGCGGTAGTTTCGAGGCTGCCCGGCTCACCGTGGCGCGGTAGTTGTCCTTGTGGCTCGCGGCGTAGAAGTGGAACGCGTACATGATGTTGGTGGCATTGACGGGATTGTCGACGACCTCGCTCTCGTTGGAACCGTCCGAGACACCCAGCGAGGACCAGCCGCGGGTACCGACGATGACGACGGCGTCCGGGTCGGCGGCCCGGATCACCGGGATGACCTGCTCGGCGTAGTTCTTGATGGCCGTCCAGCTCACGCCGTTGGGCTCATTGGCGATCTCGTAGATCACGTTCTTCTTGTCGGCGTTGCGGGCGGCGACGGACGCGAAGAACGTCTTCGCGCGGTCGAGGTTGAAGTTCGGGTCGCCCGGCGTCAGGGTGTGGAAATCGATCATTGCGTACATGCCGCGGGCCTCGGCCATGTCGACGAGGTTGTTCACGCGGCTGGTGAAGCCCGCCGGGTCGGTCTCGTAACCGCTCTCCTGCACGTACATGGCGACGCGCAGCAGGTCCGACTTCCAGTCCTTTCGCCAGCGCGTCCAGGGACGCGGCGTTGTAGCACTTGCCGAACCACTGGATGCCGTGCGTGCTCATGCCCCGCAGTTGTATGGGGCGGTTGTACTGGTTGCACAGGTTCACGCCGCAGACGTGGAGCTGTCCGTTGATGTCCACGGGGGTGCCGTTGCCCGGGACGGGCGGGGGGTCGGTGGGCGGGGGTTCTTCGACGGAGCCCGTACAGGCGACGCCGTTGAGCGTGAACGCCGTGGGCTTCGGGTTGGCGCCCGTGAAGGAGCCCACGAATCCCACGTCGGCTGCCGCGCCGGTGGCCAGCGTGCGGTTCCAGTCGACGCCGGCGGCGGTGACCGTGGAACCGGACTGTGACCAGGTGGCGTTCCAGCCCTGGACGAACTTCTGCCCCGAGTCCGGCATGGCGAACTTGAGCGTCCACCCGGTGACGGGGGCACCCAGGTTGGTGATCTTCACTCCGGCCTGATAGCCGCCCTGCCACTGGCTGGTGACCGTGTAGTCGACCTTGCAGCCGGTGGCGGCCACCGCCTGGGGGCTGAACCATGTCGTGAGGCCCAGGACCGTCGCGCAGGTCGCAGTCAAGGCCAAAAAGCGTTTCAAGGTTCCTCCTTGTGCGAAGCGGAGACAGCGGGATGGGAGCGCTCCCAAAGCCCATCAGCCCGTGACCGTACACCGGCGTGTCGATGCGCGATAGGGATTCGACCGCCGAACGATGCGGCGGTGCGGGTGACCGCTGCTCAGGCGGACTGCTTCCCCGCGCATGCGGGAGGCTCCAGTGACGCCGCCTCGGATGAACCAGCGCTCAGCTTGCTTGCCGCGCTGGGCAGCCCATGTCTCGGGCACCGCCAGCGGGGCCGGACGTCAGGTTGCCGCCGGGCCCTCGCGCATGCGGTACTCGCTCGGGCTGATGCCGTGTTCCCGCTTGAACGCGGCGCTGAGGGCGAAGGCGTTGGAGAAGCCGACGCGGTCCGCCACCGTGGCGAGCGTGGCGTCGGGCTCGCGCAGGAGGTCGGCGGCCAGGGCGAGGCGCCGTTCCCTCAGGTGGGTCATCGGCGGCTGTCCGACGAGGGCGGTGAAGCGCCGGGCCAGGTTCGCCCGGGACACGCCGGTCTTCGCAGCCAGGGCCGGCAGGGTTCATGGGTGGGCGGGGTTGGCTTGCAGCATGCGCAGGGCGGGGCCGACCACGGGATCACTGTGGGCCCGGTACCAGGCGGGGACCTGGGCGCCGGGGCGGGTGAACCAGGCGCGCAGGGCGGTGATCAGCATCAGGTCCAGTGCCCGGTCCAGGAGGATCTGCTGACCGGGCTCCTCACGGGTGATCTCCTCGAAGGTCGTCCGGCTGACCGGACAGGCGCCCACGCTCGCCTCGATGACGGCGAGGGGAGGCAGCGCGGCGAGCAGCCGGCCCGGGGTGGCGCTGTCCACGGTGTACAGGCCACTCAGGAGAAGTGTGCCGTCCGGGCCTTCCGCGTCCCAGGTGCCGGAGCCCGGAGCTCGGGCGCCGACCAGTTCCTCGCCCCGCGCGGTCGTGCAGCGGCCCCCGGGGAGGATCACCACGTCCGGTTCGGTGGCCGTGTCGTTCGCGATCACATACGGTGCGCCGCCGCACCCCCGACGGCACGGCCCTCCCGGCCTACACCCCCGGCGCGCACGTCGACGTGCTGCTCGACGAGGCTTCCGGGCTGGTCCGCCAGTACTCGCTGTGCGGCCCTCTCGACGGCGGGCGGTACCGCCTGGCGGTACTCAAGGCCCTCGACTCGCGTGGCGGTTCAAGGGCGATGCACGCCCTGCGGGCCGGCGACCGGCTGCGGATCTCCGCACCCCGCAACCGGTTTGGCCTTGCCACCGCGCGCCGGCACCTGCTGTTCGCCGGCGGCATCGGCATCACCCCGCTGCTGGCCATGGCCTGCCACCTCGACGCCGCCGGCGGCGACTACACGCTGCACTACTGCGCGCGCAGCCGCACCGACGCGGCTTTCGCACCCGAGCTGGCAGACCACCCGCGAGTCGTCCTCCACTTCGACAACGGCGATCCCAGCCAGCTCCTCGACGTCGGACAAGCCCTGGGCGCACCGGATCGGCACACAGCCGTCTACGTGTGCGGCCCCGGCGGCTTCATGGACCACGTGCTGAACACGGCGGAGACGATGGGCTGGCCCCCCGCCGCGCTGCGCAAGGAACGCTTCGCCGTCGGCGCCCCGGATCCCGGCAGCGCGGAACCGGGGAGCTTCATCGTGAGGCTGGCCTCCACGCGGGCCGAGTACCACGTCCCCGCCGACCGCAGCGCACTCGATGTCCTGCTGGACAACGGCGTGGACGCGCCGTCCTCCTGCCGGCAGGGCATCTGCGGAGAGTGCGTCGTACGAGTCCTGGCCGGCGAGCCCGACCACCGTGACGACGTGCTCACCCCGGACGAGCAGGCCGAAGGGCTCTTCGCGCCCTGCGCCTCCCGGGCCCGCTCACAGGTCCTGGAACTGGACCTGTGACCGGCACCGCCGAACCCGACGACGATCAGGCCCGCACGCGTCGGCGCCAAGCTCATCGGCACCCTCGCCGTCGGAATACCGAGCTTCTTGGCCCATCTAGGCCCGGACTTCGCGG
>NZ_JAGGPA010000091.1 GCF_018614035.1 Streptomyces sp. ISL-96
GAAAGGGGGGAGCGGGGGGTTGAGGGGCGGCTTGAGAAGCTGCGGGGCTTTCAGGGGGGTGGTCCCACTGCGCTTGTTGCCTTCTGCGGGGTTGTCGCCGGGTATGTGGTCGTCGGTGCGGCCGCGGTGCTTTACGCGTACGGCGGGCCGCTGCCCGCCGGGCTGCTCAGCGCGGCGCTGCATCTGCCCGTCGTCGCGGCGGCGGGTGCGGCGGCCGGGGTGTGGACGGCGAACGGGCGCCCGCGCGGGCCGCTGCCGCGCTGGGTGCCGGGGGGCGTGCGGGAGGCCTTTGTGCGCCCCCGGTTCCGGGTCGCGCTCGGGGCCGCCGGGGCCGGGGTCGTGGCGCTGATGGGCGGCGGGGCGTTGATCGCGCTGGCGTCGCTGGTGTGGCACGCGGGGGCGGCGCAGGCGGCGGTTCTGCAACTGGCGGTGGATTGGTCGGGGCGGCTGGCTGTGGTGCTGCTGGTTCTGGCGCTCGCGCCGAATGCCGCTGTGTGGGGCGCCGCGTATGGGCTGGGGCCCGGGTTCGCCCTCGGTGCGGGCGCGACTGCCACGCCGCTGGGTGCGGTGGGGACTCCGGCGCTGCCGCACTTTCCGTTGGTCGCGGCGCTGCCGTCCGGGGAGGGGGCGGCGCTGGTTCACTGGGCGACGGCGGCGGTGCCGGTGGTGGCGGCGGTCACGGTCGCGTGGTTCACGGTACGCACCGCCGCTCCGCCCTTCGCCGTACGGGAGGAAGCCTGGACCCTCCGCGAAACGGCCCTCGGGGCGGCCCTGGCGGGCGTGGGCTGCGGGGTGGCGATGGCGGTACTCGCGGCTCTGGCGAGCGGGCCGCTGGGCGTGGGGGCGCTGTCGGAGTTCGGGCCGGTGTGGTGGCGTACGGGCGGGGCGGCGCTGGTGTGGACGGTGACGCTGGGGGTCCCGGCCGCGCTGATCCTGCGAGCGTGGCGCCTGCGCGACCGGACGTCGCGCTCCTGGCGCGGAAGGTCGGCTGCCGCGGTTGTGGAGGAGAGCGGTGCGGGGGTTAAGCGCAGGTGGTGGTGGCTGGGCGCGGCTCAGGATTCGAGTGCGGGCGCTGCGAAGCGGGCGTGGTGGCGTGGTGGCCGGGGCGGGAGTGACGGCCACGAGTGGCCCGCCACCACCACGGGGTCGGTGGCTGCGAGGCCGTGGTGGCGTCCTGGCGGCCGTGGCGCGGTGGGGGACGAGGTGTCTGGGCCGTACGACGGCGAAGCCGAATTCCTGCCCGTCGGCGATCCCGAGGCCACGGTGGGGGCGGCCTGGCACGACAGCGGGGTACGGGAGGCGAGATGGGCGGCCCTGAAGGAGGCGTCCGGCGGCTTGATGACCGACTTTCCGGCCGAGCCTTCCCCCGCGCACCCGCCGGACACGGCGACCCCGAGCGCCCCCGCCGACTCCGCGCTCCCGCCGTCACCGCCCTGTGAGCAGCCCTCCAGCTTCCGCCCTCCACCGGTCGCTGAGAACTCCGCCCGCCAGGCTTCCCCGGGTACGGGGGCGTCCAGCTCTGCGGTTCCACCCGGTGTGGAGACCTCCGGTGAGGGGGAGGGCGGCTTGAGCGGCGCTTAGGATCCGGTTACTCCTTTACGCCGAAGATCGGGCGCAGCGGCTTCGGGAGCAGGTCGTTGCAGGTCGCCTGGGCGGACTGGGTCAGGGAGTCCTGGACGCACGTGTAGTAGTCGCGGTAGACCAACTGCACCGTGAACGTCGTCGCCACGATCATCAGCGCGAGCGCCGCCGTGACCAGGCCGCTCACCGCCGCCGTCGTCTGCGGCCTGCTGCTGCCGGCCGAGGGCGACGCGGGCGCGGGCGTGGTCGTGGCATCCGCCGCCGCGTCCTGGGCGCGGCGGGGCTTCGCGCGCAGCGAGCTGATGCCCCAGTAGAGCGCCAACGCACCCAGCAGCAGCGCGACCTCGGGGAGGTCGAACAGTGCGAAGAAGAAGGCCCACATGCCGGACAGCAGCGCGTAACGCGCCCGGCGCTGCGCGGGGTCCGTCGGATCCCAGCGCAGGCCCGGTCCGGTGCCGCCGCCTCCCTTGCCGTCGCCCGGCCCCTCCGGGCCGCCCTGGCGTTCGCCGGGCCCACCGAACCCGCCGCTCTGGCGGCCCGGCTGGCGGGGGCTCCACTGGCTGCCCCCGGAGGACGGGGAGGACGACGGGGCGTCCTGTTCGTCACTGCCGTCACCCTGGCCGCCGCCGCCGTCCGCAGGCTTGCGCGGCTGCCACGGCTGGTCGGGCTGCCCCTCAGGCGGCGGCGCGAAGGGATTGTCGTCCCCCTGCTGCGACGGAGGCGGGGGCGGCGGGGTCGGCGGTGTGGACGAGGACTGGCGGTCCCGCAGCAGCAACTGTGAACCCCGCTGTCCCGCGTACATCGCGGAAAGCGGCAGGCGGAGAGCCGCGCGGCGGCGTCGGTCCGTCATCTGGTGAACGTCTTCCCCTCAGACCCGGATGCGCCGTGCGCACAGGGTCTTGTGTGTCGATCTGTTCCCGTCCGGAGACGGATTGTCCCTGTCAGGAGACGGAACCTGTCCCCTGACGCTACCTCCCGGCCACGTACCCGTCCCGTGGGGGCCGCTCGGTGTGCCGGTATCGTTGCCGACGGTTGGCGTCTTCGTAGAGTTCCCCGTATCGGGGGATGCGATTCGTTCGTACGACCACACAAGCCGCACCATCCGCGAGAAAGAGACCCGCCGTGGCCTCCCCGCCCCCCTCCCCCCGCCCGCCCGGCACGCCCGCCCGCCTTGTCGTGCTGGTCTCCGGTTCCGGTACGAACCTCCAGGCCCTGCTCGACGCCATCGGCGACGACCCCGCCGCGTACGGCGCGCAAGTCGTGGCCGTCGGTGCCGACCGGGAAGGGATCGCGGGTCTCGAACGTGCCGAGCGCGCCGGTCTGCCGACCTTCGTCTGCCGCGTCAAGGACTACGCCTCCCGCGACGAGTGGGACCTGGCGCTGGCCGAGGCCACGGCGGCGTACGAGCCCGACCTGGTCGTCTCGGCCGGCTTCATGAAGATCGTGGGGAAGGAATTCCTCGCGCGCTTCGGCGGCCGCTTCGTGAACACCCACCCCGCCCTGCTGCCCAGCTTTCCCGGAGCCCACGGCGTACGCGACGCACTCGCGTACGGCGTGAAGGTCACCGGATGCACGGTTCATTTCGTCGACGACGGTGTCGACACCGGCCCGATCATCGCGCAGGGCGTGGTCGAGATCCGGGACGGGGACGATGAAGCCGCTCTTCATGAGCGCATCAAGGAAGTCGAGCGAAGGCTGCTCGTCGATGTCGTGGGGCGCCTGGCCCGTAACGGCTTTCGCATTGAGGGACGAAAGGTAGTTATCCAGTGACCGCCGAAGGTACGAAGCGGCCCATCCGCCGCGCGTTGGTCAGCGTCTACGACAAGACGGGCCTCGAGGAGCTGGCCCGCGGCCTGCACGAGGCGGGCGTCACCCTGGTCTCCACCGGCTCCACCGCCGGGAAGATCGCCGCGGCAGGCGTCCCGGTCACCAAGGTCGAGGAGCTCACCGGCTTCCCCGAGTGCCTGGACGGCCGGGTCAAGACGCTGCACCCGCGCGTGCACGCCGGCATCCTCGCCGACCTGCGGCTCGACGCGCACCGCGCGCAGCTGGAGGAGCTGGGCGTCGAGCCCTTCGACCTCGTGGTCGTCAACCTCTACCCGTTCAAGGAGACCGTCGCCTCCGGCGCGACTGCGGACGAGTGCGTCGAGCAGATCGACATCGGCGGCCCCTCGATGGTCCGCGCCGCCGCCAAGAACCACCCCTCTGTGGCGGTTGTCACCAGCCCCGAGCGGTACGCCGACGTCCTCGACGCGGTGAAGGGCGGCGGGTTCGACCTGACGACCCGCAAGCGGCTCGCCGCCGAGGCCTTCCAGCACACGGCGGCGTACGACGTCGCGGTCGCGTCCTGGTTCGCCGATGATTACGCCGCGGCCGACGACAGTGGCTTCCCGGACTTCCTCGGGTCGACGTACGCGCGCAAGAACGTGCTGCGGTACGGCGAGAACCCGCACCAGCCCGCGGCGCTCTACACCTCCGGTACGGGCGGCCTCGCCGAGGCGGAGCAGCTGCACGGCAAGGAGATGTCGTACAACAACTTCACGGACACGGAGGCCGCGCGGCGCGCCGCGTACGACCAGACCGAGCCCTGCGTCGCGATCATCAAGCACGCCAACCCGTGCGGCATCGCCGTCGGTGCGGACGTCGCCGAGGCGCACCGCAAGGCGCACGCCTGCGACCCGCTGTCGGCTTTCGGTGGCGTGATCGCCGTCAACCGGCCGGTGTCCGTGGCGATGGCCGAGCAGGTCGCCGAGATCTTCACCGAGGTCATCGTCGCGCCGGGGTACGAGGACGGCGCCGTCGAGGTGCTCGCCCGTAAGAAGAACATCCGCGTGCTCGTCTGCCCCGACGCCCCGTCGGATGTGGTGGAGGTCAAGGCCATCGACGGTGGCGCCCTGCTCCAGGTCACCGACCGGCTTCAGGCCGAGGGCGACGACCCGTCGACGTGGACGCTCGCGAGTGGTGAGGCGCTCTCCGGGAGTGAACTGGCCGAGCTGGCCTTCGCCTGGCGGGCCTGCCGCGCGGTGAAGTCCAACGCGATCCTGCTCGCCAAGGGCGGCGCGTCCGTCGGCGTCGGCATGGGGCAGGTCAACCGTGTCGACTCCGCGAAGCTCGCGGTGGAGCGTGCGGGCGAGGAGCGCGCGGCGGGTGCGTACGCCGCCTCCGACGCGTTCTTCCCGTTCCCGGACGGCCTGGAGATCCTGCTGAACGCGGGCGTCAAGGCCGTTGTCCAGCCGGGTGGTTCGGTCCGTGACGAGCAGGTCGTCGAGGCCGCGAAGAAGGCGGGCGCGACGATGTACTTCACCGGCACGCGCCACTTCTTCCACTGACGCTGACGGCTGACGCTGACGCGGACGTGCGAGAGGCCGCTAACCCCGGTGGGGTTCGCGGCCTCTCGCCGTGCTCGGGGTCAGGTCACTGGGACTTGACGACCACCGAGGAGCAGATCTTGTCCGCGAACGTCTGCTTCTTGTCGTCCCACAGCGGCCACAGGTAGCCGAGCGGGATGCAGGGGATGCTGTCGAGGAAGTGGGCGAGGCGGCGGACGAACGCCATGCCGACGCCGAGCGGCTGGCCGTCGGCCTCCCGCAGCAGGCGGATGCCCATGGCCTTCTTGCCGATGGTCTGGCCTGTCTTGCCCTCCTGGACCAACATCCAGATCCCCACGCCGATGGCGGCGAGGAAACCGATGACCGCGAGGATCGCGCCGAAGGAGTCACCCATCGCACCACCGACGAAGACCAGGCTGTACGGAACCATGATGACGAGGACGTCGACCAGGATGGCGACGAACCGCAGCCCCCAGTGAGCGTACGGCGGCATGCCGCTGTACGGCATCCCGGGCTGCTGCTGAGGGTAGGCACCGTACGGCTGTCCGGCCTGAGGGGCTCCCTGCGGGTACGCGCCGTAGGGCTGGCCCGGCTGCTGAGCGCCCTGCTGCGGGTAGCCGTAGCCCTGCTGCTGCGGCGGCACGCCCTGCGGGGCCTGCTGGGGGTAGCCGTAGCCGGGCTGGCCCTGCGGCTGCTGCGGCTGGCCAGGCTGGCCGTAGGGGTTGTTCGGGTCGCCGAAACTCATGGCGGGGTTCCTCCGTTGGAAGTGCTGGGGACGTCGCGGCCCGAGCGGAGGAACGTCACAAGGTATCAAGCGGTGCCCCCCGCCGCTGTCCGCGGCACTGCGCGGATCATCGTTGTAGGACAGTCGTGTCTTTGTCCAGTCGGGGTGCCTATGTGTTGTGCAAGTGCAACCTCGGCCGGGGCGGCCTGATTGGAACCGGGGCGGGTCCATCCGCGAGGATGGGGGTATGACTGCCCAGATTCTCGATGGCAAGGCCACCGCAGCCGCGATCAAGTCCGACCTGACCGCCCGCGTGGCGGCTCTGAAGTCCAAGGGCATCGTCCCCGGACTCGGCACCGTGCTGGTGGGTGACGACCCGGGCAGCAAGTGGTACGTCGCGGGCAAGCACCGCGACTGCGCCCAGGTAGGCATCGCGTCGATCCAGCGCGAACTGCCCGCGACCGCCTCCCAGGAGGAGATCGAGGCAGTCGTACGGGAACTGAACGAGAACCCGGAGTGCACGGGATACATCGTCCAACTCCCGCTCCCCAAGGGCATCGACACCAACCGGGTCCTGGAGCTGATGGACCCGGCCAAGGACGCCGACGGCCTGCACCCGATGAGCCTCGGCCGGCTCGTGATTGGCGAGCCCGGCCCGCTGCCGTGCACCCCGTACGGCATCGTCCAGCTCCTGCGCCACCACAACGTGGAGATCAAGGGAGCGAACGTCGTGGTCGTCGGCCGCGGCATCACCATCGGCCGCCCGATGCCGCTGGTCCTGACCCGCAAGTCGGAGAACGCGACGGTGACGCAGTGCCACACCGGTACGCGTGACCTCTCCGCGCACCTGAGGCAGGCGGACATCATCATCGCCGCGGCGGGTGTGCCGCATCTCATCAAGCCCGAGGACGTCAAGCCGGGCGCGGCCGTGCTCGACGTGGGCGTCAGCCGGGACGAGGACGGCAAGATCGTCGGCGACGTCCACCCGGGGGTCGCGGAGGTGGCCGGCTGGGTCGCTCCCAATCCGGGCGGTGTCGGCCCGATGACGCGCGCGCAGCTGCTCGTCAACGTCGTCGAGGCGGCGGAGCGGGCGGCGGCCGACGCCGCACACGCCGGCACGAGCTGAGCGGGAAGGAAGCGCCACCGATGGGTGCTGCTACGAGTCCGGAGGAACCGGCCGTCACCGGCGATGTCACCGGCGATGGCGATGTCACCGTGGAGGCGGCCGCGCGGGACGCGCGAACTGCTGACGCTGACGGCGCGCAGTCCGCGGACCGGGCTGGCGTGACGCGCGGGACTGGCGCGACCGGCAACACCGGCGAGCCCGAACCGACGGCCAAGGGCGTCGTCAGCGCCCCGGGCCCGGACGGGCCCGTCCGCACCACGCGGCGCTTTCCGCTGTTCACCCGGGACACCGCGCGCCCGGAGGGCGGCGGTCGCGCCGCGTCCGGGGCCGCCCCGGTCAGACAGTGGCCGTTCCTGGTGGTCCTCGGAACGATCGCGCTCGGGCTGCTGCTCGTGGCGGTCGACGCGTTCGGAATCGGCTTCCGTCTCGGCACGCTGCTGATCGGCCTGGCCCTGATCGCAGGAGCCGCGCTGCGCCGGCTGATCCCGTCCGTGGGCATGCTGGCCGTACGCTCGCGCTTCACCGACATGGCGACGTACGGCCTGCTCGGCACCGCCATCGTGCTGCTCGCACTGATGGCGCAGCCCAAACCGTGGCTGGAGATCCCCTTCCTGGAGTCGGCGATCAGGTTCACGGTGCGGTAAGGCGGCCCTTCGGGGCGAACAGGAGCTCGTCCGACGGGCCGCAGATCTCTTCGCGGGTGCACGGCAGGAGTTCCTGTGCGCCTCCGCTGATGCCGGGTGGCCTGTTGATGCGCAAGCTCTGCACCCGCAGGCGCTGTCCGACGCCGAGGGCGAGCGCCGCCTTCTCCGGATCGCCGCCTCCGGCGCGCAGATCCGGATTTGCGCCGCGCCGCTGGCGCACGAGGCGATCGTCATCGACCGGCGGATCGCGATCCTGGCCGGAGCGCCGGAGCGCCGGAGCGCGGCACCCGGACGTACACGGTGGTCCCGTCGCCGGACGTGGTCGACGGCGTCAGGCCGCTGTTCAGCGCCGCCTGGGCGTGTCTCTGCGTACGTACCGCAGGCGCGTCGCCAACTCATGGCGACGCGCTCGGCGCCACCTCAAGGTTTTCCAAGCGGGCCTATGCGCCCGGGAGTTCGAAGGCGGCGCCTGAGAGCCTCGGTCCCTTCCGTACGTGCCGGCACCCGTCCTCTCCCCCGAGGGAGGACGGGCGCCGACACGGTCTTCAGCGTCGGGGACGGGCCAATCGCGATCAAGGGGTGCCGGGTCCCTGTGGCACGGAGGTGACCATTCCGCCACGGCCCGATCACCGCGCAACAGCGGGGTTACGGACGGCGCCGGGCCACTGCGATGGGACACTGTTCCCGGGAATCGGGAGGGGGCGCGCGAGGGGGCACGCCGGACTGCCGAATGCTCCCGTGCGCTCCTGCCCCAGGAACTGACATCCTGGCTTCGCGCATCCCTCTGGGTAGTCCGGACACGGACCGCGGAGGGTGTGGCAGGGGGACACGAGAGCACGGGGCACATCAGGCACGTACGGGGGGACAAGGGGGAAGCAATGCCTCGTTGGAAAGCTCTACCGGAGGAGCTCGATCCACAGGTCAAGGAGTTCGCGAGCCAGCTGCGCCGGCTGGTTGACCGCAGCGGGCTCAGCATCGCGGCGGTCGCGGACCGGACCGGCTACAGCAAGACGTCCTGGGAGCGCTATCTGAACGGTCGGCTGCTCGCGCCCAAGGGCGCGGTCGTCGCACTGGCCGATGTGACCGGTACGAACACGAACCACCTGACCACCATGTGGGAGCTCGCGGAACGCGCCTGGAGCCGTTCCGAGATGCGCCACGACATGACCATGGAAGCGATACGGATCTCGCAGGCGCGGGCCGCCCTGGGCGAGTTCGGCCACCCGTCGACGACGACGACGCCGTCGTCGCCCGCCAAGGGCGGTCGCCCGGGCCGGCGCACGACCACGGACGCGTCCGCGCCCGCTCCCGCCACGGGCGCGGGCTTCGCCGGTACGGGCATGGGGCCTGGCGCGGGCTCCATCGGTACGGGACCGGGCGGCGTCGGCCATGGTGCGGGCAATGGCGTGGGTAATGGTGCGCGTGGGGGTGCGGGTGCTTCCGGCGCGGGAGGTCGTACGCCGACGGACGCGCCGCCGCAGGGCTTCGGGATATCCCGGCAGCAGGCCGGCAGGGGAGCGGGATTGGGGGCGGGTGCGGGATCGCCTTCGGGACCGGGTGCGGGACTGGGTTCGGGACCCGGATCTCCGGACGGTCGGCGAGGGCGCAGGAAGGTCACGATGTTCCTGGCGGGCGTCGTGGGGGCGCTCCTGGTGATAGCGGCCGCCGTACTGCTGACCGACCTCGGTGGTGGCAAGGACAAGGACCCCGTCGCGGAGAAGAAGCCGACAGCCGGACCGACTACTTCGGCTCCCGAGCTGCCCGTCGGGGTCGAATGCTTCGGCGACAAGTGCACCGGACAGGACCCGGAGGCCATGGGCTGCGGCGGCGAGTTCGCCAAGACGACGTCCAGCGCGACCGTGGGCACCGCATTCGTCGAGGTCCGGTACAGCAAGACCTGCGGGGCGGCGTGGGCTCGTATCACCCAGGCGACAGTGGGCGACAAGGTGCAGATCGCCTCGGCCGCCGAGACCGGCCAGGGCGGGAAGCCGAAGGACCAGAACGGCTTGGTCGACGCGGACAAGGACGCGTACACCCCGATGGTCGCCGCGACCAAGGCCGCTGACGCGAAGGCGTGCGCGACTCTCGCGTCCGGTGTGAAGGGCTGCACCACGCAGGAGTAACCGGGGACGGCCGGGGACAGCCGGGAACGACCGGGGACAGCCGGTCAAGAAAAGGGGAATGCCCGCGCCCGGACGGGGAAGGCGCAAGGTATCCCCCCACGGGTGCACAGCACCCACCCCGGTGGTCGGCCGCCCGCGCACCCCCCCTCCAGCGCGGGCGGCCGCCCGCGTTCGGGGGTATGTGCGCCGCACCACACGGGGTCGGGAGACCGGCGCTCCCGGGGTCCGATAGCCTGACCGCTGGATATCTCTTCACGTCAAGATTCAGAGGCCGCCAGCGGCGTCGGGGTCGGGGCGTGCCGGTGATATCCAGCAACGAGGGGCAGGGACCCCCACCGCCAGCTGTCTTACGGAGATCGCCATGACCCGCACTCCCGTGAATGTCACCGTCACCGGCGCGGCCGGCCAGATCGGTTACGCGCTGCTCTTCCGCATCGCCTCCGGCCACCTGCTCGGCGCGGATGTGCCGGTCAAGCTGCGTCTCCTGGAAATCCCGCAGGGCCTGAAGGCCGCCGAGGGCACCGCCATGGAGCTCGACGACTGCGCCTTCCCGCTGCTCCAGGGCATCGAGATCACCGACGACCCGAACGTCGGCTTCGACGGCGCGAACGTCGCACTGCTCGTCGGCGCCCGCCCGCGCACGAAGGGCATGGAGCGCGGCGACCTGCTGTCCGCCAACGGCGGCATCTTCAAGCCGCAGGGCAAGGCCATCAACGACAACGCCGCGGACGACATCAAGGTCCTCGTCGTCGGCAACCCGGCCAACACCAACGCGCTCATCGCGCAGGCCGCGGCCCCGGACGTACCGGCCGAGCGCTTCACGGCGATGACGCGCCTGGACCACAACCGCGCGCTGTCGCAGCTTGCGAAGAAGACCGGCTCCACGGTCTCCGACATCAAGCGCCTCACCATTTGGGGCAACCACTCGGCGACGCAGTACCCGGACATCTTCCACGCGGAGATCGCCGGCAAGAACGCCGCCGAGGTCGTCAACGACGAGAAGTGGCTGGCCGACACCTTCATCCCGACCGTCGCCAAGCGCGGCGCGGCGATCATCGAGGCGCGGGGCGCCTCCTCGGCCGCGTCGGCCGCGAACGCCGCCCTCGACCACGTCCACACGTGGGTGAACGGCACGGCGGCGGGCGACTGGACGTCGATGGGTATCCCGTCGGACGGTTCGTACGGCGTTCCGGAGGGCCTCATCTCCTCCTTCCCGGTCACCTGCAAGGACGGCAAGTACGAGATCGTCCAGGGCCTGGACATCAACGAGTTCTCCCGCAAGCGCATCGACGCGTCGGTGCAGGAGCTCAAGGAAGAGCGCGACGCGGTGCGCGAGCTCGGCCTGATCTAAGGCGCACGCGCCACACGCGTAAGCACGCGCCAACGCCCCCGGTAGCCGATGGATTCGGCCGCCGGGGGCGTTGGCGTCAGACCCTTTGCTTCTGGGGGTTTCGGGCCGTCCCGGGCGCTCGAGTGTCGGTGGGCCGTGGCGGCGCGTCAAGGGCGCTCCTGCGTCGCGTCGCTGCGCGAGAGCCCTTCGGGCTCCCCTTGACCCGCCGCCCCGGCCCACCGCTAACGCTTATACGGGGACGGCCCAAAGAAAAAGGCCCACACCGGGGCTCCGGGGAGTAGCGCGGGTGGGTTTGGTGGCTGTCGGGTGAGTGGGTGGGGCGCGGTCTGTTTAGGGGGCGGCGCGGCCCCAGTGTCGGCGGGTGCGGCGACGGCCGCTGGTGCGACATCCCCATTCCCACGCACACGAGCACCCACGTGAGCGGATGCCGGGGCTGGCGGGTCGACGTGCGGACTCATGTCGGCGCGGGTGGGGCGCGACGGTTGAATGGGGGGACTCGGGTGGGTGTGGCGTCCGCCCCGGCCGGTGGTCGGTTGTGCCTCAAGCAGGTGGCTGGTGTGGGTGGGTGGAGGGGCACCCAGGGGTCGGTGGTCCTGCCGACGGCCCGGCCGGACGAGCGGCCGGACGAGCGATCGGGCTAGCAGGCCGGCTCTACACCCACGGCCAACCCGACAGGGGTTCGAAGCTTTCGGTACGACTAGTTGGGGCGGCGCACGCTCTCAGCCCGTCCGGTGGGACAGCTGACACTCTTGGCCGGAGCAGATGGGGCGGTTCACGGCTCGCACACCGTCGGGATGGGACGAACCCAGCACATGACGCACAGACGCGCCCTTTTCGCCCCTCTTTGCCTACTTTGGGAGGCCTAGGCGTGCGTTATGTGTGGGGTTTGTTGCACGCCAATGGCCGGGAGCGGGCGTAGGAGTGCACTCAACCCATCAGAAGACGGCATCCGACGGCCCACCCGGCCGGTAGGCGAGGGACCGGCTGAGTAGCGAGGCCGATGTGCACGCGACGGCCGGTTGCACCCGGTGGCCCCGGACACGGCGGCCGAGAGTTCATCCCGCCGCAGTCCGCCTCCAACTAACACCGAGAATCTCGGCCTTGGCGAGGCTCGGTCGCTCCAGCAACGCGACTCCGCGCCCGGAACGCAACTAACCCAACATTTGATGAATCCCAATGCCCCTCCAGTCCCATCCGTCTCACCCGTTGCGCCTCCGGCCATCGCGGGAGCGTTTCGGCCCACATCGGCTCTCGCGCCTCCGCGTGGACCGCCGACTGGCGTGGCGGATTCGCACCTGCCTCGCCGTTCGGTGCGCCACCACCCACCCACATCAGCAAGGTGCTTGAGGCCCAGCCGATCACCGGCCGGGGTGGACGCCGAACCGGCCCGAGTCCCCCCATTCAACTGTCGCGCCCCACCCGCCACGACCATGGGTCCGCAGGTCGACCTGGCAGGCCAGCTGGCCGTCAGCCTGGGTGCTCGTGTGCGTGGGAATGGGGATGTTGTACCAACGGCCGTTCCCGCGGCCGCTGAGCCTGGGGCCGCACCGCCCCCTAGACCCGTACTT
>NZ_JAGGPA010000092.1 GCF_018614035.1 Streptomyces sp. ISL-96
GGTAAATCATCTGCAAGCCCTAACTACGCGGCATTGCCTCAAGGGCGCTCCTGCGTCGCGTCCCCTGCGGCGATTGCGCTGCGCTTCACCCTTGACGCCGGACCTCCGCCGCAATGCTTCTGGGGGGCGGCCCCCGGGGGGAGCCCACGGGGAAGGCTCGCAAGCACGTTGCTGGTGTGGGTGGGTGGGCGGTGGGCACCGAAACGCGGAATGCGGCAGGGCGCTGTCGGCCACAACCCCGACCTTCCGGCCGCATGAGACCACCAGCCCCATCGTCCGCACCGGCCTGGCCTCTCCATTGGCCGACGCGGTCTGTGGGCGGCTGGTGGACCGAAACGCTCCCGCGATGGCCGGAAGCGAAACGGCTGAGACGGGTGGGGCTGAAGGGGCACTGAGATTCATCAAGTGCCGGGTTAATAGCGTTCCGAGGGCCGGGAGCGGGCAGTTGCAGCGACCGAATCCCACTAACGAAGAAGGTGGACCGCTGTGTCGGCCGTGACAGGGGCACGACGTCGTCCCACCCCCGCCAGGATCACGCCCAGAGGCGGCCGAGTCCCCCCTTCTCGTCAGACGGTCAGCCCGGCTCGCAGAATCGCGCCTGGACGGCGGCTTCGTGTGTCGGTGGGGGCTGACGTGGCTGGCGGGCCATCGCGTGGACCGAATCCATCACATGGCACCCGCTCAAGCCGCCTCTATGCGTTGAAAGTGGGGTGAAATGGGCATGTGGGGTCGTCATGTGATGGATTCGGACCACCGAGCCCCCACCGAGCCCCCACCGAGCCCCCACCGAGTGCCGCCGAGCCTCGTCGAGAACGTCGGGCCGCCCCAGCGGCCCCAGCGGCCGCGCGGCCGCGCTATCCGTCCGGTCGGACCGTCGGCAGGACCACTCGCTCCTGGGCAACCCTCCACCCACCCACACCAACCACGTGCTTGAGGCTCCACCGACCACCAGCCGGGGTGGACGCCGCACCCGCCCGAGTCGCCCCATTCAACTGTCGCGCCCCACCCGCTCACCAGCCGGTTCGCAGGTCAGCACGAACGGGCGGCCGTCCGCCTGCGTGGGTGGTCGTGTGCGTGGGAATGGGGAGGTCGCGCCAGCGGCCGTTCCCGCAGTCGCTGAGCCTGGGGCCGCGCCATCCGCTCAACCTGTCGCGCCCCACCCACTCAGCCGACAGCCACCGAACCGACCCGCGCCCCTCCCCGGACCTCGCGTGCAGGGCGTTTTTCTTTGGGCCGTCCCCGTATAAGCGTTAGCGGTGGGCCGGGGCGGCGGGTCAAGGGTGGGCCGTGGGGCCATCGCGCAGCGACGCGACGCAGGAGCGCCCTTGACGCGCCGGTCCGGCCCACCGACCCTGGAGCGCTCGGGACGGCCCGACCGCCAGATGCGACCTTTGGTTTCCCCCGAGTGTCCCCGCCAGACCTCGGCTCCGGCGTTTGCGCCGTCGGGACCGTCAGATGCCGAGGTCCTTGATGATCTTCGCTACGTGGCCCGTCGCCTTCACGTTGTAAAGGGCGCGCTCCACCTTGCCCTCCTCGTCCACCACGATCGTCGAGCGGATCACCCCGGTCACCGTCTTGCCGTACAGCTTCTTCTCGCCGAAGGCGCCGTACGCCGTCAGGACCTCCTTGGACGGGTCGCCGACCAGCGTGACCTTGAGGTCTTCCTTCTCGCGGAACTTCGCCAGCTTCTCCGGCTTGTCGGGGGAGACGCCGATGACGTCGTATCCGGCCCCGGCCAGCAGCTCCAGGTTGTCTGTGAAGTCGCAGGCCTGCTTGGTGCAGCCGGGGGTCAGAGCGGCCGGGTAGAAGTAGACGATGACCTTGCGGCCCTTGTGGGCGGCGAGGGAGATCTCGGTTCCGTCGGCGTCGGGCAGGGCGAAGTCGGGGGCGGTGTCGCCGGGCTGGAGTCGCTCGCTGGTCATTAGGTGTCGGTCTCCTCGTGCGGGGTGTGGCTCTGGGGTGTGGCTCTGTAGTTGGCTGAGGTGTAAGGGAATACGGTCCCGAGCGTAATGGGGGTGCCGTGGGGTATGGGACGGCCCGAGCTGACAGACTGTCGACGAAGGAATTGAACGAAGACCGGATTCGGCCCACGACCACGGAGGCAGCGCAGTGTCGGATGCCAGGACCCCTGCGCAGATCGAGGCGGACATCAAGAGCCGGCGTGACCAGCTGGCCGTAACGCTCGACGAGATCGGGGTGCGGCTGCACCCGAAGACGATCGTCGGTGACGCGAAGGCCAGGGTCGCCTCGACCGTGGACCAGACCGCGGGCCGGGCGTTCGTCGCGGTGAACCGGACGGTGTCCGATGTGAAGGCGCAGTTCGTGTCGGAGGACGGCTCTCCCCGCCTGGAGCGGCTTGTTCCGGTGGCGTTGGTGGCCGTGGGGCTGGTGGGGCTGATCACCATGTCGGCGCGCCGCAGGCGCGGCTGACCCTCGGGCCGACGGCGCGCGCGAGGACAGGTAGGTTCGGGGCGTGAGCGAGAACACCACGCAGGACACCACGCACGACAAGCTGCCCATCCGGATGCTGCACGACCGGGTGCTGGTCAGGTCTGACAGCCCTGAGGGCGAGCGCCGCTCGGGTGGCGGCATTCTGATTCCGGCGACCGCGGCGGTCGGCAAGCGGCTGGCCTGGGCCGAGGTGGTCGCGGTCGGCCAGAACGTACGGACCGTGGTGCCGGGCGACCGGGTGCTGTACGACCCGGAGGACCGGGCTGAGGTCGAGGTGCGCGGCATCCCGTACGTACTGATGCGGGAGCGCGATCTGCACGCGGTGGCTTCCGAGCGGGTCTCGGAGGACTCGACCGGCTTGTATTTGTAGGCAGACAGTCTGCGTCAGGCCCGGTGATCAGAATCACGTCACCGGGTCTTTTCGCTGCCCTTTGCTAGGTTGGAAGCACCCCCGACGAGACGCGCCGTACCGGGTTCTACGCAAAGACGACGCACCCCGATGTATCGCCGTTTCCGCGTTTCGTCTTCGGAGGTGCCCCCGTCATGGCCTGGGTTCTGCTTGTTGTCGCCGGTCTGCTCGAAGTGGGCTGGTCGATCGGGATGAAGTACACCGACGGGTTTACGAGGCTCTGGCCCAGCGTGTTCACGGGCGCGGGGATCCTCGCGAGCATGATGCTGCTGTCGCATGCCGCCAAGACGCTGCCGATCGGTACGGCGTACGGCGTGTGGGTCGGCATTGGCGCGGCGGGTGCGGCGGTCCTCGGCATGGTGGTGCTCGGTGAGCCGGCGACCGCCGCCCGGATTTTCTTTGTGTGTCTGCTGCTGGTGGCGGTGGTCGGGCTCAAGGCGACCTCGGGGCACTAGACACTGGGCACTGGGCACCAGGCACTAGCGGTCGTCCAGTCGCTAGCCGCTGGTGCTTCTGCCGCGCGCCCCGTTCAGCAGGCCGTCCGAGGGTGGGCCGGTGGTGCCGCCCGTGTCGGTGGCGCCTCCGGTGTCCGTCGTCCCGCCGTCGGTCGCACCGCCCGTGCCGCCCGTGCCGCCGGTGCCGCCGGTGCCACCTGTGCCACCCGTACCGCCCGTGTCCGCGGTTCCGCCGTCGGTGCCGGGGGTGCCCGTCGCGCCTCCGGTGTCCGTCGTGCCGCCTGTGTCGGTGGGGCCGCCGTCGGTCGGGTTCCGCGTCGGGTCGTCGTCGGGGTTGTCGCTCGCCGACGGCTCGTCGGACCCGTCGGATCCCTCCGACTCCCCGGTGTCCGACTCGCCCTCGGACGGCGAGTCGTCCGGCTCCTCCGAGCCGGCCGCCGTCCGCAGGTCGAAGTCCTGCACCGGCTTTCCCTCCAGCGCGGCGGCCGTGAACTGGCCCCAGATTTGCGCGGGTGCGCCGCCGCCGTTGATGCGCGGCTGTCCCAGGGCTCCGTACAGCGGCTTCTGTACGCCGGTTTCCGGGTCCTGTCCCATCACGGCGACGACCGTCGCCAGGTCGGGGGTGTAGCCCGCGAACCAGGCGGCCTTGTCCTCCTCCGCCGTGCCGGTCTTGCCGGCCGCCGGGCGGCCCGCGGACTGGGCCGCCGTGCCCGTGCCGCCGTCGACGACGCTCCTGAGGATGGACGTCGTGGTGTCGGCGGCCTCGCGGGAGACACCCTGCCTGGTGTCGGAGCCAGAGCCAGAGCCGGAACCCGAGCTTGAACCCGTGCCCGAGCTCGAACCCGAACTCGAACCCGAGCCGGCGTCCGCCTTCGGGAGGTTGATGATCTGGCCGTCCTTGGTGATCTTCTCGACGATCGTGTACGCGCCGTGCTTGCCGTGGTTGGCGAGCGTCGCGTACGCCTCCGTCATGTCCAGGACGCTGGCGGTGGCGACGCCGAGCGCGATCGACGGGTACGCGTCGAGGCTCGGGGTGTGCTCCGGGATGCCGAGGGCGACGGCGGTGTCCTTCACCTTCGCCGGGCCGACGTCCTGTGCCATCTGCGCGTACACCGCGTTGATGGACTTGTCGGTGGCGGTACGGACGGGCACCTGGCCGTACGAGCGCTGGTCCTCGTTCTCCGGGGCGTACCCCGTCGGGCCGTTCGGCCCTTCCACCATCCGCTTGTTGGTGCCGTCGTAGATGGTGTTCGGCGTGATCTGCCGGCCGTCCTGGGTGGTGGAGCCGTTCTCGACGGCCGACGTGAAGACGAACGGCTTGAAGGTGGAGCCGACTTGGTAGTCGCGGCGCGTCGCGTTGTTGACGTACTGCTTCGTGTAGTCGATCCCGCCGTACATCGCGACGACCTTGCCGGTCGCCGGGTCGATGGAGGCGCCGCCGACGCGCACGTTGCGGTCGGCCTTGCGGTCCTTCCTCGTCTGCGACATCACCTTGTCGTCGACGGCCCGGGCGAAGGCGTCCTGCTTCGGCTTCTCCAGGGTCGTGGTGATGCGGTAGCCGCCGGTGGCGAGCGTGTCCTCGTCGATGATCTTGTTGTTGGTGAGGTAGTCCTCGACGGCCTGCACGATGTAGCCGCGCTGCCCGGAGAGGCTGGAGGCGGGCTTGGCCTCGTGCGGGGCGGGGAACCTGACGGCCGCGCGGTCGGCGGGGCTCAGCCAGTCCTCCTTCACCATTCCGTCCAGTACGTAGTTCCAGCGGTCCAGGGCCGCGCTCTTGTTCTCGGGGTGGGTGGTGATGTCGTACGCGCTGGGGGCGTTGAGGAGCGAGGCGAGGTAGGCGCCCTCGCCGGTGGTGACCTCGCCGATGTCCTTGCCGTAGTACGCCTGGGCGGCGGCCTGGATGCCGTACGCGTTGCGCCCGAAGTAGCTGGTGTTCAGATACCCCTCGAAGATGTCGTTCTTGCTCTCCTCGCGATCGAGCTTGATCGCGATGAAGAACTCCTTCACCTTTCGGGTGACGGTCTGTTCCTGGCCGAGGTAGTAGTTCTTGACGTACTGCTGCGTGATGGTGGAACCGGACTGCTTGCCCTTGCCGGTGACGGTGTTCCAGCCGGCGCGGAGCATGGCCTGGGGGTCGACGGCCCGCTCGGAGTAGAAGTCGCGGTCCTCGGCGGCCAGTACGGCGTGCTGGACGGTCTTCGGGATCTGGGCGAGCTTGACCTTCTCGCGGTTGACCTCTCCGTCGCGGGCGAGCTGGGAGCCGTCGGCGTAGAGGTAGACGTTGCTCTGGGCGGTGGCGGCGCTGTTGGCGGCCGGGATCTTGACGAGCGTGTAGCCGGCGAGGAACGCGCCGATCAGGAGCAGGGCTAGCAGCAGGAACGTACCGAGGAGCATCCGCCAGGTCGGGATCAGGCGGCGCAGGCCGCTGCGCTTGCGCTTGACCTTGCTCTGCCCCTCGGCCTTGCTCTGCCCCTTGCGGGCGGTGGGCCGGGAGGCGCTGGTGGGGTCGGAGGGGTCCCGGGGCGCCCACCCCTGGGGCTGCTGTGGCTCGTCGCTCATGCTTGTGGAGACTCCCTGGGCGTGGCCAGAGGTTCACTCTCCGGCATAACTGTGTCGTATCGGGCGATTCGCCTGTACGCCCATAGTGCACGCAACGCGAAAAATGCCTGCGGCGGCTGACCCCATTGGGCTACGGTCGGGCGTTTTGGTGCCGGAAGCGAATGGGGGGAGTCGGCGTGCGTGTATACGCGGTCGTCGCGGGCGGCGGGTTCCGCCGTCATGCGACGTACCGGGTGGCGACGGCGGCCGGGGTGTTCACCAACACCGTCTTCGGCTTCATCGTGGCGTACACCTTCACAGCCCTGTGGGACGAGCGTCCGCAGCTCGGCGGGTACGACCTGTCGCAGGCCCTCACCTACGTGTGGCTCGGGCAGGCGCTGCTGATGACCGCCGCCATGATGGGCGGCGGCTTCGAGAACGAGCTGATGGAGCGCATCCGTACCGGCGACATCGCGATCGATCTCTACCGCCCCGCCGACCTCCAGCTCTTCTGGCTGGCGAGCGACCTGGGGCGGGCCGCCTTCCACCTCCTCGGGCGCGGCGTCGTGCCGATGGCGCTCGGCGCGCTCGCGTTCGATCTCGCGCTGCCCGCCGACCCGTTCGTGTGGGTCGCCTTCCTGGTCGCCGTCGCGTTCGGCGTCGTCGTCAGCTTCGCGATCCGGTTCCTGGTGGCGCTGTCCGCGTTCTGGCTGCTCGACGGCGCGGGTGTGGCGCAGATCACATGGCTCGCCGGGCTCTTCTTCTCCGGGATGGTGCTGCCGCTCACCCTCTTTCCCGGAGCCCTCGGCACACTCGCGCGGGCGCTGCCGTGGTCGGCGCTGCTTCAGATCCCGGCGGACGTCTTCCTCGGCAAGCACACCGGCTGGGGGCTGGTCCGGGCGTACGCCTTCCAGATCGGCTGGGCGGCGGTGCTGCTGACGGCCGGGCGGCTGCTCCAGACGGTGGCTACGCGCAGGGTGGTGGTTCAGGGTGGCTGAAGCGACGGAGAGCGCGCGGGTGACCGAGGCGGCTGAGGTGGTGGCCGGGCCCGGCCGGCAGCTGCTGGCCGGGGTCCGGGCGTACTGGATGATCGCGGCGATGTGGATCCGCTCCACGATGGCGTACCGCGCGTCGTTCGCGATGGCGGCCTTCGGGAACTTCGCGGCGACCGGCCTCGACTTCGTCGGCATCCTGCTGATGTTCTCCCACGTGGACGCGCTCGGCGGCTACACCCTGCCCGAGGTCGCCTTCCTCTACGGGACGGCGGGGGCCGCCTTCGGCCTCTCCGACCTGGTGATGGGTTCGATGGACCGGCTGGGTCGCCGGGTGCGCGACGGCACGCTGGACACCTTGCTCGTACGCCCGGTCCCGGTCCTCGCGCAGATCGCGGCCGACCGCTTCGCGCTGCGCAGGCTGGGCCGGATCACGCAGGGGCTGCTGGTACTCGGGTACGCGCTGGTGGTGCTGGACATCGCGTGGACGCCGCTGAAGGTGCTGATGCTGCCGATGATGATTCTCAGCGGGGCGGCGATCTTCGCGGCGGTGTTCGTGGCGGGGGCGGCGTTCCAGTTCTGGGCGCAGGACGCGTCGGAGGTGCAGAACTCCTTCACGTACGGCGGCACCACGCTGCTCCAGTACCCGCCGACGGTGTTCGCGAAGGACCTCGTGCGCGGGGTGACCTTCGTGTTTCCGCTGGCTTTCGTCAACTGGCTGCCGGCGCTGTATGTGCTGGACCGCCCGTACCCGCTGGATCTGCCGTCCTGGCTCGCCTTCCTGCCGCCGCTGGTGGCGGGGGCGTGCTGTGCGCTGGCCGGGGTGGCGTGGCGGGTGGGCCTTCGTTCGTACCGCAGCACGGGGAGCTGACACGTCGTGGAGACCGACTTGACCGAGAATTTCATCGAGCTGGACGGCGTCGAGAAGGTCTTCGACGTACGCCGCAAAACCGGCCGGCTGCGGCGCGAGAAGACGCAGGTGCGGGCGGTCGACGGCATCAGCTTCTCGGTGCCGCGCGGCGAGATGGTCGGCTACATCGGGCCGAACGGCGCGGGCAAGTCCACCACCATCAAGATGCTGACCGGCATCCTCACGCCGAGCGGCGGCCGGGTGCGGGTCGCGGGCATCGATCCGTCGCGGGAGCGGACGCGGCTGGCGCAGCGCATCGGGGTGGTGTTCGGGCAGCGGACGACGCTGTGGTGGGACCTGCCGCTGCGCGACTCGTACCGCCTGATGCACCGCATGTACCGGATCCCGGACGACCGCTTCAAGGTGAACATGGCGCGCTGCGTCGAACTCCTCGACCTGGGCGAGCTGCTGGACGTACCCGTACGGCAGCTGTCGCTGGGGCAGCGGATGCGGGGCGACATCGCGGCGGCGCTGCTGCACGACCCCGAGGTGCTGTATCTGGACGAGCCGACGATCGGCCTGGACGTGATCTCGAAGGCGAAGGTCCGTGACTTCCTGCGGGACTTGAACGCGGAGCGCGGCACGACGGTCCTGCTGACGACGCACGACCTGACCGACATCGAGCAGCTGTGCAAGCGCGTGATGGTCATCGACCACGGGCGGCTGGTGTACGACGGGGCGCTGGCCGGGCTGCACGAGGTGGGCGAGAGCGAGCGGACGCTGGTGGTGGATCTGGAGCGCGAGCTGCCGCCGATCGAGGTGGCGGGGGCGCGGGTGGTGAAGGTGGAGGGGCCGAGGCAGTGGCTGGCGTTCCCGGCGTCGGTTTCGGCGGCGCCGCTGGTGGCGGCGGTGGCGGAGAGGTATCCGCTGGTGGATCTGTCGGTGCGGGAGCCGGACATCGAGGCGGTGATCGCGAAGATGTACGCGGACCGATCGACGCTCTGAACACTGGGACGGGGCAGGGGAGTTGACTAGTCTGATCCCTATGACCAGTGGACAGCCGGAAATGCGCGCCTCCGACGCGGAGCGTGAACGAGTCGCCGAGGTGCTGCGCGACGCCGTCGCCGAGGGGCGGCTGGACATGGAGGAGTTCGACCAGCGTCTCGACGCCGTCTACAAGGCCCGTACGCACGGCGAGCTGGAGCCGCTGGTCCGCGACTTGCCCGTGCCGGGTACGGGGCCGGCCGCATCGGTTGCCCCTTCCGCCCCTCCCGCCTCTTCCGGTACGCCGGCCTCCTGGCGGGCCCGGATCGGCGGACCGGCCTCGTCGAGGGGCGCCTTCGCCTTCTGGGGCGGTTTCGGGCGTAAGGGGACGTGGACGGTGGGCCGGAGGTTCACGGGGTTCGCGATGATGGCCGGCGGTGAGATCGACCTGCGCGAGGCGCGCTTCGAGGACCGCGACACGGTGATCCGCTGCTTCGCGATCATGGGCGGGATCGCGGTCACGGTGCCGCCGGGCCTGGACGTGAACGTCAGGGGAGTCGGCTTCATGGGTGGCTTCGGTGAGCGGGGGACGGCGGAGTCGTCCGAGCCGGTGGCGCCGGACGCGCCGCGCGTGACGATCACCGGGTTCGCGCTGATGGGCGGGGTGGACGTCGAACGCAAGATCACCCGCGCCGAGAGGCAACGCCTCAAGGAGGCGCGGAAGCAGGAGAAGCTGGCGAGGAAGAACGAAACCGACCCGCCCAGAGAGCTCGGCTGAGAGCTCCGCTGAGACCTCGGCCGAGAGCTCGGGTGAGGCCCTCGGGTGAGCGGGCGATGGCCGTGCTCAGAGACCGCCGCCGCGCTCACACACCGGCCGCGTCCGTGCGCCTGTCCAGGCTCGCGAGGTCGAACGCCTTGCCCATCCGCTCGTAGCCCGCGTCGCTGGGGTGCAGGTGGTCGCCCGAGTCGTACGCCGGAAGGAGCCGGTCCGGGGCGTACGGGTCGCGCAGTGCCCGGTCGAAGTCCACGACCGCGTCGAAGATGCCGCGCGTACGGATCGTCTCGTTGACGCTGTCCCGCACCGCTTCGAGCTGCGGCGTGTGCGCCCGCGTCCCCTCGAAGGGCATCACCGTCGAGCCGATGACCCGCAGGCCGCGTGCCCGTGCCTGGCGCGCGAGTTGTTCGAGGCCCGCCGTGATGCGCGCCGCGTCGAGCTCGTGCGGCGGCCGCAGTATGTCGTTGATGCCGAGGACGATGACGACCGCCTTGGCGCCGGAGCGTGAGAGCACGTCGCGGTCGAAGCGCGAGAGGCCGCTCGGGCCCGTACCGTCGCTGAGCAGCCGGTTGCCGCTGATGCCCTGGTTGAGGACGCCGTAGCGCCCGTCGAGGCGGTCGGCGAGGACGTCCGTCCAGCGGCGGTTCGCACCGGCCGTGGAGGTGACGCCGTCGGTGATGGAGTCGCCGATGACGACGACCGCGCCCTCGGCCGTGCCGCTGAGGACGTCGACGGCCGTGAGGTAGCGCCAGTACGGCGTCTGCCCGGTGTAGGTGTCGCCGAGCGGGTCTTCCGTACGGTCGCCTTCCGCGACGTACGACGTCTGGCGGGCCCGCGGATGGTGGGTCACCGGGCCACTGGGCGTGGGGGAGTAGGTGGTGACGAGCAGGTCCGCGTCGTACGGCACTTTCAGCTGGGCCGGGTCACTGACGACCTGTCCGCCCGGCGGGATCAGGACCGAGGGGGAGCCGCCGAAGAGCAGGCGGCGCATGGTGCCGTGAGCGGCCGTCGGGGCGCCGGGAGTGGCGGCGACGGCGATCGAGGCGTGCGTGATGTGCAGCGGCTGTACGCCGAAGAGGTTGGAGAGGGTGATGCGGGCGCTGCTGCCGCCGATGCTGGTGTGCACGACGTTACGAATGGATCGCCCGGGGAAGCCTTGCTCCGTGCCCGGCTCGGCGAGGGCGGGCGCGGTGGACCAGGTGCCGATCCAGGAAGCGGAGGTGGCGGGGGCCGCGGAACGGAGTGGCGTACGGGGGCGGACCTCTGTGGTGTCGTCAGGGCCGTGACCGCCGAGCGTCGCTCCGGCGAATATGGCCCCCGAGATGAGGACCACCACCGCGGCGAGCGCGGCGAGCAAGGCATAACCGTTGCGCTTGGTCATGCTCGGTGTATCTCCTCGGGCGCGGGGAGCCCGAGGCTCCGTTCGAACTCACTCCAATGATGCGG
The DNA here is from genome assembly GCF_018614035.1 of Streptomyces sp. ISL-96. Taxonomy (GTDB): domain Bacteria; phylum Actinomycetota; class Actinomycetes; order Streptomycetales; family Streptomycetaceae; genus Streptomyces. Next base: position 10,901 of record NZ_JAGGPA010000092.1, read on the forward strand.
CATCGCACCACCCTGGTAGACGTGGGGAACTCGTGGTGCGTTCCAGGAGTAGGTCAGGTAGGGAAAATACGTACGAGACGGTGCGTACGAGATGCTGCGTACGAGATGGTGCGCGCCGGCGCGTGCGAGGCTGACGGGTGGAGCGGATGGATCGTAAGACGACGGGACCTGACGGCAAGTCTGACCAGGAGCCTTCCCGGTCTCGGGCCGCCCCCCTCCCGCCCTTCGCGTACAGCGCGGCCGACGAGGAGAAGCGCCAGGGCGTACGCCGCATGAAGGCGACGGCCACCGGGCTGCTGCTCCTGGTCGCGATCGTCTACGTACTCGCCACCTGGGCCGACAAGTCGGGGATCGGCGGCTGGCCGGCGTACGTCGCGGCGGCGGCCGAGGCGGGCATGGTGGGCGCGCTGGCGGACTGGTTCGCCGTAACGGCTCTGTTCAAACGCCCGATGGGCCTGCCCATTCCGCACACCGCGATCATCCCGACGAAGAAGGACCAGCTGGGTACGACGCTCGGCTCTTTCGTCGGCGAGAACTTCCTCTCCGAGGACGTCGTACGCGCCCGCCTGCGCGCCATCGGCATCGGCAGCCGCGTCGGAGCCTGGCTGGCGGAGCCGGCCCACGCCGACCGCGTCACGGAGGAGCTCTCGACGGCGTTGCGCGGCGCGCTGACCGTCCTGCGCGACTCCGACGTCCAGGCGGTCGTCGGCGAGGCGATCACGCGGCGGGCGGACGCGGCGGAGATCGCGCCGGGTATAGGGACGGCCCTGGAGAACATCGTCGCGGACGGCGCGCACGACCGGGCGGTGGACCTGATCTGCACGCGCGCCTATGCGTGGCTGGTGCTCCACGGGGATTCGGTGATGGAGGCGATCGAGGGCGGGGCGCCGGGCTGGACGCCGCGCTTCGTGGACCGGAAGGTCGGCGACCGCGTCTACAAGGAGCTGCTGCGCTTCATCTCCGAGATGCGCGACGAGCCGGACCATCCGGCGCGCGGCGCGATCGACCGCTTCCTGACGGATTTCGCGTCGGACCTCCAGACGGACGCGGAGACGCGGGCGAGGGTGGAGCGGCTGAAGTCGGAGATTCTGGGACGGCGGGAGGTCCAGGACGTGATCGCCTCGGCCTGGGCGTCCGTACGAGCGATGATCATTTCGGCGGCGGAGGACGAGCAGAGCGAACTGCGCCTGCGGGTACGGGCCTCACTCATCTCACTGGGCGCGCGGCTGGCGTCGGAGGAGCGGCTGCAGGGGAAGCTGGAGGGGTGGCTGGAGGGCGCGGCGGTGTACGTGGTGACGACGTACCGCGGCGAGATCACCTCGCTGATCAGCGACACGGTGGCGGGCTGGGACGCGGAGCACACGTCGAAGAAGATCGAGGCGCACATCGGCCGGGACCTTCAGTTCATCAGGATCAACGGCACGGTGGTGGGGGCACTGGCGGGGCTGGTGATCTACACGGTGTCGCATGCGGTGGGCGGTTAGCGCCGGCGGGGTGTCCGGCTGCTGAGGGACGTGGGCCGGCCGGCGGTCGGATCCGGACAGGCGCGCTCTCCGCGCGAATGGTAGGTATCTCCTGATAACGCCGTGCGGTGCCTGCTCCGGTCGCGGGTGCGGTCGGCCCCGGCGCTGGAGCATTGGGCGGTTGCGCTTGGGGCGGTACGGGACGGAGGAGGTCCAGTGGGATGCCCGGGACGCAGGGGGCGCGTGTGCAGAAGCCACGACATTGGTACGGAGACGGGAGCGCCGCCCTGCGGGGCGTGGGGACGCGCCGCGTCACGGCGGGTGACGGGCCGTTCGTTTTGCGGCGCCTTTGAGCAGCGGAAAGAGGAGCGTGCCCTTCCGCCGCAGGAGACTGGGCTGCCGCAGGGACCGTCGCGGCTTTTGACCACTCGAACAGTTGATGACGAATCAGCAAACGAGTCGCGCACGCCGACGCGCTCACGGTGGCGGCCCGGCCGGGTCGGCACTTTCGGCACTCTTCCGCGGCTGCCGGGGACCGTAAGGGGTCACCAGGAACTCCTTGAGCCGGCACAAAGTCTGACGGTGGCTGACGCGCGTAGGGCGACCGAAAGACGCCCTTGTAGAAGGTTCAACCGGACCAGCAGGATTCCTACCAGCCGCCGCTTGTCAGGATCATGACCGCTACGGATGGTCGTGGCTCCCGCATCGGCGTACTGACGGGCCTGCCCACCCAGCGGGCCCTTGGGATCCCCCACCGGAGGATGTAGTGAACTTCAAGCGCCTCTCTCCCCTCGGCGGCGTCACGAGACGTGCACGGCTGATCGCCGTCGCATCGACTCTGCTGACTGTCTCCGCGCTTGCAACGCCGATCGCCGCCGCCGAACCGACCGACGACGGACGGGCCACCGCCGCCACCGCCGCCCAGCTCGCCGAGGCGGGCGACGCCGTGCTCGGCGCGGACGTGGCGGGCACGGCCTGGTACACGGACAAGGCTTCGGGCAAGCTCGTCGTCACGGCGGACAGCACCGTCTCAGCCGCCGAGATCGCGAAGATCAAGAAGGCGGCGGGCGAACGTGCCGGTGCCCTCCAGGTCAAGCGCACGCCCGGCACCTTCAGCGAACTGATAGCGGGCGGCCAGGCCATCTACAGCGGCACCGGCCGCTGCTCGCTCGGCTTCAACGTCCGCAGCGGTACCACGTACTACGCCCTCACCGCCGGCCACTGCACCAACAACACCAGCACCTGGTACACCAACTCGGCCAAGACCACGGTGCTCGGCTCCACTGCCGGTTCCAGCTTCCCGACGAACGACTACGGCATCATCCGCCACTCCAACTCCGCCGCCGACGGCCGGGTCTACCTCTACAACGGCTCGTACCGCGACATCACGGCCGCCGGCAACGCCTCCGTCGGCCAGGCCGTCCAGCGCAGCGGCAGCACCACCGGCCTTCGCGGCGGCACGGTGACCGGCCTCAACGCGACCGTCAACTACGGGAGCGGCAACGTCGTCTACGGCCTGATCCAGACCAACGTCTGCGCCGAGCCGGGCGACAGCGGCGGCGCCATGTTCGCGGGCAGCACGGCGCTGGGCCTGACCTCGGGCGGCAGCGGCAACTGCTCGTCGGGCGGTACGACGTTCTTCCAGCCGGTGACTGAGGCGCTGAGCGCGTACGGCGTAAACGTCTTCTAACACCCAGAAGGCCCAGGGGGCCACGGGGCCTCACGGGACCCCACAGGGCCCACGGGACCCAGCACGACCGGCGCGCAGAGCCGGCGGACTCCACGGAGGAGTCCGCCGGCTTCCGGCATCGGAGGCCGGCGCTCGCTGGGCGCGTGACCGCCTGTCGTCGGCCACGCGCCCAGCAAATGGGGGGTTGCCCAGGAGTACGTCCGGCCCTCCACGTGCGTTCACCGGCACCGACGGAAATCGGCGTACCCGCGCAGCTTTCGGCCACACGGGCGATTTACCGGCCCACGAGCGACCGGCGTCGCTCCAGCTGACGAACCATCATGTTCTTCTGGCTTCGCTTGTCACTCGTACCTCGTGCACAGCCGGAGGAGCCCCATGCCTCGCTTGTCCCGTCTGTCCCGCTTCCCACGGTTGGCCGGTATCGCCACGGCCGCCGTCGCTCTCGCGGCGCTCGCGTCGGCGCCCACCTCCGCCCATGAGCCGACGCTGACGGACCCGCGCGTCGTCGAGCACTTCGACTTCGAAGCGGGCCAGACCCCGGAAAGCATCGCGCTCGAACCCGACGGTTCCGCCAACGTCTCGTTCGCCTTCGCCCGGCAGGTCGCCCGCCTCTCCCCGCACCACGAGCCGCGGATCCTCGCGACGCTCCCCGCCGTGGCGAACCCGGCCACCCCGATCGTCGGCGTGGCGGTCACGTTGGGCCTCGCACGGGCGCATGACGGGACGCTGTACGTCAACTACGCCACCGGGACCAAGCTGACGGGCGTCTGGCGCGTCAACCCGAAGCACGGCACGGTCAAGCAGATCGCCTGCCTGCCGAAGAACGGCCTCCCCAACGGCCTGGGGCTCGACGAGAAGCGCGGCGTGCTGTACTCCGCCGACTCGATCAACGGCACGGTGTGGCGCGTACCGACCAAGGCCCACCCGACCCGCGGCTGCGTCAAGCCGAAGGCATGGGCCACGGGCAGCAAGCTCCAGCCGTTGCCCCCGCCGGCCGCGGGAGTCGGCGCCAACGGCCTCCAGCTGCGCAACGGCGCCGTGTGGGTGTCCAACACCGACAAGGGCACGCTGTTGCGCATCCCGGTGAAGCCGAACGGCTCCGCGGGCCCGATCGAGACCAGGGCCACCGGCCTGACCGGCATCGACGACTTCGCGTTCGCCTTCCCCAGGCATGACGACACGGTCCTGGCGGCTCTGATCGCGAGCAGCGAGGTCGCCGTAGTACGCCCCAACGGCACGCACTCCATCGCCCTCACCGCGGAGGACGGCCTGTCGAACCCCACCTCAGTGGCAGTCCGAGGCAAGACGGTCTACGTCCCCAGCGCGTCGTACTTCACCACCCCGCCCAACCCGAACCTGCTCCTGGCCACCCTGAACAAGCACCACCACAGCTCGTAACCGGCAGCCGATGGCGGTCTTGCCGCACCAAGCGGCAAGACCGCCATCAGCATGGGCCTTCCGACCTCTCGACCGATCCACAGAGACGCTGCTGCTCGCCGCTAGCCCACCCGGAACTCCCCGCGCCGCACGGCAACAACGAACCCCACCCAAGCCCCGTTCGGTACTGCAATAGGAGCGCGGTCGGGCACCTTCGAGTCGCGTACGGCGGTACGCGCAGCAAGGATCGCCACCTCGACGCACTCGGTTCCGCTGCCGCCGCTGTAGGAGGACTTCCGCCACTTCGCCTGGTGCATGCTGACCTCCGTCAGAGCTTCGGTACGACCGGGAAGGGCAATTTCGCCGCCCACTCATTAAGGGCGCCGGCCGCGTGGTCACGCAGGTCTCCCTCGACAGTGACCTCGGCAACGAGCGTTCGATCCTCGTTCGGGAGGGCCAATTCGCGGTAGAACTGCCGGTCTTCGAAGCCATTGACTGCCACATCGTGGCTCGTCGCGGCATACACAAGCCGTGGGATCTTCGCCCAGTAACAGGCGACCAGACACATTGGGCAGGGCTCGCTGCTCGAATACATGACGCCGTCCTGCATGAGGTGGCGGCCGAGCACTTGCCCCGCCGCGCGCAGCGCCATGACCTCCGCATGCGCGGTCGGGTCCCGGAGTTCGACGACGGAGCTCGTGCCCGTACCCACTATTTCGCCGTTGATCACAACGAGGGCGCCAAAGGGAGTCTTTCCCTCGTCTTCCAGTGCACGTCGCGAGATGGCGATGGCCTGCTCGAGAAATGCGCGATCGTGTGAGTCTTCCTGGGCGTAAGGCAACCGAATCTCCCTCTCCTCACATGTGGACCGAGGGATCGCCGTCGCTGAACGGCCCCTCCAGACCCACGTCGTAGTTGGTCAGGGGTGTCGTAGCGCCTGTGGCGTCGATGGTGCACAGGGCTAGATCTACATTCTGCGGACCGGACCACTGGCCGTTCTCCAGCAACTCGACCATATCCGCCAGCGGGGCAACGGACTGGTCGCTGGTGGTGATTAACCGATGTACCCGCGGCGCGGAGCCGGAGAGCAGGGCGTTGGCCGCCGCGAGCCTGTAGTGCCACTCGTCGAATGCTGCGAGCAAGGCGCCGGAGTCGGACATTTGGCTCGCGGTTGCGGGCAGATTATGCAGCACGACGCGGGTGATGCGCAGTGACGGGCCACGCCGCAGCTGCGCGGCCATGAGGGCCCTGTCAATGTCGTTCCGGAGACCGAGCAGCCGATGCCGCAGCCAGTCGAGGTCGCACTGGACGATGACCGCGGCTTCGATGGATGGGTCCAGTAGCTGTGCTATGCGGTGGCGCCACAGTAAGTCGTTCATGGTGTGCCCGCCCGGGTGTGCGCGCCAACTAGTTGCAGCACACGAAGGCCGGTGACTATGGCCTCGACCGGATCCTGGATGCCGTCCGCCTGAGGCAGGACGCGCCCGGCGAGGCCGGCGGCGGCCTTGAGGGCGGGAGCAGTCAGGCCGCTGAGGAACCCCCTGAGCTCTTCTTCGGCTTCGTCCGGGGCGAGAGGCGCCAGACGGCAGGCGACGGCGAGCACCATGGCGGCGGGGCGTTGCTCCGGCTCAGCACGTGGTGCGGGGCTGGGCAGCGGGATCCTGCTGGCGCGGATCTGTATCTGGCGCCAGGGCGATAGCGCCGAATCCGTACACCCCATGAGGTTGAGCAGCACTTCGTGCGCCTGCTCGGCCGTCGTGAACCAGCGGTGCGTGGCAAAGGTACGCAGATATGCGCCGAGCAGCTGCGGGTCCGGGGTGAATTCGGGCCGTATCAGCTCTGGCGGGTGAGTGAGGCGGGCATCACGCAGGGTGGCGATGGCGCCGACAGAAACGAGCGTCCAGAAACGGTCGTACTCGACGACGGAACCGAAGCACTGACGGGCGGCATTCGGCGCGTTACCAGTAGCCGGGGCGACGTCTCCGTACAGGACTTGCCTCATCTGTCCGAGTACAGACGCCCCGTCCCAGTAGTTCCCCATGAACTTGCGGCCGGTGAGGAACTGGAAGACCCCGTAGAAGGCGTTGGCCTGGTGAGCGCCGTGGAACTCGGTGAAGTCCCTGACCCAGAGCAGCACGCCGACCGGGTCTGCCAGGACCGAATCGACCTCGTCCGGGCTGTTCACGGTCTTGGGGTCGGGGTCGACCCGCAGGAGGATCCGCAGCCTGCAGTCCACGGACATGACGACGAGTTCCCGAGCGGCGCGGCTGGACGCGATGTTGCGTACGGACATGAGCATCGCCGTACTGCCGAGCCAGCCGAGGTAGCGGCTGACGGCGCCCAGGACCGCCGCCGGGTCGGGCAGCGCGCGGGCTTGGTCGAGGGCGGAGCCGATCAGCTTGTCGGCGCAGCCGGTGACGACGATGGGGTCGGCGCCTCGCACCAGCGCGGCACGCGCTAAGCGGTGCAGCACCTCCAGGTGGAGCGCGACGGCGTTTTCGTTGGCCGGTGCGGGGACGCGCGCATCGACGAGTTGGCCCACGAGGTTCCGGATGCTGGTGGGGTCGTTGCTGCTGATGGCCTGGTCGAGCGTGCCGAGATAGGCGGCGGCGACGGGATCGTCGCTGAGCTCCTGATCGAAGCGGAGCTCTTGTCCCCGCAGTTCAACCAGCCCATGGGCAAGGGTTCGACGCAACAGCCGGTTGCGGCCGCCGACGCTGGCCAGGCCGAAGAGCCGTATGAACGAGAAGACCCCGAGGATGTTGGCGAGGAGGAACAGCAGCGCGCCATAGGTCGCGCTGACCTCGTTCTTCGCGAGCAGCCCGCACGCTGTGAACATCGCAGCAAGCCACCCGACGAACACCCACTCCCGGAAGGCGATATGGCTGTCTATGGCTCGTAGGGAGGGCCAGGAGCTCGCAGAGGAGAAGGTGAGCGCGAAGATCACGGCCTCGCCGGTAAGCAGCGTCGCGAAGAAGGCGACGGAGAACTGTGTAGCGGCGACGACGTCATCTTTTCCAACAGGAAAGCTCCACGCGATCCCGGCCAGCCCGGCGGCACACACCACAAGCGAGACCTGCCGCCATAAGTGGTCCATGCAACGCCTGCCCCCTGAGACTTAGTTGTCGATCAACTGTGCCAGGGGGCCAGGCCCTTGCCAAGGGCACTCAGCTCAGTGGATCTGGTTGCCCCGCAGAGCGGCCACGAAGTCGGTCCATGCGCAAGCACCAAAGGCGATCCGGGGTCCGAGCGGCCTCTTGCTGTCCCGTACAGCTGCGCCGTCGACCACGGCAGCGGCCTCGACGCACTCGCTGGTGTTGGCCCCGCTGTACGAGGACTTGAACCAGGCGTTGGACGGTATGGCAGGGGTTTGGCTCTGCATCACAGCTCCTCACGGACGCGTTCGATCATGGCTGACGAGGCTGTCATGTCCAACGCTTGTGCGCGAAGGTAGTCGAACGCAAGCCTGTACCGGTTCAGCTCCTCGTCCTTCTCCATGAAGAGTGAGCCGGCGTGTATATCGACGTACACAACGTCCAGGCTGGGCTCCGCGCCGCCAAGGATCACGAAGCTTCCCATCGCGGCGGAGTGGGCCCCTTTGGAGAAGGGCAGGACCTGCAGCGTGATCTCCCGCGACTGGTTGACTTTGAGAAGGTGACCGAGCTGCTCCCTCATCACTTCTCGCGAACCGACTACGCGCCGGATCACGGACTCGTCGAGGATGGCCCACAGGTGCAGGGGCTTCTCCCGAGTGAGAATCTCCTGTCTCTTCATGCGGATGTCCACGAGCCGCTTGATCTCTTCGGGAGCGACACGCATCTCCGAGGCGTTCTGTACGGCCTCTGTGTAGCTACGGGTCTGAAGAAGCCCTGGCACGTAAAGGCAGTTGAAGTGATCCTCGCGCACCGCTTCGTCTTCGAGCGTCAGCAGTAGATTCATGTCCTCGGGGATGGAGTCAGCGAACGAGCTCCACCAGCCCTGTCGCTTCGCGTCCTTGGCGAGCCCGACAACGGCGTTACGTTCAGCCTCACTCGCGTCGAACTCGCGACAGAGCGCGTCCACGATGGGCCACTTCACGGGCCCTTGCTGAGTCTCGTACCTGCTGACGGTGGCCTTCGAGACTCCAACGAGCCGACCGGCCTCCTCCAGCGTCATTCCTTTACGGGCGCGCAACTTTCGCATCATCGCACCAAGTTGTCGACGCCGGGTCGTGGCTCTCGCTGACATGGAGGCGACCTTCCGTTCGGTGCCGGCCTAAGGCCTGGTCGGCAACAAGGCTATGCACCGCGTCAGTTGGTCAACCACCAGAATCACCCGGACGGTTCCTGTGAGAAGTTACATAGCAAGACTTCTCACTGTCATACTCGCAACCGAAGCGCTACGCAGCGCAGCCGTACGGATACGGCGGGCGAGAGCTGGCGTCGCGCGGGAGGGAGTGCAGCCATGCATGGCTACGAAGTCACTGAACCCCGACTCCGCTGCGTTCTGCCTTTCGAGGCGGAGCCGGCCGAACTCCACGTACTCAGAGCAGCCGTACGCGAGCAGCTCACCCGCTGGGGCATCCAGTCCCTCGCCGACGAGGTCCAGCTCGTCGTCACGGAGCTCGCGACGAACGTGATCAAGCACGTGGGCGAAGGAGCGGCAGCGACCTTGGTCATGGAGTCGGCCGAGGACCGGCTCCGCGTGGAGCTCCACGACAAGAGCCATGTGGTGCCGTCGCCCGCGGAACCCGAGTGCGGAGACGAGTGCGGCCGGGGTCTCCACCTGTTGACCGCGCTCGCTGTCGACTGGGGCACCGTCCTTACAGCGACGGGCAAAGCGGTCTGGTGCGAACTTGCGCTCGGGCCGGACGAACAGTGCCGCCGCATTCGGCGAGCGTCGGTTGTGTTGGACGGCTATCGCCGCATGACTGGCGCTTACGGCTTCGCGAGCGTTGGTCGCCTTCCAGTGCTGGAGGAATCGGCGACCGACCTCATCGCTGACCTACTCCACTGGTTGGCCGCCCAGGGCAGCGATCCGGACGGTGTCCTGGACCGCGCTCAAATGCATTTCGAGGCAGACGCTGCCTGATGGGTTTCGAGCTCGTGGCGTCTGTCGGCTATTTCGTGGGGGTGCGGGTGCGATCAGACGCCTTCTCGATCTCCTCCCGCACGGCTGCTGGAGTGCGCCATGATGTCCCGCGATGGCCCTGGTGGCACATGCGGTGGCAGTTGGCGCATAGGAAGGCGAGATCTTCCAACTTGGTCTCGCGGGGTCCGGATATGTGGAGGGGAAGCACGTGGTGCACTTCGATGTATCCCTCACCAAGCGCGCCATAGGTCCGTCCGAAATGGAACGCGCACACCTCGCACTGGATCGGCAGACCGAGCTGACGGGCTTGGTTGATCTTGCGACTGCGCAGCTTGGGGTCGCGCTCGCGCGATATGGCCCAGCGCGCCAGGAGGCGCCCTTCAGGTGACTGTTTTGGATGGTCG
>NZ_JAGGPA010000093.1 GCF_018614035.1 Streptomyces sp. ISL-96
GGCCCCGGTGCCGATCGTGGCACCGAGGACCCCCGCCGACTGCTTCGACGCGGCCATGGACGCGGCCCGGATCGCGCTGACGTACCGGACGCCGGTGTTCCTGCTCTCCGACGGCTACCTGGCCAACGGCAGCGAGCCGTGGCGGATCCCGGAGATCGACGAGCTGCCGGACCTGCGCGTGCAGTTCGCGACCGGCCCGAACCACGAACTCGCCGACGGCACCGAGGTCTTCTGGCCCTACAAGCGCGACCCGCGGACGCTGGCGCGTCCGTGGGCGGTGCCCGGCACGCCGGGCCTGGAGCACCGTATCGGCGGCATCGAGAAGCAGGACGGCACCGGCAACATCTCGTACGACCCGGCCAACCACGACTTCATGGTCCGCACCCGCCAGGCCAAGATCGACGGAATCCGGGTACCCGACCTCGAAGTGGACGACCCGTCCCCAAGCTCTCGACAGCGCCCGAGCAGGCCAGGCCCCACGGGCGAGGCCCGGCTCCTGGTGCTCGGCTGGGGCTCGACGTACGGACCGATCACCGCGGCAGTACGCAGAGTCAGGGCCGCCGGTGGCGCCGTCGCCCAGGCGCACCTGAACCACCTCAACCCCTTCCCCCGCAACCTCGGCGACATACTCGCCCGCTACGAGCGCGTACTGATCCCGGAAATGAACCTGGGACAGCTCGCCACCCTCATCCGCGCCAAGTACCTGGTCGACGCACAGTCCTTCACCCAGGTCAACGGCATGCCCTTCAAGGCCGAGCAGCTCGCGGTCCGTATCCAGGAGGCCAACGATGCCCGCTGAGGCCCTGTCCCTCATACCCAGAGCCGAAGTCCCCCTTGCAGCCAAGGACTTCAAGTCCGACCAGGAGGTGCGCTGGTGCCCCGGCTGCGGTGACTACGCGGTCCTGGCCGCCGTTCAGGGCTTCATGCCCGAGCTGGGCCTGGCCAAGGAGAACATCGTCTTCGTCTCGGGCATCGGCTGCTCCAGCCGCTTCCCGTACTACATGGACACCTACGGGATGCACTCCATCCACGGCCGCGCCCCGGCCATCGCCACCGGACTCGCCTCCTCCCGCCGCGACTTGAGCGTCTGGGTGGTCACCGGCGACGGCGACGCACTGTCCATCGGCGGCAACCACCTCATCCACGCCCTGCGCCGCAACGTCAACCTGAAGATCCTGCTGTTCAACAACCGGATCTACGGCCTCACCAAGGGCCAGTACAGCCCGACCTCCGAGGTCGGAAAGATCACCAAGTCGACGCCGATGGGCTCGCTGGACGCGCCCTTCAACCCCATCTCCCTCGCGATCGGCGCCGAGGCGTCCTTCGTCGCCCGCACCGTCGACTCCGACCGCAAGCACCTCACCGACGTACTGCGCCAGGCCGCCGCCCACCCGGGCACCGCCCTGGTGGAGATCTACCAGAACTGCAACATCTTCAACGACGGCGCCTTCGAAGTACTGAAAGACAAGCAGCAGGCCGAGGAAGCGGTGATCCGCCTCGAACACGGGCAGCCCATCCGCTTCGGAGCGGACCGCGCCAAGGGCGTCGTACGGGACTCATCGACCGGTGACCTCAAGGTCGTCGCCGTCACCGAGGACAACCAGTCGCACATCCTCATCCACGACGCCCACTCGGCATCCCCGACCACGGCCTTCGCCCTGTCCCGGCTCGCCGACCCCGACACCCTGCACCACACCCCGATCGGCGTGCTGCGCAGCGTCGACCGGCCGGTCTACGACACCCAGATGTCCGACCAACTCGACGCCTCGGTCGAACGGGACGGCAAGGGCGATCTGGGAGCGCTGCTCGCGGGCGGCGGCACCTGGACCGTCGTCGGCTAGCCGCGTCGGCGCCAGCGCGAGAACCTCATGAAACTCACCCTCACTCACACCTTCCAGTCCCTGACGGTCCGCAACTTCCGGCTGTTCGCAGCCGGCCAGCTGGTCTCTGTCGCCGGCACCTGGATGATGGTCGTCGCCCAGGACTGGCTCGTGCTGTCACTGACCGGCGACTCGGGCACAGCTCTGGGCGTGGTGACGGCTCTGCAGTTCGCCCCGTTGCTCCTGCTCACTCTGTACGCGGGCGGCCTGGCCGACCGCTACGACAAGCGGCGCCTGCTGACGGCCGCGAACCTCGCCTCGGGAATCCTGGCCCTCGCACTCGCCGTGCTGGTCCTGGCCGACGGCGTGCAGCTGTGGCACATCTACCTCTTCGCCCTCGGCCTCGGCACCGTCAACGCCATCGAAGTCCCCACCCGTATGTCCTTCGTCAGCGAACTCGTGGGCGCCGACCTGCTGCCCAACGCATCCGCGCTCAGCGCCGCCTACTTCAACACCGCACGCGTGGTCGGCCCGGCCACGGCCGGGCTGCTGATCAGCTGGTTCGGCACCGGCCCCGTCATGCTGCTGAACGCCGCGAGCTATCTGGCGACGGTAGCGGCACTGCGCCTGATGCGCCCCGCGGAACTCCACCGCACCGGCTCCCGGCCCCAACGCGCCCGGGTCATGGACGGCATCCGCCACATGGCAACCCGCCCCGACCTGCTCCTTCCCATGATCCTCGTCGCGGTCGTCGGCATGCTGGGCTTCAACTTCCAGCTCACCCTGCCGCTGCTCGCCAAGACCGTCTTCCACGCCGACGCCGCAGCGTTCGGACTGCTCAGCACAGCACTTGCGGCAGGTTCGCTCATCGCCGCATTCGCCACGACACTGCGCCGAGGTCGACCACCGCTGGGCCTGGTCATCGCAGCTGCGGCCGGCTTCGGCATCTTCCAGACCCTGTCGGGACTGGCTCCCACCTACCTCGCGGCCGCTGTACTGCTCTTCTGTACCGGCTTCGGATCCATCTACTTCGCGCAGGCCGCCAACCACCGCATCCAGCTGGGCACCGACCCCGCCTACCGCGGGCGCGTCATGGCCCTCTACACCCTGGTCTTCCAGGGCACCACGCCACTGGGAGCCCTCCTCGTCGGAGCCCTCAGCGAATCCCTGGGCGCGAGAGCCGGTCTGCTCCTCGGCGGCGCGGCCTCCGTGCTGGTGGCCGTCGTGGTCCTTTGCCTGCACTTGCGCGGCATCAGGGGCGATCCGCGCCCCCCTCCCCGCCGAACTGCCCCAGCCACAGCGAAGAATGCGGTGCCGGACGACAAGGCAACGCACTAGCCGGGCATGCCGGGGCACGGCTGCTGGCGGATTTCGCTGAGGCGACGGGGCTGACGGCCGCGTACTCCGCCGAGCTGGGCCCGCTGTGTTCGCGTGGCACCGGTCATGAGCTTCCCCCCGAGCCCGCGCCCAACAACAGGCCGCTGGTTGACCTCGCTTCATCGGACGGGGGCCTCGATCCGCCTTGTCAGACCTGTGGGGCAGGATGGCGCCATGGCACAGCAGACCTTGCCCCCATCGCAGTCCTGGCGCCGGATCGACGCCTGGCTGGCGGCGCACGTGGCCTCCGATTTCGCACTCCTCAATCCACCGGCAATACCGGACGAAATTCGACAGGCGGAACGGGTTCTCGGCACCCCGCTGCCCCGTGATCTGGTTGAGTCTCTGCAATGCCACAACGGCGTGAGCACCTGGACGACCGTCCTGCCGGAGCAGTCCCCGCTCGCAGTGAGCGCCATCGTGGACCATTGGCAGACCTGCATGAACGTCGCGGCGGAGAACGACGGCCTGGCCCCTCGCCCCTGGGAAGACGAGCCTTGGTGGCACCCGCTCTGGGTTCCCTGGGCCGAGAGTGCCGATGGCGCGGCCCAGGTGATCGACCTGCGTCCCCGCCCGGATGCAGGTCGCCTCGGCTGGGCAGGCCACAGCGGCGGCGGCGACTTCACCGATTCCTGGCCCGACCTGGCGAGCCTTCTCCACGCGGTCGCGCAAGCACTTCATGAAGGCTGTGACGTCCGCGGACTGCACCCCTACCTCACCACGCAGGGCGGGCTGTGGTGGGACGAAGACGGCTGCGACGAGCTGAACAGTCATCCGCTGAGGGCCGCCCCCATCGGGCTGCCCTAACTAACCACCAGCCATCGCAGGATGCCAGCGAGCCGACGCGAGCCACCCGACCGCTGTTAAATCGCGCAGATATTCCCAGAGTGCCTGACCCACGGTCGTCGTCCTCAGAACTCCGCGCGGAAGAAGACCTGGAAGACCCTTCGCGACTGCCGTCTGAAGGGCGACGGCGTTCACACCGCGAAGCTCGCCCTCACGGGACAACTCCCGACCCCTAGGAGACCAGAGTGGTCCAAGGGAGGCGGCTCCCCACCTCGCCGACGCGGAGGATGCTCAGTCGAGACAGAACTCGTTGCCCTCGATGTCCTGCATCACGAGGCACGACTCGTTGTCGTCATCGGCAAGCAGTAGTCGCACGCGTACCGCGCCGAGCGGGACCAGTCGTGCGCATTCGGCCTCGAGCGCGGCCAGGCGCTCTTCCCCCACGAGTCCGGTACCGACCCTCACGTCGAGATGCAGCCGATTCTTGGCGACCTTGCCTTCGGGGACGCGCTGAAAGTACAGGCGCGGGCCCACACCTGAGGGATCACTGCAGGCGAACCATGAACCCTGATCCCCGGGAGCCTGGGAGCGGTTGAAATCGTCCCAACTGGCGAACCCCGCCGGTGGCGGCGGTACGACGTACCCCAACACCTCGCACCAAAAGCGAGCGAGACGCTCAGGTTCCGCACAGTCGAAGGTGACTTGGAACTGCTTGACCGATGACATCGGCGCACCATAGCAGAGGGCTCCCGCTGGAAGACCGCGTGCTGCTGGTCGCGGCGTACTGGCGCACGAACTTGACGATGCGCCAGCCGGCCCCACTGTTCGGCATCTCGAAGTCAGCGGCGGACATGATCACCGACCACCTCGGACCGGTGCTCGCGTTGCAGCCGAGGAAGCGGTTCCGTAAGGACGCCGTATTGATCGTGGATGGAACCCTGGTGCCCACCGGCGACCACGAAGGTGCCGAGCTGTCGAAGAACTACCGGTATTCCACGGCCATCAGGTCGTTGCCTGCACAACCTCACCCTCGCCGGATAGATCGAACCGGCGGGGCAGCGACCGACCGCGCCTCCACCGACTCCAAGATCATTACGCGGGACAGCCCTTAGTGGTTCGCAGGGCGCGCGTTACCGCTCCGCACGGTGCCGGGCAGGGGGCTGGGGTGCGGGGGTGGCTCTTTGGCCGGGAAGTGTCGGCCTGCCGGTGGTGGTGTTTCGGAGCGCTCGTGCGCTGAGGTGCCGGTTGAGCGTATCGGCGAGCCGGGGTGCGTGGCGGGCCAGCCGGTCGACGGCTCGGGCGCGGGCGGGCGCGATGATGACCGCTGTGTTGCGCGAGAGGCGGTGCAGGATGTCCTGAGCCAGGCGGTCGGGCGGGTAGGGCCACGGGTGCGTGGCTTGCATGAGGGCCCTGGCGGCGGCCGCCAGTCGGGTGGGCGGCAGGCCGGGGTTGAGGCGGTCAAGGATCGGTGTGTCGACGAGGCTTGGGCACACGACGCTGATCCGAAGGCAGAGGGTGTCATCCCGGCCACAGTCCGCAGGGACGTCTCCTTCCGGGGTCTTGCCGTAGGCGTGCTTACCGGGCTTGCTGGTGGGGGGTGTTCAGTCGGGTGCTGGGGTGAGGAGTTGGCGGAGGTCGATGATTTTGTAGCGTTGGTCTTGGGCCGCGTTGATGATTCTGGGGAGGGCTTGGGCGTCGATGACGGTGTCGTCGCCGGTGCTTCCGACGTGCATCTGCAGGATTGCTCCGGGAGTGAAGGCGTCGACTGCCCGCTTGACCGCCTTGGCTACAGTCATGCCGCCTTGCGGGCCGAGGTAGCCGTTGGTGTCGGCGGTGAACTCGATCACCGCGTAACCGAGGTCGTTGATGTCGGCGATCGACTGTGCGGTGGTGCTGCTGTAGGGGAAACGGAAGAACGGCAGGGGATCGGTACCTGACGCGGTGCGGATCGCGGCATCCGCACGACAAACCTCGTCCGAACGCTCCGCGGTGCTGAGGTGGTCGAAATAGGGGTGGCTGTAGGAGTGGTTGCCGAGGCCGTGTGCGGCAGCCATGGCGCGAACGGCTGCCGGATGGGCGTCGGCGAACTGGCCGGTCGGGAAGAAGGTGGCGGGCACCTTCCGCCGCCGCAACTCGGTCAGGACGGTGTCGATCCCGCTTTCGTCCCATGCGGCATTGAAGGTGAGCGCCATGACTCTTCGGGACGTGGGCATCAGGCGGATCTCATCGCCGAGGAGTGCATCCGGCGGGCGAGGGCCCTCCCCCCTCCCAGGCACAATGACCGGCCCCGCGAGAAGCGCACCGGAGGGCCGCACCGTGCGCCCCACCGCCACAGCCCGGCAGGGGGCGAGCCCCGCGGCCACCAGCGATGCCAATGCAGCGCGTCGTCCAATCTCCACTACGGTCGCTCCCTTCCCGTGGCGCCCGTCACCGCAGCACGCAGTCCACGTCGCCGGTGTAGACGATCACGTACTCGTCGGGGCCGGCGCGCCGCCCTTCGGCCGGTACAAGCGCGCGCTGCGGAGCCGGACACAACCGCAGGTGGAGAAGTCCGCCAGAGGCGGGGCCTTGGCGGCCAGGGCGGGGACGAGGCCGACACAAGCAGTGCCGCCACCGCGAAGCTCCGTCGATCACAGGCTGACAACGAGCCCCGGGGCCTTGCGGACACGCGGGAACTCCTCCCTTCCTGTCACAAATGACCCAGAGCGCGGCGGCCGTCCCCCCCGTTACCTTCTTCGTGGCTCCGCAATGGGCCTCCGGTCTTCGAGTCCGGCATGAATTCCCCCTTGTTGTTCGATGAGCCGGGGGGTGGTGTCACCGGGCCCGGAGGCATCGACAGACCGCTGATGAGGGGCTTGAGCACCGGCTTCCCCCAGGCCGGAAGGGCTCTCCGTAACATGGATGTGGCAGCTCGGTGCCGTGGCAGGCCGGACAAAGCGTGAGCGGAGGGGCCTGCACGTGATCGACACCGGCGGCATCGACGCCTTCCTTGGCCTGGACGTCGGCAAGGGCGAACACCACGCCGTCAGCCTCGATCGGGGCCTCACCGCCGACGGTCGCGAGGGACATGGGCTGCCCGGTCGCCTACCTGCCCGGGTTAACGATGCGGCGGATCGCCGACCTCTACCCCGGCGAGGCCAAGATCGACGCGATGGACGTGTTCATCATCGCCGACGCGGCCCGCGCGATGCCCCACACGCTGCGGGCCATCGACGGCGAGGACGAGACGATCGCCGAGCTGGAGATGATCGTCGGCTTCGACGACGACCTGGCCGGCGAGGCCACCAGGGTCGCCAACCGGCTGCACGGCCTGCTGACCCAGATCCATCCGTCGCTGGAGCGAGTACTGGGGCCGCGGTTGCAGCACCCGGCCGCCTTGGCCTGCTGGAGCGGTTCGGCTCCCCGGCCCAGATCCGCAAGGCCGGCCGGCGGCGGCTGGTCACGCTGTTACGGCAGAAGGCGCCGAGGATGGCCGAAAAGTGGACTTCAGTGGTCGGGCACCGTTCGGCGAGGTTGAGCAGCTGGGCTTGTTCCTGCGGGTCGATGGTCAGGATCCAGCGGAGCTTGGTGCCGGTCCATTCGGCGGCGTACTGGCAGTGGACTTCGCCGGTGGACGGCATCCAAGAACCTGCTGCGCGCCGCTACGGCCGCAGCCCTCGCCATCCTGCCCAACTTCGTGTCGCCGCCGGCGCACGCCGCCGAGATGCTTCCCCTCGGCGTCGCGGTCCACCAGTTCACCCTCGCCGATGAATCCCGCGAGGGGTACACGCGCGACAAGTTCCGCCACTGGAACACCGGACAAACCCTTCGGACGGCTGCAACACCAAGTGCCGGGGCACTGGTCGGACTTGCTGCGGTTGGACCTGGCGGTGACGCCGACCAGCGAAGTGGGGGCTTCCAGGTCGTTGGCGTATGCCTCGCGGCGCTGGGCGGTCCACGCTGATGCGCCGGAGTCCCAGGATTCGGCGAGTGGCACCATGTGGTCGATGTCGAGGCCGGAGGGGCCCGACACAGTTGTCGCGCCGTAGTACGAGAACCACGTGCCGCCGGTTACCCAAGACGTCGGGCTGCTCACCCGCCCGGGTGGTGCGGTTCACCGCAGACACCTCACGAAGCGAGGCGTCAAGTTGAGCTACCGCAAGCCCGCCCTCCGGCGGCGGTCAGGACAACTGCTCCGCCAAGCGCCGGGCGAGCCGGTCCGCGACCAGCGTCCGCTACGTGCTGTCGGTGACCTCGGGAGCGTTCAGCGCGAGTGCCAGCAACGCGGCCGAAACCTCTTGGATTACCTGTTCGGCCTCGCTGAACACTGGTTGGAAGCTGTCACCGCACTCGATCGTGTAGCTGAACACTTTCGTGGCGGCGGGGTTGGTGAAGTGCCGACTGTAGGCGTAGTCGTCGCTCGTCCCCGATGTCGGGTACAGCCCGTATGCTGCCTCGACCCCGTAGTCGACACCGCGCACCGCACGTACCGCGTCGTTCATCCGCTCCGCCAGTTCGACCTCGATCTTCAGGTCCTGTTCGGGAATGAATTCGCCGATGCCGTCGTCCGGGCGCCCTCGAATGGCGTCGAGACTGGGGTTGCGGAAGGTGTCGGTCGGGGTGGTGGACTGGTTCTCGTCGGAGCCCCAGTTGTGCAGGATCACCGGGACTGCGCTGTGGACGTCGGCCATCCACTGGATCTGCGGGTGGGTGTCGAGAGCCCAGACCACGTTGCGGGTCTCGGGCTCCGACGCGGCGGCCGGCCCTCGGTAGACCTGCGGATGGCATGGTGCGCTCGACGTGTGGACATCCGCGTCCGGGGCGAACTTCGAGGAGTGATGCCACAGGAAGTCGAAGTTCCGGTTCAGATCCACACCCATGCACGAGGGGCCTGTGGACCCGGCAGGTGCCGGCCGGCGGTTCTTGCGCCACGTCGCGGAAGTGGTTTGGCTGAAGGCCCGGCCGTCGGGGTTGACGCAGGGAAAGAAGAACAGATTGAGGTTCTCCACGACCTGTGTGACCTGCGCCGCCGCGAACGTCGACGACCCGTACCCGAGCCCCGTGGCCAGGTCGTGTGCCTCGAGCAGGTCTGCTGCCAAAGAGATCAGCGCGTCGGGCGGCATCCACTCCCGTGCGTGGATCCCGCCCAACAGCAGGATTCCGGGTACTTCGTCGGCCTGGCGTGCCCCGACCCGCAACAGCCTTGTTGTTCGGCCCTCGTGGGTGAGCTGGGGTGGAGTGACGATCTCTGAGGCGTCGGGGTAGGCGCCGTGCAGACTGGTGATCGCCGATTCGATCTCGGCCACGTTGAGGTACACGGTCACTCCTTCCGACCGAGGCCGTGCGGGACGGCGTCCCGGTGTGCGAAACGGTCACCGCCGCCGACCTCTTGCTTCAGGCTGCGCCAGTTCTCCGTGACATTCTCGATCTCGGTGATGTTCACCAGCGGCGCCGATCTGGCTGCTCTGGCCTGGTCAAGCTGGTCCTGGCGGAAGTAGAGGTCCAATCCGACACCCGCCCGGGTGCCGCGCGCGACGGCGCGGCAGCCGACATCGGGCTGCGTCTCGCGGAGGAACTCCCTGAGCGCTTCGGCGTTCTCGGCGACGACGTGGCAGCGGAAGACGTCCAGTTCCTCGCTCATGGCCTCATCCCGTCGGCGAGCGCGACGGCCCGGGATGCGTTCACCCGGCCGAAGCCGTAGTCGTCATTGTGGCCGGCCGCGTCGTACTGGACGTCCGGTCCTCCGATCTTGTCGGCCGACTCGTGCATCACCTCACGCAGTTGGTCTCTCTTGAGGTGGGGGTTCACCGACAGTGCCAGTGCGGCGCACCCGGCCGCGCAGGGAGCGGCGAAGCTGGTGCCGGTGCTGGTTCCGTAACCGCCGCCGGACTTGGTGCTGAAGACGTTGACGCCGGGTGCGATCAGTTCGACCTCCGGGCCTCGTGCCGCGTTGTCCTCCCGATCCTGATTGTTCGACCGCACAACGGCGATCACGTCCGGATGAGAGACCACTTCGTCCTTGGTGACGTCGACGTTCCTGCCGTTGCTCGCCGCCCAGAAGATCGCCAGCCCCTTGCCCTGGCGGCCGTTGGTGGCGGCGAATTCGATAGCGAGTTCCAGGGTGCCGGTCAGATCCCAGTCCGCGCCGTTCGGGCCCAGACTGCTGACCAGGATGTCCGCCCCGCTGTCAGGGGCGATCCCGGGGACTTCAGTGGAGGGGACGGCCGCGTATGCCACAGCGCGGGCGAGCGTTGTCTGCGTACCGACCTGGTCTTTGAGGCACGCCAGGAGCATCAGGCTGCACTCGGGGGCCGCGCCTGTACCGCCGGCACCGTTGTTGAGCCGGGCCCCGACCATGCCGGCGCAGAAGGTGCCGTGATTGCTGTCAGGCATCCCCGAGGTGCCCTGGACGAAGACCACGCCTCCCATGTCGTCGAAGAATCCCGACAGCGGATCCAACCCGGAGGCGAGGTCCGGGTGTTGCGTGTCGAAGCCGTTGTCGATGACAGCGGCTCGCATCCCGGTCCCGAAGGTACGGTCCCAGGCCGACTCGATATGGACGTCGGCGTCCGGGGTACCGCCGCCTGTGCCGGCGTTCCTCCATTGCCACTGCTGGGGGTAGCGGGCACCACTGGGCCTGAACCGGGCGGGGACGTGCTCGATGAGCGACGGTTCGGCGAAGACGAAACGGTCGTTGTCATGGAGTTCGACGGAGGCCGCGAGGGCGTCGTGCGACGCCGTGGCGCGCACCTCGTAGAGGTTCTCCGCGAAGCCGAGTTTGTTGACGACGGTCAGACCCGCCGATTCGAGCTCGCGTTCGGCCTCCTCCTCCGAGAGCGTCGGCCGCAGCTGGACGGTCAGCGCGTCGGTCGCGATACCGATCCTGCCGTTGGGGCGCCGGATGACGTTGCCGGTCGCCTCCGTGCCGGGGATCTCCTCGCCTGTGGTGAACGCTTCGCGGGTCTGCTGGTTCGGTCTGACGAATACCCAGTTCGCGCGAGCGAAGGCGTCGCTCGTCTCATCGTCGACGCCGGCCTCGCGTACCTGCTCGCGGGCGCTGCTTCCCAGTTGTGCCTCCACCTCGGCGGCTTCTGTGCCGAGGGTGTCCCTGCCTATCTTGACCGCGACTACCTCGTCGAGCTGTTCAGCCTCGACGAGGTGACCACGCTGGTAGTACTGACGTGACATGACGCCTCTTCAATGTCGGGTGAAATCCCTGGCCGGTGACGACACGGTCCCGGACCCGCAGCGTGAGGAGCCATCCCCCTCTGCCGGGTCGGAGTTCTGCGTGCGCCCAGTGCCTGAACTACGGCACAGGGACCGGATTACCTGTCCTGGTTCCCGGTCCCTGCCTTCACTTCTCCAACGCTCACGCGGAGCGCGTGGTGTCAGGCCGCGTTCCTGCACCGAGCTTTCCGTAAACCCGGAAAGCTCGGCGGCAGCCCGGAAACCGATTCCCCCGTCCAGTTGATGCGTCCAGCCGCCGGACGGGTAATCCAGAGCTCGCGAACAAGCCCGGAATTTCCACCATGCAACACCGAGAGGGGAGACGTCGGCTACCTACCAGCTGACTCCGACGCCAATGCCGAAGACGTTGACGCCGATGGATATCCTTTCCTGACCATCAGGCGGGTCGATGGAATCCCCGATCATGGCAGAGCGGACAGGAACTCCGGAGCTGCTCTTCCACTGCAATTCCAAGTCGACGCCGTTGGCCAGCTTCCAGAATCGGTCGAAGAGATCTTCCAGGTCGCGCACGGCGTCCGGTGCAACTCCTTGAGCATCCGCCGCATCCCTGACAAGTGCAGCGAGGGTTTCCGGGTCCTGGAGCTTCCTGAGTGAATCCAGGATCGACTCCGACATTGCCTTACTCATGAGCTGGACGACTGTGACTGTTTTGGATGGTCG
>NZ_JAGGPA010000094.1 GCF_018614035.1 Streptomyces sp. ISL-96
TGAAACCCCTGAACAGTTACTCCATATCGGCCCTAAGTGCCGCTACCGTCTCCTCGCTCCAGGTACGAGTTTCCCAGTTCCGGTTGTACTGGGCATAGCCGCCCGTACCGCGTGAATGGTATTGCTCCTTCGCGTACTGATGCCCCTTCTCGGTGAGCCCATAAGCGCCGGGGTTTCCGTCCAGATAGCCGTACTCCTTGAGGAGCGCATTCATTTCTCGAGCCGTTCGGCCAAACTCCTCGCCCAACACCCGTGCCGATTTCCCCATGGCTCAGCGCCCCCTCTTACACTTCGGCCGCACGCGGGCCGCCACTGACGATATGGGCGACGTTACCGGCAGCACACTGCACTGCGGGGCTAGTTCTGTCAGACGCGTACCGCCTTCGCTGGGACGCCGAGCAGCGCCTGGCCTTCAACGGCCGCAGCGGCCTCACCGAGCCCCATAGCGACACCCTCACCGCGGCGGGACCTGCGCGAGCGGACGGCGTTCGCCGACCTGCTTCGTAAGTACGTTGGCTGACCCCCGTCGGGCCAACTCGTCGGTCCTTGACGTCTGCGCACGTCAAGGGGCAGAAACCCGCCCCGTTCCCGTGACCGCAGGGATAGGGTGACCTTCGGTGATGCTGCAACACGGTGACGCGGTCGCGAGAGGGTGACTCAGAGAACATGGCAGAGGTGCCCGCGCAGATCGGCCGCTACGTGGTCGAGCGCGAGCTGGGCTCGGGGGGCATGGGAGAGGTCTATCTGGCCTATTCGCCCGGCGGGGACCCGGTCGCGGTGAAGGTGATTCGACGGGATCGCCTCGACCAGGCCACGCGCGCCCGATTCGAGAAGGAAGCGCTCATCGCGCGAACGGTCGTGGGCACGAACCGAGTGGCACGCTTCCTCGATGCCGATCCGTACGCCGAGCAGCCCTGGATGGCCGTCGAGTACGTCCCAGGACATACGGTTCACGAGCAAGTACAGGGCCGGGGCACGCTCCATACCCCGCTCGTCGCCAGCCTCGGCGCGCTGCTCGCCGAAGGGCTCGAAGCAGTTCATAAGGTGGGCCTGCTCCACCGCGACCTCAAACCGCAGAACGTCATGCTCAGCGAGTACGGTCCGATATTGATCGATTTCGGTCTCGGGGCCTTCGTTGACGCTGACAAGGACAACCTGACGCAGGCCGGGATGATCATCGGCACCATTCGGTGCATACCGCCCGAGCAAGCGCTCGCCCGCACCAAGCCGAAAGAACCTGCCGATGTGTACGGGCTCGGCACAGTGCTGCTCTACGCGGCGACCGGCCACTACCCGTACGAGGGCGCGGACTGGCTCGGAATCGCCACTCAGGTGGCGGACGAGGAGCAGTTCCCAAATCTGGCCGGGCTGCCTGATGCCCTCCTCCCGCTGATCACAGCGATGCTCGCGTACGCGCCGGCCGACCGTCCCCTGCTGGCCGAGGTGACCCGGCAGTGTGTGGCCCTCGTAGAGGATGCGGGGCTGTCGGCGGCACAAGCCCGCCATGCACTGGTAAGTGCGACGACCTCCTTCGAGGACAGGGCCCGCGCGACGCAGGACCACGGCCCGTCCTCCTCGGTGTGGGAACGCATCGAACAGTTCACAGCCCCGGTGGGCGAGACCGGCACTGCGGACGAGGATGACCAGGACAGTCCGCTCGACCGTCCTCTCCCGGTCTCAGAAAACGCCGACGCCGAGGCTCCTGCCGATCTCACGAAAGACATCGTGCGGGAAGCCGAGAAAACTCCTGACCCGGAGCCGCCGACCCAGACACCGAGGCGAGGTCGTAAGCCGGCCTCTCTGACGGTTTCCGAGGACTTGCGGAAACGGTACGCGATGCAGTCCGCGCTGTAGCTCGGCTATCAGCCGCATCGTCCGCCGGAGGCAACGTCAGTGCACTGCGGTAAAACAACGGCAGACGATCGAGTCGCCGTACCTCACCTCCGGACTTCTCCGGAGCGCATGTGAAACAGCAGTATGAAGGAATGGAGCGGTACGTGACCAGCGTGACGGAGACCGGCGACGGTCAGGGCGCGTTCGACACGGAAGACACTGCGGATGAAGCCGTGGACTCCGCCGTCCCCGGCCCCGCAGGTGCCGCCTCCCTGACCCGCCAGGCCAAGTACGCGCCGGGCGCGCAGGTACGGGTCCGCGACGAGCAATGGCTGGTCAAGACCGTCACGCCGGTGGGTGACGAGGACTGGATGGTCGAGGCCACTGGAGTCTCCTCTTTCGTACGCGGGACCGACGCCGTCTTCTACGACAAGCTCGACTACATCGAGGCCCTCGACCCAAAGAAGACCCTTCTGGTCCCGGACGACTCACCGAACCACCGCAAGGCCCGCCTCTACCTGGAGGCGGTCATCCGCAAGACCGCGCTCCCGCAGACCGAGCACGGCCTCGCGCTGGCCGACAACTTCCTCATGGACCAGCAGACTCACCAGCTGCGTCCTGCCGAGCTGGCCTTGTCCAAGGAGAATCCGCAGCCGCGGGTTCTGATCGCCGATGTGGTGGGGCTGGGAAAGACCCTGGAGATCGGCATCCTGCTCGCCGAGCTCATCCGCCGCGGGCGCGGCGAGCGCATCCTGGTGGTCACTCCGGCGCACGTCCTGGAGCAGTTCCAGCGCGAGCTGTGGACCCGCTTCTCCATCCCGCTGGTCCGCCTGGACTCCACCGGCATCCAGCGCATCCAGCGCGACATCCCGGCCGGCCGCAACCCGTTCGCGTACTTCAAGCGCGCGATCATCTCCGTGGACACCCTGAAGAGCGACGTCTACGCCCACCACCTGGAGAACTCCCACTGGGACGCGGTGGTCATCGACGAGTCGCACAACCTGGTCAACCGGGGCACCAAGAACAACGATCTCGCCCGCGCCCTGGCCGAGCACACGGACGCGCTGGTCCTTGCCTCCGCGACTCCGCACAACGGTGCGACGGAGTCCTTCGCCGAGCTGATCCGGATGCTGGACAAGACGGCGATCGCAAACACGTCGGAGTACGAGGTGAAGGACCTCGGCCACCTGTACATCCGGCGGACCAAGACCGACCGCGAGGTCCGTGACTCCCTCAAGGGCAAGTGGGCGGACCGCGGCCCGTCCCGGCCGGTGGTCTGCGAGGCCGGGGCAAAGGAGCGGGCGGTCCTGGAGGAGCTCGCCGCGCGGTGGACACCGCGCGATCCGGCCGCTTCCTCGGTCTGTGCGGACACGATGGTGGCCTACAACCTGCTGAAGTCGTTCCTGTCCTCGCACCGGGCCTTCCAGGATTCGGTCGCGGCGCGGCGGAAGGTCCTGGAGGCTCCCCTCAAGGTCAGGAGGGGGCAGGATCCGGCAGCCCGCGAGGCCGAGCGTCGTATCGAGCGCGAGGCCATCGTGGATCTTGAGCGCCTTGCCGCCGACATCAGCGATGACGACTCCGCGAAGCTCGACGCCCTCGTGCACGAGCTGAAGGAAATCGGTGTGGGGCCGGGGTCCGACATGCGGGTCGTGGTCTTCTCGGAGCGCATCCCCACCTTGAAGTGGCTCGCCGAAGTGGTCCCGTCCAGGCTCGGTTTCCGGGCCGGGACCAAGCTGGAGGAGTCCGTGGCGGAGTCGAAGCCTTGGCTGGCCTACGGCGGCGCGGTCCAGGTCATGCATGGCGAGG
The DNA here is from genome assembly GCF_018614035.1 of Streptomyces sp. ISL-96. Lineage (GTDB taxonomy): Bacteria > Actinomycetota > Actinomycetes > Streptomycetales > Streptomycetaceae > Streptomyces. The sequence goes on from NZ_JAGGPA010000094.1 coordinate 3,640, forward strand.
CCAGCAACGAGGACGAGCAGAAGGACATCGTCTCCAAGTTCGGGCTGAAGACCGACCCGGTCCGCATCCTGTTCACCGGCGATGTCGCCTCCGAAGGCGTCAACCTGCACCAGCAGTGCCACCAGTTGATTCATTACGACCTTCCGTGGTCGCTGATCCGCATCGAGCAGCGCAACGGCCGTATCGACCGTTACGGGCAGAGCAAGGCCCCTCAGTTCCGGGCCATGGTCCTCACCGGCGATGTGGAGTGGCGCACGGGTGAGAAGGGCGAGCCGCTGCATCTGGACGACCGCCTGGTGGGCGCCAAGCTCCTGGCCCGTGAGGAGGAGGCGCACCGGATCGAGGGCTCGGCGGAGGCCGTCACCGGTATCTACCGGGCAAAGGAGGAAGAGGACCGCCTGACGCGAGACTTGATCTCCGGGCGGACGGTCGAGGAGTCCATCAAGAAGTCCAGCGGCGGCGCAAAGGCGATGCTCGGCCGGCTGATGGGCAACGTCGGTGCCAAGAAGCCGACCGACGACGTGCCCGTTGCCACGGTGCCGAGCCTTTTCGGCGCGTCGGGTTCCACGGCTGCCTACTTCGACGAGGCTTTGCGCCAGACGTACTTCCCCGACAAGCCGGAGAACGTGCTCAAGCTGCGCCGTGAGGACGACGGCACGATCGCCTTCGAACCGCCGCCGGACCTGGTGTACCGGCTGAAGTCGCTGCCCAAGTCGTACCTGACCGACCAGGGCATCCTGCCGACCCCGAAGAAGCAGGGCCGGCTGCGGCTCACCTTCGACAAGGGGCTCGCGGCCAAGCGTCTGGAGGTCGCCCGGGAGACCACCGAGAGCCAGTGGCCCAACGTCAGTTACGTGTCGGACGTCCATCCCGTCCTGGACTGGCTGACCGACAAAGCCCTGGCCGCCCTGCGCCACGACGAGGCGTTCGTTCTCGCCTTCGCCCCCGATCTCGAAGCGGCCGGGAAATTGGACGCCCGGCTACCGGCCGACCTGGGCGGTCCGGTGTATCTGGTCCAGGGCATCTACTCCAACGCGGTGGGCCGCCCCACCGTCGTGGAGTGGATGGCCGTCGTCGGCCTGCCCACCGCACCGCGCGTCCTGCGGATCGACGACGCCTTCCTCGCCGCGTGCAACGTCGGCCCGAAGATGCCCGGACGCGCCACCCCGGCCGACCGGGAGGGGCTCCAAACGCTGGTGCCGGCGGCCGTCGACGCGGCGACCGGGTTCCTCACCGACCGGGCTGCGGAGTACAAGGACGCGATCGACGCGGTGCTCGCCCCGTACGAGAAGCGGGTCGCCCAGTGGCAGCAGGACGCCCTGTTCGCCGCCACGGCCCGCGCACAGAAGGCCAAGCAGGACGTGAACCTCACGGCGAGCCGCCGCAAGTCCATGATCCGGTCGCTGCGGACCTCCGGAGCGCCGATGCTGCGCCTGCTCGGCGTCCTTGAACCGCTGTCCGCGACGCCTGCCGAAGTAACCGATGTATCCGCTGCGCCTGTTGCCGGAGAGACGACCGCCTGATGAGTACCGACTTCGACTCCTTCTCCAACCGCGGCGAGTACCTGTCCGCGTTCTACTTCGCCGAGCAGCTCGGCGACGGACTCAAGAAGGGCGTCTTCGCCGCCTGGGCCAACCGAGAGAGCGACGAGCACGACCCGCGCCCCACACCGCGCGAGTCGGTTCGGGCACTGCGCTCGGCGTACCTGGACGAGAAGTACCGCGGCTTCTTCGCCGAGCAGGCCAAGGCCGACGAGCAGGACGACGAGTACCCGGACGCCGCGGCCTTCGAGGCCCGCCTCAACACCTACGGGGACGAGGAGTGGTGCGAGCGCGTTCAGGACTGGCACCGGCAGGTCCTCGCCGCGCTCGGCTTCCCCTTCGTCTCAGCGGAACCCACTGCACGGACCCTGACCGTGCACCGCGCCGGGCGCGAGCACGAGGTGACCGTGGCCTGGCACGGCGACGGCATCGTGGCCCTGGACTGCGGCTGGTCGGCGAGCAACGACACGGCGCTTGACGCAGACGGGTACGGCCGCCTGCTCCACCCGCTGCGGGCGGGCAGCGGTGAGAGTTACGAGACCGGGCAGGCGCTCGCCACCTGGTTGTTCCAGAGCGAGCTGGGAGAGGAGGGCGGCGCGGCCCCGCGGTTCGTACTGCTCCTGTGCGGCGGCGTCATCCTCCTCGCCGACCGGCATGCCTGGGGCGAGGGCCGCTATCTCTCCGCAAACCTCGATGCCGCCCTGGAGCGCAACGACCGCCGCCAGCACGGCGAACTCGCAACGATCGCGGGCCTGCTCAGCCATGACGTACTCGCACCGGCCGAGGACGGAAAACCGCCGGCCATCGACGCGCTGGTCAAGGCGTCCCGCGACAACGCGGTCGGCGTCTCCGGAGAGCTTCGCGAAGGACTCCAGAAGTCCGTCGAGATCATCGCCAACGCGGTCCTGGATCGCCTGGAGGACTCCGGGCTCGACCCGCGCGACATCGAGCGCCCGGACTTGTCGTTCGCCCGGCAGCTCACCCGGGAGTCGCTGCGCTACCTCTACCGCATTCTGTTCTTGCTGTACGCCGAGGCCCGTCCCGAACTGGGTATCCTGCCCGCCGACGACGGCTCCTACGAGGCCGGCTACTCGATGGCCCGCCTGCGTGAACTGGTCGAGCGTGACGAGCTGTTGACCGAGGAGACCGCCCGTAACGGCTTCCATCTGCACGCCTCCCTCGACGTCCTCTTCAAGAAGGTCAACAACGGCTACCGGCCCTACGGCACCGAGCCGAACGACGAGCTGCCCGGCGACGACGAGGACACCCGTCGTCGAAAGGCGAAGTACCGGAGTGAGGGCCGCGGACTGCGCTTCGAGCCGCTGCGCAGCGAACTGTTCGAGCGTGACTCCGCCCGGCTCATCGGCAACGAGACCCGTGACCCGCGCAGCGACGAGGACAGCGAGCCGGCCTGGCTGGACCTGCGGCCGCGCAACAGCGCCCTGCACGAGGTGCTGCGTCTGCTGACCCTGAAGAAGGCCGAGCGGGCCGGGGGCCGGGCGGGCTTTATCTCCTACCGCAACCTCGGCATCAACCAGCTCGGGGCCGTCTACGAGGGGCTGATGTCGTATACCGGCATCATCGCCGAGGAGGAGTTGTGCGAGGTCGCCAAGGGCGGCGACCCGGCGAAGGGCTCCTGGCTGGTGCCCTCGCAGCGGCTCAAGGAGTATCCCGAGAACACCTGGGTGACGTACGACGACCGGGACGCGGTGAAGGGGCTGCGCGGCCCGAAGAAGTACCCGCCGGGCCGGTTCGTGTACCGCCTGGCGGGCCGTGACCGGGAGACGTCCGCCTCGTACTACACACCCGAGTCGCTGACGAAGGTCACGGTCGAGCTGGCGCTCAAGCACCGGCTCGACCAGGAGCGCGACGCCGAGGGTGAGGTCGTCAAGACACGCGCCTCGGAGCTGCTCAAGTACCGGATCTGTGAGCCCGCGCTGGGCTCGGGGGCGTTCCTCAACGAGGCGATCAACCAGGTCGCCGAGGAGTACCTGCGGCGCCGGCAGGATGAACTGGGTGTCTCCGTACCGACGGGCGACGCGCTGACGGAGAAGCAGAAGGCCAAGGCGTACATCGCCCTGCACAACGCTTACGGAGTTGACCTCAACGCGACCGGCGTCGAGCTGGCCGAGGTCTCAATGTGGCTGAACACCATGCATCCCGGGATGCGGGCCCCGTGGTTCGGGCTGCACCTGCGGCGCGGTAACTCGCTGATCGGCGGGCGCCGGGCCGTGTACGCGGCGAGGGACGTGGCTCCGCTGAAGGGTAAGGCCCCCTGGCTCAACGCCAAGCCGCTCGCGCCGGAACCGCTGCCGTTCCTGAAGGACGGGGCCGAGCAGCCGCTGCCGGACGGGGCGGTGCACCAGTTCCTGCTGCCGACGCCAGGGTGGGCGGCGGTCACGGGTGCGAGCGGTGACGCGAAGAAGCTGCTCGTGCAGCTGGCCGAGGGTGGGGTGAAGGATCTCGCGGAGTGGAAGAAGGGGATCCTCAAGACGCCGGCACGACGGCTGAACAAGAAGACCGGCGAGCCGATCCTCGATCGGAAGTCCGGCGACGAGGCGGCCTCGCAGTACACGCGGCTGCGGGATGCGGCGCAGCGGGCGGAGTTCCTATGGTCGCTGGTCGTGAAGCGGATGGAGCTGTCGGAGCGGGAGATCGCCCGCAGCATCGACGTGTGGGGCGCGGACACGAAGGACGAGGAGTTCGCCTTCCTGCGGCGGTCCGAGGGCGACGGGGGTAGTTCGGATGCCGCCACCGTCCGGATGTCGAAGGAGAAGGTGTACGCGGACCTGTTCCGTGCGGCGGGAACCCCGTACTGGCGGCTCAAGCGCGTCATGGACGCGTGGTGCGCGCTGTGGTTCTGGCCGGTGGGGAAGGCGGGGCTGCTCGACGGGTCGGACGACGTATATGCGGGTGCGCCGGTGGTGGGGAGTGAGGGCGCGGGCAGTATCGGCGACCTGATCGAGGCGATGTCCGCGACGGTGGTGCCGGGCGATGCGGTGCCGCCTGTCGAGGTCACGTCGGCGACTGAGGCCGGGGTGACCCCGCCTCCGTCCCCGCCCATGCCCACGAGCCCGCCGCGCTTCGTAGAGAACACCATGCTCTTCGCCATAGAGGGCGACCAGATCTCGATGTCCGACATCGAGGCGTCCTCCGACGGCGTGGTCCACGTGGAGGTCAAGGAGGTCGGCCCGTCGAAGACAACGGTGAAGACCAGGAAGCAGCCCACCCTTGATCGCTCCCGACCCGCCCGCCGCCCGCTCATCGCGCTGAAGGACCTCGACGACTGGTTGGACTTCCTGGAGGCCATGCTCGGCCGCGGCCCAGTCCCTGACGCCGGCTCGCTCATCGGCTCCCTCAACACCCTGGAGGAGCTCAACGCCTACGAGCAGCTCATCCAGGACGAAACCGAGATGGACATGGACCAGCGGGAGCCGGAGGGGCGCTTTCCGTGGATGGGAGCAGTCCGCGACATCGCGGAGGACCAGGGCTTCCTGCACTGGGAGTTGGACTTCGCGCTAGCCTTCGCCGAGGGCGGTGGGTTTGACCTTCAGGTGGGGAACCCGCCGTGGGTGCGGCCCCAGTGGAAAGAAAATCCAGTTCTCGCTGAGTCTGACCCGTGGTTCATGCTAACCGAGAAGCCCCAGGCTGCTGAGAAAGCTCACCGGAGGGCGGTCGAGCTCGCGAAGACGCAGGTGGCCGCGTACACGCTGGGAGAGGTGACCTCGACCGCCACGGTGGCCGATTACCTGGCAGCGCCGCATACCTACCCGCTGATTTCGGGCAGTCAGCCGGATCTGTATCGAGCTTTCATGTGCCAGGTGTGGGCCCATGCCTCGGCCGCTGGGGCTATGGGGCTGGTGCACCCGGACTCCCACTTCACGGGCGACAAGGAAGGCGCACTGCGCGAGGCTGCATACCGTCGCCTGTGCGTACACGGCGACTTCTTCAATCCCGGTCACCGCTTCTTCCCCAAGCCAGTGGGCGAGTCGACGCACTTCGGGGTGCATATCTACGCTTCGCCGGGTGAGATCGATTTCGAAAATCTGTCGTGGCTGGTTTCGGTCGACGCTCTTCGGCTCTCTTCGCAACAGGATGGCTCGGGTGACGGTCCGGGCATTCGTTATCGAGGGGGCGCCTACGATGTGCGCCCCCACCGCGACAGGGTCATCCACGTGACGAGTGACACCCTGTCTGTGTGGCGACGTCTCCTTGGAGAGGAAAACGTACCGGTAGAGCAGAGCCGCTTGCTGTTCCCTGTGAGTACGGCGGAGATCTCGGCGATCGAAGCTCTCGCCGATTATCCGCTACGAGTTGGTGCCTTGAATCCGCAGATCTCGCGCGGCTATGACGAGAGCGGCGCGAAGAAGGACAATCTCATCGACTACAACCGTGTCGATCCGAAGACCGGCGAGGAGTACCAACCTGATGAGTGGAAGCAGGTAATCCTCAAAGGGCCGCAGCTCGGTGTGGCCACCCCCGCGTTCAAGCGGCATGACGCCAACAGTAACGACCCCTACGGGGTTGATCTTGTTCGGTTGCCTTCCGGTTACGTTCCGGACACCGCGTATGTGGTGGCTGATGGGCGTGACGCGGAGTACGTCGAGGCTCAGGACCGGTGGCTGGACCATGCGGAACTGGCGCGTCTGCGGGGGTCCGAGGAGACGATAAGGGAGGCGCGGGCGCGGCTTGCCACGGTGCATAAGTGTGCTCCGGAAGAGATCACGAAGAAGGCAGTGGACGATGCGCTGATCTCTCGGGCGACGAAGCCATACACAGCGTTCTATCGGGTGGCGTGGCGCGAGATGATCGCGCCAGATACGGAGCGAAGCCTGTATCCGGCGTTGATTCCGCCGGGCGCAGCACATATCCATGCCGTGCGATCAGCGATGGCCGCAGACAGCCGAATGACGGCACTTTTCTCAGGCATGTGGTCCTCGCTTCCGACGGACTACTTCCTGCGCACTGCTGGAGTCGGACACCTCGACGTGGCTCAGGCCCGGCGCCTGCCAGCGCCAGAACCAGACCACCCCCTGGCCCCCGCCCTCCTCCTCCGCACCCTCCGCCTCAACTGCCTCACCACCGACTACACCGACCTCTGGCAGGAGCTCCACGACTCCACCTGGCCCGCCTACGAGCCTTGGGGCCGGGCCTGGCCGTACATGACGACCGAACTTCACGCAGTCACCCCCACCTGGCAACGCGACACCCCCCTCCGTACCGAGTACGCCCGCCGCGCCGCGCTCGTGGAAATCGATGCGTTGGTTGCGGTATGGCTCGGCATGAATGCCGATGCGCTGATCGCCGCCTACAAGGGGCGATTCCCGGTACTTCAGAAGTACGAGGTCGTGACATGGTTCGACGCCGAAGGGTCGAAGCTGGCCGGTAACGCCCGCACGATTGGCCAGCGCCAGACGAAGGACAGCTGGAAGCAGTTCGAGGTGTACATGGCCGACCCCGCCTTCGAGGCCCACCAGACTGACCCCGTCAACAACCTCGCCCCCGAAACCCCCGTCCCCACCGGCTACACCGCCCCCTTCTACAAGGCCGAGCGCGAGGCTGAGATGCGCGAGGCCCACGCCTACTTCCAGAAGCGTCTCGACGCCGCCGTCGAGGCCGGTAAGTGGGACCCGGTCGCGCAGGAGGTACCCAAGCCGTGAGGCCGACGCTAGAGGCGCAGGGGCTCAAGGAGAGCCTGCTGCAGTACCTGTCCACCACGTACGCGCTGACCGACGAGGGCGCGCGGCAGGCGCTGCACCGGTTCCTGGGGGACGAGAACTCCGGGATGTTCCGGGGGCCGTTCCTCCGCCTGCGTACGCCGTTCGTCACGGCCGACCCGTCCTGGACCGGCTATCTGGACTGGCGGCGGACCGACGGCTGGACACCGTACGCGCACCAGGCGAAAGCCTTCGAGCGGCTGTCCTCGGCGGGCGGCCGTACGCCGAAGCCCACGCTGGTGACGACCGGTACCGGCTCTGGTAAGACGGAGTCGTTCCTCTATCCCGTACTCGATCACTGTGCCCGCGAGCGGGCGGCCGGCCGGGCTGGGGTCAAGGCCGTACTCCTCTACCCGATGAACGCGCTCGCCACCGACCAGGCCCAGCGCATCAACGAACTCCTCTGTGAGCACGAGGCGTTGAAAAAGGTGCGGGCCGGGCTCTACATCGGCGACAAGGCGGCAACGCACTACGACCGGGTGTACACGCGCCGGTCGGACATGCAGATCTCGCCGCCCGACATCCTGATCACGAACTACAAGATGCTCGACCTGCTGCTCCAGCGGGCGCAGGACGCCCCGCTGTGGGCGGACGCGGACATCCGGTACGTGGTCGTGGACGAGTTCCACACCTACGACGGCGCGCAGGGCACGGACGTCGCGATGCTCCTGCGCCGCCTCGCCTCGGCGGTCGGGGTGGCGGAGAAGGGCCGTCCGCTGGGGCGGATCTGCCCGGTGGCGACCTCGGCAACGCTTGCCTCCGACAGCACGGACCAGGACGGGGTCCGCCAGCTGCTCGACATCGCGACGCAGGTGTTCGGTACGGAGTTCGACGTGTCCTCGATCATCGGGGAGCACCGGCAGACGGTGGACGAGTTCGTGCCGCCGAGCGGCTTCGATCCAATGCTGCCGATCCCGGTCCCGGACGAGTTGGCCACCCTCCCTGACCCCTCACTTGGCGTGGAGGAGTTCCTCGCGCTCGTCGAGGCCGTCGCCGGCACCCGCGAGACCGATCCGCACGTGCTCGGCGGCCTGTTGAAGAAGCACATGCTGACCTCGGCGGTGATGCATGCCCTGGACGGGCAGGTGCGGACCGTGCCCGAGGTGCTGGACCTGATGTGGCGGCGGGGCGCGTTCTCCTGGGGGCAGGCGATCACCCGGCAGCCGGAGGTGGCGGCGTCCGCCCTCGCCCGGCTCCTGGCGCTGCTCTCGGTGGCTCGTGATCCGGCCTCCACGCCCGAGAGGCCGCGGCCCTTCGTGCAGGTCGAGGTGCATCAGTGGGCGCGGTCTGTGTCGCGGGTCGTGCGCGGTGTGCTGCCCTGGCCCAAGGCCGAGTTCCAGTGGGACTCGGCCGGTTCCGCCCACCACTCGGGCGAGCAGCCGGCCCGTACCGCCCCGGTGACGACGGCGACCGCGGGCGCAGCCGCGAACCTGTTTCTGCCAGCCGTCTACTGCCGTGACTGCGGCCGTTCGGGCTGGGCGGTGTTCTCCCCGGAGACCGACGACGCGGACGTACAGGTCGACACGCACAAGATCCGGCGAGCCTCGGTCAGCCAGGACAAGATGCGGGTCCGGAACCTGATAGCGGCCACCGAGAAGGAGTCCCAGGAGGGCTCCGGTGCCGCCCCGATGGAAGAGGCCGGGCGCGGTGCGGGCCACGGCGGCACCGCCCTCGCGGCCACCAACGCCGGGCAGTTGCGTGTACTGGACGGGCCGAAGCGCCGCCTGCGGCTGCCCGACCCGGTCGAGGACTACGACCAGGAGACCGGCGCGCCCCGGCTGGCGGGTTCCGACTCGGCCTTCGTCCTCGTCTACCTCGGGGACACCGCGACCACCGCCGCAGAGGACGACTGGTGCCCGGCCTGTGGCTCGCACAACGCGATCCGCTTCCTCGGTACCGGTGCCGCCGCCCTCGCCGCGGCCTCGGTCACCCAGCTGTTCACCGGCGGCGAGATGGACAGGGCGCAGGGTGAGGACAAGACCCTGATGTTCAACGACTCGGTGCAGGATGCCGCACACCGGGCCGGATTCGTGGCCAGCCGCTCGTACACCTTCTCCCTGCGCGCACTGTTCAAGAAGCACCTGTCGGAGGAGACGCCGACCGCGCTGCACGACCTGATCGCCGACGTGGTCGCGGCGACCACCGACCGCGAGACCCTTGCCGCCGTCGTCCCCACCGACCTGCACGACTTCAAGGGCGTCAAGCGGCTCCTGTCCGGTCAGGGACGAGGCGGGGACAGGAAAACCTGGGAGCTGATCGGCGAGCGCTTCGCGTTCGAGGCGCTGATGGAGTTCGGCTTCCGCTCCCGCAACGGCCGCACCCTGGAACTCACCCGCACCGCCGCCGCCCACGTGCGCATCAAGGACCCTGCCTCCGCGATCGCCCTGGTCAAAGCCGCGCACACCGAGCCGTACGGGCGCGGCGGCGGGCTGCCGGTCATCGAACAGGACGACGCCCGCTACCTCGGGTTCCTGCGGATCTTCCTGGAGCGGCTGCGGACCCGCGGCGCGATCGGTCACAAGTGGCTGGAGGGATACCTCTCGGAGGCCGGCACCAGCCGGTACTTCATCTGGGGCAAGCGGCCTCCCGGCATGCGCGCCTTCCCCAAGGGCATCGCGGCCCCTGTGTTCCTGCTCAGCGCCCCCAAGACCAAGAGCGAGTTCGACTTCGCGACCGGCCGTCTCTCCTGGTACGAGCGGTGGGCGCAGCGCACGCTCGGGCTGCCGCGAGAGCAGGCCGCGGAGTTCTGGTCACGGCTGCTGCCCGCGCTGGTCGAGGCGGGCCTGCTCTCGGTGCGCACTCCGACCGACAGCAGCTTGCGCGTCTACGGTCTGAAGCCGGGCGCGATCGACGTACAGCTGTTGAAGGACGCCGAGGTGAACGAGGCGTTCGTCCGCTGCCCGGACTGCTTCTGGGAGCAGACCGTCCACCCCGGCCTACTCGCGCAGTGGGACGGGCAGCGCTGCCCGTCCTACCGCTGCCGCACCGGCCTCCTCGTCGCGGGCGACCGGCCCGAGGGGCTCGGCAAGCACCAGCGGGACCGTAACTACCGCGAGGACTACTACCGCAGGCTGTACCGGAAGGCGGGCACGTACCAGGTCGTCACGGCTGAGCACACGGGCATGCTGACCCGGCCGGAGCGGGAGCGGGTCGAGGCGGCGTTCAAGGACGGCAGCGGGTTCAAGGATCCCAACGTGCTGTCCTGTACGCCGACGCTCGAGATGGGCATCGACATCGGCGACCTGTCGGCCGTCGTGCTCGCCGCGCTGCCCAGGCGCGCTGCCAACTACGCCCAGCAGGTGGGCCGGGCCGGGCGCCGTACCGGAAACGCGTTCCTGCTGACCATCCCCGACCGCAGCCGCCGAGACCTGTACTACCTGGAGCAGCCGCGCGAGATGATCGCCGGGCAGATCGTGCCGCCGGGCAGTCACCTGTCGGCCATCGAGATCCTGCGCCGCCAGTACCTCGCACACCTCCTCGACCTCGCCGCGCGGGGCCGGCTGTCGCGCACTGACGGCCGGCCGCTGCCCGCAGTCGTACGGGACGCCCCGGCCCTCTTCGGCCCGTCCGGATACCTCGCCGATCTCGTCGAAGCGGCGCTCGCGGACGCCTCGAACCTGGTCGAGGGGTTCCTGGACCTGTTCCCCGTAGGCGTCAACGAGCAGTCCGCCGATGACCTGCGGGCCTTCGCCGGGCGCGGGCTGCGCAGCGCCGTGGAGCGGGCCGAGCTACAGTGGCTCCACGCCGAGGAGGTGCTGCGGCGGCGACTGCGGTACATCGCGGAGGCCCGCGACGAACTCCACGACACCGAGGACGAACAGCGCGACCGTAAGGCCGAACTCGACGCCGAACACCGGGCGCTCGGCAAGCGCTTGAGCAAGCTCGGGCTCATCACCGCCCAGCAGGCCCTGTGTGATCTCGGGCTGCTGCCGAACTACGCGCTCATCGACTCTGTCACCACCCTCAACGCGACGCTGTACTGGGTCGACGGTATGGATCCAAACACCGGCCGGGACCGCTTCGACTCCAAGATCCGCTCCTACGACCGGCCCCGGCGCTACGCCCTGTCCGAACTCGCTCCCGGCAACACGTTCTACGTCAACGGCTACAAGCACGAGATCACCGGCATCGACATCGGCAGCCCCTCTCAGCCGGACTGGAAGGCCTGGCGGTTCTGCCAGGAGTGCGGCTACGTCCGCACCGAGGACGCCAAGGACGACCGCTCGCCATGCCCGCGCTGCGGCAGCACCGGGATCGCGGACGACGGTTCCTGCCTGCACCAGGTCATCGAGCCCACGACCGTCACCTCCCGCGACAAACGCGAGGACGCCCGTATCGGCGACGACAAGGACGACCGGGAACAGCGCTACTACACCGTCATCGATGCGGTGGACATTCCCCGGGAGGAGATCAAGCACGGCGCGTCCTGGCGGCACGCCCACCACACCTTCGGTGTCGACTACTGCCGCAAGGCGGTGATTCGCCGCATCAACGTCGGCCCGATGCGGTTCGACAGCCAGACCGAGGACGAACTCGCCGGGCAGGACGTCCGCATGGCCCCGTTCCACGTGTGCACCGCGTGCGGGGCGGCGACCGCCGACGGCAAACCGGTCTTCGACCACGCAACCGACGCCTTGGACTCCTCGGCCGCCCGCAACCCGAAGGTCAAGCACCACCAGCCGTGGTGCCCGCTGCGGCGTGGGAAGAAGGCCGCTACCGTGCCCCAGCAGCCGGTGCTCCTCGCCCACCAGCTGAACACCGAGGCGCTGCGGGTACTCCTTCCGGCGGCCACCGTGCTCGTCGAGGAGAAGATCTACTCCTTCAAGGCCGCACTGCGGCTCGGGGTCGACCGGCAGTTCGGCGGCGACCCCGCGCACCTGGACACCACGCTGGCCCGTATGCCCGACCAGGCCACCGGCGAGAAGCGCCACTTCCTGGTGCTCTTCGACCGGCTCCCCGGCGGCACCGGATATCTGGACCGGCTGACCGACCCCGGCGACTTCAAGGAAATGCTCCTCAAGGCCCGTGCCGCGCTCCTTGCCTGCCCCTGTCAGGACGAGGGCCTGCGGGCCTGCCACCGCTGTCTGCACCGCTACACCGAGGAACGCCACCAGGACGTCGTCTCACGCCACGAGGCCCTGGAGATCCTCGGTGACCTCCTCGGCCCGGTCGACGAGAACGGCGAGCCGCTGCGCGACGCCGACGGTAACCCCGTCGACGGGTGGGCGGTCACCAAGGTGGCGTCCACCGAACTGATCGGCCTGGACAAGCAGGTCGAGTCCGACTTGGAAGCCCGCTTCCTGGCCGCCCTGCGCAAGTGGAGCGAGAACCAGGACGACGCCGCACTCGACGAGAGTGGAACGAACAGCGGATACCTCCGCTTCACCGGTTCCACGGCCAGTGCGGGAGAGGCCGCCGATACCGGGTCCGTACGCTCGACCGGCTGGCGGCTCACCGCCCAGCGCAGCATGGAGCACACCCGCACCGACTTCACCTTTGAATCCACCGACGGCCCCCGCCGACTCGTCACCGTCTACCTCGACGGCCACAGGTACCACGCCAGCCGCAAGCACAACCAGATCGCGCCCGACTGCACCAAGCGCAACCACCTGCGGGCCGACGGGCACATCGTCTTCCAGATCACCTGGGACGACCTGGAGCTCTTCGAAAAGGGCGACGCCGCCAAGGCGCAGCCGGTGTGGCCGCCCTACCGGCGCATCGGCCAGGACACCGCCAAGGAGTGGTACGAGGAGCTGGGCGGCGACCGCGCCCACTTCTCGGCCGCTGTGTTCGCCAATCCCATCGACACGCTCCTCACCTACCTGCGCCAGCCCTCCCGTACCGCATGGGGGCGGCGGGCCAAGGCACTGGTCGGCGGGCTGATGAGCGCGCCGGAGTCGCTCGTACAGCAGGCCGACCGGGGCCAGGCACGCGAAGCCGTACGGGCCGCACTCACCGCCCTCGGCCGCGGTCAGGCGCCGGGGCCGGAAGCCGGGGAAGGCGACGGAGCGATCCTCGTCCTGCACGCCGTGGACGAAAACGGGCTGCCGCTGATCTACACCGTGGATGCCTCCGGCCAGGAGCCGGGTTGGAGCGCCATCGCCGTACTCGACGACCGCACCGCGAGCCTGGGTACCGCTGAACACAAGCTGATGTGGCGGTCCTGGCTGTACTGGTCGAACCTGCTGCAGTTCCTGGCCTTCGCCGGCGGCGACGGTATCCAGCTCGCGAGCAGCCAGGCCGTCGACTACCCGGTGGAGGTCCTCACCATCGGCGGTGGCGTCGGCGAACTCGAATCGCTGATCGTCCAGCGGAACCCGGCTGCCGACGAGGTGAGTTCGGTGGTGGACAGCCGCACCGCGGTACTCGCCGGTGCGGCTGACGCCGAATCGACGGAGGAGTCCTCCCTGGAGAAGGTGGTCGCCGGCGTCCTGCGGGACCGGGCCTGGGACGAGGACATCATCGAGCTCCTTGAGGAGGACGAACCGGAGTCCGACCTCACCCAGCTGGCCAAGAAGATCGCCGCCAAGGGCAAGAAGGCCCCTGTCTTCGGCTACGAACTGGGCGAACGGGGCTGGCAGACGGACTTCGCCTGGACCGATTCCCAGATCAAGATCGCCGTCGTCGTGACCCCGGATACACACGGATCCCAAGCCGAGGAAGAGCGCCGCAAACGCGACGAGGCATACGCCGCCGACGGCTGGACCGTACGTACCGCCACCGACTGGCTCGACCACCTCGACACCCTCCTGACGCTCCTCCCCGACACGGAAGGCTCCAACTCCTGATGACCGCCCGGCTCAGCCTGTACGAAAAGGCCGAACACGAGCTGTACAAGCTCGACCGCTCGGTCAAGGGCAAGTTCTACGACTTCTGTCACCGCTTCCGGCAGAACCCCGACCACCCCGGCCTCGACCTCAAGCCCCTCAAGGGCGACGGACGGGTCTTCCGCGCGAAGATCGACCAGTCCTACCGTGCTCTCCTCGCCAAGGCCGGCGTGGACGAGCACGGCCAGGAGCGGTGGCTCGTCGTCGCGGTACGCCACCGCAAGCACGTCTACGAAGAACTTTCCGTCGCGATCAACCGCGTCACCGGTGAGATCGAGTTTGTCGACCTGTCCGTCGTCGGACAGAGCGTGCTGCAGCGCGCCGGCGTCACCCTCACCCCGGTCGACCCGACGCCCGAAACCGAGCTCCGGCAGCCGGCCCCGGCCCCGGAGGTTCACGAGTCGGTCGCCGTAGAGCCCGTCGCACCGCTCCTCTCCGGGATCACCGGCGAGGACCTGCACGCGCTCGGTGTCGCCGCACAGCTCATCAACCTCGCACTCGCCGTCACCGAGAGCGGCGAGCTCGACCAACTGGTCTCCGGCGCCCCGCTCCTGACCAAGGACATCCTCTACGGCCTCGCCGCCGGGATGTCCATCGACGAGGTCCGCCAAGAGATCACAGCCCCCGTCGAGGTCGAACTCGCCGACACCGAACATGACGACCTCGGCGCGGCGCTGGCCCGCACTACCGTCACCACCATCGACGACGACCTCCGCGTCGTACTGGAAGAAGGCGACTTCCGGGCCTGGAAGGTCTTCCTCCACCCCGCCCAAGCCAAGCTCGTCGACCGCCGTTACAACGGTCCCGCCCGGGTCTCCGGCGGCCCCGGAACCGGCAAGACGATCGTCGCTCTCCACCGGGTCAAGCACCTGGCCCAGCAGCTCCCTCCCGGCCACAACAAGCCCATCCTGCTCACCACCTTCACCACCAACCTCACCGTCGACCTCCGCGCCCGCCTCTCCTCCCTCCTCGAACCCGACCTCGTCGCCCGCGTCGAAATCACCAACATCGACAAGCTCGCGGCCCGCGTCCTCAACGAGAACTCACTCAGCGGCACCGGCAAGCAGCGCATCTACGACAGCGTCGCGATCGGCATCCTCCAGCGCCTCCTGTTCGAACTCGACGAGAAGCGCTGGGAGCCCGAGTTCCTCTACGAGGAATGGGAGCAGGTGATCCTCGGCCAGTCACTCGGCAACCGCAAGGCGTACTTCGACGCCCGCCGAGCAGGCCGCGGCCGGTCCGTCAGCCGCCCCGAACGCGCCCAGATCTGGAAGATCCTCGAGCAGTTCACCGCCCGCCTCGACAAGGAGAACCGCGAAACCTGGGGCCAGGCCGCCGAACGCGCGGCCCGCTTCGAGATGGAACGTGCCGCCAAGATCAAGGCCAGGCAGGACCGGAAGGATGAGGTCGGCGGCAAGGACCTCATCCACCGCGACGACAGCTCCGGCATGCGCTACATCGCCCACCGCTACCAGCACGTCGTCGTCGACGAGGCCCAGGATCTGCGCCCCGCCCACTGGAAGATGCTCCGCGCCATGGTTGCCCCCGGCCCCGACGACATGTTCATCGCCGGCGACACCTACCAGCGCATCTACGACCAGCAGGTCACTCTCGGCACCGTCGGCGTCAACATCCGGGGCCGCTCCTCCCGCCTCACCCTCAGCTACCGCACCACCAAGGAGATCCTCGCCCGCGCGTTGCAGGTCGTCGACGCCAAGAGCAACGCCCCTGCATACGACGACCTCGATGACGGCACCGACACCCTCGCCGGCTACCGCTCCGTCCTTCGCGGCCCCGTCCCCGAACTCGCCCCCTGCGACACCTGGGACGACGAACTCACCCAACTCGCCACCACTCTCCACGCCTGGCGCGAGGAACTCACCTCCGGCGAAGGCGGCAACAACCCGCGCCGCGACCCTCGCGGCAACATCGCCGTCTGCGTCGCCGACCGCGACTCCGTCAACCAGGTCATGTACTACCTCGCCACCGAGGCCGGCCTCACCGTAGCCGAACTCACCAAGGACGGCGTCAAGGGCGACGGCGAAGTCCACGTCGGCACCATGCACCGCTTCAAGGGCCTCGAATACCAGAAGCTCGCCATCGTCGGCGCCCGCGACGGTGTCATCCCCCGCACCGCAGTCATCGACCGCTACCGCGAATCCGACCCCCAGCGCTACGCCCGCGAGGAACGCAAGGCCCGCTCCCTCCTCTTCGTCGCCGCCACCCGCGCCCGCGACACCCTCCGCATCAGCTGGCACGGGGCACCGAGCCCTTATATTTCCCGATAGTGAAAGACGAAGGCCTGCCCGGCGGGGGCGCAATTGCTGTGCCTCATGACCTCCTACAAGGCTCTGCGTCGCGTGATGCTGAACCGAAGGTCGTTGGCTGGACGATTCAGCTGGAGTCTTCGAGCCGATTCCCCAGCAGTCCCTCTGCGTCGCGCTCCGTCGACTTCGGCCTGGTTGGTCTGATGCTCATGCCTCCGGTCCAGCCAGGGTGAAGGCGTCCTTCGTCAGCTCCGCGCGGAGTCGCCGCTCGGCAACGTCGGCGGCGAGGACAGCTCCACGCCCACGAAGCGGCGTCCCGCACGGAGGGCCGCGACGCCCGTGGAGCCACTGCCGGTGAACGGGTCGAGGACGGTGCCGCCTTCGGGGCAGACCTGGACGAGCTGCTGCATGATCTCTACGGGCTTCTGGGTGATGTGCACCCGGTCCTTGCGAGGCTGAGAGGCGATGTAGTGGTCGGGCAGGTAGAGATCGCGGGTGTCGTCGAGGGCTCCCTTGACGCCCCAAACCCCGCCCAGCGCGACCGACTCGTCGAGATCCGCGACAACCTCCTCGCCCGCATCGCCGAGGCCGAACGCGAAGGATGGCTCGGCAAGGTGGAAGGGCTGCAACTGAGCCTTGCCGGAGCGGAGGAGAGACTCACGCAACTCGACCGGCGCTCATCCGTCGTCGATCTCGGCATTCCCGCCAAGAGGACACCATCCTCATGATGAACACCCGAGACCCCAGACCTCAGTGCCGCTATGCGGCAAGATACGCGAGAGGACATAGAGGGGGGTCTCATGGGCGGCGAGCTCTGCGATGGCTGGGTCCACTTGCTCAGCGGTCAGACGCTGTGTTTCACGGGCAGAGTGCTCATCGATGGCGAGTGGACGGTCCGAAAGGACTGCAGGGAGATAGCCGAACAACTCGGTGCAAACTGGAAGCCGGACTTCTCCCGCAAGGTCACGGTCTTTGTCCATGGCGATCTCGCCAGCCAGACTGTGACCGACACACAACGGGAGTACAGCCAGAAGTTGGTGACCGCCGCGGATTGGCGCGATAGAGGACACCACGTATGTGTCGTGGACGGGGACGGCTTCGCTGACCTGATTAGCGGACACGCCGCACGCTGCCGAGAGCTGCAACGGGCGCGAGGCAGCGACGATCACGTCCTCGTCCTTCCGCAAGCTGGAGATGGGATCTTGGGCGGCCCGCTTCAGCAACACAGAGTCGGCTGCCACGAGCCTGGTGCACTTGCGCTCGACCTCGCCCACCTCGACAAGGGCACGGAGGCACATGAGTCGACCATCGCGGCACTCATCGAGCACCTGGCAAGCCAGCACATCGAACTCCGCGGACACGCTCGCAACGCTCCCCGCTTCGACGCAGGCTGGTCACGCGGCGATGACGTCTTCATCGCCGAGGTCAAAAGTTTGGCCGGCGCGAGAGAAGACCAGCAGATTCGGCTAGGGATCGGGCAGGTCCTCGACTATGCCCATCAGCTCCAACTGGGGAGCACACGCAGTCGAATGCGTCCTGTCTTGGTACTGGAGAAGCAGCCGACCGACTCAAGGTGGACCTCACTCGCGGAGGCCAGCGGGATCCTACTCACATGGGCCCCCGACTTCGCTGGGTGCTGAAGTTCCACACGATGAACCTGTCCAAGGCCACCCGCAGTGCCAAATCAGCTGCAACAGCAGGAAATTCGCGGCACGTGGACTTTGATCGTTCTCCTACCGTGTGAACACCGCAAGCGGTACGTTCTGTGCGCCAGACGCACATCATCGGGCATATCTCGTCGTACGCGGAGGTGGAGCACAGATCATGAGGCTCGTGGACGATCTCACCCTGGAGCGCGGCACCTCCCTGCACGAGAAGCCGGGTACGACTTGCACTGGTGTCTCAGCGAAGGGCCCAGCCGTTGAGTGGGAACTACGCCTTCCCGGCCGCCCGTTGTTGACAGTGCATGACACCCGCTGGGACAACGGCGAACGAGATCTCGTGCTCTATCAGCCCACGGTCGTCCCCGAGATTCCCGCGGCGCTCTCCAACCTGCACAACCGGCTGCGCGTCGGCATCGCCCGCGCGCCGGGAAACACAACCACCCTGCGCATCATGGCCTTCCCTGCCTGGGTGGACGGGGAACGCCCCAGGATCAAGAAGTCTCTCACCACAGCTCAGCTGGCAGCCAAGTACGGTCTCCAGCAGCTGCGTGACCTGACCGCGCGTCCGGGTGTTGCGCTGCACTCGGTCGGCGGCCGTGTCGACGTTCCCGGGTACGACGTAAATGATCCGCAGGACGATATACGTATCCAGCACGCCTTGTCCTTCCCGGTCGAGGACGATGAGACACCCGTGATCGCCTTCACTCACCTACGCGTGGTGCCCGTTCTCCGCCACGTCGGCTGGCTTTCCATGGTCACCGTGTAACACACGGCGACGCTGGCCGTCAGGCGAGCACGTCGCCGATCCTGCCTGCGTAGCGACCATGAGACGCACACGCCTGACATTGAGGGGTTACCCATGAGCGATCACCGACCGAGCCAGCACGTCAGTCTGGAGAAGGCGATCCTCGCGCTTCGCGGCCTATGGGACACCCAGCGCGCGCTTACCGCACTGCGCGCTGCGGGTCATGAACCAGAGGAAAAGTACACGCGACAGATCCTCCGCGATCTCGCGAGCAGGGGCCTGCTGGTCAAGGTGCAGGACCGGCCGGTCCAATACCGCACAGAGCCTATGAACGAGTGAGGCTGGCCCTCACGCTGCACGGGGCCCGAAGGGCATGAGGCTGGTGGACCGGACCGTCCTCTCTAGTTCAGAGAAGGGGTCCTGTCGCAGGCCGTTTCCTACCTGTCCTGGCTGGACTCCGCTCACCACGAGGTCAAGGCGCTCGTCCGGAAGGTGCTCGGCGCAAAGGCCGCCGAGAGCATCGACTGGCACTGCCCGCGGATGGTCTGCATCGCGGCCAGCTTCTCCCACCACGACCGCGTGGCCGTACAGTGGCTGCCCGAGCGGATCAACCTGGTCCGCTACCGCGTCTTCGACGGCGGCCTCCTGAGCCTACTGCTCGTGGACTCTTCGCCCGGTTCGACGAACGATTTCTTCGTCTCGGCGGATCAAGGAGCGGGACACGGCGACCATCAGCGTGCCGACGGCCTCTGTAACTTTTCCGCCGCCGGGCTCTGGTCTCGTCCCGGAGTGCTTGCGGGATCTGTACGCGGAGTTGGACGGGTCGCTCACGGCGTGGGGCGAGGTGGAGATGGCGCCGCTGCGGCACTACATCGCCTACCGGCGGCTGGTGAACGTGGCCTCGGTGATCTTCCGTCCGAAGCACGAGGCGATCCTGGTCTACCTCAGACTCGACCCGAACACAGTCGAGCTGGAGGAGGGCTTCACCCGGGACATGCGCGGCATCGGGCACCTCGGGACCGGCGACCTGGAGGTACGCCTCGTCTCGGCAGCCGACCTGGAGAAGGCGGCCCCGCTGATCCGGCGGCCGTTCGAGGCTGCCTGACCCAACGAGAAGGGCGGCTAGTGCATCGGGTACTCGATGCACCAGCCGCCCTTCGGCGTCTACGGGCCGCCGGCCCCGGGCTCTCCGCTCTCATGCTCATGCCTCTGGTCCGGCCAGCTCGAAGTCGTCCTTCGTCAGTTCGGCGCGCAGCCGCTCCTCGGCGACGTCGGCGTAGTGCGCGGACAGCTCGACGCCCACGAAGCGGCGTCCCTCGCGCAGAGCCGCGACCCCCGTGGAGCCGCTGCCGGTGAACGGGTCGAGGACGGTGCCGCCCTCGGGGCAGACCTGGACGAGCTGCTGCATGACCTCGACCGGCTTCTGGGTGATGTGGACCCGGTCCTTGCGGGGCTGGGAGGCGATGTAGTGGCCGGGCAGGTAGAGGTCGCGGGTGTTGTCGAGGGAGCCCTTGACGCCCCAGATGATGAACTCCGAGTCCTGCTTCGGCCCGCCCTTGCGGGGTCGGCTGGAGGGCTTGATCCACGGGATGGTGCCGCTCCAGGTCCACCCGGCCATCTGCAGGGCGTCGGAGGTGGTCGGCTCCTGGCGCCAGTCGGTGAAGACCATGGCGACCGCGTGCTGGGTCGAGGCCCGGTACGCCTCGGTGAGCAGTTCGGTGAGCCAGGAGCGGTAGGAGCGCTGGTCGCGGTTCTCGCCGGGGAAGTTGGCGAGGTCGTGCGCCGAGTTGCTGGTGACGTACTTGGCACGCGCGGTGCGGCTGGTGCGATCCGAGCTGGTACGGCCACCGGAGTTGTACGGCGGATCGGTGATCACCGCCTGGACGCTCTGGTCAGGGAGGGACTTCAGGACGGTCAGGGCGTCGCCTCGGTGCAGCGTGTGGCTCATAGGGAGGGCCTCTCTCTTCGGGCACGGCGGATCCGGACCCGCTCCGGACAGCGCTCAAAGACGTGCGTCTGGGGCGGGGTTGCCCCGGAGATTAACGGCGAATTCCGGCCGCGCCTAACGAGGTGACTCCCCGCTGCGGGCCCTGGGACGGCAGTCGTTTGGTGCGGCCGGAATCCCGGTCTACTGTCTCGCCGTGTCACCGGGAAGGAGCCGCGCTCCACCCTGCTGACCTGTGCTTATCCGTGCTGTCTCGTCCAATCGAGCAGCTTCGGCGGCATGTTGCCCATCTGCCGCGAGCGCCGTGAGGAGGTCCCGGTGTACTGCCTGAGATTACGAGCGCGGCTGGCTGCCGCGTATGCCCTGAAACCGGCGTCCGGGAGCTACCAACTCCTCTGATGCGGGCCCGCCGAGAGGCGGATGCACATCGGCGCGGTGCCGACGGCTTTGCACGAGAAGTCGGCACCGCGCCTCCTACGAACACCGAGGAGCCGCTGCGATGCAGCATGCCCTGACACACCCGCGCCCCGACCCACCGCCATCACCTGGTCTGCACCGCCGTCGTGCCGGACGGCGGCGGCGATGAAGAAGACGA
Source organism: Streptomyces sp. ISL-96 (assembly GCF_018614035.1). GTDB lineage: Bacteria > Actinomycetota > Actinomycetes > Streptomycetales > Streptomycetaceae > Streptomyces. The sequence goes on from NZ_JAGGPA010000094.1 coordinate 24,941, forward strand.
CCGGAGCCCTCGTCGGTCTCTGCGCGACCGGACCGCTACTGCTGGCGCTTCCGATCCTTGGCATCGGCGCTGGGACCGCTTCGGCCTCGTGCTCGACCGACGGTGCACAGGGTGTGGACACCTCCGCCGTCGCCAAGCAGGTGAAGGCCATCCTGGACGGCGGCGACAAGGGGTCGGTCTCCGTACCGGGCCTGGACGCACCTGCCGATCAGGTCCCCAACGCCAAGACCATCCAGGCCACCGGCGTAGCGATGAACATCCCCGCCCGTGGGCAGGTCGTCGCCTTGGCGACCGCACTGCAGGAAAGCGGCCTGCGGAACCTGACCTATGGCGACCGCGACAGTCTGGGCTTGTTCCAGCAGCGGCCGTCGATGGGCTGGGGCACGGCCAGCGAGATCCTCAACCCGGTGCACGCCAGCACCAAGTTCTACGAGGGGCTCAAGAAGGTCTCCGGCTGGCAGTCCCTGTCCGTCACCCAGGCCGCCCAGGCGGTGCAGAAGTCGGGCTTCCCGGAGGCGTACGCCAAGTGGGAGCCGCTGGCCACCGCCCTGCAGCGGGCCATCGAGCCCCTGCTGCAGAAGACCGGCGACCGGTCGCCGCACCCTTCACCGGCCGGCTCAGCCGACACCGGCAGCCCTTCACCCGATTCCGCGGGTGGCTGCTCGGCGGACGGCGACGGAACGGACTTCGGCACCATCCCGGCCGGCGCACTGCCGGACGAGTACAAGATCCCCGCCACTGCTCCCCCGAAGGTGCAGACGGCGATCCGGTGGGCGCTGGGCCAGCTCGGCACGCCGTACCAGTGGGGCGGGAGCTGCACGGACTCCCACGGTAAAGACCCGATGGGCCGGTGCGACTGCTCCTCGCTGATGCAGCGGGCGTACCAGGCCGCCGGAGTCAGCCTGACGCGGACCACGTACACGCAGGTCAAGGACGGCAAGCCGGTGCCGGTCGACGCCCTGAAGCCGGGCGACCTCCTCTTCACCGAGGGGACGGCTGCCGTACCCGAGCACGTCGGGATGGCGATCGGGCAGGGCCTGATCGTCCATGCGCCGCACACCGGTGACGTCGTACGGATCACGACCGTCGCCTCCTGGAAATCGCGGATTCTCGCGGCCCGCCGAGTCGTCTGACCGGCGCTCCCCCTCCCTCCCCTCTATTCGCACTGCTGGTTCGCCCCGCCGGGCTTTGGCGTGCGTTCATTCGAACTGGAGTTCCCCGTGTATCTCGCTGACCAGGTCATACAGCTCGCCTACGACCCCGGAATCAAGCCGAATGAGGGCGGGCTGCCGGGTCTCAACGTCCTTAAGCAGGTGATGGGCTCGATCAACCTCTTCGGGCTCATAGCCGTGGTCGGCGCCCTCGCCGTCAGTGCGGGCGTCTGGGCTTGGGGCCATCACTCGGGCGGTCACCAGGCCGAGGCGAACGGGAAGAAGGGCGTGCTGGTGAGCGCAGGCGCGGCCCTTCTGCTCGGCGCGGCCAACGGCGTGGTGGCGTTCTTCTCGACCCTCGGGACGCAGGTCCACTGATGGCTCAGCACTCCACCCACCCCGGCGGCGCATCTCGCGTGCGCCGCCGGGCACTGCTCGGCACTGCCGTCCTGGCGGTGCTCGTCGCCCTCGCCGGCCTGGCTGCTTATGTCACGCGCGAGGGCGGAGGCCCCACCGGTACTCCGGCGCCACCGCCGAGTTCACCCACGGCGTCCTCGTCATCCGCGCCACCGTCCGGGCCACACACCCGGCCCCGCGACCTCCCCGTCCCGCCGAAGACCCACGACCCGATCAAGTACGGAAAGGCCGCCGCCGCAGCGCTGTGGTCGTACGACACCCGGGCGTACTCCCAGCCCGAGCTGCACAAGGCCCTGCGCGGCTGGCTGACCACGGAGTCGAAGTACGCCGACCCGGCCTCCGTCGACAAGGTCGTCCCCTCACCCGTGCTGTGGAAGGAAATGGCCTCCAACAAGCAGCTCGCCACCGCCAAGATCAATGAGGGGCACTTCCCGCACGCCTTCGCCCAGGCCCTCCAGGACGACCCAGGGGCGATCACCCAGGCGTACGTGTACGCCGTCACGGTCTCCGGCAAGCAGTCGATCGCCTGGAAGGGCTCGCCCGCCGGCGGTGCGGAGAGCCGTTCCACCACACTCGCGGTCCAGTGCCGGCCCGACCGTCCCTGCGCCCTAGTCGGCGTCATGCCGTCCGTCGCGCCCTGACCCCTCTTCTAGAAAGGAGGTATCGCCATGGGAGTCTGCGACTTCCCGCTAATGGACAAGGTGTGCGGCGCCGTCGACTTCGCCACCAACCCCGCCGGAACCGTCACGGACGGCATCGGCGCGTGGATCGCGAAGTCGATGGGCGAACTGGCGGCCAGCGCGGCCGATCTCGCCGCCAAGGCCGTCAACGAGACGACCGCCATCGACCTTAGCGCCGGATGGTTCCGGGACAACTACGAACTCCTGCTGCCCATCGGGCTCGCTCTGACCGTCGGCATCTTCTGCATCCAGCTCATGACCGCGGCCTGGCGACGCGATGAACGCGCTCTTGCTCAGGCTGCGTTCGGCACCATGACCGGCGTCCTCTTCAGCTTCTCCGCCATTGCCTTCACCACCGTCGCCATCACCGTGGTCGACGCCCTCTCCGACGGACTGTTTCAAGCAGCCAACACCTCCGTCGACGACGCGATCCGGCGCGTGGTGAAGGTCAACCAGTTGGGGGCGATGTACGGCCTCGGCTGGGGCGTCCCAGCCCTGGTCGCCCTCGGGTGCGCGATCGGCGCCTTCCTCTACTGGGGCGTCATGGTCGCCCGCAAGGTCGGCGTCCTCATCATGGTCGCGCTCGCCGTGTTTGCCGGGGCCGGCGGCGGCTGGGAGGTCGCCAAGCGGTGGCGGCGCGGCTGGATCGAGGCCACGGCCACCCTGATCGTCTCCAAGCTCCTGATGACCATCGTCTTCCTCATCGGCGTCTCCGCCATGGGCAAGCCCGACACCAGCGACGGGATGGCGGCCCTGTCCGACGCGATGGCGGGCATCGTCGTGATGGTCCTCGTGCTGCTCTGCCCGTACGCGACGTACAAGTTCGTGCACTGGGCCAGCGACGGCGGCGGCCACGACGACCTGCACCGCACCAGCGTCGCCGGCATGGCGGTCGCAGCCGGGGCGGCGAAGACCGCGGGCACCCTGGCGATGCAGGCCAGCACCGGTGCTCCCGCTCCCCAGGGGCCGAACCAGGTCCCCGGTGCGGGCGCCGATGGCGTCGCCTCCGGCATCAATCCTGCCGGCGGCAACCTCAGCAAGGAGGGTATTGACGCCGGTCCGCCCAAGCCGCAGACCCGCTTCCGGTACGGCGAGGACCCGAACGCGACCGGCGACAAGGGCCGGGCCCTGAATCCAGCGGCCCGGGATCCCACCGCTGATCACGCGCCCCAGCGCGAACGAAGCGGAACGGTCCGAGGTGGTCGTCCACGGCGTCACCGGCAGTTCCGACTCTCTCGTCGGCGCGTCGGCACCGGGCGGCAGCATGACCTCCATGCCGCCTGTCGGCCCTTCGACTGCGCCGCCGCCCCCCGCCGGACCGTCGGCCACCGGTTCTCCGACGCCGACGAACTGGGTGTTCCCCACCCAGCCGCCGTCGGGTTCCTGACCCATCACACCCGGGGCGGGCTGTACACCACCGCCGCCCCACCGTGACCGACCAGCAGAGGAGTCCTCCCATGACCTCCAGAAGAGCGCCGCGCGCCCGTCCTCCGCCCGCTCCCACCGTCTGGAATCACCATGTCCGGCGAGCACCAGGCCCCTACAGCCACCGTGAAGTTCCCCCACCGCAGCAGGCGCGGCATCCTGCTCGGCCTGACCGCCCCGCAGCTGATCGTCGCCAGCCTCACCGGCCTTCTCCTTCTCGCCGTCGTCCTCACCCGCGGCGTGGTCGGCGCCCTCCAGCTCATCCCGCTGTGGGCCGTCATCGCCCTCCTCGTCTTCGTCCGCCACCGTGGCCGTGCCCTGGCGGACTGGGCTCCGATCGTCACCCGGTACGTCTTGCGCCGAATGCGTGGCCAGCTCGTCTGGCTCACCCGGCCTTCCCGTCGGCCGACCCGAGAAGGACTCCTCCACCTTCCCGGCACCGCCGCCAGCCTGCGCGTGGTCACCGCCCCCGACGGCCGGTACGGTGCGGTCCACGATCCCCACAGCGGCACGCTGACCGCCGTGGTCAAGGTCTCCTCCCGCGCCTACGCGCTGCTCGACCCGGGCACCCAGCAGGCCAACGTCAACGGCTGGGGACGCGCGCTGGCCGCGCTCGCCCGTACCGGGCAGATCGCCCGCATCCAGGTGATCGAGCGCACCGTCCCGGACTCCGGCGACGCGCTTCGCCGCTACTGGGAAGAGCACGGCCGACCCCACGCCCCCATGGCCGGCGCGATCTACAGCGAGCTGATCCAGAGCGCGGGCCCGGCAGCGGCACCCCACGAGGCATACGTCGCAGTGGCGCTGGACATCAAGGCCGCGCGACGGCTGATCAACCAGGCGGGCGGTGGCCTGACCGGCTCCTTCAGCGTCCTGGCGCAGCTGACCTCCACCTTCGACCAGGCCGCGCGGACCGCCGGGCTCAACCCCACCGGCTGGCTCACCGACCGCGAGATCGCCGCCGTCGTGCGCACCGCCTACGACCCCAAGGCCCTCACGGCGCTGGACCGGTGGTCCACCGCCGGCCGTCCCGAGGCCGAGCCCGCAGCCGCCGGCCCTGTCGTGGTCGTCGAGAAGGCGGACCACATCGCGACCGACTCGGCCGTCCACGCCACGTACTGGGTGGAGAACTGGCCGAGGACCGAAACGTCGGCTGGCTTCCTGCACCAGCTCCTGTTCACCGGCGGGGTCCGGCGCACGCTGTCGCTCTCCTACGAGCCGAAGGGACTGGACGCAGCCCTGCGCGACGTCCAGCGCAAGAAGGCCAGCGTGATCGCCGATGCCGCCGAGCGGGCCCGGCGCGGCCAGGTCGACTCCGAGGCGGACTCGATCGAGTACCAGGACATCAAGTCCCGCGAGCGCCAGCTCATCGCGGGCCACGCCGATGTCGCCCTGACCGGGCTGCTGACAGTCTCGGCCGACTCCGAGGACGAACTCCGCTCCGCCTGCGCGGTCGTGGAGACCGCCGCCGTCGGCGCCCAGCTCGACGTCCGGCCGCTGACCTGGCAGCAGGCGGAAGCGTTCACCGCCGCCGCTCTGCCGCTCGCGCTCGCCGCCTGACGCCGGCCTCCCCTCTCCTCGAAAGAGCACCCTCATGTCCCGCACTCCCAGCCCGACCGCGCAGGACTTCGTGCCCTTCGCCACCGCCGCGCTCGACTTCCACCGCGCGCTCAACCTCCCCGGCGGCCCGCTCGTCACCAGCCGGGCCGAGCTGGACGCTCTGCACGCGCATCTCGTTTCGGTGCACGGGCTCCTCGACGCCCATGCAGCCCGTACCGGTCAGCTCGTGCCGATCGAAGGTGACCAGCTTCGCGCCGCCCGCACCCGGATCTGGCAGGCCGCCGACCACGTCCACGCCGCCTACCACGCGGCGCCCCGGCCGGATTCGGGCGACGTGCCTGAACCCGAGGCGTGCCAGGCCGGCCTGCCCGAAGGGGCGCCGGAGCTGACCATCTGCCAGCGCCACCAGCGCGCCGCACACCTGGTCCGCCGCCGTACCACCCCGGCCGACCTGCACACGCCGTTCACCGGCCTCGTCCGCCGCTGACCCCATCACCTGTCTGGAGAAACGTTCATGCCCCGTACCCGCGCCAGCGCCTCTCCCCTGTACGTGCCGCACAAGGCTTCGCGGGCCCAGCAGAAGGCCGCCCGAGCCGGATTCGCCGAGGCCCGCCGCCAGGCGCGCCTCGCCGGAACACCGCCCAAGCACCGCGCCGAGGAAACCCTCGACCCGGAGCTGCGGCCGACCTACCCGCCGACCGGTCGTCCCGGTTCGACCTCGGCCCGGGGCGGCAAGCTCCGCCTGCCCGCCCACCGGATGACCACCGCCACCGCTTCGGGGGCCTACCCCTTCGTGGCCGAGGGCGGCCTGGGGGCGGAGGGCATCTTCATCGGCCGCGACGTCCACGCCGAAGCCGCCTTCTGTTTCGATCCGTTCTCGCTGTACAGCAGCGGCCGGATCGAGGGCTTCACGAACCCCAACGCGGTCCTCGCCGGGATCATCGGCATGGGCAAATCGGCACTGGCGAAGTCCATCGCCACCCGGTCGATCGCCCACGGCTACCGGATCTACATTCCCTGCGACCCGAAGGGCGAGTGGACCGGCGTCGCGCAGGCCCTCGGCGGCTACAGCATCGCCCTGGGCCCCGGCCTCCCGGGCCGGCTGAACCCACTGGACGCCCCGGCCCGGCCCGCCTCCGTCAGCGAGGACGACTGGGCCACCGAGGTCCGAAAGCGCCGTCTCCTGCTCCTGGCCGGCCTGGCGCGCACCGTCCTCAAGCGCGACCTGCTGCCGATGGAGCACACCGCCCTCGACCTCGCCCTCGACCTGGTCGTCGTCGAGGCAACCGCCCCTGGCACCGTGCCGCTGCTGGGAGAGATCGCGCACGCCCTCGGCTCGCCCGAACGCCTCGACCGGGCCCTCGGCCACCAGGCCGGACACCTCGGGTCCGCCGCCCAGGACCTCGCGCACGCCCTGCGCCGCCTGGTACACGGCGACCTCAGCGGCATGTTCGATGCCCCCTCGACGGTGGCGTTCGATCCGACCGCGCCGATGCTGTCCATCGACCTCTCCCGCCTTGGCGGCTCCGGAGACGACACGGCCTTGGTCCTCGCGATGACCTGCGCGAGCGCGTGGATGGAGTCCGCCCTCGCCGACCCCGACGGCGGCCGGCGCTGGGTGATCTACGACGAGGCATGGCGGCTGATGAGGCACGTCGGCCTGCTCGAACGGATGCAGTCGCAGTGGAAGCTCTCCCGTGGTCTCGGCATCGCGAACTTGATGGTCATCCACCGTCTCAGCGACCTGCTCTCGGCGGGTGATGCCGGTTCGCGCGGCCGGGTGCTGGCCGAGGGCCTCCTGGCCGACTGCTCCACCCGCATCATCTACCGCCAGGAGCCCGACCAGCTCGCCGCCGCCGCGTCGCTGCTCGGCCTGACCGGCGTCGAGACCCAGGCGGTGTCCGCCCTGACCAAGGGCCGGGGCCTGTGGAAGGTCGCCGGCCGTTCCTTCATCACGCAGCACATCCTGCACCCGGCCGAGCGCGAGCTGTTCGACACCGACGCCCGCATGTCGGCCTAGCTCAACCCGCCATCTCAGTAAGGGAGTTATCTCTTGCCTTCAACCGTATCGCGGGCAGGCCGCCGAACTCGCGGAAGCGTCCGAACTCTGGCTGCGAGTCCGGGCCTCGGCACTCCGACCGCCGACGGGAATGACCGTCTCGCCGCCGCCCGGCCCGAAGAGTTCGAGGAGCTGTTCTCGACGATCCTCACGGGGGACTTCGGTGCAGTGGCCCGGCTGCACCAGGCGCTCGAAACCGCCTCGGAGTGGTGCCGCGAGCACGGTGTCCGCAGCAGCGCCGCCGAGCTGGACGTCCTCGCCGGACGCCTGGCCGATCTCGGCGAGGAGCTGCGCCTCGTGGGCGAGGGCATCGGCCACGAGAGCCGATCGCATCGAGCGGCAGCGGCAGCCCGTACCTCTCCGGCCGTCTCGGCACGAGGGGCTACCCACCGGTCCGCTGACCGCGACGTCTGCTCCTCTGCCGCCGGCCCCTGTCCGTTCGCTGCCGTGCTCACGGTGAAGACCGGCACAGGAACAAGGATCGATCATGTCTAGCTCTTCCACTTCTCCCGCATCGGCCGAGAACCAGCCGCCGTCGACCACCGATCACCTGGAGTGGCGGCGGCACCTACCGGCCCTTGCCTCCGCCGCCGCCGGCATCAATCAGGCGTCCGACGCCTGGGACGCGGTCTCGGACTCCTTCTGCGACCAGGACGGCTGGCCCATCGACGAGGAGGGCTACGCGGACGGCAAGGTGAAACGCGACGCCGAGGCGTGGAAACACGCCGAGGTCTTCCTCGACCACGGCCCCGAGGTGCTGGCCGGGGTGCGCGCCGCCGCTGACGGTCCCGACTACGTCGAGGGGCCGATCAGCGACGACCTCCGCCGGCTGCGCGGGATCGACACCACCCTGGAGCGAGCGGGTCAGCTCCGGCACGAGTGGGACCAGATCATGGCGCTCATGGACGCCTCGCTCCCGGGCTCACTGAAGCTCTACCAGGAGCATGCGGAGGAGCACCGCAATTCCGAGGGCTGGCACCACGCGCACGAGCTGTCCTACCAGGGCCCCGCGCTCGTCCGGGCCGCCGAGTACCTGGCCCACCGGGCGGACGCCGAACAGCCTTCGCAGGCCGAACGTGCGCGCGTGGCCCTCGCCCGGTCCACTTCCGGCGCCCACGGCGTCCCACCCGCTTCGCCGCTTGCGCCTCCGGCGTCGAATCCGCCGGCCCCCGGTCGTTCCCGCTGACGCTCCTAGCACCGAGTCGCGGCTGCACCAAACCGACCGACCGCCAGATCCTCATGGATCACCGCACCCCTTCCAGCCCCCACGCGCCCGCAGCTCGCGCCGTCGGCCCGGGGCGTCCGGCAACGGAGAAAGCCCATGCACCCCGATAACGCCCTCATCACCTTCGAGCAGGAAGGATCACGCGTCCTTGCGTGGGTCAGCGCGTCGTCCTTCTCGCCCGTGGACAGCTCTTCCGAACGGGACCGCCGGTACGACTACCTCACCGCTCCCCTCCGCCAGCGCCCCCTAGAACCCGTACTTCGCGG
>NZ_JAGGPA010000095.1 GCF_018614035.1 Streptomyces sp. ISL-96
GCGTTCACCGCGTTCCCGCGTGAGATCTGGCGGCAGATCTGGTCGAACAATCCGCAGGAGCGGCTGAACAAGGAAATCCGGCGCCGCACCGACGTGGTCGGCATTTTCCCCGACCGCACCGCCGTGATCCGCCTGGTCGGCGCGGTCCTGGCCGAGCAGAACGACGAATGGACCGAGGCCCGCCGCTACATGGGCCGCGAACTCCTCGCCAAAGCCCGCCACCACCCGATCGAGTCAGAAACCGACGAGACCGTCCTGCCCACCGAACTCACCGCGTAGCCTCAAATACGAGATCACCGAGTGGCCGTCAATACACCACTCCAGCGGACGTGACCCTTTGCGTTCCCGTGCAATCAGTCGGTGTGCGACCGAGGAGATGCCGAAAGGCCGACGCGCCTGGTCGATTTCCCGCATCGAACGGCGGACCGGAGATGCCCGTCGGTGAGTCCGGAGCTGTCCGCCCGAATGTCTGGAGGTCGGTCGCCAGGGAGCGCATGGGTCCCTCGGGATTGGTGGCTTCGTTCATCGCATTCAGCGGCTCGAGTCCGCCCTGGTCCTGGGCAGGGATGGTGGCCCTGTCTGCGGTGGGAGGTGGGGGTCTATGCACTGCCCCTTCTGCAGGCACCCCCGACAGCCGCGTCGTCGTCGCGCCACCGACGATGGAACGTCGATCCGCAGGCGCCGTCAGTGCCCCGACTGCTCCCGCCGTTTCACGACGGTGGAGACCGCCTCGCTGATGGTGATCAAGCGCAGTGGTGTCACCGAACCCTTCAGCCGTACCAAGGTCATCTCCGGCGTGCGCAAGGCGTGCCAGGGGCGGCCGGTCACCGAGGACGCCCTCGCCCAGCTCGGCCAGCGGGTCGAAGAGGCGGTGCGCGCCACCAGGAGCGCCGAGATGAGCACCCCCCACGTGGGGCTGGCCGTACTCGGCCCGTTGCGGGAACTCGATCTTGTCGCGTACCTGCGCTTCGCGTCCGTGTACCGGGCGTTCGTTTCACTCGAGGACTTCGAGGCCGCCATCGCGGAACTCAGGGGTAGGTGGACTGCCCCGTAACCGACAGTAAGGAAACCAATGATCACGGGAAATTGCCGGGCGCTCCGCTCCCAGTCGACTAAGGGGCTGCGTATCGAGCGGATGCACACCACACCAGGCGTGCATCTGTACGACGAGGTGGCCTGGGAGCGTCGTGACGTCATATGACCAACTGGCGCGACGGCTCGTTCAACTTCGAGCAGCGTGGCGTTGAGTTCCCCGACTTCTGGTCGGTGAACGCGGTCAACATCGTCACTAGCAAGGACTTCCGCGGTGCCGTCGGTACCCCGCTGCGTGAGATCAACCTCAAGCAGTTGACCGCAGCGTGAAGGAGGACGGGAAGTCCGGCAAGGACTACTTCTACTTCGCCTCTCCCGCTGACGCCGAATCTTCGAGCATGAGCGCTGTACGGGCTGGCCCTGGTGATGCCTCTGCCGAGGGCGTCGGAAGCGGGTTATGTCAACGTCAGCGGGGCGGCGGAGGTGAAACTGAACCGCACTGGCTGTCAGTTCGGCTCGGTACTCTGAGCGCACCCATTCCGGGGCTTGTGCAGCTTCTGGAGGGCCGGGTTTCGGCGGACCGTCGCCCCGGCCGTCCGGTTGATGTACGACGGTCCGGATGGGGGGCTCACATGCCCGGTGATAGCGACAAGCCGATGTCCGACGGTTCGGAGGACGGAGGCCCGCCGCGTGCCCGGGGTGAGAGCCGTAGCACCGCTTGCGATGTACTGCTCGCCGGCGTAGCCCAGGCCCTTTTGGCTGGTCTCGCCGAGGAGGCCGCGCACTGGTTCGTTCAGTTCGTGGTGTGGCTGTACGAGATGGTAGTCAGCCTCCTGTAAAACGCGACGCGCCCCCTGGTGTCCTACCACCAAGAGGCGCGAGGTGCGGGTATCGCCCGCGGCGGTCTCTGTCCCTGCTTCGCAGGCCGGGCAGAGGCCGCCGTTCTTATGACTCCAGTCTGCCGCCACCCACTGACAATGCCCCTGACTGAGGCCTGTCCAAAGTTGCGTCCTGTGAAGCCAGGCCCCCACTGTATCGATCGATCCGCCCGGGCGGCCGCCCGCCCGCCCGGGCAGTCGGCGTTCCGAAGCCCTGCGCCGAATAGTCCTCGACCGCAGCCGCCAGCCCTCTCCGCCGCCGCAGAAGGGACGGCAGGCGACGCCGCAGTCACCGGTGCAGCCGCAGCACCCGCTCCCTGGCCGTACCTGGGGCGGGCGAGCCGAGTGTGCGGGGCCCGCCCGTCGTCTTTACCGACCTCCGAGCGGACCGCATGGCACCTGACCAGGAGGAACGCGTCGCGGGTGCGCACTGATGCTGGAGTAGCGGCAGTGCGCGACTAGCATCAGTCAGCACCTCGCCGACTACTGGAGTTCGCCGCAATGTCGCTGCCACGCGTCGGAGTCGTCATCGTGACCATGGGCACTCGCCCGCACGAACTGGACGCTCTGCTCACCTCGGTGGAGAAACAGAACGTGCCGCCCGCGCGGGTTGTCCTGGTCGGCAACGCGACCCCGCTCACCGATATCGCAGCCGACGTCACCAAGATCCCGCTCGAAGAGAACCTGGGCTGTCCCGGCGGTCGCAATGTCGGTCTGCAGTTCCTGTGCGAGTCGGGAGAGGTCGACGTCATCGTCGAGCTGGACGATGACGGCCTGCTCATTGCCGACGATGTGTTCCACAAGGTGCAGCAGCTGTACGCGGCTGATCCAAGGCTCGGCGTCGTGTCGTTCCGCGTCGCCGACGAGCACGGTGAGACCCAGCGGCGCCACGTGCCCCGGCTGCGCGCCGGCGACCCGATGCGCCGCGGGCTGGTGACCGCTTTCCTCGGGGGCGGCCACTGCTTCTCCGTGGCGATGCTCGACGAGATCGGCCTGTGGCCGGGGCAGTTCTTCTTCGGGCACGAAGAGACGGATCTGGCCTGGCGAGCCATCGACGGGGGCTGGAAGATCCTCTACGAACCCGACCTTGTCCTCCAGCACCCCAAGACTTCCCCCGCCCGGCATGCGGTGTACTACCGCTTCACCGCCCGTAACCGCGTCTGGCTGGCACGACGCCGGCTACCCCTGGCCTTGATCCCGGTCTATCTGGGCGTGTGGACACTGCTCACGGTGGCCCGCACTCACTCCCTGACCGGGCTGAAGGCCTGGGGCGCCGGATTCCTCGAGGGCATCCGTACTTCCTGCGGATCGCGTCAGCCGATGAAATGGCGCACTGTGTGGCGGATGACCCGGTTGGGGCGGCCGCCGCTCATCTAGCGTGCGCGCCGTGCAGAGCGGCGCGCAGTCAGGTGGCTTGGCGGGGCTTCCGGCTGAGCCGGTGCAACGTACGGCACTGGAGTTCAGCCTCGACGCCGACGCCCAAGCACCCAAAGAGCGTCAGGTCTTGCTTCTGCAGCGCGCTTGCGGCCCGGTCGGCCACAAGCTACGGATGCTCACGAAGTACCGGGCGAGGATGGTGTCGGCGGCTTCCTGCTCGGACCAGAACGCCGGGGCGAGTTCGATAGCGCTCTGCCCCAGCCGGCCGCCGGCTGCGGCCATCTCGTCGACCAGGCGCCGTACCACCGTCGTGTCATCCGGGTGTCGCTCCGCGTCAGTGAGGGCCCGCTCCAGAGAGTCGTCGTCGGCAGCGGTGTCACCAGCCGCAGGCAGTGGATCGCGGCGGAGCTCGTCGACGGCCTGGCCCACCATGGCGCGGACCACTGATACGTCAACCGGCCCGGCCCGGGCCGCAGCGGCCAGGCGTTCGGTAACGACGATGGTGAGCTCGTCAAGCCGGCCGTGGACTTCGCGCAGCGCCCGCTGCGACAGCCCCAGGTCCACCAGCCCGGCCGCGTCCGTGTCTCCCGCGGGTGACACCTCGGCCAGGACACCGGCTGCGCCGATCGCCCGGTTCAGCGCGCCGGCCGACTCGGCGATGTCGATCAGCCGGTACGCCTGCGCTCTGCTGATCCCCAGCTCTTCCTGCGCGTACGCACCCCACCCGCAGGTGAACCAGGCGCTCGCGCTCTACCGTGCACAAGTCGGCCGGGTCGACGCCGACGGCCGCCGCCAGGCGCGGCAGCACCTCCGGGCGAGGAACGCGCTTCTCGGCCAGGTAGAGGCTCACCGCGCGCTCTCACTCAATCCCCATATCCAGGGCTTTCTGGGCAGTTCGGGATCAGCGGGGTGCGTGTCCGGCGATTCTGCTCACGGCATCGGACCAGTCGACCGGCAGAGTACTGCGGGACACAGTCCAGGTGACGAACACCGGATCGCGCAGTCGGAGGTGGAAGTCCCTCATGGTTCGCTCGTGCGGCTGGGCTTCCACGAACGAGTCCAGCGCCTCCTGGTCACGCCAGGCCGAGAGCGTCCAAAAGGTCTTGGCGAACGGCTCGGCCCGCAGGGACAGGCCCAGAGCCCCGTCGGCCGCCATGACCTGACGCCGAATGGCCTGGGCTGCGGCGATGAAACGTGGAATGTCCCGGGCGCGGCGCAGGAGCAGGCGCGAAGCCAGGACCAGCACCTCGTCCGGAAGTGACTCCGCTGTGCCGGCTGCGGCCGCGGTGGTGGTCCAGGGCGAGGTCGGCATCCTGGTTCCTCCTCATCAACGGTCGGCCTGGTCTGATCCCCGAGCCATCCCAGCGTGACCCGCTGCCGCTCTGGCCGCAACGTGAACGGGGCGTACCCGCTGACACGAGCCAAAGCGCCTGGACAACAGCTGCCGGGAGGAGAAGGCAGCGGTGGTCAACGAGGCGATGAACGAGCGGATGCGTGCCGCGCTGCGTACAGCCGACAAGCCAGGACACACCCTCGTACTCGACAAGCGGCTCGACACCGCTCAACCTGCATAGCCCGCATCCGTCCACGAGCTCCGCAAGCTGGCTAAAGGCCGTGGGTTCGAGTTTTCCGAAGGGGGTTCGTAGCCGAACTCGCGGGTGATGCGTCCAGAACGGTACCGGAGCGGGCTCGGGTTCGTCCGGGCCCGCCGAACCGAGGGCCAGGCCGAAACCCGAGACAAGTGACGGGCGGCGGCGCCGACGGTGGCACCGCAGACGTCCTTTTTCCTCCGGCGACCAGCGGGGAGAACCGGTGAACCGTTACTCGTCACAACGCTTGATAGGCGGCTCCTGGTTCCCTTTTGAAATGTGACATTTCGGCAGGCCAGCGCGTCTTTCGCGGCAGGTAAGACCCCGTGCATAGTCCCTGGGCGGCCAAGATGCTCACAGGAGGGGGATCCGGCACCTTGAGAACTGAGCGCCGATGGCATCCCCGCGATTGGTCACCGGGGTGCAGTTCACGGGTGCGGCGGCCCTGCGCCGCCCCGCCGCCCGGGAGGGCTGGGGAAGGGGCACCACCACGCCGGCCATGAGCCCCGCGGCGGGGGTCGCCGCCAGCCGGTCGCCCGGCCGCAGCCGCGTAACACCCCCACCGGCACCGCTGCAAAGCCGCTCTACCCCCGGATGCCAGCCGGGGTGGGGCGACTTTCGCATTGGCCTTACCCGGCAATACCCGGTCAACACTGTGTGGCCATCCATCAGCAGTCCGTACTCGTTGCGCGTGAGCGGGAGCTGCATGCATGCCTCGGCTGTTCGCCCAGCCCTATGCGCCGGGGGCTGGCGGGACAGCACTTGGACGAGCGCGCGACGGCCGCTCGTGGGCTACAAGGGTGCGGGCCTCAAGGTTGGGCAGGCGCCGTGGTGGAATACGAACGCTTTGAGGCCGGACCGGGTACCGGTCATTTCGGCCTCCGGAACGCAACCTGCAGGTCGAGTGGTCAGGAGACCCCGTGACGACAAGAGAGCCGGGCAGAACGGCGCAGTCGGCGTCTCGTGCCGCAGCCGACAGTAGCCGGGGTGGTGCTGCGACATTGGCGGGGATGTTGGAGGCTGCGGAGGCGGCTTCGCCGGTGGAGTCCCTGGATGTGGTCGCGCGCATCTTGAAGGAGCGTTTGGGTGCGGCGTCGGTATCCTTTCTGATCACGGACTTCACGGGTAGTTCGGTGGTGCGGTTGGGCGCGGCTGGGAGTGTGGAGACCGCGGAGCCGGCCCGGCGTATCGGGTTGCGGAATACCATGTACGACGACGTGATCCGCAGCCAGCAACCGAGCGTGCAAGACCTCGGCCCGGGGGAGTTGGTGCAGGTCATTGCGCCGGTGACCAATCGCGGGGATGCCATCGGGCTCCTCGAGCTGTTCCTGCCCGCGGTACCGGACGGGGAGGTGATGCGGGAGATCGGTGAGACGGCGCACGCCCTGGCCTACATCGTGATCGCGAACCGGTCCTTCACCGACGTCTACCAGTGGGGACGGCGCACCACCCCACTCAGCTTGGCCGCCGAGATCCAGCACCGGTTGCTGCCGGCGTCGTTGGCGTGCGAGGCGGCGCAGTTCGCGGTCGCCGGGGCGCTGGAGCCGGCCGATCACGTCGGCGGCGACACGTTCGACTACGTCATCGACCGGCACACCGTCCAGATGTCCGTCACCGACGCCATGGGCCACGACGTCGACGCCGCCTTGCTGGCCACCCTCGTGGTGGGCGCCTTGCGCCGGGCGCGGCGGGCGGGCGCGGACCTCCTGGAGCAGGCCCGCCAGGCGGACCTGGCGATGCGCGAGCACGGCCGCAGCGGTTATGTCACCGGTCAGCTGCTGCGGATCAGCCTGCTCGACGGCAGCAGCGAGTTCATCAACGCCGGACACCCCTGGCCGCTGCGGATCCGCGACGGGCAGGTGACACAGATCGCCCCGAAGGTCGACCTGCCGTTCGGTGTCCTGCCCGCACACACCTACCGGGTCCAATCGCTGGACCTGCGGCCGGGCGACCGGCTCGTGATGCTCACCGACGGCATGCTCGAGCGCAACGCCACCACCGCGGACCTGTCCGACCTGATCATCCGCACCCGTGAACTGCACCCCCGAGAGGCCGCCCGCACCCTCATCGGGGCGATCGTCGAGGCCGGCAACGGCCACCTGGAGGACGACGCGACGGTCATGTGCCTGGACTGGCACGGCCTGGCCCACTCCCAACGCGACGCCGCCACCGGCGCCGACCTCACCGACGCCTCACAACCGGAAACCTAGGGGAGGACCGGTCGGCGATGCCTTCCGGGCCCGGCGCGGGATCCCCCCGCTCAGCACAGCCCCGCGGCGGCGATGACGCAGGCGTCGTCGTGATACTTGCCGGCGGTACGCAGGAGGTGACCTGCGATCACGGTCGGGCAGTGCCGGCAGGTGTCGGGGAGATCGCCGTGGCCCCAACGCTCGGTCAGGCCGTCGGAGTGCAGGATCAGAGCGCTGCCGGGGGGTAGCGGGTGGGGGGTGGTGCGTAGGGTGCGGATCTGGTGTCCTGCGGTCCCGGGCAGTGACAGCAGGTTGCTCTTGGACGCGGAGGTCACGATCGCACCGGAGATGTTGCCGACCCCGCAAAATTGCACCTGCCCCCGCTCTGGGTCGATGCGTGCGACGGCTACCGCAGCGCCCCGGGTGCCGGCCAGAGCCCAGTGGATGTCGGCCATGACCTCTTCGGGCGCCCGGCCCGTGCTCTGACCGAAGCGACCGTGCCGCCGGGAATCCCGGCGGCCTTTGAGTGAACCGTCGAACTGCCAAGTACGAGAACGCCAGATCAAGCCGATGAGAGGAGACGGCTACTGCGTTGGCGGGATTCGGTAGACGGAGACGTGAGAACGCGACTCGGCGGTGAATGCGGCGCCGCCCCAGTCCGCATGCCTGGTCTCCAGTTCGAATCCGGCCAGCTGAGCCATAAGGTCGAGTTCGGCCGGCCAGATGTAGCGGTGAGGGCTGCGGAACAGCTGTGCCTGCCTGATCTCGTCGAAACGGAAGTGGTGCGACACGACGTGCTGGCGCAGGACGTCGTAGGTGTCCAAACCGATGTAGCCGGGGCCGGACTGCCAGACGGTGGCCGTTTGGCCTGGCGGGAGCTTGCGCAACTCGGGTACCCAGAGCTCGATCACGAACCGACCACCAGGCGTGAGGTGGCGGGCAGCGTTGCGGAAACACTCGACCTGCTCAGCCTGGGTGAGCAGGTTGGAGATCGTGTTGTAGACGAGATAGACCAGGCTGTACTTCCCGGGGGCGACCATAGTCGCCATGTCACCAATGATCACGGGGATCGTCGCTTCGTCCGCCTTGGTTCGCAGCTGCTCCACCATCGGCAGTGACAACTCGATGCCGGTGACAGGAACTCCCCGCTCGGCGAGCGGGACAGCTACCCGACCCGTCCCGATGGCGAACTCAACAGCTGCCCCTTCCCCTGCGAGATGTGTGAGGCGGTCCACGGTCGGCCCCAAAGTATCGGGCGAGAACATGCCGGTGCCGGGCGTGTCATAACCCTGGGCAGCATCAGCGTCCCAGATCCTCTCCTGGTGCATTCCGTCAACGCTCGCCGCTAGCCTATGCGTTGTCCAGCGAATTGTCCTTGTCATGGAGCCCTCAGGAACAGCTTCTGAATCGCTACGAGGACACCCACCCCGAAACCCACCTGCTGCGCGTCCAGGCGGCCTTCCTCCAGACCACGGACTGACCCGCGCCACGGGTCGCGCTGCGCTGCGAAGCCCCGGAGCCATGACAGTGGTCCGGGACTTCGCTCCCGCTTCCCTCAACAGCGGTTCAACGACCGGCTGCTGTCCCGTTACCGGCTGCTGATCCCCGGATGGGTGTACCCCAGGGAGGGTGACGGCGGGTGTGAGGTCGGCCCGCTCTGGGCTCTTGGTGCCCGTTGGGCGCAACGCAGGTGTGTCGTGCTCGGGCGGGGCGGCTGGGGGTGGGTCATGCTGGTGGGCAGATGCCTGCGGGTCTCTCCATATGGACCAGTGTGCCGCGGTGGCCCTCCGTCCCCGTGGTGCGCTGTACCGGCCGGCAGTTGCGGAGCCTGCTCGGCGATCGGAGCTGCCGGACCGGTCAGGGCTCGATCCGGTCCGGCAGCGCCGCTACGAGCCGCGCCCTGCCACTGGTGCATCAGGGCTTCAGCCCCGCCGGATCGGAAGAGCTCCGCAAAACCCCCGAACCCACACCGCACCGGACCGGACCCGTTGGGGATACTCCTCGAAACCGCAGGAGTGCGTGTGCTTCTCATGCCCTCTGTCCGGTCACTCTCGCCGGGCGCACCATGCAGAGGTTGCTTCCTGGAGTGAACAGTGTCCGACGAGCGTGCTACTCCATTCGGCCTCACACTGGGGAGTGCTCCACCAGCACTCCCGTGGGGAGGCTCCGTGGTCTTTATAGCCCTGTGTGTGCCCGTGTTCATGATGCTGTTGATGCTCGGGATGGACGTGTTCGAGAACTTCATGTCTCAACCGCCTGCGGAGGACACCGACCAGCGGCAACCACTGGCTGCGGGGGAGCCGGAACGTCAGGTGGGAGAAGAGCTGTAGGCGGGCAAGATCGCCCTGGTGCTCGAAGAGCATCCCGACGGCCTCAGGACCTGACGCCGTCGGGGCTTCAGGGCTGCCGCTCCGGCGCGGGTGGCAGCTGGACACTATGCGTTCCGCCACCGAGTCGGCCTGACGCCTTCTGGCAGGCGGCGGCGGCCCATGAACCTGTGGGTGGAGCCGCACGGCTGCACGCGCGCAGGTTCCTCCGCTATGCCCAGTCGAGTCCGAGTTCGGCGAGCGCCGCGAGTTGCTGCTCGCTCAGCCGGTCACGCCGATTCCTCTGATTCGACAGCCACACCCCAAGCCGAACAGGCGTTCCGCACCCCTCCAGGACCTCGGTGTGCCCCCTGGGTACGACGGTCCGGGCTTCCCGCGCGATGTACTGCTGGAGGGCCGCCACGCCCCGCGTGAACGCCTCGGAGCCTCTCGCTGCCCCAGCCTTCGCGCTGGTTCGCGCCGAAGCTTTGTGGGGCCGCTCAGCCGGTTTCACGCCCAGCACACCCAGCCGCCTTTGCTGCTCCTCGTTCAGCCGCGCCCAGTCCCGGACCTGCCGGGCGAGCCAGCGTCCGATGTCGTCGCCCCGGTAGGTGACGCCGGGCACGATCTCCTCCAGTGTTCCGCCGGCCTTCAGGAGCGCACCCAGGCCGGTGTGGTGGCGTTGCCAGTCGACGGTCCACCCCAGGGCACCGGGGTTCCAGTCCGGATCGATCGCCACCAGATGCTCGGCCCGCCGCGCCGCGCGCTCGGGATCCTTCCCCAGCCCTCCCGGGCGGCGGAGGTTGGTCAGCCACTGGCCCACGGGCTTGTCCATCGCGGTGGCGTGGCGGGGGGCGGCCAGGGTGCCGGCCTCCGCGTAGTACTGTCCAGGGGCGGTTTTTCTGATCAGTAGGTCGTGGTTTGGCCTGGGCTGATCAGTTTGGTGTCTGGTGGTGGTAGCGCTTCAAGCCCCGGTCGCAACGGCTCGGTGACGGAGGAGATGAGGGCATGCGCTGCGTGCTGAGCTGGCACTTGGTCAGGTGGAGTGAGCGTTGGTCAGCTGTGATCAGTTTCCCCGAGTGGTGATCAGGTTCGTTGAGTGTTCCTATGCGCTGGTTGTGGTGTTGGTGGGGTGGTTGATCCAGTACAGGGCGGTGTCCATGCCTCGTGGAGTCCAGTTGCGGAGCGGGGCTGGGGCTGCGGTCACCGCCGTGATGTACCTCGAGGCCGCTGGAATCACCGTCAAACCCGCGCTGACGGTGGAGGAACGTCAGCATCTGGCAATCGGGAGTTCGGCGTCCTTCTTTTCCCGTGACTGAAGTGCGTGTAATGCGTTGTTCTTGGCGGTGCTCGCATGTCCATCCCTCAGGGTGCGGCCCCTCGGGGCCCTGACCAACGCCCGGTCCAGGGCCCCGGGTCTTCGTTCCCGAGCGCTTGGACGCCGGCGCGGCTGAACCCAACATCTGTTCACGCAAAACGCCCGGCTGGGAATTCCCAACCGGGCGTCTCACGTGAACGGCTCGCAGCCCATCAGCTCAACGGGCCCCACCCGTTACCGGCTCGCCGGCAAGCGCTGGTAGGCGTCTTGCCGTTGTTAGAGAAGGTCGAGGTCGATGTCGACTCCCGGTCCGGTCTCAGCGTCGGCGTCGTTCCTCGCCAGGGTGTCCTCGCCACTGCAGATCTGCTGGACCGCGACCGCGGTCGCCGGGCCGCTGCCGAGGACCGTGACGGGCCCCGTCGCGACGTTGATCAGGCCGAGCTGGAACGTGTCCTGGCTGACGTTGGACCGCTGCTCGCACACGACCACGTTGCCGTCCTTGCCGTGGTGCCGGCCGTCCGGGTGGCCGTAGCCGTCACCGTCGCCGGCCGCGGCAACACCGGCCCCGAGCATGCTGAAACTCCCGAGCATGGCAGCTACCAGGGCAGCATTGCGAAGCTTGCGCACAACATCTCCACTTCCGTCATATTCGACATCATTGGGTGGTATCGGACAAACCAGCACGCTAGGTGATGTTTGCGCTGTTTTGGGTGCAACGCGCCGTGGTGTCACCTCATTGCGGAGGGGCCGGGCGGCCGTAGCTGTGACGGGATGCGGCCGACGTCGGCCGTCTGGCCTTGCGAAGCCGCCGAGCGAGCCAAGGGGATCTCCCTTCGGGTTGTTGCAGGGGCGTGGGGTGTGGGCGCACCCTTGTGGTGAGTGGACAAGGAAGGTCCTCCCGGGGGCTGGCCGTAGGCGGCGGCCGGCCCCCGGTTGTGCTGCCCGCCGGACTGGTGAGGATCGCCAACTGCTGATTGAGTAACCGGCCACGTTTCTTCTGCCAATCCGCGCTGGACCGGGCGGCGCTGCCGTCCTGTGTCCGCATTTGGTGGATATGGGGGCCCGGGTGTCGTGGCGTCTTGGCTAGGCGGTCATGGGGGCGTACGAAGGGCCGGTGAGCCGGCCCGGGTAGGCGAAGCGCCTGGGTCGGCCACGTTGAGCAAGCAGACCGCTGATGTGGACGTGTACGCGGCTTGCTAACGGCTGCATGCGGGGCTGCCGCCCCGTGAAGAGGGCCCGGCTGGGACCGGGGCCATTCCCGGACCCTCGGTGACCCGAGACCGCGGCCACGAACCGTCGTGAACATGCCTAACGTGCCTGCACGCGCTGAAAGCCGCCTGACCTGCGTCTGCCGAATCCGCCCGGGCGACCGAGATATGTCCCGCCAGACACTGGCGGCCCTGCAGCATGATCAAGATGAGACGATCTCGCCGTGGCTGGTGTGATCACGGCGTCGGAGCCGTCCTGGATAGCCCGTTCACCGGGCTGAGCCCGAGGCAGTTCGGGAAACTGGTGGCCTTTCTGCGGCGCCAGGGTGCGGATGCCGTTCGCAAGGGCCGGCCGTGGAGCCTTCCGCTGGAGGACCGGGCACTGCTGGTCGCGGCTTACTGGCGCACGAACCTGACCATGCGGCAGCTCGCCCCGCTGTTCGGGGTCTCGAAGTCCGCGGCGGACCGGATCATCGACCACCTGGGGCCGATGCTCGCTTTCCAGCCCAGCAAGCGGTTCGCCAAGGACACCGTCCTCATCGTGGACCACCCTGGTCCCTACCCGCGACCACACCACCGCTGAGCTATTAGAACTACCGGTACTCCACCAACCACCAGGTCGTCATCGACGCCGACACCCGCCTGGTCGTCGTGGTCGGCCGGCCGCTCGCCGGGAACCGCAACGACTGCAAGGCATGGGAGGAGTCCGGCGCCAAGACCGCCGTCGGCAAGACCCTCACGATCGCCGACGGCGGCTACCCGGGCACCGGACTGGTCATCCCACACCGCCGCGAGCGCGGCCAGGCCGGACTCCCGGACTGGAAAGAGGAACACAACAAGTCCCACAAGAAGGTCCGCGCCCGCGTCGAGCACGTCTCGCGCTTAGTCGTCGGGTGCGCTGCCGATCCAGGTGAGGGGGCCGGCCCCGAGCCATGCAACTCGCCGGCTGCCACCCGCTGAACCCTTTGATGGCCCTTCGCGGCGTTCATGCTGAGGCGGTCTTCGGCCACCAGAGCCGAGTCGAGCGGGCCTGACGTTGTCCTTCACGACCTTGGTGTGCGGCTCGGGCATGGGCGGGTCCCCGGAGCTTCCCGGGCGATGTACGTCCCGGGAAGCTGCTCCGCCCTTGGTGAGCGGGGCGGAGCCCTCATCCGCCCTAGCGGACTCGCGGGGGCTAGGTGATGTTGAGGTCGATGACCTGGTAGAAGGCGTAGCCGGTGTCGGCGACTTCCCATACCGACAACAGCACGTGGTAGCCCTTGCGGTCGCTGGGCAGCGTGATGCTGTGGGCGGTCGGGTTCTCGGGGAACAGGTCGTGTTCCCAGTGCGGCTGGCCGTCGTTTTGGTATGTGGCGATCGGCTGAGGGTCGAACTGCGCCCGGATCAGGCGCTCGGAGGGGTCCCAGCCGTTCTTGGTGAGGAAGTAGTTCCAGCGGCGGGTCTTGTGCGGGGCGTGGTAGCCCCAGGTGATGTCGAGCGCCTTGCCGGCGGCCGCTGGATGCTTCTGCCAGTTCTGCTTGAGCGTGTGCCATGGAAGTTTGGAGGCCGCTGGTTCATCAAGGCGGGTCTGTCAAACGAGCGGGCATGGCCGCCACCGACTGCTGATCGTTCGGCACGCACGTGTCGTTCTATGCCTGAGCAGGGATGACTTGCTCTGCTGTACTTCCACCCGTGTCTGTCCGGCAGGGGCTGAGTGAACTGGAGGCATCCACTGTGTTGGAGGCGGGCGGGTTATAGGCGGACGACGAGCAGGGCGATGTCGTCACGGGCGCCGTGGCTGACTGTGAGGTGGTCGAGCAGGGCGTCGGCGAGGTTCGCGGGGTTGAGCTTGGCATGGACGGCGAGGGCATCGGTGAGGCGGGTCAGGCTGATGTCGATGTCTTCGTCGCGGCGTTCGATGAGGCCGTCGGTGTAGAGGACGAGGCTGTCGCCGGGCCGGTAGGCGGTGCTGGCTTGCGGGCGGGGCACGTGTTCGGGCCGGGCGCCCAGGGGTGGGTCGGTGGCCTGGTCGAGAAGCTCGTGGCTGCCGTCCGCGTGGAGGAGCACCGGCGGAAGGTGGCCGGCGCTGCTGTAGACGATGAGGCGGGAGCGGGTGTCGATCAGTGCCGTGACGGCCGTGGCGGCCAGAGCCCCTTCGACGGCGCGGGCATACATGCCCAGAACCTCGAGGGCGTGGGCCGGCGAGGCCACGGTGCGGCTCGCGGCGGACAGGGCGCTGCGAAGCATGCCCATGACGGTGGCGGCGTCCAGGCCGTGTCCGACGACGTCGCCGACGGCGACGGTGAAGCGGTCGTTGGACAGGTCGACGGTGTCGTACCAGTCACCGCACACGTTCAGCGAACCGACGGCGGGCAGGTAGCGCACGGTCACATTCTCGTGCCGGGCCAGGTCCGGGGAGTGCAGCATGGCCTCTTGGAGGGTGAGAGCGACTTTGCGTTCCTTGGCGTGGGCTATGCGCAGTTCATCGTTCAGGCGCTGGAGTTCTCTGGCGCGAAGGTAGAGTTCCGCCTCCATCTCCTGTTCCAGCGGGCTCATGGATACGCCGGGCCGATGGATGCCCTGGCGGGCGCGCACGAACTGGGTGACGTCTTCCACGCGGGTGAGGATCCATGCCACCTCTCCGTCCGGTCGCGGGACCGGAGTGTGGATGGGGGACCACCAGCGTTCTTCGAATTGTCCCGGCCGGTCAGGGATGGGAATGTCGTAGCGCAGCACGCCCATGGCCTGCCGGTTGCCGGTCTCCAAAACGCGCTTCAGCGCGACGGATACGCTCTGCGGCCCGTCGTCCTCCCGATCGGCGGGGTTGTCGGGAAAGGCTTCGAAAAAGGATCTTCCCACCAGGGCGTCGGCGCCGTAGCCGGTGGCGAGGCGAAACGACTCATTGACATCCACGATCACGAAATCACGGTTCAGCACCAGGCACGGGCTGGGAGTGGCGGCGAACAGCGCACGGTAGTCGATCTCTCCCGAGTCCGACTGGATAGCGCCCGCCGTCCCGACGTCCACCCTTCAAGTCTATGAAGAGGCCCATCCGGGGGCGACCCCGCAGGCCCGTACGACGTGGTGACCGCGCAGGCTAAGGAACGCGTCGCCGACTCCGGCACCACCCACTGGCGGATCTTCGCCCGCACCTCGTCCCCTGCCGACCAGAAAGTCCGCATCGGCGACGTGGTCCACCTGTGGAACGTCTACATGGGCACCGGCGGCTTCTTGGAAACCAACAGCACGGCCCGGTTGCCGGCAAGTACAACGTGTGCACCAACGCCTACTACAACCGCACCGGTGACGTCACCGACTGGAAGATCCACCGCGCCTGATCGCACGGCAGTCCACCACCGCCGACCACTCGAACCGCCGTGGTCGGCGGTGGCTCTTCAGGGCACGGTGTGCGAGACATCGGCTCGTGCTCTTGAGAATGAGCAGGTCACTGGAGTGTGAGTCAGCACTTGGCAAGCCGAGCATGGGCGGTCTCAGGCCTGTGGTACGTCCAGGCAGCCATCCGCTGCGTGAATCCCGAGGGGTGCCAGCGCTCGCGGCCCGTGACGGCTCGTGACAGGCCCATTCGACCCTGAAGCCCTGGTGCACGGTGTCCGACGAGCGGACTACTCCATCCGGCCTCACACTTTAGGAGTGCTCCATCAGGGGCCCCAGGCGGAAAGTCGGCACTCCCGTGGGGAGGCTCCGTGATTTTGATAGCCCTGTGTGTGCCCCCGTTCATGATGCTGTTGATGATCGGGATGGACGTTTTCGAGAACTTCATGTCGCAACCACCTGCGGAGGACCCCGACCAGCAGCAACCATTCGCCGCGGGGGAGTCAGAACGCCAGGTGGTGGAAGAACCGTAAGTGCCACTGTTCGCCGGCGGCCCGGTACGAGCAGGTCCAGACAGCCGACATCACCGCAACCGACCACCACCCCTTCCGGACCGAAAGCCCCGGCGGCTGGACCGACGCCACCGATCTCGAACGCGGCATGTGGCTGCGCACCAGTACCAGCGGACTCGTCCAGGTCGGTGTTCCCCGCGAGCACGTAGTACGTGTGCAGTTTGGCAACGGTGAGGTTTTTGACCTCCTGCTGAGCGGTCCATGTCTCGATGGCGGGACCGCCCGCTCGGTGCCGGCGGCGCGCACCGAGCTGCGACAGCTGGCCCGCACCCGGGGAGCAGCGGTGGCGGCGTGAAGGCCCGCCCGCGCCGCCCGGAGCCGGGTTGCGACAAGGGTCGCGCCTGTCCTGTCCCAGATAACTGTGGGCAGGGCGAGGTTCTGACCTGCGGTGCCTACAGTTGAGTGGGACAGGTCGGCGGTCGATGTCCCGCTCAACCGTAGGCAGCCGCCTCTAGGCCCGGACTTCGCGGGTCGCTGAAAAGGTTCGCCGCAGCGGCTCTTCGGCGTCCGAACCCGACCGGATCGGACCGGCATTGCGATCGCCGTTGCGGACCGGACTGAGCGGCGATCGGTCGTGACCAGTTGATCTTCACGATCGGGTGACCTGCGAAGTACGGGTCTAGGATGCTTATCGCGGAAGTCCACTGGTCGGCGCGGAGGTGCCGGGCCCGCCGAGGCCCGGCGCAAGAAGCCGGGGAACCTTCCCCGCTTGCAAGTCCTCTTCCCCGCCTCCCCGGGGACGTCGCCGAGCTCACCAGCCTGCTCGCGCCCGGCGACGCCCGAAGTTTGCGGCGGTCAGGCCGTATTGGAGCGTGTCGAGGTGATCACGACGGAGGTGTAGGGCATGGTGGCGTGGCCGCCGAGCAAGTCGATCGCAGTCCCGGCGCTGTCTAGGACCTCCGCCATCTTGTCTGCGGGGAGTTGGGTGAGGCCGCCGAAGGTGGGGAGCTGGTCGAGCCACTCTTCTCGGGAGTAGGTGCGCTCGCAGGCGAAGCGCCACTGTTCCGGCTCGCTGAACCTGCCCGTCTGCCGGATCCCGTCGGCGATTCTCGCGAACAGTGGCTGGTACGCGTCCACGGCCGATCCTCTCAGCAGGCCGGGGTTGAACGGGGAATCGGGGGCGACCCGTTGGAGTGCTTCAGCGAGGGCGTCGATCACCTCGGCCGGGAGCTGGGGGACGTGGTGGAAGGGGGCGAGTCGGCCGCCGGGCCGAAGCACCTGGGCCGCCTTGGCCGCGCCGGCGACGGGGTCCACCCAGTGCCAGGCGGTGCCGGCGATGACCGCGTCGAACAGCCGCCCGGCCGGCTGCCAGTCCTCGAACCTGGCGACCTCGACCTCGACACGGCTGCGTCGCGCAAAAGCGGCCATCCGTTCGTCGGGCTCGACACCGAACACCGTGCAGCCGGCCGCCTGGAACTGCCGGGCCTCGATGCCGGCCCCGGCTCCGACGTCGAGGACGTGCCGACCGGGGCTTGCCGCGACGATCCTGTCCACCAGGGCCGCGGGATACGGCGGTCGGGCGCGGTCGTAGCGTTCGGCATCCACACCGAACGACTCGGCCATCTGCCGGTGGTGGTGGGGCTCGGGTCCGGACTTGTCCGGCTGTCCCTGCGATAAAGTGGGCATGCGCCCACCCTAATGGGCGGTTGCCCACTTATTAAGGCGGGGTCGGCGCGGAAAGGGAGACAATGCCGTCAGGGGTGCACATCCACAACGTGCGCGGCCAGTTGTTCGAAGCCGCCGAGCGCGTCTTGCTTCGGGACGGCCCCGACGCGTTGACCAGCCGGGCGGTCACGGAGGAGGCGAACTGTGCCAAGGGCGTGCTGCACCGGCACTTCACCGACTTCGACGCTTTCCTGGCGGAACTGGTCCTCGACCGCATCCGCGGCATCGAGGACCGAACCACGACTCTGCGCGCGGCCGCCGGCACCGGGAGCGTAGTGGACAACCTCGCCGACGCACTGCAGGACCTGTTCGGGCCGGTCACGGTGGCAATCGTCGCGCTCATTACCTTCCGCGACGGCCTCCGCGCCCGGCTGCGCGAGGCCGGTCTGACCGGCATCCCACTGGCCGTGCAAGGCACCGCCATGATCGCCGCCTACCTCACCGCCGAGCGGGAGTTGGGGCGCCTGGCCAGCGACGCCGACATCGACACGCTCGCCCCCACCCTCGTCGGAGCCGCGCACCTGCTGTTCGCCGACCGGGCAAGCGCCCCACCGCAGACCGCCGCCATCCGCAAGATGGTGACCACCGTCATCGCCTGCGCCTTGCGACCACCCCAGTCGTGACCTAAGCGCCCAGGTCGCATGTCGCCCCGCCCGCCCTTGGACCTCCCGACGAGCAGCCCGAGACGAGCAGCCCGGCGGTCACGAGCAGTGTGCCGCGTACGGAAGGAGAGGCGGCGGTGGCGACGGCTGTGCCACAGGTGTCCCAAGGCTCCCCGCTCACGGATGCCGGCCGCGCTGACGTACTCCAACTCGACGCCCTCCGCCGACACCTCGCGCACAACCATCCGGGCCTCCGGTACGACGCCGACCAGTCACTTTGACCGTAGAAGCACCGCGACCGCCGGACCTACACAAGACCGGAACTCTCCGGAAGCTGCCTACACATGAACGGGACCCGTCCGCACATGCCTACAGAAGAACGGGACTGCCTACACATCGCAGAGACAGGACAGCGCCTACTGTTGCGCCATCTGTTGCGGCTATGGGTTGCGCCTGCTGTTGCGCGACGCGGCGGACCGTTCTGGTAACCGTGCAGGTCACCACGCGGTTTTGGCGTGGTCGGCTCGCTGACATCCCCGTTGCGCCGCTTTCGCCCATGTCCCTTGGCTGGAGTGAGAGAAAGGGACCGCTCAAGCTCGCGCATCTTCATGCCCGCACGGTGATCACGCCGGATCGCCGCGTACAACTCGACCTTGGACACCTGCGGCATGACCAGGACCTTCACCAGGAGCACCCCGATGGTGCCCTGGCTAAGGGTTGTCCCGCAAGTG
>NZ_JAGGPA010000096.1 GCF_018614035.1 Streptomyces sp. ISL-96
GAAGTACGGGTCTAGGGGGCGTTGCTGGTAAGGGAGTCGGTGACCTCTACTCGGTGTCATCAGATTCAGGGATGTCCCGTTGACGGTCCCCGTGGACCGGCGGATCGAGCGCGGCGACGGCAACGACCCTCTCTCCGCCTCCACCGCCTACCTGGCGCCGCGCTCGCCGACCCCGGGGTTGCCGCGCGTCCGAACGGCCAGCGCGACGACCTGGGCCTGGGCGTCGTGCGTGCGTGCGAGTGCGAGGAGTTCAAGGATCTCATCGACGACCGGCCGGCCGACTGAGGGAGCGCCGGCCCGTATGTGATCTCCAAGAAGGAGGGCGGGCAGGCTGCGGGCTTCCCTGGCGATTCCACCGTACCGTCATGTCGTGATACGCCGGAGTTGTGCAGTTGCTCGAGCGGGCCGATGGTCTCGAGGCGCTGGAGGGGCACCTCGGTGAGGCCGTGCGTGGCCGAGGTTGTCTGGTGCTGCTGCGGGGTGAGGCCGGTGTCGGCAAGACCGCCGTGGTGCAGGCCCTCGCGGAGCGGGCGCCGGAGCGGGTGCGGGTGCTGATCGGCCAGTGCGATCCGCTCAGCACTCCTCGCCCCCTGGGGCCACTGGCCGACGTGGCCACCGGCCTCGGCCGGGAGGTGGAGGAGGCGCTCGCCGCGGGGGCCGGAGGTCCAGCCGTCTTCCGGTTGCTGCTGCACGCCATGCGACAGGGGCCGGGCGCCGTGCTGCTGGTCTTCGAGGACGTCCACTGGGCACGGCGCCACCTACGATTTGCTCCGGTTTATGGCCCGGCGGATCGAAGCGACGTCGGCGATGCTGCTGGTGACCTACCGCGACGACGAGGTGGGGCCGCTGCACCCGCTGGCCGTGGTCCTCGGTGACCTGGCTGGCTGCCCGGCGCAGGCCCGGTACGACCTGGAGCCGCTGAGCCGATCGGCGCTGGCCCGGCTGGCGGCCGGCGGGCCGCACGACCCGGCCGCGCTGCACGCGATCACGGGAGGCAACCCGTTCTTCGTCACCGAGGTGCTGGCCGCCCCGGAGCCCGGCATGCCGGCGACCGTCCGCGAAGCGGTGATCGGCCGACTGGGCCGGTTGCCGCCACGTGCGCGTGAGGTGGTGGAGGCCGCGGCCGTGGCCGGGCCGAGCGCCCCTATCGAGCTGCTCGGCGCCGTCGTGACGGACGCCGAGCGGGTGGTGGACGAGGTGCTCGCCGCCGGTGTACTGGAGGAGGCGGAAGCGACCCGGCTGGCCTTCCGGCACGAGCTGGCCCGGGCGGCGGTCCTGGACTGCATCCCTTCGATACGACGCCGGAGGCTGCACGCGCTGCTGCTGAGCGCGCTGCGGGCGTCCACCGCCGGGCCGGCCCCGGACCTGTCGCGCCTGGCCTACCACGCGGACGAAGCGGGTGACGCGGAGGCGGTCCTGGCGTACGCGCCCGCCGCGGCGGCGCACGCGTCGGGGCTCGGGGCACACCGCGAGGCGGCGGCCCAGTTCGCCCGCGCGCTGCGCCACGCGGGTGCCGCCCCGACGGAGCAGAGGGCGACGCTGCTGGAGGGGCACGCCTTCGCCAGTTACATGACCGGTCTGGTCCCGGACGCCATCGAGTCGTGGGACGCTGCCGGGCGGCTCCGGCACGCGCTGGGCGACACGCTGCGCGAGGGAGACGACCTGCGCTGGTGCTCGTACATGCTCTGGCTGCTCAGCCGGAACCGGGAGGCGCGCGAGCGCGGGATCGAGGCGGTACGGCTGCTGGAGTGCGGGGGGCCGACGCTGGAGCTGGGGCGGGCCCACGTGAACGTCGCCGAGCAGGCGAGCTTCGACTGTGACATGCCGACGACGGCCGACCACGCGGAGCGGGCCGTCGACGTGGGCCGGCATATCGGCGACGCGGGGCTGGTCCTGCGCGCCCGGTTCCATGCGGCGATCGCGACCGTGCTGAGCGAGGACCGCGGATGGGAGGCGCTCGAGGAGGTCTGGCGGCAGGCCGCGGCGCAGGACCTGGTCGAGCATGCCGGGATGTTCGGCCCGGTCATCTCGGCGGTCGCCATGGTGCACCGCGACTTCCGGCGGGCACGTGAGTACGACGAGCGGGCCGTCGCCTTCTGTCGCGACTACGACCTCGACATGTTCCTCGACTACCTCCGCGGGGCCCGGGCCATGGGGCTGGTCCACCAAGGGGCGTGGGACGAGGCCGCGGAGGCGGCCTCGGCGGTGCTCCCTCTGCGTTCACTGCCGCCTGTGAGCCGGATCTTCCCGCTGCTCGCGCTGGCCCTGGTTCGCGCCCGGCGGGGAGACCCCGAGGTCCGCCCCCTGCTCGACGAGGCGGCGACCCTCGGCGAGCCGAGCGACCTGGTCCGGATGGGACCGGTGTGGGAGGCACGGGCCGAGGCGGCCTGGCTGGCGGGAGACGACGCGGCGGCGGTCGCCGAGGCGAGCCGTGGAATGCCCGCCCCCGGCCAGGGCCGCGACCCCTGGGTGGTGGGCGCCTGCGCCCGCTGGATCCGGCTGGCCGGGGGCAAACCGCCCACAGGCCCGGCCGCTGGGCCGTTCGCGCTGGAGCTGAACGGGGACTGGGCGGCCGCGGCCGAGGCATGGCAGCGGCTCGGCTGTCCCTACGACGCGGCGCTCGCCCGGCTCGCGGGTGACGCGGAAGCCGTGGCCGCGGCGGTGGCCGCCTTCGACGCCCTCGGTGCCCCGGCCGCCGTCTTCCGTGGCCGTATCCGGCTGAAGGAGTTGGGGGTCCGGCTGGGAACCCGCGGTCCCCGCGCGACCACACGGGCCCATCAGTACGGCTTGACCGCCCGCGAGCAGGAGATCGCCGGTCTGCTGAGGGAGGGGCTGTCCGGGCCGGACATCGCCGCCCGGCTGTTCATCACTCCCAAGACCGCCGACCACCACGTCACCGCGATCCTGCGCAAGCTCGGCGCCCACAGCCGCACCGAGGCGCTGCGCAAGCTCGACTCGCCGTGAGCGCGCCATGACCGAGAGTATCTGGGGTGGTCCGGGCGAAACGTGGGGTGCCCGGCCTGATGTACCCCAACAGGCTCGGCCCTAGGCTGATTTCAGACACGAAATCCACGTTGTCGGCGAGGGGACGCGGCGATGCCCCGGTATCTGGTCGAGCACTATTTCCCGTACGGGATTGCCGAGTTCCTGGCCGAGAAGCCGGTGCGGGCCCTCATCGAGGCCAACAACGGCACCGAGGTGGTCTGGCTGCACAGCTACATCACCGAGGGCCACCGCCGGGTGTACTGCCTGTACGAGGCGGCCAGCCCGGAGGCGATCCGCAAAGCGGCCCGCCGGGTGTTCCTGTGGAAGTGATCCATCTGATCACCGTCCTGGATCCCCACGCGTATTCGCCGGCATGACTACTACAGCAAACAAGGGGGTGCTCTCCGTGGCACACAAGAAGACTGAGATCCGCGGCGTCAGGCGGGCGATGGTGGTCGCCATCGCGCTGGGCGCTGCGGCAGGGCTCAGCACCGCCGCACCGGTGCAGGCGGCGCCCCAGCAGGCGACTGTGTCCGTGTGGACCAGCGACGGCTGGGGAGGCGGCACCGTCACTAGCCAGCCGACCGGGATCAACTGCCACCAGCCGGCGTGGCAGCCATACAGCGAGGAACCGCAGCAGCCCCCTACCGGCACCTGCTCCGCGAGCTTCCCGGTCGGCACGACCGTGACCTTCACCGCTACGCCCGACCCGGGTTCCTACTTCAACTATGCCGACCCGAATCCTAAGACCGTATATCCCGGCTACAACCCTGTGTACGTCGTGTTCTGCCCGGAGAACGACTACTGCATGGCCCCCCTCTGACCGCACAGCCCCCTACCCATCGTGAGCGCGCCAAGGCCGCGAGTATCTGGGGGCGTCCGGGCGAGAAGCGGAGTGCCCTAGCCGGATGTACCTGAACAAGCTCTGCCCTAAGCCCATTTCAGACGCGAATTTTAAAAAGCAGCCCGGAGGCGATCCGCAAAGCGGCCCGCCGGCAGGCAGCGCTGGTCGCCGTAGCGCTGGGCACCGCGGCGCCGCTTGGCACGGCCGCGCCGGTGCACGCCGAGCCCCAGCAGGCGACGGTGTCCGCTTGGGTCAGCGACGGCTGGGGGCGGTGGGACCGTCACCAGCCAGCCAGCCAGCCAGCCAGCCAGCCAGCCAGCCGGCGGGCATTAACTGCCACCAGGAGGCGTGGCCGCCGTGCAGCGAGGAAGAACCGCAACAGGAACCGACGGGCACCTGCCCCGCGAGCTTCCCGGGCGGTACGACGGTCACCTTCACCGCCACAGACGCCCTGGGGTCCTACATCAACTACGGTCCGGAGGAGTAAGTACGCCTTGCTGTCGTGCGGGTGATCTCGACGGTGACCGACGCGCAGGCGGTGTTGAGGTTCGTGTCCGTGCTGGGGACCGTGGTGGTCATATGGGCGGATCTCCTTGTCGTGGACGGGATCCTGGCGGCCACACTGAACGGTTGCGGCAGCCAGGGGGGCGGTGGTCATAAGGGCGGTTCGTCGGGGCTCCCAGGCAGGGGCAGGAGCCGGCGGGGGTGCTCCGGGCGGTCCCAGCACCAGCACAGCTCCCCTCCCGGGTACGGGCCGTCGGACTACCAGCTGCCCTCGCCCCTGCAGCCCGGGCAGCCCGGGCGGGGCCAGAGGGAGAGTCGGATGGGCGTGCCGGGAGGCGGTCAGCGCCCAAGCGCCGGCCTTGAGCGCGACGGCGGCGGCCGTGGCCGCGAGCGGT
The DNA here is from genome assembly GCF_018614035.1 of Streptomyces sp. ISL-96. Taxonomy (GTDB): domain Bacteria; phylum Actinomycetota; class Actinomycetes; order Streptomycetales; family Streptomycetaceae; genus Streptomyces. The sequence continues at coordinate 4,729 of NZ_JAGGPA010000096.1, forward strand.
CCGGCGGCCGCCAGCAGCAGGACGGTTCGGCGGCGCATCAGCTGAGCGGGATGGTACGGCAGCTGCTGGCATGCGTGTTGGCCCTGTCGCGGGCTCGAAGAGGAACATCAGAACGTGCGGTGTTTCCTGGCGTGCGGCGGATCCGGCGCCGCAGGTCGGCGATAGATGGGAGGCTTCTACCGCGGCTCCCGATCCGATTGCGTGCAACAACCACAGGTGGGTCAGGGCGCCGATCTCAGCTCACTACGATTGCGTAATCCGGTCACACAGCCAGGAGTCGACGCCTCGGAGCGCCGTCCTGGCCATTGCCGTGGGGTGGCCCGTGAAGCCGTGGGGTGACTCGGGGTAGACCCGGATCTCGACGTCATTGCCGGCCGCTGACAACCGACCTGCCAGCGCCAGATTGTCTTCCAGCAACACGTCTGCGCTTCCGACAATCAGCAGCGTTGGGGGAAGCCCGCTAAGGACGCCGTAGATGGGAGAGATCTCGGGAACGGTGCGGTCTTCCACATGGCCGACGTACGCCTGGATGAAGTATTCGTCAGCGATGCGGCGACCAGCCGGGGTTCGTGCGCTCAAGTCGTACGTGCCGAATTGGAGTGCAGCGCCGGTGAATAGGCCAACGGCACCTCTGTCTCTCAGCCGGAGCAGGGTCGCCAGGGCGAGGGTGGCTCCCGCGGAGCTCCCGCCGATAGCAAGTCGGGATGTTCCGAAGCGGGCATCGGCTTCTTCGACGAGCCAGAGCGCCGCTGCTTCACAGTCGTTGGGTGCCGCCGGCCAGGGGTGCTCAGGCGCCAGCCGGTAGTCGACGCTGACAACGGCGATGTGCAGGGCGTCTGCGAGTTCGCGGTTGCGTTTGTCTCCTCGCGCTGCGGAGTCCATGTAGAAGCCGCCGCCGTGTATGTCCAGGTAGACACCCCGCGGCGGACCGTCCGTAGGCGTGAAGATCCTGACAGGTATGCGCGCTTCCGCGGCTTCGATCGTCTCTTCGATGGCAGGCGGATCGGCGGCACGAGGAGCAGACCTCCTCGCTCGTGCCTCCTTGAGCTCTTCCAGTGTGCTGGGGCCACGGCCTGCCGCTCTCGACTTGTAGAAGTCACGAGCTTCATCGACCTGCTCCGCGGGCACGTCAGCGAACAGTGCGTCCAGCGCGAATCGCACGCGCCCTCCTCATCAACCGGGTCTCACTCCACGCTACCGCCGACCTGCGGTGTCGGATCCACCGCACGCCAGGAAACACCGCACGTTGACCTACACGTCTTCGGACGGCCCTGACGCGGTGGCCGCGCCGCGTCCACCCACAGCCGAGGTATCGGCCTAGTAGTGCTTCGTTAGGTTCTGGGTCTGGTTCTGCTTGTGGTGAGTGGGCGGCAGCAGGTGGTGCAGGTGCCGGTCCAGCACCTGAGCAGGTCCGAGAGGTGTCCAGGACCTAGTAGAGGGGCAGGCCGGCGTGTGGACTTTTGGGGCGAGCCGCCGGAGGGTGAGGAAGGACTGGGCGGCGGTGACGAGGGTGACATGGTGGTGCCCGCCGCGCCAGGTGCGGCCTTCGAAGGCGTGCTTGAGTTCGCGGTAGTCGTGCGCGATGGCCAGCGCATTTTCGGTAGCCGGTCGGCTCAGCTGAGGTCTCCGGCTGTTCGACCAGCAGGGTCCGCAGGGACAGAGCATCGTTCCACCGGCTTCGACCGCCGGCCTGTTCCTTGGCGGTACGGGAGGCTTCCTTGCCTGAGGGCCGCACTTGGAGCACGGCGAAACGCGAAGCCATCGTGCCCTTGCTGCCCTGACGCCAGGTGGCCTCCTCGATGGGTGGAGCGGTCGAGGGCGGCGGTGTACTGCTCGGACTGCTGCCGGGTGCGGGTCTGCCGTCAGCGGAGGGCGTCACGGAACGCCGTTACGGTAAAGCCTTAGCCGAACGTCTCGCGAGTACCTCGAACACCATTGTTTGCGGGGGAGTTGGTAGCGTTCACCCGGTGCTTCGAGCGCACCCGGTCGCGCTCTGCCCGGCGTGTCGCGCCCGCGTCACCGTGGACGGCGACCGGGGCCGGGGCCCCTTTGATCAGTCACGTCGATCACGCGTGACCCGCACCTGGCCCGCTACCCCGACGACGAATGGGGCCCAGCTTGCCACCACCCAATAGCCCCCGGCCCAGCCGCTCACCTCGTCTGCTGAGCCCGCCATGCCTGCCGCTTCCCGTGGCCGCCGCTAGCCGTGTGGTAGCCGCTGGACCTCGCTCGGCCTGCCCGTGATGATCACGGTGACACCCGCCGACATCCAGGACCGCGACGCCGTCCGCGACGTGTTCTGGCGCCTCCGTCTCACCCAGCCGCAGATCACCCAGGTCTGGGCCGACCGCGGCTACGCCGGCGAACTCGTGGACTGGGCCCGCGAACGCCTCTGGCTCACCTTGCGCATCGTATCCAGCTCAAGGGCACCAAGGGCTTCGTCGTCCTGCCCCGCCGCTGGACACGATCGGCTGGTGTATGAACGCCCGCCGCAACGCACGCGACTACGAACGTCTGCCCCAGCACTCCGAAGCCCCCTGAACTGGGCACTCATCACCATGATGACCCGACGCTTGACCCGCAAAAGCCCTCGTACCAGCCACTGGACGAAGAAGACGCCCTGATCATGCGACGTCAGCATCGCGGACGGGTTCAAGGAACTCGAGCCGATTGCCCAGCTTGTCGAACGCATAGAAGCGATCGTGGCCAGGAAAGTTGTCATCCCAGGTGACGCTCACTCCTCTGTCTTCCAACCGCTTGGCGAGCGCTTGAAGCGAGGTCACAAGTATGCCCGGATGCGCCTTCCTGTTCGGGCGGAAGTCCTCTTCAACGCCCAAGTGCACCTCCAGGCCACCACCTTGGAACCAGCACCCACCGCGAGCCGCCAGCACCGGCGGCTTCTCGAGCTCTGTCATGCCGAGAACGTCACCCCAGAATTCGCGGCAGATTTCCTCAGCGCCTGGAGGGATCGCAAGCTGCACGTGATGCAGGCCGTCCAAGGAGTATCCGAGTGTTCCCTGAGTCACGTCTTCTCCTCTACTAAGGAATCTTGACGTCAAGGTAATGAGAGCTGGGTGGTCCCGGCAAGGGCGCGGGCTCGGTAGAGGGCGCGCGGCAAATTGAGAGGTCGTTTTCTCCCGTTGTTTCATCCCGGAGTCCGTGATTGACAACATGCGCCTGTGGCGAGGCGCAGCTTGCGAAGTTCAAGGTGCCGACGTGATCCACGAGCCGTATGGGAGGACCGAATTACCTGTCTCATTCCAAGGGGTCCAGAGATTGCCCCTATGTCCGGGGGTGCGCACGTGGATCTGGGGTGGGAGTGGCGTGCGTCAAAGTGTGGGTCACGGTGCAATTACCTGAAAACGACCTCTCGGACCGCCCAGATACCACTCACCCCATCGCCGCTGATCTCGCCGCGGCAACGACCAGAGCACATCGGCAACGAACTCTGATAATTCACACCGGAGCTGTTCCACTTCCTCCAGCCTCATACCAGGAAGATGCTCACCGTCGGGCGAGATCCCCCCCACGTAACGAAGCGCTACTGGGCCCGCTGCTACGTGGCATGTCGCCCAAGCCGGCGATGCGAGGCGTATGAGAACTGGCACGCACAGTTAGGGACAGTTAGGGACATCCGCGCGACGCTCATCGAGCTGTCCGGTCCCACCCGGCACCGAGCCGTGGTCCGGAAACCACAGGGTGGTTGCGGACGATACTTCGCAACAAGGGACGTTTGCATCCCGTGGACGACGGGCACGAGGGCCCTCAGTTCCAAACCACGGCCTTGGCTCCATACTGGTCGGGCCCCCGATCACCCACAGAACGGTTCCATGGCCAAGAACAGCAGCTCTTCGACCGTCGTCCCCGACACCGCGTGGCTGGGACGCGGGCGCCACCTCGGGCCCGAGCCCGAGCAGGACGTCCGGCGCAACCTGACCGCCCTCAAGGCGGCCGGGGTGCTCGACGACTTCCTGGACCTCGACCCCGTCGAGGCGGCCCGCTCCACCGTCCTGCACCCGCGTGACGCGTCCGCCGACCCCGGCCCGTCGGCCCGTCGCATCTTCGAGGCTCGTTGGCGCGTGGCCGACGACATCACAGTGCGTGCGCAGTTGACCATGTACGACTCCGAGGCCTGCCGCAAGGAGGACGAGGGCATCACCTGGGTCCTCGCCGCCGAGGCAGAGCTGACGTGGGACCTGCGGTGGCCCTCGCCCGCCACCATGTTCTGGCCCGACAGCGACCGGGTCGCCTGGGACCACGACACGGTGCCGGGCATGCGCCTGCGGGCGGCGAACCACCTGCCGAAGGACGACGATGAGCTGCGGCACCGGCTGCAGGACTGCTCCCGCAAGAGCTGGTTCATCCATGTCGTGGTGCACGAGGCGATGACACCGGACGTGAGGGGGCAGCAGCCGGTCTCAACGTTCCTGCCGCCGAGCCTGCGGCACCGGGTGGTCGAGCACCGGGGCACGCCGGAGCAGGCGCAGATCGCCGACTTTGCGTTGAAGCGGGAGTTGAACGTGCGGCTGCCGCGCGGCGGCGCCGTCGTCCTGCCCACCGAGCCGCGGAGTCCGGATTACGACGCGGAGCTTTTCACGGTGCGCAGTGTCTTCCTGGACGGCTCCGAGCCGACGGAACTCCTGGACGTCATCATGAAGTTCGCCGTGCTGCCGCGGCCGCTGCCCGACGACGCCGAGCGAGCCCTGACGCGGCTGCGCCAGGGCTGGCACCTGCTGACCCCGGACGAGGAGCTGGTCCACGCCCAAGGCATGGTCGTCAAGTACGCTGAGGCGCTTGATGCCATGACGAAGTCCCGTGACCTCTACCGGGAGGCGGCCGAGGCGGCGCATGTAGCGCTGGCCGAGGTGACCGGCGGCGACGGTGTGCCCCGTCCGCCCGCACCGGGGCCGGTCAAGGCGGGCGGCTCACCGCTGAACGCCCTCACGAAGGCATTCGGCCGCTTCCGGGACCCGAACACGTAGAGCACGCCTACGTCATTCCTCCGTCCCCGCTTCAATGCCTCCCGCGAAGCGGTCTGCCGCACAGGGCGACGACGAAGGCTTTGGTCAGCCTGAAGAACGACTGGGACGCCCCGCCCTCCCGACGCGGGCGGGGCCGACCTGGCACGGCTCATCGGCGCCTGGACAACAGAGGAACATCCCCGCGTGCGGGGGCCGACGCCGGTCCCGGCCAGTTGGTGGCGCCGCCACTGGGAACATCCCCGCGTACGCAGGGCCGAGAGCCCCCCAGATTGCGGGAATCGCTATCAGAGCTGGGGGTGGGCACGTAGGGCAGCGACGACAAGGCCGTCATTCACCTTGTTGAGGAATCCGTCGATGGACACAGGTGTGTGGCGGAGAGGTGGACGAAACGCAACGGGGAAGTCGCTGAGGACGACGACAGCCGACCCTCGGTGTCGAAGGCACCATCCGCGCGGTATTGGACAGCCTCCAAAAGCAGTGGGCAACCTCCGGCATCACTCCGGCGTGGCGTACCCAGGAGATGCCGGGGTGAGGACGCCTTCCCTCCTCGCATCGCCAAGCCCATCGCCGCCATGTCGGCGGTGGGTGACAGGATGGCCGCATGAGTGAGGAGCTGGACGACATACTGGCCGACCCTGCACGGCTGTTGGCCGCTGACCGGACAGTGGTGCGCGACCACATCGCCGCTGCGAATGGCGCGGAGAGCGTGGGACGAGAGGTCTTCCTCCAGGCCGAAGCGATCTTCGGCGACGCGGACGTGGCACCCGCTGAGTTCGCCTCCTGGCTGCACTTCGCGGCGAAGGCGACCGGCCACGAGGAGTACGCCGAGCGGATCGCGACGGCCGAGCTGGGGATGCCGTGGCGAACGGTGTGGGCGTGGTGGCGGCCTGCCAACTGGTTCACGGCCCACCCGAGTCTGAACGGCGACTATTACCAGGTCCAACGCCGCCTGTACGAGGGCCGGGAGCTCGTGGAGGTGGTCGACCAGCGCGGTCCGCTTTGGCTCGATGCGGAGACGGGGCGGCGGGTGAAGGTCCCGGGCGAAGGAACGCTGACAGAAGCGCCCTGGTCACCGGAGGCGCTTGATGCGGCCGAGCTGGACAACTGGGAGCTGATGGCCCCGGAGAGCTGGGAAGGCGCCGTCGCGTTCGCCGCCGAGGGCGGCAGGACCCGCCATCTTGTCGAGAACACGCACGGCATAGCGGTGCTCGAGACAGACGCTGAGGTGCTGCGGGACTGGCCGCGTGGCTGGATCGACCCCACGTCGTCCGAAGAACCGCCGCTCGGACCGGAACCGGCGCAGCGGCGGCCGACGGGTCCGCTCAGCGCGGCCCGGGTCGACGACGCCTTTGGGGAGCGGAACGTGGTTCGCATACCCGAGAGCGAACTGCCCGAGGGACTCGAACACCCAGGAAGCAGACGGCACTTGCGGGACATCGGCTTGCCCACGTGGTGGGTGTGCCACGGGGCCGAGTACCAGGCCCACTCGTCCGACGCCATGCGACCCCCGGCCGACGGCGCCGTGTCCGAGGACGGCCTGCCCAGCGGTATGGCCGCCGCGGACCTGATCACCTTCGGCGCGTGCGACTACGGCGAGTTGTATCTGCACCGCCACGATGGGTCCGTGCACATCTGGAGCCGACTGGACGGGCCGACGGACCGGCTGCTGGTGCCGCTCGCACCAGATCTCGATGTCTTCACTCGCATCCTCGAGGCCGTCTACCGCTACAGCAACGCCTGTTGGCACCCCTATCCGGTGGAGGAGGTCCAAGAGACAGTGGCGGAGGTCTTCCTGGATGAGATGGACGAGCTGGCTCCGGGCCTGTTCGACCCGAACACGCCCAGCGGCATGGTGTGGAGCTGGCTCTACGCAGGCATCACCGAACTGGGCGTGGACGGCTTCTAGCGCCTTCCATTTGGTGATCCGGTGGTGCTGGCCGTCGCGGCTCACCCGGGCGGGGCCCGCTGCGCCGTACCGGCCGCGCCCAGGAGGCCCTGGGAGGCCCTGGGTGGCCTTGCAGGAGGCGCGCGCCCGGCTCACGGCCGGCTCTCGGCCCTGGGAGGCGGTGCTGGACGGGCATGGTCGCGCTGACCGCTGCCCAGGCCCGTCTGCCCGCCCGGGCCTATCGGTAGTACCAGCTATCGAATACTTGCGGATGGTCGGCTCGGCGGAGGCTGAGACCGTAGAACTTGAGTCTGACGAGGGCACCTTGTGGTGGCATCAGGCTGGTACGTAAGGTGCGGGAAGTTCGAAGTGCAGAGGTGTCCGCGCAGGACACGGTCCAGCCCTAGGGAGAGCCTGGAGCGGTGTGGCTCATAGGTAGTGTTGTCACTGCCGACGGCGGCCGATTTTGGGTTCGACACAGCGCGATCTGTCACCGGACGCGCGCGAGTTGGTTGTCACCCGGGCGGTTCACAGACGAGTTTCGCCACGTAGGACATGGTCTAAGTCGCCGTTCGTGAGTCGGTAATAATGGCGTAATGAATCCAATAGCCCGCTGGGCGGCACTGGCCTGCGTCGGATGTGCCGCCCTCCTGTCCGGTTGCACCACGGACAGTGCTCCGAGCCCAGGTCGCTCTGTCGCACCTGGTCCCACGGCCACCTCTACCGTCGCGCCCGATGCCGCGGTCCAGTTGGCCGAGCGCTACCGTCGGTCCGGCGGAGAGAGTGATGTGTACGGGATCCAACGGAGCTCCGGTCCGGGCGGCGTGCCCCTGCTGATCGTGTGGACGCACAATTCGGATGAAGACGCCGAGATCTTTGATGACCTTAAGGGGTCGATCTTGGGCTATCTGGAGCGCGAGGAAGGGCTTTCGTTGGGGCGGGGCTACCTGATGGACGTCTTTGGCCCGGATGGTGCGCTGCAGCACCGCCTCGACGCCCGCCCATAGTTCCTCGCAGGTCCAACGGCTCACTTCGAACCGAACGGACGGCTATGCGGCGGCAGTTCGCGTGGGAGGTGACCACTCCTCAAGCGCGCTGGCTACGGCCGGGCCGAGCTCGATCCTCTCCGTACCCGCATCCTCCTGAGGAACTGATCCAGCCGCGTCACAAGATCAGCGACAGACCCCGTTTACCCGTAGGCGGCTGGGGACGTTCACGCGTACGCCGACACCCCGCTTGCCGGACGAGCCGATGTGGCTGGTCGTCACCGCGCTGAGCGTGCTGCAGAACGCTCCCCAGCTTGCTGACGCCACCAACTCCTACGCTTGATGATCGAGCGGTGCGACCCATACCTGCACTACATCGACGGCGACACCGGCCAGGTGGAGGCGTGGACCGAAGCCGGCGCCTGGGTCGGGTGGCGCACACTCCGGGTGAGCTGACCACCCTGCTCGACGTGTTCGGGCACGGCCAGGTCGCCGACGGTCGAGTGACCCGGCCGTGCCCATCCGTCCCGAAACCCTGCACCGGTACCCCCGCGACTGGCCCGAGACCAGCGCGCGGACCGGGGCGAGCGGGCAGGCGGCCGCTGCTCGGCCGTCCACGAGCAGCCCCACCCGGTCACCGGCTCCGTGGTCAGTCTGACCACCGTCCACCTCAGCCGCCAGCCGGAGGGCCTGCGACCTCGTCAAGCGGCTCCTCATCACCACGGGCTGGGCGAACACCGCCGAATGGTTCGTCAACCGGATCAAGCAGTGGCGCGGCCTGGCTATGCGAACCGACAAACTCGCTATCGCCCACCGGGCCGCACTCCACCTCACTGCCATCCTCATCTGGACGCGCAATGAAACAGGCAGAACTTAAGAGTTCCCGTCGCCCTCAACGTTGGCGACCATCCTGCGCAGCACCTTGAGCACGGCCACGTACTCCTCATCGCTGATGCCTGTGTGGACCACGGCGCGCACCTCGGACGCCAGCTCGCGCAGCCGCACCCTGGCAGCCTCCCCGGCATCGGTGAGCTGCAGGCGCTGCCGGGCGTCGATCCGCAGCCAGCCGCGGTGCATCAGTTGGTCGACGACCCGCGCAATCTCGTGCTGTCCGTCCACGATGGGCGTCAGCTGACTGACGACCTCCTCGCGGCTCGGTGCCTCGGGCCCGCCGTTCACGCAGTTCAGCACCCAGTACTGCGGCTGCGTGACATCGATCCTGGCCATAGCGTCACGCAGATACCGGGTGACGGCCGCCTGGGTGCGGCCGCTCCAATACCCGATCGGCTGCGTGGCCAGCATGTCCTCGGTAGCAGCCGGATTGGCCGGCGCCTGGTCAGTGGTGCCAGTCAAGGGTTTCATGATCGCGTTCCTATCGTCGTATTACGTGAACAAGGTCGGACCTGCTTCGATGTCTCTGGCCCGGGGACTGGAGCAGCCGTTGGCGCTCAGCAAGTGATCTTTCTCGTTGCTCCCACTTCGTTCCCTGGAGCACCTTGGATCAGGCCGTCAGGTGCGCCAGCACCGAGCGCATCGCGCGGTGCACGGCCTCGCGCGACTCGTCGGTCGGATCGAGGGTCTCGAACCCGTGGCGGCCGTGCGGCACGTCGACCACCTCGACGTCCGCCCCGCAGTCCTTGGCCACGGCCAGGAACTCCTCGACGGTGGCGGCGATTTCGGGCACCTCGCGTCCCGCCCGGGTGAGCACGATGGGCAGGGCGCCCGCGTACGCCACCGCGGTCGCCGGGTTGAACCGGCTGCCGGCCATCCCCCAGTTCGGCAGAGGCGCCAGGATCGGATAGGTGGCCGCCAGGCAGCGCAGCCACGATGGGGGTGCCTCCAGCCAATCCGCCATGATCGGAGCGCCGCCCGAGAAGAACCACAGCGCGACTCGGTCCGCGTCCACTCGCGGATGGGCCCGGACGAGCTCCACCGCGGCGGTCACGTCCGCGGCGGCGCGCTTGTAGTCGGCGACGTCGTGCAGGCGGTGGTCGAGGGTCACGCCCACCGTCCCCTGCCCGGCTGCGTACCGGGCGTACCCCATCAGGGTCGGCCAGTCCCGCGGGGTCGGCCGGGCCTCTGCGTGCAGCGGGCCGCCGTGTACGAAGACCACCGCCGGCCGCGGGCCCTCGGCGTCGGGCAGGTACAGGTCGACGTTCCCGGTCCGCTCACGGGGGAGTTCGGGCACGTCCAGCAGGAACGGCCGCAGGTGCGTGGGCTGCTCCCCCTCGCCGGCCGGCTTCAGCCGGTGCCCCTCGCCGGCCGCGGCCCGCAGCAGGACCTCCGCCAGTTCGGCGGGGCAGGACAGCATCGGCCAGTGCCCGGTGGGGAGTTCGAAGAAGGTGACCCGGGGGTCGGTCAGGGCTTGCAGAGCGGGGTCGCCGAAGCCCACCCGCATCTGGACCATTTCGATGCTCGCACCGTTGCCCTTGCACAGCACCCCGGTGGTGGGCAGGGCGGCCGCCGCGCCGGTGAGCCGCAGCGGCTGAAGCAGGGTGCCCAGCGGCTGCGGCGCGGTGAGGGCGGTGAGCCGGTCCAGCGCCGCGTCGGGGACGCCGGCGGTGCTGCCCCAGCGCTGCCACTCGTCGCGGGCCGGGGGCGGCAGCTTCCCGTCGGCGCCCTCCGCTCCGCCCACCCCGCCCGCGCCGGCGCACTGGGCCAACTGCTCGCGCAGGGACTGGTCGGGCACCGCGGCCAGGGCCGGTACGCCGTCCTGCGGCATCTCCGCGTCCAGGTAGACGATCCGGGCGATGCGCTCCGCGCGCCGGTCGGCGGCGCCCAGCACCGGGTGGATGCCGTAGTCGTGGCCGACCAGAACGATCTCCCGGCTCTCTCGGCCGGCCGCCGCGCCGACCGAGTCGATGACCGCGAGCACGTCCGCGATGTGCGTCTCCAGGTCGATGCCGGCCTCCGTGGTGCCGAGGGGCCCGCCGAGTCCGGTGAGCGGCACCGCGTGTACGCCGGCCCCCGCCGCGGCTAGTCGCGCGGCCGCGTCCTCCCACACGTGTGCGCCGGTGAACGCGCCCGACACCAGGATGAATTCGGTCATGGCCCTCTCCTCAGTACGCCGTCGTCCGCGGACCGACTCGATCACCCGTCCGCGCCTGCCCGTACGGTAGGAACTCCCCCTGAGGGAGGTTCAAGTGTTCACGTCGCACGACGGTCTGTGCAGCATCGGCGAACTCGCCGAGCACGCGGGCGTCACCGTCAAGACCGTCCGGTTCTACTCCGACCGCGGCCTGCTGCCGGAGGCCTCACGCAGCGTCGGCGGGCACCGCCGATACGGCCCCGACGCGCTCGACCGGCTGCGCCTGATCCGCTCCCTGCGCTCCCTCGACCTGCCGGTCCCCGCGGTGCGCCGCATCCTCGACGAGGAGGACGCGGCGGGCGGCGTACTGGAGGACGCCGTCGCCAGCCGGCTTTGCGAACTCGGCTCCCAGCTCAAGGCTCTGCGCTGGCGGGAGGCCGCCCTGCGTCTGGTGCAGGAGTGCCCGCCCGCCGAAAGGGCCGACCGGCTGCGCCTGATCGGCGCGGTGGCAGCCCCACCGAGCACGGCCCCGCTGGCCCGGTTCTGGCGCGGCTGGCTGCCGCCGCGGATGCCGGCCCGGTCGACCGCCGCGTTCCTGGAGGTGGCGGTCCCGCAGCCACCCGACGATCCGGACCCGGCCCAGGTCCTCGCCTTCGCCCGGCTGAACGCCTTCGCTCTCCACCCGTGCGCGCCGGGCGCCGAGCAGCCCCAGCCCGAGGCGCACAGGACCGCGGGGGCCCGCGGGTCGGCCGTGCTGTACGCGGGCCTGGCCGAGGCGTACGAGCTGGCGGGCGTGCAGCTGCGTCGGGACCGGGCACCGTACCCGGGGGAGGCGCTGGACAGCTTCGTGGCCGCGTACGTGAGCGCGTACGGCGCCCGGGACACCCCGGACTTCCGCCGCCTGCTGGCCAGGCAGCTCGCGGCCGACCCGCGGATCGACCGGTACTGGGAGCTGGTGGCCGAGGTGATCACCCCGCCGGGCGGCCGGACGGAGCCGACCCCCGGGTCCGCACACGACTGGCTGCTCGCGGCACTGGACGCGCAGACGGCCGCCGCGGCGGCCTGAGCCCGCGAGCCGTGCTCATTGCCGCGCCGGCCGCTTCAACGAGTGGCACGCCGCCTCGTCCAGTGCGGCGCGACCGCTCAGATACGCCTCCGTCCGGTCCCGTCCGGTGCCGAGGACCAAGTTGAGGCGAGCAACTCAGCCCACCCCCCTCAAGAGTGACCAGCCTCCCCCGAGGGTGGGAGCACAGTTGAGAGGTCCGGGGAGTTCCTCAGCGCGACGACGGGAGATTCAGCTTGTTTCTAGCGCGGAACCCCGGCTCTTCAGAGCCTGGAGGAAGCGCTTCTCTGGAGTGCTTGGGTGCGGCGGTTGCCAAGCTGTCGTCGTACACCTCGTGGTACGCGCCCAAGGGGCAACCGTCTGGTGAAGGAGACCATCCAGAGTCTCGGCGCCTGAGAGCCCACCCACGGCACACGATCAGACCGCGGAGGGCCTGGTGCATCAGCCGGTGCCGCCGAAGAGGCCACCGTTCCCGCTTGCGCTGTCGGACGCCGGGGCCGTTGTCTCTCTGCCTCCGCGGGCTACTCCGCCGATTGGCGAGGAGTCCGGGCGATGAGGGCGTTGATGGTCTTGCCGGGGCCGGGGCCGGGTGTGATGGTTACGGTGTCGGTCAGGCGGCGGACCATGTGCCAGCCGAAGCCTCCACTGCCGCCGTTGAGGTCGGGG
>NZ_JAGGPA010000097.1 GCF_018614035.1 Streptomyces sp. ISL-96
CCATGCGGCACCAGGGTCCCTTCACATGTTCAGGCAAGAGGGTGCGCGCTCGAAAGACCTCACGATGGGGGAGCACCGTACTTGGGCCTCAGTTCCAGGGGGTGTCCGATGGGTGGTTGGCGCGGGAGAAGGACCGAGCAGATTGTTGCGGTCTTCGTTCTTGTAGCGGGTGACGATGTGGACGGACGGGGACGGACGTAGCGGGACCACCAACAAGTGGTCGAGTGGGAAATGTTAGGACGGTCGGCGGTGTGGGTGCCGGATGCCGGATCCGGCCAATCCCGGCGCTGAGGCGTCGTACCGCCCGCCGTTCTCCTGACGTGTGAAATGTGGCTGGCTAGACCTGCGGGGCGCGGCAGAAGCACGAAACACCAGATACTTCTCCTTCGGACGAGAGGTCTGTTCGTGACCGGAACCGTTGCACGAGTACTGCAAGAGCTGCTCCGCGACCAAGGTGTTCAACACGTTTTCGACGTCATCGGCCGCGAGTCGGCGGCCATCACCTTCGACGAGGTGGACGGGATCGACTTCGTCCTGACCCGCCACGAGTTCAGGCGACTGTGATGGCCGCTGTCCTGGCCGGTCTCACCGGACGTCCCCAGGTGTGCTTTTCCACGCTCCGCCCGGGAATGACCAACCTCTGCACCGGCATCGGCACTGCCATGCTCGACCGCTTCCCGCTGATCGCACTGTCCGCACAGGCCGAGACCCACGACAGCCTTCCCGGCGCGTCGCACCAGTGCGTTGACAACGTGGCCGTCATGACCCCGATCACCAAGTACTCGGCAGAACTCGCAAACGCCGGGGAGCTGTCCGCTCCGATCGGCACGGCGATTGCCCACAGCACCACCGAACCTCCTGGCCCCAGTTTCATCAGCCTGCCCGTGGACCTATTACGGGCCGAGATACCAGTCGGCGACTCAGTCGCCGCCCTCCCTCCGACTACGCCCGACACCCCCATGCCGTCGGAGGAGCAGTACGAGCGCATGGCCGACCTCGTGGCCGAGGCCGCCCACCCCGTCCTGGTCCTCGGCGTCGCCCGCTCAGCCTCAACTCAGGACCAGGTCGGCCTTCGGCCGCCCGATGCGCCCGGTGTCTTCGAGCCCGGCCATCTGCTCCGCGGCGAAGGCCCCGCGCCACTTCCTCACCGTCTTCAACACCCTGCCAACGGCCCGCTCAAACCCGGATTAGGCATTCCGTCAGCGCACGCCAGCATGATCCGGGCTCGCTCGGCCGGACGCCGATCCGGTCGTCCCCGCCCGCCGCATCAGCTCGGCACGCTCATCCTCGGACAGTGTGATCTCCACGGCAGAGGGACCCGGATGCGACATACCAACAGGCTACTTACTAACCCTCAGAATCTCTGGCGCATGAGATTAGACGCCGTCGTCCGGGGCGGATGCCCGGGCCATGCGGCGGAAAGCGGTCCGGTAGGCGCTCGGGCGGTGGCCGGTGTGGCGGGCGAAGAGGGCAGCGAAGGTACCGGGGTCCTGGTAGCCGACGGCTGCGGCGACGGCGGCGACGGTGCTGTCGGTGGTCTCCAGCAGATGGCGGGCGCGGCGGACCCGGGAAGCCTGCAGATGGGCCAGCGGGCTGCGTCCGGTCTCTTCGGCAAAGCGGCGCAGCAGCGTGCGGGTGCTGCCCCGGAAGGTGTCCGCGAGCGCGGCGAGGTCGTACCGCTCGGCGAGGTTCTGGTCGAGCCGCCGCATGACCCGCTCGGAGAACTCCCGGCCTGGCTGCGGGAGGAGCCGCGGGTCGACGTACGGGGTCTGGGAGGTCCGCGCGTCGTCGACGAGCGCCAACCGTGCGGTGGTGCCGGCCACCCGGGCGCCGTTGTGTCGGCGGATCAGGTCCAGCGCGAAGTCGTACATGGCGCTGAAGGCGGCCGTGGTCGTCACCCCCGCGTCGGTGACGACCAGGTGCTCGGGCCGCACGTCGGCGTCCGGGCAGCGCCTGGCCAGTTCGCCGGCGTACAGCCAGGAGGTCGTGGCCCGGCGCCGGTTGAGGAGCCCAGCCTCGGCGAGCAGGAACGCGCCGACGCAGAGGGAGACGACGGCGGTGCCGGCGGCGGCCTGCGCGCGGATCGCCGCGATCTCCGGGGCGAGCCGGGCCAGCCGCGCGTCGAGGTCCGTGTCCGGGCGCAGTTCGAAGCCGGGGACCACGAGGACGTCGACCTCGCGCAAGGGGCGCACGTCCAGACTCGCGCCGCCCGAGGCGGTGACCCGGCGGCGGGGCGAGATGACCGACACATGGTAGTCGGGCGCGTCCGGTCCGGCGACATGCCCGGCCATCGTCAACAGATCGGGGACGCCGAACACTTCGGACGCGAAGCAGTCCGGGTACGCCAGGACCCCGAGCCGCAGCGCACCGGGCTCGGCGCCCGGACCCGCACGTTCCTCTGCCTGCCGCGTCGCCACCGCCATCGCTCCCTTACCCCTGGTGTCCCGGCCCCGGGTCGCCGACCGCGTACCGCTCGCCTTCCTCGCCTGTGGCGAGATTACCCCTGGCCTTGGCGATCCCGCCCCTCACCCGGCGGCCGGCTCCGGGGCCAGGCTGGCCCCATGAGCGACGACGATCCGATCAACGACTTCACCCGCCGGAGCGTGGCCGTGGAGGGGGTGGAGAAGACGGTGTACGTAGCCGGGGCCGGGCCTGCGGTCGTGGTGCTGCCGGAGATGCCGGGCATCAGTCCCGACGTCCTGCGGCTCGCGCGCTGGGTGCGGGACGCGGGTTTCACCGTCCATGTGCCCTCCCTGTTCGGGACGGACGGCGCCTTCCCCACGGTCGAGGGCGGCCGGGAGGTCGTCCGCCGCGCCTGTGTCAGCGCCGAGTTCCGCGCCTTCGCCGGGGGCGGCACCAGCCCGGTGACGGTCTGGCTGCGCGGCCTGGCGCGGCAGGCCCACGCCGCGTGCGGTGGGCCGGGGGTGGGTGCGATCGGCCTGTGCTTCACCGGCAACTTCGCCCTCACCATGGCCCTGGAGCCGGCGGTGATCGCCCCTGTGGTCAACCACCCGTCGCTGCCGCTCGACGACCCCGGCGGACTCGAACTCGACGCGGCGGACGCGCGCGCGGTGCGCGACCGGCTCGACCGTGACGGACTCACCGTCCTCGCCTACCGTTTCGAGGGCGACCGCTGGTGCACGGGGCAGCGCTTCGCCGCCTACCGATCGTTGCTCGGCGACGCCTTCGACGGGCGTGTCCTCCCGGACAGCGCCGCCAACACGGCCCCGCCGCCCTTTTTCGCCGATCTGGTCGGCACCCCGCACAGCGTCGTCACCGCCCATCTCGTCGACGAGACCGGCCATCCCACGGTCCGGGCCCGCGACGAGATCCTCGCCTTCCTCACTGACCGCCTGCACCCGAACGGGAACCGACCGCTGCCCACGACCTGACCGGGCCCTGGCCCGCCGGACAACGCGACCTCGCCCTCGCCCTCGCCCTCGCCAGCACCCTCATCCGGCTGGGCCAATGATCGATTCTTTGTGAGATGGGGACTCAGTTCGGGCAGTGAATGTGCCGGCGTTGTTTGTAGTGCCTGGTGCGGTCTTGGTGTTGTCGTCGCCGTCGCCAGTGCAGGACGTGGTCAATGGGTGCTGGCCGGCGGTGGGCGAGGCGGGTGATCAGGCGTCGGAGCTGGAAAGGCTGAGGGGGACATGACCGCAGGGTCCGTACGCTGGGCGCTTCGCCGACGACGACCTGGTCTCCATCCTGGAGCACATCGCGGCGAACCAACCCGCTGGCGAGGTCGTCCGCGCGGACGAGGCCCACTCCGTCCAGAGCGGCACCATCACCTGGCAGGCCCTCGGCCAACCACCGCAGCTGCCAAGGGAGTTGACAGCAGACTGATTGCGGTCAGTCGCCGACGAACCACAGATACCGGTGAACTCTCTGCTCGACGACCTGGCACAACTCGCGGGCCTGTCTGACCCAGTCACCGCCGCAAGCGACCGGGAGCCGGTCGAGTTCCGCCAGCAGCAGGGGCACCTGGCGCCGGTTGAAGACCGCGTCGCCACACGGGTCCAGGGCCCAGAGCATCGGGAATCCCTTTGGGTCGAGATCCGCGAAGGCAGTGGTCCACTCCACGCCGCCCTCGGCCCGAGCCACGACGTTCCCGCGGTCACCACGCACCGAATCGTCGGTCAAGGTGAGCGCCGATAGTCTTGGCGGATGATCAATATGTTGGTGATCGCGGGCCCCTCGGGCACCGGCAAGCGCCACTTCACCGAGGGCCTGGTCCTCATGCGTGTCTGCGACGGCCTGAAAGGCCTGCCTGACGCGGTCGGCGAGGTCTGGCCGCAGACCGTCGTGCAGACCTGCGTCGTTCACCTTCTACGGGCCTCGTTCCGCTATGCCCGCCCGCCAGGACTGGGACAAGATCGCGAAAGCGCTGAAGCCGGGTCTACACGGCGCCGACGGAGGACGCCGCACCAGCGTCGCACGGTTGCGGACGCCTTCACCAGTAATGCGTGCGTAGGCCAAGCGGCAGAGGCATCACCGGCGACTGGGCTGATGGCTACGGCATGGTGACGTCATTGAAGGGGGTGGTGAACTCCGCGCGTCCGTCGAAGGTGAAGAGCGGTTCGCCGGCCTTCACCGGGCTGGAGCCGAGGGCGTCGGTGAAGGCGACGGCTCCCGGGGTGGTGAGGTTCAGCGGGATGGATGCGGCGTTCACGGTCCGGGGCGTGACCGAGACAGTGCTGGGAGACAGCGTGTAGTGGAGAAAGTCGACGTTCTTGGCCGCAGAGGCGGTCTGGACAATGTCCGCACTGGTGGAGCGTTTGCCCACGTGGATGTGAACGTTGCTGACGTCGAGTTGGTGACCGGCGCCTGTGAAGCGCATGCCTCCTTCGAGAGGGATGTCGCCGCCCAGGAGGTCTGCCGACAGCGTGCCGGTGCCGGGAAGAGTGACGCAGTTGTCGGCGGCCGTCGCGGGCGCGATGGCTTCCAGGCTCATGTTCTGAGTTGTCAGGGTGCGCGCCGCGTCCGGTGCGAGACAGAAGGTGCCGGAGCCGCGCAGGGGGAGTTCGGGGCTGGCGCCGGCGGCCATGGCGGTGCCGCCCAGGGCGGCGGCCGCGGCGAGGGAGAGGATGACCAGACGCTTCTTCGAGTTAATGATCTTCACGTCCTGGTAACGACTGGTCATCTCCTGTGAAGTGCTGGACCGGTGCTGATCACTCGGAATGGTGAGTGAGAGTCTGCGAGCACCAGCAGACGGGCGTAACAGTGCCTCGTCGGGCTGGGGTCATGAGGCCGTCCGCGCGATAAGCCTTGGGCCGTTCGTACGTCTTCGGGGTTTGGGTTCTCAGGGGGCCTGGAAGACGAGGACCGCGTTTTGGCCGCCGAAGCCGAAGGAGTTGGAGATCGCGGTGCGGATCTGGGCCGGTCGTGGAGGCCCGGTGACGACATCGAGGTCGCATTGGGGATCGGGGTGTTCCTGGTTGGCGGTTGGTGGGATGAGCTGTTCCTGCAGGGTCAGCACCGTGCAGACGGCTTCGATGGCGCCCGCGCCACCGAGCGCGTGGCCGAAGACGCTTTTGTTGGCGGTTACGGCTGGCGGTGTGTGGAAGACCCGGTGCAGGGCGAGGGCCTCGGCAAGGTCGTTGCGTGGTGTGGAGGTGCCGTGCGCGTTGACGTGGTCGATGGCGTCCGGGGAAAGTTCGGCGTCGCGCAGTGCCGCACGCATCGCCAGTTCGGCGCCGCGGCCCTCTGGGTGGGGCGCCGCGAAGTGATGCGCGTCGCTGGAGGCGCCGTATCCGGTGAGCGCGGCCCGGATTGTTGCTCTCGGGGGCGTTGTGGCTCCGCTGCTCGGACTGGCCCGGCCTGTCTGGGCGCCGCGGGCCCTGGCGTGTTC
The DNA here is from genome assembly GCF_018614035.1 of Streptomyces sp. ISL-96. Lineage (GTDB taxonomy): Bacteria > Actinomycetota > Actinomycetes > Streptomycetales > Streptomycetaceae > Streptomyces. Next base: position 5,852 of record NZ_JAGGPA010000097.1, read on the forward strand.
GGCGCGTTCCAGAATGAGTACGCCGGCGCCTTCGCCGAGGACGAAGCCGTCGCGGTGCGCGTCGAAGGGCCTGGAGGCACCGGCCGGGTCGTGGATGCGTCGTGACAGGGCTCCGGCCTGTCCGAAGCAGGTGGCGACCATGGGCACCCGGGTCGCTTCGCTGCCACCGGTGATGACGATGTCGCAGGTGCCTGAGCGTACGAGATCGCGGGCGACGCCGATCGCGGTGGCGCCGGAAGCGCATGCGGTACTGACTGCGAGGCTGGGCCCTTGTGCACCGAGGTCGATGGCGATCTCAGCGGCCGCCATGTTGGGCAGGGTCCGGGTGACGACGAAGGGCGAGACCATGACGGCCGTCGGCGACGCCGGCGAAGTGAGGGGCCCAGGACTCCATGCTTCCTGTGCTGACGCCGATGACCACGCCGACCCGTTGCGGATCCCAGTCGGCTGGAGTGATACTCGCGTCCGCGAGGGCTTCTCTGGCGGCGATCAGCGCCATGTGCACGAAGCGGTCGGTGCGCATCACCAGGCGCCCGTTGAGCGAAGCCTCTGGCCTGAACTCGGGCAGGGCGCAGGAGAAGTCGACCGGAACGCCGGCCAGTTCGGGGTCGGTTGCGGCCGTGGGACGGCCTGTGCACAGGCCGTCCCAGCTCGCCGCTACGCCGAGGCCGGCCGGGGTGAGCAGCCCGAGGCCGGTGATGACGACGTCGTGCCCGCGCATCATGCTCGGCTCACGTCGGCGGCTGCCGTCGTTTCGGCCGTGTCCGGTGCCGACCATGATTGTTGGAGTACGTCGGCTGCCTGGGCGAGGGTGGTGGCCGCACGGACTCCCTTCAGGGTGATGCCGTACCGCTTGTGCACCAGTACGGAGATTTCGGCCAGGTCGAGTGAGTCCAGGTCCAGGGCGGCGAAGGTGATGCGCGGGCTCATCTCTTCGGGCCGTACGTCGAACCGGTCGGTGAGGAATCCCGTGAGTGCCTGGTAGGCGTCGGTCATGGGGTGAGCCCTTCGAGGAGATCGATCCTGCGGCGGTTCAGAGGGCGAGCGCACGCTGGAGGTAGTCGGCGCTGACCGGTGCGGGCGGTTCGATGCCGGTGGTCATGGTGGTGAGCCGGGCGCGGTCGAAGTGTGCCGCCATGCCGCCGTAGTGATGGAATCCCGCGGTCAGCGCGGCGAATGCGCGGTCTGCCGGGCCAAGCCGGTGCGCAGCGGAGGTCAGGCGCAGGGACAAGCCCGGGCAGCTGCGTTCCATGGCGTTGAGTACGGCGGGGATGGGCGTGTCGTGCTGGTGGACGACGTGGTAGGTCTCCAGGGGCCGGCCGGGCGGCATGGCGCCGATCTCAGTCATCGCCCGGGCGGCGTACTCGACAGGAAGCAGATTGGCGGTGGCGTGCGGAGATCCGATGACGCGTACCGCAGTCGGCAGGAGCGTCTGCTCGGCCCACAGGCGCAGGCCGGCGGCGAGCACGGACAGCGGGTGGCGGGGCCGCGCGGTCGCCGCGGTCGTTGGGAGACCAGCACGCTGGGCCTGAAGACCGTCGCCGTACGTCCGGTGCGAGCAGACCAGCCGCGCACGTGTGTTTCGGCGTGGAATTTCGAGGCCTCATAGGCGTTTCGGAAGCCGGCCGTGTCATCGAGGTCGTCCTCGGCGACGGTGCCGGTCCGGGCACCGCAAACGTAGGCGGTGCTGATGTGGAAGAGGCGGGCCGCGGGTGCGGCGTCGGCCAGCTCGAGGATTCGCCGAGTGCCTTCGAGGTTGGCCTCCAGGAGCGTTTTCGCATCTGCAGTCATGGCGGTCAGGGCTGCGCTGTGCCAGACCTGCCGTGCGCCGGAGGCGAGCTGGCGGTGTGCGTGCTCGGTGAGCCCGAGCCGGGGTGCTTGCAGGTGAACCCGTACCGGCAGTACCCGTGAGTGAAGCGAGGCAAGCACGTCGCGTCCGGCCCCGGCTCCAGCCAGTGCCCGGTCGAGACGGCGCAGGGCGGCAGGCGGATCGTCGCGGACCAAGACGGTGACGCGGTCCTCGGTCGACAACAGTTCGAGCAGCAGGTGCGAGCCGAGGAATCCGGTGGCTCCGGTGAGCACGATCAAGGGCTGCGGGGCCTCTCAGACGGCGCCCGCGATGCGGGGCGGGACGGACAGGTGCTGCCGGCGAAAAGGGGTGCGACGCTCCGCAGTGGCCGGAGGGGCACTCACGTTAGGCACCGTTACACACAGCGGGCACCACCGATCACTGCTCAGGCATCCCGGACGAGTGAATCGACAGCGTGGAATCATCCTCACGGGTGACAGCTGGGCGACCAGGTCACATCGGACCGACAGCATCGACTGTCAGTCCCCTTGGGACCGGTTCAGTCGCAGCGGGTCCCGTTGCGGTTCGCCCAGCAAGGAGCACAACGCCATGAGCGAGGCCTACGACGTCGTCGCCGAGATTTTGACCGGGAAATTCCAGGTACCCGCGGAGCAGGTCACCCCGGAGGCCACGCTGGGAGCACTGGAACTCGACTCGCTTGCCCTGGTCGAGTTCGACCTGACCCTGCAGGAGCGGATCGGCGTCCGTTTCGGCAGTGACGCCGTCACCGCCGGCACGACCCTCGCCGAGGCCGCCGACGGCATCAACACCAAGCTGGCAGCCGTCGATGCGGCCACGTCCGCACCGTGAGCCGCCCCGACATCGCGGTGACCGGCCTCGGTGCGATCACCCCCGCCGGGACCGGCCTGGACGCCGCCTGGAGTCAGGTGTGCAGGGGCGCGCCGACTGCCGCCACCGACCCGGGCCTGGCAGGACTGCCGGTCGACTTCAGCTGCCGGATCCCGGAATCCGACATCGGGGCGGTAATCGGCCGGCGCAAGCTCTGGCGGCTGGACAGGTTCACCCAGCTGGCTCTGTTCGCGGCCGACGAAGCCGTACGCGACGCCCAACTCGATCCCCGTACCTGGGACGGCGCACGCGTCGGCGTGGTGATCGGCTGCGGCTTGGGCGGTGCACGCACCTGGGAGGCCCAGCACCTACGGTTGAAAGACCAGGGCGCCGAGTCCGTCTCGCCGATGCTGATCCCGATGCTGGTGCCGAACATGGCAGCAGGCGAAATCTCACTCTCGCTCGGTGCCCGCGGACCGAGTGTGGTCGCCGCGACCGCGTGCGCCTCCGGCGCCAGCGCGCTTTCCATCGCACACGACTGGCTCACCGGTGACCGCTGCGACATCGTCGTGGCCGGTGGCACCGAATCCGGCAGCACCCCCTTGATGGTTACGGGATTCCACCGGGCCGGAGCCCTGTCCACGCGCAGCAACGACCCGGCAGGCGCGTCCCGCCCCTTCGCGCCGGACCGCGACGGCTTCGTGATGGCAGAAGCCGCCGCCATCCTGATCCTGGAACGGGCGGCGGACGCCCGGGCCCGCGGCGTCCGCCCCCGCGCCCTGCTCGCCGGCACTGCGGCAAGCAGCGACGCCTACCACCCGACCGACCCGCACCCGCAAGGAACCGGGGCCCAGACGGCGATGGTCGCTGCCCTGGCGGACGCCAGGTTCAGCGCCCGCGACGTAGACCATGTCAACGCACATGCCACCTCCACCCTCAAGGGCGATACGGCCGAAGCCAACGTGATCAGCCGGATGTTTCCCCACCGCCCCAGCGTCACCTCCAACAAGGGAGCACTGGGCCACTCACTCGGCGCGGCCGGCGCCCTGGAAGCCGCCCTGACCGTACTGAGCATCCAGCAATCCACTGTGCCCCCCACAGCCAACGTCGACGCTCCCGCCCCGGAGTTCGACCTGGACGTGGTCACCAAGAAAAGCCGCCCCCAGCGCATCCAAGCCGCGGCCAGCAACTCCTTCGGATTCGGCGGCCACAACGTCGTCGTCATCCTCACTGCCGGCTAGGACCCGCCCGCGGTCCCCCGCGATGGTGCGGCGGGGCGCCCGCCACCGGCGCAGAGCGTCTCCCACCGGGCGCGGCCCTCCACCAGCCGGGCACGCCGCTCCTCGAAGCTACGGGCCTCCGCTCGCAGCAACTCCAGGAACCGGCCCAGATCCTCCTGGCAGCGCCGCCCCAACGCTCCCACTGCCGACAGGTCAAGCACGCCAAGAGACCGCAGCAGCGGTACAGCCACCTCGTCGTGGAAATGACCTACGTGGTAAATCCCGCCGAGCGCCACGTCCATCGCAAGCCGGGCGAAGTCCGGCGCCGCATAAGAAGGCATCCGGAAATCACGCACCGCCTGCAAAATCGCCGCCAGCGCGGGCCCCGGCGCAATCTCCAGCGCCGCACGCAACAACTCCCGGTAGAACACCATGTGCAAATTCTCATCCGCCGCGATCCGCGTCATCAGCCGCTCACACACCGGATCCCCGCTGTGCCGGCCCGCATTACGGTGCGCCACCCGCGTCGCCAGCTCCTGCACCGTCACGTAAGCGAGCCCGTGCAACACGCCCTCGTGGGTGGAGGTGAAACCTGCGGACAACTGGCGCATTCGCGCACGTTCAAGCTCTACCGGATCCACCGCCCTGCTGGTGTGCAGATAGCCCCGGATAGCTGCCGCGTGCCGGTCTTCCTCAGCGGTCCAACGATTCAGCCACTCCCCCCACGCACCATCACGCGAGACGGTGGTGGCGAACGCGTAGTGATAACTGGGCAGGTTGTCCTCGGTCAGCAGGTTCAGCACCAACGACGAACGAGCGGCCGTGCTCAGCTTCGACTGGCTGGTGTGCCAACCCGTACCACCCACAGGGCCTTCGAAGTCCGCTCCCCGGCTCCACGGAATGTACTGATGCGGAAACCACTCCCGCACCGTGCCCAAATGCCGATCAACAAGCCGGGCGACCACCGGCTCCAGTTCCACAAGCCAATCGATCCGTCCCGGACGACCGGACATGTCGTGATCATCTGCCATGGCCAGTGAGTATGAAGCAGCACAGGCACTCCCAGATGTGATCTTCACTCCTTTGAGGATGGACTGGATGAGGATGGCGAGGCCCGGACGGGTACTTCGGCCAGTTCCACCCGTCCCGGCGGGACCGTGGGTATTCGGTAACCACGACAGCGGCGCCTTCCTCATCAAGTTCGCCTGAACGGGTGTGCTGACGGAACCGCCGTCGCAGGAAAGCGCGGCCAGGCCGCCCGAGCCGAAGCGGAGGAGAAGCGGCTCCGGGCCGCTAAGCGGGAGGCACGGCGGCCGGTGTGCAAACGGTGCGGGCAGAAGTTCACCGACCAGCGCTGGGAGGAGACCACCCTGAACAGCGAGGCATGGAAGGCCGGCGACCTGTCCGTGTGCGGTCCCTGCCGCGCCGAGGACATCGCCCGGCAGAAAGCCGCCGCAGCCGCCCGCGAGCAGGCCGCCATGCAGTCGTCCCCAAAGGACCGAACCAGCTCTGATTCATTGGCCGAGGAGTAAACCGGCCCCCTGTCCCACGGAGACGATCTCATTCCCAGCTGGGGAATCGTGAGCAGGTGTGGGGTCACCCCCGAGCAGGGGGTGGCCGATTTCAAAGAGCGCCATCAGAAGCACTGCCATCGGCTCGTCGTCCGACGGTGGCCTGAGTTGGTAGCCCGTGTGCGCGCCCTGCCTGGTCTGTGCCGGTGATCGCGCTGAGGCTGGTTGCGGTGCCCCGGATGGCGGGGCGTGAGTCGTGGAAGGATTCGGATGTCTGAACGCAATACGGTCATGCGCAGCCTGCATGACATCGGGCTGGCGGCCTGGTTCGGTGGCTCCCTGATGGGTGCCATCGGCCTGAACGGGGCGGCGAAGAAGACTGGGGACGGCGAAATGTCCACCGCGCGGATCGCCAGCGCCGGCTGGGCAGCCTGGACACCGGTGAACGCAGCAGCGATCGGTACTCACCTCGTGGGAGGGGCCGGCCTGCTGGGTGCGAACAGCGCCCGGGTGGCCTACCAGCAGGGAGTCGGCGCCTCCACCGTGGCCAAACTGGTGCTCACGGGAGCAGCCCTCGCTGCCACCGCCTACACCCGCGTCCTGGGAAAGAAGGTCGAACTCGCCTCGTCCCTGGACCCCAGGGATGCAGAGATGGCCGCCGAACACCCGATCAGGCTCGACCAAGCTCAGCGGCAGCTCGTCGTGCTGCAGTGGGCCGTACCCGCGCTGACCGCGGGCGTACTGGTCCTCAACGCCCTGCACGGCGAGCAGCAGCGCCCCGAACAGCAACGGCTGGGGATGCTGCGCCGGGCCACCTCACCACTGGTCGCAGCTGGGGGCACCGGATGGGCTGCCGTTCGCCGCGCCCGTGAGCACGGCATGCCGGGACGGCACTGCGAAGCATAAGTGTCCGTCTCCAGCTGCACGCCGCCCCGGCCCACTGTCCGAGGCGGAGCCTCCCTGCGCGGCCGAGTGCTAGGCGCACCCGGTTTGGAGGACCTCAAGATCAGCCAGCAGCCGTAGAACCCGAAACCGTTCATTTTCTGGACCAAGGAGAAAGCTCATGGCCAAGGTCACTCAGCCTGTGACGGATGACAGCATCAAGGTGCGTCAGCTCAGCCACTACCAGTTCACCTGGGTCGCCGGCGCTCCAGGGGCCCCGGGCACTATTACCCTGCAACTGGTGCTTGACGAAGGCGCGTCGGAAGAAGTGCTGACCGTTGACGCCGACGACGCGGACGTCCTCCAGGACCTGCTCTCCGAGACCTCAACGGTGCACTACGACGTCAGCCGCCGCATGCTGATGTTCGGCGTCACGCCGGTCGGCAGCTGACACGTCACTGCGCGAGAGACTCGTGCGGTGCTCAGGCCGGTCGCCCAGCCTTTGCCGCGAATGTGGCCGGCCCGGGCTTCGCCGCACCGGGCCGGCCCACAAGGTCTTCGTAACCCCACGCGATCCCACTTCCAAGACGCAACGGCACGGAGACGTATTGGCCTCATCCGTTTGCCACGGGCACCCGAAGCCCACCGCCGATGCCGGGCGGGCGCCCACCATGGAGACGCTCTGGACTGACGGCGCCCTGGCGGGGCAAACGAGAGAGATGGCCGACCTTGGAAAACTTCTGCAAGTGTCCATGCACCGCCGTCACCTGACGGCGCAGGCCCTCGCGGAGCGGACCGGTATCCGCACCCCGCGTATCAGGGCTTTCGCTCAGGACGGGGCCAGCGGCCCCGTCCGTCCCACCGAGCAAGAACTGGCCGAACTCGCCGACGCCCTCGGGCTGCCCCTGTCCGAGGTCCTTCACGCGGCCCAGGTTCCTGTGCCGGCCCCGGCCTGACACCGATCCGATGGCAGATATCGCCGTGTTGCTGCCCGCATTCTTCCTCGGCCTGGTACTCGTACTGGACCAATACGAAGAACGCCTGCGCAACCCGTCCCTCCCGCCGGCACCGCCACTCCCGCGCGGCCCGCCGCGCACGTCGGCGCGGGCCGTCGTAACCCTCGCGCTGCCGCAGTGGCGAGCCGGGCCTGGTGGGACGTGAGTCTGCCGGGTGCTGAAGACAAGTCCAGGCCAGGAGACATTGAGGCGTTGAGGCAGCGTGGTGTCCAGGGCAGAATTCCGGTTACCCGTACGCCATGGCACCGATCTGGCAGCGAAAGCACGGCAGTACGCGACACGAGGACGACGAGTACACCCACGGGCGCGAGGGAGGTGATGCCGGGCCCGGCGGCGGCGCCGGGCCGGATCCGCAGGTGGAGCGGGACGCGCCGGATCAGCCCACCGAAATGCGTACGAAGTCGTGGTGGGCCGTGCTGAAGCGCACGGTGGCGGAGTTCAAGGACGACGAACTGTCCGACCGCGCGGCCGGGCTTACCTACTACGGCGTCCTGTCCCTCTTCCCAGCCCTGCTGGTGCTCGTCTCCCTGCTGGGCATCGCCGGCGAATCGGCGACCAAGTCCATCCTGGACAACCTCAGGAAAATGACTCCCGGTTCGGCGCGGGACGTCATCTCCACTGCGGTCGAGCAGTTGCAGGGCAACGGCGGCACCGGTTCGGTCCTGGCGATCGCCGGTCTGCTGGGCGCACTGTGGTCGGCGTCCGGCTATGTGGCCGCGTTCATCCGCGCCTCCAACGCCGTGTACGACATACCGGAGGGGCGGCCGGTGTGGAAGGTGCTGCCGGTACGGGTGGGCGTCACTCTGGTACTGATGGTCATGGCCTGCGTCAGCGCGCTCATCGTGGTGTTCACCGGCGGCCTTGCGCGGCAACTGGGCGCGGCGCTCGGCATCGGGGACACCGCTCTGACGGTGTGGTCGATCGCCAAGTGGCCCGTCCTGGCACTCCTCGTCACCGTCATGGTCGCGATCCTGTACTGGGCCTCCCCCAACGCCAAGGGCCGCGGCTTCAAATGGGTCACTCCCGGCAGCTTCCTCGCCCTGGTCATCTGGATGGTCGCCTCGGCCGGCTTCGCGCTCTACGTGGCGAACTTCGGTTCGTACAACAAGACGTACGGCACCCTCGCCGGAGTGATCGTCTTCCTCGTCTGGCTGTGGATTACCAACCTGGCGATCCTCCTGGGCCTGGAATTCGACGCGGAAATGGCCCGGGAGCGGGCCATCATCGGCGGCCACCCCGAACACGAGGAGCCGTACGTCCAGCCGCGCGACACCCACACGTGGACCGACGAAGATCGCAGGGAGATGGGCAGCGTCTGACCCCAGGCCGTGCGCGGTTGAGCGGGCCCCGTTGGGTGCCGGATCCGAGGTGTTGGATACCGGGTGAGGGGAACCAGCAGGTCATGAACCCTCTCTGTGATCTTCGTCTGGTCGACCGGAAGCTGACCCGCCGGGCCGCCTCCTGGGACTCCGCCTCGGCGCGGCAGGTGCTGTCGGCGGTGGAGTCCGCGGCGGAGAAGACGAAACTTTGGTGGGGCATCGCCGTCGTTATGGCTGCCGTGGGCGGGCGCACGGAGCGCAAAGCCGCGGTGGCGGGCGTGGCCGGGATGCTGACCGCGCAGGTGATCGGGAACGCGGTGTGCAAGCAGCTGTTCGAGCGGCGCAGGCCCCCGGCGGACTTGATCCCGCACGACGATGTCGAGGAGCGGCCGGACAGCTCCTCCTTCCCTTCCGGGCACACCGCGGCCGCCGTGGGCCTCACCGCCACGGTTGCCTTCACCTCGCCGTGGTGGGGGACGGCCGCCGCGGTTCCTGCCGCGATGGTGGCTGTGGAGCGTGTCCACAGCGGAGCGCACTATCCCAGCGATGTCGCGGTCGGCACCGTCATCGGCCTGGTGAGCGCCTGGTTGGTCAACCGCGCACCCCGGCTACTGCTCGGCCGGCTGCTCTGAGCGCCAGTTCCGGGGCTGTGTCGGCAGCATGGCAGGTCGGGGCTCGGGTACGCGGCGGGAACCGCCCCGTACCCGACACGAACGGAGAGCGAGGTGTCATGGCGGCACGCTTTGACGTGCGGCACCAGCCCGGCAAGGGCTACCACTTCGTACGGATCGCCACCAACGGGCAGGTCACCGCCACCGCAGTCATGTCTGGGCACGTATACGACCGTGCCTCGGCTGAGCATGGAAAGGCAGGTAGGACGATGAGCACGTCCATGCACCCCCCGCCGCGTCAGAGCTCCGAGGCCAAGGAGCCGGTGGGCGAGCTGGTCAAGCAGGCGTCGGAGCAGATCTCCCAGCTGATGCGGCAGGAGCTGCGCCTGGCGCAGGCCGAGATGCAGCGGAAGGGCAAACGGTTCGGTATCGGCGGCGGCCTGTTCGGCGGAGCCGGCGTGGTCGGTTTCCTCGCCCTGCAGGCTCTTGTCGCCACCGCGATCGTGGCGCTGAACCTGATGTGGCCGCTTTGGGTCTCCGCGTTGACCGTGACCGTGGTCCTGGCGGCGTTGGCTGCGGTGCTCGCCGCCGTGGGCAAGAAGCAGATCAGCAAGGCGGCCCCGCCCGCCCCTGAGCGAGCCATCGACGGCGTCAAAGCCGACGTCGCTGAGATCAAGGAGAAAGCGCACCGATGACCGTCAACCCGCAGAACAACGGCTCCACGCCTACCCCTGAAGAGCTGCGCGAGCAGGTGGAAGGAACCCGCGAGGAACTCGGCCAGACCGTCGAAGCGCTGGCCGCCAAGGCCGATGTCAAAGCCCAGGCACAACACAAGGCGGCACAGGTCAAAAATCAGGTGCAGGACAAGGCCGCCCAGGCAGTGCGCCTGGTGCAGGACAAGACCCCCGAGCCGGTGCGTGAGAAGGCCGCACAGACCAAGGAGCAGATCGCGCAGGCCGCGGCTGCCGTGGCCGACAAGTTCCAGGAGACGGCCCCGGACCCGGTCCGCGAGAAGGCGTATCAGGCGGCAGAGAGCGCGCGCGGCAATCGTGTCCTGCTGATCGCCGGAGTCGCCGCGCTCGCAGTGCTCTTCCTCGCGCGCCGTAAGAGGAGGGGACGCTGATGAAAGCGTCCAAGGTCGCCTACAAGCCCGTCGGCCTGGCACTCGGCGCCGTCAGCGGCGTCGTGGCCGGCGCGCTCTTCAAACAGGTCTGGAAAGTCATCGGCCACGACGAAGACGCCCCGGACGCCACTGACGAGGACCGCAGCTGGCAGGAGATCCTGCTCGCCGCCACCTTCCAGGGCGCGATCTTCGCCGCCGTCAAAGCGGCCGTCGACCGCGGCGGCGCCACCGCGGTGCAACGCCTGACCGGTACCTGGCCCGGCTATGTCGTCTCAATCTGATT
>NZ_JAGGPA010000098.1 GCF_018614035.1 Streptomyces sp. ISL-96
AGCTTTCAGGACGCACCATGCGCACAGCATAGATACAACAGAGGTGCAACAAAACGCCGCGTCCGCATCCCGGACGGCGACGGGGCCGGACAGTCGCGAGACGGAAATCACAGCCAGGCGCGTACATCCTTTCGACGTGCCCGTGAGTCTCTTGTCGGGACCCTCGATCCGAGGTGGTCCGCTTTCAACGCATTCGCGAACTTCGGAGCGTTCTTTGATCACCAGCCTCCCGGCCGTCCGCAGAGCCGCCGCCGTCCTCGTCACCACGGGCGCACTGCTGACCGTCTCGCCCCTGGCCGCGCCCGCGCAGGCGGCCACCGCGCCCACCGTCACCGCCAAGGGCGCGTTCATGCTGAACAACGCGACCGGCGCCACGGTCTACAGCAAGGGCGCGGACACCAAGCGCCAGATGGCCAGCACGACGAAGATCATGACGGCTGCCGTGGTGCTCAGCACCACCAACCTCGACCTCAACCGCAAGGTGACCGTCAAGCAGGCCTACCGCGACTACGTCACCGCCCAGGGCGCGAGCACCGCCGATCTGAGGACCGGCGACAAGGTGACCGTCCGTCAGCTGCTGTACGGGACGATGCTGCCCTCCGGCTGCGACGCGGCGTACGCCCTGGCCGACGCCTTCGGCACCGGCACCACCCTCGCGGCACGCAAGACGAACTTCATCTCGAAGATGAACGCGAAGGCGAGCTCGCTCGGCCTGACGAACACCAAGTTCGACTCCTTCGACGGCATCACGACGACCGGCAACAACTACACGACCCCGCGCGACCTGGCGAAGCTCGCCCGCTACGCCATGAAGAACACCAACTTCCGCGCCGTCGTCAAGGCGCCGTCGTACAAGAGCACCGCGACGACGAGCACCGGCGGCACCCGCACGTACACCTGGTACAACACCAACAAGCTGCTGGGCTCCTACAGCGGCGCCACTGGCATCAAGACCGGCACCGGCTCGACGGCCGGTCCCTGCCTGGTCTTCTCCGCCACCCGCGGTACGAAGACCCTCATCGGCGTCGTCCTGAACAGCACCACTGTCACGGAGCGCTACAACGACGCCGGCAAGATGCTGAACTACGGCTTCGGCACCAGCACCACGTCGTCGCCCATGAAGCTGCGCACCCTGCCCGCGGGCGCACAGCAGGACTAATCACGAACAGCACGTACGACGATGCCCCGCCGGGTTTCCCGGCGGGGCATCGTCGTACGGCTGCCGCCCGACCGTTCCGTGGGAAAGGGCAGGTCGCACCATGAAGCCGTGAACCGGGCCTCGCCCATGGCGAGGCCCGGTTCCGCTCTGCCTAAGCCCACGTAATCAGGCGCTTCGGCTGTTCCAGGATTGCCGCCACATCCGCCAGCACCCTGGACCCCAGCTCGCCGTCGACCAGGCGGTGGTCGAAGGAGAGGGCCAGCGTGGTGACCTGGCGCGGCTTCACCTTGCCCTTGTGGACCCACGGCTGGAGCTTGATCGCGCCGACCGCGAGGATCGCGGACTCGCCGGGGTTGAGGATCGGCGTACCAGTGTCGACGCCGAATACGCCGACGTTCGTGATGGTCACCGTGCCGCCCTGCATCGCCGCCGGCGACGTCTTGCCCTCACGGGCCGTCGCCACCAGCTCGCCCAGCGCCGCCGCCAGTTCCGGCAGCGTCTTCGCTCCCGCGTCCTTGATGTTCGGGACGATCAGGCCGCGCGGCGTGGCCGCCGCGATGCCCAGGTTCACGTACTCCTTCTGGACGATCTCCTGGTTCGCCTCGTCCCAGGCCGAGTTGACGGCCGGGTTGCGCTTGATCGCGACCAGCAGCGCCTTGGCGATCAGGAGGAGCGGGTTGACCCGCAGGCCCGCCATGTCCTTGTCGGACTTCAGCTCTTCGACGAGCTTCATCGTGCGGGTGATGTCGAAGGTGATGAATTCCGTGACGTGCGGAGCGGTGAACGCACTGTTCACCATGGCCGACGCGATCGCCTTCCGTACGCCCTTGATGGGGGTACGGGTCTCCCGGGCCGCGCCGACGGAGACGGGAGCAGCGGCCTCAGCCGCAGCCGTCTCGGGCTCCGGCTCCCGCTCCGGCTCGGACGGCACCGCGACCGGCTCCGGGCGTACCGGAGCAGCGGCCGCCGCGTGGACGTCCTCGCGGGTGATGATCCCGTCGGGGCCGGTCGGTGTGACCGCGGCCAGGTCGATGCCCAGGTCCTTGGCGAGCTTACGGACCGGAGGCTTGGCCAGCGGGCGCGATTCGGGCACGGCCATGACGTCGGCAGCGCCGGGCCCGTGGCCGTTGAGCTCGGTCTGGACCGCCGCCACCGCGGCCGCCGGAGCCGCCGTCCCCTTGCGCGCGCGGCGCTTGGTGGAGGCCTCGGACACGCCGTAGCCGACCAGCACCGGCTGGCGGGCCGCAGGCTTGGCCTCCTCCGCTGCCTCCGCCGACGGCTCGGGCTCGGCCTGCACGGCCGGGGCCTGGACCTGGGCATTGGCCGGAGCAGCCTCGGGGGCCGCAGTCCCCGGCGCCACATCCACCGTAATGATCACCTGGCCGACATCGACCGTCACGCCCTCGCCGAAGCGAAGCTCGTGTACGACGCCGTCGAACGGGATGGGGAGTTCGACGGCCGCCTTCGCCGTCTCTACCTCGCACACCACCTGGCCGTCGGTGACGGTGTCGCCCGGCTGGACGTACCACTTGAGGATCTCGGCCTCGGTCAGTCCCTCGCCCACATCGGGCATCTTGAACTCACGAAACCGCTGGGAACTCTGGGAAGTCTCAGTCATCGTCACAGCTCTCCTCAGTACGCAAGCGAGCGGTCGACGGCGTCGAGTACCCGGTCAAGCCCCGGCAGGTACTCCTCCTCCAGGCGCGCCGGCGGGTAAGGCGCATGGAAGCCGCCCACCCTCAGCACCGGCGCCTCCAGGTGGTAGAAGCACCGCTCCGTCATGCGAGCGGCGATCTCCGCGCCCGAGCCGTAGAAGACCGGGGCCTCGTGGACCACGACCAGGCGGCCGGTCTTCTCCACCGACGTCTGGATCGTGTCGAAGTCGATCGGGGACATCGACCGCAGGTCGAGGACCTCGATCGACTTGCCCTCCTCGGCCGCCGCCGCTGCCGCCTCGACGCAGACCTTCACCATCGGTCCGTACGCCGCCAGCGTCAGGTCCGTGCCCTCACGCACGACCCGCGCCTTGTGCAGCGGGCCCGGGATGGCCTCGACGTCGACCTCGCCCTTGTCCCAGTAGCGCCGCTTCGGCTCGAAGAAGATCACCGGGTCGTCGCTCTGGATGGCCTGCTGCATCATCCAGTACGCGTCCGACGAGTTCGACGGCGAAACGATCTTCAGCCCCGCCACGTGCGCGAACAGCGCCTCCGGCGACTCGCTGTGGTGCTCGACCGCGCCGATGCCGCCGCCGTACGGGATGCGGATGACGACCGGCATCTTGATCTTGCCGAGCGAGCGCGCGTGCATCTTCGCGAGCTGCGTGACGATCTGGTCGTACGCCGGGAAGACGAAGCCGTCGAACTGGATCTCCACGACCGGGCGGTAGCCCCGCAGGGCCAGCCCGATCGCCGTACCCACGATGCCGGACTCGGCCAGCGGGGTGTCGATGACCCGCTCCTCGCCGAAGTCCTTCTGGAGGCCGTCCGTGACGCGGAAGACGCCGCCGAGCTTTCCGACGTCCTCGCCCATGATCAGGACCTTGGGGTCGGTTTCGAGGGCCTTGCGCAGCGACTCGTTGATCGCCTTCGCGAGAGGGAGTTTCTGTGTGTGTACAGCCTGTACGGACATGGCTTACTTACCCTCCTCGGCGAAGGACGCCTGGTACGCCGCGAACTGCGCGCGCTCCTCGTCGACCAGGGCGTGGCCGTCCGCGTAGACGTTCTCGAAGATCGCCATCTGGTCCGGGTCGGGCATCGCCCGCACCGCCTCGCGGACCCGCTTGCCCAGCGACTCCGACTCCGTCTCCAGCTCCTCGAAGAAGGCCGCGTCCGCGAAGCCCTCCCTCTCCAGGTACGTACGCAGGCGCAGGATCGGGTCCTTCGCCTCCCACGCCTCGCGCTCCTCGTCGGCCCGGTACTTCGTCGGGTCGTCGGAGGTGGTGTGCGCGCCCATCCGGTACGTGAAGGCCTCGACCAGCGTCGGCCCCTCACCCCGGCGCGCGCGCTCCAGCGCGTCGCGCGTCACGGCCAGGCACGCCAGTACGTCGTTGCCGTCGACCCGGACGCCCGGGAAACCGAAGCCCTGCGCGCGCTGGTAGAGCGGGACGCGGGTCTGGCGCTCGGTGGGCTCGGAGATGGCCCACTGGTTGTTCTGGCAGAAGAAGACGACCGGGGCGTTGTAGACCGCGGAGAAGGTGAACGATTCAGCGACATCGCCCTGGCTGGAGGCACCGTCACCGAAGTACGCGATGACCGCCGAGTCCGCGCCGTCCTTGGCCACACCCATCGCGTAACCGGTCGCGTGCAGCGTCTGCGAGCCGATCACGATCGTGTACAGATGGAAATTGTTGGTGCTGGGGTCCCAGCCACCGTGGTTCACGCCACGGAACATTCCCAGCAGATTGGTCGGGTCGACGCCACGGCACCAGGCGACACCGTGCTCGCGGTACGTCGGGAAGACGTAGTCGTCGTCACGGAGAGCGCGTGCGGAGCCGATCTGCGCCGCCTCCTGGCCGAGCAGCGAGGCCCACAGGCCCAGCTCGCCCTGACGCTGGAGTGAGGTGGCCTCGGCGTCGAAGCGGCGGGTCAGGACCATGTCCCGGTACAGGCCGAGCATTTCGTCCGGGGTCAGATCGATCGAGTAGTCCGGGTGCTCGACACGCTCGCCCTCGGGGGTGAGCAGCTGTACGAGTTCCGGCTCGGCCGGGTCGGACTGCTGGGCTTTCTTGGCGCTGACGCGCTTGGTGCTGCTGCGTCGCGGCTTACGCGCGGCAGTGCTCTCCACGGTCACGTGCGTGCTCCTCCGTCTGTCCGGCCCCCGGGGTCTGCCGGTGACCAGTGCGGCTCACCTGCTTGCGTCCTCGTGCACGGGGTGGGTGCGACTCGGCCGGGAACAGGTGTGACAGGTGCCCCGGCGAAACGCCCTGCCAAAGGAACGTTACCCAGTGCTTCGCATAACTGCGAAACCCCATTTGACCTGCGATTTTGCTTGGAAATCCAAGTAAATCGAAGAATTCGGGAACAAGCACTGGTCACAGCCTTGCGGGCCGCCGGAACAACGGCACGTTATCCCGGCGACCCACGGCACGGGAAGAGTTTCCGTGTGAGGATGACGGCGTGCCCAAAGACCGAAAAATCACCGTATTTCTTGTTGACGACCACGAGGTGGTCCGTCGCGGAGTCCACGAGCTGCTGTCCGTAGAGGACGACATCGAGGTCGTCGGTGAGGCCGGTACGGCCGCAGAATCCCTGGTCAGGATCCCTGCGACCCGCCCCGACGTCGCTGTTCTCGACGTACGGCTGCCCGACGGAAGCGGTGTGGAGGTGTGCCGCGAAGTCCGTTCCCGGAATGAGGACATCAAATGCCTGATGCTGACCTCATTCGCCGACGACGAGGCACTTTTCGACGCGATCATGGCCGGTGCGTCCGGTTACGTCCTCAAGGCGATCCGCGGCAATGAGCTGCTGGCGGCCGTACGTGACGTGGCGGCCGGCAAGTCGCTGCTCGACCCGGTGGCGACCGCCCGCGTCCTGGAGCGCCTGCGCTCGGGCAACGGCAGCACCGGCGCCGGCGCCGCCGCCGGGAGCAGCAACGACAGCCGCCTCTCGAACCTCACCGAGCAGGAACGCAAGATCCTCGACCTGCTCGGCGAGGGCCTGACCAACCGCGTCATCGGTGAGCGGCTGCATCTCGCGGAGAAGACGATCAAGAATTACGTCTCCAGCCTGCTTTCCAAGCTGGGCATGGAGCGCCGCTCGCAGGCCGCCGCGTACGTGGCGCGCAAGCAGGCGGTGGAGAGGCGCTAGCCACAGCCACGCACACATGCGGGCGCTGCCCTTCCTTGCCGTCGCGGGCCACATGTCGTACACGGGCGGGCCATGTGGTCCGTCCAGTGCACCGGCACTGCCGAGATTTTCGACCCGTGCAGCGCCGAACTGGAGCTCTTCGGCCGCGGCCCCCATTACGTCGACGGCGAGCCTTTCGACCCCGTCTACATGCGCATCGAGCCGCAGTTCGTCACCGCGCACACCCTGAACAGCGGCCCTGAGCGACGGTGCGAGCACGCTCTGTGACTTGGTGATCTAACATCTGGCGAGTGCCACGCTCATCTGTACTCGCCGCCCCTCCACCGCCCCTCGGCGACCTGCTGCGCCGCTACCGCGACCCGGGCGCCCCGCTCTCCTGCGAGCCCGTGGCCCAGGGCCTGCTAAACCACGGCTACCACCTCGTCACCACCCGCGGCGACTACTTCCTCAAGCACCACCTCGACGACGACCGCGACACGATCAGACGCCAGCACCGCGCCACCCGCCACCTCCAGGCCTTCGGCGTCCCCGTCGCCCCGCCCGTCGAGGACACCCACGGCGGCACCGTCACCGTGATCGGCGGCCGCTGCTACGCCCTGCACCCGTGGATCGAGGGCCGGCACCGGGACGGCGCCCAGCTCACGACAGTGGAGTCGCGGCGGCTCGGAGCGCTCCTGGGGCTCGTGCACACCTGCCTGGACCGGGTGATGCCCGACGGGGTGATGGAGGACGCTTCCCGGCGGACGCACGACCGGACGCACGACCGTGCGCAGGACTGCGCCGACCCCGCCGACACCTTCGCCCTGATCGACGAGCTGCTGCCGCTGGCGCGCCGGCGGCGGCCGCGGGGCACCTTCGACGTACTGGCGGAACACCGCCTCCTGGAGCGGCGGGCGCTCCTTGAGCGGCACGCCCACCGGCGGCCCCCGCCGGTCGCCGAGACCGCCACCGGGTGGGTGCACGGCGACTTCCATCCGCTGAATCTCCTCTACCGGGGCGCCGAGCCCGCCGCGATCGTCGACTGGGACCGGCTCGCGGTACAGCCGCGCGCGGAGGAGGCGGTACGGGCCGCCGCGATCTTCTTCGTACGGCCGGACGGGGAGCTGGAGCTGGCGAAGGTACGGGCGTACGCGGCGGCGTACCGGCGGGCGGCCGGGGCCGGGACCGAGGAGCTGGCCGCGGCGGTGCACCGGGTGTGGTGGGAGCGGCTCAACGACTTCTGGATACTGCGCTGGCGCTACCAGCGGCACGACCGAAGGGCCGACCCGCAGTTTCCTGCGGCGTCGGCCCTGGCGGTGTGGTGGACGAAGGAGTACGAGGCGGTGTGCGACGCGTTCGCGGGGTGAGGGGCGGGGCCCTCGCCCCTCCTCCCGGCTCCCGCCTCGCCGGTCAGCCTCCGGTGGTACCCGCGTCCGTCGTGCCGCCCTCGGTCGTCCCGCCGTCGGTCGTACCGCCGGCGTCCGTGCCGCCCTCCGTCGCACCGCCGGCGTCCGTGTTGCCCTCGGTCGTACCGCCGTCGTCGGTGCCGCCCTCGGACGTACCGCCGTCGTCCGTGCCGGGGTCGCCGTTGTCGCCGCCCTCGGTCGTCCCGCCCTCCGTCGTCGTGCCCGGAGCGGTGTCCGTCGGGCTCGACGGCGTGTTGCTGGGCGTGTTCGACGGCGTGTTGGCCGGAGGCATCGACGGCGTGTACGGCGGGGTCCAGCCCGGCTGCTGGCCGCCGGTCGAGGAGGTGCCCGGGTCGGTCTCGGGGGAGGTCTCCTCGTCCTGCGAGGGCTCCTTGGAGGGCTCCTTCTCCGACTTGCTCGGGCTGTTGGTGACCTCCGTGGGCTTCTTCGGCTCCTTGGTGTTGTCGTCGCCCGCCCGGCCCATCGCGAAGGCGACACCCGCCGCGATCGCGATGATCGCGAGCACCGCGAAGATCCACATCTTGCCGCGGCCGCTGCCCCTGCCGCCGCCCTGCCCGCCGTCGTACGCCCCGTCGTGCGGGTTCATCGGCGGCAGTATCGCGCCGCCCGCCCTCATCTGCGACGTGTCGCCGTGGTTCGGGTGGCCCATCGCGGTCGTCGCGTAGGTGCCGCCGGCCGGGGTGTGGCCGCCCTCGTGCATCTCGACGGGGCCGGTGTTCCACATCCCGGTGTGGCTGCCCTGCTGCTGGAGCATCGACAGGCCGTACTGGATGAGACCGCGCATCTCCTCGGCGCTCTGGAACCGGTCGTCGGGGTCCTTCGCGAGGGAGCGCATGACGAGCCCGTCGAGCTCGGGCGGCGCCACGTCCGAGATCTCGGACGGCGGTACGGGGATGTCCTGCACGTGCTGGTAGACCACCGAGAGCGGCGTCTCACCGGTGAAGGGGGGCCGCTGCGCGAGCAGTTCGTACAGCAGACAGCCCGTCGCGTACAGGTCGCTGCGGTGGTCGACGGCCTTGCCCAGCGCCTGCTCCGGGGAGAGGTACTGGGGCGTACCCATGACCATGCCGGTCTGCGTCATCGTCGACTGCGCGCCGTGCAGGGCACGGGCGATGCCGAAGTCCATGACCTTGACCGCGCCGCCGTGCGTGATGATCACGTTCGCCGGCTTGATGTCACGGTGCACGATGCCGTGCTGGTGGCTGTACGCGAGCGCTTCGAGTACGCCGGAGACGATGATCAGGGCCTGCTCGGGCCCCGGCGCCTCGGCGTTCTGCAGCAGCTCGCGGATCGTGCGGCCCTCGACGAGCTCCATCACGATGTAGGGGACGACGCGCGGGCCGACCTGGTCCTCGCCGGAGTCGTACACGGCAACCACCGCGTGGTGGTTCAGGCCGGCGACCGACTGTGCTTCACGGGTGAACCGGGCCTTGGATGTCGGATCCTCCGCAAGATCGGAGCGCAGCAGCTTCACTGCGACGGTACGGCCGAGCCGTACGTCCTCGGCGGCGAATACTTCCGCCATGCCGCCGCGGCCGAGGCGGTGCGTCAACCGGTATCGGCCATCGCCGACCAATCCGTCCTTACCCCATGCTTCCGGGGCATCCGACACTCCGCCGCCGCTTCCCTCGGGTTCGGGTGCCATCAGTCCTCGCCGTCGTTTCTGTCCGCGTCGCGTCCGCGGTGATCCTCATGGGCCTCAAGGTATGGGCTCAAGGTGCTCCACCACGTCACGCTACAGCCTCCCCGCGACGCTCCGGTTCGAGATGGACCGGCCATCAAACCCGTTGCCGATGTACCCGTGCAAATTCCGGACCCGTCGCGGACCACCGGGCGGACCCGCAGCGGACCCGCGACGGACCACAGGCGGACCACAGGCGGACCCCTGACACACGCGTGCCACCAGCCCTCCCGCGCACGTGCCTCGCACGTGGGACGGCCGCGCTGTAACGCTTCCGCGACGCTTCTTGCGCGTACGGTCACGGAACGGGCACCGCGCTTGACGTGTCCGTGCCCTGGGGCAGACTTGGCCCGTAAATCTTGCGCTGAGGGGGAAGCACAGTCATGAGCCAGGACGGCCGACAGGGCCGCTACGCGGGCGGCTCGGTCGCGGGCGGGCGGTACCAGCTGCGCGACCTGCTCGGAGAAGGCGGAATGGCGTCGGTGTACCTCGCGTACGACTCCGCGCTCGACCGCCAGGTTGCCATTAAGACACTGCACACGGAACTGGGCCGGGAACAATCCTTCCGCGAACGGTTCCGGCGCGAGGCACAGGCGGTCGCCAAGCTTTCCCACACCAACATCGTCTCGGTCTTCGACACCGGCGAGGACGAGCTGGACGGCGCGCTGATGCCGTACATCGTCATGGAGTACGTCGAGGGGCAGCCGCTCGGCTCCGTACTCCAGGCCGACATCGAGCAGTACGGCGCCATGCCGGCCGACAAGGCGCTCAAGATCACGGCGGATGTGCTGGCCGCGCTGGAGACCAGTCACGAGATGGGCCTGGTCCACCGCGACATCAAGCCCGGCAACGTGATGATGAACAAGCGCAATGTGGTCAAGGTCATGGACTTCGGCATCGCGCGGGCCATGCAGTCGGGCGTTACGTCGATGACGCAGACCGGCATGGTCGTCGGTACGCCGCAGTACCTGTCGCCCGAGCAGGCGCTGGGGCGCGGCGTCGACGCGCGCTCCGACCTGTACTCGGTCGGCATCATGCTGTTCCAGCTGGTGACGGGGCGGCTGCCGTTCGACGCGGATTCGCCGCTCGCGATCGCTTACGCGCACGTGCAGGAGGAGCCGGTGGCTCCTTCGTCGATCAACCGGTCGATTCCGCCGGCGGTCGACGCCCTGGTCGCACGGGCGCTGAAGAAGAACCCTAACGAGCGTTTCCCGAGCGCCGCCGCGATGCGCGACGAGTGTGCGCGGGTGTCGGGGTCGGGCCAGACGGGCGCCGCGCCGGTGATCGTCGCCGGTGGCCCGTCGCAGAGCGGGGCCGGGGTCGGGGCGGCGGTCTTCCCGCCGGTCGGCGGGCAGCCGGGATACCCGCAGAACGGCAACGTACAGACGCCTTACCAGCCGCCGACGCCGGCTCCGGGACCGTACGCGCCGCACACGCCTGCCCCTGGCCATGCGCAGCCGGCTTACGGATACCCGACGCCGGCGCCGATGCACACGCCCGCCCCCTCGCCGTACGCCCCCCAGCACCAGGGCGGCGGCGACCGGAACATGCCGGTGATCGTGGGGGCGATCGTGGTCGTGCTGCTGGCGATCGGCGGCCTGATCACCGCGATCTCGCTCAAGGACGATCCGGAGGGCCGGAACGAGGCCACCGACGACCCCACGCAGAGCGAGGAGGCGGCCAAGCCCGGCTACAAGGGCCCGGACCGCACCAGAACCATGGAGACCACCGACTGCTCTCCGGGGAGGGAATCGGCGACGGACCCGGCCAAGGTCGAGGTGCCGAGCTTCCTCTACAAGGACATCCGGTCCGTCAAGCAGTGCCTCCAGGCCGCAGGCTGGAAGATCAAAGAGGCCAGGGTCGACAACCCGCTCTGGGGCAAGGACCTTGTGGTGAACCAGTTCCCCAAGACCGGCTCCGACGTTGACCCCGAGGACGCCACGATCGAGCTGGAGATCTCCACCGGGAACCCGCCGTCGGACTAGGCCGAACAGGCGCGCGGTCCGGTTCGGACATGCGAAGGGGCCCGGTGCGCACTGCGCGGACGCTGTTGGTTTATTC